>JACPVR010000019.1 GCA_016197405.1 Mycobacterium sp.
ACTATGGGACACTTTCACCGGAAGTGCCTTTCTGACCTGGACTGATTAGTGCGTCGAGAACACCAATCTTCCCAGTTCAAAGGGCACTTTCCTCATTCCGACACCCTGCGACCAGCCGATACATCGGTGGATCGAGGCTAAACCACCCGCCGGTGCAACCGGTACCAGGTCACCCGAACTTCTGGACCGTCGCAGGCCATTCGACTGTCACCGAAGTGCTGCGCAACCCATGGCTCTACGACGGGCAGCCATTTCCCGATCACGAGGTGCCGGTCATGTCGGCGATGGCGCCCGATCAGCACAAGCGGGTGCGCGCTGCGCTACAAGGCCTGTTCACCCGCCGAGCTCTCGACCAGCTCGACGAGTTCATCACCGAACAGGCGGTCCGGCGGACCACTGCACTGGCACGGGCCGGCTGCGGTGATCTGATGGCATTGTGGGCCAACCCCATTCCGCTCAGTGTCATCGCCACACTGTTCGGGTTTCCGTCTTCAGAATCCGATCTCGCACGGTTGCACCGCTACGGCGACGCAGCCGTGCGGCTGGTCATCCCGTACGGCGGTCCGGGCCTTCCGGTGCCCCGCGGCCCGAGAGACAGATTCCGCCAGCTGGCGGGCTTGGCCGCGGCCGCACCTGCCGCTTCGCGTCTGGCCCGCAGGCTTCCCAAACACGACCGGACGCGGTTACTGCGGATACCCAACCCGTTGGCCGACCGGCCCGGGTACCCGAGAACAGGCTTGTCTCAGCACCCTCAGCTGGCGCGGTTGATCATGGAGTTCAACCTCGAGGTGCTCGACATCTTCACCGCCCGCCTGCAGACCGGTGGGGACAACGTCGTCGATGCCCTGGTGGGGCCCTATCGCCGCGGCGAGCTGAGTCTCGTCGAAATCCTCACCAGCGCATTGCAGATCCTGGTGGCAGGATATGAGACGACCGCCAGCGTCCTGGGTAGCGCCGTTCACCGTATCGCCGCCGACCCGCAGCTTCTGGACGCTCTGCGCGACGACCAGGACGTCCTCACGGCCTTCGTCGAGGAAACCCTGCGCCTGGACGCGCCGCTGCAACGTACCCTGCGCCGCACCACCGCCGCAGCGGTACTGGCCGGAGTGCCGTTGCCCGCCGACGCCCAGCTGATCGTCATGCTGGGCGCTGCCAACGTCGACGAAGACCGCTATCAGCGTCCCGAGCTTTTCGATCCCGAGCGGCCCGATGTCCACCGGCACCTGGCCTTCGGCACCGGTATCCACACCTGCATCGGGGCCACCCTGGCCCGGATGGAAGCGCGTATCGCACTGCGGGTTTTCGCCGAACAGTTCAAGACGGTGTCCCTGATAGCTGACGCGCCGCCAATCCGGTTGGACGACAAAGACATCGGAATGTGGAGCTTCTCGGCCCTGCCGGTACGCGTCGAAACCCGCACGCCTGCCGGGGTCACCCGATGATCGCCCAGACGCGGCGCACCTTCACCA
Organism: Mycobacterium sp.; assembly: GCA_016197405.1. Taxonomy (GTDB): domain Bacteria; phylum Actinomycetota; class Actinomycetes; order Mycobacteriales; family Mycobacteriaceae; genus Mycobacterium. Next base: position 1,470 of record JACPVR010000019.1, read on the forward strand.
TCGCCGAACTGCGCAGCTACGCCAGACGCGTCGCGGCCAACCGTAGGCAGCTGCGCGCGGCGCACGGGCCTGACGGACTTTCCGAGCGGTTGCGCGAACAGATCAAATACGGCGTGGCGTTGACCAATCAATGCCGACACTGCCAAGTGGCGCATGAGACGTTCGCGCTGCACACCGGCTCCAGCCCCGACGAGCTGGCCGCGATCGTCGGCGGTGATGCGGCCGTGTTCGAACCGGCGACGTGGACCGCGATCCTCTATGCACAAGCGCTGGCAGCCAACGATTTCGCTCCTCAGCCGGCCCTGCGCGCCGAGACCGAATCCTTCCTCGGCCCGCGAGCGGCAGATCTGGTGGAAGCAACCGCGCTGGAGATGACGGTGGCCAATCGCTGTGGGAACACCTACGACGCGCTGCTGCACCGCGTGCACGATGGGCCGGTTCCCGAGTCACGGGTGATCGACGAGATCGCGGTGTCGGCGGTATTCCTGCTCGGCGCGCTGGTGTCTGCGCTACGGGTGTCTCGCCTTCGGCGCGAGGCGCCACATCATGTGCTGTCCTTGCTCTTCTCCCGCCCGGAGAACTTCCGATGATCCGCTACGACGCCCTCGTCGTCGGCACCGGATTCGGCGGCGCAGTCATCGGAACGCGGCTGGCACAGAGCGGCATGCGGGTGCTGTTCCTCGAACGTGGACCGTGGTGGGGCCCGGCCGCCGCCGACGTCGCACCCTCGGTCGGGCGATCGTTACCCCGCGGTTTGTGGGGATCCCGAAAGCTGCTGCGCAATAACCGCTTCGCCGGTCAAAACCGGTCTGTCGATGTCCGGGTGAATATCGACGGACTGTACGAACTTCATCGGTTCCCGCGGCTGACCGTACTCGGCGCCAGCGGTGTCGGCGGAGGCTCGCATGTCTATGCCGCCATCCAACGCGCACCGGATCCCGATTATTGGGATGCCTTCCCGCCCGAGATCACCAGTGACGAGATGGCGCCCTATTTCGCCAAGGTACGGGACATGCAACGACCGAGCCCGGCGCCACCGTCATCGAAACCCCGAGCCGTGAACATCGCCCTGTCCCGCAGCGGCATGACGATGGAGTTACCGCATCTGGCAATCGACCATACGCGATGTGTGCGCTGCAGCAGTTGCGTCCTCGGCTGCACGCACGCAGCCAAGACCACACTGGATCTGACCTATCTGCCCGCAGCCCGCGCTGCGGGAGCAGAGATCTGGCCGCTGTGCGAAGTGGTTCACATCGGCCGCGCCGACCGCGGATACCAGGTGCAGGCCATCGACCATCGCACCCGAACGCGTGTGACGGTGCGCGGCGACCGGCTGATCATGGCCGCGGGCACCATGAACACCACCCGATTGTTGTTCCAGGCCCGCGACCGGTGGCGCACGCTGCCCGCCATCTCCGCGCAGCTGGGCGCGCGATTCTCCGGCAATGCCGACTACCCGGTGTTGGTGCGCGGCGCCCGGCGAGACCCCGGGGCGTCCTCCGGAGTCCTGGTGAACTCCGCCGCCCATACCGATGGTGCCTACTACATCGACGCCGACTTACCCTTCCTCCCAGGTGGTTTGGATCTGCTGATCGGGATGTCCGACGACAACTCGCCTGCGAGGTTGTACCCCGTCAGGGGCGGGCTGAGCACCGATGCGGGCCGGCACCTGTCTGCGTCGGTTTACCGGCGGATGGACGCCGAGATGACGGCGGCGCGGGCGGCAGGCGGCCCACGCGTATTGGGGGCCCCACACCGGTTGGTCTCGGCGCATCCGCTCGGCGGAGCGCCGATCGCCGCTTCGGCTTCCGGGGGCGTGCTCGCCCACACCGGCGAGGTTTTCGGCGAGCCGCGACTCTACGTCACCGACGGCGCGGCAATCCCCCGTGCGCTCGGTGTACCACCGTCGCTGACCATCGCGGCCCTGGCCGAACGCGCCGCGGCTCTCATAGTGCAGGACATCCACACATGACAATGACGATGGTCACCGCGACCGCGCTCTTCGACTCACTGCGTGCGCCGTCGGCCGACACCCCGTCGGGACGTCACACCGCACGAGTGACGGCGCTACCGCTGACGACGGCGCTGCCCGAATCGGCTCGCCGGCTGATTCTCTGCTCATTCAACACCCTGGTGTCGATCATCTACCACGGCAAGGTATTCCGAGCTAACTGCGGAGTGAACCTCTGGATTCGGGATGCCCGTTGGGCCTGGTTCACACTCAACCGCGCCGATGACCAATTACTCATCACCTACGACTTACCGGAGAACCCCCGGCCGATACGTCGAATCACCAGTGAGGTTCGATCGCAGACCCCGAATCGCCAGCTGTGCCGCCTCTCGATACAAACCCGCACCGGTCTGCGAACACTGCTCTACTTCACGCTGGAACCGCGGCAGTGAGCCATCTCGGTGGCGCCCAGAAAGGAACTGCGATGAAATCCGCACGCGATACCGGGGTTCTCGTCGACCCCTCGGACATCGAACAGCAGCTACCCAGACCGCACGCACCCAACCGGCTGGCCCACATCGTCTTCAAGACGCCGCGCCCCGACGAGATGGCCCAGTGGTACACCCACACCCTGGATGCGGTGGTGGTGTTCCGCAACAAGCGCGTCACCTTTCTCACCTACGACGAAGAACATCACCGCATAGCTCTGGTCACCGTGCCCAAAGCGGTACGGCTGCCGGCGCGCGGCTGGAAATTTCACCGCAAGCTGTTCGGAGTCGACCACATCGCCTTCACCTACCCGAGCCTGCAGTCGCTCGTCGCCAACTATCGGAGACTTGCCGGGCACGGCATCGTTCCCGTGTGGTGCATCAACCACGGCCCGACCACCTCGATGTACTACGAGGATCCCGATGGAAACCGCCTCGAACTCCAGGTCGACAATTTCGAGTCCAACCCGGCGCTCATGGAGTGGATCGCGGGCGGCGAGTTCGAGGCCAATCCGATCGGGGTGGAGTTCGACCCGGATGTCCTCGGCCGCCTCGTGGATGCCGGAGCGTCGGCCGCTGAGCTGGCACGCCGGGGGTCGGCTCCGCCCGATGGCCGCAAGCCCCGCAGCGGGATGCGCACGATCCGGTGGAAGACACTGTGAGACAGCCGATGCGGATCGTCACCTTCCTCGACGAACAGGGCCGATACCGTCCTGGCATCGTCGTCGACGACGAGATCGCCGATCTGTCCTACGGTAGCGGGCCGGTGTCGGTCATCGAACTGATCAGCCAGCCCGGCTGGCAGCTGCGCGCCGCGACGCTGATCGCGAATGCTCCGCGACGACCCGCCGAGTCGACGACTCTGGCGGCCCCGATCCCGCAACCCCCGAAGTTCCTGGCGATCGGGCTCAATGCCCGTGACCACCGCCGCGAGGTAAACCTCAGGTGGCTGCTGCGAGAGCCCCGGCTCATAACACTGGCAGCCGGTAATCTGCTTGCCCACCCCCGCCCGAAGATTCCGTACTTCTTCGCCAAGGCGACCTCGGCGATCACCGGACCCACGGATCCGATCATGCTGCCGCCCAACATGTCCAAGGTCGACTGGGAAGGAGAGATCGTCGCTGTCATCGGCACACGGGTTTTCGAAGCCGACGCCGAGCAGGCCGAAGCCGCCATCGCCGGCTACACCATCACCAACGACGTGTCGATCCGCGATCTCCAGTTCGACAATCCCACCGCCACCAATCTGGCGAAGAGCTATCCCAGCCACGGCCCGGTTGGCCCATGCCTGGTACCCAGCAGCGAATTCGACCAGGGAGCAGCCGAATTGCGTACCTATCTCAATGGCGAGCTGCGCCAGTCCGGGCGCATTCGCGACCTGATACTCGGACCCGTCGAGATCGTGCGACGTCTGAGTTCCTTCCTGCAACTGGAGCCCGGCGACCTCGTCGCCTGCGGCACTTTCGCCGGGATCGGCTGGGCCGCAGGCCGAATGCTGCAGCCCGGCGACCGAGTTCGGGTGGAGGTCGACGGCATCGGGTTCATCGACAACCCGGTCATCGCGAAAGGCTGCGGTTCACCCCGGTGAACGGCCGCAGGACCATCGCCGCGCTCGCGATACTGGTGACCACGGCCCTGCAGATCGTGCAGCCGACAGCCCGGCTCGGCGCCGATCCGGGCTGCGGTTGGAGCCCCGTGGGAAACACCCTGTTCCCCGACCTCAATGCCCGCTATTGGAAGATCGTGGTACCACTGCGCTCTGGGCAGCAGATCCGGATCTCGGGCCAATTCCCCCATGCCCGCTATATGGCCTATGCGCTGCAAGGACCGGGAGGATCCGGGGACGCCGTGCACGACACCGCGATCACTCCCGATGCCGGCTCGAGCAACCCGTTCCTGGCCGGCGCCGACCGCAACACCACGGCACGCTCGTACAGCCTGCGTATCGCGCCGGGAACGGCACCGGCATCGGGGCGCCCGGTCAACACGCTCTACTCCGGCGAAGGCGCCATCGCCGAACATCTCGTGACCATCATCTACCGGATCTATGACGTCGACGCCGCTGCCGACCAGGCGACGGGAGGGGGCCTGCCCACCGTGGCGACCGTCGACGCTGCCGGAACCGTGGCCCGCACCTGCACCGACAACCACGGCGGGGTCACCCCCGGCGCGTCATTCGCGCCGGTACCGGCAGGCGGTGACCGAACCATCGGGGCGGTCGGGACCAACCCGCCGTCATGGCAGAAGTTCGTCAACACCGCCACCGTGTACACCCAGATCCTGCACAGCGACCTGCTCGGCGATGCCATCTACGACAGGGTCAGCACCGCGACATCCTCGGGCGCAGCCGGCGGGTTGGGCGCAAACGTCGACAATCAGTACGTCTCGACGCTGCTCAACCCGAACTACGGAAGGGTCTTGGCGCTGACGGCCGCCATGCCCACCCATCCGGACACCTATCAAGGGCAGAGCCCGATGGGAGCTGGGCAGGTTCGGTACTGGTCGATGTGCACCGAGATTCTCGCCACGACGCAAGCCGTTCGATGCCTGCCCGACCATGCCGTGCCGGTGCGTGCCGATGGAACTTTCACCATCGTGGTCTCAGCACCGCAGGATCGACCGCGCAACGCCTCCGAGGCCTGCGGTGTCGCATGGCTGCCGATGGGTACCGTTCCCGGCACCGTCCTACTGATGCGCAACATGCTTGCAGACCCGGGCTTCGCGCAGGGCATCGGCAACGCCGAACTCAACCACGAAGCCGACACCATGGGTGCGTATTACCCTCGCGGACAGTACTTCCGGGACGCCGCTGCCTACGAGGCCACGGGCTGCACATCCCGATGACCGAGCAGCAGTGCCAACTAGCGCTGCGCCGTCACACATGCCGGTTCACCGGGGAACGGTTCGAATCCGAGCCGACACGCGACGGCGGTGACCGCGGTCATCCGCGCGACGCCGTCGGGGTATTGCAACGCCTGGATGAGACCTTCGTCGACGACCGAAGCCTTGATGGCCTGCGCCTGTGGGTTGAGCACACCGCGCGACTGCGCGAACGCCATCAGTTCGTCATAGATCTGCGGCAGCGCCGCCTCGGTGGTTCGGTCGGGGCCGTCGAGGCGCGCGAACGGCACACCGGTCTCATAGATGTGGCGCAACGCGTGCAGACCCTGGTCGCATTCGGGATTGTCGAGGTCTTCGCGGAAGCGCCCGTCGCCGTGCGCGGGTATGACGATGGAAGCGGCGTCAGTGCACCGGTGATGCGATATGCGGTCTGCCAGCACATGCAGATAGATGCCGGCCCGGGCGTCTGCCGAGCGCTGTGCCCCACCGACCCACGAGTCGAACTGATCGGAGTGAACCTTTCCGGAAATGACCTGCAAACCGGTCGATGTCGCGAACGGAACCGCCGTCGGAGCCTCCACGCTGAGCACACCCCGAATGGGAACCGGATTGGGTCCGCCGAAGCACGCGTCGCCGGTGGCGATGTCGCCCGCCGCGGATGGTGTGGTGAATCCCCCGGTACACAACGGGACGGCGCTACCCGGGGCCGCCATCGCCCAACGGCGAAGGTGGGTGAGCATGACCTCGTGCCGCGCGTCGGTGGGATCGGGGTGCAGGCCGTCGGGATTCTGATTCGGCTGATCTTTCATCGTCGCGACGAAGTGGAACAGCAAGCCCCCGGTGCCGAAGTTCGTCCGGACCAATCCGCCGATGTCACTGGTGGTCAGCGCGGCACTGTTGGCAACGGGTTTACCGTCGATGCCCTTGGGGGTGAATGTACCGAGGTCGGTTGCCTCGTCGTAGGCGGCAATCCAGTAGGCGTCATCAGCCGAAAAGCCCACCGCGCGAGCCATGATGTACGTCGAATCGGAGTGCACGAGGCTGCGCCCACTGCCCGGTCGCAGGGATGCCGCGGTGATCGCGGCGAGCGCGGCTATCCGACAGGCGGGCCCGGCCGGTTCACTGAGCGGGCACACCTTGGGCAGATCGGCGCATGTTTGCGCGGGGCGCCCCGCCGCGCTGTAGCAGATGTCCTCGGCGAAGGCCGCCGCCTTACCCGGCGGAGTCGCCAGCAGTACAGCCAGGGCCACCACCACGATCGGGGCGAGGGCCCCAATCCAGCGATCTCGCCGACGGGTACCGCGTGGAGCCCGATGCAAACCAATACCCGACACTCGCCACTCCATTCGTCCTGAGGCAACCCCGATAGAACGAAGATAGCATTTTGTTCTAGTTGCAACATCATCCGACTCGCGCCGTCTGCGAGCGCCGGATTCGCGGCCGCTGCTAACGTCGAGGGCTATGCGCGCCCGGCTGGAGTCCCCCTGATGGCGGACCGCCCCCTCGAGGCGGACGCCGATGGCGAATCGGCAGAACGCTCGCCGAAGTATCACGACATCATCGCCGCAGCACAGGAGTTGTTCGGCGAAGTCGGTTACGACAAAACCGGGGTCCGCGAGATCGCCGAACGCGCCCATATCGCCCTCGGCACGCTCTACGCCCAATTCCCCGACGGGAAGATCGGCGTACTCGGTGCCGCGATGAACGAGCGGGTGACCAGGCTCGCGGCGCACATCGCCGGCGGCTCGATTGACGATCCGGTAGAGGCATTCCTGGACAAGGTCCGCCGCCTGAACAGCGAGATCGTGCGGGATCCGTTCCTGCGCAGAGTGTTTCTGGAGCAGGGACAGGTCAACGAACCACGTCTGCGGGAACGCGGACGCGAGCTCATCGAGGTCTTCAGCTCGATGGCCGTCGGGGAACTCACCCGTCTCACCGAGAGTGGCCACGCGCAATGCAGCGACCCGCAGGCCGTCGCCGTGCTGATGCGCACCGCGACGGTCGGGTGGATCACCGCCAACGCTTCCGGGACCGCAGTGGTCTCGCACGAGCGCCTCATTGACGTGCTCGTCGATGCCGTTCGGGCGTTGATCCGCCCGCGTGCTGCACACGCACCGGCGATCGCCGGCACCGACAGACCCCGACCCAAGAAAGCCGGCACACGCACCCAGACCTGAACGAGATTTGTTATCGCTGAGCTGGATCAACCGCGCGCAGGTATTGTCTCAGCAAACTATTCTCGGAGCCGAGGGCGGGGCCATGGTCGAGTACACGCTGTCTGGCGTGATCGAGGCGCGCGTCGGCGGTTCCGCGGTGACCCTCGGGGGCCCGAAGCAACGTTGCGTGCTTGCGGTACTACTTGCCGATCACGGCAGCATCGTCAGCGTCGATCGACTCATCGACTGCGTGTGGGGTGACGCCGCCCCGCCGAAGGCGCCGGTGTCACTACGTTCCTATATCGCCAATCTGCGGCGCATCCTCAATGCGCCAGACTCGGAAGAGCCCGGCGGGCAGCGGGTGGAATCGCATCCGCACGGGTACCGATTGGTCCTGCTGCCAGGCGACACCGTGGATATGCATCAGTTCGAAGAACTGGTGTCGGCGGGGCGCACGGCGCTGCGCCGCAGCGATCCCGGCGGGGCGCACAGTCTGTTCGGTGAGGCGATGGCGCTGTGGCGCGGAGATCCGTTCGGGGAGTTCGCTTATCACGATTTCGCCGCCCCCACCGTACGACGACTCACAGCATTGCGGGCAAGCGCAACCGAGGCACGTCTGGATGCCGGTCTGCGGCTCGGCGCCGGTATCGAACTGGTACCCGACATCGAAGCGGCTCTGGCCCAGAACCCGACGGCGGAAGCGTTGTGGGGACATCTGATGCTGGCCCTCCATCGCGCCGGCCGCGGCGCTGACGCGGTACGCGCCTTCGACCGCGCGTGTGCCACCTTGCGTCATGAGATCGGCAGCACCCCCGGTACCGAGCTGCAGGAACTCTTCGACAAGATCACCGATGATGCCGCCGAACTGCGCATACCGCCGGTCGGTACCGAAACGGCATCCAGAACACATCATCTGGAGCCGCCCGCACTGGTGGGCCGTAGTGCGGAACTGCGTGTCGCAGCGGCTGGAGTGCACCAGGTACGGTCCGGCATTGGCGGATTCACGCTGATCCTCGGAGAAAGCGGTATCGGTAAGACCTCGCTGGCCTCAGCTGTGGCCAACCTCGGGCGCGCCGAAGACAACCTGGTGACGTGGGCAGCGCACCCGAGCGGAGTGGGCCTGCCCCAGCTGTGGACCTGGATTCAGGTGCTGCGACAGCTGGGCATCCAATCGCAGGAGACGACTCGTCGGGCGGTATGCCGTGCGGCCCCGGGTGTCGTGGAGGCGTTGGTACCTGAATGGAATTGCGAGACGTTGTCCGTTCCGGTGCCCGCCACCGGCTTCGCGCTCGCCGAAGGAATCGTGATCGCGCTCGGCGTGCTGGCATCCGTTCGACCGTTGGTGATAGTGCTCGACGACCTTCACCTGGCTGACGATGCCTCGCTCGCCGTCTTGTCGGTGTTGATGGCGCGGTTCCCGCATATCCCCATTCAAGTAGTCGGGTGCTGGACGTACTACGGAACCGAAAGGCCGGTGAATCGCGAGGGGTTTCAGGGTCTTCTCCGGGCGAAGGACACCACCGCCATCACCTTGGGCGGAATCGACCGGCAAGCGGCCCTGCAACTCATCGATGGTGTAGTCGACAGTCCGGCATCGGCAGAGATATCCGAACAGCTGTGGCGCCAAGCCGACGGCAACCCCTTCTACATCAAGGAACTCGCTCGGGCGTTCAACGCAGGCGCGGCGAGCAACTCGGTGCCGGAGACCGTGGTGGGGTTGGTCGGTGCGCGGCTCAGCGAACTGGAGCCGCTGACCAGACGCACACTGGGCGCAGGCGCGGTGGTGGGTCCCGAATTCGACGTCGCGGATCTGTCCGACATCATCGAAATGCCGATCTCGGCTGTGCAAAAACATCTTTGGCCGGCATTCGAAGCCGGCTTGATCGACGAGGTCGCCGAACGACCCGGCGCATACCGCTTCAGCCATGGTCTGCTTCGCGAAGCGATTCTCGTGCAGCTGCCTCCGACCGAACGCACCGGCGTGCACGCCGCCGTCGCGACCGCAAATGCCGCCGCGCTGCTCACCGCGCCCTACGAACACGGCATCGCGGCGGCCGACCATGCGTGGCGGGCCGGAGCGGACCTGAGCCCCGCCACCGGTCTGGAGATTCACGAGACAGTGATCCAGCGAGCGCTGGCGCGCTCGGCGTATGTCGATGTCGCCACACTGAGCGAACACGCATTGCAGATCTGTCACCGGCTTCCCGCCAAACCCGAGTTGCTCGAACGCCAGGCCACGCTGTGGCTGCACCTCGCCAGCGCGAAGGGAATCCTCGACGGCCAGGCCAGTGAGAGTGCGAAGGCTGCGGTACAGCGGGCTTTCGAGATCGGGCACGAAGTCCAGGGCCGCAGCTTCTATAGCGCTGCAGCAGTGCAATGCATGATGCTCGGCGCGCACGGCAGGCTCGATGAATGCGAGGTCATCGTGGCCGGTCTGCGCGACCAATTCGACAGGTTCGGCGACGCGGACGCCGGTGTCGCGGGTGATTTCACCCAGGTCATGGTTCATGCGTTGCGTGGCGACGTCGAGGCGATGATCGATACCGGCCGGCACATGATGGATCACTTCCCGCCGCCCGAAACCGTCAGCGATCCAATGCATTTCTTTCATCCGCGGGTGTACTGCTGGATGGCGCTGGGCGAAGCGTTGCGCGGCGATCGCCGAGCAATGCGCGACTACGCCGAGCGTGCGCTACGTCTCGCGCAGAGCAGGGGCGACGTGTTCAACATCCTCGCCGCCAAGTTCACCGTCGTCGAATCCGCGGCTATTCTCGGCGATCTGCGCGGTACGGCAGCCGCGGCGGCCAGCGTCGACCGGGACTTCGCAGCGGCCGGCGGCCCGCAGTGGGCAGCAGCCGCCCGAATCGTCAGCGTATGGGCACAGATCCTCGAATCCGGCGAGGGAGACGCGGAACCGGCCTTCCAGGCATTCGAGATGCTCACGATGGACGGCACATGCGTGATGAACGCATTCTTCCTCGCACTCTTGGCAGACATCGAAAAGTGTTGCGGCCGTGCCGAGCACGCACACGAACTGCTGGTCCGCGCGCGGACGTTGTCCGACGCCACCGGCGAGCACGCCTGGGACTCGGTCATCGACCAACGGCTGGCGGCGTTCGCATCACCGCCGGTCAGGACAGGGTGACTTTCACACCGCCGAACAACGACCAGGTGATGCGGCCGTGCTCGAATTCCACCTTGGAACTGCCCAGCGAGGCCACCTCGTCTGATATCGCCAATCCGAGCTGCGGCACCCACGCGCTATAGAGCCCCTTGCTGGCCCAGTGCGCGCCGGTCGCAGGCGAGTACCAGATCCGGATCGGGGTGTTGCCGGTGAAGTCCTGATACCCGTCGGAAAACAGCGAGACCGGCGTGACCTTGCGGGACCGCGCCACGGTGCCCACCGGTCCGGGCGAGTACACCGACTCCCCCGTCGCGAGCTCCCAGATCATGCTGTCGGTGCGCACCTGCGCCCAGACTGTCGGTGTCGGATGGAAGACCGGACTGAGCACCTCACCCAGATCCGGGTTGGTGAACTTGGCGAACCGATCGAACACCGGGTCCGGTGACGGCGGTGACGCGATGACCTGCTGCGCGGGTTTCGGCGTCCAATCCGTTCGGTACACACCGAACGAATCCTCATTGCTGGAGCCACCAGACTCGCGATCGCGCGTGCTGTAGATCATCAACGGCCCCACATACGGCAGTTGCGGCCACGACGCGATCATGTCGGAGATGAACGCCGCCTGTTCCTCCTCGGTGACCTGATTTGTCGGCAGGCCGTATTCGGTGGCCCAGATCTTCTTGGCACCGTCGCCGTTGCTCACCATGATGTTGCGGATCCGGATCAGTTGATCGACGGGCGAATCGACCTGGTACATACCGTCGGAGAACTTGTAGTCGTAGTTGTACGGGTGAAAAGACAAGGCGTCGAAGTAGTCCCGGGCACCTGCGGCATACATCTTCGTCACGAACGTCACCGGGTTGATCGTCAGATTTCCCCAGCTCATTCCCGAGGCCAACGCGCCGGCGACGACGACCGCCGCGGAGTCGACGGCCTTGATCTTGGGGTAGGCCGCCTTGAGCAGCGCGGTGTAGCCGGTCGGGTTCGGCGACGGTGAATAGCCCAGGACGCCGTTGGGTTCATTCCAGATCTCGTACGCAGCGATCTTGCCCTTGTAACGCTGCGCGACCTCGGCGGTGAAATCGCCGTACTGATCGGGCGATTTCGGACTGCCGTGCGGCGGGAGCGATCCCGAGGCCATCGCCCACCGCGGAGCCGAGGTGATGACGCAGATGATGGCGATACCTTTCGACGCGGCCGCATTCACCACCCGATCAGCACTCGACCAGTCGAATTCGCCCTGCGTCGCCTCCACCCCGGCCCACGGGACGCCGATGCGCACCGTGTCCACGCCGTTTGCCACCCATGCCGACGCGGCCTGGGCGGTGTCGGCATCCGAGGCCAGATAGATCTGAGAGTCGGCAAATCCGAGTGTGCTCGGCAACTCCCGAATGCTCGCCACTTCGGCGATCTTCATGTTGCTCGCCACGGTTGACGGCACCATCGCGAGAACGCAGATCATGCCCACGCGAACAATCACCGAAATCGAGGTTTTGAGTAGATGACCAGAGTCCGAAATACGTCGACGGTGGTACCGCACGGTGTTCCAATCTGCTCAGAATCCCCCGCGACGCTGAGTAACCGTTCACGACGACGATGGCGGAACAGCCGAAACATGACAGACTCGGACTCGTCGCTCACAACCCCGACATGACCATTCCGCGTGCCCCGGTGCGGAATTGCTGACCGTCATCTGCCAGCTACGGTCGGAGCTTAGCTGACAAAGACATCGGCACGGCACACTCCTGTCGCGGACACGCGGAGTGACGCAACATTGGGACGCCTGTCCCACAATCGGGCACGCCCAAGGGTTAAAACGCGCGGCAGCGCCACCTTTCGCAGGGGCTGCAGGAATACCGCGGCCCGCCACGGTGTTGGCTCCGACCATGAAGGCCCTCACCGAGCAACAGCGGCAAAGCTTCCTGGCAGACAAGCATGTCGGCGTGTTATCGGTCGCCGCCGACAACGGCCGACCGCCCGCGAGCGTACCGATTTGGTACGACTACACCGCCGACGGATTGATCCGCATCAGCACCGGGGCGTCCTCACGCAAGGCTCGGCTCATCGAGCAGGCCGGTGCCGTGACACTGGTGGTCCAGCGCGAAGAGCCGCCCTATCAGTACGTGGTGGTCGAAGGCAGCGTCGTCGATACGACAAGTCCGTCGCCACCAGAGGTCAGCGAAGCCATCGCCATCCGCTATCTGGGCGAAGAGGGCGGACGGGCCTTCGCCGAAAGCATGCGCGACGCCGCGACCGTGCTGTTCACCGTGCGCCCCGACCGGTGGATCACGGCGGATTTCTCCGACGAACTGTAGCTCCCACCGACTTTCGTCGTGGCGACTCAGCCGGGTTGGCCGTAGACGTGCTGATACCGGTTGAACAGGCGGTCGATCGCGGGATCGGGGATGGTTGCGGGCTCACCGAGCTGACGGGCGATGTGTACGGTCCTGGCGACATCTTCGAGCATGACGGCAGCCTTGACGGCGTCTTGCGCATCGGTACCGATGGTGAACGGTCCGTGGTTTCGCATCAGCACCGCGCGGCTGCGGTGACCCTGCAGGGTGTCGACGATACCGCGACCGATCGAATCATCTCCGATCACCGCGAACGGGCCGACCGGGATGGGTCCGCCGAATTCGTCGGCCATCGCCGTCACGACGCACGGGATCGGCTCGCCGCGGGCCGCCCAGGCCACCGCATAGGTGGAATGCGTGTGCACGATACCGCCCACCTCGGGCATGTGCCGGTACACGTAGGCGTGTGCCGCGGTATCGCTGGAGGGGGCGCGGTGCGATCCCACCGAATCGGGAACGACCCGGCCGTCCAGCGAGCACACGACCATATCGTCGGGGCCGAGGCGGTCGTAGGAGACGCCACTGGGTTTGATCACCATCAGATCGGCACCCCGGACCCGGCTCGACACATTGCCCGCGGTCCAGACCACCAGACCGTTTCGCACCAATTCCTCATGCAGCAGCGCCAATTCGTGGCGCGCCTCGGCGATCGCCGTTTCGATGCTCACGCCGAGACTCCCGCCGTGACAGCATCAGCGGTGCCGAACCGGTATTCGGTCCGACTGCGGTAGACCTCACCCGGGCGCAGTTCGACCGACGGGAACTCCGGACGATTGGGCGAGTCGGCGAAGTGCTCCGGCTCCAGCGCGATGGCGTCGCCCTGGCGATAGATGCGACCGCCGGCCCCGACGACACTGGCGTCCAGGAAGTTGCCGGTGTACACGTCGAGGCCAGGTTCAGTGGTCCACACCTCGAGCACGCGCCCCGACTCCGGCTCCAAGAGATGCGCTGCCCGGGCGAAATCAGTGCCATCGGTTGGTTTGCGCAACACGAAATTATGGTCGTATCCACGCCCCAGACGTAGCTGCTCATGGCCGGTCCGAATGCGCTGTGAAATCGGGTGGGGTGCGCGAAAGTCGAAGGGCGTTCCGTCGACCGGCTCGATCTGACCGGTCGGAACCAACTCTTCCGTGACGGGCAGATAGGCGTCGGCGTCCACCGTCAAGATGTGCTCGCCTGCGCTTCCCGAACCCTCGCCGGCCAGGTTGAAGTAACTGTGGCCGGTCAGGTTCATGATGGTGGGGGCATCGGTGGTCGCCTCGAACCCCAACCGCAGGACATTGTGTCCACGCAGCAATTCGTAACGCGCCGTGATGATTACGTTGCCGGGAAAACCGTTGTCACCATCGAGGCTGGCGATCGCCAGCTCGAGACCGTACGCATGCGGGCTGTCCACGGTGCGCATCGCCCACACGCGTTTGTCCAGGCTCGCGCCGCCACCGTGCATCGTGCCGAACGGGTCGTTGAGGTCCAACTGGTAGGTGATCCCGTCGAGGGTGAAGCTGCCGTTGAGAATGCGATTGGCAAAGCGACCGACGATGGCGCCGAAGTAGGCGTCATCGGACTCGTAACCGTGCAACTCGTCATAACCCAGTACGACGTTCGCGCTCGCCCCGTCGCGGCCAGGAACTTCGAGGCGCTGAATTATCCCGCCGAAGGACAGGATCGCCACCCGCATACCGGTCTCGTTTTCCAGGATCCCGCGGTGGACCTTGGTGCCACCGGCGGTCACCCCGAATTCGTGTACCGAACTGCCGCTACTCATTTGGCGACCACCTGGTCGGATCCGGATTGATCGAACATCACCGCGTTCTGCCTGTCGATATCGGTGTTGATGGTGTCCTGGCTGGTCACGCTCAGCGCCGACAACGCGGTCGCCCACCGGTTGGCGGCGATCAGATCGAGCCCGGCGACGGTACCGAGTATCAAGCCCGCGATGTGCGCGTCGCCGGCCCCCGCGGTGTTCTTCGCCGTCACGGCCAGGGGTTGCTGGTGGTGCAGTACCGAGCCGTCCCACACCCAGCTGCCGTGGCGGCCCGCCGTGATGACGAAGGTCAGCCCGGGATGCCTGCCGACCAGGAGCTCGAGTGCCTGGTCGACGATGAGGACCGGTTCTGGTTGTGGCGCATCGCCTTCGGCGCCGACAAGGGCTGCGGCCTCGTCGATGTTGATCGAAAGCACGTCCACCAAGCCGAGGATTCCGTCAGCGTAGGCCTGACGAATCTCACCGGACAGGAATGACGCGAACCGGCCGAAGCCGTGCCTGGTGGCACGGTCCAGCAGCGCGGCGCGTGCGGCGATGGGGACCTCCGGCGCCGCGAGCACGATCCCATGGTCGGCATGTTCGACGAACAACGCCGATGTGGCCTCGATATCCGCGGGCCCGACCACCGAGCTGGCGGTGTCGGCGAAGGTGAGGTTGCCACCCTCCCCGTTGGGATAGCTGAAGCATATGGAGCTCAGCGTCGGACGGGCGGGATCCGTAGTGACGAAGGAGACGTCCATCCCCTCGGCAGCGAGCTCGGTCAGGACCGTCGCACCGGCGGCGTCGTTGCCCACCCGGCCCACCGGAACGACCGGCAGTCCCCGATCGGCCAGCCGCGCCACATAGTGCAGGATGATGTGCAGCTTGCAGCGGTCCCGTGTTTCGACCAGCCGGACGGCTCTGCTCTCTTCACGGCCGAGGGTGTGATTTCCCTCCATGACCACCGCGGTGCCCACACCGAGACCGCCGGTGCCGATCACGATGTCGCATCGGCGTTGGTGGACGCCATTCACAGTGCGGTCGCCCAGCCGGGATTGAGCGAAATCGGATGCTCGGCCGTCTCTTTCGTCGCCGTGAGCATGGCGTCGGGATGGTCCTGCAACAGTGTGACGGGATACTCCGCGGTGGGCTCACCGAACAGTGCCACCCGCAGCGCGGTCTGTTTCCATGCGCCGGTGTCACTGAAGAGGCGCACCCGCCGGGCCGCCAGGATCTCCCGCATGCCCAACGTCACCGACATCGGAGGAACGAATTGGTATGCGCCACCCAGTGTTCGCTGCGAGAGCGCGATGATGGTGTCGACGTTGTTGTCCTGGATACGGGCGGTGGAATTGCGCAGGTCCTCCACCGAGATCTCACTGAACGGGTTGCGTCGCGCCTGGTTGTAGGCGACATGCCCGTCCTGTCCCCAGCCGCCGTAGGCGAGGTCGGCAGGATTGCTGATCAACTCGGCAGACATCGCGGCGCAGGTGTCCGGTGTCAGCCAGTGCCGCTGCTCGACCGCGGGCAGCAGCGCATCGTCGATGGCACCGTAGAACTCCCGCTCCATGGTGCCGCGGAAGCTGTACGGATGGTCGCGCGAGATCTCCAGGCCCTGCCAGTCCAGGCATTCGTCCATGTGGAAGACCTCGAGATTGTGCAGACTCACCTTGTCGCCGTTGACGATTCGCGCAAAGGGTGCCATCCAGGCCATCGGTCCGCACGGCAGGATCATCCGGAAGTTGCGCCCCTCGTGCTGCGCCTGCACGACGGCGTCGACGAACTCCTGAGCCATGACGCGACCCATCTCATTCCTGTCGTCGACCAACCGGAACGGTATGCGGCGCGCGGGGTGGGTGGCCAGTTCAGCCGCGGGAATCGTGCACCACTCCAGCAGCGCGCTCTTGGACAGGGTTTGCATGAAAAACTTCTCCTTCGTGATGAGGACGGTCGCCGGATGGGGACCGTCAAGGCATGGGATTGAGCGCGTCGAAGGCGCGTTCGGTCGCCTTGTAGAGCGCTCCGGTGACTCCGCCGTCGCCGCCGAACGCGGCCAACCGCACGTCCGGCATGATGGGCACGAGTTCTTTGAGCTCATCGCGCAGCGCATCCAGCAGCATTTCGCCGCCTTTGGACAAACCACCGGCGATCAGCACACATTCGGGGTTGATGACGCACACGGCCGCGGCGATGCCGGCCGCGATCCGGTGAGTCATGCAGCGGAACACCGCAAGTGCGGCTTCATCGTTCTCGCGGACGCCGCGGAACACGACCTCGGCATCGACGTCATCGGGGTTGCCGCCCGCGAGCTCGCGCAGCCGGGCACCGCTCGGTTCGGTCGCGGCGGCGCGCCCGTGCCTAGCCCAGGCCCGGCCGCCCGCGGCCCACTCCCACGAACCGATGCCGCTGCCGGCCGGCGGGTCGTCACCGAAACTCAGCGGCAGGTAACCGAGTTCACCGGCGGCTCCGACGGCTCCCGTGCAGGGAACGCCGTTGGCGATGATGCCGCCGCCGATGCCGATACCGAGCTGGACGTAGAGCACCGTCTCGAGACCCTCGGCGGCCCCCGCGACCGCTTCTGCGAGCACGGACAGATCGGTCTGTCGTTCCACGAAGATCCGCTCGGGCTCGATGTCGAGGCATTCGGCGAAGGCGGTCCGCAGATCCGTGCCGTCCCAATGCAGAATCTGCGGGGCGAGACTGACCACCTGGGTGCGCGGATCGACCACACCGGGCGTGCTGACGACGACAACCCGAAACTCCGAAGCATCCTCGGAGCTCTGGCGTATCGCGGTCACCGCTTCTTTGACCAGACCGAGAAGGTAGTCCTTGTCGGGCTTCTCCCGACGCGTGCGAACCTCCTTGGCGGCCAGCAGGTCACCGTCGAGTGTCGCCGTTCGGGCGTTGACCTTGTCGGCACCGACGTCGATTCCGAGCACACAACCCTGCGACGTCGAAATCCTCAGACTCAGTGCGGGACGGCCTTGTTGGCGTTTGGCCGGCTCGGCCTGATACTCCTCAAGTAGTCCCTCACTGATGAGGTCGTCACAGATTTCCTTGATGGAGGTCTTCGACAGCTTGATGATGGCGCCGAGCTGTGCACGGGTGACGCCTTGACGGCTGTGCACGACGTCGAGGACCAACCGGCGGTTGCGCGCGCGGGCCCGCTGCGGGCTGTCGAAGACCACCATGGATATCAGGCTTTCTCGTCGGTGAGTTCAGTCGGGGACAGGTCCGGCGCGGCGACCACCACTGCGGGTTCCCCGCGGAAGTTCGCGAACGCTGCCGCCAGAGCGGCACAGGCGATGAATGCGATCGCCGCGAAGTTACCGAGGTTACCGGGATACTCCGGCCACGGCACGAACTGGAAGTACAGCGGTGCCAACAGAATTGCGATTGCGAGCGCCGGGAATACCACGTGGATGACGATATTGGTGCCACGTTCGGCGCGATCGGTCAGATGGTATTTGATGCATGCAATGCAAGTCATGATGTAGATGATTATGGCGAACACCGTGATGAGTGCTCCGAGCACCGCGAAGGTGGTGACCGGTCCCAGAACGATTCCCAACACGAGGGCGACGCCCACCGACACCGCCGTCTGAAAGTAGATCGCGAAAGTCGGGGTGGCGTGTTTGGGGTGGGTGTTGCCGAAGCGCGCCGGTAGGCGGCCCATCCGGCCGAATGCGAACACGATCCGCGATGCGGCGATGGTGCCGGCATTGACGTTGCCGATGAAGCTGTTCACCAGTGCCAGTAGAACGAGTACCCAGGCGGGGCCCCAGAATTTGTGCGCCAACGCGATCCAGGGGCTGTCCGCGGACGCGAAGTTGGCCATGTCGTCGAAGCCCCAGCCGACCACGGAGGCGTAGGAGCACAGCACGTAGAACGCACCACACGCCACAGCCGAGTACATGATGGTGCGAGGGATCGTCCGGCGGGGGTCCTTGACCTCTTCGGCCAACGGAGCGGCGGTTTCGAAGCCCTGGAAGGCCAGGATGGAGAAGACCACAGCCTTGAAGATTCCCGTCCACCCCGGCTCCAGCGCGTTCGCGGGATTGAAGACCGCCAGCGTGTTGTGGTGGCCACCGGCCACGATCATCCACACTGCGAGGACGACGAAGATACCGATCTCAGCGGCTCCCATGACGACGCCGGTTGCCGTGGATTGCTGAACCCCGCGGACGTTCAAGAAGCACACCAGCAGCGCCGCGGGGATGACGAAAACCCACCACGGGATGCTGACGCCCAGCGATGCGATGATGGTGCCGGACAAGAACTGCCCGAAGAACACGAGAACGATTGGCGCGATGAGCAATTCGAGCGGTGCGTAAAGCCATCCGACGAAAGCACCCGCGCGCTTGCCCAGACACTGTTCGACGTAGTCGGCGAGTCCGCCCGCGGTGCTGAAAACCCGCGCCAGCGACCCGATCGCCACGCCTACCAGCAGGATGACGACCAGCGCCAGCAAGACCGCCAGCGGTGTCGCGGGGCCGGCGAACGCCACGGCCACCAACAGCGATGAGGCGACGCCTGCGGCGGGGCCCATGTGGGTCAATGCCTGAAAGACCCCCGGCACCAAGCCGATGGAGTTGCTGTTCAGTGTTTGCGCCTGAGGCGCCGGTGGGGTCATGCCTATCTCCTAATTAGATCGGACAGTGTCCGTATTAATGGGAGAAAGCTAACCCCTACCGCCCGACCTGGCAAGACCTGGGCGTTAAAAATGTGTTACCGACTGTTCGGTGACGAGACACAAAGGCCCCGGCGGGGAGCTTTTTGCGGTCAGCGCGTGCGCGACCGCAGCCGCAGATAGGCCTCGCGGCCGCGGCTGAACACCGCGCTGTCGCCGCCGTTGTCGGGATGGTGCGCGGCGGCGTACATCCGCCAGGCGCGCCGCAGCTGCGCATCCGAAAACGGTTCGCCCAGGCCGAGAATGACCAGCGGATCGGTGGGCGGCGCAGGTATGGCCCGCCGTTGTTTCGCCGACGCGCCGGCATCCGCGGAGCCGGTGCCGCGGAATGCTCCGGAATCTGCGGAGGGTGCGTGCTTTTTCGGCGGCGCCGCCTTCTTGCCGGGCGCCTTCTTCGCGGGCGGGACCTTTTTCGCCGCCTTCTTCGCCGCCTTCTTCGCTGCCTTCTTGCCTGGGGCCTTCTTGCCTGGGGCCTTCTTCGCGGGCGCGGCCTTCTTGGCGGGTGCGGCTTTCTTGGCCGCCTTCTTCGCAGGTGCCTTCATGGCAGCCTTGCCCGGCGAGGCCTTCTTCGCCGGCCGACGATCCCCGTTTCCCGGCAGCTCTTTCACGACCACTGTCCTTTCGCCGAAGCTTTCTTGCCGGTCACCGGCTCAGGCCGGGACCGGTTCTTGACGCGGATCGGCGGGTGGGTCCAGGCTGCGCCCCGACGGGCCGTCGGCACGATGCGCCGTCTCCGGCACCCCGATCACCAGCAGTACCAGCGCGAGGATCGCGATCGCTGTGAGTACTCCCATCGCAGTGGTGTAGCCGCCGACGACGATGATCGCCCCGGCGAGCGTCGTGGAGACGGCCGCGCCGATCCCCTGGATCATGGTGGCCGCACCCAACGCGATGTTGAAGCGGCCGCTGCCACGAGTCAGGTCGGCCACCATGATCGGGAACAACGCGCCCTGCCCACCCCGTCGAGCGCCTGGATAGCGATGATCGAGCCAGTGTCGCCGGCCAGGACGAACAACAATCCCCGGATCGGCAACACGATAAAGGCGGCGACGAACAACGGCTTGCGGCCCCAGCGGTCCGCGTTGCGGCCCACCAGCATCGCCATCGGGATCATGACCAGTTGCGCGACCACTATCAACGCTGCCTGAAACAACGCGCCCTCGTGCGCATTGGCCAGCGCGAGCTTCTGCCCGGTGATCGGCAACATCGCACCGTTGGCCAATTGCCAGAGCATGGTCACCAACGCCAGCATCAGCAGTGGCCGGTTGCGCAGCAGCACCGCCAACCCCGACGGCTCGTCGTCGCCTCGCACCTGAGGGGTCAGGCCGCGCGCAAGTTTGTCGTCGATGAGCCGGGCTTTGATCATGAGTGTCGCGACGACCACGAAAATCCCGCAGACACTCGCGATCCAGAAGCCGGCCCGCAAGCTGATCAAGTAGCCCGCCAGGCCGTAGACCGTGGATCCGACAACGTTGCCGGCATGGTTGAACGCCTGCATCCGACCGGTCCGAGCGGCAAAAGCCTTCGGACCGACCAGGCCGAGCGCGATCGCTCCGATCACCGGGGCGAGCACCACGGCCGCTATACCGGTCATCAACTGCGCGGCGGTGACCACGACGAGGCTCGGCGCCAAAGTAACCACGAAAGTACCCAGTGCCGTCAGCGCGGCCGCGGCCATCAGAAGACCGCGTTTGTGGGTCGTCCGGTCGATCAGTGCCCCGGCCGGCGCGTTCAGCAACAGCCCGACGGCACCGCCCAACGTCAGCACCAGCCCGATGCTCGCCGGGTTCCAGCCTTCCTTGTTGATCAGATAGATCCCCAGGAACGGCCCCAGCCCCGCCTGGACATCGGCGAGGAAGAAGTTCACCCAATCCAGCGCGCGCAACGACCGCTTCAACTCACCGGCCGACGCGGTGTTCGCAGTGCCCGAATTCACGGCATCTTCATCCCCCGACAGGGATCACCGCAAACGGTTCATGCGCCATTTCGGGAAGGCTGGCAGGAGACTCACAGGTTCGTGCCCGACGGGTTCAGCAGTGCAGATCCGCCGGCGGCAGGGTGCCCTGGATGAAGAACGCCTCCAAGGGTTTGTCGATACAGCGATTACCGCTGAAGGCCACCGTGTGCCGATCGCCGACGAAGGTGATCGCGGTGCGCCGAGTTGGGCGGCCACATCGACCCCGACCTACCGTTGCCGCCTGCACCGGCCAGAAGACGCCCATACAGCCGGATCACTCGGATACACATCGTCGGCGCAATGAACCGCCGTGAGCGCGTCTCCGATGTTGGTGTAATGACCATCCTCGTCAAGCTGCAAGTACTCGTCTGCCAGTTCCAGCAGATCGTCGGCATCGAGACCGCGTTCGACCGTGGTGAGCCTCGCACGCAGTCGCCTGCCACAGTTGCAGGCGATCACCTTGGGCGAGTCGGGTTACCGCCCGCATGCGAGAGCGGGTCTACCGCAACGGTTTGGCGACGCAATCGCCGCCCTGACTCTAGGTTGCCTGCGGCGCGCCGAAAAGGTCCGACACGGCCTGGTGAGCGCAGAAGCGAAACGCCGATGACGACACCAACGCGGCGTCCATGTTCAGACACACCCTGACCTCGCCGCCATAGTCCATCGGCGATGCGACGACGCGGGTGCCGGTAACAGGAGCAAAGCCACTGAAATCGACGACCCGGTGTCCCTGAACCTCCAGGGCGGGCATGGTCACTAAGGATGTCAAGAGGACATCGGAAATTTCGGCGTCGGCCGGACCGGAGGTTGCGGTGGCCGGCGCGGTGGGAGCGGCGCCGCGCAGCATCTCCATTGCCTTCTGCTCACTGGCGGCGATCTCCGCTGCGAGCAGCTTCGCCAACGCGGGAAGGCGGTCGGTGCCGATGACGTCGGCGCCGACGCGGATGTTCGGTACATGAACCCCCAACGCTCCATTGCTGAGGTCATACAGCTTGTCCGATGTCGTCGGCAGTGTGAAAAGGATGCTGTCTCGGCTGGTGCCGGCGCGCTCCCGATACCGGAACATCGCGTCGGCGATCAGGCTGATGGACACCACGTCCAGCGACACACCGTGACGAGCCGCCACGGCGTCCCAGATCTCGCGCGCCCCGGCCTCCAGCAGCGCCACCTCCTGCCTGCGGAGGTCGAGCGCGGCATCGGCAGATCCGGCCCCATCACCCGCGGAGATCAAGTGCCCGACCACCGCGGGCGGCTCTGGTGCCGAAATCTCTTGCAGGACATCGGTATCTTGCACGACATCAACCCACCGCGTTGCCTGGACGTCGACGCCGAAGGCGCTGGCCAGCATGGTCAGCGCCTCGGCACCATTGCCGACGGCATGGTGCAACCGCACCAACAGCGCACTGCCGCCGCCGCGCAATGGCGAGAAATAGACAACGTGCCACAGTGGCCGATCCAGGGGGAAGACCCGCTCCTGCAGCCTGCTGCAATGGTCGTACACGACGCCCATGTCGGTGTCCGGCGCCAACTCGACGAAGTCGACTTGGCCGCCGGCGGCGGTAGGAACCCACTGCTCACCGCCTGACGCGATCCGTTGCCGCAACCGCGGGCTCACGGCCGTCAGTGATTCGATCGCCGTCCGTACCTCCTCGGCGGTCAGCGGCTCATCGAGAACGAGAACGTAGGACAACGCGACGTTCATGCCGCCTCGCGTCTCCATATCGAGGAACATCCGCGAGGGAAACGTGATCGAACGATCAACGGGCAAGGTTCGAGTCACGGCGCGACCTCCTCAACCGGCCGCGCGGGCTGCGGCCAAGGCTGTGGCAGCGGCCGCTGACGTACCCGCATCGGCCACCAGAACCACCGCCCGAGCAGTGTGGCGATCGACGGTGTCATCAACGATCGGACGACCAGTGTGTCGAAGAGCAGGCCGAGACCGATTGTGGTGCCGACCTGGCCGATGACTATCAAGTCGCTGATCGCCATCGACGCCATCGTGAACGCGAAGACCAGACCCGCCGCGGTGACCACCGAACCGGTGCCCACCATGGCCCGGATGACACCGGTACGCAGCCCCGCGTGGATCTCTTCTTTCATTCTCGACACCAGCAGCAGGTTGTAGTCGGCACCGACGGCCAACAAGACGATGACCGACATCGGCAACACCATCCAGTGCAACGGAATGCCGACGATGTGCTGCCAGAGCAACACCGAGAGGCCGAACGAGGCCGCCAGACTGAGCACCACGGTGCCCACGATGACCGCGGCGGCGACGACTGCCCGGGTGAGGATCGTCATGATGATGAAGATCAGGACGAGCGCGGCCACAGCGGCGATGATGAGGTCGTAGTTGGCGCCTTCCTGCATGTCCTTGTACATCGCCGCACTACCACCGAGGTAGATCTTGGAGCCCTCCAGCGGTGTCCCCTTGATGGCATCGGCCGCTGCTACTTTGAGTGGTTCGATGCGGGAGTTGCCCTCCTGCGTCAACGGATCACCTTGGTGAATGATGGTGAACCTCACCGCATGTCCGTCGGGCGAGAGGAACAGTTTGATACCGCGCTTGAAGTCGGCGTTTTCGAAGGCCTCCGGCGGCAGGTAAAACGAGTCGTCGTTGCGGGCCGCGTCGAAAGCCTCGCCCATGGCGGTGGAGTTCTGCTGCATCGCCATGTTCTGGTCTTGTTGTGCCTTCTGCGCCTGATACTGGTTGAGCATCATCTGCTTCTGATCCTTCATCGACTGGATCATCGCCGGCATGATGGCCACCATTTGCGGCATCAGGTCAGAGAGCTTCTGAATGTCGGGCACGATGTCTTGCAGATCGTCGGACATGGTGGCGATACCGTCCAGGGCGTCGAACACCGAACGCATCGACCAACAGACCGGGATGTCGAAGCAGTGCGGTTCCCAGTACAAGTAGTTTCGTATCGGCCTGAGGAAGTCGTCGAAATTCGCCATCTGGTCCCGCAATTGCTGGACATCTGTCGACGTCTTGTCCATCTTCGCGGCCATGCTCGCCGTGACCACGGCCATCTGTTCGGTGATGCCCTGCATCTTCGTCATCTGGTCGATGCTGACCTGCATGGCATCAGCCTGTTTGAGGGTGTTGGCGATCAAGGTCTGCTGATAATCGTTGTTCATGATCTGGCCGGTGCCGCTCTGGCTGATCGTGTACGGAATGGTGCTGTGCTCGATCGGCTTTCCCTCGGGTCGGGTGATGGTCTGCACCTGATCGATACCATGAACGCGCACAAGAGCTTTGGCGATCTTGTCGATGATCAGGAAGTCTGCGGGGTTGCGCAGGTCATGATCGGCCTCGACCATCATCAGATCCGGATTCATCTTGGCCTGCGAGAAGTGCCGGTCGGAGGCCGCGTAACCGACGTTGGCCGGGATGTCGTCGGGCAGATAGACGCGATCGTTGTAGATGGTGTGGTATCCGGGCAGTGCAAGCAGCCCGACCAGTGAGGCCACGATGGCGCACACCAGGATTGCACCGGGCCAGCGGACCGTGGCTGTGCCGACCTTGTGCCACAGGCGAGACTGCGTCACACGGCGAGGTTCCAGCACATTGCCGAATCTGCTGACCACCGATATGAGCGCAGGACCCAGGGTCAAGGCGATGGCGACCACGAGTGCCATGCCCACCGCCAACGGGATACCCATCGTCTGGAAGTAGGGCAGGCGGGTGAAGTGCAGGCACAATGTCGCGCCGGCGATGGTCAGACCTGAGGCCAGCACCACATGTGCTGTGCCGTGAAACATCGTGTAATACGCCGACTCCCGGTCCTCCCCCGCCCGGCGTGCCTCCTGATACCGACCGATCAGGAAGATGGCGTAGTCGGTTGCGGCCGCAATGGCCAACGTGACGACCAGGTTCGTCGCGAAGGTCGTCAGGCCGAATACGTCGTGGTAGCCGAGGAAGGCCACGATTCCCCGGGCCCCGGACAGCCCGAGCACGACCATCACCAGTACGACAAGTGTCGTCACAATCGAGCGGTAGACCAGCATCAGCATCACGATGATGACGGCGAACGTGAGCAGTTCGATGGTCTTCATGCTGTTGTCGCCCACGACGTTCTGGTCGGTGGTCGTTGCGGCAGGCCCCGTCACGTACGCCTTGACACCCGAGGGAGCGCCGCCTTGGCCGGCGATCTCCCGCACCGCCGCCACCGACTCGTTGGCCAGCGTCTCGCCCTGATCACCGGCGATATAGACCTGCACGTAGGCGGCTTTACCGTCGGCACTCTGCGCCGCTGAGGCCGTGAAGGAATCTCCCCAGAAATCCTGAACGTGTTGGACGTGTTTGGTGTCGGCCCGCAGCTCACGGACGATCTTGTCGTAGAACTGATGCGCGTCGGCACCCAGTGGCTGGTCGCCCTCGAAGACGATCATCACCGAGCTGCTGGTGTCGTATTCCTTGAACACCGCGCCGACGCGCTTGGTCGCGATCATCGACGGCGCGTCGTTCGGGCTCATCGAGACCGCCCTCAGCTTGCTGACGTCTTCCAGCTGCGGGACAACGGTATTGAGCAAGGCGATGATCGCAATCCACCCGATGATGATCGGGACGGCGAAGGTACGGATGTATCGCGGGATACGCGCCTGAGCGCGGTGCCGGGCGCTCGGAATGGCGTCGGTCGGCGCGTCTTCCACCGGTGCGCTCATGCCGACTTCACATAGCAGAAGGTTTCGGCGTTCATGCCCGTAGCAGTCCTCTCGGCCTTGACCTCGTCATCGACGGTGACCCGGCAGGTAATGGTGTGCCCGTCGCCCTGGGCCAGGATGTTTGCGCTCGCCGACGGCGAGGTGGTGGTGAGCGTCAACGTCCATGGCAGCGAAGGGGTCTCGACACGTTGCGGCTTGCCGTCGAGATCGAGATAGTTCACGACTGCCGAGGAGCCCGAACCGAAGACCTCGTAGGTGACGACCTTCGGATTGAAGTCCGCTGCGCTCTCTGAGCCTTTCGGTGTCACCAGCACGGGGTTCGAACCGAAGATCGACCGGACGTTGACGACCACCAGGGCACCGGCGGCCACGGCGACGACCACCAGCATCGGCAACCAGATGCGGCCGAGGACCTTGGACGTCATGACCACGCGCCGGCGGCGGTGGACAAAGCGCAACTTTCAACGACGGCACTCACGGTGGTGGCCTTTCATCGTTCGAGACGACCCGCGCTCGCGGTCGACGCAGTAACTGAGAAGCTAAGCTAATGACATAAATGGATGAAGTCAATCCACTTATATGTCGCGCTCGTTACACTTGGCCCGGTGAGCACCCCGATGGCGGACCGGCCGCTGCGCAAGGACGCCGAGCGCAACCGGCAGCGCATCATCGCCGCGGCCCGGGACTTGTTCGCACAACGCGGCCTCGAACCCAATCTCAATGACGTGGCCCACCACGCCGGCGTCGGCGTCGGGACGGTGTATCGCCGGTTCGGAACCAAAGAAGCGCTGCTGGAGGCGATCTTCGAAGCGGGTCTCGACGAGCTGGCCGCGCTGGCTCAGGCAGCGCTGCGCCACGACGACGCCTGGGACGGCTTCGCCTGGTTCGTGGCACAGATGTGTGAAATGACCGCCGCGGACCGCGGGTTACGCGAGATCGCGTTCAGCAAGTCCTACGGCGGTAGCCGCGTGCTTGCCGCCCAGGACAGACTCGTTCCGGTTCTGAACGAACTTGTCGAGCGGACACAACGGGACGGCCGGCTACGCCCAGAGCTGTCCGCGACGGACATGCCGATCATCGGACTGCTGGCCGGCACCGTCAGCGAGTTCGCCGGACATGTCGACCCGAATCTCTGGCGGCGCTACATCGCGATGCTGCTCGACGGTATGCGTGCGCGCGAGGGCAGCGAACCGCTGCGGGTCAATGCCCTCGACGAGGCGGCACTGGATGCGGCGATGCAGACCTGGAAGCCCGCAGGCGACCCGACCGAGGCGTCCTGAACCACCTCACGACGGCCGGTGCGCGAGCAGGATGCCCCGGCTCAGTGAGGCATAGAGCGGCACCACGCACTGGCTGACGATGTCGCCGATGTCGTTGTCGCGCAGCCGCCCTCGGATGAGTGCGTCATGCAGCAAGAGATCGAACGGCAGGCGCAAGGCACGGGCGGGCAGCTCGACACTGCCCAACTCATGGCGCCGACGCGCCCTGTCCAGTAGCGGTATCAGCATGTCGCTGGCCGACACCAGCAGGTGGTCGCGCATCTGCGCGGCCGCCCGATCATCGAGGTCGGCCAACAAGCCCAGAACCGCGGCGCGTTTGTGATCGCTGAATTCATCCCTGACCGCAGACAGCAGAGCGGTCAGATCGCCTGCCAGCGAGCCGGTGTCAGGCACCTGCGCACCGACCGAACCGATGTCGTCACCGAGCGCGCTGACGACCATCTGCGCCTTGGTCGGCCAGCGCCGATACAAGACCGTCTTGCTGGTGCGGGCCGCCGCCGCGACGCCCTCGTAGGTCAGACCGTGGTAGCCGTGCGTGTCGAGCTGACCGATGACGGCCGACCGAAGCGCCGCCTCAAGCGCTGACCCATGCCGTCGGTTCACCGCTCCTATTGTGCGCGATCATTTAACAAACGGTGCGTATCTCTGAAATTTGGGCCGCACACGACTGCGATCAGATCCCGAACGCTCTAGCGCTACTGCTCCCACGGCAGCAGCACCACCTTGCCGGTGGTTTGACGGCCTTCGACCAGACGGTGCGCCTCCACCGCCTGTGCCATCGGCAGTTGAACTCCCAGCTGTACGCGCAGGTCCCCGCGCGCCACGTGTTGGGCGAGCTCGGCCAGCGCGGGGCGCACCTGGGTGCCGCCGAAGAGGTACGGATACAACGTGAAGAAACCCAGCGTCTGATTGGCGGTCAGACGCCCCGCTTTGAACTCGACGTTGAAATCGATTACCGGCGTTGACTTGTCGGCGCCGCCGTAAGCACTGAGTCGGCCGAACGGTGCCAGCGCGGCCGTCGCGGAGGTGAACGCCTCACCTCCCACATTGACCAACGCCGCATCCACCCCACGGCCATCGGTCGCCTCCAGCACCCGGGCACTCCAGCCGGATCGGGTGTAGTCGACGGTGGCGTCGGCACCGAGTTCTGATACGAAACGGCGCTTGTCGTCGGTGCTCGCCGCGCCGATGACCTTGCCGGCCCCCATGATCTTGGCAAGCTGCACGGCCATGGAGCCCAAACCGCCGGCCGCCGCCAGGATCAGCACCGAATCGCCGCTGGTCAACCGCACACCGTCGCGTAGCAGGAAGTAGGCAGTCAGGCCCTGTACCAGCAGCGCCGTGCTTTCGGCATATCCGAGTCCGGGCGGCATCGGGTAGGTGGCATCAGCGGCGGCGACGGCATACTGCGCGTAGCCGGCGGGTTCAGCTCCCGAGAAGAAGCCCATGACGCGATCGCCGATCTCCAGGTTCGAGACTCCCTCTCCGATCGCCTCGACGACGCCGGCGAACTCCATGCCCATCACATGCGGCAGCGGCGGTTGCAGCGGGTAGTTCTCCCGCCGCTGGTCGATATCGGCGAAGTTGACGCCGGCGGCAAGGTTTCGGACAAGCACCTGGCCCGCGCCGGGCCGCGGTACCGGCACATCCTCGTACACCAGACAGTCCGGGCCTCCGTAGCGATGAATCCGCACGGCTTTCATGGTTTCTGGTCGATTCACGATCGCCTCGATCTCTCGGTGTGGTCCCAGCAGTCGGCGTTCGGCGAGCTGTTGCACGAACAAACTGAGATCTCAGATCTTACGTTTGAGATCTCAGACTGTCAAAGGGTGCTATGCGCGGGTGTCCAGAACGTCGATGGCACTGCCGGCCACCGACGGCCAGCGCGAAACGAGGTCGAGGACCCGCTGGCGGAATGCCGCGATGTCTTCACGCGCGCGCTCGGCGAGAACGTCCGCGTCGACCTCGGTGTTGATCTCGGCCAGCAATCCGCCATCACCGATCAACACCGCTGACGGTTCGACCGACCACACGATGACCCACGTCCGGGCCAGATCGCCCGACAGCCGTCGGACGAGACCAAGGAAGTAATCGTTTCCGGTTGCCGCGGCCAATGCCGCAAACGCGTCGTCGAGCAACCCGACGAGGCGCACGATGGTCGTCATATCGATTGCATCACAACGGATTCGGTTGATCTCTTCAAAAGCTTCGAAGATCCGCTGATGTTGTTGCGGGGTTGCGGCGCGGTGGCCACGACGGATCAGCTCGGGCGCGACGACGCCCCACACATCGAGGAGATCACCGATGGACTTCGGCGTGAGCGGCGTGACCTGGTAACCGCTGCGCGGCTGGGTCCTGACGAGTCCGTCCTGACCGAGACGGGTCAGGGCGGCCCGCAGCGTCGCGGTCCCGAAACCGGTATCCGCGGCCAACTGTCTTTCGCTGAGCCGTTGTCCCGGCGCCAGACGACACGACAGGATGTCCGATCGCAGGCGCTGGTAGGCAGCCTCGCTCAGCGACGTACGCGGCTTGTCCACTTCGGTCACAGCGCAACTCCTGACGATGTGAGTGGGGCGGGCGGGGCTCGAACCCGCGACCAAGGGATTATGAGTCCCCGGCTCTAACCAACTGAGCTACCGCCCCCGGCGCGTCAACGCGGCACCCATGTTCCCACGTCGCCGCGGTGCGGTACTAACCAGCCTCGTCATCAATCGATGACGACCGCTGCCACAGGCAGTCTCCGCTCAATGTGACGGCGAAGGCCACCGGCACCTCGACGTCCAGCGCCGCCCCAGGCTGTCCCGTCGACAGCACGGCCGCTCCCGGCCCGGCGTCGGTCACCGGCTCCTGCGAGGCCACACAAGAACCACCGTCGCGCGGCGTCCCGACCCACTGCCCCGCCGTCACCTCCGGGTTGCGCCGACCCTGCCCGTGCAACGCCAGCGCGGGCCCGTAGCTCAACCAGCGGTCGCTGGGGTTGAACGGCGGTGTCACCGGCGCCCACACCCCTTGGCAGACAAGGAAAGTAGTCCCGTCCGGCAGCTGTGTCATTACCCCCGACAGCTCCGGGCCGCACGTCGCACCGGGCTGCGGAGCGGGTTCGGCGGCCGCCGTCGGTGCACACCCGACGGCGAGCACCAGCCCGGCCGCGACCGCCCAGCGTTTCATGCCTACACGCGGCTCAGGTCGGTCTTCATCAGGACCACGTTGTAGTCGCCCCACAACGACATGTTCCAGTACAGATACTGCGGATCCTCCGCGGAGCCGTCGGCCTTCTTGAGCTGATCGGTACCCGACCACGGGTGGATCATCGGGGCGTACAGGCCCGGGTAGTTCAGCGAGTAGGCCAGCGTCTTGGCTTCCGACCAGGTGCCCGTCGGCGAATCGGCGGTCCGCATCACCACGTTGTTGTACTGGTCGGTGTTGAGCATGACGTACTTGTTCAGGTACGTGTTGTACTGCACCGACAGCTCACCGGCCTTGGGGTAGGTCGTCTTCTTGAAGAACCCGAAGTAGGTCTTGGTGGTGCCCGGCAGCACCGGCTTGGCGGCCGACGGCTTGTTGGCGGTCCACTT
This sequence comes from Mycobacterium sp., assembly GCA_016197405.1. GTDB lineage: Bacteria > Actinomycetota > Actinomycetes > Mycobacteriales > Mycobacteriaceae > Mycobacterium. Next base: position 32,301 of record JACPVR010000019.1, read on the forward strand.
CTTGCCGTCCCAGTACTCGTACTTGCTGACGTCGAGGATCTGATTCTCGTTGACCCGCGACAGGTAGACCGTGCCGTTGCGCCCGGCCGGGGTGCCGTAGGCGTAGACGTAACCCGCCTCGGCATCGGCCGATCCCTCGGGCGGCTTGACGAAGCTGATCATCTGGAAGTTCTGGTTGCCCGACACGTAGGCGACGGTCGAGCGGCCGTTGGCTGGTGATCGGATCGACGACTTCGGCATCACGGTCCAGTTCTGGCCGTTGTCGTCGGAGTAGATGATGCCCGAGTAGTTGGTGGTCCAGCTGCCCGGCGTATCCCAGGACTTTATCGACATGACGGCCGCGTACTGCCGGGTGGCGCCGTTGACGCCGGCACCGGCGACCGAGATACCGCCGGTCGGGATGACGGTGACCTGTGCGGCCTTGGAATACGGGTACTTGCCGATGATCTCGCGGGCGAAGTTCGGGACGGTCATCGGCGAACCGCTGTAGGCACCCGGATCGTGGATGACGCCGTCGGGCACGGAGATACCGTCGGACAGCACGTTGTCGGCGCTGCGGAGCAGCACGTTGCTGCGCCAGACGCCGGTCATACCGCTCTGGCTGAAGGTGTCGCCGAAGGCGATGAGCACCTGGTGCTTCTCGACGATCGCGGTGTTCGGATCGTCACCGGTGACACCGTTGTCCCACATGATGCCGACGTCGGTTCCGGCGATCCCGAACCGCGCCTTGGTGTCGTTGATGCTGTTGGCGCCCGTCACCCAGCCCACCCAGGTGGTGGTCGGGGTGGACGCCGCGGCGGCTGTCGGATTGCTTGCGACCAGCATCGCGACCTCCGCGTCGGTCAGCTGGGTGTATTCCGGTTCGGTGGTCTGGCGCCGAGCTCCCCAGCCCAGCAGGGCCACGAATGCCGCGATCCCGGTCGGCTGGGTCGTTCCGTTGGCGGCGTACGGCTCGAAGCCCATCGCGCCCATGAATCCGGTGAGCGCCTTCTGGACGATGCCGCCCACCGTCTTGATGGCGGTGAGCAGCGGATTCTTGGGTGCGGCCGGCTCGGTGACGGTGGTCGCCGCGGCCAGGGAGCTGGCGGTGTCACTCGTTGCCGACAGCGCGCTGACGGTGCTGGCGGTGGCGGCTGCTGCCGGAGCCGAATCGTCGGTGTCGTCGGCGACCGTCTTCTGCGTGGACTTCTCGGTCTCGGTGTCGGGCTTGGTCTGCGACTCGGTCTCGGTCTTGGTCTTGGTCGGCGTCTCGGCGTCCTTGGTACTGGTCGCCTTGGCGCGATCACTTCCGCCGGAGCCAGACGAGTTTGTGCCGGTTTCGGCGCCCCCCGCGACCGGGGTCTCGGCTTCGTCGGTGGACGGGTCGTCGGTGGCGGGTTCCTGCTCCGGGGTTTCGTCGACGGGCTGAGCCGGTGTCTCGGCGGGGCCCTCGACGGAGGTGTCCGCCGGCGTCTCGTCAGCGACGGTTTCCTCGGTGTCCGTCGCGGCGGTCTCGTCCTTCGCGGTTTCCGCCGGCGGGGTGCCGTCGTCGGTCTTTGCGGCCTTGCTGTCCTCGGCTTCGGTGTCGTCAGCATCGGCGGATTTCTCCGGCGCCGACTTAGCTGTGGTGGTCTTGGTGGTCGTCGAACCGGTGCTCGCCGAATCCGAGCCCGATGTGGTCGAGGACTCCGATGAGGAGTCCGCGGCACTCGAACTGGTCTTGGTGGTGTCCGAAGCGTCCGTCTCGGCGGATGCGACGCCGGTGGCTGCGGCAACACCGACCCCCACCGCGACCGCCAATGTTCCCGCTCGACCCACAACTGATGATGCACGCACAGTCAAAACCCCACTCACAGCGATTCGCGGACGAAACCCAGGACCTCAAGAGTCTCACCATCACCAGGCATTTGCTGGCTTTTGAGTTTGCTGAGTTCCTCAAGGATCATCGTCACTCCTGCCCCTGCTGTTACGGGTGGAACCCGGCCAGCAGACCCCGACCACGCCGGGTAAGAAGGAACGGTGCCCCACCCGTCCGCAGCGTTCGCCTCCGACAACGCCGCTCCCGCTCACCCCCGGGCCATCGAGGCCGTCGTCGCCGCCAACCAGGGCAGCACCGCGTCCTACGGCAACGACGCCGTCACGGCCCGCGCCGGCGCGCTCATCAAAGACACCTTCGACTCCCCCGACGCCGATGTGCTGTTCGCGCTCACCGGCACCGGCGCCAACATCATCGCGCTGGCCGGTGCGGTCCGGCCGTGGCACGAGATCCTGTGCAGCGATATCGCGCACGTCCTGATGGACGAGGCAGGCGGTGTCGTCCGGATGGCCGGCGCGCAACTGTCCACGCTGCCCAGCGATGACGGCATCATCGACCCCGCGCTGCTGGACCGCTGCGCCGCCCGCCGCGGTGAGGTGCACCATTCCCAACCTCGCATCGTCACGATCACCCAATCCACCGAGAATGGCCGGGTCTGGCCGGCAGCGGCGATCAAAGAATTCATCGACCACGCACACGGACTCGACCTGCTGGTGCACGTCGACGGTTCGCGGATCGCCAACGCCATCGCCGCCCTGGACGTCTCTCCCCTCGACGCCGTCGGCGACGCCGATATCGTCACCGTCGGCGGCACCAAGAACGGCATGCTGTTCGGCGATGCCCTATTGGTACGCCGCCCCGAGCATTTCGACGGAATTCGCTTCGTCCACAAGCAACTAGGCCATCTGGCCAGCAAGCACCGGTTCGTCTCGGCGCAGTTCGAGGCCTTGCTGACCAACGATCTGTGGCTTGCGACCGCGGCGCACGCCAATGCCATGGCGGCCCGGCTCAGCTGTGGGCTCACCGATGCCGGCTATCGGCTGGCCGCACCGACCGAGGCCAACGAAGTCTTCGTCAACCTCGACGATGCGACCTACACCGAGCTGTCGAAGGCGTTCGCCGTGCACAAACCGGACCCATTGACCGACACCGTGCGTTTCGTCTGTTCATGGGCGACGACCACCGAGGACGTCGAGGCCGCGCTGACGGCACTTCAGCTGTAGACGGGGTGCCCGTCGGCGCCCAGCAGATAGCGTTCGGTGCCCTCGGCGATCCGGGGCTGATCGGCACCGAAGGCCACCGCGATCTTGTTGCACGCGTTGCGCATGACATCGAGGGTCAGTTCGACCGCTTCGGCGTCGGAGAACTGTTCGCGCACACCGGCTGCCGCCGCGCCGAGGGCGCTCGGCTGCCAGATCAGCGCATCGACGTACCGCAGCGCCGCCTTGTGTCGCTCCCCGAGATCGGACGCCTCGTAGGAGTCGATACCGGAGTACAGCGACTCGCTGCCGCCGGCGTCGAGCGCGGCCCCCTCCCGCAGCGATTTGCACAACCGGCAGTTGTGCTGGCGGGCGCCGCGCAACCGGACGATCTCCGAGGTCACCGGGTCCAGGTCGCGCATCCGTCCGACGGTGGGCGCGAAATCGTTGAGCAGCACGTCACCGGGTTCACCGTCACGGTCCCAGTCGACCGAGGCGACGTCGCCGGTCGGCCGGCCGAGGCCCAGGGCCGACAGGCCGGCTCGGACCCGCGGCACAAAATCGGCGATGAAGATCAACGCCGTAACGGAGAAAGCCTGCGTCCCTACCGATCCCAGGAACCGGCCGCGCAGGTCGGCGTCCACCGACGATACGTCGGTGCTGAACTGCTCGGCGAACTCGGCGACGACGGGATCCACCGCACCGGTGGCCGGCTCGGCGGGTAACGGGGGCAACCCGACGGCGTCGGCACAGACCGCTCGGACGGTGGCGTTGACATCACGCAGTCCGGTCGGCGACAGCGCGACCAGCCGCGTCAGCACATCTGCGGACTGCTCAGTCATCACGCCCCCGATTATGGCCGCCCGCCTGCCGCGGCACGCCCATATGCCATTTCCCACCCGCGCCGCACAGCATCCGCTTCTACGCTGGCGGCATGAGACCGAACATCCTGGTGATCGTCGTCGACCAGATGCGCGCTCCGCAGTGGTTCCCGCAACAGCTGGGCTCGCTGCTGCCGCGCCTGGACGCGCTGCGAGCGCGCAGCGTGTCCTTCGAGTCGCATTACAACGCCTCCAATATGTGCACCCCGTCGCGCGGCGTGATGACGACCGGCCTGTACTCGCACCAAACCGGCTGCCTGTTCACCGGGCACGGGCCGATGGAGTCGACGCTGGCACCGCGGTTCCCGACGTGGGGCACCATGCTGCGCGATATCGGCTATCAGACGTGGTGGTGGGGTAAATGGCATCTGGGCCATCTTGCCGACACCACCGTCGACGGCCTGGATGTGCACGGATTCGCCGGCGGCACCTACCCGTCCCCCAACGGCGGACCCAACCAGGGTCTGCAGGTCGATCCCAGCATCGTCGACCAGTTCGACGAATGGTTCGACGCACATGCCGGCGCGGGCCCGTGGTGCACGACGGTGTCACTGGTCAACCCGCATGACATCTGCTGGTGGCCGAGATTCGCTCTGCCCGAGGACGTTCCGCATGTGTTCGATGACGTTCCGCCGAACTTCGAAACCGAGGACGAGTTGCGCCGGCGCGGAAAACCGCAATTGCAGATCGACTACCGAAATTTCATGTCACCGTTGATGACGGGCGCGCTCACCTACACCGGCGCAGAGGTGTCCGCGCACTGGGCACGCTGCCTCGACATCTATTTGTGGTTACACCAGCAGGTCGATATCCAGATCGGCCGAGTGCTGGACACTTTGGCCGCCCGGCCCGATGTCGACCGCGACACCGTCGTCGTCTTCACCTCCGATCACGGCGAATACGCCGGGTCGCACGGCCTGCGCGGCAAAGGCGCCGCGGTATACGAGGAGGCCATCCGGGTGCCGCTCTATATCCGTGACCCGTCCGGGCACCTCACGCCCCGGCCCGGGCAGTCCCGCAGACAGTTCACCTCCAGCGCCGACCTGGCGCCGCTGCTGCTGACCATCGGTTCCGGGGGTGACGACTGGCGATCCGACTCCCGGTATTCCTATCTTTGCGATCGTGCCGATATCGCAGGCATCGCCGCCGACCCCGCGACCGCCGGGCGGCGCTGGATTGCACACGCCACCGACGACATGTCGGTCGAGGATGTGCAGACCCTGCTGAAACTTCCCCGGGTCCGCGAGGCATTCGGCGGCGACATCCCCACCGACATCCCGACCTCGGCGCCCAGCCACATCGTCGCGGTCCGAACCGCACAGGCCAAGCTGGGTGTGTACTCGTACTGGAAGCCCGGCCGGACCGAGATCGATCCGTCGCGGCCGATGGAACACGAACTCTACGACTACACAACACCTTCCGGAGTGCACGAGACCGACAACCGGGCCGGACGCAGTGCAAGGCAGGCCGACCTGCAGGCACTGCTGGACCACGAGGTGCTACCCGAACTGCAGGCACCGTTACCGGCGTTCCTCGGCGAAGCCCAGGAGCAAGGACTGGCCAACATGCGTGAGCTCACCGCGCTGCGGGGAGGTTAGTGGCCAACCCGGAGGCATAGTTCTCCTTGACGACCTCCAGGTGCACCCAGCTCTCGACTCCGCTGACACCGCGCAGACCCCGCACGACGTCGAGGATCTCGACGAGCTGCGCCGCGGAAAACGCCCGGACGGTGACCAGCAGATCGAAACGGCCCAGCGTGCGCGCCACGAAGATCACCGACGGCATGGCACGAAGGGTCTCGACCACCGCGGTGAAATCACCGGTCAGCCGGATACCCAGACCCATGGCGTTCTGCCGGTCCTGCCCGGAATGGCGCACCACGGCACCGATTCGCACCACCTGCGCCTCGACGAGCCGCACCACCCGACGTCGCGCACCGGCCGGCGAAAGGCCCACCGCCACAGCCAGATCCACATAGGAGGCCCGGCCGTCATCCTGTAAAGCCCGCAACAGGGCCAGATCCACCGCGTCCACCTCGACGCTGACGTCTCCGACCGGGCCGATGACATCGCGTACCACCTCGACATAGGACAGCGTGTCGACGCCGACGACACCGTCGAGCGCGCGTAGTTCAGCGACGGCACGATCGATCTCGCGCATCGACCCGGAGCGCACCTCGGCGACCAGCCCGTAGCTGCCGCTGGTCAGTGACAGGAAGGCCACATCGTCGCGGCGGGCCAGCAGCGCCGCAAGGCCGGCGACCGGCCCGGCGACGGTGACGCTGACGTGCGCCAGTGCGCCGCGTCCCAGCACCGCCGGGTGCACCACACCGCGCACCACCACCTGCCCGGTGCCGATCAGCCGTTGCATCCGGGTCGCGGCGGCCGACCGGGACAGCCCCACCTGCTGCGCGATCTCCCGGTGGGTCAGGCGACCGTCGGCCTCCAAGAGACTGACGATTTCCTCGTCGAGCTCGTCCAATTGCCCACCTCAGCCAAAATTTCCGGAAAATTTTTCGGTGCAGAGCGTTCGGCAAAAGAATCGCACAAAGGCGCTTCCGACGTCATTTAGATCGAGAATTGCCGGTTGAAGCCTGCATATCGATATCAGAAACACGTCTGTAACGAACGAAACGTTTGCGCGCTCCGACCTGCGCATTTACCGTAACGCAGATCACAGTCGCCCGGCCAGAGGACCATCATGACCGCGAACACCACACCGACGATCGCCGCACCACTCAAGGTCACCGAGGTCGAAGCCCACGGCGTCGAACCGATCCCGGACGATGAACGCAGCGCCGGTCCGCTCGCCGATATCCCCCTCTTCTCGCAAGACACGCCCATCCCCACGGCTGCAGAGGAAGTACCCGCATGAGCACCATCGGCCCCGTCGACGCCTCCCTGGTCCCGCGTTTCGCCGGTCCGGCCACCTTCGCCCGGCTGCCGCGTCTGGACCAGGTGCCCAAGGCCGACGTCGTCATCGCCGGTGTGCCGTTCGACTCCGGTGTCTCCTACCGGCCCGGCGCCCGATTCGGCCCCACCCACGTCCGGGAATCCTCCCGGCTGCTGCGGCCCTACAACCCGGGCCTGGACGTCTCCCCGTTCGATGTCATCCAGGTCGCCGACGCCGGTGATATCGCGGTCAACCCGTTCAACATCAACGAGGCCATCGAGACCATCGAAGGCGCCGCCCGCGAACTCACCGCGGACGGAACGAAATTGGTGACCATCGGCGGCGATCACACCATCGCCCTACCGCTGCTGCGGGCCGCATCCGCCGTGCACGGCCCCGTCGCCCTGGTGCATTTCGACGCCCACCTCGACACGTGGGACACCTACTTCGGCGCCGAGTACACCCACGGCACCCCGTTCCGCCGGGCGGTCGAAGAGGGCATCGTCGACACCGAGGCGCTCTCCCATGTGGGTACCCGCGGACCGCTGTACGGCAAGAAGGACCTCGACGACGACCGCCGGTTCGGCTTCGGCATCGTCACCTCGTCCGACGTGTACTACCAGGGCGTGCGTGAGGTCGTCGACAAACTGCGCCAACGGCTCGGCAACCGGCCGGTATACGTCTCCATCGACATCGACGTTCTGGACCCGGCACATGCCCCCGGCACCGGGACACCCGAAGCGGGCGGCATGACGAGCCGCGAACTGCTGGAGATCCTGCGCGGCTTCCGCGGCCTGAACCTCATCGGCGCCGACGTCGTCGAGGTGTCCCCGGCCTATGACCAAGCCGAGATCACCGGAATCGCCGCCTCACATGTGGCCTACGACCTGGTCTCCCTGCTGGCATTGGGCAGCGATGCGTAACGGTGGCGACCTCGTCGTCGAAACCCTTACCGCACTGGGGGTTTCCCACGTGTTCGGCATCCCGGGCCAGAATGCGCTCGGATTGTTCGACGCCATCAGGCGCAGCGACCTGACCTTCATCAGCTCCCGGGTGGAGAACAACTCCGCCTTCGGCGCCGACGGCTACAGCCGGGTCACCGGTGAGGTCGGTGTGCTGTTCCTGTCGACTGGGCCCGGCGCCCTGACGGCGCTGGGCGCGCTGCAGGAGGCCTACGCCACCGCGGTTCCGATCCTCGTCATCACCAGTCAAGTGCCGCGCTCAGGGCTCGGATTGCGCCGGGGCATGCTGCACCAACTCGACGATCAACAGGCCAGCGCCGTCAACGTCACCAAGAGCACCGCCGTGGTGCGCCAGGCCTCCCAGATCCCGAGCCTGCTGGCCGACGCCTACGGTTTGGCGCTGTCGGCTCCGGCCGGGCCCACCTGGGTGGAGATCCCGCAGGATGTCCTGCTGGAACCGACCTCGGTGCCACCGGTGCGGACGGTGCCGGTCACGACGGTGCAGCGCGAGCCGCGTACCGATGTGGTCGATGCCGCCGCGGCGTTGCTGGACTCCGCACAGCGACCGGTCATCCTGGCCGGCGGCGGTGTGCGCCGCTCCCCCGGCGGGCCGCAGGCACTACTGGCATTGGCCGAAAAGCTGGGCGCCACAGTGGTATCGACAGTGGGTGGTAAAGGCGCGTTCCCGTTCGACCATGCGTTGTCGGCAGCATCCTGGATCGAGGACCGCTACACCACAGCGCTGCTGGAGGATGCCGATGTGCTGCTGGCGGTCGGTACCGCCATGGGTGAGGTCACCAGCAACTACTTCACCTTCGCCCCGCGCGGCACCGTGATCCATGTCGACGCCGAGAGCCGGGTGCTGGAAGCCAACCATCCCGCCCTGGCCGTACACGCCGATGCCGCCGCCGCGCTGACCGCCCTGACCACACGCGTCGCCCAACGCGACGGTACCCGGGGTGCGCAGGCCGCGCGTGACCTGCGAAATGCTGTGCAACAACGACTTTCCACGCAGGATGTGGCCACCGAACTGGCGATCATGGCCGATCTGCGAGCCGCGGTCCCGGCCGATACCCACACGTTCTGGGATATGACGATCGCCGGATACTGGGCGTGGTCGGCGTGGGATCCACGTGCCGGCGGCTTCCACTCCGGTCAGGGTGCCGGCGGTCTCGGTTTCGCGTTCCCTGCCGCGCTGGCTGCCGCGATCGGCACCGGCGAACGCACTTTCGCGGTGTCGGGTGACGGCGGGGCCATGTACTCGATCGCCGAGCTGGCATCGGCACGTCAGCACGACGCGAACGTCACCTGGCTCATCGTCGACGACGGCGGCTACGGCATCCTGCGCGAATACATGACCGCCGAATTCGGCGCCGCCACCGCCACCGAACTGGCGCGACCCGACTTTGCGTTGCTGGCAACAAGTTTCAATATCCCGGTGTACACCGCGACCCCGGACAACGTCGGCGAGATGGTTGCGGGCACATTCGCCATCGACGGACCCGCCGTCATCGTGCTGCCCGCAGTGCTGAAGATGTTCGCCCCCACCCACCTGCCAACAAAGGATTGAAAACGTGGGCAAACCACTCGATATCGCCATCGTCGTCATCTATCTGGTCGCCATGCTGGCCTTCGGTTTCTGGGGCAAGACCCGGACCAAGGATTCGGCGGACTTCCTGGTGGCGGGCCGGCGGCTGGGTCCGGCGCTCTACACCGGCACCATGGCGGCCGTCGTGCTCGGCGGTGCGTCGACGGTCGGCGGCGTCGGCCTGGGCTACAAATACGGGATCTCGGGCATGTGGCTGGTGGTGGCGATCGCGATCGGCCTGCTGGCGTTGAGCCTGTTGTTCGCCGGACGTATTCAGCGCCTGCGGGTGTACACCGTCGCACAGATGCTGAGCCTGCGCTACGGCGTCGACGCGACATCAGCCTCCGGTGTGGTGATGGCCGCCTACACCCTGATGCTGTCGGTGACGTCGACCATTGCCTACGCCACGGTTTTCAACGTGCTGTTCGGCACCGGCCGCACGGTATCGGTGATCATCGGCGGCGCCGTGGTCATGCTGTATTCGGCGATCGGCGGCATGTGGTCGATCACCTTGACCGACATGGTGCAGTTCGTCCTGAAAACCATCGGCGTGTTCTTTCTGCTGCTGCCGTTCACCTGGAACAAGGCCGGCGGGCTGGACGGCATCCGGGAACGCGCCGGCGACACGGTGTTCAGCTTCACCGCGATCGGCACCGACACCATCATCACGTTCTTCGTCGTCTACAGCTTCGGAATGCTCATCGGACAGGACATCTGGCAGCGGGTTTTCACCGCCCGCTCACCTCAGGTCGCCAAATGGGGCGGGACGTCGGCGGCGGTCTACTGCCTGCTCTACGGTGTCGCCGGCGCGCTGATCGGCACGGCCGCATCGACATTCCTCGGCGATGTCGAAGCCAAGGACGACGTGTACGCCCAGATCGCCGAGTCGATTCTGCCGGTCGGGATCAGCGGTATCGTGCTGGCCGATGCGGTGGCCGCCATGATGTCGACGGCGTCCGGCGCCCTGATCGCCACCGCCACCGTGGCCCGCACGGACGTTAAGCCGTTGCTGCTGCGGATGCTGCGCCGGCCCGCCGACGAGGTGGGAAGCGCTGAGATGGAGGTGCATTCGGACCGCCGCTATGTGGTGGTGCTCGGCATCGTGGTGATCATCATCGCCGCCCTGCTCAACGATGTGGTGGGTGCGTTGACGATCGCTTACGACATCCTGGTCGGCGGATTGCTGGTGCCGATCCTCGGCGGTTTCCTGTGGAAGCGGGCCACCGGTATGGGCGCGCTGGTGTCGATGGCGGTGGGCACCGTCGTGACGCTGGGCACCATGGCCATCGTCGGCGATGTGCTGGCCAACGAACCCATCTACTACGGCCTGGCGAGCAGCCTCATCTCCTACGTCGTCGTGAGCCTGCTGACCCCGCGCACCCCGGAACCCGTGCTGGAAGAGTGGGACACCCGGCTCGCCGGCGTAACTACCTAGCCCAGCCCCGCGAGCGCGCGTGTCTGTACACCGACACGCCGTGTTGAGCGTACAAAGGCGTGCGCTCGACACCGCACGTCGGCGTGCGCCGTGACTTATCGTTGCGGGCATGGAGTCCGTCAGCGGACCGCATTACTCCGTCCGGGTTCAGAAGACGATCTGCCCGGCGCACGTCGTGGACCTGGTGCTGCGCGATCACATCACGGCCCATGCGACGAAACTGCAATGCAGCTATTGCACCCACGACGGGCTGGCACTACCACTCGAGTTGTTCATGAACGCGTTCATGGCCGGGGTCTACCTGCACTACGAGCCGACCATCTCGCCGGACCACGACCCGACCGACGTCATCGAGTACGGCGATGTCGCGCAGGCAATCCTGGAAGTCGCCGGGATCACGCATCGAGCTCTGGCCGCCGATATCGTCGGTGCACTCAGCGTGACGCCCCGATGGATACCGCGAGATCGCAGGCATGGCAGCCCCATCGAGCAGTTGACCTACAGCTGGGAGGCATTCAAACGCATCGTCAAGTACGAGATGCGGTTCTTCTTCGCCCAACGGCCCACCGGATCCGGTGATTCCGGCGACCTCACCGCGGAACAGTTGTTACAAGCCGTCTCCGATGTCGGACAACAGACGCAGAAGGTCTGGCCGGTCCCCTGCCCTCAACCCATCTTCCGGGCGCGGATGGCTCGCTCACACAGCGAGGCATCCGAATGGCGGACCGCGGGCCAACTCGGCTCACCGCCATCGGAGTGGGCCGCACCCAACCGGATGAGCCCCGCCGGAATCAGCATCTTCTACGGCGCAACCGACCGAGCGACTGCTATCGCCGAAGCCGGCTCGCACACGTCCCAACGCTATGTCGTCACCGGCGAATTCACTCCGACCCGACCCACCCAGCTGATCGACCTGACGAATCTTCCCGAACTGCCCAGCATCTTCGATGCCGGCAGGCGAGCGCAGTACTTCGGTTTCCAGTTCCTGCAGAAGTTCGTCCACGACGTCACCCTGCCGGTAGAACTCGACGGGCACGAGCACATCGACTATGTGCCGACGCAGGTTTTCACCGAGTACCTGCGCTACGCGTTCCCGGGGGCGGTCGATGGCCTGATGTTCCCCAGCACCCAGGGCCCCGGGCACAACTTGGTGATGTTCTTCGGCCCGGGCTCCTGCGCGGACGCCGGAGCCGAAACCGACCGGACACGGTTACGCCTGGATCCGGACACCGTGACCGTCAGCCGCGTGATGACGGTCTCGCGCTAGATGCTGGTCAGTTAGGCCGCCCCGCGAGCGCGCGTGTCTGTACACCGACACGCCGCGGTGAGCGTACAAAGGCGTGCGCTCGACACCGCTAAGCCGGGCCGATGCCTGAAGCCCAAAACCGTTCCGATGCCACCGCTTCGAGGTCGAAGCGCTGCCGCCGAGGCGGGTGAGCGTGCGCGGAATACGCGAATTCCTCGGTGTGTCGGCCGGGGACACGCACGCTCGCGGGAGAGGTGAGAGGGAGTTGGCTACTGGGCCTGGGACACCGAGGACATGTGGAAGTCCGGGATGCGCAACGACGGCATCTGCGCGCGGGTGGCCCAATCGCCCCACTCCCGCGGCAGCGTCTTCTCGGACTGGCCGGCCTCGGTGGCGCGGCGCAGCAGATCCAGCGGGCTCTCGTTGAACCGGAAGTTGTTGACCGCAGCGGTGACTTCGCCGTCCTCGACCAGATACACCCCGTCGCGGGTGAGCCCGGTCAGCAGCAGCGTCGTCGGGTCGACCTCGCGGATGTACCACAGCGTGGTCAGCAGTAGACCGCGCTCGGTGGCAGCCACCAGATCCGCCAGCTCGGCCGATCCGCCCGTCATCAACAGGTTCGATGCCGCTACTCCGACCGGCTGGCCGAACTCCGCGGCAGCGGCACGCGGGTACTGCAGTGCGTTGATGACACCATCGCGGATCCAGTCCGTCCGCGGGATTATCAGCCCGTTGTCGAACACCGACAGCGTCTCCGAGGAACTCTGCGCCGTCACGAACGGTGCGCATTCCAGCCCTGGCGCAACAGGATCGGAGTACAACGTCAGCCCGAGGTCGGTGAGCTTCTCGCCCACCCGGGTGCCGCCGCCGGGCGCCGACAGCGCGGTACGACCCTCCTGCGCACCACGGCCGTCCATGGTCCAGCCGAGGTAGATCATCATGTCGGCGACCGTCGAGGGCGGCATCAGCGTCTCGTACCGGCCGGCGGGAAGCTCGACGGTGCGCGCCGCCCAGCCCAGCCGCATCGACACGTCGGCCAGCAGGGTGTCGGCGTCGACGTCGGTGAACCACGGTGTGCTGACGCCGGCCCACGCGCTGGCACCGGCGCGCTTGCCGTTGATCTCCAGCGTCCCGGTGGGCTGGGTGAAACGCTTGCGCAACCCGGTCGAGCTGGCCAGGAAGGTCGTCTCGACGACATGGTGGGCGAAGCCGTACAACGCGTCGGGCCCACGGAAGCCCTGGGCCAGCGATCCGGCGACCGGGCCGAAAACCTCGGCGCCGGTGCCCGGGATCGGGTCGTCCCAGTCGTCGGGGACCGAGGTGCCCGAAACCAGTTCGAAGGCGTCGCGGGCCGGCGGCGCCGACCGGGCCGCGGCCTGCGATGCGGCGACGAGTTCGGCGATGACCACCGGATCGACCTCGCTGGACTGCAACGATCCGACGTGGGCGTTATCTCCTGATCGCACAATGGATATCACCGTGGTGGAACGGCTGATCGATGCCCCGTTGGTGGTCATCGAGTTACCGGCCCAGCGCAGCGACGCCTCGGACACATCGTTGACCAGGACGATGGTCTCCACGTCACCGGCGGCGGCCAGCGCCAGTTCGACGACCTGCTGTGCGCTGATCATCAGTGACCACCTTCTTCACGGGTATTGAGCACACTAACGCCACGGAACAACGCCGACGGGCACCCATGGCTGACCGCGGCGACCTGACCGGGCTGGGCCTTGCCACAGTTGAATGCCCCACCGAGGCGCCATGTGCTTGGCCCGCCCACGGCTTCCATCGAATTCCAGAAGTCGGTGGTGGTGGCCTGATAGGCGACGTCACGCAGCTGGCCGTCGAGGCGCCCGTCGCGGATCTTGAAGAACCGCTGTCCGGTGAACTGGAAGTTGTAGCGCTGCATGTCGATCGACCACGATTTGTCGCCGACGATGTAGATACCGTCTTGCACCCGCGCGATGAGGTCGTCGGTGGTGATGTCGTCGTATGCCGGGTGCAACGACACATTGGCCATCCGCTGGATCGGCACGTGGTGTGGGGAATCGGCGTACGAGCAACCGTTGGACCGCTCCTGGCCCAGGCGCGGCGCGAAGACCCGGTCCAGCTGGTAGCCGACGAAGATCCCGTCGCGCACCAGGTCCCAGCTCTGTGACTGCACGCCCTCGTCGTCGAAACCGACGCTGGCCAAACCGTGTTCGACAGTCCGGTCGGCGCTGACGTGCATCACCTCCGATCCGTACCGCATCGACCCCAGCTTGTCGGGGGTGGCGAACGACGTCCCGGCGTAGGCGGCCTCGTAGCCGATGGCCCGGTCGTATTCGGTTGCGTGCCCGATCGATTCGTGGATCGTCAGCCACAGGTTGGTGGGGTCGATGACCAGGTCGGTCGGGCCGGCGACGACGCTGGGCGCCTTGGTCTTCTCGGCCAGCAGTGCGGGCAACTCGGCGAGCTCGGCCGACCAGTTCCAAACCTCGTCACCGGCCAGCACCTCCCAGCCGCGGCCCATCGGCGGCGCCAGGGTGCGCATGGATTCGAAAGTGCCCGAGGCCGGGTCGACGGCGACCGCCTCCAGTGACGGCATGATGCGCACCCGCTGCTGAGTCGTCGAGGTGCCGAAAGTGTCGGCGTAGAAGGTTTGTTCCTTGACGGCGTTGAGGCCGGCCGAGACGTGGTCCACACCATCGGAGGCCAGCAGCCTGCCGGAGTATTCGCCCAGCACCGCGATCTTGTCGCTCGTCGGCACCGAGAACGGATCGACCTCGTAGCTCGAAACCCAGAAAGCATCGTGGTACACGGGCTCGAAGGCCAGCTCGATGGGCTCGGCGTTCAGCGGCGCCAACGTCGTGGCGACCTGCACAGCGCGGCGTGCGGTGTCCGCTGCGACTTCCGGCGACAGCTCGGCGTGTGAGGCGAACCCCCACGTTCCGCCCACGATGACGCGGACCGCCAGGCCCACCTCCCGGGTGATCACCGCCGTTTCCAGCTCACCGTCGCGCAATTGCACGATCTCGTTGGTCAGCCGGTGAATACGCAGGTCGGCGTAGCTGGCGCCGGCCGCTCGGGCGGCCGACAACGCGGCATCAGCCAGAACATGGCGGGGCAGGGCGACGAAATCGGCGTCGACAGACGGAGAGTTCACAGCCCCAACCCTATTAGCCGGCCATCACCGGGTCAGTGCACGCCCTCCATGAGCGCGCTGATCCGCGGTGACACGAAGAAGACGATCACGCCGACGACCACGGCTATCGCACCCAGGATGCCGAAGTAGGCAACCTCGTGTTCGGCGTCGTAGTACTTCGACAACACGCCCGACATCGAGGTGCCCAGGCCGACCGAGAAGAAGTACAGCGCCATCATCTGGGCTCGGAACGCATCCGGTGCGAGTTTGGTGGTGACCGACAACCCGATCGGTGAGAGCAGCAGTTCGGAGACCGCGAAAACAGCCAGGATCACCATGACCAGCAGCGCGGGTACCGCGCTGATACTCGCCAGCGGGATGAAGCACAGAAAGGCCAGGCCCATCCCGATCACACCGTAGGAGAATTTGCGCGGTGTGGTGGGCGCGCGGTTTCCGAGCCGCGTCCACATCAGCGCGAAAAGCGGCGACAACACGATGATCCACACCGGCTCGATCGAACCGATCCAGCTCGACGGTGCCGTCCAGCCGAATATGGACCAGTCCATCCGCTCGTCGGAGTACACCGCGAGCACGGTGAAGATCTGCTGGAACAGCGACCAGAACACCGCATTGGCGATGAACAACGGGATGAACCCGCGAACCCGCACGCGCTCGGGAGCGCTGACCTTGTCACTCGACAGCATGATGGCGAAGTAGGCGATCGACGCGACGATGATGACACCGGTGGTCACCTGCGACAGATTGGCCAACGTCACCAGTTTGAGCGCGATCGCCGCCGCGATAACCACCAGCACCACAACAAAGACCGCGACGGTCTTGCCGATCGCGCTGCGCGGCAACGGGTTCGGAACATCGCGACCATGGCTGCCCAGATTGCGCCGGAATATCACGTACTGGATGAGTCCCAGCGCCATACCGATGGCGGCAGCCCCGAAGCCGTAGTGGAAACCGATGCGGGTCTGCAGCAGGCCGGTTATCAGCGGACCGATGAAGGCACCCAGGTTGATCCCGAGATAGAACAGCGTGAACCCGCCGTCGGCGCGGGCGTCCCCCTTGTCGTAGAGCGTGCCCAGCAGCGAGGACGCGTTGGCCTTGAGCGCCCCCGAGCCGAGCGCGACCAGCACCAGACCGGCACCCACACCGGTCAGCCCGGGCAGCACCGCCAGGGCGATATGGCCCAGCATGACGATGACGCCGCCGTAGAACACCGTGCGTTCCATACCGAGCAGCCGGTCGGCGATCCAGCCGCCCAGCACCGTCGACAGGTACACCAGGCCGCCATAGGCGCCGACGATGCCGGTCGCGGTGGCCTTGGGCAGTTCCAGCCCGCCGTCGGTGACCGAGTAGTACAGGTAATAGCCGAGAATCGTCAGCATGCCGTAGAACGAGAACCGTTCCCACAGCTCGACGCCGAAGAGATTCGTCAGGCCTATGGGGTGGCCGAACAGCGTGCGGGGGGCTTCCTGGTCAGCGGTGGGTTCGACGGTTGCCATCCAGACAGCGTCTCATCCGCCGACGGCGAGGGTGCGGATTACGCGTGCAATGTCTGGTGCAGACCGTACGGAACGGCCTCCATCAGGGTGACGACCTGCGTGCGGCCACCGGGCAGCTGGTAGCTGCGTTGCGTACCGGCGCGGGCGCCGCTGATCGCCCGGCCCAATGGCGAACTCAGCGAGTACACCTCGATATCGCCGTAGTCGGCTTCACGGGTCCCGAGCAGGAACGTCTCGACATAGCCGGTGTCCTCGAATCGGACTCGCAACACCATCCCCGGCTCTGCGACACCGTCGTTGGGCGGGTCTTCTCCGATCACCGCCTCGACCAGCATCTCGTGGATCTGCTGTATCCGGCCCTGCTGGGCACGGCGAACCGCCACCGCGTTGCCGTCGTCGGACGGCGCGCCGGCCACACAGTTGTTCAGCACCTCCAGTTCATGGCGCAACTTCTCATGAGCTGCCGGGGTCAGCCAGATCACGTGTCGAACTCCTTCTCGGGTAGGGATTTGCCGTCAGGGACGGGACAGCACCGCCGCCCCTGACGGCCGGGGAGAGCCGAACGATCAGCGCAGCGGGTCGAATTCGCGCAGTGCCTCGGGTTGCTTGCCGGTGGTGATCTGCTCGGCCAGCAGTCGGCCGGTGACAGGTCCGTGCGCCAGGCCCCACATGCCGTGCCCGCCCGCCACGTACACGCCGGGCGCCGCCGCGCCGATCAACGGCCGGCCGTCGGCACTCACCGGCCGTGGACCCACCCAGACGTCCGAGCGATCCGCCCAGTGCACACCGTCGAGCATCTTGCGGGCCGACGCGACGACCGCGTCGACGCGGGCCGCAACGACAGGGTGATCGGGATCGGAGAATTCCATGGTGCCGGCCACCCGTAGTCGACCCTGATACGGCGTGCACGCGACGCGTTGGACGGGAAGATAGATCGGAACCGGCACCGGATGGTCCACCGGGACGGTGAACGAATACCCCCGCCCCGCCCGCACCGGTTGACGAATCCACTTGCGCACCAAGTCGTTCAACCAGGCACCCGTCGCGACCACCACGGCATCCGCGGTCAACTCGGCCCCTGCGCGCCCGAAGACACTGACGCGGCTTCGGGTCGGGACCACCTGAGTGACATCAAGGTCCACCATCGTTGCGCCGCGTGCGGCGACCGCACGCCCCAGCGTCGTGACGAAGCGGCCCGGGTCCACGTAGCGTTGCGACTCGACGGCCAGCGCGGTGCTGACCGAACTTCCGGCCAGGGGCACGAAGTCACGCAGCTCGGCACCGGTCAACACAGTAAATTCGACACCCGCCTGCCCCTGGGCGCGCAGATAGCACAGCGCGTCGCTCAACTCCGCGGCACCCTCCGGGGAGTCGAACAGCGCGACGACGGGGGCATCGGTCATCGGCGCGTCCACGCCGTTGGCGGCCAATACGTCGAAGGCTTCCAGACATTCGGCGTTGAGCGGCAGGTTGGCACGCACCACCCGCCGCGCGGTCGACCACCGGCAGTTCGCGGCGAACCGGAGCAGGAAGGCCGCCAACGCCGGATCGGGGCGCAGCGGGATATGCAGCGGTGCCGCCGAATCGAACAGCGACCTCAATCCCTGGCGCAACACCGGGGGTTGATTGAGCGGTGACGTCAGGGCCGGCGCGATCCAGCCCGCGTTACCCCAGGATGCCCCGGCGGCCACCCCGGTGCGGTCGACGACGGTGACCTCGACCCCGCGCTCCTGCAAGAACCACGCGACGGACAGGCCGACGATGCCCGATCCGATCACGATCACCGATCGCGGCCCGCCGTCGATGCGTTCGACGCCTTCCATCCGACACCTCCACGTTCTCGCCTGTTCAGACCATGGTCGGTGCATGCGGATGACCCGCGCCCTGCGCCGATCGACAACCAGGACGCGCCCGATTGTCGTGATTCGACAACGGCGTCAGTTGAGCGTGGCTAGCTCGATCATGAGCGCGAGCCGCTTGCGCGGGTCGTTCAACGGCAACTGCACGACCTCGGCCATCTTGCGCAGCCGGTATCGGACGGTGTTCTCGTGCACTCCCAGCGCCGCGCCGGCGGCGACCGGATCACCCTGGGCGGCCAGCCACGCCTGCAGTGTCGCCACATACTGGGTTGCGTTCTGGGCGTCGTGGCGGGCCAAGACGGCCACCGGGCCACGACTGGGACCGGGGCCCACGGCAGCGGCGGTGCGCAAACGTTGCAGCAGAACGTCATCCCAGGCTTCGTCGTAGGCCGGTGGCGGACCCGTCGGCGATGCCTCGTGCAGGGCCAGGCACTCGTCGGCCTCGCGGCGGGCTTCGGTCAGCGTGGCGACGCGCGCGGGCGCGCTGATACCGGCCCGGACGTCGGCCCGGTGCGGCAGCCCTGCCCGTAGCCCCCCGATCCACCGCCGCGCCGCGTCGGCACTGTCGGGCAGCACCGTGTAGACGGTGTTGTCCACCAGCGCGCTGCGGCCCGGTCGCGACCACCCGAAACCCGCTGTGGCCAGCTCGAATGCCAGCAGCAGTGCGGTGTGGCGCTCGCCGCCGGCACCCAACTGCGCGCGTAACGCGATGACCCGCAGTTCCCCGGGTGGCAGGCCCAGCTTGCTGGCCACCGTGCCGGCGTCGGCATTACCGTCGAGCAACCGGATGACCGACTCGGCTTCGATCTGGCGTTCCAGGTCGGCGCTGGCCCGCGAACGCAGCAGGTGCAGTGCGACGGTGCGCGCCCCGTTGGTCAGCGCTGCCCGCGGTCCGTCCACTAGCTCCTGCGGGCAGGCCACCCATACCGATCCGAGCAGTTCGCGACCGACCCGGGCGGCCATTGCCATCCGCCCGGTCAGCCCGTGCTCGTCGTCGGCCGCGATGAACAGCGGCTCGTCGGACGTGTTCAGGTGCGCGAAGACACCACGCCGGTCCAGGAAGGACCGGACCCGATCGGGGATCTGTCGATCCAGGATCGTCTGTACCCGAGCCGGATCGGCGTCGTGCTGCGACCGCGAATATGCCAGCAGACCGTTCATCCGATCCACGATCACGACGGGGTCGCCGATTGCGTCGGCCAGGCTGTCTGCCAGGGCGAAAAGGTCGGTCGGTCCGCGGCCGGATTCGGTCTCACGGCCCTCGAGCACCAGACCGTAGACGACGGCGGCCAGCTCGCTCCATGACACCGTTGCCTCGACCGTGAGCACGGCGATGTCTGCAGGTATCGGCGCGTCGAGGAGGCCGGCACGCACCAGCACCGCCACTGCTCCGGTCGACCGGGCCCACTGCAAAGCCTCCACGGCAGAGCGCACACCGATGGCGAGCAGGACGTCACCGGCCGTTGATTCCGGCAATGCCACGCTGCGCAATTCGGCCGATCGCGGTACCGAACCCAGCTGCGCCGACACGCCGTATCCGCCGAGTACGTTGACCAACCGGTCGAGTGTGATCATCGAGAAGCCGTGCGGTCAGCCGCGGCCACTGGTTCCCGCGACTGTCAGCTCCAGCACCAACCCGGCACCGCACACCACCGTGACGATCGAAAGTGCCACCCAGTCGGCCATTTTCGGGCGGGTCGGCGCCGCCGCGATCTGTCCTGCGCCGCCGCGCGCGGTGATGGCGTCACCCATTTCGTCGGCGCGCCGCAGCATCACCACGATTCCCGCCGTCAGCAGGTCGACGATCTCGCGGGCCCAGTACTTGCGCCGCTGACGGCGGGTACGCAATTCCGGCTTGGGCCGCAACTTTCGGGCGGCGTAGAGCAGGCGGAACTCGTCGACGAGCATCGGGAAGGCCCGCAGCGACAATGCCAGTGCCACCGCCCAATCCGCGATGGGCAGTCGCAGGAACCGCAGCGGCCGGCCCAATGTGGCTACCGCCGGGGCGATTTCGGAGACGTTGGTGGTCCATGACACCAGCCCGCCCAGCAGCAACAGCACTATCGACAGCGCGGTGACCCGCAGGAATTTGCCCAGGCCGCCGAGACCCAGTTGCACCGAGCCGATGTCGATGAACGGGGCACCGCCGGCGAACGACGCCGTGATACCGCCGATGAGCACCAGCAGCCAGAGAAAGACCGGGATCGAGGGCAGCACACTGCGCGGGATGCGGGCCATCCGCATGGCGACCGCGATCAGCAGCGCGACCAATGCGATCGGCACCCAGCCCGGGTAGAAGGTCAGCAGCACACCGATGGCGAAGACGACGATGAGTTTGGTACCGGCCCACAGCTCGTGGATCGGGCTGGTGCCGGGCACCGGGCGCAGCAGAACAAGGGGCCGGGACTGCGGATTCTTCTGTGGCGCGGCGCTTGTCATGCCAGCTCCCCCGCCGGCTCGGTCAGCGCCGGTTCCAGCACGCCGTCGTTGAGGTGCAGGATGCGCGGGCACAGCTCTTCCAGCCCGGCGAAATCATGCGATATCACCACGACCGTCAGGCCGGCGTTGCGACGCAGATCGGTCAGCAGCCGCAACAGCCCCGCCTGACTGGCGGCATCGAGACCGGCCAGCGGCTCGTCGAGGATGAGCGCCCGCGGTGAACGCGCCAACAGACCGGCCAGTACGACCCGGCGCATCTGTCCGCCGGAGAGCTGGTCGACGCGGCGCCGGGCCAGCGAGGCATCCAGGCCGACTGCCGCGAGGGCGGTGTTGACCCGGACCGTGTCCGATGGCGAAAAGCCCGCCGCCGACGCCACTTCCACGTCGACGCGGGCCCGCATCAGCTGCAGCCGCGCCGCCTGGAAGGCGATCGCCACGGTACCCACCTTTTCGTCGGCCGGTTCACCGTCGACCAGCGCACGTCCGACCGACGGCGTGGTCAACCCGGCCATGATCCAGGCCAGCGTCGATTTACCCGACCCGTTGCCGCCGTGGATGAGCAGGCCGTCGCCCTCGTTGACCACGAAACTGATATCGCGCAGTGCCGGTTTGGCCCATGGTGTTCCGGTGGCGTATTCGTGGCTCACCCGGTCGAGTTGCAGCACCGGCACGCCGGACGATCGCGGGCTGAACGACACCGTCGGCGCAGGAGCGTCGGCGATCTCCACCAGCGGGGCGTTGTCGAGGGATTCCGACAGGCTCACGGTCCGGTCCGCCGATTCGGCCTCGTTGTTGTAATGCGTGATCGCCAGCAGTGACATCCGCCGGCGTTCGGTCAGCCCGGACAACACCTCGAGCAGTGCTTCGCGGCCGTTCTGGTCGACCATCGAGGTGACCTCGTCGGCGATGAGCAACGCCGGGTCGCGGGCCAGCGCCGCCGCGACCGCCAGCCGTTGCAGTTCGCCACCGGACAGCCCGCCGGTATCGCGTTCCCCCATGCCGGACAGGCCGACCTCGTCGAGCAACCGGTCCACGTCGACCTTGGTGCCCGGCGGCAGACCCCACACCACATCGTCGGCGACCCGGGTGCCGAGCACCTGACTTTCCGGGTGCTGCAGGATCACCGCGGTGCCACCGGCGCGGCCCAGACCGACGGCACCGGGCCGCGTGACGGTCCCCGACGTCGGCTCGCGCCCGGACAGGATCAGCATCAGCGTGGTCTTGCCGGAACCGTTGGCGCCGGTGACCGCGACATGTTCGCCGACGTCGACGTGTAGGTCGGTCGGCGCCAGTGCGTCGTGCTCGGCATGGGGATAGCGGAATCCGACGTCCGCCAGGCGCACCGGGACGGGTCCGGCGGCCTCGCCGGCCAGGTCGCCCGCGGACGGATCGAGTTTGTGCACATCCGGTATGCCGCGCAGCCGTTCCAGCACGCGCGACATCGCCCACCAACCGATCAGCGACACGATGACGACGGCGAATATCGAATAGACGATCAGCAACAGCGGCCAGACCGACAGCGCGGAGTCGAAGATGTTCTTCAGATCGACGGCGACCGGCTGCATACCCGGGATGTAGTCGAGGATTCGGACCATACCGTCGATGTTGGCCGTCATCGCCTCGAAGATCAGATGACGCAACCGGACCAGTACCAGCAGGCAGACGACGGTGAAGGCGCCCAGCGCCGCTCCGGCGATCACCGAGACGAGTACGACGGTGGGCGTGCCGCGACCGCGTCGTTTCACGATGCCGGCGAGCCCGCCGATATACGCGCAGTTGAGCACCGTCATCAGGCCGCCGACACCGGCCACCAGGAAGGCGATCACCGCGCCGGCGAATGCCGCGGCGATCAGCACCAGCACCCGGTAGCGGTAGGCCAGCAGTCCCATCGGGACCGTCGCCAGCAGGGACAACCCGGCGGCGAACGGGACGACCACGGCCAGGATCGCCAGGGCGGCCGAGGCCGCGGCGACCACGGCTGCGTGTGCCATCTCGCCGGGAAGCAACGACCTCGACCGAATCGGCTCGACGGCCGGGCTGGTCGCGGTCATTTCACGATTCTGCCAGGCGTCTGGGAGTGCCTGGTGAGCGCGCTCGGTGCGCGGGGGTCGAGTTGGTCCAGACCGGACTGCGTTTGATCTACATAGCAAATCTATGTAAATTGGGGGGATGACTGTCAGTCCCCCACCTGCGACCACGCATCTGGGTAGCGACCTGCTCGGGGTGGTTTCACGGCTCAATCGGCTGGCCACCCAACGTACCCGGCTACCGCTGCCCTGGGCCCAGGCCCGGTTGCTGTCGACGATCGAGGACCGCGGCGAGGCCCGCATCTCCGATCTGGCCGCGCTCGATCACTGCTCGCAGCCGACCATGACAACCCAGGTGCGCCGTCTCGAAGACGCCGGCCTGGTGACTCGAACCGCCGATCCCGCCGATGCCCGCGCGGTGCTCATCGCGATCACCGACAAGGGCGTGCGGACGCTGACCGAGATCCGCGCGAACCGCACCGCAGTCATCGATCCCCTGTTGGCCCATCTCGATGAGGAGCAACGCCAGGTGCTCGCCGACGCCGTCGACGTCCTGCGCAGTGTGCTCAAGCAGGCCGACACCACCAACAGTTAGGAGCAGTGCGCAGTATGTGGCGCCAACCAAAAGCCGTCTGGGCCGTCGCTTTCGCCTCCGTCGTGGCCTTCATGGGAATCGGCCTCGTCGACCCGATCCTCAAGCCGATCGCCGACAACCTCGACGCATCGCCGTCGCAGGTGTCGCTGTTGTTCACCAGCTACATGGCGGTCATGGGTGTGGCGATGCTGATCACCGGCGTGGTCTCGAGCCGCATCGGCCCGAAACGCACCCTGCTGCTCGGACTGGTCATCATCATCGCCGGCGCCGGGCTGGCCGGGATGAGCGACACCGTGATGGGCATCGTCGGCTGGCGCGCGCTGTGGGGATTGGGCAACGCCTTGTTCATCGCGACGGCACTGGCCACCATCGTGAACTCCGCGCGCGGTTCGGTGGCCCAGGCGATCATCCTCTACGAGGCGGCGCTGGGTCTGGGTATCGCCGTCGGCCCCCTCGTCGGCGGCGTGCTGGGCTCGATCTCTTGGCGTGGACCGTTTTTCGGTGTCTCGGCACTGATGGCCGTCGCGCTGGTGGTGACGACGTTCCTGCTGCCGGAAACCCCGCGGCCCGCGCGCGCCACCACATTGGCCGATCCGTTCCGCGCGCTGCGGCACCGCGGTCTGCTCGGCGTGGCCGTCACGGCCCTGCTGTACAACTTCGGGTTCTTCACCCTGCTGGCATTCACCCCGTTCCCGCTCGATATGACGGCCCATCAGATCGGCCTGATCTTCTTCGGCTGGGGTCTGTGCCTGGCGTTCACCTCGGTGGTCGTCGCGCCCCGGCTGCAGCACCGGTTCGGAACCGTGCGGGTGCTCATCCTCAACCTGCTGGCGTTCACCGCAGTGCTTGCGGTGATGGCGATCTGGACCGATTCCAAGGCCGTCCTGGCCGCCGGCGTGGTGGTCGCCGGGTTGTTCATCGGTATCAACAACACCCTGATCACCGAGACCGTGATGAAGGCCGCGCCCGTCGAACGCGGGGTGGCGTCGGCGGCCTACAGTTTCCTGCGCTTCGGCGGTGCCGCGGTCGCACCTTGGCTGGCCGGGGTGCTGGGCGAGGAGTTCAGCGCGCACCTGCCGTTCTGGGTGGGTGCCGGGGCCGTGCTGGCCGGTGCCGTGGTGCTGTTCGCGACCCGGCCATATCTGGTCGGCATCGATGAGCCCGAAACCGAACTCGAAGAGCTCGAGGACGAAGCCGAGGCGATCACCCTCACCTGACCGGCAGAAATCACCGTCTCGGCGCAGAGAACAGGAAGAACTGGGTGGTCAGCTTCGAGCTGAAGTTGTCATCGCTGACCAGGACCACCGACTGACGGCCGTCGGGCAGCGCCGGTCCCAGCGTGATGCCCTCGACATTGTCCAGCGGTCGCGGGCCTCCGGGAGCCGACAGGTCGGCCAGCAGGGTCTTGGTGAGCACCGCACCGTCGGGCGCTGCGTCGGCCACGGTGGCCCGGTAGATCCGCACGGCGGTCGGCGGTCCACCGCGTTCGATGGTCAAGAACTCCGAGTCCGACAGCGCGACGAAATCCGACAAGCCGATCTCCACCCCGTCCCGCGGCGGGTCCAAGGGATACCTGTACTGCGCCAGAACTTTTCGATCGTCGACGCCGAACTTGACGATCCGGGTCAGCAGCGGATCGTCACCGTAGAGCGGATTCTCCATACCCGCGAAAAGTGTCTGGCCGTCGGGGCTCAGCGTCAACGCCTCGGGACCCCGGTTCGGCTGCACACCGGCGCCCGGCCGAGGCTGCAGGACGAAGTCTCCCGGTAACTCGAACTCGCCCCGGTAGCTGCCGTCGAGACCGGCGATACGCACCCACGGCTGCGGGACCACCGGGCTGCCATCACCTTTCGGGCGCCCGCCCTCCGAAGACCAGTACAGCTGCCCACGGCCGGAGTCGACGGCGATACCTTCGGCATCGGGGGCCTGGTCGGGTGGGAACGCTCGCCCGTCGCGGTCCAGCAGCGCGAACATCCCGGTGAACGTCACGGTGTCGACACCGCGGTCCGACAACGCCAGATCGACGGTGTAGAAGCGGGCCGGACCGTGCTCGGCCTTGTCGTCGCTGACGACGAAGTAACGCCGCCCGACCGGGTCATAGCTGATGGCCGACAAACCGCCGATCACGGTGTCGGAGAACACCGCACCGGAGGCGACCTGCCGCTGGCCGACGAAGGTCAGTTCGCCCGATGCCGCCGGCGTCGAGGCGCAGCCGGCCACGAGGAGGCACAGCGCCAGCGCACGGTAGAGCCGCAACATCGACACGACGGTACCCATCGGGAGCCTGCTCTCGACGGGTGGTCGACCCGCTGTGATTCACGCCACCGCGACACCGGTTTTCCCGCGTTTGCCGCAGACGGGTTTGCCGGTCGCCTCCACGGGTTACCGTCGGGTATGACTACCACCGCTGAGCACCTCCGCAACGCTCTCGACGGCCGTTGGCGAGACGTGAAGAACCGGGTCCGCACCGAGCTCTCGTCCGATGTATTCAAACCGCACTACACCCCCAATACCGTCATCGCCCGCACCAAGGTGGCAGAGCAGCTCAAGCGGATGGCCGCCGAGGGTGCCGCCGAGGACGGATTCAAGAAGGAGCACGGCGGCACCGGTGACGTCGGCGCCGCCGTCACCCAGATCGAGATGCTGGCCATGAGTGACCTCTCGCTGATGGTCAAGGCCGGCGTGCAGTGGGGGCTGTTCGGCGGAGCGATCGAGAACCTCGGCACCGAACGACACCACCAGGCCTATGTCCGCAAGATCATCGACCTCGAACTGCTGGGCTGTTTCGCCATGACCGAAACCGGCCACGGCAGTGACGTGCAGTCGTTGGAGACCACGGCCAGCTACGACCCGGGCACCGAAGAGTTCGTCATCAACTCCCCCACCCCGTCCTCACGCAAGGACTACATCGGCGGCGCCGCCCAGACCGCCCGGGTGGCAGCCGTATTCGCCCAACTCATCACCGGCGGCAAAGGCCACGGCGTGCACTGCTTCGTCGTCCCGATCCGGGATGACGAGGGCAACGATCTGCCGGGCGTGACGACATCGGACTGCCACTACAAAGGTGGGCTGCCCGGCGTCGACAACGGGCGCATCATGTTCGACCACGTGCGCATCCCCCGGGAGAACCTGCTCAACAAGTACGCCGACGTCGCACCCGACGGCACCTACACCTCGCCGATCGAGAACCCCAACCGCCGGTTCTTCACCATGCTGGGCACGCTGATCCGCGGCCGCGTCACGGTGGGCGGCAGTGCCGGCGCCGCGGCGCGCGTCGCACTGGACATCGCCACCCGATATGCGCTGGAGCGCAAGCAGTTCAGCGCGCCCGACGGTGACGGCGAGATCGTCATCATGGATTACCTGGTGCACCAGCGCCGCCTGCTGCCGCTGATCGCCCGGTCCTACGCCCTGCAGTTCGCGCAGAACGAGCTGGTGGCCCGCTGCCACGAACTGCAGACCGCCGACGACCCCGATCCCGAGGACCAGCGCGAGCTGGAGTCCCGCGCGGCAGGCCTCAAGGCTGCCAACACCTGGCACGCCACCCGCGCCATCCAGGAGGCCCGTGAGGCCTGCGGCGGCGCCGGGTACCTGGCCGAGAACCGGCTGATCGCGCTGAAAGCCGACACCGACGTCTTCACGACCTTCGAGGGCGACAACCACGTGCTGACCCAGCTGGTCGCCAAGGAGCTGCTGACGGCCTACGCAGACGACATCAAGGGCATGAGCCCCGTCGAGTGGGTGCGGTTCGCGGCCAACTTCGCCGGCGAACGGGTTCTCAAACGCACTGCCGCCCAGACGATCATGCAGACCGTCCTGGACACCCGTCAGGACAACGAGGAGGAAGGCAGCCTCTTCAACCGCGGTACACAGGTCAAGATGTTCGAGGACCGCGAGGAGTACATGCTGTCCTCGGTCGCACGCAGGCTGCAGGCCAACGCCAAGGAGATGTCGGCCTTCGACGCGTTCAACTCGGTGCAGGACCACGTGCTGCACACCGCGCTCGCGCATATCGACCGCATCATCCTGGAGGCGTTCGTCGCCGGTATCGACAACTGCGAGGACGCCAAGGCGCGCGAGATCCTCGGCATGGTCTGCGACCTGTACGCGCTGAGCGTCATCGAAGGCGACAAGGCGTGGTTCGTCGAGCACCGGTTCCTCTCGACCGAACGCGCCAAGGCCGTCACCCGCGGTATCAACGACCGGTGCCGCCGCCTGCGGCCCTACACCGAGATGCTCGTCGACGGGTTCGGGATCCCCGAGCAGCTGCGCTACGCCGAGATGCTGCACCCCGAACACATCGCCGACGCAGGTGAGCACCGGCAGCAGGACGCTGTCAGTTCGGGCACCATCGAGCCGAAGTAACGACGCCGGCGGCCCCGTGTGAGCAGGCGATTCTGGCTTGCGGCACGGGGTACGCTAAAGTCATCCCTCGGTTCGCGGGCAGCAGTTCGCGAGAGGGCAATCCCCTGTAGCTCAATTGGCAGAGCTCCCGACTGTTAATCGGGCGGTTGATGGTTCGAGTCCATCCGGGGGAGCAAGAACTTCTCGATCGGAAAGGCGCTTGTGTTCCGCGTTCTCGTTGTTCTCGGGGTCGGCTACGTGCTGGGCGCCAAGGCCGGACGCAAGCGCTACGAGCAGATTGCGGGCACCGCGCGGGCCGTCACACAGAGTCCCGCCGCCAAGACCGTCATCGAAGCGGGACGGCGCAAGATCGCCGACAAGGTCTCCCCGGACCCCGCCCTGGTGGAACTCACCGAGATCGACGACCAGACGGTCGTCATAGAACCGCGCAAGGCGGAGTAGCCGACAGGCTCAGTTGAACGAGCCGTTGTGTCCCTGGCTGACGTCGGCGACCGGGCCGTTCACCGTCACCGGGACGCCGTTGAGAACCGACTGCGAGCCACCCGACATCGACCACGAGATGCACTTGCCGTTGATGCTGGTGCCGATCCACGCCAAGCAGCGGCCCTCGGCCTGCGTGCCGGCCTCCGGCGCGCTCAGCGCCGCCACCGCCGGTGCCGCAACCACCGCGACCGCGAACGAGCCGACGACGACCGCGCGCCTGATCAGGTGCTTGGATGCCATGAAAATGCGCCCTTCGTTCGATGCCCGACCGACCCAGACTAACTTCCGGGACCGGGTTATGCAGTAGGACCCTCACCGCTGGCTTGCAGCAACAGACTCTTGCGGTAGGTCTCAAGCGCGATCAGATCACCGAACAGGGCGTGATACTCCTCCCCCTGTTCCACCGGCGACATGCGCTGCAGCTTGGACTTCACCTCGGCGACCTGGCGGCCCACCCACACCTCTTGCAGCCGGGCCAGCACACCGGCGATGTAGCGCGGAAGGTGCTCCTCGTCCTCCACCCGGATCGCCTCCACGCCCAGCTGGCTGACCAGTGAGCTCTCACCGGGATCGGAGAGCTGCTGGCGGACCATGTCGATCCACTGACCGCCGCTGATCCCGGTGGAGGTGCCCCCGGCGCCGGAGATGGCGGCGCGGACCGCGGCATAGAGCGGGTGGGTGAAACTCTCGGTCGTCAGAGAGTCGAAGACCGGGCCGGCCAGCGCGGGATATTGCAGCGCCGCCTTGAGCGCCTCACGTTGCGGCCACAGCGTCGGATCGCGCGGGTCCGGCCCGCGGGTCGGCGTCGGCGCCGAGGACGGGGCTCCGGCGGGCTGGCGCCTGCCGTTGCCGGGCGCCGCACCACCCTTGGCGGTCTCGCGGACCCGGCGCAGCACCTGGGCGACATCGTCCCAGCCCACCCAGCCGGCGAGCTGGCGGGCGTACTCGTCGCGCAGCGTGGGGTCCTTGATCTTGGCCACCATGGGCACACACCGGCGCAGCGCGGCGACGCGACCCTCGGCGGTGTCTAAGTCGATCTCGGCCAGCGCGGTGCGGATGGCGAACTCGAAAAGCGGGCTGCGCCGCGCCACCAGGTCACGCAGCGCGCCGTCGCCGGACTTCAGCCGCAGATCGCACGGATCCATACCGTCGGTGGCCACCGCGACGAACGACTGCCCCGCGAGATTCTGCTCACCCTCGAAGGCCTTGATGGCCGCGGCCCGTCCGGCGGCGTCACCGTCGAAGACGTAGATGAGCTCCCCGCGGAAGAAGTTGTCGTCCATCATCAGCCGGCGCAGCATCGACAGGTGCTCGTCGCCGAAGGCGGTGCCACACGAGGCCACCGCGGTGGTCACACCGGCCAGATGCATCGCCATGACGTCGGTGTAGCCCTCCACGACGACGGCCTGATGCCCCTTGGCGATATCGCGTTTGGCCAGATCGATGCCGAAAAGCACGTGAGACTTCTTGTACAGCACCGTTTCCGGGGTGTTGACGTACTTTGCCGTCATCGGGTCGTCGTCGAAGATGCGCCGGGCACCGAACCCGATGACCTCACCGGACGCGCCGCGGATGGGCCATAGCAACCGCCGCATGAACCGGTCGATGGGACCGCGTTTGCCCTCCCTGGACAACCCGGCGGCTTCCAGCTCCTTGAACTCGAAACCCTTGCGCAGCAGGTGTTTCGTCAGGGTGTCCCAGCCCGACGGGGCCCACCCGCACCCGAACATCCGGGCCGCGGCGGCATCGAAGTTGCGCTCGGTCAGATACTGCCTGCCGGGAGCGGCTTCCTCGGATTCCAGCTGCTGGGCGTAGAACTCCTGCGCGGCGGCGTTGGCGGCGATCAACCGGCTGCGGCCGCCACGGTCGCGCTGCACATTGGTCGCCGATGCGCCGGTGTAGGTGACGGTGTAGCCGATGCGATCGGCGAGCATCTCGATGGCCTCGACGAAGCTGATGTGCTCCATCTTCTGCAAGAAGGCGTAGACGTCGCCGCCCTCACCGCAGCCGAAGCAGTGGAAGTGGCCGTGGTTGGGGCGGACGTGGAAGGACGGGGACTTCTCGTCGTGGAACGGGCACAGCCCCTTCAACGAGTCCGCGCCGGCGCGGCGCAGCTGCACGTAGTCGCCGACGACGTCCTCGATGCGGACCCGTTCACGAATGGCCGCGATATCGCGATCAGGGATACGGCCGGCCATCGGATCAGTCTAAGCGGGTCGTCGACAGAGATCGTGTCGCCAGGACGCGCTCCAGGCGGGTCTCGGTGTACGACGCGATCTGGTCGATGACCACCCGGAGCCGGGCGCCGTCGTCGGTCGCGGCGATGAACTCCGGCGCCAGCAGCGGGTCCAGGCTGCCCGGCGCCCCGGCCAACAGCAGCTCGGCCACCTCGCCGATGCGGGCGCGTTGTTCGGCCTGGATCTGCAGATGCGCCGGGTCGGACATGATGAACTGCAGCGCAAGCGTCTTGAGCACCGCCACCTCGGCGCGAACCACCGGTGGCACCGCCAGGTCGGCGTCATACCGACGCAGGGGTTTGGGTCCGGCTTCGTCGCGGGTGGCCACGATCGCGGCGTTGGCGAATCGGCCGACCAGCTCGCTGGTGAGCCGCTTGAGGGCTCCCGATGCGCCCAGCGTGCCGTCGAACTTGCCGACGGCGGCGACCACCGGCATCGTCGAGAGGCGCTGCGCGGCGGCGAACAGGTCGTCATAGTCCGCGCCGTGTGACCCGCTGCCGAGCCGGGCCAGTGCGGATGCCGCGTCGTCGTCGGCCAGCACCCGCAGGTCGATACGCCCGGAGATGACACCGTCCTCGACATCGTGCACCGAGTACGCGACGTCATCGGCCCAGTCCATCACCTGGGCCTCCAGGCAGGGCCAGGCCGACGGCGCACCGGCACGAACCCACAGGGCGGCAGGCATATCGTCGGCGTAGAAGCCGAACTTGACCGGTCCGGTGCGGTTCGGTTCCCGCGGCCACGGATACTTGGTGACGGCATCGAGTGCCGCCCGGGTCAGGTTCAGCCCCGCCGAATGCCCTTGTTCGTCAATGACTTTGGGCTCCAGCCGGGTGAGGATCCGGAAGTTCTGCGCATTGCCCTCGAAACCGCCGTGGGTGGCCGCGAGCTCGTTGAGGGCGCGCTCGCCGTTGTGCCCGTACGGCGGATGCCCGATATCGTGCGCCAGCCCGGCCAGGTCGACCAGATCCGGATCGCAGCCCAGCCCGATCGCCATGCCCCGACCGATCTGGGCCACCTCGAGTGAGTGGGTCAGCCGGGTGCGCGGGGTGTCACTGTCCCGCGGGCCCACCACCTGGGTTTTGTCGGCGAGCCGGCGCAGCGCCGCACAGTGCAGGACGCGCGCGCGGTCGCGGGCGAAATCGCTGCGATTCTCGGCGCCGGTTCCGGGGATGGCGGCGGTCTTGGCGGCTTCGACCACCAGTCGCTCCCGGTCGAAACCGTCGTAACGGCTCTGCTCGTTGATACTCACCGAGGCACAGTCTGCCAGCACGTCAGGCCAGTTCATCACCGGCCGCGACGGCGGCCCCACTAGATTGACGGCCATGCGCATGTCTAGTTCGGCGGTCCGGCTGTTTGCGGTGCTCCTGGTGGCCCTGACCGGCCTGCTGGTGGCTCCGACCGCGGTCGCCGAGCCGCCGACGCGGCTGCAGACCCAGCTCACCGACACGGCGGGCGTGCTGTCCTCGGCACAGAGCGCCGAAGTCAGCTCGGCCATCGACAAGCTCTACGAGCAGCACCGGATCAAACTGTGGGTCGTCTACGTCGACACCTTCGACAACCGGGGCTGGCAGGCGTGGTCGCAGCAGACCGTACGGGCCAGCGATTTCGGCGACAACGACGTGCTGCTGGCCATCGCCACCGAAGACCGGGCGCTGGCCTTCCAGGTTCCCTCGACGTTGCCCGACGGCGGTTCCATCGACGCCGACAACATCAGACGCGATTACATCGAACCGGCGCTGCGCGACGGCAACTGGGCCGGGGCGGCGATCGCGGCCGCCGAGCAACTCGGCACCGCCCAGGACACCGCCTCCGGAAGCGGTATGCATGTCTCCGGGACCACGCTGCTGATCGTGTTGGCGGTGCTGCTGGTCGCGGCGGTGATGCTGTGGTGGTGGGCGCGACAGCGCAAGCGCAAGCGTCACGAGGCCGAGTTGGCAGCGGCGCGGCGCATCGACCCGACCGACGCGGCGGCGCTGTCCCAGGTGCCGTTGGAGGCGCTCGACGATCTGTCCAAGCTGATCGTCGTCGATGTCGACAATGCGTTGCGCACCAGCGAGAACGAGCTGGCCCTTGCCGTCGAAGAGTTCGGCACCGCCAGGACGGCACCTTTCACCAAGGCCGTCGCGGATGCGAAAACCACGCTGGCACAGGCGTTCAACGTGCGCCAGATCCTCGACGACGCCGCACCGGAGACGCCGTTGCAGCGCCGCGATCTGCTGACCCGCGTGGTGGTCGCGGCGGGCAAGGCCGATCGGGAACTGGAATCGCAGAGCGAGGCCTTCGAGGAGTTGCGAAACCTGGTCATCAACGCACCGGACCGGCTGGACGCACTGACCCAGCAGATGGTGGCGCTGTCCGCCCGCATCGAGCCGGCCGGGCAGGCCCTGGCGGCGCTGCACCAGAAGTTCGCCGACACCGCGCTGACATCGGTTGCCGGCAATGTCGACGAGGCCCGCAGCCGGCTGGCCTTCGCCGACGACAGCATCTCGGCGGCCCGCAAGATGGTCAGCGCGCCCGCCACCGACCAGACCCCGCTCATCGACAACATCCGGGCCGCCGAGGGCGCGCTGCAACAGGCCGGCATGCTGCTCGACGGCGTCGACAGCGCGGCATCGGATATCAACCGCGCCATCGCCGACCTGCCTGCCGCGATCGCCGAT
Organism: Mycobacterium sp.; assembly: GCA_016197405.1. GTDB lineage: Bacteria > Actinomycetota > Actinomycetes > Mycobacteriales > Mycobacteriaceae > Mycobacterium. The sequence goes on from JACPVR010000019.1 coordinate 65,605, forward strand.
ATCAAGAACGGCATCGAAGCCGCCGGAGGGCAACTGCAGCAACCCAACACCCCGCAGGCCGCCGCGCTGAGCGCCGCGCGGGAGGCCGCGGTGGCCGCCGTCGACGATGCCGCCGCCAATTCGACGGCCGATCCGCTCGGCGCGTTCACCCGGCTGACCAAGGCCGATGCCGACCTGGACCGGGTGCTGGAGAACGTCGCCGAATCGCGCAAGGCCGCCGAGCAGCAGGCCCAGGTGCTCTCCCAGGCGCTGTTCGCGGCGCAGTCGCGCATCAAGGCCGTCTCGGAGTTCATCGACACCCGGCGCGGCAGTATCGGGCCGGAGGCGCGGACCCGGCTGGCCGAGGCGGTCCGCCAACTGGAGGCCGCGCAGGCCAAGCAGCAGTCCAATCCCGCCGAGGCCACCGCACACGCCAATGGCGCGGCCGCGTTGGCGGCCCAGGCCCAAGCGTCGGCCAATGACGATGTGCGGGCCGCGCAGCGCGCGTATGCGCCGCAGTACAGCAGCAATTCCGATCTCGGCTCGGTGATCGGCGGCATCATCATCGGCAGTGTGTTGCGGGGTGGTTTCGGCGGTACCGGGATGGGCGGCGGGTACGGCAGCAGTTGGGGTGGCGGCCGCAGCATGGGCAGGCCCACGTCCTACGGCGGCTCGTCACGATCCTCGGGCCGCAGCTACAGCGGCGGTGGCGGCCGCTTCTGACTCCGCGAGCGCGCGTGTCTGTACGGCAACACGCCGCTGCCGACGTACAAAAGCGTGCGCTCATGCCGCGGCTTTCGTCAGCTCGATCTCGATACGGCGCACCATCTCCAGCGGCCGCCTGCGGACGTCGTCGGCGACCACCGAGACCACGCGCCAACCGATCTCGCGCAGCGCCGCCGTCTTCTGCCGATCCCGGCGCAGATCATCGGGTCCGCTGTGCCAGTCGAACCCGTCGTACTCCACCGCCACCCGATGCTGCGGCCAGGCGAAGTCGACCCGCCAGATCCGCCCGTCGCGGTCGACGATCTCGTATTGCAACCGCGGCGGTTCCAGGCCGCCGTCGATCAGCACCAGCCGCGCCTCGCTCTCCATCGGCGACTCCGCCTCCGGTGCGGCCAACGGGATCAGGGCACGGACGTCGACGATGCCGCGACGACCGCTTTGCGCCATCGACGCCGCCACCAGCTGCGGGCGATCACACGTCCCGCTGCGCAGTGCCGCGTCCAGCGTGGCCAGGGCCCGGGGCCGTCGCAACCCACGGGCCACCTCGACCGCGGTCCAGTTCGGCGCGGTCACCGGACGGCCGTCCACCAGCACCGTCGGCGAGCCCTCGCGACGATGCACGACGAGACCGTCCGAGTTGCGCAGCAGGTGACCGACCGGATTGAGCGCGTGAATGTCGACGGTGTCCTGGGTGTCGAACCCGTGGATCGCTGCGGCGGTTCCGAGGCAGACCGCCACCGGCTGGCCGGCCCGTAGGTCCAGGCCCGCCAGCCGCACGAGCAGATCGGGTTCGCCCCGGCAGTAGACTCCGGGCCACACCCTGGTGAAAGCACCCGAGTCGATCTCGGCCTGCAATGTGCGACGGCTGATCAGCTGCAGCAGTTGACCGGAAGTCGCGACGCCACCCTGCGCGTCGAGCAGCGTGTCCACACCAACCATCGGGGCATAGTGCTGCGCGCCGGCGGATTCCGGCATTCAGCCCTGTGGATGGACCAAATGCTGCTGGCGAGCGCACGCATTTGTACACCGCGAGCGGCGTGTCGCTGTACAGACAAGCGCGCTCGCGGGGTTGGGGGTCAGCAGCCTTTGAGGCGGGTGGCCAGGTAGTCGGCGACGCCGGAGATCGCGACGCGTTCCTGCGTCATGGCGTCGCGCTCGCGGATCGTCACGGCCTGATCCTCGAGCGAATCGAAGTCCAGCGTCACGCAGAACGGTGTGCCGATCTCATCCTGACGGCGGTAGCGCCTACCGATCGCGCCGGCGTCGTCGAACTCGATGTTCCACGACGTGCGCAGCTCGGCGGCCAGGTCGCGGGCCTTCGGCGACAGGTCGGCGTGCCGCGACAGTGGCAGCACCGCGACCTTCACCGGCGCCAGCCGCGGGTCCAGTTTGAGCACCGTGCGCTTGTCGACGCCGCCCTTGGCGTTGGGGGCCTCGTCCTCGGTGTAGGCGTCGACCAGGAAGGCCATGAACGACCGGGTCAGGCCGGCTGCCGGCTCGATGACATACGGCGTGTACCGGGTGTCGGTGGCCTGGTCGAAGAACGACAGGTCGGTGCCGGAGTGCTTCGAATGCGTGGTCAGGTCGAAGTCGGTCCGGTTGGCGATGCCCTCCAGCTCGCCCCACGGGTTGCCGGAGAAGCCGAACTTGTACTCGATGTCGACGGTGCCGTCGCTGTAGTGCGACAGCTTCTCCTTCGGGTGGTCGTAGAGCCGCAGGTTCTCGGCCTTGATGCCGAGGTCGGTGTACCACTTGAGCCGGGTGTCGATCCAGTACTGATGCCACTGCGGCGCCGTCGACGGCTCGACGAAGAACTCCATCTCCATCTGCTCGAACTCACGGGTCCGGAAGATGAAGTTGCCCGGGGTGATCTCGTTACGGAAGCTCTTGCCGATCTGGCCGATGCCGAACGGCGGCTTCTTACGCGATGTGGTCAGCACATTGGCGAAGTTCACGAAGATGCCCTGCGCGGTCTCGGGCCGCAGATAGTGCAGACCTTCCTCGCTCTCGATCGGCCCGAGGTAGGTCTTGAGCATCATGTTGAAATCGCGCGGCTCGGTCCACTCGCCCTTGGTTCCGCAGTCCGGACACACGATCTCGGTCATCGGCACGTCATCGGGCTCGCCGCCCTTCTTCAGTGCGTAGGCCTCCTGAAGGTGGTCCTGGCGGTGGCGCTTGTGGCAGTTCAGGCACTCGACCAGCGGATCGTTGAAGACCGCGACGTGACCCGAGGCGACCCAGACCTCACGCGGCAGGATTATCGAGGAATCCAGCCCCACGACGTCATCGCGGCCGGTGACAACCGATTTCCACCACTGCTTCTTGATGTTCTCCTTGAGCTCGACGCCCAGCGGCCCGTAATCCCACGCCGACTTTGTTCCGCCGTAGATTTCGCCGGACTGGAAGACCAGGCCACGCCGTTTGGCCAGGTTGACGACGGTGTCGATGACGGACGCCACGATGCTCAAGAACTCCTGAATAGATGGGAGGACAACTCGCACAGCCTAACGACCGCAGTGCGAGCACCTCGTCGGCAGACCCTGCTCAGTCCGCGGCAAACCTGGCCTCGACCTCGGCGTCGATCTCGATATCGTCAGGCCGCAACTCCAATGGGCCCGATCGTGCCTGGCCCCCGGCGAATGACCGGGCCTGCGCGAACGGCATATCGGCGGCACCGAGCAGGCCCGGATCGGCCAACCGGACCGCCCGCACCGCTCCCCGACCGACGGCGTCGGCGAACGCCTGCGCCTTGGCGACGGCGTCGGCGACGGCGTCGGCGCGCAGATCCGCTTCATAGCGCCGGCGGTTGTCCTCGGTGACATCCCAGCCGATGTAGCCGACCTCGACGCCCTCGGTGCCGGCCCAGCGGTCCAGGAAGGCCGAGAGCTGCTCGAAATCGGTGAACTCGGCCTCCAGCTTGATGCTGACCCGGTACATCAGCCGGCGCCCGGTACCGCGGAAACTGAAAACCCGCAGCTGATCACTGCTCCAGCGGGTGACCGCACCGGCCTCGGACAGTGCCGACAGGTCCCGGCCCAGCGGTTCGTGCACACCGAGGGCCTTGCGGTACACGCCGTCGCGGTCCGGGCCCTCGACCTGGGCGGCCAGGCCGGCGGTCGCGCGTTCGGCCGGGTAGCGGCGACGCGCCGTGCCCCGCACCACGACTTCGAGGGCAGTCACAGCCAAAGGCTAACCGGCGGCCGGCCCCGGCCCTTTGACATGCGCGATCATGCATGTAAAAGTGGCTATAAGTGAAAATGGTTGTCAATAACTTCGGGGGTGACTCAATGGCCACGACCGCCACGCCGGCTGACGCCGTCGAGCACGACCATCAGCACGACCAGGCACCGTTCCCGGCCCCGCCGCCCAAGGAAATCCTCGACGCCGCGGGTGACATCCTGCGCGCGCTGGCCGCCCCGGTACGCATTGCGATCGTCCTGCAGCTGCGCGAATCGCAGCGCTGCGTGCACGAACTCGTCGACGCCCTCGAGGTCCCGCAGCCCTTGGTCAGCCAGCATCTGCGCATCCTCAAGGCGGCCGGCGTGGTCGCCGGCGAGCGGTCCGGCCGCGAGGTGCTCTACCGGCTCGTCGACCACCACCTGGCCCATATCGTGCTCGACGCGGTGGCACATGCCGGTGAGGACGACCGATGACCGAAGTGCAGGCCACCCGCGCCACCCGCAGCACCAAACAGCGCGCCGCGATCACCGGGCTGCTCGACGATCTCGACGAGTTCCGGTCGGCCCAGGAGCTACACGACGAACTGCGCAACCGCGGTGAGAACATCGGCCTGACCACCGTCTACCGCACCCTGCAGGCGATGTCGGCCGCCGAACTGGTCGACACCCTGCGCACCGATACCGGCGAATCGCTGTACCGGCGCTGCTCGGGCCAACACCATCACCACCATCTGGTGTGCCGCGACTGCGGCGCCACCGTCGAGGTGGAGGGCCGCGAGGTCGAAACCTGGGCCGCCGAAGTCGCTGCCGCACATGGCTTTTCCGACGTCAGTCACACCATCGAGATATTCGGCACCTGCACGGCCTGCCAGCGTTAGCCCAGTGCCTCGCGCACGTCGGTGCCGCCGGCGAGCACCATCAGGATCAACGTCTGCAACGCGTCGTCGTCGAGTCCGGCGCCGGGAAAGTTGTACCGCAGCATCACATCGGCCAGCCGTCCGTCGGTGCCGGCATCGGCCGGCCGCGCGACCAGCGTCACGGTCCCCAGCAGCGTGCGTGCCGTCTGCTCGGCGACCCGCTCGTGCAGTTCGGCCGACACCGGCAGATCCCAGGCCAGCATCTGCGTCAGCGACACCATGTCCAGACCCTCGGCGATGGTGACAACCCGGATCGAGGCCACCGTGCCGCCGTGGGTCACGGTCAGCGCGTCGTCGTACTCCGAGTCGACACCGGCCACCGGGGAAAGCACATCGGCCAGCCGCGCCAGCAGGTCCTGCGGCGCCGACATCAGGCCCGGCCGAACCGGCGGTTGCGCGACACGTACTCCTCGCAGGCCGCCCACAGGTCGCGGCGGTCGTAATCGGGCCACAGCGTGTCCTGGAAGACGTACTCGGCATACGCCGACTGCCACAGCATGAAATTGCTGGCCCGCTGCTCGCCGGAGGTCCGGATGAACAGGTCGACGTCCGGGATATCGGGCCGGTGCAGATACCTGCCGATCGTCGCCTCGGTGACGCGTTCCGGATTGATCTTGCCCTCGGTCGCGTCGATCGCGATTTGCTTTGCGGCTTCGGCGATTTCGGTGCGCCCGCCGTAGTTGACGCAGTAGTTGACGGTGATGACGTCATTGTTGACCGTCATCTCCTCGGCGATGTCGAACTCCTTGATGACACTGCGCCACATCTTGGGCCGCGAACCCACCCAGCGCATGTTGACACCCATGATGTCCAGGTTCTCCCTGCGGCGGCGCACCACCTCACGGTTGAAGCCCATAAGGAACCGGACCTCTTCGGCACTGCGCTTCCAGTTCTCGGTGGAGAACGCATAAACGCTGAGGTGCTTGATACCCAGTTCGATGGCACCGCACGTGACGTCGATGAGCACCGCCTCGCCCATCTTGTGGCCCTCGGTGCGACCCAGCCCACGCTGGGTGGCCCAGCGGCCGTTGCCGTCCATCACGATGGCGACATGGTTGGGCAACTGGTCGGCCGGGATCTGCGGCGCCACCGCCTTGGAGGTGTGCTGGGGCGGACGCCGCGGGCCGCCGCCACGGACCGGCGGCAGCTCGGGGAACTGCACCGGCCAGGTCGAGGTGTCCGGGAAGGTCGGGTAATCCTCAGGCGCCGGAGGCAGCTGCGGGGAGCGCTTGCCCCGTTTCCCTGTCAAAGCCATGGGCCACATCCTGCCTGATTTCAGCAACGTGCCGTTCGGCACCACCCCGATATCCCCGCTCCACGAAGGGCAACGTGCGCAGCTGGCGCTCCAGATGCCACTGCAAGTGCGCGGCAACGAGCCCGCTGGCCTGGCTGCGATGCGCCGATGTCGAGGTCTGGGCGTGCTCCCAGTCGCCGTCGTGCAGGGCCGACATCAGTTCCAGCACACCCAGCGGGGGTGTCGACGAGCCGGACGGCCGGCAGTGCACACACACGCTGCCGCCCGCACCGATGTGGAAGGCACGGTGCGGTCCCGGGGCGGCGCACCGCGCGCATTCGGTCAGTGCGGGAGCCCACCCGGCGATTCCCATGGCACGCAGCAGGTAGGCGTCGAGCACCAGTTCACGCGGCCGGGCCTCGTCGGCGACCGCGCGCAACGCCCCGACGGTCAGCCGGTGCAGATCGGGCGCCGGTGCGTGTTCCTCACCGGCCAGCCGTTCGGCGGTCTCCAGGATGGCGCACGCACAGGTGTAGCGCCCGTAGTCACTGACGATGTCGCTGGCGAAAGCGTCGATCGACACCACCTGCGTGACGATGTCGAGGTTGCGGCCCGGGTGCAGCTGCACGTCGATATGGGCGAAGGGCTCCAGTCGCGACCCGAACTTGCTGCGGGTGCGCCGCACACCTTTGGCCACCGCACGCACCAGACCGTGCTCGCGGGTCAGCAGCGTGACGATGCGGTCGGCCTCGCCGAGCTTGTGCTGACGCAGCACCACCGCTCGATCCCGATACAGCCGCATCGGACCAGTCTCGCATCGGGTGACGACAACGGCCGGGACGCGCGCCGGTGGTACCCCCTTCTTCACCGACGGCGCCACTATGGTCGTCGGCAATGGACACCCGCTTCCCCACCGTCGCCGACCAGCTCTACCAGCTGACCAGTGGTGCCGTGACGTCCCACGAGCTGACCCGGCGCGCACTGGACGCCATCCACGCCAGCCAGCCCACCCTCAACGCCTTCCGCGTGGTGCTCGACGCGACCGCCCTCGCCGATGCCGCCGAAGCCGATCGCAGACGTGCCGCCGGCGACAGTGCCGCCCTGCTCGGTGTTCCGATCGCGGTCAAAGACGATGTCGACGTCGCCGGTGTACCAACGGCATTCGGCACCTCGGGCTGGCAGCCCGCCGCGACCACCGACGCCGAGGTGGTCCGCAGGCTGCGCGCCGCCGGCGCGGTGATCGTCGGCAAGACCAACACCTGCGAGTTCGGCCAGTGGCCGTTCACCAGCGGACCCGGGTTCGGCCACACCCGAAACCCGTGGGCGGCCAAACGCACCCCGGGCGGTTCGTCGGGCGGCAGCGCGGCGGCGGTGGCCGCCGGCCTGGTCGCGGCGGCCATCGGTTCCGACGGTGCCGGCAGTGTCCGGATCCCGGCCGCATGGAACAACCTGGTCGGGATCAAACCGCAGCGCGGCCGCATCTCGACCTGGCCGTGGCCGGAAACCTTCAACGGCATCACGGTGTACGGCGTACTGGCCCGCACCGTCGCCGACGCCGCCCTGGTGCTCGACGCGGTGTCCGGCAACGTCGCCGGCGACCTGCACCGGCCCGAACCGGTGTCGCTGTCGGAGGCGGTGGGCACCGCGCCCGGAAGCCTGCAGATCGCGTTGTCGACCCGGTTCCCGTTCACCGGGTTCCGCGTCAAACTCGATCCGCAGATCCGCGACGCCACCGAGCAGGTCGCCGATCAGCTCACCGAGTTGGGACACCGGGTCGTCGACGGCAACCCCGATTACGGGCTGCGGCCGTCCTGGGATTTCCTGTCCCGCTCGACCTCGGGACTGTTGGACTGGGCCCACAAGGTCGGCGACGCGGTCACCCTGGATCCCCGCACCCGCTCCAATATGCGGATCGGCCGGGCGCTGTCTCAGCGGGCGCTGCGCAAGGCCCGCGCCCATGAGGCCGACCTGCACCGCCGCATCGGGTCGATATTCGACACCGTCGACGTCGTGCTCGCCCCCACCACCGCGCAGCCGCCGCCTCCGCTGCACGCCTTCGACCGCCTGGGCGGCACCGCCACCGATGCGGCGATGATCGCCGCATGCCCGGGCTGCTGGCCGTGGAATGTGCTGGGCTGGCCGTCGATCAGCGTGCCGGCCGGTTTCACCACCGACGGGCTGCCCATCGGTGTGCAGCTGATGGGCCCCGCCGACAGCGAGCCGCTGCTGATATCACTGGCCGCCGAACTCGAGGCGATCAACGGCTGGTCGGTTCGCCAGCCCGACCCATGGTGGGAAGTCGAGACCGCCGGTACTGCGCTACCGTCTTCCCCATGACAGCGAGCTCCCGGCGCCGTGCGGTCGTGTCCGCAGGCGGTGGTACCACCCTGACAGTCCTGCTCGCCGCCGGTATGTGCACGGCACCGGCGGGGCATGCCGACAACCGGCGGCTCAACGAGAGCGTCGTGGCCAATGTGCACACCATGATGATGCTGGCCGGCTGCGCCGACGATATGAAGGTCGAGCCCCTGGTGCGGGTCAACCCGAAGCTGCGGCTGGCTGCGCAGTGGCACACCGATGACGTGCTCAACAACCATGCCCTCGACGGCGATATCGGCTCCGACGGCTCGACCGTCGCCGACCGGGCCCGCAACGCCGGCTACAACGGCGTCGTCGCCGAAACCGTCGCGATCAACCCGGCGCTGGCGATCAGCGGTGTGGAGATCATGAACCAGTGGTTCTACCGGCCGGACTATCACGCCACCATGAGTGACTGCGCCAACGTCGATATCGGCGTCTGGTCGGAGAACAGCCTGGACCGCAGTGTCGTCGTCGCGGTCTACGGCAAGGGCGACGCCACCCCGGCGTACTGAGCAATCCGGCGTGAGCCGTTGGCGGCTGGCGTAATCTCCCACCTCATGAGCTCGAATACGATGCTGCGTCGGTGCGTCATGGTGCTGCTGGCGGTGGCGTTGGCGACCGCCGTGGCGGTGCCCGCCGCGCACGCCGACAACCGCCGGCTCAACGACGGTGTGGTGGCCAACGTCTACACCATGCAGCAGAACAACGGCTGTGACACCAACATCAAGATCAATCCGAAGTTGCGGCTGGCCGCGCAGTGGCACACCGATGACGTGCTCAACAATCGTGCGCTCGACGGCGATATCGGCTCCGACGGCACGACCGTCGCCGACCGGGCCCGCAACGCCGGCTACAACGGCGTCGTCGCCGAAACCGTCGCGATCAACCCGGCACTGGCGATCAGCGGTATCGAGATCCTCAACCAGTGGTACTACCGGCCGGACTATCACGCCATCATGACCGACTGCTCCAATATCGACATCGGTGTCTGGTCGGCGAACCTGGTGCCCGACCGCAGCGTCGTCGTCGCGGTGTACGGAAAAGGCGACGGCAATATGCCGGTGACGTCGGTGCCCGGTCGCGAATTCGGCGGCGTGCCCGGCTGGACGCCCTAGCTAGAACCCGAGCCGGCCCAGCTGTTTCGGGTCGCGCTGCCAGTTCTTGGCGACCTTGACCCGAAGGTCCAGATAAACCTTGGTGCCCAGCAGCTTCTCGATCTGAGTGCGTGCCGCGGTACCGACCTCACGCAACCGTGCCCCGCCCTTGCCGATGACGATGCCCTTCTGGCTGTCCCGCTCGACATAGAGGATGGCGTGCACGTCGATCATCGGATCGTCCTCGGGCCGGTCGGGGCGCTCCTCGACCTCGTCGATGACGACCGCCAGTGAATGCGGCAGCTCGTCGCGCACACCTTCGAGCGCGGCCTCCCGGATGAGCTCGGCCATCAGCGTCTCCTCGGGTTCGTCGGTGAGTTCCCCGTCGGGATAGAACGCCGGGCCCGGCGGTAGCCGCGACGCCAGCACGTCGGTGAGCAGCGTGACCTGCTCTCCGGTGGTGGCCGAGACCGGGATGATCTCGGCGGCGTGCTCGCCGAACTCCTCGCTGACCGAGACCAGCTGCGCTGCCACCTTCTCCTTGGAGACCTTGTCGATCTTGGTGACGATGACGACCAGCGTCGTGCGCGGTGCGACATCGCGGACCTGCTGATAGATCCAGCGGTCGCCGGGCCCGATCGGTTCGTCGGCCGGGATGCACAGGCAGATGACGTCGACCTCGGCGTAGGTGGCACGAACCAGTTCGTTGAGCCGTTTACCGAGCAGCGTGCGCGGCCGGTGCAGTCCGGGGGTGTCGACCAGAATGATCTGGAATGTCGGGCGGTGCACGATGCCGCGGATGGTGTGCCGGGTGGTCTGCGGCCGGTTCGAGGTGATCGCCACCTTGCTGCCGACGAGCGCATTGGTCAGTGTCGACTTGCCGGTGTTGGGACGGCCGATCAAACATACGAAGCCGGAATGGAATTCGCTCATGTGGGGTTTCCTGCCCGGTCGGTGACGATGACGATGGCTTGTGGGGAGAGCTCGCGGACCGCGGCGACGCCTGCGTCGTCGGCACTGCCACCGACCAGCACCGCCGCCTCCAAACCCGTTGCGCCGCTTGACACAGCGGCCGACACAGCCGACTGCAGGGCGGTCAGGTTCAGGGCTGCCAGCGTCACCGGCGCGCCGGCATAGGTTCGGCCGTCCAGATCGCGGACCGCGGCACCGGCACCGGCCTCGGCTCGCGCCATCGCACCACGGGCCAACACCACCAGTTTTGCGTCCTCGGCGTCCAGTTCAGTCATCGCCGTTTCCCTCGCCGTCGTCGTCGGCGTCGGCCGGCGGTTCGATCGGACTGATCAGGACGGTGCCGATCCGGACGCGGCCGCGGTGGTCATGGCCACCCTCGGCGCGCAACCGCAGACCGCGGGACACCACCTCGGCACCGGGCAGCGGTACCCGGCCCAGTTCCAGGGCGAGCAACCCACCCACGGTGTCGACGTCGAGATCGTCGTCGAATTCGATGCCGTAGAGCTCGCCGACATCCTCGATCGGTAACCGGGTGGAGACCCGGAACGTCAGATCCCCGAGATCTTCTATGGGGGCGACCTCGTCGGTGTCGTACTCGTCGGCGATCTCACCGACGATCTCCTCCAGCACATCCTCGATGGTGACCAGTCCGGCGATCGCACCGTATTCGTCGACCAGCAGCGTCATGTGGAACCGGTCGCGCTGCATCTCGCGCAGCAGATCGTCGAGACGTTTGGAGTCCGGTACGAAGACGGCGGGCCGCATGAGCTGTGACACCTGGGTGTCCTGCCCGCCGTTGGTGGAGTAATAGGTCTGCTGGACAAGATCTTTGAGATAGACGACGCCGACGATGTCGTCGACGTTCTCACCGATGACGGGGATGCGGGAGTGCCCGCTGCGCACCGCCAGCGACGTGGCCTGACCGGCCGTCTTGTCCTGTTCGATCCACACCATCTCGGTGCGCGGCACCATGACCTCGCGGGCCGGGGTGTCGCCGAGCTCGAAGACCGACTGGATCATCCGGCGTTCGTCGTCGGCGACCACACCACTCTGCTGGGCCAGGTCGACGACCTCGCGCAGCTCGATCTCCGAGGCGAACGGCCCGTTGCGGAAACCGCGACCGGGCGTCAGCGCATTTCCGAGCAGGATCAGCAGCCGGCTGATCGGGGTCAGCAGTACCGAGATGACTTGCAGCGGAACGGCGGACGCCAACGCGATGGTGTAGGCGTTCTGCCTGCCGACGGTGCGCGGCCCGACCCCGATGGCCACGAAGCTGGTCACCACCATGATGGCGGCGGCCGCCGTCAGACCCCATTTGACGCCGAGGTAGCCGTCCAGATACGACACCAGCAGGACCGTTGCGCTGACCTCGCACGTGATGCGCAACAGCACCACCAGGTTGATGTAGCGCGGACGTTCGGCCACCACCTGAGCAAGCCGGACCGCACCGGGCCGTTCGTCGCGGACCAGTTCCTCCAGCCGGGCTATCGAGACCGTGCTGATCGCGGCGTCCAGCGCGGCGAACAACCCGCCGAGTGCCACCAGGGCGATGGCGCCGAGCAGGGGCGCTATTCCAGTCACAGTTCGTCGGGCTCGGCGTTTTCGTGAAAGCTGCGCGACTTGTCGAGCAGGCGGCGGTCTTTCTCCAACTGGCGATTGCGGCGGTAGAGCTCGGCCTGGCCGACATACCAGTCCTCGAGGAGTTCGCGCTGTAACGCGAACATCTCCTTCTCCTCTTCGGGCTCGGCGTGGTCATAGCCCAGCAGATGCAACACACCGTGCACCGTCAGCAGTGCCAGCTCGTGCCCGAGATCGTGGCCCGCGGCGGCGGCCTGGTCGGCGGCGAACTGCGGGCACAGCACGATGTCGCCGAGCATCGACGGTCCGGGATCAGAAGCATCGGGACGGCCCCCGGGCTCCAGCTCGTCCATCGGGAAACTCATCACATCGGTGGGACCGGGCAGGTCCATCCAGCGCATGTGCAGATCGGCCATCGCGGCGGTGTCCAGCAGCACCATCGACAGTTCCGCGCCGGGGTTGACGTTCATCTTCTCGATGACGAAGCGGGCGACGCTGATCAGTTCGGCCTCGGACACGTCGAGGCCCGATTCGTTGGAGACCTCGATGCTCATGACCGTCGCGATCGCCGCTGGGCCCGGTTGACGCCCTGTGCACCGGCGCGCTCGTACGCGTCGACGATCTCGCCGACGAGCCGGTGGCGCACGACGTCGGCACTGGTCAGTTCGGCGACGTGGATGTCCCCGATACCGTCGAGGATGTCGACGGCGGCACGCAGTCCCGATGCGGTGCTGCCGGGCAGATCGACCTGCGTGATGTCGCCGGTGACGACGATCTTGGAGCCGAATCCGAGCCGGGTCAGGAACATCTTCATCTGTTCCGGTGTGGTGTTCTGCGCCTCGTCGAGAATGATGAAAGCGTCGTTGAGGGTGCGGCCGCGCATATAGGCCAGCGGCGCCACCTCGATGACACCGGCGCTCATCAGCTTCGGGATGGCCTCGGGATCCATCATGTCGTGCAGCGCGTCGTAGAGCGGTCGCAGATAGGGGTCGATCTTCTCGCTCAGCGTGCCCGGCAGAAAGCCAAGGCGCTCACCGGCTTCCACGGCGGGCCGGGTCAGGATGATGCGGTTGACCGCCTTGGTCTTGAGTGCGTTGACGGCTTTGGCCATCGCCAGATAGGTCTTGCCGGTACCGGCCGGACCGATACCGAAAACGATGGTGTGCGCGTCGATGGCGTCGACGTAGCGTTTCTGGTTCAGCGTCTTGGGCCTGATCGACTTCCCCCGGCGCGACAAGATGTCGAGCGTCAGGACCTCGGCGGGCGACTCGGAACCGGAGCCGGTGAGCATGGCGACGCTGTGTCGCACCGCCTCCGGGGTGACGGCCTGGCCGCGGCCGGCGACCGCCGACAGTTCGGTGACGACACGTTCGGCCAGGGCGACGTCGGCGGGTTCACCGGACAAGGTCACGGCGTTACCCCGGACGTGGATGTCGGCGGCAAGGCTGCGTTCGAGGGCGCGCAGGTTCTCGTCGGCCGACCCCAGCAGGCCCACGACGATGTCGGGTGGAACATCAATGCTGCTGCGAACCGTGTTGACTGGAGCGGCGTTCGTCTCGCGGGGCGTCACGTGGGTCTTACTGCCTGCTTTCTGTGCATGTCACAAAGTCTGTGAATCCAACGCCAGTCTAGCGTCGCGCGTTCCCGGGACCCAATGGTTAATGCTGCCGACATGGTGGGCCACCGGACGGCGACGGACGTCGGTGGAGCCCGGAAACGAATCGGCACCCAAACCGGACAATCCCGAAAGCATCGTTGCTGAATGGCTACACCGAATTCGCTGGTATATTTCGAATACCTATTCCGCCCCGAGCCGCCACGCCCTTGCGTGGACCGGGCAATCCCTGGCCCGCCGCGCTTAATCGCTGCTGAAGCTTAGTTTCGGCAAGTAACTTCCGACACCATTGAGCATTTCCAAACGACACGCCGGTCGGTAATTATCGTTTGCTTGCGACATTGCTGCGCGAACTTTACGATCCAAGTCGTCCGGAGTTAGTCGCGGGTGTCTTTTCGCTATTCCTTTGACCGGGTTGGGGATGATCTGTGTGACGGTGGCCGGCATTGGCGCCTTCGACGGCGCCGGGCGCGGGCGTGGAGCATCTCGACGACAGCGCGCCCAAGAACGGCCAGCGCTTCGCGGTTCCGCTGGACATGTTCATCGACGCCTGGCGGACCGGCGACTTCACACCGACCACCGCTCAGCTCGCCGCCGTGAACTCGTCGTCGTCGCTGGTTGCCGCGAGCTGACGGGCCCCATCCCGCCACCTCGGCACGGACCGACTGCGCACATCACTCCGCAAATCTGTTTCCTGTGCCACACCCCCGCTTGACCTGTTTAAACTGGTATCGATTGGCTACACGGCAACGGAGCAGTCGCCACATCGAGTCGGGGTTGGGAGTCGAACATGATCCATACCCTGCGCCGTTGGTGGAAGATGCCCGACCACTACTACCCGTTGACGGCGGTCCTCGCGGGCCGAGGTGCACAGCGCGACACCTGCTCGACGATCTCGACGATGATCATCGCGCTCGGCATGCTTCCGGTCCTGATGATCTTCAGCCCCGCCGGTCCGGCCTTCGGATGGCCCTCGGGCGTCGTGGCGCTGGCTGCGGCCGGCACCGTTGCGGTCGGACTGGCGTGGCGCCGCACCGACTGGCCCTCACGCACCCAGTCCCGTGCCTTCGCCGTCGTCATCGGTGTGGCGATCAGTGCCATCAGCATGCTGATGGACAATCCGGTCAGCGGAATAGTCACCTGCTCGACGTTCGCCGCGCTCGCCGCATACGTCAGCTTCCTGCACACCGCCCGGTATGCGGTCTGGGTTCTGCTCCTCGGTGCCGGCACCGTCGCGGTACCGTTCGCGCGGCTGACCGCTGCGGGCGACCCGGTCTGGGCGTGGTGCCTGGCGATGACATCAGCCGTCATCACCGTCTCGATCGCGGTGGTCAGCCAGGCTTTGGTACAGCTGCTCGGCGTTACCATGCGCAATACCAACGTCGACCCCGTCACCGGGCTGCTCAACCGCACCGCGATCCGGCAGGCGGCCACCGATCTGATCGGGGCCCGCAGCCGCCAGGACGACCGCTTCCTGGTGCTGGTCCTGGTGAGTCTCGACGACTTCGCCCGGCTCTCGTCCGAACACGGTTCGACGGAAGGCAACCAGGCCCGTGTCGCGATAGCGCAGACGCTGCGCGAGAACACCCGCCACGACACCCTGCTCGGGCACATCGATCAGGCCCAATTCCTCATCGTGGACATCTTCACCTCGACCGATGCCAGCCCGCTCACCGAGCGCGTCCGGTCGGCGATCCGCAGCACCCCGCCTCATCTGAGCGCCAGCATCGGCGTCGTCAGCACTCCGCTGGAGGGTCTGGCGAGCTGCCCGCCGGACGAGCTACTCGACGAGTTGCTGGAACTGGCTACCGACGCCATGCTCGAAGCACAGCGCATTGGCGGAAATGCCGTGCACGCCACCATATGTCAACGGCCCGCAACTCTGGACCGCATCAACAGACGACCCGAAGAGGACGGCGAAACGCGCTGAATGCTCACGCCCAGCGCGGCGTCAGCACCCCGAGAGCCCCCAGCGCGACGGCGGCGGCCGTCGACGTACGCAACACCGAAGGGCCGAGCCGTACCGCGGCAGCACCCGCCGCCGTCAACGCGGCGACCTCCTCGTCGGTGACCCCACCCTCGGGACCGATCACCAGCGCTATCGACTTCGCTTGTGCGATAACGGTTTCAGCGATACGTGCGGTCGCAGACTCATGCAGGACCAGCACCAGGTCGACGTCGGCCAGCCGCGCGACCAACCCGGCCGACGAAGCGATATCGCAGACCTCGGGAATATAGGGCCGTCGCGACTGCCGGGCCGCCGAGCGCGCCACCGCACGCCAACGTCGCAAGCCCTTCTCCGCCCGCGGACCGTCCCAGCGCGCAACACAGCGGGTCGCCTGCCAGGGAATGAACGCGTCCGCACCCGCTTCGGTGGCCAATTCGATTGCCAGCTCGGAACGTTCGGATTTCGGTAGCGCCTGCACCACGGTCACCGCGGGTTCGGCGGCGGCCACGGTGCGCCGCGCCAGCACCCGGGCCGACAACCGTGCCTTGCCCGCTTCCTCGATCACACAGTGCGCGATGGTGCCCGCTCCGTCACCGAGATCGAGCCGTTCCCCCACCCGGATCCGGCGCACCGAGGCCGCATGGAAACCCTCGTCGCCGTCGACCACCGCAAGGGCACCGACATCGGGCACGGCATCGATGTAGAACAGCGGTTCCGACATCAGGGCAGACGTGGCCGCTAGCGGCCGGAGAAGGTTTCGCGGAGCCGGCTGAAGATCCCGCCGCCTGCATTGTTGTTCGAACCCGCGTGCGCCGACCTGACCCCGGCGATATCGCGCGCCCGGTGCATCTTGAGTTCGGTGAGCAGCTCGGTGTCCTTCGGGTCGAGCTTGGCCGGGACCACGACATCGATGTGGGCGTGCAGGTCGCCGCGGACACCGGACCGCAGATGTGGCATACCGTGGCCGCGCAACGTCACGACCGACCCGGGCTGCGTACCGCCCGGAATGGTGATCTCGGTGGGTCCGTCCAGGATGGCGTCGACGGTGACCGTGGTACCCAGCGCGGCGTCGACCATCGGCACCTCGACGGTGCAGTGCAGGTCGTCGCTGTCGCGCACGAAGATGTCGTGCTGCTGTTCGTGGACCTCGACGTAGAGATCGCCGGCCGGGCCACCGCCGGGACCGACCTCACCCTGGGACGCCAGCCGCACCCGCATACCGTCGCCGACACCGGCGGGGATCTTCACGCTGATATCGCGGCGGGCCCGCACCCGGCCGTCGCCGCCGCAGTGGTGGCACGGGTCGGGAATGACCTCGCCGACACCGCGGCACGTCGGGCAGGGCCGCGCCGTCATGACCTGACCGAGAAGTGAGCGCTGCACGCTCTGCACCTCGCCGCGGCCACCGCAGGTATCGCAGGACACCGGCTTGGAATCACCGTTGGTGCCCCGGCCCTGGCAGCGGTCACACAGCACCGCGGTGTCGACGGTGACCTGCTTGGTGACGCCGGTGGCACATTCGGTCAGATCGAGCCGCATCCGCAGCAGCGAATCCGAGCCGGGACGCACCCGGCCGATCGGCCCGCGGCTGGAGGTACCGCCGCCGAAGAATGCCTCGAAGACATCGCCGAGCCCGCCGAAACCGCTGAACCCGGCACCGGCGGAGGCGGCGCCTTCCATCGGGTCGCCACCGAGGTCGACGACGCGGCGCTTCTCCGGATCCGACAGCACTTCGTAGGCGACGGTGATCTCGGAGAACCGCGCCCTGGCGGCCTCGTCGGGGTTGACGTCGGGGTGCAGTTCACGGGCCAGCTTGCGGTAAGCGCGCTTGATCTCCGAATCGCTCGCACCCTGGCTCACGCCGAGCAGACCGTAGTAATCGCGTGCCACTTCTTCCCCACATCTTCTTTCGACAGCGTGTCGACAACGATGTCGACTGATGAAAACCGGCGGTGTTACCGGGTGCCCAGAACCTGCCCGATATACAGCGCAACCGCGGCGACGCTGGCCATGGTGCCGGGATAGTCCATCCGAGTGGGTCCCAGCACCCCCATGCCGCCGTAGACGGTGTCCATTGTGCCGTACGTCGTGGACACCACCGACGTCCCGGCCATCTGCTCGGCACCGGAGACTCTCTCGGCCTCCTGGCCGATGCGCACGGTGACCTTTCCGGCCTCCTGCTGGGCGGCCAGCAGCTTGAGCACGACCACCTGTTCCTCCAGCGCCTCCAGCACCGAACGCAGGGAACCACCGAAATCGGCGGTGTTGCGGGTGAGGTTGGGGGTGCCGCCCATCAGCAGCCGTTCCTCACGGTGTTCGACGAGTGTCTCCAGCAGCACCGTCGCGGTGCGTCCGACGGCGTCGCCCAGGGTGTTCTTGGGACCGCCGGCACTGTCGAACTGCCCGGCCAGATCGGCGACCGCGACCGAGGCCGCGGCCAGCTTCTTACCGTCGAGGGCCTTGCCCAGCATGTCGCGCAGTTGTCCGAGCTGGTGTTCGTCGATCACGTCACCGAGCTCGACGATGCGCTGGTCCACCCGGCCGGAATCGGTGATCACCACCAGCAGCAGCCGGGCCGGGTTCAGTGCCACCACTTCGAGCCGGCGCACCGTCGACGCCGACAGCGTCGGGTACTGCACCACTGCCACCTGCCTGGTCAGCTGGGCCAGCAGCCGCACCGACCGGCGCAGCACGTCGTCGAGGTCTACGCCGGATTCCAGGAAGGTCAGGATGGCGCGTCGTTCGGCACTCGACATCGGTTTGACGTCTTCGAGCCGGTCGACGAACTCGCGGTAGCCCTTCTCGGTCGGGATCCGGCCCGAGCTGGTGTGCGGCTGGGTGATGTAGCCCTCGGCCTCCAGCACCGCCATATCGTTGCGGACGGTGGCGCTGGACACCCCGAGGTTGTGACGCTCGACCAGACTCTTGGATGCGATCGGTTCTTTGGTCGCGACGAAATCGGCCACGATGGCGCGCAACACCTCGAAGCGACGGTCCTCGGCACTCCCCACTTCAAGACCTTCCCAGACGGACGAGTTTGCAGAAAGTCCATTTTACGGTGGTCGTCCGGCTTCTCGCCGGTGCGCTGTCATTCATCGCACAAACCGCTAGCCTTTGCCCATGGCAACGGCCGGCCGGCAGCGGGCAGCGGGGTGACCCGGCGATGATCTTCAAAGGTGTCCGAGAGGGCAAGCCGTACCCCGAGCACGGCTTGTCCTACCGCGATTGGTCGCAGATCCCGCCGCGGCAGATCCGGCTCGACGAGCTCGTCACGACCACCACGGTGCTGGCGTTGGACCGGCTGCTCTCGGAGGACTCCACGTTCTACGGCGACCTGTTCCCGCACGCGGTGAAGTGGCAGGGCGTGGTCTACCTGGAGGACGGTCTGCACCGGGCGGTGCGGGCCGCGCTGCGCAACCGTACGGTGCTGCACGCCCGGGTGTTCGATATGGACGTGCTGGCCGTCTAGGTCGCCCCCTGCCGAGCGCACGCATTTGTACGCGTGGGCACGGCGTGTCCTGTACAGACACGCTCGCTCGCGGGGAATGGGTCAGGAGCGCAGGCTGCGCGGACGGATGTCGGTCCAGTGCTCCTCGACGTAGGCCAGCGCGTCGGCCCGGCTGCCGGGTCCGAAGACCGCGGTCCAGCCCGCGGGCCGGTCGGCGAACGCCGGCCACAGGCTGTGCTGTTCCTCATCGTTGACCAGCACGTAGAAGGTGCCGTTCTCATCGTCAAATGGATTGGTGCTCATCGGTTCTCCTCGTCGACAGGTCGGTGTCGGTCAGCGGGTGGGGCGGGGCCCCGGCGAGTTCGGCGCCGAGGATCCGGTCGGACAACATGCCCAGACAGCTCAGGTTAGGAAATCCCGGGCCCTGGTTCAGCCAGGACAGGCCGGGCAGGAACAGTTTCGGGGTCAGATCGGCGACCGACAGGTCATGCCCGATGGAGTCCAGCAGCGCGTCGGCCGTCAGCTCACTGCCCAGGCCCAGTTCCAGCAGATCGCGGGCGTCCTGGGTGAACAGTTCGGTGAACCACAGCGCATCAGCGCCGGAGCCGTCGATGACCAGGTCGAAACCGTGCACGGTCTCCAGGTGTTCGCCTCCGCGGTTGGTCGACAGCGTCAGCCGGATCCGGCCGTCACGTCCGACCGCATGGGCGACCCGGCCCCGCAGGTGCCGGATCCGGTCGTCGGCCAGCAGTGCGTCCTGAACCCGGGCGGAGAACACGCCGCGATCGGTGCGCGCCATGGCATCGCGGCGCTCGGCCCGGGTCAGCGCCGACCAGTCGGTGGGATCGGAGAACAGCGCGTTCTCGAAGAAACCTTCTCCGCGGGTGAACAACGTGACCTGGGGCGAGATCACGGTGATGGTCGAAACCCGGTGCCGGAAAAGCTCGTTGAGCATGGTGGCTGCGGTCTCGCCGCCGCCGACGACCGCGACCCGCTCGGCGGAGATCCGGTCGTGTTCGGCGGCCCGATGCCAGAACTGGGCGATCGAGAGCACCCGCGGGTTCCCGGGAAGCAGCGAGCGTTCGGCCTGACCGGGGCCGGTGATCATCATCGCGTCGGCGCGCACGGTGCGTTCCCGGGTGTGCAACGCCCACCTCGAGCCGTCCACCGAGATCCGTTCGACCTCACCGCGTACGACCGTCATCGCGACGTTGTCGGCAACCCAGCGCAGATATTGGCTCCAGCGCCGGTGCGTCGGCGCGGGCCTGCCGCGGTCGATCCACTCGGCGAACTGCCCGGTGCTGATCAGATAGGACTGCCAGCTGTGCCGCGTCATCCGCGCATCCAGCTCGGCGTTGCGCCGTGCCACCAGTGTCGACCGGTACGGGAAGCCGACATCTTTCTCCGGGCTGGTGCCCAACCGGTGTTCACCGTCGGTCCAGCCGCCGGCCGCCGTCCAGTTCGCCGCCACCGCGGTGCGCTCGACGGCGACGACGTCGGGCACGTCGACTCCCATGACGCGCAATTCGGCCGCCTTCGCCGCCACCGCGACGGCTTTCGGTCCCGCTCCGATGACTGCCAGCGTCGGGGTCATTCGACAACCTCTCGTAATGCGTTGTGCCACAGCGACTGCAGCTCGGTCACCTGTTCAGCGCTCAGGATGTCTGGCAGCGTGCGCCACTGGACGACAAGTTCCGGTCCGTCGGCACCGGTCAGCACACCGGCGGCCAGGGTCAGCTCGTGGCGCACCGCCAGGCCCGGTTCCGGCACCAACGACAACCCGGCCAGCAGCATGCGGTCCGGCGTGAACGCGCCGATATCGCTGCCGGCGTGCACGCGGCCCAGATAGTTCAGCAGCAGCTGCGGTTCGGGATGGGCCCGCAGCCGGTGCGCGGTGTCGGGCCGCAGATGACGCAGCAGGCCGTAATCGATTCCGGTCGCGGCGTCGACGGGCAGGCCGCGCGCGTCCGGATCGAGCCGCACCGGGTAGATGGCGCTGAACAGTCCGACGGTGTCGCCGGTATCGGCGCCCGGGACCAGAGCATCGGCGCGGCCGTGCGTTTCGATCGCCAGCAGAGGTGTCGGCGTCGGCTGCCCGCGGCGATGACGCCACGCGGTGACCATGCGGGCCGCGGCGCCCGCGAGCAGTTCGGTCACCGGCGCCGGACCGGCCAGCAGGCGCGCGGTCAGCGCGGTGTCCACGGTGGACATGCCGACTGCCAGATCGGCGGCCCGATCGGTCTGCGGGTCGACGCGTCGCGCCCCCAGCGGCGGGTCGGAGCCCTCGAGCTGGCCGACCCAGAAGTCGGCGGTGTCCAGAGTGGTCGCGCGTTCGGCGAGCGCGCTCGCCCACCGCCGGTAGCTGGTGTGCTCCCGCGCCGGGACCGGCACGCGCCCATGGGATATCGCATACCAGGCGGCGTCGAGTTCGCCGAGCAGTATGCGCCAGGACGCCGGGTCCAGCGCCAGGACATGGGCGCACAGCACCAGCACCCCGTCGCCTTCGGTGGGTCGCAGCCAGGTCGCCGAGAGCAGCCGGCCGGCCTGCGGGTCCAGGCTTTCCAGTGCCGCGGCGGTGCACTCGGCGACCGCGTCGCCGAGGTCGCCGTCGACCGCGACCTCGGCCAGCTGGACGGCACCGGCATCGGGAACCAGCGTCATGGTGTCGCGATCCAGCCGGCAGCGCAGCACCTCGTGCGCGTCGAAGCAGGCGCGCAGCACGGCCCGGAGCTGTTCGGCGGTGCTACCCGGCGGCACCCGCAGGGCCTCGGTCTGCGCCAGCCGACGCGGGTCACCGTACTGGTAGAGCCAATGTGCGTTGGGCAGCAACGGAATCGGTGACGCGGCACCGATGGCGCCGGGGGTGGCGGCGGCCTCCTCGGTGTCGGCGTCGATGGCCGCGGCGAGCTCGGCGATGGTGGCACAGTCCCGCATCAGCCGGGCCCGCAGCGTGATCCCGCGCCGGCGCGCCAGCTGCACCACCGACAGCGCGACGATACTGTCCAGTCCCAGTTCGAGGAAGTCGGCGTTGACGTCCAGCGCCGCGGTCTCGAGGACTTCGGACAGCACCGCGGCCACGGCGACCTCGGTCGGGGTCTGCGGGTGGGCGACGGGTGGTGTAGCCGATTCGATTGCCGCCAAGGCATTCTCGTCGATCTTGCCGTGCGGGGTCAGCGGCAGCTGGTCGAGGACGGCGATCTGGTGCGGTATCAGGTAGCGCGGTAACCGGTCGGAGAGCAACGCACGCAGCTGCCCGACCGTCGGCGGGTTGGCGCCCGCGCCGACGTAGGCGGTCAGCCGTGGTCCGGCCGGTGTGCGCCGGCTGAGGATATGCGCCTGGTGTATGCCGGGATGGGTCAGCAGCACGGCGGCGATCTCGCCGGGCTCGACGCGGAAGCCCCGGATCTTGATCTGGTCGTCGGAGCGGCCAAGGAACTCCAGCCCGCCGTCGGCGCCGCGGCGCACCACATCACCGGTTCGATACATCCGCCGGCCCGCCACCTGTGGGTCGGCGACGAAACGTGTCGCGGTCTCGCCGGGCCGCCCCAGGTAGCCACGGGTGAGCTGCGCACCGGACAGGTAGAGCTCGCCGGTCACCCCGTCGGGCACCGGACGCAGCCAGGAGTCCAGGATATGAGCGGTGGTGCCCGCCGTGGGCGCGCCGATCGAGGGTCTGCGGTGCTCGGCGATCGGCGCCACCACGGCTTCCACCGTGGTCTCGGTGGGGCCGTAGCAGTTGTAGGCCGCCATCGACGTGCGGGCACAATGCTCTTGGATGAGATGCCAGAGCGAGGATCCGACCGCTTCCCCTCCCATCGCCAGCACCGCCAGCGGGACGTCGGTGAGCAGGCCGACGTTGTGCAGTTGGGCGAACATCGACGGTGTGGTGTCGATCATGTCGAGGCCGAACCGGCTGATCGCGGCGACCAGCACTTCGGCATCACGCTGGGCGTCGTCACCGATGATGTGCACGCTGTGTCCGTCGAGCAGCGCGACCAGCGGCTGCCACGCCGCGTCGAAGGTGAACGACCAGGCGTGCGCGATGCGCAGTGGGCGGCCCAGGCGTTCGGCGGCCGGCCGCAGGACGCTGCGGATGTGATCGTCACCGTAGGCCAGCACGGCAGCGTGGGTGCCCAGTACCCCTTTGGGTCTGCCGGTGGTGCCGGAGGTGAAGACCGCATATGCGGCCTGATCGCGCTGTGCTTGTGCGGCAACGAAGCCGGTATCGCGCTGTTGTACCGCGGTGGCCATCAGGACCTCGTCGATGACGACGGGTGCCGCGGTCTGCGCCAGGATGTCGGCGATGCGTTCGGCGGGCATCGACGAATCGAGCGGCACGATGAGGCCGCCGGCCTTGAGCACCGCAAGCATCGCGATCACATATCGCGGTCCGCGTCCCAGCGTTATCGCCACCGGCGTCTCGGTGTGCACTCCGCGTGCGACCAGCGCCGCGGCCACCCGGTCGGCGGTGGTGTCGAGCTCGCGGTAGCTGAGCTGACCGCCATCCCAGCTCAGCGCCGGCGAGTCCGGTTGTCGGACCGCGACTTCCGCGATCCGCTGGTGGATACCGGAGCACGCGTGCGCGACCGCGCTCGGCGGGCCCGCCGGCCCCGGGACTTCGGTGTCGAGCAGCACCGACAGGCGCCGCAACGGTTCGTCCCAGCCGTCGACGATGCGGTGCGCGACGGCCAGCACCCGCTCGCCGAGCCGGGCCGGCGGCATCGATGCGAGCGCACCGTCGAGAACCTCGACGAGCAGCGTGAGCTCACCGGCGCCGATATGCGCGGCGACGGTGACCGGGAAATGCGACAGGCTCTCCAGTCCGACGGGGCGGAAAACCGCACCGCCGGTGCGGAATTCGGCGTCACCGGATAGGGCACCGGGCGGGAAGTTCTCGTAGACCAGCAGGGTGTCGAACAGGTCGCCGACACCGGCCAGTGACCGCAGTTCGGCATGCCCGAGGTAGCTGTGCTCACGCAGTTCGGCGGCGCGGCGTTGCAGTGCGAGACACTGCGCTCCTGCGGTGTCCACCGGATCGAGGCGCACCCGTAGTGGAACGGTGTTGACGAAGAGCCCGATCATGCTTTCCACACCGGAGAGCTGTTCGGGCCGGCCCGACACCGTCACACCGAAAACGACGTCGGCGCGGTCGGTCAGCGCCGAAAGCACGCTCGCCCAGGCCAGTTGGATGACGGCGTTCAGCGTCACCCCGCGCATGCGCGCGGCACCGGAGAGCCGCGCGGTGGTGGCGCGGTCCAGCCGGACCTCGGTGCGCTGCGGCAGCCCGGGCGGCGGGGCGATCCCGGCCAGTGCCGGTGTCAGCAGGGTGGGGCCGTCCAGACCGGCGAGGTGTTCACGCCACAGTGCACGGCTGGTGTCGCGGTCGCGACCGGCCAGCCAGCCGATGTAGTCGCGGTACGGCCGGGGTGCGGGTGGCAGCGCAGTACCGTCGCCACCCGCGCCGTAGAGCGTCATCAGCTCGGAGGCGAACAGCGGTAGCGACCATCCGTCGATGACGATGTGATGCGCCACGATCACCAGATGCCACCGGTCGTGCGGTAACTCGATGAGCAGGAAGCGGATGAGCGGGCCCCGGCCGATATCGAAAGGCCGGGTGCGTTCGGCGTCTTCGATGGCCGCAACCTGTTCGGGTTCTGCCGACACCGTGCGCCACGGGACCTCGGCCCGGGTCGGGATCACCTGCACCGGGCGGCTGAGGTCACCGTGGACGAAGCCGGCCCGCAGGTTGGGGTGGCGGTCGAGCATGGTGGCCGCACACTGCCGCAGCAGTACCGGATCCAGGTCGCCGGTGATGTCGGCGGCCATCGCGATGACGTACGGATCGGCCTGTGGGATATCGTCGCCGGGCTGCGCCCGCGACAGTGTCGACATCGAGAACAGACCCTGCTGTAGCGGCGTGAGCGCCAGGACATCCTCGATGGCCGGTGCGGCCGCCGCCGTATCGGGGGTCACGGCGAATCCTCTTGTGCGGCCGACCAGATCGCCGCCAGGCCGGCCAGTTCGTCGTCAGACAGCCCGGAGGCCGTCATCGGTTCGTGGTGGCCGTCCTCGGTGCCGTCGACGGGGGGCAGGGCATCGAGCGCGGCCGCGAGGTCGATGAGCACCGGGTGCTCGAAGACCATCCGGGCCGACAATCCGATACCGGCGTCCTTGGCCCGGGCCGCGACCTGGACCGCGAGGATGCTGTCGCCACCGAGTTCGAAGAAGTCGTCGTGCCGCCCGACCGGCTCGACGCCGAGCACCGCCGAGAGGATCTGCGCCAGCGTCCGTTCGGTGTCGGTGACCGCCGGCTCCCCCGCCACCCCGACCTGCGGCGCGGGCGGGTGGGTCCGGTCCTGCGGCAGCAGTTCGAGCTGCCCCTCGTTGGTCCAGCGTCCCCGGTCGCCACTGCGGTAGAGCCGCGTACCCGGGTGTCGGGCTGATGGATCCGGCACGAACCGGACCGAGTCCTCGGCTGCGCGGCCCGAACGGGCATCCGCCAGCGGCCCGGCGAGGTAGACATCGCCGACGACGCCGACGGCCGTCGGGGTGAGCGCGGCGTCGAGCACCTGCACGCCGGCGGCGCTCCACTGCGCGATGCGCCCGCGCTCACCGGCGTCGGCGATGTCGATATCACGCAGTGTCACATCGGGATCCGCGGCGAACGCCGCCAGCACGCGGTGCAGCCAGCGCACGAAACGTCGTGCGGTCTGTGGCCGGTACAACTCGGTGCGGTAGATGACATGGCCCCGGTAACCATCGGGCGCTGCGAAGAAGTTCAGCGACAGATCGGCGTGTGCAGCATCGAATGTCGGCTCCAGCGCGGTGAAGGTGGTGTCGCCGTCGGGACCGCTGTCGATGACCTGGTCGGTGGGCAGCTGGTCGCGGACGTGCACCACGACCTGGAAGAGCGGGTTACGGGACAACGATCGCACCGGGCTGACGGCGTCGACGACCTGGTCGAACGGCAGGTCCTGGTGCGCGTAGGCACCCAGCGCCATATCGCGGACCCGGGCCAGCAGCTGCCGCAGGGTGGGGTTACCGCTCAGGTCGTTGCGCAACGTCAGGATGTTGATGAAGAAGCCGATCAACGCGTCGAGTTCGGCGGCGCCGCGGCCGGCGACCGGTGTGCCGATCGGGATGTCCGTCCCGCTGCCCGCCTTGTGCAGCACCACCGCGACGGCGGCCTGCAACAGCATGAATTCGGTGACTCCGGTGTCGCGGGCCAGCACGGCGAGTCTGTCGCGGGTGGCACCGTCGATGCGGAATTCCTCGGCGGCGGCGGCACCACCCAACACCGGTGGACGGGTGAAGTCGGGGCGTAGGCCACTCTCGGTGGGCAGTTGAGCGAGCCGGCTTTTCCAGTACTCGCGCTGGGGGCCGATCAAGCCGGCGTCCTCGGCCAGTAGCGCTGCCTGCCAGGCACCGAAATCGGCGTACTGCACCGGCAAGGGAGCCCATTGCGGCTCCTGGCCGGTGCGCCGGGCCCGGTAGGCGGTGACCAGGTCGGTGAACAACACCACCGCCGACCAGTGGTCGCCGGCGATGTGGTGCAACACCAGCGACAGCACATGGTCGTCGTCGGTGCTCAGCGCCGCCACCCGGATCGGCCAGTCGGTCTCCAGGTCGATGACCTGAAGTCGTTCCCGATCCAGTTCGGCGTCCAGCCAGGCCTGGCCCACGCCGTGTGCACGCCGCACCGCGACCGCGGCGGGTGGCTGCACGATCTGGTGTGGCACACCGTCGATTTCCCGGTAGACGGTGCGCAGGATCTCGTGCCGCGCCACCACATCGGTGATGGCGGCTTCCAGCGCGTCGACATCGCATGGGCCGCGCAACCGGGCGGCGAACGGAATATTGTTCACCGCGCTGGGTCCGTCCACGCGGTAGGTGAACCAGCTGCGTAATTGAGCCGAGGACAGTGGTGCCGGCCCGCGTCCCTCGGGGCCGTGCGCGACCGCGGTCAGTGGCGGTCGGGCGGGTCGGGCATCGGGACCGTCGATGAAGGCCGCCAGGTGCGCCACCGTGGCCAGTTCGAAGACCTCCCGCACACCGATATCGACACCGCACGTGCTGCGCACCGCCGCAACCAGTTTGGTGGCCAACAGCGAGTGCCCGCCGAGGTCGAAGAAGGAGTCGTCGGCGCCGACCCGGTCCCGGCCGAGCAGCTCACCGAACAGTCCCGCGAGCCGCCGTTCGGTCGGGGTCTGCGGCTCGCGGAAAACCGTCGCCGATTCGATATGCGGTTCGGGTAGCGCGCGACGATCGATCTTGCCGTGTGTGGTGATGGGGACCTCATCGATCACCAGATAACCGGCGGGCACCATGTATTCCGGCAATGCCGCGGCGACGCGGGTCCTGATGCGTTCGACGTCGACCGATTCGGCGGACTCACCGGCAACCGGTGTGACATACCCGACGAGGCTCTTGCCGAGGCCGGGCAGGTCGCACACCACCACGACGGCCTGCCCCACGCTGGGGTCGACCGAGATGGCGGCCGCCACATCGCCGAGTTCGATACGGAAACCGCGGATCTTGACCTGCTCGTCGGCCCGGCCGACGAATTCGACATCCCCGTCGGCATTGCGACGTGCCAGGTCACCGGAGCGGTACATCCGCCGGCCCGGGTTGAACGGGTCGGCGACGAAACGTTCGGCGCTCATGGCGGGCCTGCGGTGGTAGCCGTGTGCGATATGTGTTCCGCCGATATAGATCTCACCGATGACACCGACCGGCACGGGTTGCAGCGCATCGTCGAGCAGGTGCATCGTCGTGTTGATCTTGGGTCGCCCGATCGGCACGATCCGGGTGCCCTGCTTACCTTCGACCTTGTACCGGCTGGCGTTGACGATGGTCTCGGTGGGACCGTAGAAATTGTGCAGCAGGGCGTCGAAGGTTGCGTGGAACTTGTCGGCGACCTCGCCGGGTAGCGGTTCGCCGCCGATCGGGACGCGCTGCAACGTTCGCCACTGGTTGACACCGGGCAGGGACAGGAACAGCCCGAGCAGCGATGGCACGAAATGCATTGCGGTGATGCCTTCGTCACGCAACAGATCGGTCAGGTAGCCGATATCGTTGAGACCGCCGGGCTTGTGGATCACGATGCGCGCCCCGCAGGCCAGGGTTCCGAAGACCTCGGCGATCGACACGTCGAAACTGGGCGAGGCGACCTGCAGCAGCCGGTCGCTGCCGTCCACCTGATAGTCGTCCCTGAACCAGACGAAGTATTCGGCGATCGGGCGGTGCGGCACCGGGACACCTTTGGGCAGGCCCGTGGTACCGGAGGTGTAGATCAAGTAGGCGGTGTTGTCCGGGGTCAGCGGGCGAACCAGATCGGCATCGGTGGGATCGTCGCTGCGCTGATCTCCGGATCCGCTGATGGCTTCGCGCACCACGAGTTTGGCGTCGCAGTCGCCCAGGATGAAGGCCAGCCGGTCCTCCGGATAGGTGGGGTCGATCGGAAGGTAGACGGCACCGGCTTTCACCACGCCGAGTGCGGTGATGACCAGTTCGGGAGATTTGTCCAGCAGTACCGCGACGCGGTCCTCCGGTCCGATCCCCTGCCCTATCAACCAGTGCGCCAACTGGTTGGCGGCGGCGTTGAGCTCGGCGTAGCTGTAGTGCCTGCCCTCGTAGACCATCGCGGTGGCATGCGGTGTGGCACGCACCTGGGCCGAGATGAGGCCGCCCAGGGTGGCCGGTCCGGTGCTGAACCGTTCGCCGCTGCTCACCTGGCGCAACCATTCGGTGTCCGCGCTGTCCATCAGCCGCAGTCGGCTCAGCGTGGTGTCGGGGTCGGCGAGGGCGGCTTCGAGGAGGACCACGAAATGATCGAGCAGCTGTGTCACCAGGGCGCTGTCCAGGATCTCGGTGAGGTGTTCGGCTTCGACGAGGGCACCGGATTCGTCGAGTTCGACCATGAATCCCAATGGCAGGGCGCTGATGTGGCTGCGCAGTTCGGCGCGCCGGCAGGTGACGCCGGGCGGGCAGAAGCCACCGCCGTCGGGCTCGCGGAACCCGAAGCTGACCCGTGTCATCCGTTCGGTGCCGTGTCTGCGGTCGGGGTTGAGTTCGCGCACCACGCGGTCGAGGTTGATGCGTTGATGGGCGAAGGCGCCGACGGCGGTCTCGCGCGTCTGGTCCAGCATGTCCCGGAACGTCATCGCCGCGGCCGGGCGCAGCCGCATGGCGACGGTGTTGCCGTAATAGCCGATAGTGTCCTCGGTTCCACCACCACGATTGACGACCGGGGTGGCGACCAGGAAGTCCTCGGCGTGGGTGTAGCGATGCACCAGGGTGCCGAAGACGGCGAGCAGCACCATGTACGGCGTGCACCCGGTGTCGCGGGCCAGCGCGATGATGCGCGCTGCGGTGCCGGCGTCGAGGCGGCGGGTGGTCAGCGCGGAGCGCCAGCTGGTCGGGACGGCCGAACCGGACGGGCCCGGAAGTTCCAGCGGTTCGGGCGGATCGGCCATCACCGCACGCCAGTAGGACAGATCGGTATCGGCGCCGTCTGCCGACACCGGTGCCGGGTAGGTCCGCGGACCCAGTTCGGCGCCCGTGTAGGCCCGGGTCAGGTCGTCGAAGAACACCTGCCAGCAGGCGTCGTCCCAGGCGATGTGGTGCGCCACCAGCAGCAGCACCAGCTCGTCAGGGGCGACCCGCACGACGGTTATCCGCAGTGGCGAGTCGATCGCCAGGTCGAATGACGCGGTGAAGGTGCGCTGCGCCAGCACCTCCAGGCGCAGCCGCATGGCCTGCTCACCGCCGGCCGCCAGGCCGGTGAGATCGTGCACCGCCCAGCCGGGCCGCAGATCCTCATGCACCGTCGGGCGGGGTTCGGCGTCGTCGTCGGCGGCGACGGTGGTGCGCAGCGCACTGTGGCGCCGCGCGACGGCGTCGACGGCGTCGTGTAACCGGGCGATGTCGACGGCACCGGTGATGCGGTAGGACACCGAGATGTTGAGCAGCCCGCCACCGGGATCGGCCTGCTGGACGAACCACATCCGGCGCTGTCCGTCGGACAACTCGTCGGGTTGCGGCACGGCCGGTTGCCGTGACGAGGCCAATCCCCGTTCGGCCAGCTTGCGACGCAACAGTTCTCGCCGGATATCGTCGACGGCGGCGCGGGCCTCGGTTGTGTCAGTCACGCGGGATGGCCACTTTCTGTTGATGTTGCTGTACATCTGGCGAGGGCGGCGACGAGATCGGTGCCGGTGATACCTCCGAGCAGCACCGCCAGCGGCACGGTTCGGCCGGTGACATGTTTGAGCCGCTTGCGCAGATCGATGGCCAGCAAGGAGTCGACGCCGAGGTCGAAGAGGTCGGCATCGAGGTCGAGCGATGCGGCGTCGCCGATACTGAGCACCGCCGCCAGCTCGGCCCGCACGGCCTGCGCCGGGCCGGCATCGCCACCGGTCACCGGCGGCCCGGCAGTCGGTGCCGGCTGCAGGCTCTGCAGGAATATCCGCAACCGGTCGTCGTCGGCGGCGTAGACCAGCGGGTCCCCGGTATGGCGGGCCAGACTGGTCTCGATGGCCCGGGCCGGGTCCATGGGGTGCAGACCAGACCGCTGGATAT
The DNA here is from genome assembly GCA_016197405.1 of Mycobacterium sp. Lineage (GTDB taxonomy): Bacteria > Actinomycetota > Actinomycetes > Mycobacteriales > Mycobacteriaceae > Mycobacterium. Next base: position 96,236 of record JACPVR010000019.1, read on the forward strand.
CGGCGATCGCGTCGCCGGTGACGATGCCCGCGCCATCGGCGGGCGCCTGCCACAGTCCCCAACGGATCGCGGTGCAGTCCCGGCCCGCGGCGCGCTGCTGGGCGGCCAGCACGTCGAGCATCCGGTTCGCGGCCGCGTACGCGCCGTGCCCGCGACCACCCCAGACCCCGGAGACCGAGGAGCACAACAGCATGCGGACCCGCGGGCGCAACGGCCACAGCTCGGTCAACCGTTGCAGGCCGGTGAGTTTGGCGGTGAAGGTCGTCGCACAGTCCGCGGCACTCAGCTGGTCCGCGGGCGCCAACACCGCCGACCCGGCGGCATGCACGATCAGCGACGCCGCACCGCCATATCGGCCGGCCGCCGTCGCGAGCTCACCGGTATCGGTGATATCACATTGCACGGCAACGACTTCGGTTCCACCGCGCGAGGTCAGGGCCGCCAGCACCTGCGGGTCGACGGCCCGCCTGCTCAACAACACGATGCGCCGCGCGCCTCGCTCGGCCAGATACCGGGCGTAGTGCATGCCGATGGCGCCCGCCGCGCCGGTGATCACCACCTCGTCGAGCACACCGTCGTCGAGTGCCCACGGCGCACCCGGTGCACCGTCGTCGAAAGTGGGTCGCAGCAGCACCGGCTGGGAACCGTCGACGCGCAGCGCACCCGAGCCGGTATCGGAGAGCACGGTGTGCGCGACGGAGTCGAGATAGCCCGGCAGCCCCACTGCGGCCGCGTCCAGATCCAGGTGCGAGAAGGTGCGGTCCGGGTGGTCGAATCCGACGCTGCGATGCATGGCCGCCAGACCTGCCTGGCCGGGTGCCGGCAGCGGATCGCCGGGCAGCACCTGCTCACCGCCGACGGTGAGCAGAAATACCGTGCGGCAGGCTTTTCCGGCGCTGCTCGGGTAGTCCAAGAGCCCAGCTCCGACACGTTCGGCGAGTTCGGTGGCAGCGGAGGCCACACTGTGCCGCTCGCCCTCGGGTGCTATCACCACCAGGATCTCGGCGTCCGCCGGTGTCACCACCACGGTGCCGGCCTGGCGTGCCAGCGCGGCGCGCAGCCTGTCGGTCAGAGCTCCCCCGCCCTGCACCGCGACCGAGACCGACGGGTCGTCGAGACGGCGTGCGGGCAGGGCCGCGCGCTGCCAGCGTTGCGTTGTCACCGTGATACCCGGCCGCACGGGTAGCGGTTCGGGCCGGGCCCACAGGTGCGTGGCGTGCATGGGTGCGTTGGGGAAACCGCGCAACGGCTTCGGTGTGCCGGGGAGCAATACGCGCCAGTCGAAGGCGGGGTCGGCGACCGCCACCGCGGTGATATTGCCCGCCAGCTGATCGGCCACGGCACTTCCCCGGCGTCCGGATCCCACCAGCACAACCGGGTCTTCGGCGCGGGCTTCGGCGATGGCGAAGTGCAGCGCCGGATGCGCCGACAGTTCGACGAACGATGTCGCCCCGCAGCGGTCCGCCGCTGCCACGGCACGGTCGAAGCGCACCATGTTGCGCAGGTTGCCATACCAGTAGTCGGCGAAGCCGGTGCCCGCGGCAACGACGTCCCCGATCGCGGCACCGATGAACGGTGTGGCGCTCTGGCCGAAGACCGTCGCAGGCAGTTGTGCGCGCAGCTCGTGGCGCAGTGGTTCGAGAATGCTGGTGTGCACCGGGAAGCCCACGGTGATCTCGCGGGCGAACTGGCCGCGGGCCGTCACCGTCTCGACGACGGCGAGCACGGCGTCCCGGTCCCCGGATACCGCCACCGAGGTCGGGCCGTTGACCACCGAAAGCTCCACCCAACCGCCCGTTGCGGCCAGTATCTCCTGCGCGGCGTCGGCTGTGATGCCCAGCGCCGCGACGGCGTAGCGACCGGGCAGCCGGTCGACCACCGCGGCGCGCGCGGCGATCACCGACACCGCGTCGGGCAGCGCGACGACGCCGGCGACATGGGCGGCCGCCACCTCGCCGAGGCTGTGCCCCACGGTGAGATCCGCTGTGACACCGCAGGATTGCCACACTCGCGCCAATGCGACCGCATGCGTGAATTGGGCGCTCTCGGTTTCGATCTCGGAGAACGCCGTGGAGTCACCCTCGGCGGTCAGGTACGGCAATGGCGAGGCTGCACCCGCCGCTGTGAAGGCGGCCGCGCACTCGTCGGCCGCGGCCCGGTACCGCGGTAGGTCGCAGTAGGCCTCGGCTCCCATACCGGGCCACTGGGTGCCCTGACCGGGAAAGACGAACGCCAGCCGGCCGGTGCCCGCGACCGAGGACCGGGTGAGCAGCCGATGGTCGGCGCCCGCGGCGACGGCGTGCAGCGCGTCGGTGAGCTCATCGGTGCCGGCGGCGCGGATCACCGCGCGGTGACGACGGATCCGCCTGGTGCGCAACAACTGCGCGGCGACATCGGGCAGTGCCGGCCCGCTCTTGAGGTAGTCCAGCAGGGCTGCCGCGTCGGCGCGGACCAGCTCCTCGGAGTGGGCGCTGAGCAATACCGGTATGCGGCCGTCGGGTAGGAGCGCCATCAGCGATCCGGCACCGAGACGATGAGGTGGGTGTTGGTACCGCTCATGCCGAATGCCGATACCGCACCGAGGCGCCGGCCGTCGCGTGCGGGCCAGTTGGCCATCTTGTCGGCCAGGCGTAAACCCTGTCCGTCCCAGTCGATTTCGCGGCTGCGTTGGTCGACGTGCAGGGTGGGCGGCACGGTGGCGTGCTCGGCGGCCAGCAGCACCTTGGCCAGGCCGAGCGCGCCGGCGGCGGCCTGGGCGTGTCCGATATTGGATTTCACCGAGCCCAGCAGCGGGCCGTGTCCCGACTCGGCGGTGCCGTAGGTCGCGGCCAGCGCATGCAGTTCGACTCGGTCGCCGAGCCGGGTGCCGGTGCCGTGGCCCTCGATCATGCCGATGTCGTGGGGTTCGACGCCGGCCTGCCGCATGGCCCGGTCGAACAACCTGCTCTGCGCCGGCAGGCTCGGCGCGGTCAGTCCGGTGGTGCGGCCGTCGGAGTTCAGGCAGCTGGCAGCGATCTCGCCCAGGATGTCGCGGCCGTCGCGCAGCGCCCGCGATCGGCGTTGCAGTACGAATATCCCGGCCCCCTCGGCCCATACCGTCCCGCCGGCGTGCGCGCTGTAGGGCCGGCAGTGCCCGTCGTCGGAAAGTGCGTGCTGCCGGGAGAATTCGACGAAGTAGCCGGGGCTTCCCATGACGGCGACGCCACCGGCAAGTGCCATATCGCAGTCGCCGGCCCGCAGGCCCGAGACCGCGGTGTGCACGGCGGCCAGCGCCGAGGAACACGAGGTGTCGATGGTCAGTGCAGGCCCGGCAAGGTCGAGGGTGTAGGCGATCCGGCCGGATATGACACCGAGCGAGGTACCCGTGATGAGGTGACCGCTGTGCGCGGAATAGCCCGACAGTCCGGGGCCGTACTCCAGGGTCGAGGCGCCGATGTAGCAGCCGACGTCATGGCCGGCGATATCGTCGGGATTGATACCGCTGTTCTCCAGCGCCCGCCAGGCCAGTCGCAGTGCGACGCGCTGTTGCGGGTCCATCGCGACCGCCTCACGCGGGGATATCCCGAAGAACTCCGGGTCGAATCGGGCCGCGTCGCGCAGGAATCCGCCCAGGTTTTGGATGGGTGTGAAACCGTCCCGGCGGGATCCGTCGAAGAGTGCACCGAGCGACCAGCCCCGGTCGGTAGGGAATTCGCCCAGGGCTTCACGCTGTTCGGTCAGCATCGACCAGTAGCCGGCGGCGGAGTCGATGCCACCGGGCGCCTCCAGTGCCATCCCGATGATGACGACCGGATCCGCGCATTCACCGTCGGCCATCGGCACTCACCAGTTGCGCGACGGTGTCGACATGGTCGTCGAGGTAGAAGTGGCCGCCGTCGAAAAGGTCGGCGGTGAATCGGCCGGTGGTGTGAATTCCCCAGCGCTGCAGGTGATCGCGTGCGACGCGGTGGTCGTCGGTACCTCCGAGGGCGTGGATATCGGCGCCGATGCGCACCTCGGCGGCACACGAGTACCGCGCCATCGCCTGGTAGTCGGCCCGGACGGCCCGCACCAGGAGTTCGAGGAAATCCTCGTCGTCGAGCAGGCGCTGATCGGTTCCGCCGAGGTACAGCATGTCGGCGAGCACATCGGCGTCCGCGGTGGGCAGTGGTGGTAGTTCGGCCAGCGCCGAGGGCGCCTGCTGTGCCGACACCCACAGCCGCGCCACCTCCACACCGCCGGCCTCGGCGATGCGGGCGAATTCGAATGCGACGACCGCACCCATGCAGTGCCCGAAGAGCCGGAGCGGTGCGGCCTGCTTCCAGTCGCCTGCGGCGAACAGTTGTCGGGCGAGTTCGCCGACGGTTGGTTCTGCGGGGTGCGAAAGCCGTTCGGCGCGTTGGGGATATTGCACGATGAAGGTGTCGACGCCGTGGCCGGACAGCGCACGGGCCAATGGCCGATACGCCGCGGCGGCTCCCCCGGCGTGCGGGAAGAGCACCGCGGCCCCGCCGGTACCGGTGCCGGTACCGGTACCGGGAAAGTGTTTGATCCAGCGCGCGAACGGCTGTGTCCGTGCGACGTCCACCGCTCACTCCAAACGTTTAAAACAGGGTGCCCTAACTTTGATAAGGCTACCCTATGAATTACCTGTTCGGCAGGGGTCCCCGACCCGGCCGGCGCCCAGCTGAGCGCAGGTGTACCGCCAGCTCAACGGCCACACCTGCTCAGCTGTGCGACGATGCCCGCGTCAGTTCGGAGGCCACCTCGGCATCGTCCATATGCCAGATCTCCAGATAGAGTTCGGCCACCTGCGTGAGCCGGTCACTGCCGGGTTCGCGTTCGGCGAGGCGGTCCGCCAACGCCTCGACGGTCCTGGCGGCGAACATGTCCGGGACCATGGCGCTCGGGGTGTCGAGCAGATCCCGGATGCGGGCCACGACGGTCGTCGCCAGCACCGAATCTCCGCCCAGCGCGAAGAAGTCGTCGTCGACACCGATCTCGCTACGGCCCAGCACGCCGCCGATGATGGCGGCCAGCGCACCCTGCAGTGGCGTGGACGGGGCGCGGTAACGGTGTTGTTCGGGCGCTCCGGCATCGCGCAACCGCTGCGTGACGGCTCGGCGGTCGATCTTGCCGCCGACGGTGAACGGGATCTTCTCGGTGAACACCAGCGACTGCGGAATCATGTGCGCGGGAACGATTTCAGCGAGCGCTTCGGTCACCGACGCCTCGGTGACGGCCGGGTCGTCGGCACGCAACAGGGCGCCGAGGATATCGCGGCCCTCGCCGAATTCGATCACGGCCGCCACGGCGGAGTCGATACCGGGCACGCGTTGCAGCGCGGCTTCGACCTCACCGAGTTCGATGCGGTAGCCGCTGAGTTTTACCCGATGGTCGGCACGGCCGATGAACTCCAATGTCCCGTCGGGCCAGTACCGCGCCAGGTCACCGGACCGGTACCAGATCGCACCGTCGTGTTCGACGAACTTCTCCGCGGTCAGATCGGGTCTGCCGCGATAACCGCGCGCTATCCCCCGCCCGGAGAACCACAGTTCACCGGTCACCCAGTCCGGGCAGTCCGCACCGTGCGCGTCGACCACCCGGCAGGCGTTGTTCCCGAACGGCACACCGTAGGGCACCGACGGCCAATGTGTGCGCAGACTTTCCGAAAGGTCCTCGCCCACTTCATAAATGGTGCCGTGCACGGCGGTCTCGGTGGCACCGCCGAGTCCGGCGATTCGCGCACCGGGCGATTTTCCGCGCAGGGCGCGCACCAGTTGGGGGCGCACCCAGTCGCCCCCGGTCAGCACCACCCGCAGGGAGGACAGCGCGGCACCGGTCTCGCGAAGCATCTCCAGCCAGCCCGGCAGGAAGTTCACCACCGTGACACCGTGGGCGTCGATGAGCCGGGCCCACGCGTCGGGATTGCGCCGGTCACCCTCGTCGACCACGACGATCGCGCCGCCCGCGCGCAGCGTGCCGAAGATATCGGGAACCGACATATCCGATTCCAGGTGCGAGAGCGCCAGCGCCCGGTCGGCGGGTCCGATGTCGAAATGCGCGTAGAGGAATTCCAGGGTGTTGAGTACGGCATCGTGCGTCAGCTCGACACCCTTGGGTTCGCCGGTCGAGCCCGAGGTGAACAGCACGTAGGCGAGGTCCTGCGAATCCACCGCCACGGCCTGGAAATGCTCTGGGTCACCGACTATTTCGGCATCGGCGACGGTGAGGGCGGGGATACCGCAACCGTCGAGGAAGTCCGGCAGCCGCGGTCCGGTCACGAGGGCGAATTCCACGCCGCCGGTTTCCAGGATGCGCGCGGCCCGTTCGGCCGGCTGGTCAATTCCGACCGGCAGATAGGCAGCCCCCGCCATCAGGATCGCGAGCAGCGCGGGCACCTGTTCGGCGTTCTTGGGACCCAGCACGGCCACGACGTCACCGTGGCAGACACCGCGCGACTGCAATGCCGCGGCGATCGTCGCCACCTTCTCTTCCAGCTGGCGGTAGGTCAGGGTGGTGCCCTCGGCGATCACGGCGACGGCCTCGGGCGACGTGGTGGCGTTGCGCCGGAAACCGTCGAGCAGATTGTCACCGCTGGGCGGAAAGCTCGTCGCGTTGGCGGCGGCCCGGATCCTGCGTGACGTTTCGCTGACGGCGGGCGGATCGGCGGCATCCCAGGCCGCGTCGTCGGTTGCGAGTCGCGTCAGCTCGGCGAGGTGGTAGGCGAACATCGCCTCCGGGACACCGGGCGGGAATGCCTCCACCCGGACATCCCAGTTGATCATCAGCCCGTTGGTCAGTGGGGTGGCCTGGGCATCGAGCAGCACCTGCGGGCCCTGCGAGATCGTCCAGACGGGTTCGCCGAACTGCTCGGTGACATCACCGGCGAACAGATCCCCCAGCCCCAGCGCGCTGGTGTAGACGATGGTGGCCAGGGTCTGCGCACCGCGATGCCTGCTGACATCGCGCAGTACGTCGAGGCCCGAGACCGCCGAATGTTCGGCGGTGGCGTGCAGCACTTCCTGCACGGCCCTGGCCCGCTCGGCGGGGGTCCTGGTCTCGGTCAGGTCGATATCGAGCATCAGCGACGAGGTGAAGTCGCCGACCAACTTCTCGACATCGGGGTGATACGGCTCGCGGCCGAACATTGGCAGGTTGAGCAGGAAGCGCGAACTGGTCGACCAGTGCGCCAGGGTGTTGGCATAGGACGCGGCGACCGCCATCGCGGGCGTGACGCCCCGGCGAGAGGCGGCGGCGAACAGCGCATCCCGGGTAGGGACGTCGAAGATGTGCCACAACCGGACGCTGCGCAGCGGATCGGCCTGCTCATCGCGTGGAACCAGCGGCAGCGCAGGCGGTCCCGGCAGGTCCGGGATGCGCTCGGCCCACCACCGCAGATCGTCGGGGGACGGCGGTGGTGTCGCCGCGGTCAGTGCCGCGCGGTACTGCCGGTAGGTGTAGCCGAGCGGGGGCAGCTCGGCACCGCGGTAGAGCGCTGCCAGATCCGCCATGAAGTTGCGGTAGCTGACGGCATCGGCGGCCTGCATGTCCATATCGACATGCAGGCGCGTGCCGCCGCCCGCCAGCAGCGACAGCGATATCTGCAGCACCTCGTCGTCGAGGAGCTGGTGCGACTTGGCGTCGCGGATCTCGTCGAGGCGACGCGCCGCGGCAGCGGGGTCGAGGTCGCGCAGGTCGAACAAAGTGACCCCGAGCTCACGGTCCCCGATCCGCTGGGTGCCGTCGCCCAGGATCTCCTGCCGCAGCATGGGGTGGCGGACACCGAGCCGGGTTGCGGCGGTGCGCAACCGATCCGGATCGACACCGGCACCGTCGAATTCGACGTACAGATGCGCCGCGACACCGCCGAGTTCCTGCTCACCGTGCCTGCCCACCCACATGGCGTGTTGGATGGGCGCCAGCGGGAACGGGGCGCCGGGGTCGGCATCCGGGCCGGTGTCGATGGCCGGCGCGGGGTCGGCCGCGGGAGCCGAGGCGTGCTCGGCGACCAGCCGGGACCACGCCTGCACGGTCGGGTTTGCGGCCAGCGCGGCGAATCCGACGTTGATGCCCTGTTTTCGCCAGCGTCCCGACAGCGACATCATCCGGATCGAATCGAGACCCGATGCGATCAGGTCGGCACCGGGATCGAGGGTCTCGGGTGGGAGGCCGAGCAGTTCGGCGACCTCATCGCGAACGGTCTGCGGACGCGTCGGACCACCAGCCATACGACACCTCCGAATTAGTACAGGCTGCCCTAACTTCGGCCCCGGACGTTACCTTATATTCGATGTGCCCGACACACCTACCGAAGGGGCCGACGCCAGAATGAGCTCCGGCTTGCAGCACGACGAAAAGCCTCTTGTGCAGGGTTTTGTACCGTTTGACGCAGAACGTGCAAAGCGTTACCGCCAGGCCGGATACTGGCGGGGCCGTGCGCTGGAGACGGTCCTGCGTGATGCGGCGACGGCCTGGCCGGACAAGCCCGCGGTGATCGACGCACGAGGCAGCCACACCTTCGCCGAGGTGGACGCGCGGGCCGATCGGATGGCGGCGGCGCTCGCCCACCGCGGCATCCGCCCCGGTGACCGCATGCTGGTGCAACTGCCGAATTCCCGGGAGTTCGCGGTGGCGGTTTTCGCGCTGTTGCGGGCCGGTGTGGTGCCGGTGTTGTGCCTGCCCGGCCACCGCCGGGCCGAACTGGGGCATTTCGCCGATGTCAGCGGCGCGGTCGGCATGGTGATACCCGACACCGCCGCCGGTTTCGACTACCGGGAGATGGCGGCGCAGCTCACCGCGACCCGGCCGGCGTTGCGTCACATCCTGGTGGTCGGCAACCCAGGCCCGTTCGAATCCTGGTCCGCCCTGGCTGATTTCGATTCCGCCGGCCCACCGCAGTTCACCGTCGACACCGGTGAGCCCGCGGTGCTGCTGGTGTCCGGCGGTACCACCGGCCTGCCCAAGTTGATCCCCCGCACCCATGACGACTATCTCTACAACGCCACGGTGTGCGCACAGGCTTGCGAGATGGTGCACGACGACGTCTACCTCGTGGCGTTGCCCGCCGGGCACAACTTCCCGTTCGCCTGCCCCGGACTGCTCGGGTCGATGACGGTCGGCGCCACCACGGTCTTCACCGACGATCCCAGCCCGGAGTGCGTCTTCCCGCTCATCCAGCAGCACCGGGTGACGGTGACGGGACTGGTCAACGCGCTGGCCAAACTGTGGACCCAGGCCTGCGAGTGGGAACCGGTGCTGCCGACGTCGCTGCGCCTGGTGCAGGTCGGCGGGTCCCGGTTGTCACCGGAGGAAGCGCGCCACATCTACGACGGCCTGACCTCGGGCCTGCAGCAGATCTTCGGGATGGCCGAGGGCATGCTGCAATTCACCCGGCCGCACGATCCCGTCGAGATCGTGCTCAACACCCAGGGCAGGGCGATGTCGCCGGATGACGAGCTGCGCGTCGTCGACGAGGCCGGACAGCCGGTGGCCCCCGGCGAGGAGGGTGAGCTGCTGGTGCGCGGGCCCTACACCCTCAACGGCTACTACCGGGCACCCGAGGCCAACACGCGCTCGTTCACCCCGGACGGTTTCTACCGCAGCGGCGATCGGGTGCGGATCTTCGGCGACGGCCCGCTGGCAGGCAATATCGAGGTCGTCGGCCGGGTCAAAGATGTCATCCACCGCGGCGGTGAGACGGTGTCGGCGACCGATCTTGAGGACCACCTATTGACGCATCCGGCGATCTACACCGCGGCCGCCGTCGCACTTCCGGACGAGTATCTGGGCGAGAAAATCTGCGCGGCAGTGGTTTTCCGGGCAGCGCCGATCACCCTCGCCGAACTCAACGCCTTCCTGGGCGAACGCGGGGCGTCCGCGCACGCCCGGCCCGATGCCCTGGTCGCGCTGCCGTCCCTCCCGATGACCGCGGTCGGCAAGATCGACAAGAAGAAGCTCGTCGCCTCCCTCAGAGCATCTGGGTGACCTTGGCGATGACGGCGCCCGCGGTCGGGTGTTCCCACAACAGCGTGGGCGGCAGCGCGAGCCCGGTCTGCTTCTCCAGCGCACGACGCAGCCGCACGGTCATGATCGAGTCGACGCCCAATTCCACCAGCGGCAGGTCGGGATCGACGTCGACCTCCGACAACCCCAGCTGGATGGCGACGGCAGCCAGCACCTGTCGTGCCACCCAGTCCGGGTCGACCGCACCCGACGAGACGGGCGCCGGCGCTTCCTCGGATCCGTCCTCGACGGGGGCGACATCGGCCAGGATGGGTACCGCGGCGGCCGCCGGAAGAACAGGAAGCACAACGATATTGGGGTCATCGCAGCGCATGGCCAGATCGAGGGCACGCATCGCATCGTCGGCACCGATGGTTCCCATACCGAGCGCGTCGAGCTGGGCCGCGACGAAATCCGATGCCGAACCCATCCCGAGACCACGCCACGCCGTCCACGCCACCGCCGTGGTGCGATCGCCGAGGCTGCGGCGGTGCCGGGCCAGCACGTCGAGGAAGGAGTTCGCGCAGGCGTACGCGCCCTGGCCGGGGAAGCCCGCCAGATAACCGCACGAGGAGAACAGCACCATCCAGTCCAGCTGTTCGGGCGGGAAGACCTCGTGCAGCACCAGGGTTCCGCGCACCTTCGGGTGCATGGCCGCGGCGAAATCCTCGGCTGTCGTATTCACCAGCAGCGCACCGGCTTCCACTCCGGCGGCGTGTACGACACCGCGCACCGGCGGCAGCTCGCGCAACACCGCACGCAGTGCGTCGGCGGCGCCGGGTGCCCCGATGTCCAGGGCGGCGACGGTGACCGAGACACCCCGTTCCTCCAGAGCGCTGACCGAACGCACCGCCTCGGAGTCGGCGTGCGCCGCCCAGGTCGAGCGCTCGGGCAGTCCGGAGCGCGACACCAGTACCAGCCGCCGCGCACCGAGATCGGCGAGCCGCTGGGCGATCCGCAGTCCCAACGCGCCGGTTCCGCCGGTGACGAGGTAACTGCCACCGGGCGAGCACGCCATCGGGGGCTGCGATCCGGGCCCCGCGGCGGCCAGTCGAGCGACCCGGGCGACGCCGTCGCGGATGACGACCACACCGTGACCGGCCGCCTCATCGAGCGCGCCGAGCGGTATCCGGCCGTCGGCCACATCCAGCACCGCGCCCCACAGGTGGGGATGTTCGGCCGCCGCGACCCTGGCCAGTCCCCATAGCGGCGCGTGTGCCAGGCCGCCACCCTCGTGCACCCCGGTCGTGACAACCCAGAGTCTGGCCCGCAGGGCCGATTCCCGCAGCCCGATCAGCGTGCGCATCACCAGATCCACCGACGCCTCCGGCGCATCCTCCTGACGCGGCAGCACCACCACATCGATGTGCCCGAGTTCTTCAGCCATACCGCGGAATTCGCCTGCCTCGGCGCGTGCGGCAAGCTCGGCGGGATCCTCGACGGCGCGGTATGCGACACCGGCGGCGTGCAGATCGGCGACGGCGCGGCCCAGCCCGTCGGCATCACCGCCGACCAGTATCACCGCGGCCGGCCGGTGTTCCGGCTGCCAGTGCACCGGCTGCCAGGCGAGCCGGTGCAGCACACGATGGGCGGCATGCGCCGAGCGCTCCCGGCCGGGGTTCTCCAATTCCTCGAACGTCATACCCGCGATCGACAGCAGTACCGAACCGGTGTCGTCGACCACCGACACATCGGTCGTCGTGGTGCCGGGCCTGCGCCGGACCACCAGCATCGCCTGCGCGGGCGCAGCAGCGTGGACATGCACGCTGTCGATGCGCGCGGGCATCCGCAGCCGGGGCGGGCCGTCGAATATCGTGGAGGCCGCCGATGTCGCGGCATCGATCAGTGACGCCCACGACGTGGGTTGTGAGAGGTCTGCATCGGCGGCGACCTCGGCCAGCAGTTCACCGTCACCACACCGCAGATCGGTGATCTGCCAACCGAATCCCATTGCCGCCACACCGAGGCCCGCCAGCGTGTCGACGATATGCCGCGACGGCAGGGGTTGGGCGCACCGTCGCCGGGCGGCCTCCAGATCCACTGCGGTGCCGACCAGTTCGTCGATGTCATCGTCGACGGCGACAACGGCGCTGCTGTGTGTCAGCCAGCCACCGTCGGCGGCATCCTCGGTGTCGGCCAGCCGCGAGGACAGCGTCAGTTCACGGTCGGCCAGCACGACCTGCAGGTCGCGGGCACGCCCCGGTGCGACCGGGGTGCGCAGCCGGACATCGGCCAGACAGACACCGGTGCGGGTGCGCAAAACGTCCCGGGCCGCGGTCAGGAAGGTGTTGAGAAGTACTGCGGCGGGCACGATCTCGGTGCCCCCGACGGGATGATCACCGGGATAGGGCCGGTTGCCGTGATCCAGCCGGGTCTGCCACATCCGTGTGCGGATGCTGCCGGTGACATCGGTGTGCCCGCCCAGCAGGGTGTGGCCGGTGCTGTCGTGCAGACCGGATCCGCCGGGTGGTGGTGTCGGCGTACGCCAGAACCTGCGGTGCTGCCACTGCGTGCCGGGAAGATCACCGGCCCACGCATCGGTGGGGCCGATGCCGTGGTCCACCGACGCGCCGTGACAGTACAGCGCGGCCACCGAGGCGGCGACGGCGCGCGACGCCGGGGTGTCGCGCCGCAGCATCGGAACTACGGCGTGCTCGTCGATACCGAGACCCAGCAGCGTCTCGATGACGGAATGCGCGACGACGGGATGCGCGGAGACTTCGAGGAAGAGCCGGTGGCCGTCCTCGGCGGCGGCCGTCACCGCCTCGGCGAAGCGGACCCGGCCGCGCAGGTTGCGCACCCAGTAGTCGGCGTCGCGCGGCGCTGCCGAGCGCGGGTCGTCCAGCGCCGTCGAGTACAGCGCCACGCCGGCGGGTCTGCACGGGGGTAGACCTGCCACCCCACGTGCGAGGTCGGCGGTCAGTCCGTCCATCGCCGGACTGTGGAACGCCACATCGGTGTTGACGCGGCGCAGCACGACGCCGTCGTCGGCCCACTGCCGCGATACCGCCGCCACCGCGTCGATCTCGCCTGAGATCACCGTGGATTCGGTCGAGGCGCTGATGGCCGCCACCACATCGGTACGTCCGGCGAGGCGCCGCTCGGCCTCGGCGAACGGCAGCCGTGCCAGCGCCATGGCGCCGGCACCGGCGACGGTGCGGAAGCCGCGGGCCCGGTAGCACGCGACGGCGGCTCCGTGGCGCAGGTCGAAGACGCCCGACACCACGCAGGCCGCAACCTCGCCGACGGAGTGGCCTATCACCGCCGCCGGGACCACACCGCGTTCCCGCAGCACGGCGGCCAGGCCGACCTGCATCGCGAACGTCAGCGCCTGGACCCGGTCGGTGCCGCCGAGTTCGCCTGCTGTCAGCGCCGTTCGGGCGCTGAACCCGAGCTCGACGGTGAAGACCTCGTCGACCTCGTCGACGACGCGCGCGAAAGCAGGCTCGGCAGCAATGAGCTCGCGGCCCATATCGGCCCAGTGTGAGCCGTGCCCGGAGAACACCCAGACCGCATCGGCGGGCCGGCCGCCCGGGATCGTGCCGGTCACGAGGTTGTCCGCGGTTTCGCCGCGGGCCAGCGCGTCCAGTCCCGATACCAGCTCATGGCGGGCAGCGGGATCGGCGATCAGTGCCGCCCGCACCGGTTCGTGGCCGCGCCGGGCCCACATCGCGGCGCCGATGTGCCCGGTGGGCACATCGGCGGTGCGCAGGTGATCGGCGAGCGCTTCGGCGTGACGGGCCAGGCGGCGTTGCGAACGCGCCGACAGCGGGATGACGACTGGTGTGCCGCCGGCCGGTGGCGCGGGCGGGGTCGAGGGTGGGGCCTCTTCGAGCAGCACGTGGGCGATGGTTCCGCCGTAGCCGTAACTGCATACCGCTGCGCGTCTGGGAATTTCGGTGCGCGACCAGGGTTCGGCCTCGGTGGGTACCCGTAGTCCGCTGGCGGCCCAGTCGACCGCCGGGGTCAGTTGGCGCAGCCCCGCGGTCGGCGGGATCGTCTCGTGGTGCAGCGCCAGCACCGCCTTGATCAGCCCGATGACGCCCGCCCCGCCTTCGAGGTGGCCGACGTTGGGTTTGACCGACCCGATGCGGCAGCGCCGCCCCGGTGCACGGCCAGCGCCATAGACCTCGGCGAGGGCGCCGACCTCGGTGGGATCGCCTGTGGGAGTTCCGGTTCCGTGCGCCTCGACGAAGTCGACGCTGCCGGGTTCGATACCCGACATCCGGCAGGCCAGCCGGAACATATCGGCCTGGGCCGCGCCGTTGGGCGACATGATGCCGACCGTGCGGCCGTCCTGGGCTATCGCACCACCGCGCACCACGGCCAGGACGTGATCGCCGTCGCGCAGCGCGTCGGCGAGTCGTTTGAGCACCACGACGCCGGCACCCTCGCCGCGACCGTAGCCGTCGGCGGCGGCGTCGAATGTCTTGCAGCGCCCGTCCGGAGCGGTGGCGCCGGCCTCGTCAAGCACCCGGGTCAACCCGGGGCCGATCAACGCGCTCACCCCGCCCGCGAGCGCCAGCGAGGTCTCCCCGGCGCGCAGCATCTGGCAGGCCTGGTGCACGGCCACCAGCGAGGCCGCGCACGCCGCGTCGAGGGCGACACTGGGGCCACGCAGATCCAGCAGATGCGAGACGCGATTGGCGATACCGCACAGCGAGGTCCCGATCCCGGTCCAGGCTTCGATACCGGGCAGATCCTCCATGAGCAATTTGCCGTAGTCATCGGAGTTGACACCCATCAGGACCGCGGTGTCGCTGCCGGCCAACGTGCGCGGCGCGATACCCGCGTGTTCGAGAGCCTCCCAGCTGACCTCGAGGGCCAGCCGCTGCTGGGGGTCCATCAGTTCGGCCTCGCGCGGAGAGACACCGAAGAACTCGGCATCGAAACCCGCCAAGTCGTCGAGGAAGGTGCCTGCGCGGGTGACCTCTCTGAGCACCGCGGCATTGCGGGGGTCGCGACGCAGATAGGGCTCCCAGCGTTCGTCCGGGACGTCGCGCACATTGCTGCGCTGTTCGAGCAGGAAGGTCCAGAAGTCGGCCGGTGTGCCGATGTCTCCCGCCACCCGGACGCCGATACCGACGACGGCGACGGGCTCGGGCGGGACGGACGCACCACTACAAGTCTGGGTAGCCTTGCCTAACTTTGCGCCCAACATGCCGACAATAGTGGCACACACAGCCGGTGAGCAGGCAGTTACCCGAACCCCGCCGGCTCAGTCACCGAGCAGCGAGCGCACCACGGCATCGGCGAGCAATCGCCCGCGGTCGGTGAGCAGCAACCGGTCACCCACACGCTCCAGCAGACCGTCGGCCACCACCGCCTCGGCGCGATCCCGCTCGGCTGCGTCGAGCACCGCCACCGGCAGGCCCGCACGCAGCCGCACCCGCAACATGACGTCCTCGGTGTGCCGGTCGACAGCATCGAGAACCTCGAAACCGCCTGTGGGCAAGGTTGATTCACTCAACAGATCCGCATAGGCGTTGGGGTGCTTGACATTCCACCATCGGGTAGATCCGATGAAGCCGTGCGCCCCGGGACCGGCTCCCCACCACTGTCCCGCACCCCAGTAGCCGATGTTGTGCCGGCACTGCCCGCCCGGGCGGCTCCAGTTGGACACCTCGTACCAGTCGAAACCGGCCTCGGCCAACCAACTGTCGAGCCTTTCGTAACGATGCGCCAGCACGTCGTCGTCGGGCGAGCCGACCTGCCCGCGCCGTACCCGGCGGGCCAGCGCGGTGCCCTCCTCGACGACCAGTGCGTACGCCGAGACGTGGTCCACCCCCGCCGTCACCACCGCGTCGACCGAGCGGCGCAGATCGTCGTCGGACTCCCCCGGCGTTCCGTAGATGAGATCGAGGTTGACGTGTGCGAAACCGGCCGCGCGGGCCTCCCCGGCCGCGTCGACCGCGCGGCCCGCCGTGTGCGTGCGGTCGAGCACCCGCAACACATGCGGCGCGGCCGACTGCATGCCCAGCGAGACCCGCGTGTACCCGCCGGCACGGATCCGGTCGAAGAACGCCTGCGACGTCGACTCCGGATTCGATTCGGTGGTGACCTCGACATCCTCGGCCAGGGTGAACTGCGCGCGTACGGCATCCAGCACCGCCACCAGCCCGTCGCCGCCCAGCAGCGACGGTGTGCCACCGCCGACGAAGACGGTGTCCACGGCCCGGTCGGGCAACCGGGCGGCGGCCAGCGCCAGCTCGACGCGCACGGCCTCCAGCCAGCCCTGCGGTGTCGCGCCGCCCAGCTCACCCGGGGTGTAGGTGTTGAAGTCGCAGTAGCCGCAGCGGGTCGCACAGAACGGCACGTGCACGTAGATGCCGAAAGCCCCGCCCGGCGTCATGTCGAGCGCGGGCAGCACCTGCCCGGCGGTGGCGGCGGTCATGGCGACAAGTCTCCCAGACAGACGGTTATATTCACGCTGCGCGGAAGTCTGTCCTGGTTAGGACGCCGGGAAAGTCCGTGGCAGAATGGCGCGGGTGACCGTCCTGCGCCCAGCCCCGCACCGAGTGATCTTGGTGGCGCGTCGGCACGTGGACTTCAAACGCGTATGTAGCTGTTGCTGTCTGCCTTGACTGCGTAAATCTCGGAGAATCTGCCCGCAATGAAACACCAGCTGGCCGCCGGATCTGCGCCGCCGGAACAGCCACCGGTGGATTCGCGCGATCCGGTCGTCGGCTCCCGGACAAGGAGCAACCCCTATGACGACAGCAAAGCCGGTCAAGCGACCACGCGGTGAGGGCCAGTGGGCGCTGGGTTACCGCGAACCGCTCAACGCCAATGAGCAGGCCAAGAAGGACGACAACCCGCTCAACGTGCGCGGCCGCATCGAGAGCAACTACGCCAAGAACGGCTTCGAGAGCATCGACAAGGGTGATCTGCGCGGCCGGTTCCGCTGGTGGGGCCTCTACACCCAGCGCAAGCCCGGTTACGACGGCACCTGGACCGGTGACGAGAACACCGACATGCTCGAAGACGAGTTCTTCATGCTGCGGGTCCGCTCCGACGGCGGCGCGCTGACCGCGGCCGCGCTGCGCACCCTGGGCGGTATCTCCACCGAGTTCGCCCGTGACACCGCTGACATCTCCGACCGGCAGAACGTGCAGTACCACTGGATCCGGGTCGAGGACATGCCGGAGATCTGGCGCCGTCTCGACGAGGTCGGCCTGCAGACCACCGAGGCGTGCGGCGACTGCCCCCGCATCGTGCTGGGTTCGCCGCTGGCCGGGGAGTCGCTCGACGAGGTCATCGACGGCACGCCCGCCATCAACGAGATCGTCAAGCGCTATATCGGCAAGCCGGAGTACTCCAACCTGCCGCGCAAGTTCAAGACCGCCATCTCGGGTCTGCAGGACGTGGTGCACGAGGTCAACGATGTCGCGTTCATCGGCGTCGAACACCCCGAACACGGTCCGGGTTTCGACCTGTGGGTCGGTGGCGGGTTGTCGACCAACCCGATGCTCGGTCAGCGCGTCGGCGCCTGGGTGCCGCTCGACGAGGTGCCCGATGTCTGGGAGGGCGTCGTCAGCGTCTTCCGTGACTACGGCTACCGCCGGCTGCGTGCCAAGGCCCGGCTGAAGTTCCTGATCAAGGACTGGGGTGTCGAGAAATTCCGGGAAGTTCTGGAAACCGAATACCTCAAGCGCCCGCTGCTCGACGGTCCGGCGCCGGTCCCGGTACCGAGGCCCATCGACCATGTCGGCGTGCAGAAGCTCAAGAACGGCCTCAACGCCGTCGGCGTCGCACCCATCGCCGGCCGGGTCTCAGGCACCATCTTGACCAAGGTCGCCGAACTGGCCGAGGCCGCGGGCAGTGACCGCATCCGGTTCACGCCGTACCAGAAGCTGATAATCCTCGACGTCCCCGACGAGAAGCTCGACGAGCTGCGTGACGGACTCGACGCCCTCGGTCTGCCGGCGGCACCGTCACACTGGCGCCGCAACCTGATGGCGTGCACCGGTATCGAATTCTGCAAGCTGTCCTTCGCCGAGACCCGTAAGCGCAGCCAGTCGCTGGTCCCGGATCTGGAGAAGCGGCTCGAAGATCTCAATGCCCAGCTCGACGTGCCGGTCACGGTGCACCTCAACGGCTGCCCCAACTCGTGCGCCCGGATCCAGATCGCCGATATCGGGTTCAAGGGCCAGATGGTCGACGACGGCGACGGTCCCGAAGAGGGTTTCCAGGTGCATCTGGGCGGCAGCCTGGGCCTGGACAGCGGTTTCGGCCGCAAATTGCGTCAGCACAAGGTGCTCTCCAGCGAGCTCGGCGACTACATCGAGCGGGTCGTGCGCAACTTCGTGAAACAACGCGAGGACGGTGAGCGTTTCGCTCAGTGGGCTGTGAGAGCCGACGAAGCCGACTTGCGATGAGGAACACCGTGATTACTGACACCGATCTGCGTGCGCTGGCCGAACAGGGCGCCGCCGAACTCGACGGCGCCACCGCCGAGGAACTGCTGCGCTGGACCGACGAGCATTTCGCCGGTCACTACGTCGTCGCGTCGAATATGCAGGACGCCGTGCTGGTCGAGATGGCCGCCAAGGTCCGCCCCGGCGTCGACGTGTTGTTCCTGGACACCGGCTACCACTTCGCCGAGACCATCGGCACCCGCGACGCCGTCGAGCAGGTGTACGGCGTCAACGTGGTCAACGTCAGGGCCGAGAACTCGGTGGCCGAGCAGGATCAGCTGTTCGGCAAGGACCTGTTCGCCCGCGATCCCGGTGCGTGCTGCCGGATGCGCAAGGTCGAACCGCTGGGCAAGGCGCTCGCCGGTTATTCGGCCTGGGTCACCGGCATCCGCCGGGTCGAGGCCCCGACGCGTGCCAACGCCCCGCTGATCAGCTTCGACGAGGCGTTCGGTCTGGTGAAGATCAACCCACTGGCCGCCTGGTCGGACGACGATATGCAGGACTACATCAACGCCAACGGCATCCTGGTCAACCCGCTGGTCGACGAGGGCTATCCGTCGATCGGCTGCCAACCGTGCACCGCCAAGCCGGAACCGGGCGCCGACCCGCGCAGCGGACGTTGGCAGGGCCTGGCCAAGACCGAATGCGGGCTGCACGCGTCGTGACGCTCGTGCTGGCGGCCCACGGTTCGGCCGACCCGCGTTCGCCGGCCGTCACCCTTGCGGTGGCGGGCCGGATCCGGCGGCTGCGGCCGTGGCTCGATGTGCGCGCCGGCTTCCTGGAGAAATGCGGCCCGTCCCTCGGTGAGGTGCTGGCCGATACCACCGGCGCGGTCGTCGTCCCGTTCCTGCTGGCCGATGCCTACCATTCGCGGGTCGACATCCCGGCGGTCATCGCCGAATCGGGCAGTCACGCCATCCAGGCTCCGGTGCTCGGTGAGGACCCGGCGCTGCTGAGCGTGGCGCGCCTGCGACTTGCCGAAGCGGGTATCTCCCCCGACGACGCCGGCCTCGGCGTCATCATGGTCGCGGTGGGGTCCTCGGATCCGGCGGCCAACGCCCGCACCGCCACGGTGGCTACCGCGCTGGCCCGTGGGACGCGCTGGGCCGGTGTCGACACCGCCTTCGCGACCGGTCCCTACGCCTCCGATCTCCCGGCGGTGGTTTCGACGCTGCGAGACGGTGGCGCGCGCCGTATCGTCCTCACCCCCTGGTTCCTGGCGCCCGGCGTGATCACCGACCGGGTGGCGAAAGTCGCTGCGCGCGAAGGTATTCCGATGACGTCGCCGCTGGGTTCGCACAACCTGGTCGCCGCGACGGTATTGGACCGTTACGACGCCTCGGCGCTACGGCTGGCGGCCTGACCGTCAGGCTTGGGCGAGTTCGTCAGTCTTCGGCAGCTGCAAGGACCCCGCGATGGGCGGCACCCGGGTGGCACGCACATACACCGTGTCCCCGGCCTTGAGGCCCAGCGCCTCGGCGTCACCGCGGGTGATCTGCGCGGTGAACGGTGCGCCGTTGGCGGCGCTGGTCAGCTCGACGCGAACCTCGAACCCCAGCCGCACCACGCGGTCGATGGTGGCCTTGGTGACACCGGTCGACTCGGCGGTCCCGTCACCGGCGGCGATCGCCATCTCCGGGCTGCGACCCACGCGGATATCGTGCGGGCGCACCAGGATTCCGTTCAGCGACGAGACGGTGCCGAGGAAGGACATCACGAAGGCGTTGGCCGGCTGGTCGTAGACCTCGGTGGGGCTGCCGACCTGTTCGACACGGCCCTTGTTGAGCACCGCGATCCGGTCGGCGACATCGAGCGCCTCGGCCTGATCGTGGGTCACCAGCACCGTGGTGACATGCACCTCGTCGTGCAGGCGGCGCAACCAGGCCCGCAGGTCCTCGCGCACCTTGGCATCGAGCGCACCGAACGGCTCGTCGAGCAGCAGCACCTCGGGATCGACCGCGAGCGCACGCGCCAGCGCCATGCGCTGGCGTTGTCCACCGGAAAGCTGGTTGGGATAGCGCGTCTGGAAACCGGCCAGGCCCACCACTTCCAGCAGGTTGTCGACCTTGTCCTTGATCTCGTCCTTGGGGCGTTTGCGGATCTTGAGACCGAACGCCACGTTGTCACGAACCGTCAGATGCTTGAACGCCGCGTAATGCTGGAACACGAAGCCGATACCGCGTTTCTGCGGTGGCACCCGGGTGACGTCGCGGCCGTTGATGGAGATGCTGCCGGTGTCGGGTTCGTCGAGTCCGGCGATGGCGCGCAACAGCGTCGACTTGCCCGAACCGCTGGGCCCCAGCAGCGCCGTCAGTGAGCCCTTGGGCACGACGAAGTCCACGTTGTCGAGTGCGGCGAAGTCGCCGTAATGCTTGTTGGCGCCCTGCACGGTGATGGCGTTGGTCATGGCTGGGTGACTCCAGGGGCTGTGGTGTTGGCGTTCATTTTGCCGCCTTGGCGCGGCGGGCGTCGAGGATCACTTGCAGGATCAGTACCAGTACCGCGACGGTCATCAGCACGGTCGAGACGGCGTAGGCGCCGTATTCGTTGCCGCGCAGATAGCGATCGGAGACCAGCAGTGTCAGGGTCTGGGATTGTCCGGGCAGGTTCGATGACACCATGATCACCGCGCCGTATTCGCCCAGGGTGCGCGCGATGGTGAGCACCACACCGTAGGTCAGACCCCAACGGATGGACGGCAGCGTGATACGCCAGAAGGTCTGCCACCACTGGGCACCCAGCGTCGAGGCCGCTTCTTCCTGATCGGTGCCCAATTCGTGCAGCACCGGTTCGACCTCGCGGATGACGAACGGCACGGTGACGAAGATGCTGGCGAGCACGATGCCGGGGAAGCTGAAGATGATCTTGAACCCGAGGTCACTCTCGACGAACCCGAAGAGCCCTGCCGATCCCCACAGCAGGATGAGCGCGACGCCGACGACCACCGGTGACACCGCGAAAGGCAGGTCGATGATGGCCTGCAGCGCGCTCTTGCCGCGGAACTTGTTGCGCGCCAGCACCAGTGCCGTCGGCACGCCGAACAGCACGTTGAGCGGCACCACGATCGCCACCACCAGCAGCGACAGTTGCAGTGCCGACACCGCGGCGGGCGTGCTGATCGAGGCGAAGAAGGCTCCGATACCCGGCGCGAACGTCCGCCACAGGATCAGCGCGACGGGGACGACGACCAGCACCCCGACATAGGCCAGCGCGAGGAATCGAAGCAGATACCGCACCGGCGCTGAGAGCGTCATCGTGCCTGCTCCTCCCGCTTGGCCGCACGGGAGCCGATAGCCCGCAGGATGAACAGCACGACGAACGAGATAGCCAGCAGCACAATCGAGATCGCCGCGGCACCGGTGCGGTCGTCATTCTCGATCAGGGTGCGAATCCACTGCGACGACACCTCGGTCTCACCGGGCACGGCGCCGCCGATGAGCACCACCGAACCGAATTCCCCGATGGCGCGCGAAAATGCCAGGCCCGCACCGGAAAGCAGGGCGGGCAACAGCGCGGGCAGGATCACCTTCAAGAAGATGGTCGCGTTGTTGGCGCCCAGCGACGCCGCGGCCTGCTCCACCTCGTAGTCGAGCTCGAGCAACACCGGCTGCACCGAACGCACCACGAACGGCAAGGTCACGAAGAGCAGCGCGATACCCACACCCAACTGGGTGTGCTGCAGGTGCAGGTCGATGGGGCTGTTGGGACCGTAGAGCGCCAGCATCACCAGGCTGGCCACGATGGTGGGCAGCGCGAACGGCAGGTCGATGACGGCGTCGACGAGCCGCTTGGCCGGAAAATCGTCACGCGTCAGAACCCAGGCGACCAGCAGCCCGAATACCGCGTTGATCAGCGTGACGCCGATCGAGATCGTCAGCGTCACGCGGAACGACTCCACCGCGGCATTGGAGGTGACCGCCAGCCAGAAGGCGTTCCAGCCGCCTTTCGCCGACTGCCACAGGATCGCGGCGAGCGGCAGCAGCACGATGACGGAAAGCCACAGGGTGGCGGCGCCGACACGCAGCCCGGTGCTGCCGTGCCGGTATCCCCGCGGGCCCGGCGCTTTGGCCGGGCCCGGTTCGGCGATGGTTGCCGCCGATGTCATCCCGTGGCCTGCTTGTAGATCTTGGTGATCGAGCCGTTCTCCTTGTCGAACAGTGCCGGGTCGACCTCACTCCACCCGCCCAGATCGGCGATGGTCCACAGCTTCTCCGGGGTCGGGAAATCCTTCGCGAAGTCCGCGGCGACCGCCGGATCGACCGGACGGAAACCAGCCTCGGCCCACAGCTTCTGGCCTTCGGGCGTGTAGAGGAAGTTCTTCAGCGCCACGGCCTTGTCCTGATGCGCGCTGCCGGTCACCACCGCGACCGGGTTCTCGATCTTGAACGTCTGCGGCGGGTTGACGTGCTCGACATCCTTGCCCTGACGCTCGACGTTGATGGCTTCGTTCTCATAGGAGATCAGCACGTCACCGGTGCCCTGCAGGAAGACATCGGTGGCTTCGCGTCCGGAACCCGGACGGGTCTTGACATGCTCGGTCACCAGCTTGTTGACGAAGTCCAGGCCGGCCGCTGCGTCCTTGCCGCCATTGCTCTTGGCGGCGTAGGGCGCCAACAGGTTCCACTTGGCCGAACCCGAGCTCAGCGGGCTGGGCGTGACGACCTCCAGGCCGGGCTGCAGCAGATCGTCCCAGTCCTTGATGTTCTTCGGGTTGCCCTTGCGCACCACCAGCGACACTACCGATCCGAACGGGATGCCCTTGGTGGCGTCGGCGTTCCAGTCCTTGGCGACCTTGTCGGCCTTGACCAGGCGTGTCACATCGGGTTCGACCGAGAAGTTGACGATATCGGCGGGTTTTCCGTCGACGACGGCGCGGGACTGATCGCCGGAAGCGCCGTAGGACGTGGTCACCGCGACACCCTTGCCCTCGGGTGTGGCCGCGAACGCGGGGATGATCTTGCTCCAGCCGGGTTCGGGCACGGCGTAGGCCACCAGAGTCAGGGTGGTGTCGGCGGCCGGGCCGCCGCTTTCACCTGCCACGTCACTGGATCCGCCACCGTAGGCGGCGAGCAGGGACGCGGTGAGGGCGAGCGCGGTGACCGAGGTCAACCGCAGCGCGCGCGGCAAGCGTTTGGCGGGACGGGCGGAAGTCATGTGGAGGGCCTTTCTGCGGATTCGACGAGGATTTGGAGTCCCGCCACGCAGTAAGGAGTTGGATCGGTCGTCAGGCCAGAGCAACGGCCATCACCGACACCAGACCGCGGACGGGTGTGGAGTCAGCGACAACAACAGACATCAGCAACAGCGCTCAAACCCACGGCAATGAGGGCCACGATGTGGCCGCTCTTGTTGCCGGACGCTGTTTGCATGGCGCGAAGCGTAACAGAATCGCCGCGAGTCGCATCCGCGGCCGGCGCGGTTTCAGCGCGTGACGAACCACATCACGATGACCAGTATCACCAGCAGAACCAGGATCGTCGTGACACGGGATCGTGGCATCGGACTCACGACTTACTCCGATCTGCGCGGCGGATCCGGCGTTCCAGCCGGATGGCGTGGCCCAGCAGCTTGTCGAGCAGCACCGCGGCGCCGTAGGCCAGGGCCAGCACGACCGGCATGACGACGAGGGTCTGCAGGACGAATCCGAGGCCGGAAAGCCACAATTCGACCCCATCCCACCAACTCAGGAACCCGGCCATTGTCACCACCCTACGATCAGTGGGTGGCGACCCCCACATCCGATGAAGAATCGACCACCTGCCTGATCTCCGGCGGCGGCCCCGCCGGGATGATGTTGGCGCTGCTCCTGGCCCGCGCGGGCGTGGCCGTCACCGTCATGGAGAAGCACGCCGACTTCCTGCGGGATTTCCGCGGTGACACCGTGCACGCCAGCACGCTGCGGTTACTCGACGAACTGGGGCTCGGTCCGGTGTTCGAGCGGGTGCCGCACCGGCTGATCTCCAGCCTCACCCTCAAGATGATGGGCACCCCGCTGGCGTTGAACCTCGACCACCTGCCGGGGCGGCACAAACACATCGCGCTGGTCCCGCAGTGGGACTTCCTGGAGATGCTGGCGACCGCGGCGCAGGCCGAGCCGTCATTCACCCTGCTGCGCAGCACCGAGGTGCTCGGACCGACGTACCACGACGGCCGAGTGACCGGCGTGCGTTACCGCGGGCCCGACGGTGTCGAGCGCCGGATGCGGGCCGCCCTGACGGTGGCCTGCGACGGCCGCTCGTCGGTACTGCGCGACGCCGCGGGTCTGGTGCCGCGCAACTACGGCGCCCCGATGGATGTCTGGTGGCTGCGGTTGCCGCGCCGCGACGGCGACCCGCACGGTCTCAACGGCGCCTTCGAGAACGGACACGGCGCCGCGGTCATCGACCGCGGGGACTACTACCAGATCGCCTACCTGATCACGAAGGGCAGCGATGCGGCGCTGCGCGCCGAGGGCGCCGACGGTATCGGCACGCTGCGGCGCGAGCTGTCCGCGCTGGTGCCCTGGCTTGCCGACCGGGTCGACGCGCTGACCTCGCTCGATGACGTCAAGCTGCTCGATGTGCAGGTCAACCGGCTGCGGCGGTGGTACACCGACGGGCTGCTGCTGATCGGCGACGCCGCGCACGCGATGTCCCCGATCGGCGGCGTCGGGATCAACCTGGCCGTCGCCGACGCGGTGGCCGCGGCCCGCATCCTGGCCGGCCCACTGAACGCCGGCACCGTCAGCACCCGCCGGCTGGCGCGTGTGCAGGCCCGTCGGTGGCTCCCGGCGGCGGTGATCCAGCGGGTACAGACACTGGCCGGCGACACGATCTTCGCGCCCATGCTGGCCCAGACGGCCGGAGACCGGGCGCCGGCGGGGGTCCGGCTGGCGGCCCGGTCGGCGCGGCTGCGGGCGGCGCTGGCCTACGGGGTGGCGATCGGCCCGCTGCCCGAGCACGCACCGGCCTACGCCCGCCGGTAGGAATGCGCGCCGCCATAAGTAGACGGCGGACACGTATGGGGCCGATGATGTCCGAATGACGACAGACGAGTTGCCGGTCGATCTGGGCAAAGGCACCGACGGCAGCGCTGCCCGTGCCCGAGAGGCCGACCGCGGCCTGCCGCCGTACACCGTCACCGCTCCGGTGCCCTATGTACCGGCTGGCCCGCTGCGCAACCCGTTCCCGCAGATCGCCGACTACGGCTTCCTGTCGGACTGCGAGAACACCTGTCTGGTGTCCTCGGCGGGTTCGGTGGAGTGGTTGTGCGTCCCGCGTCCGGACTCGCCGAGCGTCTTCGGGGCGATCCTGGACCGCGGTGCCGGCCATTTCCGGCTCGGCCCGTACGGCGTCTCGGTGCCCGCGGCCCGTCGCTATCTGCCGGGCAGTCTGATCCTGGAGACCACCTGGCAAACCCACACCGGCTGGGTCATCGTGCGCGAGGCCCTGGTGATGGGCCCGTGGCATGACATCGAGTCGCGCTCCCGCACGCACCGGCGCACCCCGATGGACTGGGACGCCGAGCACATCCTGTTGCGCACCGTGCGCTGTGTCAGCGGCACCGTGGAGCTGGTGATGAACTGTGAGCCGTCCTTCGACTACCACCGCGTGCCGGCGAAGTGGGAGTACTCGGCACAGGCTTACGGCGAGGCCATCGCGCGGGCCAGCCGCAACCCCGATGCGCATCCGACACTGCGGCTGACCACCAACCTGCGGCTGGGCCTGGAAGGTCACGAGGCGCGGGCGCGCACCCGGCTGTCCGAGGGTGACAACGTCTTCGTCGCGCTGAGCTGGTCGGGACACCCGGCGCCGCAGACCTATGAGGAAGCCGCCGACAAGATGTGGAAGACCAGCGAGTGCTGGCGGCAGTGGATCAACATCGGTGATTTCCCGGACCATCCGTGGCGCTCCTACCTGCAGCGCAGCGCGCTCACCCTGAAGGGGCTGACGTATTCGCCGACCGGGGCGCTGCTGGCCGCGAGCACCACATCGCTGCCCGAGACACCGCAGGGTGAACGCAACTGGGACTACCGCTACGCCTGGGTGCGCGACTCCACGTTCGCACTGTGGGGCCTCTACACCTTGGGCCTGGACCGCGAGGCCGACGATTTCTTCGCCTTCATCGCCGACGTCTCCGGGGCCAACAACGGCGAACGGCATCCGCTGCAGGTGATGTACGGCGTGGGCGGTGAGCGCACCCTGGTCGAGGAGGAGCTCAACCACCTCTCCGGTTACGACAATTCGCGCCCGGTGCGCATCGGCAACGGTGCCTTCGACCAGATGCAGCACGACATCTGGGGCACCATGCTCGACTCGGTGTATCTGCACACCAAGTCTCGTGAGCAGATCCCGGAGACGCTGTGGCCGGTGCTCAAGGAGCAGGTCGAAGAGGCCATCAAGCATTGGAAGGAACCCGACCGCGGGATCTGGGAGGTGCGCGGGGAGCCGCAGCATTTCACCTCCAGCAAGATCATGTGCTGGGTGGCACTGGATCGTGGCTCGAAGCTGGCCGAGATCGAGGGTGAGAAGTCCTACGCCCAGCAGTGGCGGGCCATCGCCGAGGAGATCAAGGCCGACATCCTGGCCAAGGGTGTCGACTCCCGCGGCGTGCTGACACAGCGCTACGGCGACGACGCGCTCGATGCCTCACTGCTGCTAGCGGTGCTGACCCGGTTCCTGCCGCCGGATGATCCGCGGATCCGGGCGACGGTGCTGGCGATCGCCGACGAGCTCACCGAGGACGGGCTGGTGCTGCGGTACCGCACCGAGGAGACCGACGACGGATTGTCCGGCGAGGAGGGCACTTTCACCATCTGCTCGTTCTGGCTGGTGTCGGCGCTGGTCGAGATCGGCGAGATTCACCGGGCCCGGCATCTGTGCGAGCGGTTGTTGTCCTTCGCCAGCCCGCTGCACCTCTACGCCGAGGAGATCGAGCCGCGTACCGGCCGCCATCTCGGCAACTTCCCGCAGGCCTTCACCCATCTGGCGCTGATCAACGCCGTGGTGCACGTCATCCGGGCCGAGGAGGAAGCCGACAGCTCCGGCGTCTTCGTCCCCGCCAACGCCCCCATGTAACCCTCGGCGAGCGCGCGTGTCTGTACGCCGACACGCCGCCCCAGCCGTACAAAAGCGTGCGCTCGCGGATCAGAAGTAGCCGTTGGCGGGCGGCGATATCGCGTTGACGGCGTAATTGCCTGCCGCGTGAGCCTTGTAATCCAGCGGATTGTGGCTGGCCAGCGTGCGGGCATTGCGCCAGTGCCGGTCCAGGTTGAGCGCTCGTGACGTGGCCGACGCTCCCCCGGTGTCGAAAAGCCGTTGTGCGGCAGACAAGGTCAACCGTTCGGCGACCAGTTGGGCTTCGGCGACCGTGACGGCGGCGGCCGCCAGCGCCGCCGGGTCGGCTTGTGCGCCGTCGTCGACGAGTGCGTCCAGGGTGTCGGCGGCGGCCAGCACCAAGGTCCGCGCTGCCGACGCCGACGCCGCGATCTCGCCGACGGCGTGCAGCACGAACGGATCATCGGCAGCCGCGGCGGCCAGCGAGTGCGCCGCGGGCCGGGCCCGGTTGCGGACGTATTCGACGGCGTCGGCGCGCACCGCGGCGGCGATACCGGCGGCCACTGCGGCAAGGTAGAGCTGCAGGAATGTGGTGCTGTGGCCGAGGTGGCTACCGTCAGACACCGTGGTCACCTCTACCGGGGCCACCGCGACATCGGTGAAATGCGTTGCGCCGCTGGCAGTGGCGCGCTGGCCGAAACCGTCCCAGTCGTCGAACAGTTCGACACCTTCGCGGTCGGTCGGTACGACGACCTGTACGTCGTTGCCGTCGTCGTCGATCGCCGATACGGCGATGACGTCGGCGTACAGCGTTCCCGTGGAATAGAACTTGTGGCCGTTGAGCCGCAGCACACCGTCGGCACCGGCGAGCACCGTGGTCGCCGAACTCGACGGCGTTTTGCCCGTCGAGTCGGTGATGGCGTTGCCGAACACCAGCCCGTCGTTGATCTTCGGGAACCACTCCTGGCGTTCGGCTTCGGTGGCACGGTTGCTCAGCAGTCGCTCGGCGAAACCGAAATGCGCCCGGAGTGCCTGTGCCACATTGGAACTGCCACTGGCGATATCGACGACAGCGCCCACCACATCGCGTATCGACCCACCGGGGCCGCCGTAGCGGACCGGTACCCGCAGGCCCAGCACACCGGTTTCGCGCAGGGTATCCACCTGTTCATAGGCCAGCACCCGGCGTTGTTCGTCGGCGGCGTCGGCGGCACGCAGTGCGTCGACGACGGGCGCCAGCCGGGCCAGCCGCTGCTGCGTCGTGCCGCCCTGTGGTGGCCGCCGGAACGCCGGTCGCGCGGCTACCGCGTCAGAGGTGATCGTCATCGAATCCTTCTGTCCCTGCCGGGCTACGAGGTGCTCAGGTACCGGGCGCGTTCCCAGTCGCTGACATGGCCGATATAGAGCTGCCATTCGCTGGCGGCGATGGCGGCGAAATCGCGCACCGAATCGGCGCCGAGGATCTCGGCGATGGTGTCGTCCTGGGTGGCCAGCGCCAGCGCGGTGCCCAACGAATCCGGTAGTGGCGTGCCCCGGCCGTACAGGTTGCCGCTCGCGGCGGGCGGCGGCAACCGGCGGGCTTCCAGTCCGGCTATCACCGCGGCGAGCGCCGCGGCAATCAACCAGTACGGGTTGGAATCCGATGCCCCGGAACGCAGTTCGATACGCGAAGCCGACGGTTCTGGTTCCACCAGCGAGCGGATCGCCGCGCTGCGGTTGTCGCGACTCCAGTTCACGGTGTCCGGCGCGAAGGTGTCCGGTGCGAACCGTCGATAGGCGTTCACCGAATGGGCACCGAACAGCGTGATGGAGGGCAGATGTTCCAGCAGGCCCGCGATGGCGTGCAGCGCAGGCTCGCTCTCCGAACCGTCGACGGCCGCGAACGCCGGTTCGTCGCCGCGCCACAGCGATATGTGCAGATGCGCCGAGCTGCCGGAATGTTCGGAGAACGGTTTGGCCATGAAACTGGCGATCTTGTCGTGCCGCCGCGCCACCTCCTTGGCGGCGTACTTGAGCCGGGCGCTGTCGTCGGCTGCGGCGAGCGCTTCGGTGTAGACCAGATTGGTTTCCACCTGCCCAGGCCCGTACTCGGTCTGGATGCCTTCGAGTCGGGTGAACGCACCCAGGGTCTGGTAGAGATCGCTGATCACCGGGTCCAGGGTGTTCGCGTTCTCCAGGGAGTAGGCGTGGATATCGTCGAGGATCGGTGAACCGTCGGGCTCTAGGAGATAGAACTCGAACTCCACGCCGATCTTCGCGGTGTAACCCAGGCCCGCCAGCCGATGCAGGACCCGGCGCAGCACCGCGCGCGGATCCAGCAGCGACGGGCGCCGGTCGTGGGTGACGATATCGGAGATGACGTGACCGACCCCGTCCCGCCACGGCAACCGGGTGAACGTCGAAAGATCGGGAACGGCATACACATCCGGGTAGCCGCCATCCCAGTTGGTCAATGTCAGCGAGTCGATGACGGTGGCATCACTGTTCCAGCCCAATGCCGCCTCGCAGAACGCGAATCCGGTGCCCAGCGCCCGCTCCAGGAACTGCCTGGCCGGGATCCGCTTACCGGCGGCATGGCCGAACGGGTCGCTCCAGGCAACCTCGATCTCGGTGATGGTGCCTTCGGCGATGGCCGCCCGGATCTCCTCGGCCCGGTCGGCGACCACGCCGACGCGATCGTCGGTCTGGGTCATGACGCGGCCGGCACGCGTGCGTTCACCCGGGTGCCGATGACGGCGCCCAGCGCGAAGGCCCCGACCAGCAGCCCGATGATGACCCAGGCCAGCACACTCGAACCGCCCACCAGGTCACTGAGATTGGCCAGGATCAACACCAGCGAGCCCGCCAGCCCGATCAGACCCAGTGCAGGCGCGATCCGCACCCGCCACTGCGAGTGCCCGCGCCGGTCACGCCCGAAGTACACCAGCACCGCGGCACTGGTGGCGATCAGCAGGACCACGATGCCGACGGTCGTCGCACCGGCGAACCAGGTGTAGAACTGGGCGGCCGGATCGAGCTTGAACACCACGGCCAGCACGACGCTGATGGCGACGACGCCGGAGATCCACAGCGAAGCCTGGTGCGGTGAGCCGTGTTTGACGTGCGGCTGGCTCAGCGAAGCGGGCAGCACATTGCGTTGTGACAGCGCGAAGACGTAACGCGAGACCACGTTGTGGAACGACAGGATGCAGGCGAACAGGCTGGTGAAGTACAGCACCGTGATGATGTCGGCGCCGACGGTGCCGATGTAGCGGGAGGCGGTGTCCCCCAGGAATGTCGCACCGGAGTCGGTGGCGCGCGCCACCGCCTCGTCGTCACCCCAACCCGAGATCAGCGCCCAACTCGTCACCGCGTAGAACACCCCGATCAAGATGAGCGACGCATAGGTGGCGCGCGGGATGGTGCGTTCCGGCGTGCGGGCCTCATCGCGGAAGATCGCCGTCGCCTCGAAACCGACGTAGCTGATGATGGCGAAAAGCAGTCCGATACCGACCGATCCGGACAGGATCGCGTGCGGGTTGACGATTCCGGTGGACAGACCGTGGTCACCACCACGGACCACGATCACCAGGTCGAGGACCGCGACGATGGCGATCTCGGCGGTCAGCAGGATGGCCAGCACCCGGCTGGACAGTTCGATGTTGCGGTAACCCAGATAGGTGGTGACGGCGAACGCGATCGCGGCGAAGGCCCACCACGGCACCGCGGGGCCGCCGAAGAGTTCGACGATGCTGGCGCCGGCCGGACCGAGCAGGCCGTAGACGCCCGCCTCGATGGCCAGGTAACTGACGATCGCCACGAAGGCGATACCGATACCGACCGGGAAGCCCAGCGCCTTGCGGACGTAGGAGAAGAAGGCCCCAGCCTCGTCGACATACGGTGTCATCGCGGTGAATCCGACCGAGAAGAACAACAGGATGATGGTGGAGATGATGAAGGTTGCCGGGAACCCCGCACCATTGCCGTTGGCGATACCCAGCGGCACCACACCGCCGATGACGCCCAGCGGGGCCGCTGCGGCCACCACCATGAAGACGATCGAGGCCACGCCGAGGTTGCCGCGCAACCGGCGACCCGGTGCCGGGGACTGGGCTCCGGAGGGACCGGCCACGGCATTCGGCGGCAGCGTTGTTTCACTCATGTCAGGTCCTTCGCGAAGTCGGGTCGTCGATGACTGAGACGCAGGCTAAGAGCGTCCGCCCGACCGGAGAAGGTTTGCGGTCAGCGCGAGTCGAATGCGCCGGTCAGTCCCTGCCGCGTCTTGAGCACGTCGAGCACCTGGGCCACCAGGCTGTCGATATCGGCGCCGGTGGTGTCCAGGACCAGATCGGGATTCTCCGGTGCCTCGTAGGGTGCGTCGAATCCGGTCAGGCCGCGCAGCTCACCGGCGCGGGCCTTCGCGTAGAGGCCTTTGGGGTCGCGTTTGGCGCATTCGTCGACCGACGTCGCGATGTAGACCTCGATGAACGCGAGGCCGGCGGCCTCGTTGAGCGCGCGGGCGATCTCGCGGTCCGATTTCAGCGGTGACACCAGCGCGGCCAGCGCCACCACCCCGGAGTCGGCCAGCAGCCGGGTCAGGTGCCCGACCCGGCGGATGTTCTCGGCCCGGTCGCCGGCCGAGAAGCCCAGGTCGTCGGACAGGCCGTGCCGGAGGTTGTCACCGTCGAGCAGGTAGGCCACCTGTCCCGATTCCACCAGCGCGCGCTCGACGGCGACTGCGACGGTTGACTTTCCGGATGCGGGTAGTCCGGTGAACCAGATGGTGGCGCCGCGCTGCCCGGTGCTGTTCCAGCGGTAGTCGCGGTCCAGTGACGACGGGTGCCAGCGGATGTCGTTGCGCGTCTGCGCGCCGGCCTTGACCTCGCGGCCCACCGTGATGGTGCCCGCGCCGACGGTGTCGTTGGACTGCTCGTCGATCAGGATGAAGGCTCCGGCGTCGCGGTTGACCGCGTACGGGTCGGCCATCACGACAGAGCTGGTTCGCAGTGTCACGGCCCCGATGTCGTTGAGCGCCAACTCGACCGGGCCGTCGAGTTCGTCGAGGGTCTCCGGGTCGAGCCGGGTGGACAGTTCCTGCACGGTGGCCCGCACCGTGCGGGTGCCCTGTTTGAGCGCCAGCCGATCGCCGGCGCGCAGCGGGCTGTCGGCGAACCAGCAGACGGTGGCGTCCAGTTCCCGGGCCAGCACCGGATGATCGGCATCGGGTTCGGAGCTGACGAACACATCACCGCGCCCGACGTCGATATCGTCGGCCAGCTCGATCGACACCGACAACGGCGCCACGGCAGTGCTGCGATCGTCGTCGAGGGTATCCACCGCGGTGACCGTCGAGGAACTGCCCGACGGCAACACCAGCACCGGATCACCCACCGACAGCGTGCCGGCGGACAGCCGGCCGGTGTAGCGGCGACGCTGTTCGGCGGTGGGCCGCGAGACCCACTGCACCGGCAGCCGCAGACTGGACCGTTGTGCCAGCGGGGCGGCGAGTTCGACGTTCTCCAGATATTCCAGCAGCGTCGGACCCTCGTACCACGGCGTCCGGGTCGACCGGTGCACCACGTTGTCGCCGTGTTTGGCGGCTATCGGGATCACTGTGAGGTCGGCACCGCCGAGGCGCGCCGACATCTGGCGCAGCTCGGTCTCCACGTCGGCGAACCGCACCGGATCGAAATCGACGAGGTCGATCTTGTTGACCGCGGCGACGAAGTGTTTGACACCAAGCAATTTGGCGATCCTGGCATGTCGCCGGGTCTGGCGCAGCACGCCGGCGCGGGCGTCGACCAGCAGGATCGCGACATGGGCGTTGGAAGCACCGGTGAACATGTTGCGGGTGTAGCGCTCGTGCCCGGGCGTATCGGTCAGGATGTAGCTACGCGTATCGGTGGAGAAGAATCGGTAGGCGACATCGATCGTGATGCCCTGCTCGCGCTCGGCGCGCAGTCCGTCCGACAGGGCCGCCAGGTCTGCGACCCCCTCGTCGTCGGTGACGGCTTCCAGATGGTCCAGCGGCAGGCTGTCGGTGTCGTGCAGCAGCCGGCCGATGAGGGTGCTCTTACCGTCGTCCACCGATCCCGCGGTCGCGATGCGGAGCAGCTGTCGGGTGGTGCTCATCAGAAGTACCCCTCACGCTTGCGGTCTTCCATCGCGGCGACCGACGTCCGGTCGTCGGCGCGGGTCTCACCCCGTTCGGACACCGTGGCGGCCGAGATCTCGCCGATGACCCCGGTGATGTCGGTGGCCCGCGAGCGGACCGCGCCGGTGATGGTCAAATCGCCCACGGTGCGATACCGCACCCACTCGACTGCGGCGGTCTCGTCCCCTTCGGGATGGGTGTACTGCGACACCGCCAGCAGGATGCCGTCGCGCTCGAAGACCTCGCGTTGGTGAGCGAAGTAAATCGACGGGAGCTCAAGGTTTTCCAGCTCAATGTAGCGCCAGATATCCAGTTCGGTCCAATTGGACAGCGGGAAGACCCGGACCTGCTCGCCCTTGCGGATGCGCCCGTTGTAGAGCGACCACGGCTCCGGGCGTTGCGCACGCGGATCCCACTGGCCGAATTCATCGCGGAAACTGAGGATGCGCTCCTTGGCCCGGGCGCGCTCCTCGTCGCGACGGGCGCCGCCGAACGCGGCGTCGAAACCGCCGGCCTCCAGGGCGTCCAGCAGCGTGCGGGTCTGCTGACGGTTGCGGGAGGCGCCGGGCCCCGGATCGGGAACCCGGCCGCTGTCGATGGTCTCCTGCACAGACCCGACGATCAGGGTGTGGCCCTGTTCGGCGACCCGGCGGTCCCGGAAGGCGATGACCTCGTCGAAGTTGTGTCCGGTGTCGACATGCAGAACAGGGAACGGCAACGGCGACGGCCGGAATGCCTTCTCCGCCAGCCGCAGTAGCACTATCGAGTCCTTGCCCGCGGAGAACAGCAGCACCGGGCGTTCCAGTTCGGCGACCACCTCACGGACGATGTGGACGGCCTCGGCCTCCAGCAGGCGCAGCTCGTCGACATGGGTGGTATCGGCCGGTGGCGCATCGGTGGCACTCACAGCGGCAGCCCCTCTCGTTCGGCATCGGCGCGGTAGCGTTCCACCCACTCGTCGGAACGCTGATCGGCCTGGCGTTCCAGCACCGGTTCGGGCGCCAGTCTGGGGTCGAGGCCGAGGGCGTCGAGCACCGTGCCGACCACCTCGGTCAGATTCCGCCACAACACCGGATACGGCACATCGATAGGGTGCACGTCCTCCTCGACGAACCAGTTCCGCCATCCTTCGTCCTGCTTACGCAGCATGGTGACGACGTGAGCTATTGCCGCGGCGTGGTATTCGGCGCGCGCATCACGTACCGGGTCGGGGCGCCCCCGCCACACCCGCGTCTGCACGGCACGCCAGAACGACACCGCCTGCGACACCACATCGGGCCGGTAGACGTGCACCAGAACCGGATCTGAGCCCACCACATCACGGATCGCCGACAGCAGGCCCTCGCCCGACCGCTCGGGGAGGTCTTTGGCGCGTTGCAGCAGCAGCGGTGTCTGGTTCCACATCAGCTTGCCGCCCCAGACGCCGTTGGGTGTGCGTCCCACGCTGCGGATGTAGTCCCGCCAGATCTCCGCCGGAGCCAGGTCGGGTTTGCCCTCCACCAATGGGTCCAGCAATCGCAGCACCGATTCGTCGGCCAGATCGGCAAACCATTCGCGCGGTTGCGGCGACATCGAGGTGTCCGGCAGGTACTGGAAGAACTCCTGCGGTTCCCCGGCGACGCCGGTCGCGCGCAGCGACTCGACGAGCAGAGTGCTACCGCTGCGTTGCGATGCCAAGACCAGATACGCGGTCGGGTGTTCCGCCATGCGCAGAGCCTACGGGCTGTTCATTCGAATTGCATTGCCGGGGTTTAACTCTGACCGATTCGAATCATTGCGACGACTCGGTTTTGATGCCGCGCTGTTGTGCCACCGGCGACCGGCTGGGATACACCAGGTCATGGATGTGTGCGTAGGTCTGGGTGTAGCGCTCCGAGATCCGGGTGCCGGCGAATTCGGACGGGATGACATCGTTGGTCTTCTGCCGCCAGTCGTTGAGCTGCAGCGCCAACCGTTCCCCGATGGCCTCGGCCTGCTCGAGGTTGTCGCCGTCGAAGAGGTTGACCTGTTCGGCCGGATCGGCCACCAGGTCGTAGAGTTCGCGTTCCGGGCGGGGTCCGGCGACCGCTGCCGCCACGGCCTGACCCGACGGGCTTTCCTCGATATCCCAGGGCAGGTCCAGCAGGGGCCGGTGCCCGTAGTTCTCGATATAGCTGAATTCCTTTGTCCGAACGGCCCGGATCGGATCGAAGGAATCGTGATAGGTCTTAGTCGTGTAGACCGCGGACCGCACCTCCCCGGCGCCGTTGAGCAGGCTGTCCGCGTGCGAGAGCCCATCGACGTCGGCGGCCACGTCGACGCCGAGCAGTTCCAGGATCGTCGGCACCAGATCGACACCGCTGAAAAGCTCGTCGTAGACCACCGGGCCCGCGAGCCGGCCCACCGGAGGCCGCACGATCACCGCGATACCGGTTCCGGCGTCGTACAGCGTCGACTTGGCGCGCGGCAGTGCCGGGCCGTGGTCGGTCAGGAACACCACCCATGTGCTGGTATCGAGCCCGGTTTCGGTCAGGGTGTCCAGGATCTTGCCCACCGCGGCGTCGGCGACGGTGATCGACCCGTAGAAGTCGGCGAGATCCTGGCGTACCGCGGGGGTGTCGGGTAGGTAGTCGGGCACCGTGACCGAGGCCGCGTCGGCGGGTGTGTAGCGCTCATGCGGGTAGGGCCGGTGGGTCTCGAAAAATCCCGCGGTGAGCAGGAACTTGCCGTGACCACCGGTACGCAGCCATTCGGTGCTGCGTTCCACGACGTACTCGCAGTAGGAGTTGGAGACGTCGAATTCGTCGAACCCCAGCCGCGACGGAAAGCTCGTCTCATGTTGCATGCCGAAAAGCGCTGTGTACCAGCCGGACTGAGAAAGAATCTGCGGCAGTGTCCGGACCCCGGCGCGGTACTCCCAGCCATGGTGGGCCAGTCCGACCAAACCGTTGGTCTGCGGGTAGCGCCCGGTGAACAACGAGCCGCGCGACGGTGAGCACAGCGGTGCGGTGGCGTGAGCACGGGTGAACAGGATTCCCTCGGCGGCCAGGGCATCCAGCCGGGGGCTGCGCACATCGGTATGCCCGTAGGCACCGAGGTAGCGACCGAGATCATGCCAGTGCACCAGGAGGACGTTGTCATCGGAGCTCACCGGACCAGCTTGCCCGACAACCGGCGCACCGTCAGGCACCGGCCGGGTCAACCCGCGTCACGCGCCCGGATCATCGAGGCCCGCAGTGCTCTTTCGCGCGCGGTGGTGGCGCCCCAGATACCGTACTTCTCCGGCGTGCTCAGGGCGTGCTCCCGGCAGTTCGCCAACACCGGGCAGCCCTGGCAGATCCGCTTGGCCTGTTCCTCGCGTTGGCGGCGAACCCGCTTGCGCACCTCCTCTTCCGGGAAGAAGAGCTCGACGGGAAAGTCGAGGCAGGAACCACGCAGCTGCCAGCTGAAGTACTCGACTTGGGCGGGCGGCGCAGGCGCCGCCGGGGCCACGGTCATGCGGGATACTCCCCCTCCGGGTTGTCAGGGCCGAATCGGAATCCGGCTCAGCGCGACCAGTCGATATCGAAATCGACGACGAGGTCGGCGGGTATGGCCAGGGCAAGTGGGGTGAATCGTGCCGACGCCTCATCGCGCGCGACACCGGCGAGCACACGCCCGCCGTAGCCCCCGGGTGCACCGGGCACCGTCATGGTGACCGTGGTGCTGGTCGTTCCCGGCTCGGGCCGCACGAAGAACGCCGTGCCCGGATGTACGGGCCCGGTGATCTCGGCACCGTCGGCGCCGACCAGGCTCGCCCGGGTCACGCGTAACGCCGCCTGATCCGTTGCGGCCAGCCGGAAGGGACCGATCAAATTGCCGGTGGACACCGCATTGGCTGCGGTCAACCGTGGTCCGGTGGTTCGGGCCCTGGCCCGGCGGGCACCGGCGAGCAGGTAGTCGTAGAGATGCACGACGCGGGCCTGGTTGCGGTAGTTGCCCGAACCGTTGAGCCAGAAGCCGATATTCGCCAGCTCCACCGCGCCGGTGACGGCGAGGCGATAGAACCGGTAACCCACCGAAGCCTGCCCTGCCCCGCCCGAAGACACCGTCGCGCCGACCCCGAGACCTTTGCGCTGCGTCCCGGCTCCGACGGCGACCGAGATTCGTGACGCCGCGACGGGCTGCCAGTCGCGTCCGTCCACGGAGCGGTGCAATTCGACCGCACCGACGCTTTCCGCCACCAAATCCACTGTGTACCCGCCCAATTCGCGCGGGCCGTCGAATTCCACCGTGACCCCGTCGGCATCCCGCGTCACATCTGCCGGGACGTTGAGTGGTTTGTTGTCCAGTTCCAGGTCATTGGTGAACCGCCAGATGGCCGCCTGCGTTCCGGCGATCGCCTCGTGTTCGGCGATATTGCCCACCGCAAGCGGATAACCCGCGGCACGCAGCCGCCTACTGAGCTCGGCGGTGCTGATCCGGGGGAACGAATTCCGCAGGATCCAGTCCACTTCGGCTTCGAAGGCATGCGCGCGCAGGTTGGGTACCGCCGACCAGCTGTCGATCCGGTAGTGCGAGGGCCGGGTCGGCGCCTGGCCGGTGAAGTCGAGGGAATATGCCTCGACATTCGGGTTGAGCCGGAT
This sequence comes from Mycobacterium sp., assembly GCA_016197405.1. GTDB lineage: Bacteria > Actinomycetota > Actinomycetes > Mycobacteriales > Mycobacteriaceae > Mycobacterium. Next base: position 134,409 of record JACPVR010000019.1, read on the forward strand.
GAGGTCGGTACGGGCGGTGGTGCCGTCGGCGAAGGTGATGGTGTCGACGGTGTGCGAATACGTCCCGCCGCGATAGCGAGTCAGCCTGGTCAGGTCGATGCCGGGGCGTGGGCGTACCCGTCGGCGCACCGTCACCGGTGTGCTGTGACGTGACGGAGCGCGGCCAAGCGCGGTTGCAACGGTCATGCCAGGTCGACTTTCTGGTTCTGAGCAGCGCGTTCACAGGTGCCGAGATACGGCGGAATGCAAACGCAGAGGAAAACGGCGTCAGAAAATCAACAACAACAACAGCGCACGGCGAGGCAACGCGTGAATGCGATGCGCGGCTGTGCGTTGTGCGGCATGGGCTCCACCATACGGCATGGGTATGTGGCAAACGAAAGAGTTCCGCTCAAGCTGCGAACTATCATTGTGCGGCCGGGGGCCCCGTCCACCATGATGGGCCAACCATCTAGTCGGAGGAATGCGATGACGTCTGCCCAAAATGAGTCTGCGGCCCTCGGCGATCTCGCCGCAAGGCAGCTCGCCAATGCCACCAAGACCGTTCCCCAACTCTCCACGATCACGCCACGGTGGCTGCTGCATCTGCTGAGCTGGGTGCCGGTCGAGGCCGGTATCTACCGGGTGAACCGCGTGGTCAACCCCGACCAGGTGCTCATCCACGCCGAGGAGGGCGGCGAGCTCACCGAGGAACCGTTGCCGCAGACCTACGTCGACTACGAGACCAGCCCGCGCGAATACACCCTGCGGTCGATCTCCACCCTGCTCGACGTGCACACCCGGGTGTCCGACCTGTACTCCAGCCCCCACGACCAGATCACCCAGCAACTGCGGCTGACGATCGAGACCATCAAGGAACGCCAGGAATCCGAACTGGTCAACAACCCCGAATACGGGTTGCTGGCGCAGGTCACCGAAGGCCAGACCGTGTCGACCCTGACCGGTCCGCCGACGCCGGACGACCTGGACGGCCTGATCACCAAGGTCTGGAAGACCCCGGGCTTCTTCCTGACGCATCCCCTCGGCGTCGCGGCATTCGGTCGGGAGGCCACCCGGCGCGGCGTCCCCCCGGTGGTGGTCAGCCTGTTCGGCGCGCAGTTCATCACCTGGCGCGGAATCCCGATCATCCCCAGCGACAAGGTGCCGGTCACCGACGGCAAGACCAAGTTCATCCTGGTGCGCACCGGCGAGGAACGCCAGGGCGTCGTCGGCCTGTTCCAGCCCGGCCTGGTCGGCGAGCAGGCCCCCGGACTCTCGGTGCGCTTCACCGGGATCAACCGGTCGGCCATCGCCTCCTATCTGGTGACGCTGTACTCGTCGCTGGCGGTCCTCACCGACGATGCCCTCGCCGTGCTGGACGACGTGGCGGTGGACAAGTTCCATGAGTACAAGTGAGTATCGTTCGCTAGACGCCGAGAGCGAGTTGCCGATCAGCGAAAGCGAACTCAGCGCGCTGGCCACCCAGTTGTTCGCGGCCAGCATTCGTCCGGGGCCCGACACCCCGCCGCAGACCGCCCCGGTGGCACCGCGGGGCAATGTCCCGGACGTGACGGCGGCAACGTCGGCGGCTACCGGCGCGGCGGGGACGGCGCAGCATCCGGTGAGTGTCCCGGCGGGGTTCGTCCCAGTGCCCGGCGTCGGGGTCACCCCGACCTCACCGGGCCCGGAAGTTCCTGCCCCGCAGACGGTTCCGGTCGCTCCGCGCGGTAATGCACCCGATGCCACGGCGGGCACCTCGTTGGGACACGTCGCTGCGGGCGCTTCGCACCTTCCGTCCGGTGTCGCCGACCTCGGTTCGTTCGCGGTGCCGTCCGGCATCGTGCCGACGGTGCCGGGGGTGCTGGCCGGTGCCCCGCCCAGGGCTCCGGTCGCACCGCGCGGTTCGGCACCCGGATGGCCGGCCTCCGCGCCCCCGGTCGGTGACCTCGGCTGGTCGGGTGCTCCCGCGACTCCGGCATCCACCGGGGGTGACGAGGCAGGCTATTACTTCCTCGGTCAGCCGACACCGCAGATCGCCGACGAGCACGAGATCTTCGACGTCAACGCCATCCGGGCGGATTTCCCGATCCTGCGTGAGACGGTCAACGGTAAACCACTGATCTGGTTCGACAATGCGGCCACCACGCAGAAGCCGCAGTCGGTTATCGACCGGCTGGCCTACTTCTACGCGCACGAGAACTCCAATATCCACCGTGCCGCACACGAATTGGCTGCCCGGGCGACCGACGCCTACGAGGACGCGCGCGAGACGGTGCGGCGGTTCATCAATGCTCCGAAGTCCGAGCAGATCATCTTCGTCCGGGGCACCACCGAGGCGATCAACCTGGCGTCGCATGCGTGGGGTGCCAAACATCTCGGCCCGGGTGACGAGATCGTCATCACCCATTTGGAGCACCACGCCAATATCGTCCCGTGGCAGCAGATCTCGCAGCGGACCGGAGCGGTCCTGCGGGTGGCGCCGGTGGACGACGCCGGCAACCTGTTGCTCAACGAGTTCGAGAATCTACTCGGACCGCGGACCAAACTGGTTGCCGCGACGCATGTGTCGAATGCACTCGGCACCGTCACACCGGTGCACAAGATCGTCGAACTCGGCCACCGGTACGGCGCCCGGGTGCTCATCGACGGCGCACAGTCCATCCCGCACATCCCGATCGACGTGCAAGCCCTGGGCGCGGACTTCTTCGTGTTCTCGGGTCACAAGATCTTCGGACCCACCGGGATAGGCGTGCTGTACGGCACCGAGGAGGCCCTGGCCGAGACCCCGCCGTGGCAGGGCGGTGGCAACATGATCGCCGACGTCACCCTGGAACGTGCGCTCTATCAGGGGTTGCCGAACAAGTTCGAGGCCGGCACCGGCAATATCGCCGATGCCGTCGGGCTGGCGGCGGCCATCCGCTACGTGGAGAAGGTCGGCATCGAGCGGATCGCGTCGTACGAGCATGCACTGCTGGAGTACGCCACACCGCTGCTGGCCGATATCCCCGGCGTCCGGTTGGTGGGCACCGCGCAGGAGAAGGCCAGCGTGTTGTCATTCGTGCTGGCCGGTCACGAATCGCTGGAGGTCGGTAAGGCCCTCAACGCCGAAGGGATCGCGGTGCGCGCGGGTCATCATTGCGCGCAACCCATCCTGCGCAGGCTGGGGTTGGAGACTACGGTCCGGCCGTCGTTCGCGTTCTACAACACCTTCGACGAGATCGACGTCTTCATCCGTGCGGTACGCCGCATCGCCGAAGGCGCCGGCTGATCCCGGCTCCTCGACAGTCGTTGCCCAGCAATCGAATCGGCGTGATCCGACCGACACGCACGACGCCCCGGGATGGCTCAGGTGTACAGCGTGATCGGCGCGACCTCACCGGTGAGGTAGTGCGCACCGACCTCCAACTTCTTGTAGTCCACCGGATCGTGCAGGCTGTGCGTGCGGATGTTGCGCCAGAACAGATCGAGCCCGACGGCGGTGCGTGCCGAGCTGGCACCGGTGACCTCATACACCCGGTGCGCGACCTCCAGCGCGGTCTCGGTGGACACGATCTTGGCCTGTGCGACACCGATCTCGACAACGCTGCGATCAGCCGCGGTGACCGCTGCGCCGCGCGCGATCGCCGCGTCGAACCGGGTGTTCCATAGGTCGGCGAGGGCCTCCACGGCCGCGGTCCTGGCCAGCAGCTCACCGAAAACCCGCTGCACGAACGGATCCTGTGAGTAGTGCTCGGCGCTGCTGAGTAGCCAGGAACCCCGCCGATCCAGGGTCAACGTACGCGCGCGATCCAGGGCGCCCTGCGCGATGCCCAGATAAAGGTTGACGAAACCCAACTGCACACCCGGAGTGACCAGTGTCGAGTACGGCTCGTCACCGACCTCTCCGAGCACGTCGGTGGGCGCTATGGCGACATCGTCGAAGTGCACACTGCCACTTGCGGACAGCCGCTGGCCCAGCGCATCCCAATCGTCACCGAAGGTCACACCGGCCCGATCGTGCTCGACAACCGAGGCCAGCACCCGGTCGGCGCCCTGCTCGGCGGCCATCACCAGGGTGACATCGCCGGTGGACGCCCCGGTGGCGAATCGCTTACGCCCGTCGAGGCGAAATCCCGGGCCGTCGGGGCTCAGGGTCAGGTCGGGGTCCATCGGATTGACCGCATCACCCCACAACCAGTTTCCGGCGGCGGAGGCGGTGAACCAGTGCTCCCAGCGTTCGGGCGCACCGAAGAACACGATGCTGGCGTGGTTGCAGTAGTGGTAGCTCAGGATCTGCGCTATCGAGGCGTCGGTGCGGGCGATGATGCGCACGGCGCGCAGCGCCGACGACCAGTGGCCGCCACCGCCGCCGAACCGCGCCGGGATGAGCAGATTGGCCAGCCCGGACTCCTTGAGTAATGTGAGCTCGGCGTCGGGCTGCTGGTTGGCCCGATCACGCTGAAGGACATCGTGCTGCAGTGCCAGCGCAACCTCGGCTGCCACACCGTCCCATCGCTGCGTCTCCGCATCGTCCAGCGGTGCTGTCCACGGGGTACGTGACATCGTTACTCCTTGCCTGCGGACGTCATCGACTACTGGTCGCCGATCCGGTTGCCGGTGGCGCCGTCGAAGAGGTGCTCGCGACCCGGTCGCACCCGCACCGATACCGCGTCGCCCGGTGCGGGCGCGTTCGCCCACCCCGCGACCGAGGCCGCTTCCACGACCGCGGTGAGCCGGCGGGAACCGACCCGCACGATCAGCACATAACGCGGGCCCAGCAGTTCGACGAGCTCGAGCCGGTGTGCGCTGTCGTCGTCGGGTTCGACGAGCAGATCCTCCGGGCGCACCCCCAGGGTGAGGGAACCATCGGCGCCGGCAGGCACCGGCCACGCCAGGCCGTCGGCCTCGAACACACCGGCGCGCAGGCGGCCATCCACCAGATTCATGCTGGGAGACCCGATGAAGCCCGCGACGAAGGTGTTGGCCGGTTGGCGGTAGAGCTGCTCCGGTGTGCCGCGCTGGGCCACCCTGCCCCTGTCGAGCACGACGAGCTGGTCGGCGATCGTCATCGCCTCCTCCTGGTCATGTGTCACGTAGAGCGCGGTGATACCCAGTTCCTGTTGCAGCCTGCGGATTTCCGAGCGCAGCTCGACGCGCAGTTTGGCGTCCAGATTGCTCAACGGCTCGTCGAACAGGAAGACAGCAGGTGTGCGCACCAGTGCGCGCGCGATGGCTACGCGCTGCTGTTGACCGCCGGAGAGCTGACGCGGTTTGCGATCGAGCAGGTTGGCGATGCCGACGCGTTCGGCGGCCGCACGCACCCGCCCCTCGATCTCGGATTTCTCGACCTTGGCGTTGCGCAGCGGGAAGGCGATATTGCCCGCCACCGACAATTGCGGATACAACGCATAGTTCTGGAAGACCATCGCGACATCGCGTTCCCGTGGTGTGACGGTCGTGACGTCGCGACCACCGATGTGCACGGCGCCGTGATCGGCGGACTCCAGTCCAGCCGCGATGCGCAGCGTCGTCGACTTACCACAGCCCGACGGTCCGACGAGCACTGTCAGTGAACCGTCGGCAAGGCTCAGGCTCAGATCCTCGACGACGGTGGACGTGCCGAAAGATTTTGTTATTCCGACGAGTTCGACGGCGCTCATTTCGTCGCCCCGGTTGTCAGCCCACCGACCAGATAGCGCTGCGCCGTCAGGGCGAGCACGTATACCGGTGCGATACCGAGCAGACCGGCCGCTGCCTGCTGGCCGAACTGCACATTGCGGTCACCTTGAAACAGTGACAGGCCCACGGTCAAGGTTTGGCTCTCCTTCGTCACCGCGATGTACACCGCGAACAGAAAGTCGTTGTAGCTCAAGAAGAAAACCACCAGCAGCGCAGCGATGATGCCCGGCCACAGCAACGGAACGATTGCCTTGCGGAACGCCCCGGCGACGGTCAGGCCGTCGATGACCGCGGCCTCGTCGATCTCGACGGGTATGCGGCGAACGAATCCGTCGAGCAGCCAGGCCGCAACGGGGACGTTGGCGATACCGTTGACGATGATCAACCCGACAACGCTGTTGGTCAGCCCGATATTGCGCAGCAGGAAGAACAGCGGGATGATCGCCACGATCGGCGGGGCGCAGTAGCTGGCCAACAGCACCGTCAGCAACCGGTCACCGCTATACCGGCGCGCGGTGAAATATGCGGCGGGAGTGGCGATCACGACGGCCAGCAGTGCGGCTCCCACGGCCGATATCCACGAGTTCTGCAGCATCGTCGGCAATTCGATGGTGTCGAACACCTTGACGAAGTTGGTCAGCGTCCACTGGGTCGGCAGCAGACTGGAATTCAGCACGTCCGCGGGCGGGCGGACCGACCGTGACACCAGGTAACCGATCGGCACCAGGGTCACGGCGACGACGATCGCGATCGCCGCCCAGACCGCCGCGCGCCGCCGAATCGAGTTCATGACTGTTCCGCGCGCACGGTGCGTGCCCGTGCCGCGGTGAGCACTGTGGCAACCGTCCCCACCACCAGCGCGAAGATCAGCGTCTGTGCCGCTGCGGTTCCCATGTCGAAGCTGCCGCGCAGGCCGGTCTGGTAGATGACGAACGGCGACAGCGTCGTCGCAAACCCGGGTCCGCCCGAGGTGATGACGACGATCAGGTCGAAGACCTTGTATCCGATGACCAGCTCCAGAACCGCCACCGCCCAGGCCGTCGGGGCGATGGCCGGCCAGGTCACGGTGCTGAAAGTGCGCCACGGTCCCGCACCGTCGATGCGTGCCGACTCCAACAGTTCGGGCCTGACCACACCGAGTGCGGCGAACAGGATCAGCACGGCGAAAGGCGTCCACTGCCAGACGTGGATGACCAGCAGCACCGTGAAGGCGCCGGCACCGGAGCCCAGTGGGTTGAAACCGGCCAGCCCGAGCGCGGAGAAGAAATCCGCCAACCCGCCGCCGACCGGAGCCAATAGCAGCTTCCACGCGACGCCGATCAGCACCGGTGCGGTCACCAGCGGCAGCAGCAGCAAGGCGCCGACGATCCCGAACCGGGTGCCGCGGGCACGCAGCAGCAGCGCCAGTGCCAGGCCCAGCCCGGTCGTCAGCACCGTGGCAACCGCCGCGAACAATGTCGATCGCAGAAGCGACGGTGTGAACGCCGGGGAGGCGAATGCCGACGTGAAATTATCTGCGCCGCTGAAACTTCGCAGCGGGTGGGCCAGTGACGAGTCGGTCAGGCCCAGTGCGATCAGATAGATCGTCGGATAAACCAGGAACAACACCAATCCTGCGATGGCCGGCAGGGCCAGCCAGAGCGGGACACGTCGCGTCATGACGTGGTGCTCTCCCAGCTCTTCTGCGCGTTCTCCAGTGACTGTTCCACGGTCTGGGTTCCCGCTATGGCCAGCGCCAGCTGATCGACCAGGTCCTGCAGGAGTTTGGGCGCGCCAGGCTGTTTGGGCCACACCAGCGGATGTCCGCCGAGGCCCTCCCGAATGGGGCCGATGGCTTTGGTCACGACCTTGGCGTAGCCGTCGGAGTTGAGCACGTCTGCGCGCACCGGGTCGATACCGGCGCCGGCGGTCGAGGACACCACCAGGTTCTGCTTGGTGGCGGTGGCCCAGTTGATGAATGCGGCCGCAGCATCCTGCTTCTTGGAGGCGGTCGAGATCGCCAGCCCGAAACCGGCGTCCAGTGCCGCGCGCGGTGTGGTGTTCTTCCCACCGACCGGCAGGGATACCGCTCCCCATTTACCGGCGATCTTCGAGGCTGTCGGGTCCTCGGCACGTAGAGCCATATCGGTCCAGGTGTCCAGCAGTGCGCCCTGCCCCGACAGGAACGCCGAGTTCGCCTGGTCGAAGCCGACCTGCAGGGGGGTGGGCAGTGCCACCGGCGCCACGTCGACCAGGTGCTTGAGGGCGGCGACGGAGGCATCGGAGGTCAGTGTCGGTTTGCCGTCGGCGTCGACCAGTTCGCCGCCGTATCCGGTGAGCCGGTTGATGTAAGAGCAGCCCAGGATCATCGGGACCTGCTGACCGGAGACGATCGCACCGTAGGCCGCCCCCTTGGCATCGGTGGTGATCTTGGCGGCCACCTCGTCGTATTCGTCCCAGGTCTTGGGCGGTTCGACGTGATAGCGGTCGAGCAGTTCGGCGTTGTAGAACAGGATGTGGATGTCACCGTCGTAGGGCAGGCCGTAACGCTTACCGTCGAGCAGGGTGTAGGGGTCGTAGATCGACGGCAGATACCCGTCGACGCCGATCGCGGTCTTGTTCTTGTCGATCCAGTCGGTCAGCTCGACGAGTGCTCCGGCATCCACCAGATCGCCCAGGCCGAAGTAGAAGTAGTCGAAGACGTCGAATTCACCTGTGCCGCTTTGCACATCGAGCACCTGCTTGCTGGTGAGCTGGTCATACGGCGCGGCGGTGACCTCCAGGGTGCCTCCGGTCTCCTTGTTCCACGCCGGGGCGAGCACATCGCGGAATGAGGTGACATGCGGCTGATTGACCAACAGTTTGAGTGCGACACCGTCGAATCTGCCGGAGACCGGGGCGTTTCCGGCCAGCGCGCTACTAGTGCTGGAGGAGCCGCAGGCGGCCAGCGCAGGGGTGAGCAGCGCGGCACCGCCGGCGAGACCGAGTAGTTGCAGCGCACGCCGACGGGACAGGGGTGAAGTCGTCACGTCTGGCCACAGTACGAACACCTCCCCGTCACGGCGAGGGAAAAACTCAGCACGATCCTTGCTCCTGCCGGTTGGCCGCGAGGGGATGTCAGCCGGCGGTGGCCCGCTGTCGCGGCGCGGGTACCGCCAGGCCGAGATGTTCACGCAGGGTGGAACCGGTGTAGTCGCTGCGAAAGACGCCGCGCTCCTGCAGCAGTGGCACCACCTGGTCGACGAACGGGTCCAGTCCGCCGGGGGTGACGTGCGGTACCAGGATGAAACCGTCGCTGGCGTCGGCCTGGACGAGCTCGTTGATGCTGGCCGCCACGGTCCTCGCCGACCCGATGAAACTCTGTCTGCCGGTGACCTCCACGATCAACTCGCGGGTGGTGAGATTCTCGGCCTCGGCCTTGGCGCGCCATTCACCGGCCGTGGCGATCGGGTCGCGATACATCCGCACACTGGCCCGGCCCCGCGCGATGGTGTTCTCCCCCACGACCGGATCCACCGTCGGCAACGGCCCGTCCGGATCGTGATCGGAAAGGTCCCGGTTCCACAGTTGTTCGAGGAATTTGATGGCGGTTTGCGGTGATACCTGAGCCAGCCGCACGTCGTGGGCGATATCGGCGGCCTCGGCATCGGTGTCGCCGAGCACGAAGGTCGCCGCCGGCAGGATCAGCAGTTCTTCGGGTCGCCGTCCGTATGCCGCCAGCCGCCTCTTGACGTCGCTGTAGAAGGCCTGACCGGCTTCCAGCGTGCCGTGCCGCGAGAAGATGGCATCGGCGGACGCCGCGGCGAACTCCCGTCCGCGGTCGGAGTCGCCGGCCTGGAAGATGACGGGTCGGCCCTGCGGGCTGCGCGGCACATTGAACCGGCCGGCGATGTCGAAATGTGGGTCTTTGACCGCGAATTCGCCGGCATCGGGATCGCGCAGGAACACCCCGCTCGCCTTGTCGGCGACGATCTCGTCACCACGCCAGGAGTCGAACAGCACGTGTGCAGCGGACAGGAAACTCTCGGCACGTTCGTAACGCTGATCCTCGGGCAGGTAGCCGGCGCGCCGGAAGTTCTCGCCGGTGAAGGCATCCCATGAGGTGACGACGTTCCAGGCGGCGCGCCCGTCGGAAAGGTGGTCCAGGGATGCGAATTGCCGCGCCACCTCATACGGTTCGTTGAACGTCGAGTTGATGGTGCCGGTCAGGCCGAGCCGGTCGGTGACGGCGGCGAGCGCGGCGAGGACGGTGAAGGTGTCGGGTCTGCCGACGACGTCCAGGTCGTAGATCTGACCGTTCTGCTCTCGTAGCCGCAAGCCCTCGGCCAGGAAGATGAAGTCGAATTTGCCTCGTTCGGCGGTCTGCGCGAAATGCACGAACGAGCTGAAATCGATATGGCTGCCGGATGCGGGATCGCTCCAGACGGTGGTGTTGTTGACGCCGGGAAAGTGTCCCGCGAGGTGAATCTGTTTGATCGGCTTGCTCATTGGATGACCTCGATGTTCTTCAGGCTGCGGTGAAGCGGTTGGCGGGTCGGGTCAGGCCGAGCAGCCCACGCAGTGTGTCGGCGTCGTAGCCCGCGCGGGACAGCCCGCGCCTGCGCAGTTCGGGTGTGAGCGCTTCGGTGATCTGACGCAGGTCGTGCGGCAGGGCGGCGGGCCGTAACCGGAAGCCGCTCAGACCCGCGGCCTGCCAGTCCGCCAGCAGGTCGGCGAGCTCGCTGGGCGTACCGACGAAAATCTCGGCATCGCTGCGATATTCGGTTCCGGCACGTTCGTCGAGTCGGGCCCGGCGGTCCCTGGCCTCGGCTGCGGTGTCGGCGAGGATGACGACCAGATCGGCGAAAACCCGAACCGGCGGACGGTCCGTGGACCGCAACGCGTCGATACTTCGCACCAGCGTCGCGGCTTCCGAGCTGGAATGCGGTGTCACGAATCCGATATCGGCACTGCCCGCGATCAGCCGATACGCTGCATCACCGTGGCCCAGCGCCGCGACCGGCGGCTGACCCTGCGGCGGCCGCGGGGTTATCGACGGGCCTTTGACCGAGAAGTGTGCACCGACGAAGTCGATGTAGTGCAGCCGGTGGCGGTCGATGAAACGTCCCGTCTCGACATCGCGGATCTCGGCGTCGTCCTGCCAGCTGTCCCACAACCGGCGCAGCACCTCGACGTAATCGGCTGCCTCGCCGAACAATTCGTCGACAACGGCGGCGACGGCGGGATCGGTCAGCGTTCTCCGTGCTATCGGAGGGATATCACGGCGGCCGAAATGCGCCGCCGCTTCCTGCTGCGCCGCCAGCTGGACCCGAATTCCGGCTCGGCCCGAGCTGACATAGTCCAGGGTGGCGATCGCCTTGGACAGATGAAACGGTTCGGTATGGGTGACCACGGCGGTCGGCACCAAACCGATATGCCGGGTGCGGGGTGCGACGCGGGCCGCGATGAGCACGGCGTCCAGTCGCCCGCGGACCCGGTCGGTGCGCCGGTCGGCGGTGAAGTGATCGTCGTACTGCAATGTCAGCCCGTCCTCGATGGTCACGAAGTCGAGCAGGCCACGTTCGGCCTCGGCCACCAGTTCGGTCCAGTAGCGCGGGGTCAGCAGCGCGTCGGGCCGGGCGTCGGGCTCACGCCAGGCGGCCGGGTGCCAGCCGGCGCCGTCCAGCGCGACGGCCAGGTGCAGGGGTTTCTCGGAAGCAGTCACGGACAGACTCCTACTTTCGTCGACGCTCAACACCACAACGCCATGGCGGCAGCGGTTGATCCCGATCGAATCAGCACGATTCTTTTCCGTGCGGTGCTCGCGGGGTCAACGTGGTGGGACCAGCATCGACTGCCAGGACTTGTCCGCCGTCGCTGCCAGATCGCGCTGCACGTAGTTGCGACCGTCGGGCCCGATGTAGGCACCCGTCGCCGGATCGTAGGGCGCCGCGATCGGTGACGGCTCCGTCGGCGGCGCTCCGTCGATCGGCGGCGGCGGGTCCCCCGGTGCGCTGACCCCCGGAGGGTATTGCGGGATGTCCTGACCCGACAGTGTGGCGTTGGGGTCGCCCTTCCAGTTGGTGCCGTCGTTGAGCGGCACGTATTGTTCGTCGCTCTCGCAGATCTCGACGGTCGGTGCCCGTTTGGCGGGGTTGGTCTCACACGGGATGTTGCGCACGCCGCGGACGTTCTGATCGGAGTCCTGCGGTATCCGGCAGTACAGCTCCCCGGCGGGCCGGTCCGGGGCGTCCTGGTCGGCCGGAGAACGCTGCTGACGGGCCGGCAGGAACCCGGTGTTGCAGGGCGGCGGCAAGTTGAGGTTGAGGTTGAAGTCGAGATATATGCCCCGGTAGGCCTGTTTGGTGTTCGAGTTCGCCAGGGCGATGGCCGACATGACCGCGGTGCCCTGCGGGTAGAGCACCAGCATCTGCTCGAGGTCGGCCCGGTATGCCACCGCGATATCACCCAGGCTCACCAGGTTGGCCAGCAGCACTGGCAGCGCGGGCGCCACCCGGTCGAACAGTGCGCGACCCTCTTCCAGCGCGGGAGCACCCTGACGCAGCAGGTCGGAGAACGCCGTGTTCTGCGCCTTGAACTGGTTGAACACCGAGGCAGTGTGGGCGGCCCAGTTCGCGATCGAATCCGATGTCCGGACCTGCGAATCGAGCACCGCCGGGGACTGGTCGATCAGGGTGGTCAGCGGGTCGACGGTCTTGCCCGCCTCGATCGCCAGCGATGTCGAACCGTCGACGATGCGTGACAGTTCCGGACCCAGCCCGCCGACGGCCTTGTCCGCCTCGTCCACCACCGTGCGTAGGTTGTCCTGCGGAATGGCCTGCAGCGCTTTGTTGGTGGCATCTAGCAGTCCGCCGATGTCGACGGGGACACTGACCTTGCCCGCTGGGATGACGTCACCGTCGGCAAGCTTCACCGATTCACCGGTGTCGGTCTGGCTGCGCGGTGTCAGTTCCACGAACTGTTCGCCGATCGCGGACCGGCTGTGTACCGCGGCGGCGACGTCGGCCGGCACCGGCTTGGACGATTCCAGCGTCAGGACGGCGCGGACACCATCGCGGGTGACGTCCACCGAGGAGACCCTGCCGATCTCGTCGCCGCGGTAGGTCACCACCGAGGTCGGATAAAGACCACCGGAGGTCGGCAGTTCGAGAGTCACCGTGTACCGGCCGATACCCAGCAGGGCAGGCACTTTCACGAAACCGAAGGCCATCACGGCGACCGACACCACGGTGACGGTCGCCAGCACCGCCAACTGGATCCACACTGTGCGGGACAACCGCAACATCTCAGTACCCCCCGAAGTGGTAGGGGGCGATGAGCGGATTGCCGGCGGTGTAGGGGCTCGGCATCTGGCCGATGGTGCGTCCCCACTGCATTTCCAGTTCGGTGAGATCACCCTCCCAGCGCGTCCCGGTGAACAGGCTGCTGTCCAGGCGACTCAGCGTGAGGTCGACGACGAGACTGATATTGGCGAAGTCGCCGCGAAACCAGTTCGGGATGGTGCTTTTCACCCACGGGTAGGTCGACAGGAAGTCCAGCCCCTTGGTGAGTGCCGGGCCGGCATCTGCCAGTGAACGAAGTGCCGGCGCGATATTGCGCAGGTTGGCCACCAGGGACTCCTTGCTCTGGGTCACCGTGGAGGTGGCGATGGCGCTGAACTTGCCGAGAGCATCGATGGCATCGGCGAGTTTGGTGCGCGAGTCGGCGAGGACGGCCAGCGCCTGCGGAACGGTGGTGAGCGCCTTGTCGACGACATCGTCTTTCGCCGCAAACTGCCCGGCCAGCGAGTTCAACTTGTCGGTGGCGCTGATGATGTCGTCGGTCTGCGCGTTGACCGCGGCTATGAAGGTGTCCAATTGGGTGAGCAGACTGCGCATCTCACCTTCGCGGCCCGCCAGGGCGGTGGCGAAGGTCTGGTTGATCTCCTGCAGTTGAGCCAGGCCGCCGCCGTTGAGCAGGATGGAAACCGACGCCAATGTCTGCTCGGTGGTCGGGTAGGTGCTGGCCGCCGACAGCGGGATGACCGACCCCTCTCCGAGGGTGCCGCGCGGCGGCTCGTCGGTGGGCGGTGCCAGCTCGATGTGCATGGAACCCAGCAGGCTGGTCTGTCCCACTTTGGCGGTGCTGTTGGCCGGCAGATGGACGTTGCCGTCGATCCGCATGGTCACCAGGGCGTGCCAGTCCTGCACCTCGATCTTGGTGACGTTTCCGACGTTGACGTCGGCCACCCGCACCCGGGTGTTCTGCTGGATCACCACGACATCGGGCAGTTGAGCCGAAATGGTGTACGAACCGTCACCATTGCCGGTGGTACCGGGCAGCGGCAGCGAATTGAGACCCTGCCACTGGCATCCGGAGAGCAATGCAAGGCAGCCGGTGAGCAGCGCCGTCAGCAGTCCGCGCCTCATGGATTTCCTGCCGGTGGTGCGGGTGGAACCATCAGGCCCGGCAGCCCCTGTGCCGGATCGGTGGGTGTGCCGGGTGAGAAGTCGAGCGGCAACGGACCTTCGGCGGCCAGCGCATCGGCAGCCCGGTCCGGAGCTGGAGCGGCGGGCGGGGAAGGCACGTAGTCCGGGCGCAACCAGTTCTCGCTGTAGGTCAGCTCGTTCGGCCGCGCGACTGCGCCCACGAACGGGTTGATACCGACGGGCGGGAAGTTGTACTGACGGTTCTTGATGATCGGCACCAGGTACTGGACGCACAGTTTCGCCGACTGCTCGTAGTTCTGCCGGGATGCGGACTGTATGGCACTGCAGATGAATTGGACGGTGTTGGCGAAGTTTCCGGCCGCCAGGATGCCGGTCACGGCGCTCTGCGCGGGCTGGTAGATGTTCATGAAGTTCTGGAAGACCGTTGGGGCGATGTGCAGCACCTGTTTGACATCACCCCGACGGTCGTTCAGCGCGGTGGTGATCGAGTTGAGCCGGTCGAAGGTGGTGCCGAGCCCCTCGCGGTTGTCGGCGATGAAACCACGCAGGTCTGTCACCGCGGCGTCGAGGCCCTGCGTCGCGTCGGCGACCTCGTTGGGGGTGTTGGACAACACGCCGGTCACATCGGCGAGGTTGTTGTTGAACGCCGCGAGCAGATCGCTGCTCGACGACAAGGCCGACACCAGCAGTTGCAGATTGCGCACGGTGCTGAAGATGTCGGTGCTGTGGTCGCCGAGCGCCGAAACCGCCTGGGAGAGTTTGACGACGGTGTCGTGCGCGGTGTCGCCCTGCCCGCGCAGATTGGCCGCGGCGGTGTTGACGAATTCGCCCAGCGCGTTGGGTCCGCCGGGGGTGCTGGGCTGCAGCGATGCGGTGAGCTTCTGCAGCTGTGCGCGGAAATCGTCCCACTCGACCGGAACGGCGGTGCGGTCCTGTGCGATCGATGCGCCCGACTGCAGTTTGGGCCCACCCGAGTAGGCCGGCACCAGTTGTAGGGCGCGGGCGCTGACCAGCGACGGTGACAGTATGGCGGCGCGAACGTCGGCCGGTACCGGGTATTCGGAGTCGACCGAGAAGGTCACCTTGGTGCTCTGCGGCTGCGGTTCGATCTTGTCCACGGTGCCGACGGCCACCCCCAGGATTCGTACCTCGTCGCCGGCGTAGAGACCGTTGGCGTTGGCGAAATAGGCGATGAAGGTGTCGCGGTTGACCCTGGTCCACCACGGCGTGGCAACCACCGTGATCCCCACCAGCAGCGTGATCACCAAGGTGGCGGCAGTCACGATGCGCACCCACCGCGACCGCTCGGAGCCGACTGTCGGCGTACTCACTGTCCACCCCCTGCCGGCTCACCGGGTGCAGGCACGAAGACCGGGTTCGCCGGCGGTGCATCCGAATTGCCCGAGAGGGCCGGCGGTCCCGGCGGTGGGCCGCCGGGCGGCGGTGCGGGCAACGGCTCGCGGTACGGGTAGCAGCCGGTCGGGCCGGGCAACGGCAGCCCGGGCGGACCGCAGCCCTGATCGCCGGGATTACCGGTGATCGCTTCGGGCAGATTGAGATTCGGTTCGCCGCCCTGCCCGGTGCGCGGGTATGGCACCGGCAGCGCAGGCGTGGCGGGCTGACCGACGCCCGGGTCGACGAGCTGTGAGGGCAGCAGCACGTTCGGATCCAGGCCCAGGTCGGAGAATGCCGCATCGATGAACGGCTGGGTGAACTGTCCGGGCAGCAGGTTGACCAGCGAAGCCTTGAAGAACGGCCCGGAACCGAGCACCTCGCCGAAGGACATCGCGTATCGCCGCAGCAGGTACAACGTGCGTTGCAGTTCCTGTTTCCGATTGTCCAGGATCCCCAGCACACCGTTGAGTTTGTCCAGTGCGGGTTTGAGCTGTTCCTTGTTGTCGGCGACCAGACCGGAGATCTGGTGTGACACCGCGGTCAGATTTCCCATGAACGCGTCGACCGAATTCCGTTGGGCCAGTAGTTCGGCCAGCAGTGCATTGGCGTTGACCACCAAGCTGGCGATCTGATCGCTGCGTTTGCCGAGGACGGCGCTGACCTTGTCGGCGTTGGCGAGCAGGTGACGCAGCTGATCGTCGCGGGCGTTGAGGGTGTCGGAGAATCGCGCCACCCCGACCAGTGCCGATTTCAGATCGTCCGGGGTGTCTTTGAAGGTATCGGCCAATGTGGTCAGGGCCGAGGACAATTCGGTGGTGTCCAGGCCGCTGATGGTGGTCGTGAGCTCCCCCAGTGCTGTGGGCAGATCATAGGGCGAGGTGGTGCGCTCCAAGGGAATGGTCCCGGCGAGCGCACCGTCACCGCGTGAGGTCAGCTCGAGCATCTTGGTGCCGAGCACGGTCTCGACCTTGATCGCGGCTTCGGTCCGATCGCCCAGGGCGACACCGTTCTTCACGGTGAAATCGACCCGAACCTTGGTCCCTTCGAGGTGGATGGCCGAGACCTTGCCGACGCCCATACCGGACACCCGGACGTCACTGCCGGTCTTGATTCCGCCCGCTTCGGCGAAGTACGCCGAGTAGTCGGAGGTGCCCTTGATGAATGGCAGCTTGTCATAGGAGAAGGCGGCGACCACCACCGCCGCGACGACCAACGTGCCGACGATCCCGACGATGACCGGGTTGCGTTCACTGAGCGGTTTGATGCTAGGGCGTTTCATTTGGGCTGGCACCGTCCGGTGTCCTGGCCGGCGAGTTTGACGGACACCGGTTGGCCGCCTTTACCGTTGACCTTGAGGATCGCATCGCAGAGGTAGAAGCCGAAGTAGTCGCCGTAGAGTCCCTGGCGCGCCAGGATCTGATAGGTGTCGGGCAGTGTCCGGACCAACTCGTCGACGTAATCGCGGTCCGCCATCACCTGACCCGCGGCCCGATCGGCCTGCTGCACCACCTGTTTGATCGGTTCGCGGGCCTCGGTCAGCAGATCGGCAACCGAGCTCGCCGCGGCATTGATGTGCGCGACACCATTGGCGATATCGGTTCTGCGGTCGGCCAGTCCCTGTGCCAGTTGCGAAAGCTTGTCCAGCCCTTCGGAGAATTGATCGTCTCGGTTGGCGAAGGTGTCCAGTACGGTGTTGAGATTCGTGATCACCTGGCCGATGAGCTCGTCGCGGCCGGCAAGCGTGGTGGTCAGCGCCGAGGTCTGGGACAACACCGAGGCGATGGTGCCGCCCTGGCCCTGAAACACGTTGAGCAGCTCGGAAGACAACGCGTTGACCTGATCGGGATCGAGTGCACGGAAGAGCGGCCGGAACCCACCGATGAGGGCGTCGACGTCGAGGGCCGGCGAGGTCCGGGCCAGCGGGATGGTCTGCCCGGGCTGCAGTTTACGTACCGAACCGGGTCCGTCTTCCAGGGCAAGGTAGCGGTCGCCGATCAAATTCTCGTAACGTACTGCGGCCCTGGTTCCTTCGGTGAGTGTCAGACTCCGGTCGACGGCGAATTCGACGGTGACGGTGCCGTCCCGGTGCAGCGTCATGTTCTTGACCTTGCCGACTTCCACCCCGGCGATGCGCACGAAATTGCCGCCCTTGAGACCGGAGACATTGCTGAAGACCGCGCTGTAGGTGGCGCGGGAGTCGAACCGGAACTGGCCGAACACCGTGACCAACGCGAACATGAAGACCAGGCACATCACGGTGAACAGCAACACCCGCACCACCGTGCCGATGATGCTCTTTCTTCGCATGACGTTTCCTTGCTAATTGGGCGGTGCGGGCGGTGGCGGTTCCGGTGGCGGCGGCACACCCGGATAGAGCGGGGTGCCGTCGGCCCCGTAGAGCGGCGCCCCGTAGGGTGGCGCACCCGGGTAGGGAATCGGGCCGGGCGCGGGGCCACCGTTGTAACGGATCCGGGGCGGCTCCGGCACGCCCTTGGTGACCGGTAGATAGTTGGCGATACCGGGGAAACCGATACCCGGGTTGGGTCGGATGTCCAGCCCGGTGCCGAAACCGGTATCGGTCACGAGGGCTTTCACCGGGAAATTCGCCCGGACATCGGGTAACGACCCACAGCTCGGCCTGCCGCCGGGTCCGCCGGTCGCGTTGACCTTGGGCAGGTTGTCCGGGAAGCGGTAGGGGTCGTCGCCGAAGAGCAGGGCAGCGTCCATGATGACCGATTTTCCGTTGCCGCCCAGCGCATCCCGGCCACCGTTCTCCAGGAACCACTGGGCGCCCTGGAACAGGCAGGCGTAGGTCGGAGAGTACTTGTCCAGCAGCCCTGTCGTCGGTTCGAGGGTGTCGACCGCGCGCACCAGGTTCGGCTGGTTGCCACCGATGACGTCGATACCGCTGCGCGAGAAACCCGCTGCGGACAGCAGCAGCGAGTTGAGCTCACCGGCCTGCGCGCTGATGGTCGTGCTGGTCGTCGACGCCGCATCCAGGATCGACAGAATATCCTGTGCCGCAGCAGAATAAGCCTGGACTGTCTGCCCGAACAGTTGCCAATCACGCTGCACCGTCGGCATCCGAGGGTTGACGGCCAGTAACACGTTGTTGGCATCGGTGATGGCCTGACCGATGACCTCGCCCTTACCGCGCAGGGACTCCGCGACCGCGGACAGCACCGAGTTGAGTTTGGCCGGGTCGATGGCGTGCACGACGTTCTGCAGGTTTTCGAAGACGGTGTTTACCTCGACGGTGACATTGCGTGAGTGCAGCACCGCGTCCGGTTTGAGCGGTTCGGGGTCGGGTCCGTCGTCAGGCACGATCAGATCGACGTACTTGGCGCCGAACGCCGTGCTGGATTTGATCTCCGCTTCGGTATTGCTCGGCAGGTACCGAAACGGTTCGGGATAGATCTTGAGCGTGAGCGTGGACAGATTGGTTCCGGACGCATCGGATTCCGCTCCGATGCCGCCGACTTCGCCGACCTGCACCCCACGCAACTTGACTTTGGCACCGTCCTCCATGACCAGGCCGGCCCGATCGGAGACCAGAGTGAGTGGGATGAACTTCCGCAGCGTGCCGGTGAACAGCAGCGCTGTCATGGCGATCAATCCGATGATCACGATGAGCAGGACAGGGGCCCACCAGATCGGGTCGATCTTCTCGTCACGGAAGCGATCACTCATCGGATCACCCCGACAGGTTGAAATTGCCGGACTGCCCGTACACGGACAGTGTGATGGTCAGCAGGACGAAGACCGTTGCGGTCACCGAGGTTCGCACGGCGCGTCCGACCGCTTCGCCGACACCGGCCGGTCCCCCGGTCGCCGTGAATCCGTAATAGGTGTGTACCACCATCACCGCGGCGGCCATCGACAACGCTGCCAGGAAGGACCAGAACAGGTCGGTGGGCCGTAGGAAGGTCGAGAAGTAGTGGTCGTATACGCCGCGAGACTGCCCGTAGATGATGGTGGTGCCGAACCGGGTGGCCAGAAACGACATCAGTACCGCGACGGTGTAGAGCGGGATGACCACGAGCACACCGGCCACGATGCGGGTGGACACCAGGTAGGTCACGGCCCGGATGCCCATGACTTCCAGTGCGTCGATTTCCTCGTTGATGCGCATGGCCCCGAGTTGTGCGGTGGCACCGGCACCGATGGTCGCGGCCAACGCCACACCCGCGGTGGCCGGTGCGATGAACCGGACGTTGAGGAATGCCGACAGGAAGCCGGTGAGGGCCTCGATTCCCACGTTGGACAGCGTGTTATAGCCCTGCACCGCGATGAGTGCACCGGTGGACAGGGTCAGGAATCCGATGATCACCACCGTGCCGCCGATGACGGCCAGCGCACCGGTGCCCATGCCCATCACCGCGATCAGGCGTAACACCTCGGCTGGGTAGCGCCGGACGGCGTCCGCGGTGGATACCAGGGCGCGGGCGTAGAACGCCGTCTGCGCCCCGAGGGCGCGGGTCGCGTCGATCAGTCGGGTGCTGGTGTCGGCGATCCAGTTGTCGCCGTCGGCGGGGACATCGCTCATGACGGGGCCACCTTCACCCCGAGCGCGGTGGCCAGGATGTTGATCAGGAAAAGAGCCATGAACGCGAAGACCACGGTCTCGTTGACAGCGTTGCCGACGGCGGTGGGGCCGCCGCCGACGGAAAGCCCTTTGTAGCAGGCGATCAGGCCTGCCGACAGTCCGAACAACAGGGCTTTGACCAACGAGATGACGACCTGCGGCAGACCCGTCAGCAGCGTCAGGCCCGCGACGAATGCGCCCGGAGTCACATGCTGGACGTAGACGACGAAGATGTAGCTGCCGGTCAACCCGACGACGGCAACCACCGAATACAGCATCAGCGCAACGAATGTCGCGGCGATGACTCGTGGTACCACCAGGGCCTGGACCGGGTTGACGCCGATGACCTTCATGGCGTCGATCTCTTCGCGGATGGTCCGGGCGCCCAGATCGGCACACATCGCGGTGGCACCAGCGCCTGCGACGACGATCGCGGTCACGACCGGCCCGACCTGGGTGACCGATGCCAACGCAGCGCCCGCACCCGACAGGTCGCCTGCCCCTATCTCCAGCAGCACGATGTTGAGTGTGAACACGATCAGCACGGTGTACGGGATCGACAGCATGACGGTCGGGAAGATCGAGACCCGTGCCACGAACCAGATCTGCTCGATGAGCTCACGCCAGGCGAACGGGCGTCTGGGGATCGACGCGAAAGTCTCCGCGGTCAGGACGAAGAAGTCACCGACCGCGTTGAAAGGTTTCGCCAGGGCACCTGCCGACGTCATATGTCCCGCACGGGACGAATTCGGGCGGACGCAGCTCGACGAGCCCCTGCCGCACCAGCTGCGGCACTGCGGTTACCCGGCAGGGTCATTGCGACTCCACTCACATCGGACGGCTCTCGAATGACGGGAGTCTAAGAGCACCAAACGGGCCCGGCGATCGAGCGGACCCGACGCGAGCGTGGCGTTTCAGCAACCGCACGGCGGTTGTCGCGGCGGTCAATATGGGACGAGTGACCATCGGTCCACGTAGGGGCGATGGCCGCGCGCCGCGCGCCGGTGCTGCCGTCTTCGGCAAAATTTCGCCGAGAGTACCGATCATGACGAGTCGAAATGGCGGCCGAGCAGACATCAGGGTGTCGCGGAGCGGGAGTCGCCGGCCAGACGCGGCCGGCGGATCACGCTGCACAACGTGGATGGCACCGCGTGGCAGCGCAGGAGTCGGCTGACGCGCGCCGGGAGTTCAAATCACGACGATCCTTATTGCCGCTCACTTCTGCACCAGGGTCGTTCGGCGGCGCCGATCACGACCGTGGTGCAGAACTCGCCGTCAGTCCGGGTACTCCGGCCCGACGGCGGTGCGGGCGCCGAGTTTGCGTCCGCTCCCCCAACCCAGCTCGCGCCGGTATCCGCCCAGCAGTCCGGCGGCTTCCAGATGGGCGATATCGCGGAACTGCGAGCCGGCCTCGACCGGGGTGGCCAGCGGTGCGACGAACAGCGCATCGACCGGGCAGTACGCCTCGCACTGGAAACACGTCTGGCAGTTGGCCTGGCGGGCGATGACCGGTATCCCGTCCGGCCCACGGTCGAACACCCGGGTGGGGCACACCTCCACACAGCGATCGCAACCGATGCAGCGCTCGCCGGCGACCACCTCGATCATGCGGCCCGCCCGCCGGCAACCGACCGGACCGGTTCGGGCCGGGTCCACAGTCGGTCGAGACCGCCGGTGAGCAACCGATGGTGCTGTGCGTGATCGACTTCGGGGTGATCGACGCGTTTGTGCATACCGCGCGTCTCGGTTCGTTGTAGCGCGGCGTGATACATCCAGCGACCGTGCGCCACCATGGCGGCTGCCTCACGCGCCCGGAAGACGTCTTCGCCTGCGGCGCCGAGGCTGGCCCGCACCGATGACCAGGTCGCGTTCAAGGACTGCAAACCCTGCCGCAGATGAGCACCGTCGCGCAGGAAGTTGTTCTCGTGCGGCAACACAAACCGCTGGACGGCGGCCGTCACCGCCGGGTGATCCAGTCCGAGCGGTCCGTGGGGCCGCAGGCCCGCGCCGCCGATGGCACGCAGCGCGTCGGCGCGGCGTCCTCTGCCGGTGGCGAAGGCAGCCGCTGCGCGTCCCGCCCAGCTGCCGCTGGACGCCGCCCACGCGGCGTTGTGGCTGCCGCCGCCGGTGAAACCGCCGCAGATGAGTTCGCGCGTCGCGGTATCGCCCGCGGCGTACAGGCCGGGCGCATCGGTGGCGCAGTCGTAGTCGGTGATCCGGACACCGCCGGTACCGCGGACCGTGCCCTCGGCGATGAGCGTTATCTCGAAGAAGTCGGTGAACGGGTCGATACCGAGGCGATCGAACACCAGGAAGAAGTTAGGCTGGCCCTTGCGCATAGCGCGTTGCTCATCGTCGGCGGCGCGGTCGATTCGGGCGAAAACCGGCTCCTGGCGCAAGGTCTGGGCGATGATGGTGCGCCCCCGGGCGCTGCCGGCTCCCTCGATCGGCGTCCGGTCGCCGCGGTAGAACGTCGCCCAGGAGTAGTACGCGGTCTTGGTCAGCGATGTTCCCTTGGGTGCGATCGCGAAAGCGTTGGAGAACTCCATTCCCGAGAGCACCGCCCCGGCTTCGACGGCCATCAGTGCACCGTCACCGGTGTTGACGTCCGTTCCCAACGATTTCGACCCGAATGCGCAACCGCCGGTGGCCAGTACCACCGCGCCGGCTTCGACCCGGACTGTGCGACCGGTTGCCCGGTCGAGCAGTACCGCTCCCGACACCACGCCGTCGTCATCGACCAGCAGCTCCAGCGCCGGGGTGTGATCGAGGATGCGCACCCCTAGCCGCTGGACCCGGGCTCGTTGCCTGCGCATGTATTCCGGACCCTGCAGATCATTGCGGATCGGTCTGCCGAACGAATCGACAGGGAACGGGTAGCGCTGCACTGTCGCGAGTTCATCCATCCGGGAACGGGTTTCGTCGATCACCCGATTCATCCAGTCCCGCTCGGCGAGGTTCCCGCCGAGTGCCTCCCTGGCGGCCATCGCCGCTTCGCGCAGTTCGGGCACATCGTCGACATACCAGACCCCGGTACCGACCGAAGCGGTGGATCCACTGGATCCGATGTGGCCCTTGTCCGCAAGCACGACAGCGGCACCCGCCTGTGCCGCCTTGATGGCCGCCCAGGTTCCCGCCGGACCACCACCGATCACCAGCACATCGGTGGTCAGGCTCGGTACCACGTCATCGATGGTCATAGTTGTCCTCTCCGTGATATGCCCGGCTCTCTCAGGCTTTGAGTCGATCTGTGGCGAATATGAACGCCGACCACAGCGACGATGCGAGCGCCAGCGCCCACACCACGAGCAGTGCGGATCCGGCGCCGACGTCTGCGTGTCCGAGCAGACCGATGCGTTCCACCTGGACCAGCCAGAAAACCGGGTTGAAGCGGCTGAGCACCTCCCACACCCGGGGCAGTTGTCCGGCGGAATAGAACACACCACCCAAAAAGCCCAGCGGCAGCAGGATTATCGACTCCATCGAGTACACGTGATCCAGTGACCTGGCCAGGCTGCCCGCGATGACGCCGACCTGCCCGGCCACCAGCAGGACCGCCACCGTGCCCGACACGAACACCACGGGTCGCGCCACACCGGTGATATGTGTCAGCGGCAGCGCGATGACGAGCACGCCGGCACCAACGATGATGCCGCGAACGACGCCCCCGGCCACCAACGCCGCATTGATCTCCCACCACCGCAGCGGGCTGGCGAAGACATCGTTGATGTACCGGTCCCGGCGGGCCTCGAAAAGGCTGGTGGTGCCGTTGACGAAGCCGACGGTGAGAATCGCCTGCGCCAACAGGCCCGGCACTATGAACTGGCCGTAGGGAACGCCTTCGACAGCGGCGACGTTGCGGCCGAGGGCGGATCCGAAGACGATCACGAACAGTATCGTCGACAGTATCGGTCCGGCTACTGCGTACTGCCAGATGTTGAGGAACCGCAGCACTTCTCGCTCGACGAGCCAGTACAGTGGCGCGCGTTCGGCGCTGAATTCCTCCCGAGTCGCCAGCCCGGTATCACGGTCGCTCACGGTGCGGTCCCGGCACTGATGACGCGGTCGTAGACCTCGGCGATATCACGAGCCCGGTAGCGGTCACGAAGCACAGCCGAAGACCCACGGTCCACGATCCGGCCCGCGCTGATGAGGGCGATGTCCTCGCAGAGGGTCTCGGCCTCCTCCAGATAATGTGTCGTCAGCAGGACCGTCGTACCGGAAGCGTTGAGACCCTTGACCAGAGCCCATATCTCCGTGCGCAATTCGACGTCGACGCCGGCGGTCGGTTCGTCGAGGATCAGCAAGCGTGGCTGGTGGATCAGTGCGCGGGCCAGCACCAGCCTGCGCTGCATACCGCCGGAGAGTTCGTATGCCCTGCCGTCAGCTTTGGATTCCAGACCGAGGCGGCCCAGTAGTTCGTCGGCGCGCCGGCCGGCGGTCCGGCGACCCAGGCCGTGATAGCCGGCGTGGTAGACGAGGAGTTGGCGGACCGACAGGAAACGGTCGACATTGATCTCTTGCTCGGCAAGGCCGATCGACCTGCGGGCCTGCCGGGTGCGGTGATCATGCCCGAAGACCGTGATCGCGCCGGCCGTGGGTCTGACGATATTGCAGACCGATCCGATCAGCGTCGTCTTACCCGCACCGTTGGGCCCGAGCAGGCCGAAGAAGGCGCCGGCTGCCAGCTCGAGGTCGAGGTCAGCGACCGCGGTGAAACCGTCGCGGTACACCTTGCGCAGGCCCGTGATCGACAGGGCCGGCGCAAGGCGGTCAGGCATCGCGGTGGAACTGGTTCGCCGGGACGGGCAGGCCGAAATGCTCCCGCAGCGTGGTGCCGCGGTAGTCCTCCCGGAACAATCCCTTGCTCCGCAGGATCGGCAATACCTGGGTGATGAATGTCTCCAGTTGCGCCGGCAGTCCGGGCGCCATGATGTTGAATCCGTCGGCGGCGCCACCTTCGAACCAGGAGATGATGGTGTCCGCAGCCTGATCGGGTGTGCCGACGAAGGTGAAGTGCCCGCGGCCGCCGCCCAGGCGCGACAGTAGCTCACGGACGGTGAGGTTCTCCCGGACCGCCAACTCGATGATCAGATCGGTTCTGCTCTGCGAGCCTTCGAGTTTGGGCCGCGCCAGGATGGCTTGTGGTAGCGGCGCGTCCAGGTCGAATATCGACGGGTCGACCTCGAAATTCCACGCCAGCTGCGACAGACCGTATTCGGCGATGCGCAGTTCGTCGAACCGCGCCGCCAGATCGGCTGCCTCCTGTTCGGTCGACCCGATGAACGGCACGATGCCCGGCAAGACCAGCACCGTGTCGGGATCCCGGCCCGCTGCCGCGGTCCGCGTCTTGATGTCACGGTAGAAATCGGCGGCGCGCTCATAGGTTTGATGTGCCGTGAAGATCGCCTCGGCATGCCGGGCGGCGAAGCTGCGGCCATCCTCCGAGGAGCCGGCCTGCACCAGTACCGGGTACCCCTGTGGTGGGCGCTCGACATTGAGCGGTCCGGCGACCTTGAAGTGCGTCCCGACGTGATCGATCGAATGCAGGCGGGCCGGATCGGCGAATCGACCCGACTTCTTCTCGGCCAGGACGGCTTCGGTCTCCCAGCTGTCCCACAACGCCTTTGCGACGGTGAGGAACTCATCGGCGCGCTGGTATCGGGCGGCATGGCTCGGCCGGTCGTCGAGTCCGAAGTTGGCGGCTTCGTCCGCACCGGCCGAGGTGACGATATTCCAGCCGGCACGCCCCGCGCTGACGTGATCGACCGACGCCAGCCGGCGCGCCAGGTTGTACGGCTCGTTGTAGGTCGACGAGACCGTCGCGATGAGCCCGATCCGACTGGTGTGCTGCGACAGCGCCGTCAACAAAGTGAACGGTTCGAGCTGCCCCGGCGGACGGAACTCACCGCTTCCGGTGAGCGACGGGCCGTCGGCCAGGAACAGCGAATCGAACTTCGCGTCCTCAGCGAGCCGGGCCAGTCCGATCCAGTGCTGCAGGTCGAAATCGGCCCTCGGGTTGCTCTCCGGTAGCCGCCAGGCCGCTTCATGGTGACCGGCCTCCATCAGAAAGGCGTTGAGGTGCAGTTCCCGCCGTGGCGTGCTCATGGTGTCTCCAATACGTCAAATCAGCTCAGCGTCAGGACAACTGCGAGCTGTCGAAGCCGTCAGGCAACAGGTTGTCGGTGATCGATGCGACGTCGACCGGTTTGGTGATCTCGCCTGCCTCCAGGAAGGCATCGCTGAGGTCCTGTTCGGCCTTGATGTCCTCGGGCAGCACCTGCGCGATCTTGAACGGGTAGGAGTCCACCGTGGCCTTGGCATCCTCCAGCGGGACGCCGGTCTCCTTGGCGATGGCTTTGGCGTACTCGTCGGGATTCTTCTGCGCCCAGTTGAAGATCCGGGCGATGCGGGTCAGCACATCGGTGAGCGCGGCGCGGCGGGCCGGATCGTCGAGCGATTTGTCGGTGGCCACGTAGTAGTTGTTGACCTGGTCGATGGGTGGCAACCCCTGGGCGATGATGTGGGCGCCGTCCCCGACCGCGATCGCCGACTGCGGGTTCCAGATGGACCAGGCGTCGACCTTGCCGGTGTTGAAGGCGGTGGCGCCGGCTGCCGGGCTCAAATAGACCAATTCGACATCCTTCGGTGTGAGGCCGACACTCTTGAGCGCGAGCAACGCCAGCCCATGAGCCGAACTGCCCTGCGGGATGGCGATCTTCTTGCCCTTGAGGTCGCTGAGAGTCTTGATCGGTGAGTCCTTGGGCACGATGATGTTCTCGGCCGATTTGGTCTTGTCGGAGCCGTGCTGCGTTGCGACGATCTTGAATCCGTACTGCTTGGCTGCGCCGGTGATGGGCGGGACGGTGCCGACATAGCCGAGGTCGATATCGCCCGCCGCGGCAGCCTGAACCAGCGGCGGCCCGTAGTCGAACCGGGCGAACTTGACCTTGTACGGCGCGTCGTCGAACGCGCCGGTGACCTTGCTCAGTTCCTCACTGCCGTCGCCGCCGTTGTCGCCGATGGTGAACGTGAAATCCTTCCACTCCGGATGCGCGGCAGAGTCGCTGGACTTGCTCAGTGGTCCCTGGCCGGACGGTGTGCTGGTCGGGGAACTGCAGGCGGCGAGCAGGGTGGCCGCGGCCAGCAGCGCTGTACCGGACAATAGCGCGCCGGGAAGTCGGAATCGTCTGTTGGACATAGGTTCTCCTGTGCGTGATGAAAGGGGACAAAAATCAGTGCGTGTTGGCCAGGCCGAGATCGGCGAGCAACGCGCGGCGTAGTTCTTCGCGGGCCGGGCTCGCCTCACGGTCGGCCGCGGACAGCTCCACGCGGTGCTCGTTCGCGATCCTGCCGCTGGCCATGATGACGATGCGATCCGCCAGAGCGATCGCCTCGTCGACATCGTGGGTGACCAACAGCATCGAAGCATGGTGTGCGCGGCGCAGTTCGCGAACGAGATCATGCATGCGGACCCGGGTGATGGCATCCAGCGCCGCGAAGGGCTCGTCGAGCAACACCAGCTCGGGATCGGCCACCAGCGCACGTGCGAGTGCGACGCGTTGCGCCTCGCCACCGGAAAGTTCTTTGGGCCAAGCCTTTTCCCGATCGGCCAGGTGGACATCGGCCAGAGCCTTGCGAGCACGCCGGTCGGCGTCCGGCCCGCGCAGACCCAGGGTGACATTGCGCAGCACCCGCTGCCAGGGCAACAGTCGATCACCCTGGAACACGATGGCCCGCCTGGCCGGTACTTCGATGCGACCACCGTCGGGCCGGTCCAGACCGGCCAGCAGTCGCAGCAAGGTGCTCTTACCGCAGCCCGAGGGACCCAACAACACGACGAGTTCCTCATCGGAGATCGTCAGGTCCAGGTGGTCGAGCACGGTGCGGTAGCCGAAAGTGCGCACGACCTGCTCGACCAGCACGCCGGACCGGGTTTGCAAAGCCAATTCGGGTGCGGTGGTCACGCCGCCTCATAACTGGGCCGCCAGCGCAGCAGCACCCGTTCCAGAATCCGGACGATCTGATCGGCCAGCAACCCCAGAATCGAGTAGATGACCAGTCCCACGAAAACCTGATTGGTCTGCAGATAGGTCTGAGCCTGCGTGACCAGGAAACCCAGTCCCTGATCGGCGTTGACGGTCTCGGCCGCGACCAGGCCCAGGATGCTGTATGCGAGCGAGAACCGCAGCCCCACCAGGAATCCGGGCAGTGCACCGGGCAGCAGAACGCGGCTGACCACCCGCCAGCGTCCCGCTCCGGTGGTGTGGGCCATCTCGATGAGGCGTTGATCCACTCCACGTATCGCGGCGAAGAGGTTGAGGTACATCGGCACACCGGCGCCGAACGCGATCAACAGCACCTTGGTCAGCTCGTCGATACCGAACCAGACGATCATCAGCGGTAGCACGGCGAGCAGCGGGATGGTGTTGAGAATCTGGGCCAGCCCGTTGAACAGGTACTCCCCTCGGCGCAGGAACCCGCCCAGGACGCCGGTCACGATGCCGACGCTCAACCCCAGCGCGAGGCCGAGCCCGGCCCGCTGCAACGAGATCGCCAGGTCGGGTCCGAGCACACCGTCATTCCAGAGCTGCACCCCCGTTACCGCGATATCGGTGGGCGCGGGTGCATACAGCGGCGGAAGGACCCCGATGCGCCCGAGCACCTCCCATGCGATGAGGATCAGCACCGGGGTGGTGTAGATGCCCAGCGGCCAGTGCAGACGGTGGCGCAGCACCGCCCAGGTATTGGGTTGCCGAGAATCCCTCGGCAGGAACACATCACGTGTCGACACCGCGACGGCAGCGGCCGCCGGCGGAGCCGGTTCGGCTACCGGTCGGGTCGCCAGGCTGAGGTCTGTCATCGAGGCGTCTCCAGTCGGTGGTACTGCGAGCATTCCGTGCGCGTTGCGCGCACCGCGTGTCACAGGTCCGGGCACTGCACCCACCATGACGCACCGCCGGCCACGGACGCAGCGATGAAATCGGCGGGATTCTATCCCCGCTGTTCGCGGGCCCGGCAGGACCAGGAACAGCACTCCCCGGCGACCACTTCGGCGCTGGAAACACTTGCCGCGTAACTGCTCCCGACAGCTGCGAGACGGCGACTACGCTGGCGGACATGTCCGATGACCCCGATTACGCCGATGTCCCGTTCACCCATGATCCGTGGGTGGCGGCCCGTAGCCGCTACGACACCATGCCCTACCGGCGGGTGGGGGCCTCCGGACTGCTGCTGCCGGCGATCTCGTTGGGCCTCTGGTACAACTTCGGCGACAACCGGCCGTTCGACGGGCAACGGGAAGTGCTGCGTCATGCCTTCGACCGCGGGATCACGCATTTCGACCTGGCCAACAACTACGGCCCGCCCTACGGGTCGGCCGAGGAGAACTTCGGCAGGATGCTGCGCCGCGACTTCAAGCCCTACCGCAACGAGTTGATCATCTCCACCAAGGCCGGCTGGGATATGTGGCCCGGCCCGCACGGTCAGCTCGGCAGTCGCACGTATCTGCTTGCCAGCCTTGACGAATCACTCGACCGGCTCGGTCTGGACCATGTCGACATCTTCTATTCGCACCGTATCGACCCGGTGACACCGCTTGAGGAGACGATCGGTGCGCTCGACACCGCGGTGCGCGCCGGCAAGGCGCGCTATATCGGCATATCGTCGTATTCGGCGGCCAAGACCGCCGAGGCCGCCGCCATCGCGCGCCGGCTGGGTACCCCGCTGGTCATTCACCAGCCGTCCTATTCACTGCTCAACCGATGGGTCGAGGGTGGCCTCACCACGACCCTCGACGAAAACGGCATGGGCGCCATCGCGTTCACCGCACTCGGGCAGGGTCTGTTGACCGATCGCTACCTGCAACGGCCCGCGGCCGAGATCGACCGCGCGACCGATCGCCCGACATTCGACAACGACGTGGTGACCGACCAGGTTCGCGAGCGGCTCGCCGGACTGGCCACCATCGCGCGACAGCGTGGTCAGACGCTGGCGCAGTTGGCGCTTTCCTGGGTTCTGCGCTCCCCGGTCGTCGCCTCGACCCTGATCGGGGCGTCGAGTGTCGCGCAACTCGACGAGAACCTCGGCGCCCTGGCCAACCTCGATTTCACACCGGACGAGCTGACCGAAATCGACCGGTACGCCTCGGATTCCGGCATCGATCTGTGGCGGGACAGCTCGGATATCTAGGCCGAGGCCTCAGATGTACATCGCCGGATCGATGTAGGTGGTCGGATCGACGCCGAGTTCGCGCTGCTTCTCGGTCCGGCTACGGACCACCGCCGGAATCCCGGTGGCGATCGAGTCCGCGGGCACGTCATGGGTGACGACGGCGTTGGCACCGACGGCACTGTCGTCGCCGATGTGCAGCGGGCCGAGGACTTTGGCCCCGGCCCCGATCGCGACCCGATTGCCGATGGTGGGATGACGCTTACCGTGCTGCAGGCTGCGGCCACCCAGGGTAACACCGTGGTAGATCATCACGTCGTCACCGATCTCGGCGGTCTCCCCGATCACCACACCCATACCGTGGTCGATGAAGAACCGGCGCCCGATGGTGGCACCCGGATGGATCTCGATCCCGGTGAGAAGGCGGGTGAACTGCGCCAGCAGCCGGGCCGGGCCCCGCAGGGACGGCCTGGCCCACAGCCGATGCGCGATCCGGTACGACCAGATGGCATGCAAGCCCGAGTAGACGAGGGCGTTCTCGAAATCACCGCGCGCCGCGGGATCGTGCGTCCGCGCGTTCTGTAGGTCTTCTCGAAGGGCGGACAACATGCCCATATGCGATCAGTCCCTGATGTGCTCGAAGAGCGGGGTGGAGATGTAGCGCTCGCCGTAGTCGCAGACGACCGCGACGATGAGCTTGCCGGCGTTCTCCGGGCGCTTGGCGAGTTCGAGCGCCGCCCAGACGATCGCGCCGGAGGAGATGCCGCCCAGGATGCCCTCGTCGGTCCCGAGCGCCCGGGCAACCCGGATGGAGTCGTCGAGCTGGACGTCGATGATCTCGTCGTAGACGTCCCGGTCGAGCACCTCGGGCACGAAGTTGGCGCCGATGCCCTGGATCTTGTGTGGCCCGGCGGTGCCCTCGGTCAACAGTGGCGAATCCTTGGGCTCGACGCCGACGATCGTGACGTCGGGCTTGCGGGCCTTGAGGACATGCCCGACCCCGGTGATGGTGCCGCCGGTGCCGATACCGGCCACGAAGATGTCGACGGCACCATCGGTGTCTGCCCAGACCTCCTCGGCGGTCGTCTTCTCGTGGATCGCCGGGTTGGCGGGGTTGGCGAACTGGTCGGCGGCGACGGCGTTGTCGGTCTCGGCGATGATCTGCTTGGCCCTGGCCACCGCGCCCGCCATACCCTCCGAACCCGGGGTGAGCACGATCTCCGCGCCGTAGGCCCGCAACATCACCCGCCGCTCGGTCGACATCGTCTCGGGCATGGTCAGGATCACCTTGTAGCCACGGGCCGCGCCGATCATCGCCAGCGCGATACCGGTGTTTCCACTGGTCGCCTCGACGATCGTTCCGCCGGGTTTGAGTTCACCGGACTGCTCGGCGGCGTCGATGATCGCGGCACCGATGCGGTCCTTGACGCTGTTGGCCGGGTTGTAGAACTCCAGCTTGACGACGACCTGCGCGTCGAGTCCCTCGGTCAGCCGGTTGAGCCGGACGAGCGGGGTGCGCCCGATCAGTTCGCTGACATTGTCATAAATCCTGCCCACGGCCGACTCTCCTTCATGACGGGGGTGTCACCGGTTCCCGGTGCGGGTGCCCCAAACGCAGGACCCCATTGCAACATGTCCACAAAACTCTCGCACCAACCAGGGCGGACGCGCACCGGTCAACGGGCATCGGCCGATGCCGTATGCGACAACGCACCGGGGCTCGCATCGATTCCGCTGCCGTTGTCGAAGAACACCCCGCCGACCGCCACGACCGCGATACCGGCCGCGGCGAGGGCCCAGACCCACCAGCTGGGCCGGCCGTCAGCGACGACGGCCTCGGCGATCACAAAAGGTGTCGACGGGTTGTCCACCGCAGCAGATTAGGCCCGCGACGGGTCACAACCAGCTCCCCCGGACCCCCGGCGTTCAGCGTGCACAATCAAGCCCACTGTCAAAAACCTTGGCGCAGAAAGCCTTCCACGGACATCGCGCCGGTCGCAAGCTTGCCGGAACCTTTAGATCAGCGTGGAGAAAACACCGCCGGCTAGGTGATGCCGTCAGCGATCTTGCCGGCCAGGTCGGCCGATTCGGTGCTCAGCGAGTTACCGCACGCCGATGCCTCGACGATGTGCACACCCTTGGCGACCAGCGTGTGATCGCAGGCCCAGCCATCGCTGTCGGTTTGCCGCGCCGTCTGCGTTATCGACTTGCCGACGATGTTGATGCCCTCGAAACGCCAGCCGTATTCGTACTCGCCGTCGTCGATGGAGACCTCTTTGCCGATGCAGTTGGTCCAGTCCTCGATGGTGCGGTTGTAGAAGGCCAGCGCCTTGTCCTCGGACGGGAACCGCACGATCGTCTGCTCGACCCAGTGATCACTGTCGTCTTCGGGCTCGGTCAGGATCTCGTCGGCGACATCGGTCCAGCCGCTGCCCTTGTAGACCTCTTCCTCGGCGTTGTACAGCGTGCCCAGGCAGCTGACATCGGAGATGTCGGAGCTGTTGTCGGACAACTCGTCCGAGGAGTTCACCACCTCGATGTCGGTGGCGCCCATGATCTCGTTGACGTCGTCGGCGCTGAGCAGGTACTGCTTGAGCGGGCCGTTGGGACCGGGGCCCGCGCTCGTCGACGGCGTCAGCGGACCGCGTTTGACCGGTTTGGCGGTACCGGCCGTCGTGGTCTCACAACCGGCGGCCACCAGTACCACCGCACTGAGCACCATCGCAACGAAAGCACCTCGTGTAGCCATCCCCGACCGCCTGTTCGCTCTATTTCTTGGTGGCTTTGTCACTCGCGGCGTCGGTGGACAACGCGGCGACGAACGCCTCCTGCGGTACTTCGACCCGCCCGATGGTCTTCATCCGCTTCTTGCCCTCCTTCTGCTTCTCCAGCAGTTTGCGCTTGCGGGTGATGTCGCCGCCATAGCATTTACTGAGCACATCTTTGCGGATCGCGCGGATATTCTCCCGGGCAATGATGCGCGAGCCGATCGCCGCCTGGATGGGCACCTCGAACTGCTGGCGCGGGATGAGCTCTTTGAGCCGCGTCGTCATCTTGTTGCCGTAGGCCGCCGCGGAGTCCTTGTGGACGATGGCGCTGAAAGCGTCCACGGCCTCACCCTGCAGCAGGATGTCGACCTTGACCAGGTCCGCTTCCTGCTCGCCGGCCTCCTCGTAGTCCAGGCTGGCGTAACCGCGGGTCCGTGACTTCAGTGAATCGAAGAAGTCGAAGATGATCTCGCCCAGCGGCATGGTGTAGCGCAGCTCGACACGCTCGGGCGACAGATAGTCCATCCCGCCGAGCTCGCCGCGGCGGGACTGGCACAGCTCCATGATGGTGCCGATGAACTCGCTGGGCGCGATGACGGTGGTCTTGACGATCGGCTCGTAGACCGCCCGGACCTTGCCCTCCTGCCAGTCCGACGGGTTCGTCACGATCAGTTCGGTACCGTCGTCCTTGACCACCCGGTAGACCACGTTGGGCGAGGTGGAGATCAGGTCGAGGTCGAATTCGCGTTCCAGGCGTTCACGGGTGATCTCCATGTGCAGCAGGCCCAGGAATCCGCAGCGGAAACCGAACCCGAGGGCCACCGAGGTTTCCGGCTCCCAGGTCAGCGCCGCGTCGTTGAGCTGCAATCGTTCCAGGGCGTCGCGCAGGTTCGGGTAATCCGACCCGTCCACGGGATACAACCCCGAGTAGACCATCGGCTTGGGTTCGCGGTATCCGGTCAGCGCCTCGGTCGCCCCGTTGCGCGCCGAGGTCACGGTGTCACCGACCTTGGACTGCCGGACATCCTTCACACCGGTGATCAGATAACCCACCTCGCCGACACCCAGGCCGTCGGTGGCCTTCGGTTCGGGTGAGACGATGCCGACTTCCAGCAGCTCATGTGTGGTGCCGGTGGACATCATCTTGATTTTTTCACGCGGGGTGAGCTGGCCGTCCACCACACGCACGTAGGTGACCACACCGCGGTAGATGTCGTAGACCGAGTCGAAGATCATCGCCCGCGCCGGCGCATCGGCGTCGCCGACCGGTGCCGGCACCAGGCGCACGACGGCGTCGAGCAGCTCGCGCACGCCGACGCCGGTCTTACCGGACACCCGCAGCACGTCCTCGGGTTCGCAACCGATGATGTGCGCGATCTCACCGGCGTAGCGGTCCGGGTCGGCGGCCGGCAGGTCGATCTTGTTGAGCACCGGGATGATCGTGAGCCCGCGGTCCAGTGCCAGGTACAGGTTGGCCAGTGTCTGCGCCTCGATGCCCTGCGCGGCGTCGACCAGCAGCACCGCGCCCTCACAGGCCTCCAGGGCCCGCGACACCTCGTAGGTGAAATCAACATGGCCGGGCGTGTCGATCAAATGCAGCACATAGTCTTCGCCGTTGACCGACCACGGCAGCCGCACGTTCTGCGCCTTGATGGTGATGCCGCGCTCGCGCTCGATGTCCATCCGGTCCAGGTACTGCGCGCGCATATCCCGGTCGGCGACGACTCCGGTGATGCCCAGCATCCGGTCCGCCAGCGTCGACTTGCCGTGGTCGATGTGGGCGATGATGCAGAAGTTCCGAATCTGCGCCGGCGCAGTGAACGTCTTGTCGGCGAAGCTACTGATGGGAATCTCCTGGTGGACAGGGCGTGGTCGACGGGAAATATGACCAGCGGGCCCGCTCAGACTATCGAGCTGGCGGCATCACGACACAATCGAGGAGTCCCCGAGTGCGCCTATGCTTGGCTCCTATGGCGTCGCAGTGGAAGACGTTGCAGCGGTTGGCCGGGAATCTGGTCTTCAACGAGGCCCCGAAGTTCATCAGGCAGTTGCAGAACCCGCAGGCCGTGCAGCGCAATATTCAGCAAGGCATCCAGCAGGGTCTCAAGATCGGGCTGGACGTTCTCGCCGGTGCCGCCGCGCCGCAACCGGCTGCCATCACCACCGGCCGGCCGGTGACCGACAACAGCGTCCCGACCGCGCACCGCGCCCGCAGGATCGTCTATGCCCCCGACCTGGACGGCCGGGCCGACCCCGGTGAGATCGTCTGGACCTGGGTGGTCTTCGAGGACGACCCGACCCGCGGCAAGGACCGTCCGGTGCTGGTCGTGGGCCGCGACCGGGACACGCTGCTCGGGTTGATGCTGTCGAGCCAGAACCATCACGCCGACGACTCCGACTGGGTCGGCATCGGTGTCGGGCCGTGGGACTACGAAGGCCGGCCGAGCTGGGTGCGGCTGGACCGGGTGCTCGACGTGCCCGAGGAGGGCATCCGCCGCGAAGGCGCCATCCTGGAGCGCACCACCTTCGAGGTGGTGGCCACCCGGCTGCGCGCGCACTACTCCTGGAGTTGAGTCAGCGCGGCTGTCGCCACATCGGCCACAGCGTCGGGCCGTCCGGGACCACCAGCTCACCGGTCACCTCGAACCCGAAGCGCTGGTAATAGCCCAGGTTGGCGGCATTGCTGGACTCCAGGTAGGCCGGTGCGTGCTCGGCGTCGGCTCGCGCCAGTCCCGCGGTCATGAGGGCGTGGCCGAACCCACCGCCGCGATAGGTCGGGTCACTGCCGATGAAGGCCAGGTACCAGTGGGGTTCCTCGGGGTGGTTCTCCTTGAGCAATTCGTCGACGGCCAGTCCGCGTTTCATGTGTGACCCACCCGCCCGGAAGAAGCCGGGCATCATGCGCAGGTCGGTCAACCGCGATGTCTTCCATTTGCCCGGTGGCGCCCACATGGCCGCGCCGGCGGTATCGGCGCCGTCGGTCACGAACTCCACGACACCGTCGCGCAGGTAGTGGTGGCGCGCCATGGTGGCGAACATCCGCGGCACGCCCTTGGCGCGCTGTCCGGCGTCCGCCAGCAGCCAGGTCATGACGGGGTCGTCGAAGAATGCCCGGCCCAGCGTGTGCGAGATCTCACGGATGTCGGACCTGGTCGCCGGTACGACGTTGACTGTCCCCACCCGGCCAGCCTGGCATACCGCTCAGCCCTGGGTGATGTAGGCCTGCAACTGCTGGCGTTCGGTCTTGAGTTCCTCCATCCGGGTCTTGACGACGTCGCCGATGCTGACGATCCCGGCCAGCCGCCCGTCGACCAGGACCGGGATGTGGCGCACCCGTTTCTCGGTCATCAGCTCCGAAAGGTCGTCGACGGAGGATTCGAGTGAGCAGGTCGCGACCACCGAGGTCATGATCTGCGCCACCGGTAAGGCCAGCACGTCGGGTCCGTGTTCGTGGAGTTTGCGCACCACATCGCGTTCGGACACTATTCCGGCGATGACGCCGGCCGAGCCGACGACCACCATGGCGCCGATATTGCGTTCGGCCAGGCCCGTCAACAGCTCGTCGACGGTGGCCTCGGGCCGCACGGTCGCGACGTCGGCGCCCTTGTTCCGTAGTACATCCGCGATACGCATGGTGGCCTCCCCCGTGTGACCGGTGTCACATCAGGCTAGGCGCATCGACCGAGGTACGTAACCGCTTCGCACGATCGCCTCGCGCGGGTGACCCCGGTGTGGCATACCTATGGCGTGACCATCGACATCACCTTGCTCGGCACCGGAAGTCCCATCCCCGATCCCAACCGCGCCGGTCCCTCGACCCTGGTGCAGGCGGGCGGCCAGAACCTCCTGGTGGACTGCGGACGCGGCGTCCTGATGCGGCTCACCGCCGCCGGCGTCGGCGCCAATGCACTGACCGCGCTGCTGCTGACCCATCTGCACAGTGACCACATCGCCGATCTCGGTGACCTCATCATCACGCGCTGGGTGACGACCTTCGTTCCCGATCCGGCCCCGCTGCCCATCATCGGGCCGCCCGGCACCGCCGAGGTCGTCGAGGCCACCCTCAAGGCTTTCGGATTCGATATCGGCTACCGCATCGCCCATCACGCCGATCTGAACACGCCGCCACCGCTGGAGGTGCACGAGTACACCGACGGCGTGGTGTGGGACCGCGACGGTGTCACCGTCACCGCCGGTCCCACCGACCACCGTCCGGTGGAGCCGACCATCGGATTCCGGGTCGGCTACGACGGGGCCACGGTGGTGCTCGCCGGTGACACCGTGCCGTGCGCGGGTCTGGACGCACTGTCCGCCGGCGCGGATGCGCTGGTGCACACCGTCATCCGCAAGGATCTCGTCGAGTTGATGCCGATGCAACGGATCAAGGACATCCTGGACTACCACTCGTCGGTACAGCAGGCCGCGGCCACCGCGCAGCGCGCCGGGGTCTCCACGCTGGTGCTGACCCATTGCGTGCCCGCCGTGGTGCCGGGTCAGGAAGCCCAATGGTGCGAGCTGGCGGCCTCGGAGTTCAGCGGTCGCGTCGAACTCGGCGAGGATCTGCACCGCGTGACGGTGTAGTCACGCCGAACGTGCGCACAGGTCGGGATTTCAGCGGAAACCCCGACCTGTGCGCACGCTCGGTGCGCGGTATCAGGCCAGCCGGGTGATCTCGACGACCACGTCGAGGTCGGTGGACCCCTCGCCGGAGTAGATGCCCTTCAGCGGAGTGACATCGGCGTAGTCACGGCCCACGCCGACGCTGATGTACTGCTCGTTGATGTCCTTGTCATTGGTCGGGTCGTAATGCCACCAATCCCCCGTCCAGGCCTGGATCCAGGCGTGACTCTGGCCGTCGATGGTGTCGCCCACTTTGGCCGTGCGCTTGGGATGCAGATAGCCCGACACGTAACGGGCCGGAATTCCCATACCGCGCAACAGGATCAGGGTCAGGTGCGCGAAGTCCTGGCAGACACCCTGGCCTTCACGCAGTGCGTCCAGACCCGAGGAGTGCACCCCGGTGGTGCCCGGCACGTAATTGAGCTCGCCCTGCACCCAGCGCGCCGCCTCGATGACGGCCTGTTGCGGCTCGTGATACTTGGCGATGCGCTGGCCCACCCGTTCGATCCGCTTGCTGGCCGGGGTGTACACCGTCGGCGTGAGCAGCTCGTCGAACCGGTCGATGACCGCGGCGGACTCCAGATCGGCCCAGCTCACCGAGGTTTCCGGGGTGTCGGGCTTCTCGGTTTCCACCACCGAGGACGCGGTGACCTCCAGCTCGGTGTGCGGCGCGTGCAGATCGAATGTGGTGACCGCGGTTCCCCAGTAGTCGACATAGCGGTACTGCCGGGTCGCAGGCACGGTCTCGACCCGGTTGAGGATCACGTTCTGACGCGAATCCGAACGTGGCGTCAGCCGGGCCTCGTTGAACGACGCCGTGACCGGCGACTTGTACGCATAACCCGTCGCGTGGACCACCCGCATGCGCCACATCAGATCTCACCCTCTTCGATGACCGTACCGCCGGCGCGCCCGGCGTCGGTCCAGGCAACCCAGGGCGCTGAGTGAAAGTACTGCAACGACAACGCATCTCCGACCTCGACGCAGGTCCGCTGCAGCGAGGCCAACTGCTCTTCGAGCGATTCCAGCAAGGCACCGGAGGGCAGGAATTCGAGCTCACTGCGGGCCCTGCCGAGCAGACGCTGGGCCTCCGCGGTCGACCCGACCCGGCTGTGCCTGCGCTGCAACAGTTCGTCGAGGCTGTGCTCGGCCAGCCGTAGCGAGTAGTAGACCGAACGCGGAAAGAGCCGGTCCAGCAACATGAATTCGACGACCCGGCCGGCATCGAGCACACCGCGGTAGGTGCGCAGGTAGGTGTCGTGGGCGCCGGCCGAACGCAAGACCGTCACCCAGGCCGGCGACGACGCACTGTCGCCGACACGCGACAGCAGCATTCGCACCGTCATATCGACACGTTCGATGGCCCGGCCCAGCACCATGAAGCGGTAGCCGTCGTCACGGGACAACGTCGAATCGGCCAGCCCGGCGAACATCGCCGCGCGGCCCTCGACATAGGCCAGGAATTCGTGCGGTCCGAGCCGGCGCGCCGCGCGCTCCCGCTCGGCCAGTGCGTTGTAGGTGGTGTTGAGGCACTCCCACATCTCGGTGGAGGTGACTTCTCGTGCACCGCGGGCATTCTCGCGTGCCGCCGTGATGGCTTCGACGATCGAGCAGCCACCCTTGGTGTCCCGACCGAACGCCACCAGATCGGTCAGTGACCACACATCCAGTTCGTGTTCGGGGGGTTCGATATCGAGAACCCGCAGCAGCACCCGGGAGGTCTGGTCGGGATCGACGCTGGAGTCTTCGAGCAGCTGGTGCACCACCACGTCGAGGATCCGGGCGGTGTCATCGGCGCGTTCGACGTAGCGGCCGATCCAATACAGCGATTCAGCGTTGCGGGCCAACATCAGTCGACCACCGCCTGCTGCTGCTGTTGCTGTGTCTGTTGTTGTTGGGTCTGTGTCGAGCTGTCGGACTTGGTTTCCCGGCCGACCTTGCCGTTGCGGGCGGCCTTCTCGGCCACGGTCGGCTTGCCGTTCTTGGTGGCATCGGGCAGCGAACGCACGACCTCGGCGGCACCGAGCTCACGCTGGGCAACCGAGGCCCGCGACGCCAGCACCCAGGTGTCCTTGGACCCGCCGCCCTGGCTGGAGTTCACCACCAGCGAGCCCTCCGGCAACGCCACCCGGGTCAGCCCGCCGGGCAGCACCCACACCTCGTCGCCGTCGTTGACCGCAAAGGGCCGCAGGTCGACGTGCCGCGGCGCCAGGCAATCGCCGATCTGTGTCGGCACCGTCGACAACTGGACGACCGGCTGGGCGATCCAGCCGCGCGGGTCGGCGCGGATCTTCTTGCTGATCGTGGCGAGCTCCTTCTCGTTGGCGTCGGGACCGAAGACGATGCCGTAACCGCCGGATCCTTCCACGGGTTTGATGACCAGTTCGGCGACCCGGTCGAGCACCTCTTCGCGTTCGTCGTCGAGCCAGCAGCGGAAGGTGTCGACATTGGCAAGCAGCGGCTTCTCGCCCAGGTAGTACTCAACGATGGTCGGCACATAGGTGTAGACCAGCTTGTCGTCGCCGACACCGTTGCCGACCGCACTGGAGATCACCACGTTGCCGGCGCGTGCGGCGTTGAGCACGCCCGCCACACCGAGCACCGAATCGGGCCGGAAATGCATGGGGTCGAGGAACTCGTCGTCGATGCGGCGGTAGATGACATCGACCTGGCGCTCACCCTCGGTGGTGCGCATGTAGACGGTGTTGTCGCGGCAGAACAGGTCACGACCCTCGACCAGCTCGACACCCATCTGCCGGGCCAGCAGCGAATGCTCGAAATAGGCCGAGTTGTAGACGCCGGGAGTCAGCACGACGACCGTCGGATCGGCTTCGTTGGTGGCGGCGGCCTTACGCAGCGCGCGCAGCAGATGCGAGGAGTAATCGCCCACCGCGCGGACCCGGTGGGAGGCGAACAGGTTCGGGAACACCCGCGCCATGGTGCGGCGGTTCTCCATCACGTAGGACACCCCGGACGGCGAACGCAGATTGTCTTCCAGGACCCGGAACGTGCCCTGGGCGTCGCGCACCAGGTCGATACCGGCGACGTGGATCCGCACCCCGTTGGGCGGAACGATGCCGACGGCCTCGCGGTGGAAATGCTCGCAGGACGTGATGAGCCGGCGCGGGATGACACCGTCGCGCAGGATCTCCTGATCGCCGTAGATGTCGTCGAGGTAGAGCTCGAGGGCCTTGACCCGCTGCGCGATGCCCTTCTCCAGTCGCGACCATTCGGCCGCGGAGATGACCCGCGGCACCAGGTCGAGCGGGAACGGCCGCTCCTGGCCGGACAGCGAGAAGGTGATGCCCTGGTCGATGAAAGCGCGGCCCAGTGCCTCGGAGCGGGCTTCCAGCTCGGAGGCATCCGACGGCGACAGTTCGGCGTGAATACCTTTGTAGGGCCCGCGGACGTTGCCGGTCGCGTCGAACATCTCGTCGAAGGCCTTCGAATACGAGCCCCGCTTGTTGTAACCGCTGAAAATCTGCTCGTGTTTTCGCGACGCCGTGGAGGTGCTGCTGGTGCGGCGTCCTGACTCACTGGGCACGGTTCGAAGACTCACCTGTCACATGCTGCCTGATGATCCGCATTCCGGCAGGCCAGTGCGGTCCTTCCGGCCAGTCGGTTGCCGTGGCTTTGGGAGATTGGAGCCCACACTGGTAACCTGAACAGTCGCTGCCCGCTGGTCGGGCACCCCAAACACCCAGCTTGAGA
Organism: Mycobacterium sp.; assembly: GCA_016197405.1. Taxonomy (GTDB): domain Bacteria; phylum Actinomycetota; class Actinomycetes; order Mycobacteriales; family Mycobacteriaceae; genus Mycobacterium. The sequence continues at coordinate 175,703 of JACPVR010000019.1, forward strand.
AATTGCGAAGGAACTAACGCGTGGCCAATATCAAGTCGCAGCAGAAGCGCATCCTCACCAACGAGCGCGCCCGATTGCGCAACCAGTCGGTGCGATCCGCTCTGCGCACGGCTGTCCGCGGGTTCCGTGAGGCGATCGACGCAGGTGAGAAGGACAAGGCAGCCGAGTTGCTGGCCTCGACCAGCCGCAAGCTGGACAAGGCAGCCAGCAAGGGCGTCATTCACAAGAACCAGGCCGCCAATAAGAAGTCGGCCCTGGCGCACGCACTCGCCAAGCTCTGAGACGTCTCTTCTCGGATTCCGCCGACGGCTACCTTCTGCCGTCGGCGGCCAATTCGGCAACGCGGCGAACCGCGGTTTCCAGGGCGTAGTCCGCATCAGCGGCTGCGCCCTTGACGTCTGCGTTGAGCGCCGCGACCAGCCGCATCGCGGTGGCAACCGTCTCGCGTGACCAGCGCCTGGACTGTTTCTGTGCCTTCTGCACTCGCCACGGCGGCATCTTCAACTCACCGGCCAGCCGGTAGGGATCCCCGGACAGCGGTCCGACCCGCGCGATCGTGTGCACCGCCTCGGCCAGCGCGTCGGCGAGCACCACGCGCGGCTCGCCGGACAACATGGCCCACCGCAACGATTCGGTGGCACCCTCGACGTCACCGGTGACGGCCTTGTCGGCGATATCGAAGCCCTTCACCTCGGCCTTACCGCTGTGATAACGGCGCACCGCGGCGACGTCGACCCGCCCATCGGTGTCGGCGACCAGCTGTGAGCATGCCGACGCGAGCTCACGGATATCGGATCCGATCGCGTCGATGAGCACCGTGACGGTCTGTTCGTCGACCTTGACCTTGTGCGAGCGGAACTCGGCGCGGACGAAATCGGCGCGTTCACTTGCCTTGGCCAGCTTGGCGCACAGATGGACCTCGGCGCCGAGGGCGCGGATCTTGTCGGCCAGTGCCTTGGCCCGGCCGCCACCGGTGTGCACGATGACCAGCAGGGTGCCCTCGGGCAGGTCGGCCGCCGCCGCTTCGATGACGGCCACCGCGTCTTTACCGGCCTCGGCGGCCGCTTCCAGCACCACCACCCGCTCGTCGGCGAACAACGACGGGCTCAGCAGTTCGGCGAGCTCGCTGGTGCTGACCTCACCGGCTCGTAACCGGTTGACCGGGACGTCGGAACTACCCGCGGTCCGCCGCGCGCCGCTCAGCACGCCGGCGATAGCGCGCTCGACCAGCAGCTCCTCTTCACCAAGCACCAGATGCAGCTGTTGGCTCACGGTGACGATGGTGTCATGTCGCACCGACAGCACGGTGCTGCGGGCCGTCACCCAGCCTGATAGCGCCCATGCGAGCAGCACCACGACGACCACGGCGGCACCGCAGGCGAGTACGGCCCGGCCGGATCGTCGGCGCCACAGCACCACCAGCACGACGGCGGACAACGCGACCGTGACCACGCCACCGAGGCCCGCCGGAACGGTGATCGTCGCACCGGGCACGCGCGCCGACCATCGGGACACCGCGAGCAGCCACCACAATTCCGGTCCGGTGAAACGGATCAGCAACTGCGCGGCCGCGGGCCAGCACAGGACCAACGGCGCGGCCGCGGTGCCGAGCACCGTGATCGGGGCGATCACCGGCGCGACGCCCAGGTTCGCCACCACCGCGACCAGGCTCAGCTTTCCCGAGATGCCCGCGATCAGCGGCGCTGTCACCAGCTGCGCGGCAGCAGCCACCGCGACGGCGCCGGCCAACCATTCGGGCCAGCCACGGGCGACCAGCCGCCGGGAGAACACCGGCGCGATGAGAACAAGTGCGGCAGTGGCACATACCGACAATGCGAAGCCGATGTCAACCGCCAGTTGCGGTGCCAGCAGCATCAACGCCATGACCGTGGCGGCCAGCGCCGGAATGGCCTGCCTGCGACGCGCGGTCAGCATCGCAAGCAATGTGATGGCCCCCATGACCGCGGCACGCAACACGCTGGCGGTGGGTTGCACCACGATGACGAACGCGATCAACGCCATGCCCGCGGCTCCTACGGCTGCCCGCGGGCCGATCCAGCGCGCCGCCAGCAGCACCGCCCCGCAGACGATCGTGACGTTGGCGCCGGACACCGCATTCAGATGGGTCAGCCCCGCAGCCCGGAACTCGGCGGTGACCTGGTCGGACAACGCCGACGTGTCGCCCAGGACCAGAGCCGGCAGCATGGCGGCCTGCCCGGCGGGCAGCGTGGCACGGGCGGCGTCGGCGAAGCGCTCACGGACTGCGCGCGCCATCCGTTGCACCGCCGATGCCCTGCCCAGCACCGGATCACCCGTGGCGGTCAGTGTGGCGGCGGTCAGATCGCGCCGCGATGGTCGGCTGATCCGCGCGCGGAACCGCATCGGTAGCCCTGCCGCGGCTTCGGCGAAAGCCGATGACGACGCGAAAACCACTACCCGGCAAGGTGCTTCGGTGCCGTCGAGTGTCATGAGGTCGGCCTTGACGAGCAGCCGCCCCCGGCCCACCGCACGCGGGCTCTCGGTGGGTGTGACGGTGACCTCGGCGACCGTACCGAACCGGGCGGTGACGGGGTGGTCGCGGATATCGTCGGCGCGCAGCGCGATCGCGGTACCGAATCCCGCGCCGACCACGCAGATCGCGGCCAGTGCGCTCAGGTGCGTCCCGATCCGGTGGCGCGCGAACAGCACAACCGCGCCGGCCGCACCCGAGACCGCGACCAGCAGCCAGCCGACCGACCAGAGGGTCCCCGCCGCCGTCACCGCCCAGCAGGTCACCGCCGCGGGAACCAACCGCAGATCGGTTACGGCGGCGCGTCCGTCGTTCACACACGGACCAGCTCGCGAATCTTGTCCAGCCGCGCCGGACCGATGCCGTCGACATCACCGAGCTGGTCGACACTGGAGAATCGGCCGTTGTGCTCACGCCAGGCGATGATCGCCGCCGCCGTCACCGGTCCGACACCGGGTAACGCGTCGAGCTGCTCCACTGTGGCGCTGTTGAGGTCGACCGGCTCGGCGGGACCGGCCGGGGCCGCGGGTGACCCGGGCGCCGCACCCGGGCCCGCTGCCGGGGTGGACCCGGTGACGGCGCTGCCGAGCGCGGTGACACCGCCTGGCAGCGGGGCGAGACCGACCACCACCTGCTCGCCGTCCGCCAGCCGGCGGGCCAGGTTCAGCCCGACACTGTCGGCTCCGGTGAGCGCACCGCCTGCCGCGGTGACCGCATCCGCGACGCGCGCCCCCGGTGTGAGCGTGACCAGCCCCGGGGTCGGTACCAGGCCGACGACACTCACCACGACGGGCTCGTCGGGGTGCTGCTCAGGTGCGGGCCGGGCGCTGGTCGTCGAAACCATCTGCACGTCGGGCAGCTTGGCCGACACCACCGGTGCAGGCTGCGCCCGCACCAGGGTGAACACCGTGACCAGCACCGCGATCAGCGCGACAGCACCCAGGGCCATCGCACCGGCCCGGCCGGGGTCGGCCCGCACCGCCGCCAGCCAGCCCTTACCCGGTCCCCCAGTGTCGGGCAGCCAGCGCGGCAGCAGCGCGGTGACGTCATCGCCGTCGGTATGCGCCTCCTCGGTGCCGGCGCTCTCCGGGTCGGCGACCTCGTCGACATCAAGGCCGCCCAACCGGCGGTGCAGACGTTGCGAAGGCGTGTCCGGTGACATGCCGCGACGGTAGGCCGGGGTCCCGCCGGATCCGGGTCGCCAAGGCGTCGTCGATCCGCCGGGTGTGTATCGGCACGCAACTGTGGATGACGACGCGAATGCGCCAATCGTCGCGAGCAGCGGTTTGCAGGCAATACCGCGCGGTAATGTTTTCTGCGATGACAGAGCCTGCCAACAACGGGGATTCCGGACTGCGCGAACGCAAGAAGTTGCGCACCCGCACCCGACTCATCGACGCCGCACTGGAACTGGCGGAACGCCAGGGCTATGAGCGCACCACTGTGGAGCAGATCGCCGAGGCCGTGGAGGTGTCCCCGCGAACCTTCGCGCGGTACTTCCCCACCAAGGACGCCGCCATCCTTTCGCTCGTCGACCAGCAGAGCGCGGCGGTCGGCACCGAGCTGGCTCTCATCGGCCCCGACGTCAGACCGCTGGAGGCACTGCTCGCGGCCAACCTCGCTGCCTTACAGCGGACCAAGTCCACCGGCGGGCCGCTGGGCCTGGAGCGATTCGTCGCGGTATTGCGGATCATCAACAATTCGCCCGATCTACGCAGCGTGGCCGTCGGACAACGCTCGGTGGAGACCCGCACGCTGATCGCCGAACGACTCGGCACCTCGACCGAGGACCGCACGGTCAAACTGATCAGCGCGGTATGGGCGGCGATCCTGGTCAACGCCTGGGGCAACTTGGGTACCGAAGCCGACACCGCTGAGGTCAACACCGGCAATCTGACCGACCGCATGCATCAGATGCTGATCGACACCTTCGACGAATTCGCCGCCATATCAGCAGAATTACGCGACTCGGTGTGATCGGCTGCCCCGCCGCGCACCTTCGAACCTTCCCGACGAACGGAGCCGCTCAATGACGAGGACGCCCGCCGACCGACCGCTCAAGGTCATCCAGTGGACCACCGGCAATATCGGCCGCCGTTCGCTGCACGCCATCATCGGCCGCCCGGATATGGAACTCGTCGGTGTGTACGCGCACGGCGCGGACAAGGTGGGCCGGGATGCCGCCGAATTGGCCGGCTGGCCGGAGCCCACCGGGGTGCTCGCCACCAACGATATCGACGAGCTGCTTAGCCTGGGCGCCGATGCGTGCTGTTACAACCCGCTGTGGCCCGATGTCGACGAACTGGTGCGGTTGCTCGAGTCCGGCGTCAACGTGTGCTCGACGGCGGCATGGATCACCGGCGGCAAGCAGACTCCGCAGGACCGCGAACGCATCCTCGCCGCCTGTGCAGCGGGCCGATCCACCATCTTCGGCAGCGGCGCGCACCCCGGTATGACCAATATGGTCGGCATGGTGCTGTCCGGCTCCTGCGAGCGGGTCGACGAGATCAGGATCACCGAATCGGTGGACTGTTCGACCTACGAATCCGCCGAGACCCAGTCGGCGATGGGTTTCGGTCAGGACCCTCGAACACCTGGTCTGGCCGACAGTGTCCGCCGCGAGAGCGAGGTTTTCGCCGAATCTGCCGCCATGATGGCCGACGCCATCGGCGCCCCGTTGGACAAGATGACATTCGACGTCGAATTCACCGCTGCCACTGGAGATTCCGACCTGGGTTTCATGACGATTCCGGCCGGCACGGTGGGCAGCGTCTACGGTTATCACCGCGGATGGGTCGGTGAGCGCAATGTCGTGTCGGTCGGGTTCAACTGGACCATGGGCCAGCATGTCACCCCACCCAAACCGCTCGAGCACGGTCACGTCATCCAGGTTTTCGGGATGCCCAACATGCGCACGGTGCTGCACTGCCTGCCGCCCAAGGACTGGACCGAGCCGGGATTCATGGGCCTCGGGATGATCTACACCGCGATGCCGGTGACCAATGCCGTGCCCGCCGTCGTCGCCGCCCGCCCCGGCATCGCGACACTTGCCGATCTGCCACCGGTGACGGGCCGCTTCGGCTAGTCGAGTCGACGATCCCCGAGGTACGAGGGGTGAGGAGCGAGACAGTCGGCTAGTCCTGCGGCGCGTCCACCGAGACGACGACTCCCAGCGCGCCCGCCCCGACATGCAGCGCCAGCACCGGCCCGAGGTCGGTGATGATCGCGGGTCGGGCCGCCGGTAACCGCTGCGCCAGGGCGCAGGCCACTTCTTGCGCGCCGTCCGGATTGTCGACATGGTGCACCGCGATCGACACCGCTGCGGTGCCCGCAACCGCGCATACCTGGTCGAGCATGGTGGCCACGGCCTTGCTTGCCGTCCGGACACGTTGTGCAAGAACAAGTTTGCCGCCGTCGATACGCAACAGGGGCTTCAGCGACAGTGCGGTACCCAGCCACGCCGCGGCGCCGCCGATGCGGCCGCTGCGCCGCAGATTGTCCAGCCGGTGCACCACGATGAAGGCGTGCGTGCTGCCCACCGCCACGCGCGCCGCCTGCGCGACGGCGTCCAGATCGGCACCGGAACGCGCTGCCTGAGCGGCGGCCAACGCGATGAACCCGGTGCCCATCGCCGCGGACCGGGAGTCCACCACCTGCACCCGGTCGCCGAGCTGACCGGCGGCCTGCTCGGCGGCACTCAACGTCGACGACAGCGCCGCCGAGATGTGCACCGCCACCACACCGTCGCCGGCACTGGCGGTCAACGCCCGCTCGTAGGCCCTGCACAGCTCGTCGGGGGTGGCACCGGCGGTCGTGGCGTGCCGTTCATGGATATCGGCCGGGATATCGTCCACGCCGTCGCTGAGATCGGATTCGCCGACCAGGATGTGCAACGGGACGACGCTGATGCCGTATCGGGCCGCCAGGTCCGCGGGCAGGCGCGCCGATGAATCGGTCACCACCACGACGGGCATGTCAGCGCCCGGCGTTCTCGGTGGCCACGCCCGCTTGCGCGAGCGCGGAAAGCATCGACTCGGCCACCGCACGGTGACCCTCGAAATTCCAGTGGATACCGTCCGGATTGCCCCGGCCGGCGTAGATGTGTTCGCCAACGGCAGCTTTCAGATCCACGAGCGGCACGTGGTTTTCGTCTGCCCAGGCGGTTATCGCCGCGACAGTGCCGGGCCGGCCGTGGTGCGCCCGCCCGTAGGTGTCGGCGATGTGCACACTCGGCAGCGATGCGACGAACGGTATGCCGGGCCGGTTGAAATCGATTGCGCCGCGCGTCATCTCCAGATACTCGGCGCTCAGGTGCGGCGGTAGCGCCGCCCGTGCGATACCGGAGAACCTCGGCTGCGCCCAGGCGTAACCCGTTCTGACCCAGCGCCGCAACCATGGTGGGCGGATGTAGCGGATCAGCTCACGCACCGCCGTCGGCAATGGCGACGGCAGCGAGTCCATCCCTCCGGTGGCGAATATGACGGCACCGGCCCGCGGCAAGGCGGCCCAGGATCGCGGATCCTGGGTGGCGGCCCACCACACGTCGCGGCACGTCCACCCGATTCGGCCGATCAGTTCCAGATCCCAACCCAGTTGCTCTGCAACGATATTGGGCCAGATACGGGGGTCGTCGGCGGGTAGCCCGCCGGTGGGACCGTAGTACGACAGTGAATCGCAGAACACCAGCAGCGTCGGCCGAGCGGCCGGCGGCGAGCCAGTGTCAGAGGACATCGTTGGCGACCTGCGCCGAGGCGTTCCAGACGTCGAGGCGCCAGTTGATCTCGTCGGCACCGGCGTCGTCGTCACCATGCCCGGACAGTTGCACCCAGCTGGCATTGCCCATACCGCCGAGGATCGGCCAGTTGTCCACCGGCAACGCCAACAGGGCCGCCGACAACGCCGCTATGAGTCCACCGTGGGCCACCAACACCACCGGGCGGTCGGGTTCGTCGCGCCCCCAATCGGGATGCGCGTCGAGCAGCTCGGTGACCAGCGGCAGGCTGCGTTCCGCGACGTCGACGCGGCTCTCCCCGCCGTGCGGCGCCCACCGTGCGTCATCGCGCCACGCCAGCCGGGCTCCGGGGGCGACATCGTCAACTTCGAGGTGCGTCAGGCCCTGCCAGTCGCCCAGATGGGTTTCGCGCAGCCGGGTGTCCACCTCGACGGGCAACCCGGTGCGCTCACCGAGTGCCGTGGCCGTCTCGTAGGCGCGGCGCAGGTCGGACGAAACAATAACCAGGGGTTGACGTTTCGCTAGCACCTCGGCCGCCGCAACCGCCTGCGCCCGGCCCAGATCGGTCAGGTCGGTGTCCAGCTGGCCCTGCATCCGGCTGCCGGCATTCCATTCGGTCTGACCGTGTCGCAGCATCACCAGCCGCCGGATACGCCTGGGCGCACTCACGATTCGACCTCGGAGCCGGTGTCCACCGGGATCACCGGGCAGTCGCGCCACAGCCGATCCAGGGCGTAGAAATCCCGCTCGTCGCGGTGCTGGACGTGCACCACGATGTCGACATAGTCGAGCAACACCCAGCGCCCCTCCCGGGTGCCTTCGCGGCGGGCCGGCTTGTACCCGGCGGCGCGCATCTTGTCCTCGACCTCGTCGACGATGGCGTTGACCTGCCGGTCGTTGGCACCGGTGGCGATCACGAAACAGTCGGTGATGACGAGCTGGCCGGAGACGTCGATGACGACGATGTCCTCGGCGAGCTTGTCGGCGGCGGCGCGGGCGGCCACCCCGGCCATTCTTATGGCCTCGTCGGTGGCGGTCACGGTTTCTCCTCGTCGGTGGTGCTGGTCAGGTACAGACCGCGTTTGGACACGTACTGCACCACGCCGTCGGGCACCAGGTACCAGATGGGCCGCGATTGCGCGGCGCGCTTGCGGCAGTCGGTGGACGAGATCGCCAGGGCGGGGATCTCGACCAGGGTCAAGGCGTCTTCGGGCAGTTCGGCCATCGCGGCCGCGATGTGTTTACCGTCCAGCTCGAAGCCGGGGCGGCTGACGCCGACGAACCGGGCCATCGAGAACAGATCCTCCCAGTTCTGCCAGGACAGGATCGACCCCAACGCGTCGGCGCCGGTGATGAAGAACAGCTCGGCGTCGGTGTTGAGGGCCTGCAGGTCACGCAGGGTGTCCTTGGTGTAAGTGGCCCCGCCGCGGTCGATATCGACGCGACTGACCGAGAACCTGGGGTTGGAGGCGGTGGCGATGACCGTCATCAGATAGCGGTCCTCGGCGGCGGTGACATGCCTGCCCTGTTTCTGCCAGGGTTCACCGGTCGGGACGAACACCACCTGGTCAAGATCGAACAGGTCGGCGACCTCACTGGCAGCGACCAGGTGTCCGTGATGGATGGGATCGAACGTCCCGCCCATTACGCCCAGCCGTCTGGGCCGGTACCTGCCCGGTTGCACGATAGGCCAGCTTACTGGAGGCTTTCCGGCGCCGAGACCGGCGTTTTGGCGCCTCACACTCGCACTTGTCCGCCCGAACGTGCGTTTGGGCGGTGGATAGCGCGAGTCGGCCGGTCGAGTAGCCGGTTACGCGCGCCCCGGATGCCTCGGCCGAGTCACACTCCGGGTGACGGTTATCGGAGTGACACCTAACCGTGAAGGCGTTGAGACGGACCGAGTCGTCCGCCCAGCACCGGAAACAACACACCAAGCTCTCCAGAGGGGGAAGAGCGATGACAGCGCACGTTCGATCACTAGACGACGGCGATCGGTCGATCTCGACGGCGAGACTTACGCTCTATGCCGGGATCGTCACCGCACTCATCACTGCGGTGCCGGCGACCATCGCGGCGATACACGACTTCGGTGAGGGCGACGTCGCTTCGACACAGCCGTCGACAGTGATCACGGATTCACCACTCGGTTCGATCGATGCGGTGACGGTGGACGGCTCGGACGTCTACGTGACCGGCTCGGCGCGCCCGGATGTCAGCAGCGTGGTGGTGATGATCCCGGGCCGCAAAGAGGGCGGCAACTACTGGTACACCAGCACCGAAGTTCACGACCAGAAGTGGGACGCCGTGATCCAGACGGGGGCAGACCTGCCGTCCAAGTTCCGGACCATCGCCCGGTACCGGGAGGATCAGCCTGCCGTCGCGGCGCTGGCCTACGCGCCGGATCCGTCGACGCCGCCACCGCCGCCGGGGGTCGACGCCAATTGCGTGGTCCAGAATGGCGACGCCTGCTTCACGCAGCCAGGCTGGGGGCAGGCCTCAGTGTCCGAGGTCGAACGCTGAGCGCACCCTCAGACCGGGAGCAGCTGGTCGATCACCGCGGCCAGCTGCTTGGCCGAGCGGCATTCGTGCATGGTGATGATGTCCTCGTAGCGCGGCACCGCCGAGTCGCCGCTACCCCACAGGTGCCGGGGCTCGGGGTTGAGCCAGTGCGCGTGCCTACTGGCGGACACCATGTGTTCGAGCAGGCCGGTCTCCGGGTTGCGGTAGTTGTTGCGTCCGTCGCCGAGCACCAGCAGCGAGCTGCGCGGTGAGAGCACGCCGGGGAACTGGTCGAGGAACGAGACGAATGCGTGCCCGTAGTCGCTGTGCCCGTCGCGGGTGTACACGCCCGCTTCGCGGGTGATGCGCTGCACCGCGACAGCTAGGTCGGCGTCGGGCCCGAACAGGTGCGTCACCTCGTCGGTGGTGTCGATGAACGCGAAAACCCGGACCCGGGAGAACTGCTGGCGCAGCGCGTGCACCAGCATCAGGGTGAAATGGCTGAAACCGGCCACCGATCCCGAGACATCGCACAGCACCACCAGCTCGGGTCGGGCCGGGCGCGGTTTGCGCAGCACCACGTCGATGGGCACCCCGCCGGTCGACATCGACTTGCGCAGTGTCTTGCGCAGATCGATCTGCCCGGCGCGGTGCCTGCGCCGCTTGGCGGCCAGCCGGGTGGCAAGGGTGCGCGCCAGCGGGGCGACGACGCGGCGCATCTGGCGCAGCTGCTCCCCCGACGCACGCAGGAACTCGACGTTCTCCGACAGCTGCGGAATGCCGTACATCTGCACGTGCTCGCGGCCCAGCTGCTCGGCGGTGCGGCGCTTGGTCTCCGATTCGACCATTTTGCGCAATTGGGTTATACGTTGGGCGGCAAGGGCTTTGGCGATCTGCTCCTGTGTCGGCGTGGGATCCTCGCCGTATCCGGCGAGCAGACCGGCCAGCAGCTTGCCCTCCAGCTCGTCCAATGCCATCGACTTGAGGGCCTGATACGACGAGTACGACGGCCCACGGCTTGAGTTGTAGCGGCCGTAGGCCTCGACGATCGCCGCGATCATCGCCGTCAGCCGGTCGTCCAAGCTGGCCAGATCTTGGTTGTCGCTGAGCAGATCGAGCAGCATCTGCCGCATGGCCTCGACGTCGTCGGGCGGCAACGGCTGCTGACGGTCCTCGGTGTCGTCGGACTCGTCGTCGATGACGGTGCGGTCGCCGAACGCGGCCGGCCACCACAGGTCGAACAGTGCGTCGTAGGTTTCGCGGTGGTCGGGGCGGCGCAGCACCGCACACGCCAGACCCTCCCGCAGGATCTCGCGATCGCCCAGACCCAGTGCCGCCATCACCCGGCCGGCGTCGACGGTTTCGGAGGGCCCGACGTTGATGCCCTGCCCGCGCAACGCCTCGACGAACTCGACGAGATGGCCCGGCAGCCCGTGCGGCGCCAGCGGTTGAGGGGGTCGGGTGCGTCGGGCCACCATCAGTTCAGTCTCAGCTCCCCGGACGCCTTCTGCTGATCGGACTGGTGTTTGAGCACCACGCCGAGCGTCGCCGCGATGGTGGCGTCGTCGATGGTGTCCATTCCCAATGCCAGCACCGTGCGGCCCCAGTCGATGGTCTCGGCAACCGACGGCACCTTCTTGAGTTGCATGCTGCGCAGCACCCCGATGATGCGCACCAGCTCCTCGGCCAGCGCGATGGGCAGCTCGGGAACGCGCGACAGCAGGATGCGACGTTCCAGATCGGCGTCCGGGAAATCGATGTGCAGGAACAGGCAGCGACGTTTGAGCGCCTCGGACAGTTCGCGGGTGGCATTTGAGGTCAGCAGTGTGAACGGTTTGCGTTCGGCGACGATGGTGCCCAGCTCGGGCACCGTGACCGCGAAATCGCTGAGCACCTCCAGCAGCAGGCCCTCGATCTCGATGTCCGCCTTGTCGGTTTCGTCGATGAGCAGCACGGTCGGTTCGGTGCGCCGGATGGCGGTCAGCAGCGGCCGGGTCAGCAGGAATTCCTCGCTGAACACGTCGTCCTTGGTGCGATCCCAGTCCGCGCCTTCGCCCTGGCCGGCCTGGATGCGCAAGATCTGCTTGGCGTGGTTCCACTCGTAGAGCGCGCGCGCCTCGTCGACACCCTCGTAGCACTGCAACCGGACCAGCCCCGAACCGGTGCACTGCGCGACGGCACGGGCCAGTTCGGTCTTGCCGACGCCGGCGGGCCCTTCGACGAGCAACGGCTTACCGAGCCGGTCGGCGAGGAATACCGCTGTGGCCGTTGCGGTGTCGGGCAGATACCCGGTCTCGGCCAGTCGCCGCGATACGTCGTCGATATCGGCGAACAGCGGCGCATGCTGGGCCGGGGTGGCGGGGTGGTCCAAATTGACTCCTAGTTTCAGGCGGGCCTGGTCTGGCCGTCGCCCCAGACGATCCACTTGGTCGAGGTGAGTTCCTGCAGGCCCATCGGGCCACGGGCGTGCAGTTTCTGGGTGGAGATGCCGATCTCGGCGCCGAAGCCGAACTGCTCACCGTCGGTGAACGACGTCGCCGCGTTGACCATGACCGCGGCCGCGTCGACCTGTTCGGTGAAGCGTTGGGCCGCAGCCAGGTTGGTGGTGACGATGGCCTCGGTGTGCCCGGTGCCGTACTCGTTGACATGCGCGATCGCCGCGTCGAGATCGTCGACCACCGCCAGCGCGATCTCCATCGACAGGAACTCGGCACGCAATTGCGCCTCGTCGGGGTCGGCGTACACCGTCACCCCGGCATCGGTCAGGGCGGCGGTCAGCCGCGGCAGGGCCCGCTCGGCGATGGCGGCGTCGACCAGCAGCGTCTCGGCGGCATTGCACACACTGGGCCGTCGGGTCTTGGAGTTCAGCAGGATCCGTTCGGCCACATCGATATCGGCATCAGCGTGCACGTAGACGTGGCAGTTGCCGACACCGGTCTCGATGGTGGGCACCGTCGCATCGCGCACCACCGCGTCGATCAGTCCGGCACCACCGCGCGGGATGACGACGTCGACGAGGCCGCGGGCCTGGATCAGGTGGGTGACACTGGCGCGGTCGGCGCTGGGCAGCAGCTGCACCGCATCTTCGGGCAGGCCCTCGGCCGCCAGCGCGCCGCGCAGCACGCTCACCAACGCGGCATTGGACCGGGCTGCCGACGAACTGCCGCGCAGCAGTACGGCGTTACCCGATTTGCAGGTCAGCCCGAAGGCGTCGACGGTGACATTGGGCCTGCCCTCGTAGACGATGCCGACGACACCGAGGGGCACCCGCTGCTGGCGCAGTTGCAGACCGTTGGGCAGGGTGCGACCGCGCAACACGTCACCGATCGGGTCGGGCAGCCCGGCGACCTGTCGCAGGCCTGCGGCGATACCGTCGATGCGTTGCGGGTTGAGCGCCAGCCGGTCGAGCATCGCTTCCGGTGTGCCCGCCGCGCGGGCATTCTGGAGATCTTCGGCGTTGGCCGCCAGGATGGTGTCGGCATTGGCCAGGACGGCATCCGCGGCGGCATGCAGCGCGCGGTCCTTGACGATGGTGCCCAGGGCGGCCAGGCGGCGCGCCGCGATACGGGCCCGCCGCGCGGCGGCGTGGACCTGTTCACGCAGGTCGGTTTCGGTATCCGGAAGCGTCGACGCTTGCAGACTCATCGGGCCAGCTTATCGGGCTATCCCCAGGTGTACGCGACAGGGCGATAGGCTGCCGCACAGCAGAAGTACACAACCATCATCGGGAGGGCATCCGTGGCGCTGTTAGGCAAGTTGCTTCGCCGGTTCCGCGCCGGGGCGGCCAAGAGTCCGCTGGCCGGCACCGACTTCATCGCGCCCGCCGCGCTCACCGTCACGAGCACGGCCTTCACCGATGGCGGACCGATACCGAAGGCCAACGCCGGCAAGAAGATCGGCGACAACGTCTCACCCCCGCTGTCGGTGCGCGGCATCCCCGAAGGCACCCAGCAGCTGGTGCTGTTCTTCGAAGACCTCGACGTGCCCGGCCCCAAGCCGCTCATGCACACCGCCGCGGTCATCGAACCCGGCGTGACCGAATTGGCCGCCGGCGATCTCGGGCCCGCCGGTGCCACCGGTGTACGGCTGGTCAAGGCGTTCGGGGAGAGCTACGTCGGACCGGCGCCCATCGCGGGCCACGGTCCGCATCACTACCGGTTCGTCGTGCTGGCCCTCGATACGCCGGTGCCCGCCGGTGTCGCCGATCACAACGCCCTGCTGGCGGCGAGCGCCGGGCATGTGCTGGCCCGCGGTGACGTCACCGGGACCTACGAACGCTGACCCGTGGTCCGCGTCTGCGTCGTCGGCAGCGTCAACTCCGATCTGGTGTTCGACGTGGCTGCCCTGCCGAAACCCGGCGAGACGGTACTGGCCGGCGCATTGCGCTCCAGCCCGGGCGGTAAGGGCGGAAATCAAGCGGTGGCGGCCGCGCGCGCAGGTGCCGCCGTCACCATGGTGGCCGCCGTCGGCGACGACGACGCCGGTGCACTGCTGCGCGGACATCTGCGCGACAACGGCATCGGACTGGACGGTTTGGTCACGCTGCCGGTGCCCAGCGGCCGGGCCGCGATCATCGTCGGCGAGGACGCCGAGAACATGATCGTGGTCGCGCCCGGCGCCAATGCCCACCTGACCCTGGACGCACCGGTGCTGCGCGACACCGTCGCCGCCTGCGATGTGTTGCTGGTGCAGCTGGAGATCCCCGTGGAAACGGCATTGGCCGCCGCCCGCGGCGCCCAGCTCTCGGGCGCGACGGTGATCCTCAACGCCTCCCCGGCCGGAACCGATCCCGACGCACTGGCACAGCTCGCGGCGCTCACCGATGTGGTGGTGGTCAACGAATCCGAGGCACGGGACTGGCGGTGGCCGGTGCCGCACCTGGTGACCACCCGAGGCGCGGCCGGCGTGACGTACGTGGCCGGCGGTGTGCGTTCCGAGGTGGCCGCCCCGGCCGTCGAGGCCGTCGACACCACCGGTGCCGGTGACGTCTTCGCCGGTGTGCTGGCAGCGAGCTGGGATCCCGACGGCGGCGTGACACCGCACCAGGCACTGCGCCGCGCCGCCGCGGCGGGCGCGCTGGCGACTCTGACGCCGGGCGCCGGTGACTGCGCGCCCTACGCCGAGGCCATCGAAGACGTCCTGATCGGCGGCTGAAGCCCATACCGTTGTCGTTATAGTTCGCAGCTATGACCCCGCGACCTCCCGAAGGCGACTGGCTCGGCACGCCCTATCTGCGTTTCGAACGCGACGGTCCGTTCGGCGTCGTGACGCTGGACCGGCCGCAGGCCCGCAATGCAATGACCCCGGCGATGTACTTCGGTATCCGCTACGCCGTGGGCCTGGTCGAATCCGATGACAGCCTGGCGGGTCTGCTGATAACCGGCACCGGCGACGTCTTCGCACCCGGTGGCGATCTCGGCGGCGGCGACGGCTGGGACAACTGGCTGACGTTCGGGTCGGCGCTGTCGATGGACGTGACACCGTTCGAGACGCTGCGTCAGTCGGTCAAACCGGTGGTCAGCGCCGTCAACGGGCTTGCGCAGGGCGGCGGGCTGCAGATCGCGATGTGCAGTGACATGGCCGTCGTCAGTGACCGGGCCACGTTCCGGGTGCCCGAGCTCTACCGCGGTATCGCCGACACGTACTACAGCCAGATGCTGGCCCGGATGATCGGCCCGGTACGCACCCGGGATCTGATGTTCACCGGCCGGGTGCTGTCGGCGCAGGAGGCACTCGATTGGGGCATGGTGGCCCGGGTCGTGCCGCATGAGGAGCTGGCGTTGGCATCGCGTGAGGTGCTCGCGCAGGTGTGCCGCAGCGCGCCGCGCGCCCGTGCGGTGGTCAAGTCGAGCCTGGACAACTACCTGGGCCTGTTCGACCGGATCGGGATGAAATCCAGCTACAGCGGCGAGGAGGCGCGCGAGGGTTTCATCGCGTTCAAGGAGCGCCGTTCGCCGGGGTGGGTGCATCCCGACCTGCGTACCGGCGGCCGCCTCTAGCTCTGCGGTACGTCGCGCTCGATCTCGTCGAGCCAGATCCGGGCCGACATGTCCGAGGGTGCGCGCCAGTCGCCGCGCGGCGACAGCGCGCCGCCGGAGGACACCTTGGGCCCGTTGGGCAGCGCGGAACGCTTGAACTGCGAGAACGAGTAGAACCGCTGCACGAAGACCTGCAACCAGTGCCGGATCTCTGCCAGCGAGTATTCCGGCCGCTTGTCCAGCGGGTATCCCAGCGGCCAGTGTCCGGCCTGCGCGTCATGCCAGGCATGCCAGGCCAAGAAGGCGACCTTGGACGGCCGGAACCCCCAGCGCAGCACCTGGTACAGCGAAAAATCCTGCAGCACATACGGTCCGACTTTTGCTTCACTGCTCTGGATCTGTTCGTCCTCGCCGGTGGGCACCAGCTCCGGGGTGATCTCGGTGTCGAGCACCGACTGCAGCACCTCGTCGACGTCATCGGTGAACTCGCCCGAGGAGATGACCCAGCGGATCAGGTGCTGGATCAGCGTCTTGGGGACGCCGCCGTTGACGTTGTAATGCGACATCTGGTCACCGACACCGTAGGTGGACCAGCCCAGCGCGAGCTCGGACAGATCACCGGTGCCCAGCACGATTCCGCCGCGCTGGTTGGCCAGCCGGAACAGATAGTCGGTGCGCAGACCGGCCTGCACGTTCTCGAAGGTGACGTCGTAGACCTTTTCACCACGCCCGAACGGGTGATCCATCTCCGAGAGCATCAGCGAGGCGGTGTCGCGGATGTCGATCTCGGCGAACGTCACGCCGAGTGCCTTGCTCAACGCGACGGCATTGCCCTTGGTGCGCTCGCCGGTCGCGAACCCCGGCAGGGTGAACGCCAGGATATCGCTGCGGGGCCGGCCTTCCCGGTCCATCGCCCTGGCGGCGACGATCAGCGCGTGCGTCGAGTCCAGTCCACCGGATACGCCGATGACGACCTTGGGATAGTTCAGCGCCCGCAGACGCTGCTCCAGGCCCGACACCTGGATGTTGTACGCCTCATAGCAATCCTGTTGCAGCCGTCCGGGATCGGCGGGCACGAACGGGAAACGCTCGACCACGCGACGCAGACCGATATCACCGGTGGGCGGGTCGAGGATGAACTCGATCCGGCGCATGCCGTCGATGCCGTGATGGCGGCGGTTGTCGTCAAAGGTGCCCATCCGGATGCGTTCGGCGGCAAGCCTTTCGACATCGACGTCGGCGACACTGCGGGCCGGCCCCTTCGGGAACCGCTCCGATTCCGCCAGCAGTACCCCGTTTTCGTAGATCATCGTCTGGCCGTCCCACGCCAGGTCGGTGCTGGACTCCCCCTCGCCGGCGGCGGCGTAGACGTAGGCGGCCAGGCAGCGCGCCGAGGCCGACCGGGCCAGCAGCTTGCGGTCTTCGGCGCGGCCCACCGTGATCGGGCTGCCGGACAGATTGGCCAGCACCGTGGCACCGGCCAGTGCGGCTTGCGCACTCGGCGGCACCGGAACCCACATGTCCTCGCATATCTCGACGTGCAACACGAAACCGGGGATATCGGCGGCGGCGAACAGCAGATCCGGGCCGAACGGCACCTCACCGCCGGCCACCGTGATGGTGCCGGTGATGTCGTCACCGGGTGCGAGCTGGCGACGCTCGTAGAACTCCCGGTAGGTCGGCAGATACGACTTGGGTGCCACCCCGAGGACCGCACCGCGGTGGATGACTACCGCGGTGTTGTAGATCCGGTTGCGGTAGCGCAGCGGCGCCCCCACCACCAGCACGGGCAGCAGCACCGCCGAGGCCGCCACGATCTCGGCCAGCGCCTCCTGCACCGATTCCAGCAGGGTGTCCTGCAGCAGGATGTCGTCGATGGAGTAACCCGACAGCGTCAGCTCGGGAAATACCGCCAGCGCAACGCCGTCGTCATGGCATTCACGCGCGACGCGCAGCACCGATTCCGCGTTGGCCTGCGGGTCGGCGATCGCGGTGTGCAGCGTGCACGCGGCAACCCGCACGAAGCCGTGCCGGTAGGCGGAGTAGAAGTCCATCGCGGCCATTGTCCCCCGTCACCGGTCAAGAAACGGTGACAGGGTGCGATATTGCCGGTCTCGAATGGTTCACCGGCGGCCTATCCTCGATGTAGTGCACATCCCCATCGCCGAATCCCCCGAATTGGTGGCGCTGCTGACCGGTAGGCGCGTCGCGGTGCTGACCGGCGCCGGCCTGTCCACGGATTCCGGCATCCCGGATTACCGCGGGCCGCAGTCCCCGCCGAGCAATCCGATGACCATCCGGCAGTTCACCGGCGATCCGCTGTTCCGGCAGCGCTACTGGGCCCGCAACCACGTCGGCTGGCGGCATATGCACGACACGCTGCCCAACGCCGGTCACCGGGCGCTGGCCGCACTGGAGCGCACCGGCGTCGTCACCGGCGTGATCACCCAGAACGTCGATCTGCTGCACACCAAGGCGGGCAGCCGCACCGTGGTCAATCTGCACGGCACCTACGCGCAGGTGGTGTGTCTGGCCTGCGGGCACACCATGACCCGTGCCGCACTCGCCGAGGAGCTGGAGGTACTCAACCCGGGGTTCATCGAACGCACCGAGTCGCTCGGCGGGATCGCGGTGGCACCGGATGCCGACGCGGCGGTCAGCGATACCGAATCGTTCCGGTACCTGGATTGCCCGCGCTGCGGCGGCATGCTCAAACCCGATATCGTCTACTTCGGCGAGAGCGTCGCCAAAGATGTTGTCGAACAGGCCTATTCACTCGTGGACGAGGCAGATGCCCTACTGGTGGCGGGGTCTTCGCTGACGGTTTTCTCCGGCTACCGGTTCGTCCGGCGCGCCGCGGGACAGGGTAAGCCTGTGGCCATCGTCAACCGTGGCGCCACCCGGGGTGACGACCTGGCGACGGTCAAGATCGACAGCGGCTGTTCGGAGATGCTGGTACTGCTCGCCGACGAGCTCACCCCCGCGATTTCGGCGTGATCGGCCACGCGCAGCGGGGCCGATCACGCCGAAATCGCTAGAAGTAGCAGGGCATGCTGCGGACGGCGTGCACGAAGTTGCCCGCCACCAGGGACGGCTCGCCGGCCTCGATACCGGGTAGCTGACGCAACAGCTCACCGAACATCGCGCGCAACTGGGTGCGGGCCACGTGGGCACCGAGGCAGAAGTGCCGCCCACCGCCACCGAACCCGATATGCGGGTTGGGTGAGCGGCCCAGGTCGAGTACCTGCGGGTCGTCGAACACCTCGGTGTCCCAGTTGCCCGACGGGTAGAACATCACCACCTTGTCGCCCGCGGCGATGGCCTGACCGCCCAGCTCGCAATCCACCGCGGCGGTGCGGCGGAAGGTCATCACCGGACTCGCCCACCGGACGAATTCCTCGACCGCGGCGCCCATCCGACCGTCGAGATCTTCCAGCAGCCAAGCCCGCTGGTCGCCGAAATCGGTCAGCGCCCGCAGCCCGTGGCTGATGGTCTGGCGGGTGGTGTCGTTACCGGCGACGGCGAGCAGCACGAAGAAGGCCGCCACCTCGGCATCGGTGAGCCGGTCACCGTCGACCTCGGCATGCACCAGCGCGCTGATCAGATCGTCACCCGGGTGTTCGCGCCGCTCGGCGGCCAGCGCGAAGGCGACCTGATGCAGATAGGCCTGGGTCTCGGCGACGACCTGCAGCGGGTGGCGCCCGGCCAGGAATTCGGGATCGCCCCAGCAGATGATGGCGTTGGCGGCCTCGGCCACCGGCAACCGGTCGGCCTCGGGGATGCCGGCCATGTCCGAGAGGGTGCGCAGCGGAAGCTGTTTGGCGCAGTGTTCGACGAAATCGGCACCACTGCCCGCGGCCCGGAGTTCACCGACGATGGCGGCGGCGTTGGTCTTGATCGAGTCCTCGATACGTCGCACCTGCCGCGGGGTGAAAGCGGCGTGCACCACCTTGCGGATCTGGGTGTGCCGTGGCGCATCCATCGCCAGGAAGGACTGCGAAGCCTCCAGTAGCTCCTCGGGGAAGTTGTCGAAAAGCACACCCTTTCCGGACAGGAAGGTGTCGCTGTCACGGCTGACGGTGACGATGTCGGCGTGCCGGGTGACGGCCCAGAACCCCTGGTCGGTGGGGTCGGGCAGCGCGGCGTCCTCGACCGGCGGCTGCCAGCTGACCGGCCGCTGTGCGCGCAGTTGGGCGAACGAGCGCTCCCGGTCGGCGGCGGTGGTCGACCAGAAAGCCCGCGACGACACCTCGATGGCGTCGTAGGGGCGGGTTCCGGCAGCGCCGTTCACTGTCACGGTCATGGGTGATCCTCCTCACAAGGGCTGTTCAGCGACAGTAGGTCTAGACACTGCGTCTAGTCAACATGTGGCCTGCTCCGATACGCTTCCCCCATGCCATCGGTCACCCGAAAGCCGCAGGCCAACCGCCAGGAGCGGCGCGAGGAGATCGAACGCAAGCTGCTCGCCGCCACCGACCGGCTGATGCACGCCGGCGCCAGCTTCACCGAACTGTCGGTCGATCGGCTGGCCACCGAGGCCGGGATCTCACGGGCCAGCTTCTACATCTATTTCGAGGACAAGGGCCACCTGCTGCGACGCTTGGTGGGCCAGGTCTTCGACGATCTCGCGCGCGGCGCCCAGCGCTGGTGGGATGTGGCGGGACGGCACAACCCGGCCGACGTACACGCCGGGATGTCGGAGATCATCGCCGGCTACCGACGCCACCAACCGCTGCTCATCGCCCTGGGCGAGATGGCGGCCTACGACCCGCAGGTCAGCGCAAGCTATCGCGAGGTGCTCGCCGGAATCACCCGCCGGCTGCAGCACGTCATCGAAGAAGGCCAAGCCGACGGTTCGATCCGCGCAACCGTGCCCGCCGCCACCACCGCCAACGCCCTGACCTGGATGGTCGAACGGTCCTGTCAGCAGAACCTGCCCGGCAACCCGCCGGAATTCGACGCCGAGCTGGCCGACGCGTTGACCGAGATCGTCAGCGGCGCACTATATCTGGACAGCGGATCGGGTAGATAGCTCAGAACCGCTCGGGATGCCAGTAGACATCCTCGGCGCTACCGGAGATCGCATTGTCGACCGCCTGCCGGCCCTGCATATAGGCGTAGTCCTGGTTGGAGGATTCGTAGCGCCACCCGCCGAACCGGCCCCGACTGTAGACACCGTGCGCGGTCAGCTGATCGTCGACCTCGCGCAGCACGGCGTCGCGGTTGCGCGTCGGCACCGGATAACCCATCGGGATGGACCGCACGAACTGGCTCACCACCGCGCCGGCGTCGATACCCAACGGCCGCAACGAATTCCGCACACCGGCCACGGCGTCCTCGGCCGAGAGCGCAACGTCGTCGAACACCGGCACCTCGCAGAGGATGTTCCACCGGCCCGGGCCGGCATTACCGGGGTCGTAGTTGCTCAGCACCGTGGCCCGGTACCAGCCGACGCTGCGGTCCGGACAGTACAGCCAGGTCTTGTCCGCCAGCGCGGGCGGCGGCTCGCCGAGGAACCCGAGCCCGACGGCGAAGAGCCGGCTGGCGCGCAGATCGGCGCCCGCATCACGCAGGCCGGCCCAGTCCAGCGCCGCCGTCAGTGGGGCGGTGCTGATGCAGTACCGGTACGCCACGGTGCTGCCGTCATCGAGGATCGCCGACCGTGCGGGCACGTCGAGGCGGCATACCCGGGTGTCGAACCGGATGCTGTCCGGTGTCATCAGCCGTTGCGCCACCGCCTGCCACAGTGCCCCGGTGCCGCCGACCGGATAGGGAAACGATTCCACCGGCGTGGCGATCTCGCCGGCCAGCGCGAGCCGCGGCACGTTACGCGCACCGCTGCCACTGCGCAGCGATGTCCAGCTGTCGTCGATCTGCTCCAGCGGGATCGTCCACATCTTGTGGTTGTAGGGCTCGAAGAATTCGTCGTAGAGCCGCGCGCCGAAATGGTTGCGGTAGTGGTCGGCCAGGTTCGCCACCGGAGCATCGGGGCGCAGATCGGTCGGCAACGCGCTCAGCTGTTGCTGGATCGGTGTGGGCACCAGCGAATGGGCTGTGCTGCCGTCCAGCCAGACCCAGCCGTTGCGGGTCACCTGGTTCAGTTCCACCCCGGCATCGGTGATCGCGCGGTCGAACTCGGCGAAGTGGCTGTGCAACACATGGCCGCCCAGATCCCAGGTGAAACCGGCACGGTCGGTGATCGACGCCGACATTCCCCCGACGGCCGTACCCGCTTCGACGATCAGATGGTCGATACCCAGTTCGGCCAGACGTACGGCCGCGCCGATACCGGTGGGCCCGGCACCCACGATGAGAAACGACGGCATCCGGCGATTAGAAATCCACGACCAGGCGGGCCGACTCGAAACCTTCGGCGAAGGGACGCCGGCACAGGAACCCGTAATGCTCCGCCGAACTTCGCACCCAGGAGGCACTGACCTTCTCGCTGGCCTCGGCCTGCGAGGTGTGGCACATCAACGCCTCGACCTTCTTGTCGAGTGCATCGGAGATGTCGACATAGGCGCTCGGATTGAAACCCAGCGCCGACGGCCCGCCGTAGGTCATGATCGTCGACACCCAGCGGGCCGCCCCCATCGTGCAGTGCGACACCGCCCGATGATCCTGATGGCTGTCATTGGCCGAATGGGTGTACACGATCGAAGCGCCGGATTTCTTGATCGCATCCTCGATCAGATGCACCAGCTCGAGTTCCTGGAGCGACACCCGGCAGTCGCCGAAGCCTTCACCCCACAACAGCCGGCGAACACCGAGAACTTCGGCGGCACGTTGCTGTTCGGCGATCCGCTGAGCTGTGTCACCGGGTCCCTCTTCGCCACGGGTCACGACCAGCATCGTGACCTCATCCCCCGATGCAACATGTTTGGCAAGGGCGCCCCCGCACCCGAGCTCGATGTCATCGGGGTGAGCGCCTACTGCAAGCACCGATCGCTGCGGCATCTCCACCCCCCTTTGCCAGCATTGCGGTGAGCACAGCATAACCCGGCCAAGGGTCAATTGGCATTAGCTAGACAGATTCTCGGCGATCGTCCCAGCAACGGGACAAGGGTCCCAAATCCGGGTTAGAAAGTCAGACCGCGACGAGGTCGTCGGCGTGCACCGCGGGCCGTCGCATCTCGGCGGGCAGCTCCGATGTGGAGCGGCCCAGCATGGTGGCCAGCTCGGCGGCGTCGTATGCCACCACACCGCGCGCCACCACCGCGGCGTCCGGTCCACGCAACTCGACGACGTCTCCGCCGTAGAACCGCCCACCCACCGCGGTGATACCGGCCGGCAGCAGCGATCTGCGCTGCCCCAGCACGGCGCGCACCGCACCGTCGTCCAACGTCAGCGAGCCCGCGGTCTCGGCGGCGTAGCGCACCCAGAACCGGCGCGCCGACATCCGTTGCGGCCGGGCCGCGAAGACTGTGCCGACCGAAGCACCTGACAGTGCCGCGCCGGCATCGGCGGCGGCGGCCAGCAGCACCGGCACGCCGGCATCGGCTGCCAGCAGCGCCGACGACAGTTTCGACACCATGCCACCGGTGCCCAGATGACTGCCCCGACCTGCCACCACACCACCGAGATCGTCGGGTCCGGCGACCTCGTCGATGAACCGGGCGGGCCGGTCCGCGGGTGCCTTGCGCGGGTCACCGTCGTACAGTCCGTCGATATCGGACAGCAGTATGAGAGCGTCGGCGCCGACGAGGTGGGCCACCAGCGCCGAGAGCCGGTCGTTGTCGCCGAACCGGATCTCGTTGGTGGCCACGGTGTCGTTCTCGTTGACGATGGCCACGGCGTGCAGAGCCCGCAACCGGTCCAAAGTTCGCTGGGCATTGGTGGCCTGCACCCGCATCGCGATGTCGTGCGCTGTGAGCAGCACCTGGCCGACGGTTCGCCGGTAGCGGCCGAACGCCGTGCTCCACGAATTGACCAGAGCAACCTGCCCGACACTCGCCGCGGCCTGCTTGGTGGCCAGATCGGTCGGTCGCCGCGACAGTCCCAGCGGCTCCATACCTGCGGCGATGGCACCCGAGCTGACGATCACCACATCCGAGCCGGCTTTCATCCGGGCCTCGATGGCGTCGGCGAGCTGCTCTAACCGTGCCGAGTCGAACTCACCCGCGGCGTCGGTCAGCGCGGTGGTGCCGATCTTGACGACGACGCTGCGGGCGGTACGGATCGCCTCCCGGTTCGGGCTGGTCGCCGGGACGTCACTCGTCGTCGTCGTCGATCCCACCGTGTTCCCGTCGGCCACGCCGCGCCACCTTACGTTCGGCGGCACCTATGCGATCGTTGCGCTCCAGGCGGATGTCGGTACCGCGGCCGGACATCGTGACGTCGATACCCGCCGGTGTCTGCGGCTCCCAGTCGAATGTCATATCGCCGATGGTCACCGCGCAGCCGGGTTTCGCGCCGAGCCGCAGCAGCTCGTCCTCGACGCCGAGGCGGGCCAGCCGGTCACCGAGGTACCCGACGGCCTCGTCGTTGTCGAAGTTGGTCTGGGCGATCCAGCGCCGCGGCCGGGCACCGTGCACGATGAACCCGCCTTCGCCGTCAGGCTCGACCGAGAAGCTGGTCTCGTCGACGGGTATCGGCCGGATCACCGGACGTCGTGGCGCCACGACCGGCTGGGCGGCACGGTAGGCGGCGACCATTTCCCACAGGCCGAAGATCAACGGCCGCAAGCCTTCCCGGGTTACCGCGGAGACCTCGAAGATGGGCCAGCCACGTTCGGCAAGTTCGGGACGGATGAAATCGGCCAGTTCCCTGGCGTCGGGGATGTCGATCTTGTTGAGCACCACGGCTCGTGGCCGCTCAGCCAGATCGCCCAGCGTCGAATCACCTTGCAGCGTCGGCTGATACGCCGCCAGCTCGGCTTCCAGCGCGTCGATATCGGAGATCGGGTCACGGCCCGGTTCCATCGTCGCGCAGTCGACGACGTGTACGAGCACCGCACAGCGTTCGATATGGCGCAGGAAGTCCAGGCCCAAACCGCGCCCCTCGGAGGCGCCGGGGATCAGTCCGGGCACATCGGCGACGGTGAAGGTGTTCTCCCCCGCCGAGACGACGCCGAGGTTGGGCACCAGTGTGGTGAACGGGTAATCGGCGATCTTGGGCTTGGCGGCCGAGATGGCCGACACCAGCGAGGATTTCCCGGCCGACGGGAACCCCACCAGGCCGACGTCGGCGACGGTCTTGAGTTCGAGGGTGAGATCGCGTTCCTCACCCTTCTCGCCGAGCAGCGCGAAACCGGGAGCCTTCCGGGCCCGCGATGCCAGGGCGGCGTTGCCGAGGCCGCCGCGGCCGCCGGCTGCCGCCTCGAATCGGGTGCCCGCACCGACGAGGTCGGCCAGTAGTCGGCCCTTGTGGTCGAGCACGACGGTGCCGTCGGGCACCTTGACTTCGAGATCGTCACCGGCCGCGCCGTCGCGATTGTTGCCTGCGCCCTGCTTGCCGGACGGTGCCACCACATGAGGGTGGAAGTGGAAATCGAGCAGCGTGTGCACCTGTGGGTCGACCACGAGTACGACACTGCCGCCGCGGCCACCATTGCCACCGTCGGGACCGCCGAGCGGTTTGAATTTCTCGCGGTGCACCGAGGCACAGCCGTGGCCCCCGGCACCCGCTCGCGCCTGGATGACAACGCGGTCGACGAAGCGAGGCATCGGACGACCTTTCTCCTAGAGAAGTGAAGCTACTGCGCGGATCACTCGAGAACTCGCAGTCGCTTCACATTCGCAGGAGCTGTCCTCGAGCTGTTACGCCTCGGTGGGCGGGACGATGTTGACGGTCTTGCGACCGCGCTTGACGCCGAATTCCACGGCGCCGGCAGCCGTCGCGAACAGCGTGTCGTCGCCGCCACGGCCGACATTCACGCCGGGATGGAAATGAGTACCCCGCTGCCGCACCAGGATCTCGCCGGACTTGACGACCTGGCCACCGAACCGCTTGACGCCAAGCCGCTGGGCATTGGAATCGCGACCGTTACGTGAGCTGGAAGCGCCCTTTTTGTGTGCCATGTTTTGACTCCCGCTTACTTGATGCCGGTGACCTTGAGCACCGTCAGCTGCTGACGGTGACCCTGGCGCTTGTGGTAGCCGGTCTTGTTCTTGAACTTGTGGATGCGGATCTTGGGGCCCTTGGTGTGTTCGAGCACCTCACCGGTGACCGCGACCTTCGCCAGGTCCTTGGCGTCGGTGGTCACCTTGGCGCCGTCGACGACCAGCGCGACGGGCAGCGAGACGGAGCCGCCGGCCTCGACCTCGAGCTTCTCGACCTTGACTATGTCCCCGACCGCGACCTTGTACTGCTTGCCGCCGGTCTTGACGATTGCGTACGTGGGGTTTTCGGCTGCCATCGGTGCCAGTGTCCTTACTTCTTCGTCTTGCTCGTGTTCTAGGCGCGCGCTACCCGTGGGTGCGTGCTCGGGTCTTGGGTGCGGGAGTCGGCTTCCGCCGCAAACCCGCCGCTGCCGACGGTAAGGACCGGCAGACAACTGCTCAAGGTTACGTGACCAGCGTCGATCGGGTCAAACCGCCCGGTGGGATCACCCCTCGGTCACGGGTGGGCCCGCGGGCCGTGCGGCCGCGCGACGTCGCCGGGGCCGGCCGGCGGGCTCGGGTGCTGCCGCGCCGTTGGTCGGCAGTGCCCGCTCGCCAATGTCCTGAGCGGCCACTTCGTCATCGGATTCGTCGGCGTCGGACTCATCGTCGGAGTCGTCATCCGCGTCGTCGTCAGAATCGTCGTCTTCGTCGTCGGAGTCGTCTTCGTCGTCGTCATCCGAGTCGTCGGAGTCGTCTTCGTCCTCGGAGTCGTCGTCCAGATCGATATCGTCGATATCGTCGTCGGCTTCCTCGTCGTCCTCGTCGAGGTCGATATCGGCGTCATCGTCGGCGTCGTCGTCGTCATCATCGTCGAGGTCTTCGGCCACCGACTCGTCGGCAACCTGCTCGGCGATCTCGATGGCATCGGCCGTCGTGTCGTCGTCGGTGGCCGCCTCGATATCGGTCTCGGTGTCCTCGCCGTCGATGTCATCCTCGTGCTTGCCGGCCATCGCCTTGAACATCGGATGCTCGCCTGCGGGATGCGGCGGCACCTTGGCGACCACGGGAACCGGCTCGTCGGCCTTACCCTTCTTGGCCGACCGCTTACCGCGCCGACTGCTGCCGTTACCGCCGGATTCGGACTTGCGGGCCGGGGCCTGCGAGCCGAAGTCGACCGGGTCGGAGTGCAACACGATGCCCCGCCCGCCACAGTGCGTACATGTCGACGAGAAGGCCTCGACCAGTCCGGTGCCCAGCTTCTTGCGGGTGAGCTGGACCAGGCCCAGCGAGGTCACCTCGGAAACCTGGTGACGGGTGCGGTCGCGCGCGAGCGCCTCGGTCAGCCGGCGCAGCACCAGGTCGCGGTTGGACTCCAGGACCATGTCGATGAAGTCGATAACCACGATTCCGCCGATATCGCGCAGCCGCAGCTGGCGCACGACCTCCTCGGCCGCCTCCAGATTGTTCTTGGTGACGGTCTGCTCCAGGTTGCCGCCGGCACCGGTGAACTTCCCGGTGTTGACGTCGACAACGGTCATCGCCTCGGTGCGGTCGATGACCAACGTGCCGCCCGAGGGCAGCCAGACCTTGCGATCCATCGCCTTGGCCAGCTGCTCGTCGATGCGATGCACGGCGAACACGTCGGGGCCGTTCGGGCCTGCCGCGGGTTCGTACTTCGTCAGCTTCGAGAACAGATCGGGCGCAACCGAATTCACGTATTCGGTGATGGTCTCCCAGGCGTTGTCACCGGAGACGATCAGATTCGAGAAGTCCTCGTTGAACAGGTCGCGGATCACCTTGACCAGGACGTCGGGTTCTTCGTAGAGCGCGACGGCGGCACCGGAGGCGTTGGCCTTGTGCTCGGCGGCCCTGGCCTCGATCCCGGTCCAGTGCTCCTGCAGGCGCAGGACGTCGGCGCGGATGTCTTCTTCCTTGACGCCTTCGGACGCCGTGCGGATGATCACGCCGGCGTCGGCGGGAACCACCTCGCGCAGGATCTCCTTGAGCCGCTGCCGTTCGGTATCGGGCAGCTTGCGGCTGATACCGGTCGACGACGCGCCGGGAACGTAGACCAGGTAGCGCCCGGCCAGTGAGATCTGCGTAGTCAGCCGCGCACCCTTGTGCCCGACCGGATCCTTGCTGACCTGCACGACGACGGGGTCGCCGGGCTTGAGTGCCTGCTCGATCTTGCGTTGGGCACCACCGAGGCCCGCGGCCTCCCAGTTGACCTCACCGGCGTAGAGCACACCGTTGCGGCCGCGGCCGATGTCGACGAACGCCGCTTCCATCGAGGGCAGCACGTTCTGCACGATGCCGAGGTAGATGTTGCCGACCAGCGACGCCGAGGCCGCCGACGTCACGAAATGCTCCACCACGACGCCGTCTTCCATGACGGCGATCTGGGTGTAGCGCGCACCCTCGTGCGGCGGTTCGGCGCGCACCTTGTCGCGCACCACCATGACGCGGTCGACGGCTTCGCGGCGGGCCAGGAATTCGGCCTCGCTCAGGATGGGCGGGCGGCGGCGGCCCGCGTCACGGCCGTCCCGGCGGCGTTGGCGCTTGGCCTCCAGCCGGGTGGAACCGCTGATGCCCTGGATCTCGTCGGGGTCGCGCGACTTGTCGCTGCGGCCGGACTTCTCGCGGGGCGCACGCTCGTGCACGACAGTGTTGGGCGGATCGTCGGGCGATCCGTCGGTGTCGTCGCCGGCGCCACCGGACTTGCGGCGACGACGCCGCCGACGCCTGCGGGTGGCGCCTTCGCCGCCCGCGGACTCGTCGTCGTCACCGTCGTCTTCATCGCCGGCGGACTCGCCCTCGGCACCGTCATCGCCGGTGGATTCGGCCGCTTCGTCGTCACTGTCGGTGTTGTCGCCGTCGTTCTCGCCGTCGGCGCCACGGCCACGGCCACGACCCCGGCGCCCGCGCCGACGTCTGCGGTTGGCCGGCCGTTCGGACTGGTCGTCGTCCTCGCCGTCGGCGCTGTCATCGGTGCTGTCGGTGTCGTCTGCGTCGTCGTCATCGCCGATATCGCCCACCGGTGCTTTGGGGGCGGATTCGGGGCGGGCCACCACGGGCTGCGGTGCCACGAAAAGCGGCAGGTAGTCGGCGGCATGCTCGACAACCGGCGCCGGTTCGGGAGTCTCCAGCATCAGCCGCGACTCGGGTTCGGCCTCGACTTCGGCGATCGGCTCGGTGATATCGGGGCCGCTGTCGACGGGCTCAGGGGTATCGGCGGCGTCCGGGGTATCGGCGGCCTCGACAGGTTCGGCAGTCTGCGCCGGCGCGGTGTCGTCCGCTGGAACGGGCGTCTCGACGGGGGGCGCCTCGTTCGTCACCGCACCGTTGGCGGGCAGGTCGGCGGGCGGCAGACCCGCGAGCACATCACGGACCCGGACCGCATCGGTGCGGTCGATGCTGGACTGCGCGCTGCGGGTCCGGCCGTCGAGGCCGTTGAGCGCGTCGAGCACCTTGCGGCTGGTGGTGCCCAGCACGCGTGCGAGGGAATGCACCCTCAAGCGCTCGGGCAGTTCCCCGTCGGGCCGCACGAGAGCGTTCTCGTGGGTGCTGGTGTCGGGCTGGTCATTGGTTGGGGCATCGTCGGCCACGTAGTCTCCTTCAGCCCCCGGGCGCGTCTTGGCGACGCGGCCGCACGGGGACTTCCGCTATGAACCCGGTCAACAGCCCCGGGATTGTCAGGGTCTCGCCCCGGGAGGCTCGCATGTAACCAACCCGGTGCCTGGTTGAATGACGGCTGGGACGGGCCGCGCCGCATCACTGGTAGCAATGGTCGCGCGCGTCGAAGTCTTCATCCGGGTTTCTGCCACCGGTTCGGTGACGTACACCCAGAGTCAGTATCCCATACCGCGGTCCGTGCTCGGACCAACTGGCAAACCCCGGGCTCGGCGGCCTGTCAGCGGCCGGGGAACCAGAGCTCGATCTCGCGCTCCGCGGACTCCGGCGAATCGGAGCCGTGTACGAGGTTGAACTGCGTCTCCAGGCCGAAATCGCCCCGGATGGTTCCGGGAAGTGCCTTCTCCACCGGATCGGTTCCGCCGGCGAGCTGCCGGAACGCCGCCACTGCACGGGGGCCTTCCAGGATCGCTGCGAGCACCGGGCCGGAGGTGATGAACTCCAGCAACGAGGGGAAGAACGGCTTGCCCTCGTGCTCGGCGTAGTGCGCACGGGCCAGCTCGTCGCTGACCTGCTTGAGTTCCACCGCCGCCAGGGTCAGCCCCTTGCGTTCGATTCGGCTGAGAATCTCGCCTACGAGCTGCCGTCCGACACCGTCGGGTTTGATCAATGCCAGAGTCCGCTCAGTCACGGCGCACAGCCTACCCAACGGTAATAACGCCACCCAAAAGGGCGGTGAACTATTCGCCGGGCTGCTGTTGGCCGGGTAGCAGGCCACGGCGCTGCCTGCGCAGAACCTCCGAGCGCAGGTAGACGATCAACAACCAGACCACCACGAAGAGCAGGCCGATGAACGTCACCCCGGGATAGATGGGCCAGCCGGCGACCAGCAGCAGCTGCACCGCGAGATTGGCCCAGATCGCCCAGCTGCGGCCCTGCATGCCGGCCAGTGCGATCAGCAGCACCGTGAAACCGATCAGATAGGTCATCGACCACGCGGTCAGGCCGCCGCCCACCGTGCTGACAACGGGCAGCGCCAGCAGAACGACGATCGCCTCCAGGATCAGCGTCCCGGCCATCACGCCGCGAAAGCTCTTCCACGGGTCCGGGGCCTGCGCCGGTTCGGTCACTGCGGGTCCCTGCCGAACAGCGTGCGGGCCACACCTGCGGTGACGACCGACCCGGTGATCACGATGCCGGTACCCGACAGCCCGGTATCGGCGCCGGCCTCCTCCACCAGTGCGGTGGCCGTCTCGATCCCATCGGCCACGGTGGCCGCGGCGACCACCCGGTCGGACCCGAAAACCTCTTCGGCCAGCAGAACCAGTGCGTCGACATCCAGCGCTCGCGGCGAGCCGTTGTGCGTCACCACGATCTGGTCCAGTACCGGTTCCAGCGCTGTCAGAATTCCCCGCACGTCCTTGTCGGCCATCACCGACACCACGCCGACCAGGAACCGGAAGTCGAACTCCTCGGTGATCGCGGTCGCCAGGGCTGCCGCGCCCGCCGGATTGTGTGCGGCGTCGATGAAAACCGTCGGCGCGGTGCGCATCCGCTCAAGCCGGCCGGGGCTGGTGGCCGCGGCGAACCCGGCACGCACGGCGTCGATGTCGAGCTGGCGGTCGGCACCGGCGCCGAAGAACGCCTCGACGGCCGCCAGCGCCACCGCGGCGTTGCGCGCCTGGTGTTCGCCGTGCAGTGGCAGGAAGATCTCGGAGTACACCCCGCCGAGGCCCTGCAGTTCCAGCAGTTGTCCGCCGATGGCGACCCGTCGGGCCAGCACCGCGAATTCCGAACCTGCCCGGGCCACCGCGGCATCGGCCTTGACGGCCTGCGCCAGAAGAACTTCCATGGCTTCGGGGACCTGCTCGGCGATGATCGCGACGGTGCTGCGATCGGCTCCGGTGACCGGGTCGTCGGGATATTTGTGGATGACACCGGCCTTCTCGGCGGCGATCCCGGCGATATCGGTGCCCAGATATTCGGTGTGATCGATCCCGATGGGCGTGATGACCACGACCGGCGCATCGACGACGTTGGTGGCATCCCAGCGGCCGCCCAGGCCCACTTCGATGACGCCGACGTCGATCGGGGCGTCGGCGAACGCGGCGAACGCCATCGCGGTGACGACCTCGAACTTGCTCATGGCCGGGCCGCCGTCGGCTTGCGACTGCGCGTCGACGAGCTGCACGAACGGCTCGACCTCACGGTAGGTGTCGACATAGAGCGCCGGGCTGATCGGCGCACCGTCGATGGCGATGCGTTCGACGGCCGATTGCAGGTGCGGACTGGTGGTGCGTCCGGTGCGCCGGTGCAATGCGATCAGCAGCGCGTCGATCATCCTGGCCACCGACGTCTTGCCGTTGGTGCCCGCGATATGGATACACGGGTAGGTGCGCTGCGGTTCGCCCAGCAGTTCCAGCAGCGCGGTGATGCGCGTGAGGCTCGGCTCGATCTTGGTCTCGGGCCACCGCTGGTCGAGCAGATGCTCGACCTGAAGCAGCGACGCCACCTCGGCCGGGCTCGGGTCCAGTGTCATTGCAGACCGGCCAGCCGGGCGGTGATCCGCTCGACCTCTTCGCCGGCGATCTTGCTGCGATCGCGAATCTTGGCGACCACCGCATCGGGTGCCTTGGCCAGGAACGCCTCGTTGCCGAGTTTGGCTGCGGTGCCTGCCAATTCCTTCTCGGCGGCGGCCAGGTCCTTCTCCAGCCTGCGCCGTTCGGCGGCGACGTCGACGGTCCCGGAGGTGTCGAGCTCGACGAGCACCGTGCCACCGGAGAGCCGCACCTCGATCGACGCCGTCGGTTCGAAGCCGTCGGCGGCATCGGTCACCCAGGCCAGTGCGGTGACGGCGGGCACCTGCGTGAGCAGATCGGCTGCCTCGACACCCGAGAGCCGGGCCGGCACCTTCTGCCGGTCGGCCAGGCCCTGGTCGCTGCGGAACCGGCGGACCTCGGTGACCAGCTTCTGCATATCGCTGATGCGTTGGGCGGCAACGGGATCCAGGGCGATTCCGGAGGGCTGCGGCCAGTCCGCGATCACCAGGGACTCGGCGCCGGGCCGATCCCCTACCAGGGCCTTCCACAGCGTCTCGGTGACGAACGGCATCACCGGGTGCAGCAGTTTGAGCAGGCTGTCGAGGACGGCGGCCAGTACCGCGGTGGTGCCGGTGTTACCGGCGTAGATCTGCACCTTGGCCAATTCGACGTACCAGTCACAGAACTCGTCCCACGCGAAGTGGTACAGCGATTCGCAGGCCCGGCTGAACTCGTAACCGTCGAATGCCGAATCGACTTCGGCGCGAACCTCTTCCAGCCGCCCTAAGATCCAGCGGTCGGCGTCGGTGAGCTCGGAGTCATCGGGCAGCGGCGCCGGCGCGGCGCCGTTCATCAGCGCGAACCGGGTCGCGTTGAAGATCTTGGTGGCGAAGTTGCGCGACGCCCGTGCGTGGTCCTCACCGATGGACATGTCGCTGCCGGGGCTGGCGCCGCGGGCCAGGGTGAAGCGCAGCGCATCGGCGCCGAACGATTCCACCCAGTCCAGCGGATCGATACCGTTGCCCTTGGACTTGCTCATCTTGCGGCCGAACTCGTCGCGGATCAGACCGTGCAGGAAGACGTTCTCGAACGGCACCTGCGGGACCCGAATACCTCCGGCGGTCACGGCATCGTCGTCGCCGACGAAGGTGCCGAACATCATCATCCGGGCCACCCAGAAGAACAGGATGTCGTAACCGGTCACCAGGACGCTGGTCGGATAGAACTTGTCCAGTTCGGGGGTGCGGTCCGGCCAGCCCATGGTGGAGAACGGCCACAGCGCCGAGGAGAACCAGGTGTCGAGCACGTCGGGATCCTGCTCCCAACCCTCCGGCGGTGTCTCGTCCGGGCCCACGCACACCTTCTGGCCGTCGGGACCGTGCCAGATCGGGATGCGGTGACCCCACCACAGCTGCCGGGATATGCACCAGTCGTGCATGTCGTCGACCCAGGCGAACCAGCGCGGCTCCAGGCTGGCGGGGTGAATGACGGTGTCGCCGTTGCGGACTGCATCGCCGGCGGCCTTGGCCAGCGATTCCACCTTGACCCACCACTGCAGGCTCAGCCGGGGTTCGATCGGTTCACCGCTGCGCTCGGAGTGACCGACGCTGTGCAGGTAGGGCCGCTTCTCCTCGACGATGCGGCCCTGCGCGGCCAGCGCTTCCCGGACCGCGACGCGTGCGTCGAAACGATCCATGCCGTCGAATTGTGTTCCGGTGCCTGCGACACGACCACGTTCGTCCATCATGGTCGGCATCGGCAGCTGGTGGCGCAGACCGATTTCGAAGTCGTTGGGGTCGTGGGCGGGGGTGACCTTCACCGCGCCGGTGCCGAATTCGGGGTCGACGTGCGCATCGGCGACGATGACGACGTCGGTGTCCAGGAACGGGTGCGCCAGGGTGCTTCCGACCAGGCCGCGGTAGCGCTCGTCGTCGGGGTGCACGGCGATGGCGGTATCGGCCAGCATGGTCTCGATGCGGGTGGTGGCCACCACGATGTGGGGTTCGTCGTCGCGCAGCGAGCCGTACCGGAAGGACACCAGTTCGCCTTCGACGTCGGAGTATTTGACCTCCAGGTCGCTGATCGCGGTCTGCAGCACCGGCGACCAGTTGACGAGTCGCTCGGCCTGGTAGATCAGCCCGGCGTCATAGAGCCGCTTGAAGATGGTGCGGACCGCCCGCGACAGGCCCTCGTCCATGGTGAAGCGGTCCCGGCTCCAGTCCACGCCGTCGCCGAGTCGGCGCATCTGGCCACCGATGGTGCCGCCGGATTCGCGCTTCCAGTCCCACACCTTCTCGATGAACAGCTCGCGGCCGAGATCCTCCTTGGTCTTGCCGTCGGCGGCGAGCTGTCGTTCCACGACCGACTGGGTGGCGATACCGGCATGGTCCATACCGGGCAGCCACAGCACTTCGTAGCCCTGCATGCGCTTACGGCGGGTCAGCGCGTCCATCAGGGTGTGGTCGAGCGCATGCCCCATGTGCAGGCTGCCGGTCACGTTGGGCGGTGGCAGCACTATCGAGTACGGCGGCTTACCGCTGGTCGGATCGGCGGTGAAATAGCCGGCGTCGACCCAGCCCTGGTACAGCTCGCTCTCTACCGCGCCGGGGTCCCAGGACTTGGGCAGGGCGGTCTCGGGCAGATCGGGGCTGGCAGTCACCCGGTCGATTCTAAGGAGAAAGCGCCGGCAGACGTAAAAGCCCCCGGCGCGAACCGCGTTCGGGGGGCTGTTACGTCCGTTCGGTGTGTGCTACTTCTTGCCGCCGAGCAGCCCGCCGAGGATGTCGCCGATGGCGTTGTTGCCACCGCCGCCGCCCAGGACACTGCCCAGGATGCTGCCCAGCGGGTTGTTGTTGCCGCCGCCCCCACCGGCCCCGCCGAGGATGCTGCCCAGCACATCGCCGAGTCCGCCGCCTGCGCGCGGCTGCCCGCCGGCCGGCGCGCCGCCTTGATTGCCGAACTGCTTGCCGATGTAGGCCAGCACGATGGGCGCCAGGATCGGCAGCAGCTTCTTGATCAGATCGCCGTTGGCGCCGCCCGCATCGGCGCCGGCCAGGGCCGAGGCTACCGAGTCGCTGTTGTTGCCGCCGAAGATGTTGGCGACGATCTTGTCGCCGTCGTTCTCGTCGACGTCGCCGACGCTCACACCGCCGTCGAGCAGACCGCTGGCCGCATGTTTCTCGGCGGCACCGGCGATCTTGCCCGCGGTATCGGTGTCGTTGGCGGCGTTGACCTGTAGGCCACCGACCAGGGCCGGTACCAGCTGTTTGACCGCGTCGGCCACCTCGGACTGGTTGGCGCCGATCTTGCCGGCGATATCGGCTACCGGGATTTGTGAGATCAGTTCATCGAGACCGGCCATGGTGCCTCACTTTCGCCAGAGTGTCCCGTCCCCGGGTTCGTCGCAAATTTCCAGCTCGACGGTAGCCGCTGAGCCCCGAGCTCGGTGCCGGATTGTGCGAGCCCATCCGCGAAGCTCAGGTCAGCCGTTCGGTCTCCAATGTGACGCCCGCCGCGGGCAACCTGCGCAGTAGCGCGTCCCCCATCGCGGCTGCCGGGGTGAGCACCCCGGTCAGGGTGGACAAAACGTCTCGATCCAGTGCCAGCGCCAGGCCACTCTCGGCGAGCAGTACCGCGGTGGCCTTGTAGCCCGGATCGCCCTGCTGAGCGATGGTGGCGCGGTAGCGCGCCCCGTTCGCGGTGGTGGTGTAGGTCTCGACGGTGTAGTGGCCGCGTTCACGGGTTTTCTCGCTGGGGCCGTCACCGGGTTTGGGCAGCACCCGCTCGACGAGGGTGCGGGGCAGATATTTGAAGAACCTGCCGCCCAACCCAAGGGTCGCGGCGTTGGCGGCGGTGACGACTGCAGCCGCGACCGGTGCCGCGATCGACTTGCCGACACTCATCTGTTCGGAGTACTCGAAGCGACGGCCGTAGGCGTAGTCCAGTAAAGCGTTGCTGCGGCGCACGACTCGGCTGTTGGGCATGGCCATCGCGAAGGCACCGGTCCAGTAGCCGCGCAGTTCCGGTGCGATCTCGGCGCCGCGGCGCCAGCGGGCATCCGGCTGGCCGCCGAGTTCGGGTTCGGCGCCGCGGTCCGGGGTCAGGGTGTAGGGATCGTTGAGCTGGGCGCGCAGCGCCGGGTCGGCGGAACTCGCTTCGAGCAGTTCGACCATCGAGGCGGCCGTCCCGCCGGAGACTCCACCGGCGAAGCGTCGCACCACCAGGCTGGTGTCGCGCAGCTCACCGGCACCGTCCTGCTGTGCGCGCCGGTACAACGCGAAAACCGTCAGATCCGAAGGGATGGAATCGAATCCGCAGGAGTGCACGATCCGGGCACCGGTGTCGGCGGCCTGCTTGTGGTAGTAGTCGATGCTCTCGCGGACGAAATTGGGCTCCCCGGTGAGATCGGCGTAATCGGTGCCCGCGGCGGCGCAGGCGGCCACCAGCTGCAGACCGTACTTGGCATACGGACCGACCGTCGTCACCACCACCTGGGTGCGCGCGGCCATCGCGTTCAGATCCGACGGCGAGGACGCGTCAGCGGTGATGATGGGCCAGGATTGCGCTGCGGCACCGAGGCTTTCACGTACCGCCAGAACCTTGTCGGCAGATCTGCCTGCAAGGCCGATACGCGCTGTTCCGCCGTGCCGGGCCAGGTACTCGGCGGTCAGCTTGCCGACGAATCCCGTCGCCCCGTAGAGGACGATGTCGAGTTCACGCTGCGTTGCGGTCATGGGTTCAACCTACCCACCTACCCCAGCGTGTCGGGCAGCCGCTCGGGCTCGCCCAGCACATGCTCGGCCAGGAATGCGGTCACCACCTGGTACCAGAGCTTGGCGTGCTGCGGCGCGAGCACCCAGTGGTTCTCCGACGGGAAGTACAGGAACCGGTGCGGTGAGCGGCCCTCGTCGTCGGCGGGCAGGCCGGAGGCCGTCAGCAGCTCGAACCACAACCGCAACGCCTCCCCGATCGGCACCCGGTAGTCCTTGTCACCGTGTATCACCAACATCGGGGTGCGGATTTCGCCGACGAACCGGTGCGGCGAATTGTCCAGCGCCATCTGCGGTGTCATCTCGCGCAGCCAGTAGTACGAGGAGTCGGTGGTGGCACCGAACTGGTCGAGGGCCCACAGACTGGCGTGGGTGACGATGGCCCGGAAGCGATCGGTGTGCCCGGCGACCCAGTTCGCCATATAGCCGCCGAAGGATCCGCCCATGGCGGCGGTGCGGGTGGCATCGACGCGGGGATCGGCGCATGCGGCGTCGGTCGCGGCCATCAGATCCGTATACGGCGGACCGCCCCAGGCGCCCCAGCCCCGCTGGATGACGTCCTGTCCGTATCCGGTCGACAACGCCGGATCCGGCAACAGCACCGCATATCCGCGCGCGGCGAGCAGCCACGGGTTCCACCGCCAGGACCAGCTGTTCCAACTGCCCAGCGGGCCGCCGTGGATCCACAGCAGCAGCGGCGCGGGATCGGCGGACTGCGGCAGCACCAGCCACGAACGCACGGTGCGTGCGTCCTCGGTCTGCGCATGCACCTCGCTCAACGACCCGGGCAGATCCGGCAGCTCGATACACGGCAACACCGCGATCATGCCGTCGGGAGCGATCCGGACCGGGTGCGGCGGCGCCGCGTAGCTGCTGCGCAATGCGTAGATGGTTCCGCCCTCGACCGCTGTGACGTCGGTGTAGGCGAAGTCGTCGGTCGTCACCGCGCTCACCTCCTGCGCGCCGTCGACGGCGATCCGGAACACCGGCCGCCGGCCGGCGTCGTCGGCGGTGACCACCAGCGCGGTGCCGTCGACATCCCAGGCCACCGATACCGGCCAGCGGTCCCAGGCCGGCGCCAGCTGTTCGGGTTCCGCACCGAAAGTCATGCAGCACAACGTCACCCGGGGCGCCTGGGTGGGACTGCTGAGCGACTCGCGAAGGTATGCGACGCGGCTACCGTCCGGCGAT
The DNA here is from genome assembly GCA_016197405.1 of Mycobacterium sp. Lineage (GTDB taxonomy): Bacteria > Actinomycetota > Actinomycetes > Mycobacteriales > Mycobacteriaceae > Mycobacterium. Next base: position 213,594 of record JACPVR010000019.1, read on the forward strand.
ATCGCCGGGTGACCCAGATCGGCGCCGGGATCGTCGGCGATCACGGCGCGTTCACCGGTGGACAGGTCGATGCGGACCAGGACACTGCGCAGCGCGGCGCCCGGCGCCGCGAGCTGCCAGCTGGTGACCGCGAAACTGCCGTCGGCGGCGATATCGACATGGGCCTCGCGCAGGGCACCGCCGGGACGCGGTGTGACGTCACGCGCCGTGGCGTCGACCAGCAGCAGGTGTGGCTCACCGGGACCGAGGTCGTGGTCCCAGTACCGCACCGGGTAGCCGCTGTGCAGGATCGCGGTGACACCGGTGTCCTTGCGCAGCGCGCGCAGCCGCCGGTCGTCCTCGACGCCGGCGGCCGACGGCAGCATCGAGGTCTGCACCAGCACGGTGTCGTCGGATCGGGCGGTGTGCACCGATGACACTCCGCCGGGCAGCGTCAGCAGTTCCTCGGCCTCACCGCCCGCGGCGGGTAGCCGCCACAGCGACGCGGGCGGCTTCTCGTCGTCGCCGCGCGGCCGGGACGCGGTGAACAACAGGTCTGAACCGGAGGTGAAGGCCGGTGCGGACTCCCCCGTGGCTCCGCGGGTCAGCCGGCGGGCCGGAGCCGTCCCCGCGGTGTCCAGTTCCCACAGCGCGGTGATGTATTCGGTGCGCTCGGCATTGAGCTCGGCGATCGCGACCACCACCCGGGCACCGTCGGCGCTGGCCACCAGGGCATTGACCCGAGGCAGGCCCAGGTAGTCGTCGAGATCGTCGAATGTGTGCTCTGCCATAGCAAAGTGCTAGCACAGTCGGTGGCGGGTCAGGTCACTTCGGCCAATCGCACGGCCTCGCTCAGCGCGTCGCCGGAGGTGTCCTTCAGATCCACACCGGAGCGGCCCAGTTCGACGGCACCGGCCAGCAGGGCGGCCACGATCTCGGCGGCGCGCCGGTAGTCCAGACCGTCGGGTGGATGGATGTTGGAGACGCAATTGCGTTGAGCGTCAGCCATACCGGGTTGAGGTCGGTAAGTCAGGTAGGCGCCGAGGCTGTCGGCCACCGACAGACCGGGGCGTTCGCCGATCAGCACCACGACGGCCCGCGCACCGAGCTGTTGTGCGATGTGGTCGCCGAGGGCCACCCGAGCCTGGGTGGCGACGACGACGCGCACCGATTTGTCCGCGAGCGCACCGGTCAGCGCCTCGACCACCGGCACCGCATGATCGGTGACCGCGCGCGCGGACAAGCCGTCGCACACGACGATCGCCACATCGGGTTGCGACGGGCGCAGTGCCGACAGGTCCGCGGGCCGGCGGCCGAGGTCGGGGCGGCGCAGATAGGTCGCCCGGTCCGGCGCCTGGCTGTGCACCACCGTCACCTCGCCGACTTCGAGTGCACCCAGGGCAGCCACCAGGGCGTCGACGTCGACCGCGGAATGGACCGCGTCGCGGGCCGCGGCGTGTGCGGCGTTCAGTTCGAGGACGGCGCTGGTGTCCAGGGCATCGCCGGCCCGGCCCAGCCCGATGCGTGACCGGGTGTGCGCGCGCAGTCGCTCCCACAGTTGGTGCTCGGCATCGTGGGTCATGCGCTGGCCACCAGGGCGCGCAGTGCCGACGTGCTGGCGGCCAGGGGCCGGACGCGTCCGTGCGCGTCGATCATGTCCTGGGCCGCCAGCCACTGTTCGAATTCCGGCGCAGGCCGCAGCCCCAAGGTGCGACGGGCATAGAGCACATCGTGAAACGACAGGCTCTGATAGCCGAGCATCAGGTCGTCGGCTCCGGGTACGGCGATCACGAAGGCCGTCCCGGCGGCGGCGAGCACCGTGAGCAGGACGTCCATATCGTCGCCGTCGGCCTCGGCATGGTTGGTGTAGCAGACGTCGACACCCATCGGCAGACCCAGCAGCCGGCCGCAGAAGTTGTCTTCGAGTCCGGCCCGGGTTATCTGCTTCCCGTCGTAGAGGTACTCCGGACCGATGAAACCGACGACGGTGTTGACCAGCAGTGGTTCGACGGCCCGGGCCACGGCGTAGGCGCGCGCTTCCAGGGTCTGCTGGTCGACCGGGGCGCCACCCACACCGATATGCGCGTCGGCCGACAGTGCCGACCCCTGACCCGTTTCCAGGTACATGACGTTGTCGCCGACGGTGCCGCGGCCCAGCGACCGGCCCGCCTCCATACCCTCGCGCAGCAGCGCCAGGGTGATACCGAATCCCTTGTTGGCCGCCTCGGTGCCGGCTACCGACTGGAAGACCAGATCGACCGGCGCGCCGGCTGCGATCAGGTCGATCGTCGTCGTGACGTGGGTCAGCACACAGGTTTGGGTGGGAATCTCATAGCGGCATCTGACCTCGTCGAGAAGCCGCAGCAGGTCGCCGACCGCGCGCGGGGAGTCGGTGGCGGGGTTGATCCCGATGACGGCATCACCGCTACCCATCAGCAACCCGTCCAGGGTCGCGGCCGCCACTCCCTGCGGACTGTCGGTCGGATGGTTGGGCTGCAATCGGCTGGCCAGCCGGCCGGGCAATCCTATGGTGGACCGAAAAGCGGTCTGTACCAACGGTAATCGTGCCACTGATATCAGGTCCTGGTTGCGCATGAGCTTGCTCACGGCGGCCACCATCTCTGGTGTCAGCCCGGGCGCAAGGGCTGTCACCCGGGCCGGTCCGTCGGGCTCGACGACCTGGCGTAGCAGCCAGTCGCGCAAGCCTCCCACGGTCAGGGTGGACACCGGCTCGAATGCCCCCTCGTCGTGACCGTCGATGATCAGCCGCGTCACTTCGTCGGTCTCGTACGGCACGACGACCTCGTTGAGGAAGTCGCGCAGCGGGACGGCGGCCAACGCATGCCGGGCGGCGGCGCGCTCGGCGTCGGAGTCGGCGGCACAGCCCGCGAGTTGATCACCGGATCGCAGCGGCGATGCCTTGGCCAGGAGGCTGACGAGTCCGTCGAACGTATAGGTGCTTCCGGCAAGGGTGTGGTGATAGCGGGTCATCCGAAAATCGTGGCCGGTGGCGCGTCTCCTGCGGGTGAGCCCCGGTTAACATCAGGAAATATCTGCATCGGCCGCGACCGGCGCAGGCCCGGTGCCGCACAGCCGGTCCCGTAGGTTCGTCAGATGGCACAGCAGATCATCGTGATCGGCGCAGGCATCGCCGGCCTGGCAACGGCCGCGGCCCTGCAGCAGCGGGGTCATTCCGTGACGATCGTCGAGGAGCGCACCGACACCTCGTCGGGTGCGGGTATCAGTATCTGGCCCAATGCGCTGGCCGCCCTCGACGAGATCGGGCTCGGTGACGCGGTGCGGGCGGCCGGCGGCCGGATCACCGGCGGCGCGGTGCGCTGGCGCACCGGCAGCTGGCTGCGCCGCCCGACGGCGCAGCGCATCGTGACCGCACTCGGCGAACCGTTGGTGGTGGTGCAACGCGCGGCACTGCGCGACATCCTGGCCGGCGCGCTGAGGCCGGGCACACTGCGCACCGGCGTGGCGGCGACCGCGGTGCGCGAGCGCGCCGACCGGGTCGTGGTCGAGCTGGCGGACCGCAGCTCCGTGCAGGCCGATGCGGTAATCGGCGCGGACGGTACCCGCTCGGTCCTGGCCAGACAGCTCAACGGTCCGCTGCCGGAGCGATATGCCGGTTACACCGCGTGGCGCGGTGTCGCCGATATCGCACTGAGCGCCGAGTTGGCCGGCGAGACGCTGGGTGCCGGTCTGGAGGTGGGACACGTACCGCTGAGCGCCGACCGGACCTACTGGTTCGCCACCGAGCGGCGGCCGCCGGGACAGGGCGGCGCGGCGGCCGAGGAGCTGGCGTATCTGCGGACCAGGTTCTCGGGCTGGGCGCAACCGGTGCCCGAGATCCTTGCCGCCACTGCGGAATCGAGCCTGCTGCGTAATGACATCGTGGACCGGGCCGCGGCGCCGCACTGGGCGCGCGGACGCATGGTGCTTGTCGGTGATGCCGCACACCCCATGCGGCCGCATCTGGGACAGGGGGGCTGCCAGGCGTTGGAGGATGCGGCGATCCTGGCCGAATTGTTCGATCGCGGTTCCGGTCCGGCGCAGTCGTTCGCGGCGTTCGAGGAGTTTCGCAAGCCCCGGGTCCGGGCCTTGATCCGGGAGTCGAGGATGATCGGGCGAATAGTCAATCTGCGGCCCGCGGTGCTCAGCGCCGCGGCCGGCCGGGCCACGATGCTGATGCCCGAGGCGCTGGTGACACGCCATCTTGCCTCGATCGCGGCCCGCTCGGCGTTCAGGCTGCCGTGACGCTGCCCGTAAGACGGCGATGGTGCCGGGCACCAAGTGCCCGGCACCATCGCCGTAAAACTCGTTCGGACTAGCCGCGCCGGCCGCACACCGGCCACGCGCCGATGCCCTGGCTGTGCAGCACGTTCTCCGCGACGCGGATCTGCTCTTCCCGGCTGGCGTTGTGCGGCGAGCCGCTGCCGCCGTTGGCGCTCCAGGTGCCCTGCGTGAACTGCAGGCCGCCGGAGTAGCCGTTACCGGTGTTGATCGACCAGTTACCGCCGGACTCGCAGGCTGCGACGGCATCCCAGTTCACGCTGTCCGCGTTGGCGGTGGCGGTGGACAGGGCCATCGGGGCGGCGACCAAGGCGCCGCCGATGACAGTCATGGCGAGCTTCTTGCGGAGGTTCTTCAACAGGCTTCCTTTCGATACGCGCGCGCCGAAGACACCCACCACCAAGGTGGGCGTGAAATGCCTCTGGGAGGCGTCGGGGTGTCGGGGCGTGCCTTCTCGGTTCAGGCACGACAGGGGAGGCGAGATGTGCCCCGCCGGGCGCGTTCACCCGGCGGCCGGTCAGCCCGTGGGCTGTGTCCGGTCCCGCTCACACGCGGGTCATCAGTCATATGAAATTGTTTGCTCCCTTGCGGGATATTTGGACCGTACTTATGGGGCGCGGGTTAGTCACATCGGTGGAGCGGGTATCTCGGTTGGGTAACGGTCAGATCACGATGCAACCTATGAGTTGTCTATGCAGGTCAGCCGGGAATTTCCGACATGGACCACACGCTGCGACGATGCGTTTTCCCGTGACACACATCACCCTGTTTTTGTGAGTTGTGACACGTCGCAGGGTCAACACGAATATCGTTGTCTACCAATTAAAGCGATGCGGGTGGGACGAACGCGGCCATTGGTGCCAATGGTATCGACGCCGTGCGGTGTTGCGACTGAACAACATTGAGCAACGTCTAAAACGGCGTATGTCGAGATCACGATTCGCCGGTCACGAGTGTGCTTTCGCGCCAGCATATTCCACTACCGTGACACGGTACGGAGATATGGTCCAGTTAGAGCAGACGAAACCCGTTGTTGCGCAGATATTTATCTCGGTAACGTTGCGATTTATATTGTCTAGCAGCTATTTTCGGCATCAGCAAAGTCGGCATGATTCAGGAGGCGTTGCGAGCCCGTCCACGCCGATTTCCCTCGATACGTTGCCGCGAGTACGCGCCGACAACCTCGAAGGGCTTGGCAGCTGTCCAAATCCGCCGCGGCGCACCGTTGATTCCTTGCACACCAACATCATTCGATGATCCATACGAGCGCGCCAACGGCACGCCGCCGAAGCGCCGGCGATCAGAGCCTTGGCGGTCTCGGTAATTCCGAAAGGTTTCCGTACAGTTTGCTGTGACCATTCACCACGGTGATCGGCTAACGCGCGGCTAACGTACGTCTGAGGCGGCGTTCACGTTCGTCAGGGCGGGGTTCTCCGGCATCACGATGCGCTGGGTGTTGACGGTGTCGACCAGCGCCCGCATGCTGCGCTCGCCCGCAGCAACCAGTCTGTCGATCTCGGAGGCAAGTGCGGTGCGGTACACACCGGCCAGGTAGTGATCACGTCCGTCCCACGGCAACACCACATCGGCACCGGTGTGGCCGGCCAGCTCGGTGATCAGCGCGGTGGTCATCAGCGGCATGTCGACCGCACAGACGAAAGCCCGCTCGGCGCCCGCTTCCGCGGCGGCACGCAGTCCGCGCCCGGTGGCCAACAGGGGCCCGACACCGCGGACCTCGTCACGCAGCACGTCGGCCCCGGGCAGTTCGGGCAGGGGCTGACCGGGTGCGGCGATGACGAACACCGGAGCACAGGCGGCACCCAGGGCATCGACGACGGCTTCCACCATGGTGCGGCCCGCAAAGGTGACGGTGGCCTTGTCCCGGCCCATCCGCCGGGATGCCCCGCCTGCCAGCACGACCCCGGCCAGCGCAGCAGACATGGCGGCCAGACTACGCCGCCACTACCTGCTGATCGGTGCTAAACGGTCCACGTGTCGCGGCCACGCAGCAGCGACTGCAGTGCGGCGGTGTCGTGCGGGAGGGTCTCCCGGGCCGAGGCCACCTGGGCACGCGCCTGGTCGTTGTAGGTCGGCCGGCTCACCTGACGGAAGATACCCATGACCGTGTGGTCCAGGTTCTGGTCGGACAGCCGCGACAACGCGAACGAGTACGCGGGGTCCTGCAGGGTGGCGTCGTGCACGATGATGTCCTCGGCCGCGACGTCAGCGGTCTTGGCCACGTCCAGGCCGAAGCCCGAACGCACGACGCAGTATTCGCCGTCGGTGCCGAAGGTGACCGGTTCGCCCTGACGCACACGGATGACGCGCTCCTCGGCGCCTTCCTTGCGCAACACGTCGAAGGACCCGTCGTTGAAGATCGGGCAGTCCTGCAGGATCTCCACGATCGCGGCACCGCGGTGCTCGGCGGCTCCGCGCAGCACCTCGGTGAGCCCGGCCCGGTCGGAGTCCAGAGCACGTCCCACGAAGGTGGCCTCGGCGCCCAGTGCCAGCGAGACCGGGTTGAACGGATGGTCCAGCGAGCCCATCGGCGTCGACTTGGTGACCTTGCCGACCTCGGAGGTCGGCGAGTACTGGCCCTTGGTCAGACCGTAGATCCGGTTGTTGAACAGCAAGATCGTTAGGTTCATGTTGCGGCGCAGCGCGTGGATCAGGTGGTTGCCGCCGATCGACAACGCATCACCGTCACCGGTGACAACCCAGACCGAGAGGTCGTCACGGGCCAGCGAGAGGCCGGTGGCGATGGTCGGCGCGCGACCGTGAATGGAGTGGAAGCCGTAGGTCTCCAGGTAGTACGGGAACCGGCTGGAGCAGCCGATACCGCTGACGAAGACCATGTTCTCGCGGCGCAGGCCCAACTCCGGCAGGAAGTTGCGGATGGTGTTGAGGATGACGTAGTCACCGCAGCCCGGGCACCAGCGGACCTCTTGGTCGCTGGTGAAGTCCTTGCCCTTCTGCGGGGCGTCGGTGGTGGGCACGCCACTGGTCTTGGAGATCGGGGTCAAGCCGAGATCTCCGTGATCGTGGTCGAGTCCGGTCATACTTCCCATGAGGTCAGTCATGCGTCAGCTCCTTCGCCACTGAGATCAGCCGCTGCGGTTTGCACGGTTGCCGCCGCCAGACGTGCGAATGTGGCCTTTTCGCTTTCCTTTTCAGCCAGCGTGCCATCCAACGCGGAGTCGATGATTCCCTCGACCTCGTCGGCAAGGAACGCCATCCCCTGCACCTTGGTTACCGACTGGATGTCGATGAGGTACTTGGCCCGCAACAGCAGCGCGAGCTGGCCCAGGTTCATCTCCGGCAGGACCACCTTGGGGTACTTGCGCAGCACCTCTCCGAGGTTCGCCGGGAACGGGTTGAGGTGGCGCAGCTGGGCGTGGGCCACCTTGATGCCCTTACGCCGTGCCCGCCGGCACGCCTCGCCGATGGGCCCGTACGAGCTGCCCCAGCCGAGCAGCAGCAGTTCGGCCTCACCGGAGGGATCGTCGACTTCGAGGTCGGGCACCGTGATGCCGGCGATCTTCTCCTGGCGCAGCCGGACCATGAGGTCGTGGTTGGCCGGCTCGTAGGAGATGTTGCCGGTTCCGTTGGCCGACTCCAGGCCGCCGATGCGGTGCTCCAGGCCAGGAGTGCCGGGGATCGCGAACTGGCGCGCCAGCGTCTCGGGATCGCGGGCATACGGCGCGAACGGCTCGCCTTCTTTGGCGAAGGTGTGCGCGATCGGCGCGTAGCTGCTGATATCCGGGATACGCCACGGTTCCGACCCGTTGGCGATGGCGCCGTCGGACAACACGATGACCGGGGTGTGGTACTTGATCGCGATGCGCACGGCCTCGACCGCGACATCGAAGCAGTCCGATGGGGACCGCGGCGCCAGGACCGCAACCGGCGATTCACCGTTGCGGCCGAACATCGCCTGCAGCAGGTCGGCCTGTTCGGTCTTGGTCGGCAGGCCCGTCGACGGACCACCGCGCTGCACGTCGACGATCAGCAGCGGCAGCTCCGTCATGACAGCCAGGCCGATCGCCTCGGACTTCAGTGAGACGCCGGGCCCGGAGGTCGTGGTGACGCCGAGCGCACCACCGTAGGAGGCACCGATCGCCGAACCGATACCGGCGATCTCGTCCTCAGCCTGGAACGTCAGCACATTGAAGTTCTTGTGCTTGGACAGCTCGTGCAGGATGTCCGAGGCCGGGGTGATGGGGTAACTGCCCAGCATGACCTGGACGTCGGCGAGTTGCCCGGCGGCCACGATGCCGTAGGCCAGGGCGGTGTTGCCCGAGATCTGGCGGTATTCGCCGGCGGGCAGCTTCGCCGGCGCCACCTCGTAGGTGGTGCCGAACGCCTCGGTGGTCTCGCCGTAGTTCCAGCCGGCCTTGAGCGCCAGCACGTTGGCCTCGGCGATATCGGTCTTGCGGGCGAACTTCTCCCGGATGAACGTCTCGCTGGTCTCGATGGGCCGCCCGTACATCCAGGACAGCAGCCCGAGCGCGAACATGTTCTTGGCGCGCTGGCCGTCCTTCTTGGATGCGCCGATCTCCTCGACGGCACCCAGGGTCAGCGAGGTCATCGCGACGGCCTGCACGACGTAGTCCGACAGGCTGTCGTCTTCGAGCGGGTTGCTCTCGTAACCGACCTTGGCCAGGTTGCGCTTGGTGAACTCGTCGGAGTTGGCGATCACCAGACCGCCGCGGGGCAGGTCGTCGATGTTGGCCTTCAGCGCCGCGGGATTCATCGCGACCAGGACGTCAGGCCGGTCACCCGCAGTGAGGATGTCGTAGTCGGCGATCTGGATCTGGAACGACGAGACACCGGGAAGAGTGCCCTGTGGTGCCCGGATCTCGGCCGGGTAGTTGGGCTGGGTGGCAAGGTCGTTACCGAATAACGCGGCCTCGGAAGTGAAGCGGTCACCGGTAAGCTGCATACCGTCGCCAGAGTCGCCGGCAAAGCGGATGACGACCTTCTCCAGTTTTTCCCGAGGGTGCGTCTTGGTCCCGTTGACGTTCGGACCCACAGCCCCGCCTTTCGTTCCGAGTTCTCTAGGTTTCCCTAGCGCCTGGCCGAGCGGCTTCACCGCGCTGTCCGGACCGGACGCGCCAGCTGTCAGAGCCCTTTCGGTGCCTGTCAGAAGTTGATGTCACTCGAAGTACCGATTATTGCACTTTCCTTAGGTGCGCCTATACGCGGGGGGCACGCGACACGCCGTTTACATCGGCGTGAACACGCTGATCAGAGCTTCGCCACGGTCACACTTGAGACAAGTGTGTGCTTTTCGTCACTTTTGCTGACAGCCGAAGTTTAAGAACGCGAAGGTACTCGTCGGTAACTTAGCTCTCACGCTGCTGAGCGTTCGCTCAGCGTTACAGATTCAGCTGGGAATGTTGTATGGCGTCACGACTTGCACCGGCACCGGGCGGGTCGGTTCGGCAGGAAGCGCACCGCGTTCCTGCAGGATCATCCGCAGTGCCAGCCGGGCATCGGAGCGCAGGTCGTTGTGCAGTACCACCGAAAGCCGGCCGTCCCGCAACAATCGGCGGTTGTCGACGTCGAGGTCATGGGCGATGAAGACCCGGTAGGTCCGGCCCAGACGTTCGAAGGCGGCCACCGTCGCGGCATTGCCACCGCCGACCGAGTACACGGCGTTGATCTGCGGATGGCGCGCCAACGCCTCGAGCACCAGGCGCTCGTTGGTGGCATCGATACCGTCACTGTCGCTCACCTCCACGACGTCGATACCGGTGCCACGCAGCGCAGAACGGAAGCCCACTTCACGCTCCCCCTCGCCACGAAAAAGGTTGCTGCTCACCGTGATCAGCACCATGCCCGGGTCGGCGGACCCCTCGGCGGCAAGCCACTGCCGGGTCAGATAGGCCGCGGTGACGCCGGCGGCATGGTTGTCGATACCGACATAGCCGCAGCGCGCACTGGCGGGCACGTCGGTGGTATAGGTCACCACCGGGGTGCCCGAGTTCACCATGGCGTCGATGGCCTCAGCCACCTCGGGCTCGTCGGGCGCCTTGAGGATCACGCCATGGCTGCCGCGCAACCGGTGCAACTGCTCGACGGTCGCGGCGGTCGATCCGGTCTCCCAGAGGTGGAAGCGGGCACGCAGCATCGCCGGCGCGAAGGACGGCAGCTCGGCTTCCACCGCGGCCCGGAACGCATCGGAGAACCGCTGCGGCGTCTGCATCACGACGTCGATGAGGTAACGCCTGCCGTTCAGGCGCAGCTGGGCCCGTTGCTTGTCGAGATCGGCGATCGCCTGCTCGACCTCCGCCCGGGTGTTCTCCCGGACTCCGGGCCGGTTGTTGAGCACCCGGTCGACGGTCGCCTCACTGAGCCCGGACTGCTGGGCGATCTCGCGCACCTTGTAGCGATGAGCCATCGCGCGTCCCCTCCCCGCCCTCCCCCGCGAGCAGACGCGTACGACCCCACTTTCGGGCCTTTTCGGGGGTCGTACGCGTCTGCTCGCGGGAGTTCTTTGAGGCTTTTTTGATGGATTTCTGGTGTTGCTTGTGCCCCATTTCACAGCAAGACTTGCCGTCATGTCCACACCGCTCACCACTTCGCGGCCGGGTGTCACGCCCTGGATCGACGAGGCCGACTGCAGCCTGGAGGCGTTCCGGGCCCAGGTGACCCAGCAGACCGACCTGGCCGACTATCCACACGCCCATGACGTCCGCGGCGGCGTGCTGATCTACGCGGCCTCGGCCATCCCCGACGCATCGGCGCCGCACGACCGGCGCGCGCTGCAGTCCGAGCTGATCCGCGCCTTCGCCGACGGCCCCGGGGTGGTGGTGCTGGAGGGCGCCTTCGACCACGACGTGATCGATGCCGCCAGCGCCGCGTTCGACGAGCTGATCGCCGCGCAGCGGGCCGCGGGCACCGCCGCCGGTGACCACTTCGGCAAGCCCGGGGTCAACGACCGCGTGTGGAACGCCGCGCAGAAATTGGCGCTGCACGCCCCCGAGGTCTTCGCCGACTACTACACCAATGACGCCATCGCGCTGGTCTCACAGGCCTGGCTGGGACCGCGCTACCAGGTCACCTCCCAGGTCAACGTCGTCAATCCCGGTGGCGCGGCGCAGGTTCCGCACCGCGACTACCACCTCGGTTTCGTCAACGTCGACCAGCTGGCGGCCTACCCCGCGCATCTGCACCGGATGTCGGCGGCACTGACCCTGCAGGGCGCGGTCGCGCACTGCGATATGCCGCTGGAGAGCGGCCCGACGATGCTGCTGCCGTACTCGCAGCGCTTCGCCGCGGGCTACATCGCCTTCTATCGGCCGGAGTTCATCGAATACTTCGCCGAGCACCACGTGCAGACGCCGCTGCGCAAGGGTGACGCGGTGTTCTTCAACCCGGCGCTCTACCACGGCGCCGGCTCCAACACCTCGGCCGATATCAGCCGGATGGCCAACCTGCTGCAGATCTCCTCGCCGTTCGGCCGGGCCATGGAGGCCCTGGACCGCGCTGCGATGGTGCGGGCGGTCTATCCCGCGCTGCGTGCGATGCAGGCGGCGCGACGTCCGGCCGCCGAGATCCTCAACGCCGTCGTCGCGACCGCCGAGGGCTACCCCTTCCCCACCAACCTCGACAACGACCAGCCCATCGGCAGCCTCGCGCCGCAGAGCCAGGTGGACCTGGTCCTGGATGCCCTGGCCGCCGACCACACCCCCGAACAACTCGACGCAGCACTGCGCGGACAAGACGAACGGAGAACTCCATGACCACCCTCGGTCTCATCGGGCTCGGGCGCATCGGCGCCTTCCACACCGACACGCTGATGAACCTGCCGGGCCTCGACGGCCTGCTGATCACCGACGAGCGACCCGACGTCGTCAAGCAGGTGGCCACGAAATATGGCGCCACCGCGGTTGCTTCGGTCGACGAACTGTTGGCCGCGGGTATCGACGGCGTCGTCATCGCCGCGGCCACCCCCGCGCACGCGGCACTGACGCTGGCCGCCGTCGAACGCGGCATCCCGACGTTGTGCGAGAAGCCGGTCGCCTCGACGGCAGCCGAGAGCGCGCAGGTCGCCGAGGCCATCGCCCGCACCGGAGTTCCCGTCCAGATCGGCTATCAGCGCCGGTTCGACGCCGCGTTCGCCGCCGCCAAGGTGGCCGTCGACAGTGGCACCCTGGGCGCACTGCACACCGTGCGCAGCACCACCATGGACCCCGCTCCCCCGCCGATGGACTACATCGCGGGATCGGGCGGCATCTTCCGCGATTGCGCCGTGCACGATTTCGACACCATCCGCTGGATCACCGGACAGGAGGCCGTCGAGGTCTACGCGACCGGGAGCGTGCAGGGTGATCCGCTGTTCACCGAGTACGGCGACGTCGACACCGCCGCCATCGTGGTGCGCTTCGACGGCGGTGCACTCGGCCTGGTCTCGGCCGCCCGGTACAACGGTCGCGGCTATGACTGCCGCCTCGAGGTGCACGGGTTCGACGACACCGTGGTCGCAGGCTGGGACGAAGGTGTTCCGGTACGTAATGTCGATCCGGACAACGATTTCCCCTCCGGTCAGCCGCACAACTTCTTCATGGACCGATTCACCGAGGCGTTCCGCACCGAGATGGCCGGGTTCCTCGCGGCGGTCCAGGGCGGCCCCATCCTGGGTGCCACCGTCGCCGATGCCGTCGAGGTCGCGTGGATGGCCGAGGCTGCCGCCGCGTCACTGGTGCGCGGTGTTCCGGTCACCATCGAGGAGGTTCGCAAGTGAAGATCGCCGGTGCCCCCATCTCCTGGGGAGTATGTGAAGTTCCCGGCTGGGGCTACCAGCTGAGCCCGGACCGGGTGCTCGCCGAGATGCGCGAGGCCGGGCTGACCGCCACCGAACTGGGCCCCGACGGCTTCCTGCCCGCCGATCCCGAGCAGCTGACGGCAATGCTGGACGGCTTCGGGCTGTCGTGTGTCGGCGGCTTCGTGCCGGTGGTGCTGCACCAGGCCGACCACGATCCGGCCGAGGACCTCGCCGGTCCGCTGGAATCACTGGTCGCCGCGGGCGCCGGTGTGGTGGTGCTGGCCGCGGCCACCGGATCCGACGGCTACGACGAGCGCCCGGAACTCGACGAGAACGCCTGGGCGACACTGCTGTCCAACCTGGACCGGCTCGCCGCGATCGTCGCGGACCGCGGCCTCACAGCGGTGCTGCATCCCCACGTCGGAACCATGGTGGAGAACCGCGCCGAGGTCGACCGGGTACTTGCGGGCTCCGGGATCTCCTTGTGCCTGGACACCGGTCACCTGCTGATCGGTGGCACCGATCCGCTGCAGCTGACCCAGCAGGTCCCCGGACGCATCGAACATGCGCACCTCAAGGACGTCGACGCCGGGCTCGCCGCCAAGGTGCAGTCCGGTGAGCTGACCTACACCCAGGCCGTCGCCGCCGGCATGTACGTACCGCTGGGGTCCGGCGATGTCGACATCACCGGCATCGTGAAGACGTTGGAGGACAACAACTATGACGGCTGGTACGTCATGGAGCAGGACAACATCCTCGACAGCGAACCAGCGGGCGAGGGTCCGCTCGCCGATGTGAAGTCGAGCGTGGCGTTCTTGCGCGGCGTCTACGCATGACACTGCGCATCGGTGTCCTCGGGGCGTCGCGGATCGCCGAGCTGGCGATCGTGGGGCCGGCCGCGGAGCTGGGCCACCGGCTGGTGGCGGTCGCCGCGCGTGACCCGCACCGCGCGGCATTGTTCGCCGAGAAGTACGGCGTCGAGCGTGTTCTCGGCTCCTACGACGAGCTGGTGAACGACCCCGAGGTCGACGTCGTCTACAACCCGTTGGCCAATTCGCTGCACGGGACCTGGAATATCGCCGCGGTGCGCGCCGGTAAGCCGGTGCTTGCCGAGAAACCGTACGCCCGCAACGCCGACGAGGCGCGCGAGGTGGCCGCGGCAGCCCAAACGGCCGGGGTGCCGGTGGTGGAGGCCTTCCACTACCGCTACCACCCGGTGATGAACCGCCTGCTGGAACTCGTCGCCCGCGGTGATCTCGGCGAGCTGCGCCATATCGAGGTCACCATGGAGATGCCCGACCCGGGACCCGATGACCCCCGCTGGTCGTTGGCACTGGCCGGTGGCGCACTGATGGACCTGGGTTGCTATGGCCTGCATGTCATGCGCACCATCGGCAAGGTCGTCGGCGCCACACCGGAGATCGTCGCGGCGCGGGCCGTCGAACGAGACCCCGGTGTCGATGCTCGTCTCGACGTCGATCTGCGCATCGGCGATATCACCGCGCGCAGCAAGCACAGCATGGTCGACGACGATTACGTGTTCACCATCGCCGTGCACGGCTCACACGCAGATGCGTTGGTGCACAACTTCGTCAAACCGCAGGAGGATGACCGGATCACCATCGCCGGCGCGCACGGTGAGCGGGTCGAGCGGTTCGGAGACCGCGCGTCCTACACCTATCAGCTGGAGGCGTTCGCGGCGCACGTCACCGACGGTGCGCCACTGCCCGTCGACGACACCGATGCGATCGAGAACATGACGCTCATCGATGCGGCCTACCGCGCCGCCGGCCTGACCCCGCGCTGACCCTTCCCTCCCCCTTTTTCATCCGCGAGCGTGCGTGTCCCCGGCGGACACACCGAGGATTTCTCGTAGTTTGCGCACTGTCGACGACACACCGTCGGGAAAGTAGGACCGTGATGAGTACCTTCGATCTGGCGGTCTGCGCGGAGATGGTGTTCACCGATCTCGATATCGCCGACCGCGCCAGGCGGATAACGGATCTCGGTTTCGCGGTGGAGATCTGGAGCTGGCACGACAAAGACCTCGACGCGCTGGCAGCCACCGGGGCACGGTTCTCGTCGATGACCGGATATCTGCACGGGGACCTGTACGATCCCGATGGCGCCCGAGAGGTGCTGCGCACCGCCGAGCTCAGCGTGAAAGCCGCTGCGACACTGGGTGTTCCGCGCCTGAATCTGCATACCGGTGAACTCGTCGACGGCCAGGCGGCCCGCCCGCAGTACCGTGCCACCGGGGCAATGTGGTTGTCGGCGCTGCGCGGACTGGAGGCACTCGGCGAACTGGGAGCGCGCAGCGATGTCACCTTCTGCGTGGAGAACCTCAACACCAAGGTGGACCACCCCGGGGTTCCGCTGGCCCGCGCGCAGGACACCCTGGCGCTGGTCGAAGCCGTCGGACATCCGAACGTCAAGATGAATCTCGACCTCTATCACGCGCAGATCGGCGAGGGGAACCTGGTCGAACTGGTGCGGCGTTGCGGCGCTGCCATCGGCGAGATTCAGGTCGCCGATGTACCGGGCCGATGCGAGCCGGGAACCGGCGAGATCCATTACCCCGCAATCGCCAGGGCGCTGGCCGATATCGGCTACACCGCAACGGTGGCCATGGAGGGCTGGGCCGCCGGTGACAGCACCGCCGCGCTGCACGCCTTCCGGGCCGCGTTCACGGTCTGAACCAACGCAGACTCACGCGCCGTCCGCCCGTATCCCGTACTGCGCGATCTTGCGATACAGCGTCGCCCGGCTCATCCCGAGCTCCCTTGCAGCGTCGGCCATCGTCAGCCCCTCGGTGCTGAGTGTCCGGACGATCTCACCGCGTTCGAACGCCTCGATCCGCGAGAGGTTACGGGTGCCGCCGGCGAGCACCTCGGTGGGCAGGACTGCCACGTCCACCGTGTCCGCGCGGGCGGCGGCGTCGGTGATGACACGGCTGAGCTGATCGACGTTGCCCGGCCAGTCGAAATTGCGCAATGCCCGGGTGGCGGCCGGACTGAATCCCACATCCCGGCCGCGGCTCCGCCGGGCGAAGTGATCAGCCAACGGCAGCACATCGTCGGGGCGGTCGCGCAGTGGCGGAACAGTGACGACGACATCGATCAGCCGGGCCAACGCCGACGGAACAGCGTCGAAACGTGTTGCGGTGACGGCGAACGGCACCGAGTTCGGCACCCCGCTACCGACAACCAGATCGCGCAGCTGGTCGGCGACCCACGCCGGCAGCAGGTCCACATCGCGCACGATCACCGCCGTGTGTGCCTTACCCAGCTCTGGTGTCCAGAGTTCGAGCCAGGTCTGGGCGTCTGCCGGTGCAGGTGCCGTCGCCGACAGGATGCGGTCCCTCGGATAGGTGTGCCGGGCCGCCTGGGCCAGCGCCGTCGACCGACCCGACCCGGATTCGCCCAACACTGCGACGATCCGGCCGTCCGCCATTGCGCGTTCGATCGAACCGACTGCGGCGTTCCAGGATTCGGACAGCTCGTGCAGGGTGCCCGAGCCCGGCTCGGCGCGCGGAACCTCCACCCGGAAGACCTGGCCACGCGGCGTCGGCCGATGTTGCCGTCCGCTCGATCTGGCCATCATCAACGCCGTCGTGGTGCTTGCCGCCGATCTTGCGAGCGCCAGCAGCAGATCACTCGACGATCGCGACCAGGTGGTCAGATTGACGCAGCCCTCCAGGCGCCCCGTTTCGGGATCCAGGACGGGCACGGCGGCACAGGTGAACGTCGACAGACTCAGCGAGTAGTGCTGATCGGCCCGCACCAGAGTCGGGACGCGATCGGTGAGCGCCAGTCCGAGCCCGTTGGTGCCGACATCCCGCTCGGCATAGGCGAAGCCTGGGGCCAGATGGACGTCGTCAAGCGCCTGTAACAACGAGTGATCGCCACTGAGCCGGGACAGCACGACGCCGTCGGCATCGGTGAGCATGAGGCCGACCGGCTCGTTCGCCAGTGTCCGATGCAGATCGTGCAGGACCTCGGTGCCGCACTGATGGAACAGTGATCCCAGGTCGCCGGTGCCGGCGAAGACCGGATCGACCGATTCCAGCGATACCCCGTAATCCTCGCTGCGCTGCCACGATGCCAGCAGTCGGCGCGGGACCGCGACATGGCCCGGCGTCTGCACGCGGTGCAGTTCGATTCGCTCCGGCAGCCCTGGCGGCACGCTGATCCTCCTGTGATCCACGTTACATACGATCGCAGCACTCTGGGAGTCCGGGCAGGTCAGCGGCGTCTCAGATTGAGACGGTCACACCCTCGGCATCAGTCGGTGCGGAACCTAGGCTCGGCCTCAGGTTGTGACAGCCGTCACACATTTCCACCTGGAGGAAGCCCGCTCATGTATCGCAAGGACGACACCAGTTACTTCATCGTCGATGCCCACATCGCCCTGTGGAACGCCCGACCGGAGAACCAGCGCAACATCCACGGCAAGCAGTTCATCGACTGCTTCTACGACTACCACCGCAACCTGTCCCCGGAATCGGAGCTGTGGAGCTACGAGGATTACCTCTACCAGGGCGGCGAACGCCTGATGAAAGATCTCTTCACCGACGGCTACGTGGACCACGCGATCTTCCAACCCGCCCATCTCGGCGAGTTCTACTACAAGGGTTTCGGGCAGACCGACGAGGCATCCGAGCTGGCGAAGGCGCATCCCGACAAGCTGACGTACAACCACCACTTCGATCCGCGCAACGGCGAGGTCGGCCTGGATCAGCTACGGCTCGACGCCGAGAAGTACAACCTGAAAGGCGTCAAGCTCTACACCGCGGAGTGGCACGGCGAGTCCAGGGGTTACAAGCTCGACGATCCCTGGGCCTACCGCTATTTCGAGGCCTGCCGCGAACTCGGGATCCGCAACATCCATATCCACAAGGGCCCGACCATCCGGCCGTTGGATCGCGATGCCTTCGACGTGGCCGACGTCGACCACGTCGCATCGGACTTCACCGATCTGAACTTCATCGTCGAGCACTGTGGGCTGCCGCGACTGGAGGACTTCTGCTGGATCGCCACCCAGGAGCCCAATGTCTATGCCGGTCTGGCGGTCGCCATGCCGTTCATCCACACCCGGCCCAAGTACTTCGCCCAGATCATGGGTGAACTGCTGTACTGGATCGGCGAGGACCGCATCTTCTTCTCATCCGACTACGCGCTGTGGACCCCGCGCTGGCTCATCGAGGCGTTCGTGGATTTCCAGATACCCGAAGATCTGGGCGAGTACCCCGCGATCACCACCGAGCAGAAGAAGAAGGTCCTCGGACTCAATGCGGCCAAGATGTACGACATTCCGGTTCCGCAGGAGTTGCAGCTTCCGTCGGCCGACGAAACCGCGGTCGGTCCGCGCGGTGCCGACAACCTGGTCGGCGCGTGACATGGGAGCCCCCGAAAAGGCCCGCGAAAAGGCTTACGCGGCATTGACCGCCGTCGTCGATCCCGAACTCGACGAACCGATCACCGACCTCGGATTCGTGCGTTCCCTGGTGGTCACACCGGGCGGCAACGTGAAGCTGCACCTGCGGCTGCCCACATCGTTCTGCTCGCCGAACTTCGCCTACCTGATGGCATCAGATGCCAAAGACGCACTCACGGAGCTGGATTGGACCAGACAGGTGGTCGTCGAGCTCGACGACCATCATGACTCCGACATCATCAATGCCGGGTTGGCAGCCGATGCCGGATACCGCGGCACTTTCGGCCACGAGGCCGAAAATTCCCTCGACGAGTTGCGGGAGACCTTCCGGCGCAAGGCGCACACCGCCGCGATGGAGCGTTGTCTGACCCAGTTACTGAGGGACGACCCGGCGCGGCGGGAGGAATCCCTCGGCCAGGTCCGGCTGGGCGACCTGCCCGACGACGAGCACAAGGATGCCCTCGTCAAACGCCGCAGTGCTCTTGGATTACCAACGGCACCTGGCGCTTTGGTGATGGTGGACCACGGCGGCAGGCCCTGCCCGGTCGACGCTGTTGCCATGACACTGCGACGGGCCCGATCCACCCGCATCTCCATCGACGGCAACGCGCACTTCTGCCGAGGGCTACTCAAGACCCGGTACGCCGCGGAACCGCCGGCGTTCGTTGCGTTGTCCGCCGTCACGATCCCCCACTAGAGAGGAACAGATTCATGAACACCATGCGAGCAGTACAGGTCGTCGGCTATCACCGAAACCTGGAGATGACGCAGTTGCCGATCCCCACTCCGGACGGGCCATTCGACGTCGTCGTCAAGATCGGTGGTGCGGGGGTGTGCCGCACCGATCTGCATATCCTCGAAGGACAGTGGGCCGAGAAGAACCCCGACCTGCAACTGCCCTACACGATCGGACACGAGAACGCCGGTTGGGTGCATGCAATCGGCTCAGCGGTGACCAACGTCGCCGAGGGCGACAAGGTCATCCTGCACCCGCTCATCACCTGCGGACTGTGTCGCGCGTGCCGTTCCGGCGACGACGTCCATTGCGAGGCCAGCCGCTTTCCGGGTATCGACACCAATGGTGGGTACGCCGAGTACCTGAAGACCTCGGCTCGCAGCGTCGTCAAGATCGACGACTCGCTGGAACCCGCCGACGTCGCGGCCCTAGCCGACGCGGGCCTCACCGCGTATCACGCCGCGGCCAAGGCGGCCCGCCGACTGACACCTCGTGATCGATGTGTCGTCATCGGGGCAGGCGGCTTGGGACACATCGGCATTCAGGTGCTCAAAGCGCTCTCCCCTGCCGAGATCATCGTGGTGGACCGCAACCCCGAGGCCCTCAAACTCGCGGAGGCGATCGGCGCCGACCGGGGGGTCGTCGCTGACGGCACCCAGGTCGAACAGGTCCTGGAGTTGACCGGCGGACACGGCGCCGAGGTCGTCGTCGACTTCGTCGGCGAGGGCGGCGCCACCGCCGAGGGCATCGCGATGCTGCGTCGCGCCGGCGATTACCACGTTGTCGGCTATGGCGAGAACATCAATGTGCCGACCATCGACGTGATCTCCACGGAGATCAACTTCATCGGCAATCTGGTCGGCTCCTACAACGACCTGTGCGATCTGATGGCGCTGGCCGCCAACGGCTCGGTCAACCTGCACACCCAGAAGTACGCACTGGACGACTTCCAGTCCGCCATCGACGATCTCGACGCCGGCAATGTCCGTGGCCGCGCGATCCTGACACCGTAGGAGCAAACAATGATCTTCATAGTCGTCAAGTTCAGGCCAAAGCCGGAGTTCGTCGAGACCTTCCCCGACGAAGTCGCCGCATTCACCAAGGACACCCGCGACGAGCCGGGAAACCTGTGGTTCGAGTGGTCGCGCAGCCTGGATGATCCATCGGAATACGTTCTCGTGGAGGGCTTTCGGGATGCGGATGCCGGTAAGGAGCATGTCGGCAGCGCGCACTTTGCGAAGTTCATCGCCGACACACCACCGCTGTTGACGTCGACCCCGCAGATCATCAGCCACACCATTGACGCGACAGGATGGTCAACGATGGGAGAGATGACAGTGCACTGACGTCGCGCGGGTGGTGTGGCGGGCGACGCAGGTCACCTCGTCATCAGACGCCCAAGGCCCGCACGAGCATCGCAACCAACTTGTCGAGGTAGTCCGGCTCCATGTCGCCGTCTCTGATCGTGAGCCGCCAATAGATCGGCGCAGCGAGCACGTCGAGCGCGAGCTCCAGATCGGTGTCACGCGTCAATTCGCCGCGCTCGATGGCTTGTTCGAGCATGACACGGCCGCGCTCCCGACGCGGCCGGCCGATCATTCCTTCGACCAGGTCGCTCAGTTCCGGTGTGCGAGCCATCTCTGCCACCAGGTCGGGCAGGATCCGGGAGAACTGCGGATGGGACAACCACGTGGCGACACCCTCGAGCACGGCTCGAATATCGCCCCGCAATGAGCCGGTGTCGGGAATGTCCGCCTGGCCGACGCTGAATTCGGCCAGTACCGCCAGCGTCATCTCCTGCTTGGACGCCCACCGGCGGTAGAGCGCGCTCTTGCCGACTCCGGCACGCTTCGCGACGGCCTCCATCGAGAGCCGGGCATAACCCTGTTCCGCCAATTCGTCCAGTACAGCGGCGGTGATGGCGTCGGTGATCTCGGGTTTGAGGACAGCTGCGCCGGTGGGCGTGCGACGAATCATCGCCTGAGTGTAGCGACTGGACGATACGGTCCCGTCCCGTGTAGCGTGATGGACGGGACGCTACCGTCCCGTCCATACGTTAGGGTCACCGATGAACGCTCAGACACTCGTAGAACACGCCCTGCGACTACTGCTGCGACAGGACATGGCGGCGTTCGCGGCGCTCTGGGCCGAAGACGGCATCCTGGAATTCCCGTTCGCCGCCGCCGACTACCCACCCCGGGTGGAAGGCCGCGCCGCCGTCACCGAGTACCTGCGCGGCTATCCGGACATGTTGGAAATCAAGGAGATTCCCACACCCGTCGTGCACCAGTCCGTCGACCCCGAAGTCGTCATCGTCGAGTTCGAGGCCGCCGGTACCGTCGTGGCAACCGCAGCGCCGTACCGCATGCGCTATATCGCCGTGATCACCGTGCGGGACGGGGAGATCCAGCGCTACCGCGACTACTGGAGCCCGCAGGCCGCCGCCGAGGCGATGGGCGGCACGGAGGCGCTGCACGCTTTCGGCGGCGCCCGTTCATGAATGATCTGTTGATCATCGGGGCCACCGGAACGACGGGACGCCGCGTCGTGAACCTTCTCGGCGAACGTGGCGTCGTCACCCGGCAGGCCACCAGGAAACCGTCGTCACCTGGCCAGGTACGTCTCGATTGGGCAGACCGCAGCACGCACGAAGACGCACTACGCGGTGTCCGGGGTGTCTACCTCATTGCGCCCATCGGCGTCACCGACCCTGTCCCGCTGGTCGAGCCGTTCCTCGAAGAGGCTCTGCGACAGGGTGTTCGCCGCGTGGTGCAACTCAGTTCGTCCGCACTTCCCGAAGGCGCGCCAGGGTTGGGCGCCGTGCACCATCTGGTCCGCAGCATGATGCCGGAATGGACCGTCCTGCGACCGTCGTGGTTCATGCAGAACTTCATCGGTCGTCATCTGGTCGCACAAGGCGTCGGCGACGGTGAGATCGTCACCGCCACCGGAAACGGCAGAGTGGCCTTCATCGACGCGGGCGATATCGCGGCCGTCGCCGGCCGCGCGCTGACCGACGAGATTCCGCACAACACCGAGCATCTGCTGACGGGCCCGCAGGCGTTGAGCTACGCCGACGCCGCGCGCATCCTGACCCAGCGAACCGGTCGCACGATCACTCACCGGTCCGTGTCCCCCACAGCGGCTGCAAAACGCATTGCCGCACAAGGCATACCGGCACAATTCGCCGAGATGCTGGCCGCGATGGACACCGAGATCAGTCAGGGTGCCGAAGACCGCGTCACCGACACCGTCGAGGCGATCACGGGCCGTCCCGCGCGCAGCTTCGAGGCGTTCGCTGCCGACAACTTCCCCGTGCAGCAGAACTGACGAGCTCGGCACCAACACAGAACCCCGCCGGCCTGTTCGGTCGACGGGGTTCTGCTGTCGGTCACGAGCG
Source organism: Mycobacterium sp. (assembly GCA_016197405.1). GTDB lineage: Bacteria > Actinomycetota > Actinomycetes > Mycobacteriales > Mycobacteriaceae > Mycobacterium. Next base: position 236,214 of record JACPVR010000019.1, read on the forward strand.
TGCGCAGAATCGGGAAATGCCTCGGGCGGTTTCAAGGGGTGGTTGCAACGGGTGGGTTTTGTGACAGTAGTTCGGTGAGGGCTTCTGCGGGTGTTTTCCAGTTGAGGGTTTGGCGGGGTCTGCCGTTGAGTTCAGCGGCGACCATGTCCAGATAACCTGGTCC
>JACPVR010000016.1 GCA_016197405.1 Mycobacterium sp.
ACTCAACGGCAGACCCCGCCAAACCCTCAACTGGAAAACACCCGCAGAAGCCCTCACCGAACTACTGTCACAAAACCCACCCGTTGCAACCACCCCTTGAAACCGCCCGGTGTGTCGGGCCGGGGACACGCACGCTCGCGGGAAAAAGGGGGGATGGGGGCGGCTAGATGGCCATGGCGGCGCGGACGTCGGCTTCCGAGGCCGAACCGCCTGTGCCGGAGGAGGTTACCCGGCCGGCTTCCAGGATGTAGTAGGTCTGCGCCGATTCCAGCGCGAACCCGATGTGCTGCTCGACCAGCAGCACCCCCATATCGCCGCGGCGCGTCAGCGCGGTGATCGCCTCTTCGATCTCGGCGACCACCGAGGGCTGGATACCTTCGGTGGGCTCATCGAGGATCAGGCATTTCGGCGACGTGATCAACGCCCGTGCGATGGCGAGCTGCTGGCGCTGGCCACCCGAGAGCAACCCGGCCCGCCGCGTCAGCAGCTCCTTGAGCGCGGGGAACAGGTCGAGCTGCTCATCGATCAACTGCTTGCCGTTTTTGCGGCCGTCGGCGACCACCTGCAGATTCTCCGCGGTCGTCAACTGACCGAAGGACTGCTGACCCTGCGGGACATACGCCAGGCCGCGTTTGACCCGCGCGCTCGGACGCAGTTTGGTGATGTCGTCACCGTCGAAGACGACCTTGCCTGCGCTGCACCTGAGCAACCCGACGGCGGCGCGCAGCAGCGTCGTCTTGCCGGCGCCGTTGTGCCCCATCACGGCGGCCACCCCGTCCGACGGCACCGTCAGATCGACACCGTGGATGACTTCGGAGCGGCCGTAGCCGGTGCGGACGTCGATCAGCTCGAGCATCAGCTCTCCTCGATGAGTTCGTCGGGGATACCGTCCGCCCCGGCCGCGGCGGTGCCCAGGTAGACCTCCTGGACTTTGGGATTGGCCTGCACTTCGGCAACCGAACCTTCGGCGATGACCTTGCCGCGGGCCAGCACCGTCACCGATGTCGCGAACGCCCGCATGAAGTCCATATCGTGTTCGACGACCACCACGGTCCGTTCACCACCGATGCGGCGCAACAGGTTTCCGGTCTCCTCGCGCTCCTCGTGACTCATCCCGGCGACCGGTTCGTCCAGCAGCAACACATCGGCGTTCTGCACCAGCAGCATGCCGATCTCCAGCCACTGCTTCTGCCCGTGCGCCAGCACGCCGGCCGGTTTGTCGGCCAGCGCGCTCAAACCGGTGGTCTCCAGGGCCTCTTCGATGGCGGGCAGTACGCCGGAGCGCCGCCGTAGCAGCGACCATGCCGACCGGCCGGCGCCTGCGGCGATGTCGAGATTCTGCAACACCGTCAGCTGCTCGAAAACGCTTGCGGTCTGGAATGTCCGGCCGACACCGAGTCGGGCGATCTGGTGCACCTTCTTGCCCAGCAGCTCGACACCGGACTTGCTGACCGAGCCGGTACCGGATACCAGTCCGGTGATGGCGTCGATCACGGTGGTCTTGCCGGCGCCGTTGGGGCCGATCAGGAATCGCAGGTCACCCTGGAACAGCGTGAGGTCGACATCGCTGACCGCTTTGAACCCGTCGAAATCGACTGTCAGACCGCGCACTTCGAGGTACTGCGTGCCCATCCCCACATTGCCGCCCGGGGTGGGCTCGGCGACGGTCTCGGTCATGACGTGGCTCCGGCCTGCTCGGGTTCGGGTTCAGGGTCGGGTACCGGCACCGGTTCGGGATCCGGTTTGTCCTTGCGCCGGCGCCGCAGGAACACCCCGAGCCCGGCCAGACCGGCCGGGAAGAACCCGACGACGACGATGAACAGCAGGCCTTGGGCGTAGGTCCACTCGGACGGGAAGCGTTCGGAGAGCAGGGTTTGCGCCCATGCCACCCCGATGGCGCCCAGCACCGGGCCGAGCAGCGTGGTGCGCCCGCCGATGGCGACGCCGATCAGGAAGGCGATCGAGGGCAGGATGCCCACCTGTGACGGCGCGATGAAGCCCACGATCGGTGCGAACAGCGCGCCGGCGATGCTGGCGAACAATGCCGCGACGACGTAGGCGACGACCTTGATATTGGCGGGGTCGTAGCCCAGGAATCGCACCCGTTCCTCGCCGTCGCGCACCGCGACCAGCAACTCGCCGTAGCGGCTCTGCATCAGCTGGCGTACGACCGCCACCGAGATCAGCAGCACCGCGGCGGCGATGAAGTACAGCATCCGTTTGTTGGCGGGGTCCTTGAGCACGAAACCGAAGAACTGCCGGAAGTTGGTGAGCCCGTTGCTGCCACCGACGCTGGTCTGCCCGATCAACAGGATCGCCAGCGCCGCGGCGAGCGCCTGCGACAGGATCGCGAAATAGGCGCCTTTGACGCGACGTTTGAAGACGCCCAGGCCCAGCAGCGCCGCGATCACGGTCGGCACCACGACGATGGCGCCGAGGGTGAAAAACGGTGACGCGAACGGTTCCCAGTAGCCGGGCAGCACCCGGACGCCGGCGATCTGCATGAAGTCGGGCACCGGATCACCACGCAGCTCGGCGTCGGTGATCTTGAGGTGCATGCCCATCATGTAGCCGCCGAGACCGAAGAACACGCCCTGGCCCAGCACCAGCATTCCGCCACGGCCCCAAGCCAATCCGATCCCGACCGCGACGATCGCGAAGCACAGGAACTTCGCCAGCAGACTGAGCCGGAAGTCGGACAGCAGGACCGGCGCGATGCCGAAGAGCACGGCGGCGGCCACGCCGAACCCGGCCCAGGTCTGCCAGCGTCCGAGCAGGCGCGTCATACCAGACTCCTCGTCCGAACCGTGAACAGTCCCTGCGGGCGCACCTGCAGGAAGAACACGATGATCACGAACAGAATCACCTTGGCCAGCGATGCCGTGGTGTTGTACTCGATGAACGAGTTCAGGAAGCCGATCCCGAGTGCGGCGATGACGGTGCCCTTGATCTGGCCGAGACCGCCGACGACGACGACCAGGAAGGCGTCGATGAGATAGCTCTGCCCGGTGGTCGGGCTCGTCGAGCCGATCAGGGTCAGTGCCACACCCGCGACGCCGGCCAGCCCGGAACCGATGAAGAACGTGGTGATATCGGTTTTACGGGACGAGATGCCGCTGGTCTCGGCGAGATCGCGGTTCTGCACGACGGCGCGGATCCGCCTGCCCATCGGGCTGGTCTTGAGCGCGGTGGCCAGTGCCGTCACGCACAGCACCGCGAGCACCAGGATGAAGATGCGGGTCCTGGGAACCACCGCGCCGAAGATCTCGACACCGCCGGCCAGCCACTGCGGTGCGACCACGTTGACCGCGGGTGCCCCGAAGATGTCCCGTGCCACCTGCTGCAGGATCAGGCCCACACCGAAGGTCACCAGCAAGGTGTCCAGCGGCCGGTCATACATCCGCTGGATCAGTGTGACCTCGAGCAATACGCCGAGCAGTCCACCGACCACGAAACCGATCACCAGGGAAACCAGCAGTGACACACCGGCGTTGGAGATGACCTTCTGCACCACGAATGCCGTGTAGCAGCCGGCCATGATGAATTCGCCGTGCGCCATGTTGATGACGCCCATCTGCCCGAAGGTCAGCGACAGGCCCAGTGCAGCCAGCAACAGGATCGAGCCGAGGCTCAATCCTGTTGCCAGCTGCCCGATCAGGACATCCACAGGCGGATCAGCCGGACAGGCCGGCGGCCCACGGGTAGGACTTCAGGTACGGGTCCGGCTTGATCGGCCCGGGGGATTCCCAGACGGTGTAGATCAGACCGTCGGGGTGGATCTCGCCGATCCGCGCGGTCTTGGTGATGTGGTGGTTCTCGCCGTCGATGGTCACCAGGCCCTCGGGTGCGTCGAAGGTGACGCCGCCGGCGTTGTCCTGAATGGCCTTGACGTCGAACGACTTTGCCTTCTCGACGGTGTTCTTCCACAGGTACACCGAGACGTAGGCGGCTTCCATGGGATCCGAGGTCGGCTTGTTGGCGCCGTACGCCTTCTTGTAGGCCTCGACGAACTTCTTGTTCACCGGGGTGTCGATGGTCTGGTAGTAGTTCCACGCGGTGAGCTGATCGGTGATGTTCTGCACGCCGATACCGCCGACCTCTTCCTCGGCGATGGACACCGAGACAACCGGCATCGCCTGCGGCGTCAGGCCGACGTTCTTGTACTCGCGGAAGAACGCCACGTTGGAGTCGCCGTTGAGGGTGTTGAAGACGGCGTCGGCGTCGGCGGTGCGGACCTTGTTGACGATGGTCGAGAAGTCCGTCGAGCCCAGCGGGGTGTAGTCCTCGCCCTTGATCTCGATACCGTTGGCCGCCGCGTAGGCCTTGATGATGCGGTTGGCGGTCTGCGGGAACACATAGTCGCTACCGACCAGGTAGAGCGATTTGACGCCCTTCTCCTTGAGATAGTCCAGTGCGGGGACGATCTGCTGGTTGGTGGTGGCGCCGGTGTAGAAGATGTTCTTGCTCGACTCCAGGCCCTCGTACTGAACCGGGTAGTACAGCAGCGCATTGTTGGATTCGAAGACCGGCAGCATGGCCTTGCGGCTCGAGGAGGTCCAGCCACCGAAGACCGCCGCGACGCAGTCGCTGCTGATCAGTTTCTCGGCCTTCTCGGCGAACACGGTGGGCTCGGACGCGCCGTCCTCGCCGACGATCTGGATCTGCTTGCCCATCACGCCGCCCGCGCCGTTGATCTCGTCGACGGCCAGTTTGATGGCGTCGCGCACGGTGACCTCGGAGATGGCCATGGTGCCCGACAGCGAGTTCAGCGAACCCACCTTGACGGTGGAACCCGAAGTGTCCACACACGATTGCGTGCTGCTCGCCTCGGTATCGCTGGCCTTGCTGCCGCAACCGGCGAGCAGCAGCGACGCAGTAACCGCAATACTCCCCGCCGCCAGCCATGACCTCTTCAGATGGGGACGCGCAGAACCGGGCATCGACAGCCTTTCGTAAAGGGGGTACAGCCCCGAAACCGGCCTGCTGATGTGGTGATCAGCGCGGGCGAGATGGGTTCAGGGACCGAACGGCACCACCCCGTGGGTGCCTAGCGGGACGTTAAAACTTGGCTGTTACTGGGAAGTTTCTGTGTGTCACCAACAAATTAACCTGTTGTTTGAACGGTATTGGGATTCCGTCGCCGGCCGCGACGGTGCCGCGCAGCCGGGAACCCGTGCGGGTGTAACGGTTTGGTAGCTTCGGCGGATATGACTGACATGCGAAATGTGACACGGAAGGTCGGAGCAGGGATCGGGGCGGCGGCGCTGGTCGCGTCGATGGCGGTGGCGGCCAGTCAGGCCACGGCCGGCGCGGATCCCGCGGCACATCAGGTGACCTACACCGTCACGTCAGCGGGTCCCTACGATTTCCAGGTCTTGTACCTGACGGCCCAGCCCCCGAACAAGGCTGCCTACAACGCCGACGCGTATGCGTTCGTCAAGCGCGAGACGATCAATATCGGCCCGGATACGCCGTTCGTCTTCTCGACCACGCTCGACGACCCGCAGTGGGCCATCCTGCAGGTGAGCAGCACCGCCAAGGGTGGGCAGGCGCCGCCGAACGCGCATTGCGAGATTTCCGTCGACGGTCAGATCGCCGTCGTGCAAGACCATCCCTACAGCCCGATGTGCCAGCTGGGACAGTGGTGATACGCGCCTGAGCAGCGCAAACCCTTAAAAAGACTTGTGGGCCGGTCAGGGAATCGAAATTCCCTGCCGGCCCACAAGTGTGTGAAGTCTTAGACCGCGGTCACCTGGGTGGCTTGCGGGCCCTTGGGGCTCTGTCCGACCTCGAACTGGACGCGCTGGTTCTCCTCGAGCGTGCGGAAGCCGCCGCCCTGGATCTCAGAATAGTGAACGAAGACATCCGGAGTGCCGTCGTCGGGAGCGATGAAGCCGAAGCCCTTTTCGCCGTTGAACCATTTCACAGTTCCCTGTGCCATATTTTGTGCTTCTCTCAATTTAGACGTGGATGCAGAAAACATCCTGGTCAAAGGCTATCATGGCGAACTCCATCCGCCTAAAGAACCTGCTGGCGCGCCGACGGCCAGCGTGGGGATGCTTGACAGCGGATCGAACGGATGTTCGACTGACGTCATGCGGTGGGCAGGTCAGGGCGTTGGGGTCGACGACGGGGCACTGCCCGGGCTGGCGCGGATCGGCTTCGTGCGCACCGTCCGTACGCCGCAGTTCGACGGCATCACCTTCCACGAGGTGCTGTGCAAATCGGCGCTGAACAAGGTGCCGGAAGGGTCGACGGTTCTGCCGTTCCGATTCACCATCAACGCCTACCGGGGGTGTTCGCACGCCTGTCGGTACTGCTTCGCCCGGCCCACCCACGAGTACCTGGACCTGGACTCCGGCGCGGATTTCGACTCCCAGATCGTGGTGAAGACCAATATCGTCGACGTGTTGCGCCGCGATCTGCCTGCCATCGCCGCGGCGGCGGCCCGGGTGCCGGTCTCGGTGTCGGTATCGCTGGCCGTCGCCGACCCGCAGCTACATCATCAGGTGGAACCGGGTGTGCCGAGCCCGCAGGCCCGGCTCGGATTGATCACCGCGATCCGCGATGCCGGCCTGCCGTGCCATGTGATGGTGGCGCCGGTATTGCCCTACCTCACGGATTCGGTTGCCCACCTTGATGTTCTGCTGGAGCAGATCGCCGCGGCGGGGGCGTGCAGCGCGACGGTCTTCGGCCTGCACCTGCGCGGCGCGACCCGGCCGTGGTTCATGTCGTGGCTGGCCCGCGACCACCCGGATCTGGTCGGGCCGTACCGCACGCTCTACCGGCGCGGCGCCTACCTACCGCAGGAGTATCGAAACATGCTGCGGGACAGGGCCGCACCGCTGATCAAGCGGTACGGTCTGGGCGGTGGCCAGCGGTTCGCGCCGGTTGCCGCGGCGGCACCGCAACCCGTCCTGGCCGCGCAGCAGACGTTGTTCTGACCGGTGCGCTCAGTCCTGGGCGAACGCCATCATGTCGAGATTCCAGTAGCCGCGCATGTTGGTGATCAGGCCGTCGCCGTCGACGCGATAGGTGAAGACACCGCGCACCGCGCTGCGCAACCCGCCCTCGAACCTGCTGCGCAGCACCAGGATGTGCGCGATCTCGTCGGGCGAGCTGGACGGGAAGGTCTCCTCGCAGGTGATCTGCAGATTGTTATGCGCGATATTGGTGTCGTAGAAGGCGGCGACGGCCTGCTTACCGCGCACCCCGGTCCCGTCGGGGTTGGTCACCGATTTGCCGATCGGATCCTCGATGACGACGTCCTCGGCCATCAGCGCCAGCCAGGCCTCGCGGTCATGCGCCTGCACGGCGCGCCACGAAGCCTGCGAGGCCGCCAGCGCGGGGGAGATATCGGCGGAAGTGGTCTGAACTGTCATCGCTGCTCCTTCGTCGGCTGTTGACACCTTAGCGATAGTGTTCAGTGCCCCCGCCGTCAGGAGCGGCCGCGCTTGACCTGGTTGAACGGCACACCGCGGTCGGCGGCGAATTCCCGGGGGAAGCCCAGGATCCGCTCACCGATGACGTTGCGCGCCATCTCGCTGCTGCCGCCGCCGAGCGAGCCGGTCTGCCGGGACAGGTAGCGCTCACCGTTACCCAGCAGGCCGTCGCCCTCGTCGATGACGCCCGCGGTGCCGGCGATGGACAAGGCCGTATCGACCTCCAATTCGGTGGTCTCGGCATGGAAGAGCCGGATCAGTGTTCCCGCCGTCGGCGGTAGGGAGCCGTTGGCCACCGACCGCGACACATGCTCGATCAACTGATCCTTGACCCGGCGGTGCACCAGCGCCTGGCCCGCCAGATTCTGCACCCGGGCGTCGTCGCCCTGCCCGGTCTGCTCGGCCAGCCCGACATAGTCCGGTGGCATCTCGTGGAAGTTCTCGGCGCCCCGGCCGCTGGCGAACTCCGAGCCCCCGCCGACGGCGCGGCGTTCGTGGAACAGCTGGCGCGAGGCGACCTCCCAACCGTTGTCGACCGCGCCCACGACGGCGTCGTCGCCGAGTTCGAGGCCGTCGAAGAACTCCTCGCAGAATTCCTCGGAACCGTTGACCTGAGTGATCCGCCGCATGGTGATACCCGGTGCGTCCAGTGGCACCAGGAACATCGTCAAACCCTCGTGCTTGGGCACCGACCAATTGGTCCGCGCCAGCAGCAGGCCGTAGTCGGCGGCGAAAGCACTGGTGCTCCAGGTCTTGGCGCCGTTGACGATCCACTTGTCACCCCGGCGGTCCGCGCGGGTGATGACCCCGGCCAGATCGGATCCGCCGCTGGGTTCGCTGAGCAGCTGTACCAGGATCTCGTCACCGCGGATGGCAGCCGAGATGCGTTGACGTTTCTGATCTTCGCTGCCCATGTCCAGGATGGTGGCCGCGCAGATGGTGAACGTCGGGGTGTTGAGGATCAGCGGCATCTCGTAATTGCGGCTCTCATAGTCGAAAGCCCGCTGATAGGCGTAATCGAATCCGAGACCGCCGTATTCACGTGGAAAGCAGATACCCGCGAAGCCGCCGGAGTGCAGGAGCCGCTGCAGTTCCCGGGCGCGTTGCCAGGATTGATCGCTGCCGCGGTCGGTGAACGGCGGATCGTCGGGGTCGATGCGCGGCATGTTCTCGGCGAGCCAGGCTCGGGCCCGGGCCGCGAAGTCGGCGACCGATTCGGTGGTGGCGGGGGAGGTCGCGATATCGGTCATGCGAAGGTCTCCTCGGGCTGCACCCGCCGGCTGAGGGCGTAGACGGCGCGATGGTGGTCTTCCGGTGATCCGAACATGGCGCGGTAGAGGGCCACCCGACGCAGATACAGATGCAGGTCGTGTTCCCAGGTGACACCGATACCGCCGTGCAGTTGTACGCAGTCCTGCAGCATGACCGGAGCACGTTCGGCCACATAGGCTTTCGCGACGCTGACCAGCAGTTCGGCTTCCGCCGACCGTTCGGCGACCGCGCTCACCGCGCTCGCGGTGGTGGCCCGGCACGCCTCGAACCACATCTTCATATCCGCGGCGCGATGCTTGAGCGCCTGATAGGAGGCCAGCGGACGGCCGAAACTGTGCCGGTCGAAAAGCCACTGCGTGGTCATCTTGAGTACGGCGTCGAGAATGCCGACCAGTTCGGCGCACTGCAGAACCAACGCGATCTGGCGTTGCCGTTCGATGATGCCCGCGGTCGCCTCCGCGGCGCCCACCAGAGCCGCTTCGGTGACCTCGACACCGTCGAATTCGACTCGGGCGTAACGTTTTACCATGTCCAGTGAACGCTGCGCGGTGACGGTGACGCCGGGTGCGTCGACCGGCACCAGGAACTGGCGCAGCGTGCCGTGGCATTCGGCGACGACCAGCAGCACATCACATTCGCCACCCGCCTCGACGCGATCCTTGACGCCGTCGATGCGGTAACCGGAGCCGGTCGGGGTCGCCGTTGTCGCCGAAGCCCGGGTGTCGAGTGCGCGACCCGGCTCGTACACCGCCCAGGACGCCACCGACTCGCCGCCGATGAGCGATTCGATGATGTCCTCGTGGCCCTCCGGTGCCTCGACCAGGCCGGCCAGCACCACGCTGACCGGATGCAACGGCCCGGGAGCCACCGTCCGGCCGATCTGCTCGGCCACCAGGGCCAGGTCGGCGAGACCGTTTCCGGAAACACTGCCACCGCCGAGTTCTTCGGGCACCAGCAGACTGGCCCAGCCGAGCTCCGCGGCGCGCTGCCACCAGGCGGCGTCGAAGGAGACGTCCTCGGCGTGCAGACGGCGCACCGTCTCCAGGGAGGCTTCCTTGTCCAGGAATGCCTGCGCGGTGGACGCGAAGAGCATCTGTTCCGGGTTGTCTGCTGCTGACATAAATCGTGCGCCTTTTCGGGTCGGAGTCTTGTCAGGCCAGGACGAGGGCGGGCACGTCGGGCTTGTGCACGATCTTGTTGGGAACCTTGAACAGGTCGATCATGTTGGCGCCCATGACCTTGCGTACACCTTCTGCGTCCAGGCCGTTGCGTTCGAGATCGTCGACCAGGGTTATCGGATCGGACAGGCCCTCCGGGTGCGGCCAGTCCGAGCCGAAGATGATCCGGTCGACACCGCACAGATCGGCCATCTGCTTGAAATCGTCCTCCCAGAACGGTGCGACGTAGACGCAGCGTTTGAACGCCTCGATCGGGTCCTCCGGGAAACCGTCGGGCATCTTCTTGTAGACGTCTTCGAACTGGTGGAACAGGTAGGGCACCCAGGAGGCGCCATTCTCCACCGACAGGATGCGCAGGTCTGGATTGCGCGTCAGGGCGCCGTGGCACACCAGCGCGGCCATGGTGTCCTCGATGGGGCGTTTGCCCATCGCGACCATCCGGAACGACGTCGGCGCAAAGGGTTTGAACTCGTCACCGGGCTCCCAGTCGTTGAGGTAGGACGAGTAGCCGCTGTCGGAGGCGTGCATCGAGACCGGGATACCGGCCTTGACGCAGGCATCCCAGAACGGGTCGAACTCCGGCAGGCCCAGTGAGCGCGAGCCACGGTAGCCCGGTACCGGTGCGGGCCGGACGAGGACGGTCTTGGCGCCGCGATCCAGGCACCACTGCAGTTCTTCGAGTGCCCGGTCGACGACGCCGAGGTTGATGACCGGGGTGGAGAAGATCCGGTCGGAGTAGTTGAATTGCCAAGTCTCGTACATCCATTCGTTCAACGCGTGAACGATGTCGAGGATCAGGTCGGGATCGTCTTTGAGGCGTTCCTCGACCAGGCTGGCCAGGGTGGGGAACATCAGCGTGTAGTCCAGGCCGAGGCTGTCGAGGACTTCCAGGCGCGCGGCGGGGTTGCGGAACGCCGGGATGGCCTTCATCGGTTTGCCCATCACCTCGCGGTAGCTCTTGCCGCCACTGCCGTGTTTGAAGTACTCCTCCTGCGCACCGGGGCGGGCGACGACCTCGAACGTCGGGTTGGGGATGTAATCGCTGACCTGGTTGCGGACCATGATCTTGGTGCGGCCGCGGACCTCGACGTAATCGATGACGCCCTTGCGGTGTTCGGGCAGGAACTGGGTCAGCGCTTCCTTGGGCTCGTAGAAGTGGTTATCCCCGTCGAAAACGGGAAAGTCGAGCGTGCGAGACGGCATCGCGGCCTCCTGAGCTGCAGGTTTGCGTGAATCGGTAATGACGTTACCACCAATGCGGTAATGACGTTACCACTACCGGCGGGCCGCGAAAACGAGCTGTTCAGGGCGCCAGACTGCGTATGCAGAACGCGCTGATCGCCGCACTGTCGATGGGGTTCGCGGTGAGTTCGCCGGCAAGCCTGCGCAGCCGCAGCGCGCCCAGCGCGGTCTGCATCACGATGGCGGCCGTGCTTTCCGGATCGATATCGGCGCGGAAGTCGCCGTCGCGGATACCGCGCACCACGATATCGGTCATCAACCGGTGCAAGGGCTGCATCACCTGGGCGTATTCGGCGGGGCGGGTTTCCATCAGATGATCGTTGGAGTACGTCAAACCACGGTTGAGGCTGTCCTGCGTGCTCGACGATGCGGGCGCACCGATGCGGTCCATGACATGCCGCAACGCCGCGGGTCCCGACATGGCGGCCGTCTCGGCGCGCCACTGCTCGGTGGAATCGGCCATGATCGCCTTGAGTAGGGCGATCAGCAGGTCGTCCTTGGTCGAATAGTGCTGATAGAACGCCCGTAACGAGGTCTTGGAACGTTCGACCACTTCCAGCACCGTGAAATCCGCCCGGCCGGTCTCGGCGATGATCGCCAATGCCGAGCGCATGAAGCCCGCCGCGCGCGCCTCGGTCTTGGCGGCCCTGCCGGTCTTGGGAGTCTTTTCGGCGGCCGGCGGGGTTTCGGCGGGGGATGGCTCAAGCATGATCGCCTTTGGGGTGAGTGCGGCGGCGTTGGAGCCCGAGGGTACATCTTCGGTGCCGGCGTGCGGGTCATCGCGCGCAATGGTGCTGGGCGGACGCCTAGCGCGCGGCGCGGGTCGCGGGCTACTGTGTTGGACCCATGGCCCCAAGCGCACCGTGCCGGCCTCGGGATGTGCGGCGTGACCGTCGCCGACGGGCCGCGGCGAAGCCGCCAGTCATGTTGTCCGCCAATTACTTTGACCGACCCTGGAGAGGCATATCGTCATGACGACCGAATCTGAGAGCGTGCTCTGGACGCTGCAGGATCTGCTGAATCTGTTCGACGTCGCATCGGAGGTCTCCGGCCCGATCAGCGCGCCGACCGGGCTGGCCGGCGCCGACGACCGGCAGGTCGTCGAGGGCACCCAGGTGCTCGCGCAGGCGATCGTCGCCGTGGCCAAACGTTTCGCCGACAAATCGGTGCGGTCGGCGACCGCGGTGTTTTCCCGCGCGGTCATGGTGGGTGCGCCCGTCGAACTCGACATCGACGTCTTCCACGAGGGCCGATCGGTCGCCACCGCGGTGGTGACCGCGAGCCAGAACGGTAAGCGGTGCATCACCGTGACGGTGCTGGCCGATGTCCCGTCCGGTGACGTCATCCGCCATGAGCTGCCCCGGCCGCAGGTCGCGGCACCCGCTGACGCCATCCTCTCGCCGATGCCGATGACCGGGCGGGAATTGCGGCTCGTCGACGTCGCCGACGTGAACAGTCCCGACGAGGTCGGCCCGCCCGAGCTCTACGCCTGGCTGCACTACGACCCGGTACCCAGCCGTGACGACCTGGCCAAGGCACTCGTCGCGTATTTCACCGGGCACCTGGGCATTTCGACCACGATGCGCGCCCACCCCGGTATCGGCACCGCGCAGTCGCATCTGACGGTGTCGACCGCGCCGATGACGATCACGGTGTCCTTCCACGAGCCGTTCGGGTGGGACGGCTGGCTGCTCTACACCCATGAGAGCACCCAGGTGGGCGCGGGCATGTCCTACGTACGCGGAACGGTGCACACCGAAAGCGGCGCGCTCATCGCATCTTTCAGCCAGGATGCGCTGATCCGGCCGCTGCGCACCAGCGATACCGCGATCAAGGAGCAGTCGCGACTGTAGGGCAGGCCCGGTCAGCCGTTGTCCAGATCGCGGGCGCTGTAGGTGTCACAGCGTTTCGGCTCGCCGGTCTGGTAGCCGACGGTGAACCAATGCTGGCGCTGCTGCGACGAGCCGTGTGTCCAGGACTCCGGGTTGACCCGTCCGGTCGCGGCCTGCTGGATCCGGTCGTCGCCGACGGACTGTGCCGCCGACAGCGCGTCGGCGATATCCTTGTCGCTCAACGGTTGTAGATAGGTGACATCGGTGCCGGGCTGCTTGGTGATGGCCGCGTAGTGCGCCCACACACCGGCGTAGCAGTCCGCCTGCAACTCGGTTCGCACACTGTTGCCCTCGGCACCCTGCGGACCGCGCTGTGCCTTCGCCAGATCGCCGAGCAGATTCTGCACATGGTGCCCGTACTCGTGGGCGACGACATATTCCTGAGCCAACGGGCCTCCGCTGGAACCGAATTGGTCGACGAGCACCTGGAAGAAGCCGGTGTCGAAATACGCGGTCTGATCTCCGGGGCAGTAGAACGGGCCGACCTCGGTGGTGGCCGGACCGCACGCGGTGTTCACCTGACCGGAGAACAGCCGCATATGCGGCGGGGTGTAGCCGGGCAGGATCTGCGTCCACACACCGTCGACCGAGTTGCCGGTCGCGATCAGCCGGCACTCCAGGATGTTGTTGGCGTCCGCTCCGGTACGGCACTGGCTGACATCGAAACCGGGTGACTGCGCATCGGTCTGCGTTTCGGCGCCCTGCTGGGGGAGCACGGTGCCCGGATCCACTCCGAGGAACAGCGCCAGCACCACGATGATGAGACCGCCGACGCCGCCACCGATCGCCAGGCCCCGGCCGCCGCCACCGCCGCCCCCACTGGAGGAGGTGTTGCTGGTGTCGATCCGCATACCTTCGTTGAAGGTCATCGCGCCCCCTCCGGAGACTTTTCGTGTGCAGAGCTGTACCGGCCGTTACCGGCCGATACAGCTTTGCACACTACGATTCTGGCGTGGCCGACGTCGATGAAGTCGAGGTGATCGCCCGCACACCCGGTGGGTACCTGCGGGGTGCCACCGAAGGCGGAGTCTCGGTGTGGCGGGGTGTGCCCTATGCCGAGCAGCCCGTCGGTCCACGCCGGTTCCGGGCCCCGCTGCCACCGGCGCCGTGGGACGGTGTGCGCGACGCTATCGAACACGGACCGCTGCCGCCGCAGGGCCGGACATTCGTCGGCCGCGGTCGCGACGATCCGAAGATCCGTGACGAGGCCTGCCTGACGGTGACGGTGTGGTCACCGGATCCGCACGGGTCCCTGCCGGTGATGATCTGGATTCCGGGTGGCGCATTCGTCTACGGCGCGGGCCAGTTGCAGCTCTACAACGGCTCGGCACTGGCGGCCAACGGCAACGTCGTGGTGGTCAACGTGACCTACCGGATCGGGGTCTTCGGTGGTTTCGAGCTCGGTTCCCTGGGGGAAGGCTTCGTCGACAATCTGTGCCTGCGCGACCAGATCGCCGCGCTGCACTGGGTGCGCGACAACATCGCCGCCTTCGGTGGCGACCCCGATCAGGTCACGGTCTTCGGCGAATCCGCCGGTGCGACATCGGTTCTGGCGCTACTGGCAAGCCCCGCCGCCGAAGGCCTGTTCGCGCGGGCGATCGCCCAGAGCCCGGCGCTGCCGCTGATCGCCGATGCCGACAGTCGCGCCGAGCAGGCGCAGCGCTTCCTGGCCGAGGTCGACGCCACCCCCGGTGAACTCTGGGAGTTGCCGCAACGCCGGTTACGCCGGGCCGCCGGGGCGCTGCAGCTTGCCAGTGTCGCGACCACACCGACACTGGCCTACGGACTGACCCATGGCACCGAGCTGCTGCCGCGGCATCCCGTGGCCGCCGCCCGGGCCGGTGCGGTCGCCCGGGTGCCGCTGATCATCGGGACCAACAGCCACGAGGCCTCGATGTTCGCCTGGACCAAGCCGCCCATGCTGCCGACCACACCGGACAATATCGATGCCTTCTTCTCCCGGGTGGCACCGCAGGCCCGCGACCGGGTGCTGGCGGCCTACCCCGACTATCCGCGGCGGCGGGCGCTGATCGCGGTGGGCTCCGACGCCATGTTCGGCGCGCCGGCCTGGGCGTTCGCCGATGCCTACAGCGAGCACGCCCCGACCTACTGCTACCGGTTCGACCACGCCACCTGGACACTGCGGGCGCTCGGGCTGGGTGCCACGCACGGCAGCGAGATCGTGCACATCCAGCACAGCTACGGGTCCTACCTGGGCCGAAAGCTGCATCCGCTGGGGCGGCGGGTGCCGCCGTCGGTCGGCCGGCGGATGCAGCGCACCTGGCTGGGGTTCGCCACCGAGGCCGAGCCGGACCCGCACTGGCCGCGCTACGACGTGCCCCGGCGCGCCACCCGGATCATCCGCACCACCCGCGATGTGACGGTCGAAGATCCCGATGCCGTACGCAGGCAGGCGTGGGCCGGTATCGACTAGCGCGGCGCGGATTCGTTGGCGCGCTTGCGATCCGGGTAGCGATCATCGGTGTACCGGCGCAGATTGTGCAGGAAGCGCTGGAACAGCCAGGCCATCACCGGCTGCCCGACGAACAGCCCGAACCGGCCTGCCACCCCGTTGGGGCGCAGCGCCATGACCCAGGTCAGGTGACAGCCGGTCGCGGTGGGCACCACGCGGTATTCCTCGGCGAACGCCGAGATGGCACTGCTGGTCGACTCGTTGAACCGGAACGCCATATGGGTGTAGGGCTCCCAGGCCAGGAACTCCTCGTCACCGGTGATGGCGCCACGCATCTGCACGGTGCGGGTGGTGCCCACGTCGCGCGGTGGCGGGCTGGTCCAGGTGACCTTGGTGATGACGGTCGCCCACTGCGGCCACGAGGTCTCGTCGGCCAGCACCTCGAACAGCTGCTCGGGTGTTATCGCCAGGTCGACGGTGCTGACGAACCGGTATGGCGCGTGGTCGACGAAATCGAGGTCGACCCGTTCACATTGATGGCGCTTGGCCACGGTCACTGCCCTCCCGGCGTCTAGTAGACAGATCACGATAGCTGTCTACTCAGGGTCGCCGGTGGCGCCCCTTAGACTTGGCACTCGTTGTCCACCCCTAGATGAGGAGTTCTTCGTGCTGCGCAGTCACACCGCCGGGTCGTTGCGGGCCACCGATGCCGGTAAGACCGTGACGCTGGCGGGCTGGGTGGCGCGGCGCCGCGACCACGGTGGCGTCATCTTCATCGACCTGCGCGACTCCACCGGCGTGGCACAGGTGGTGTTCCGCGACGGTGAGGTTCTCGAGCGCGCCCACCGGCTGCGCGCCGAGTTCTGCGTCGCCGTCACCGGCGTCGTCGAGGTGCGGCCCGAGGGCAACGCCAACCCCGACATCCCCACCGGCGAGATCGAGATCAACACCACGTCGCTGACGGTGCTGTCCGAGAGCGCGCCGCTGCCGTTCCAGCTCGACGAGGCCGCCGGTGAGGAAGCGCGGCTGAAGTACCGCTATCTGGACCTGCGCCGCGAAGGTGGCCCGGGCGACGCGATCCGGTTGCGCTCCAAGGTCAATGCCGCGGCGCGCTCGGTGCTCGCCGGCCACGACTTCGTCGAGATCGAAACGCCGACGCTGACCCGCTCGACGCCCGAGGGCGCGCGCGACTTCCTGGTGCCCGCCCGGCTGCAGCCGGGCTCGTTCTACGCGTTGCCGCAGAGCCCGCAGCTTTTCAAGCAGCTGCTGATGGTGGCAGGCATGGAGCGCTACTACCAGATCGCGCGCTGCTACCGGGACGAGGATTTCCGCGCCGACCGCCAGCCGGAGTTCACCCAGCTGGACATGGAGATGAGTTTCGTCGACGCCGACGACGTCATCGCGGTGGCCGAGGAAGTCCTGCGGGCCGTGTGGTCCACGATCGGCTACGACCTGCCCACCCCGATCCCGCGGATGTGTTACGACGAGGCGATGGGCCGATTCGGCTCCGACAAGCCGGATCTGCGGTTCGCCGTCGAACTCGTCGAGTGCACCGAGTACTTCAAGGACACCCCGTTCCGGGTGTTCCAGGCTCCCTACGTCGGCGCTGTGGTGATGGCCGGCGGCGCCTCGCAGCCGCGCCGCACATTGGACGGCTGGCAGGAATTCGCCAAACAGCGCGGGCACAAGGGACTGGCCTACGTATTGATCGGTGAGGACGGAACGCTGGCCGGCCCTGTCGCCAAGAACCTGTCCGACGCCGAGCGCGACGGCCTGGCCGCTCATGTCGGCGCCAAGCCGGGCGACTGCGTGTTCTTCGCGGCCGGTACCCCCAAGGGCGCCCGTGCGCTGCTCGGTGCGACGCGCATCGAGATCGCCAAGCGGCTCGACCTCATCGACCCGAATGCATGGGCCTTCACCTGGATCGTGAAATGGCCGCTGTTCGAGCCGGCCGACGACGCCACCGCGTCCGGCGACGTGGCGGTGGGTTCGGGGAACTGGACCGCGGTGCACCACGCGTTCACCGCCCCGATGCCCGAGTCGGAGGCCACCTTCGACACCGATCCGGGCTCGGCGCTGGCCAACGCCTACGACATCGTCTGCAACGGCAACGAGATCGGTGGCGGCTCGATCCGTATCCATCGCCGTGACATCCAGGAGCGGGTGTTCGCGATGATGGGCATCGATCACGCCGAGGCGCAGGACAAATTCGGATTCCTGTTGGACGCCTTCGCCTTCGGCGCGCCGCCGCACGGCGGTATCGCGTTCGGCTGGGATCGCATCGTCGCGCTACTGGCCGGGGTGGATTCCATCCGTGAGGTCATCGCGTTCCCCAAGTCCGGTGGTGGCGTGGACCCGCTGACCGACGCGCCTGCGCCGATCACCGCGCAGCAGCGCAAGGAATCGGGCATCGACGCCAAGCCCAAGGCGGCCGACTAGCCCAGACGTGGGCTCGGCGTGCCGGCGGTCACCAACTCGGCTGCGCAGGCGGCGAACTCGGTCAGCAGTGCGCCGGACTCGCCGGCGCGGCGGGCCAGTGCCACCTCGCTGGGCTCGACACCCCGCAGCGGCACCGTCGTCAGCTCCGGCTGCAGATCGGGAACCCGGCTGTCTGCCGGAACGATGAGCACCGCCCCGCTGTCGGCGATGAAGTCGAACATCTCGGCCGCGTCGTCGAGCACGGGGCCATCGGGTACCGTCCACCCCCGCAGCGGATCGATGCGCCAGTAGCTGTCCCACACCGGGTCGCTCACCCGGGGCATGACCTCGCCCTCGAGATCGCACAGTTCGACGAACTCCCGCCCGGCCAGCCGGTGTCGACGGGACACCAGCAATGCCCTGGGCTCGCGGTAGAGGACGGTGACGTCGACGCCGTCACGGGGGATGGGCAGCCGGGTCACCGCCACGTCGACCAGGTGGTCGAGCAGCGCGGGGTGGGCGCCGTTCCATGCGAGATGTCGGACGGTGAC
This sequence comes from Mycobacterium sp., assembly GCA_016197405.1. Taxonomy (GTDB): domain Bacteria; phylum Actinomycetota; class Actinomycetes; order Mycobacteriales; family Mycobacteriaceae; genus Mycobacterium. Next base: position 18,409 of record JACPVR010000016.1, read on the forward strand.
CTCGGCGTCGGGGTGGCGACGGCGCAGTTCCCGCACCGCGGCGCCGACCACCAGATTGGTGGTGTAACCGATGGTGATCCGGCGCGGCACGGCGGCGGCGCGGGTGTGCGCGGCGGCCCGTGTTGCCGCGGCGAGCATCTCCTCGGCATGGATCAGGAACGTCCGACCCGCCTCGGTGAGAAGGCTGCCGCGCGGCGTCCGCTCCAAGAGTGCGGTGCCGAGCTGACTTTCGAGTCCCCGGATCTGCCTGCTGAGCGACGGTTGGGTGATGTGCAGCGCGTTGGCGGCCCGGCCGAAGTGACCGGCTTCGGCGACGGCCACGAAGTAGCGCACCACGCGTAGGTCGAAATCGACGGGAAGCGGGTCGACACCGGACCCAGCGGCGGACATTGACGCAGCCTAGCCGTTGACGTGCGGTCATGCCCGCAGGGCATGCGCCGATGCGCAATGGGCGTTGGACGGGGCGGGCACCGTGGCGGCACGGTGGACCCATGACCACCGGAGTTTTGCTGACCCCCGACCGTTCGGCTCCGCACGTCGTGGACGACGCCGTCGAGCAGGCGTCGCTGGCCTTCGACGCGGGGGTGCAGCAGGTGTGGCTGGGCCAGCAGCTCGATCTCGATGCGATCGCGCTGGCAGGCCTGATCGGCGCGGCCATCCCCGGTCTCGCCGTCGGGACGTCGGTGGTGCCGATCAACCCGCGTCACCCGCTGATCGTGGCGGCGGCCGCGCAGACCGCCCAGTCGGCCAGCCACGGCCGCTTCAGCCTGGGGCTCGGGCTGGGTGTCGCCATGCTCGAGCAATTGGCCTTCGCCATCCCGACCGATCATGCGGCCCAACGACTTCGGGAGTACCTCACGGTGCTTCGCGCCGTCCGGGACACCGGAACGGTGGACTTCCACGGCACTCATCTGACGGCCGTCGACCCGCACGTCATGCCCGTGGCGTTGCCGTCGGCGCGGCCCTACCCGCTTTACGTGGCCGCGATGGGACCGCAGACGCTGCGGGTGACCGGCGAACTGGCCGACGGGACCCTGCCGTACGCGGGACCACGCACCCTCGGGGAGTTCATCGTCCCCACCATCGCCAAGGCCGCCGCGGACGCGGGCCGCCCCGCGCCCCGGGTGTTCGGTCTGGTGAGCGTCGCGGTCACCGAGGACGACGAGGGCGCGGCCGCCGCCCGCGCCGTGGCGACCCAGAGCATGGCCATGTACGACCAGGTGCCCTCCTATCAGCGCATCAATGCACGGGAAGGCGTGGACAGCGTCGTCGATCTGGCGTTGATCGGCACCGCCGACCACGTCGCCGACGGATTACGGCGCTACCTCGACGCCGGCGCCACCGACCTGCTGCTGATGCCGATCCAGACGGGTCGCGGCCCGCTGCATCGGGTCTGCCAAGTGGCTGCCGGAATAGCGACGGTCGGTGCAGACTTGTGACCACCATGACAGATATCGACAAGAACAAGCTCGTTGCCGACACCGCGGCCCTCGACGAGTTCAACCGCAATATCGTCGAGGAATTCCGGGCCAACGGCGGCAAGGTCGGCGGCCCCTTCGAGGGCGGCAATCTGCTTCTGCTGCACACCACCGGAGCCAAGACCGGTAAGAGCAGGCTGTCGCCGCTGGCCTATCTGACGGTGGACGACAAGATGATCATCGTCGGCTCCTACGCCGGCGCGCCCAAGGACCCGGCATGGGTGCACAACCTGCGGGCCAACCCGCGGGCCCGCATCGAGGTCGGCACCGAGGCCTACGACGTCGATGTGCGTGAGCTACCCGACGACGAGCGTGATGCGACCTACCCCAAGGTGATCGAGCACGCGCCGGTGTTCGCCGAGTACCAGGCCAACACCAGTCGCGCCATCCCGCTGTTCGAACTGACCCGGGCCTGAGCCGCGATTTCGGCGCGGTTTCGTGCGCACAGCGCCGCAAACCGCGCCGAGATCACTCAGAGGCGTTCGATGATGGTGGCGTTGGCCATCCCGCCGCCCTCACACATGGTCTGCAGGCCGAAGCGTGCGTCGCGCTGCTCGAGCGCGTTGACCAGCGTCGTCATGATGCGGGCTCCGCTGGCGCCCAACGGGTGCCCGATGGCGATGGCTCCGCCGTTGACGTTGGTGCGGGCCAGGTCGGCACCGGTCTCCTTCGCCCAGCTCAGTACGACGGGCGCGAATGCCTCGTTGACCTCGAAGAGGTCGATATCGGACAGCGACAGCCCGGCGCGGGCCAGCACCTTCTCGGTGGCGGGGATGACACCGGTCAGCATGTAGAGCGGATCGGAGCCCACCACCGTGGTGGTGTGGATACGTGCCAGCGGCCGCAATCCGAGCTCGCGCGCGGCCTTACCGCTGGTGATCATCACCGCGGCGCTGCCGTCGGAAAGCGGTGAGCTGTTACCTGGGGTGATGGACCAGTCGATCTGCGGGAAACGCGCGCCGATCGCCTCGTTGTAGAACGCGGGACGCAGTCCGGCCAGGGTGGCGACGGTGGTGCCGGGCCGGATGATCTCGTCGGCGCTCAGTCCGGCGATGGGAGCCAGCTCGTTGTCGAACAGCCCGTCCTTGGCGGCGCGCGCGGCCTTCTCATGGCTGGATGCCGAGAATTCGTCCAGCTCGGTACGTGACAGACCCCACTTGGCGGCGATCAGCTCGGCGCTGATGCCTTGGGCCACAAGGCCTTCGGGGTAGCGCTGCGCCATGCCGACGCCGAACGGGTTGCTGCCGGGCAGCACCGAGGATCCCATCGGCACCCGGCTCATCGATTCGACGCCCGCGGCGATGACGATGTCGTAGGCGCCGGCCCGAACACCTTGGGCGGCAAAGCTGATGGCCTGCTGGCTGCTGCCGCACTGCCGGTCGACCGTGGTACCGGGCACGCTCTCGGGGAAACCGGCGCCCAGCAGCGCGTTGCGCGCGATGTTGACGGCCTGGTCGCCGACCTGGGTGACGGCACCGGCGATCACATCGTCGACCCGGACCGGGTCGACACCGGTGCGTTCGACGAGTTCGCGCAAACTGTGTGCCAGCAGATCCGCGGGTAGGACATCGTGCAGTGCGCCGTTGGCCTTACCCTTGCCGACGGGGGTTCGTACTGCGCCGACGATGACGGCATCTGAATCTGAGTATCCGGACATGGCGTGCCTCCGCTGAGTATTTCAAACTATACCTAGATGTTGTATCACCTGGGTACAGTGGTAACAACCCAGAAGTTGAGGTGATTCCGTGGCAGTCCTGCAGGGCGCACTCGCCGACCGCGACAGCTGGTCGGCGGTCGGCAACTGCCCGATAGAGCAATCGATGGCCCTGGTCGGGACCAAATCGGCGATGCTGATCATGCGGGAGGCCTACTACGGCACCACCCGCTTCGACGATTTCGCCCGTCGCGTCGGCATCACCAAGGCCGCCACCTCGGCGCGGCTGTCCGAACTCGTCACCGCGGGGCTGCTGACCAAACGGCCCTACCGCGAACCCGGCCAGCGGGCCCGCGACGAATACGTCCTGACCGATGCCGGCCTCGATTTCATGCCCGTGGTGTGGGCGATGTTCGAGTGGGGTCGCAAACACCTCGGCGACACCGGGCTGCGGCTCAGTCATTACAACTGCGGCGCCCCCGCGACCGTGGAAGTGCGCTGTGAAAACGGACATCACGTTACAAACGCCGAGCTTGCCGTATCCTGACGCGCCAGGGGGGTCGACAATGAGGGCGCGCTGGGATGCTCGAATCTGCTGACAACACCCTGGCCTACATGGACCAGGGGTCGTATCTGGCGCTGCGGGCACTGGGCCGCGGACCGGTCATCCAATACACCTGGATCTACGAACGCGGTGTCGACCTGGACGGACTGCGACGGTTCCACCGCAACCTCTCAGGCGGTTTGCTGGGCCGGGTGCTGGAGACCTCGTCGATCCCGTGCGGGCGACACCGCTGGGTCGCCTGGCCCGGATCCGGGGAGCTCGACGTCGCGGACGTCGAAATCCGCCGCGAAAAGGTCTGGGACTGGGTCGAACAGCGGGCGAACACCCCCGTCGACCCCGAGTTCGGCCCGCCCTGGCATCTGGGCGTGCAACCGTTCGTCGGCGGGGGAGCCGCGGTCAACCTCGTGGTGTCGCACACCGTTGCCGACGCCGCCGCGTTGATCCTGTCGATCAACGATGCGGTGCTGGGGACCGGACGCTATCTGAACTATCCGCCGCCGCGCTCGCGCCCACTGCGTGCGGCACTGCTGCAGGACACCCGCACCGCGATCCGGTCACTGGGCGCGATCCCCGCCGCGGTGGCCGGCGCCGCGAGGACCGCCCGGCTGCAAGCCGCCGACCTGACCGATTCGGCGCGCTCGGCCGCCGCGGTGCGCACGTCGGAGTGTCGGCAACCGGTCGTCGTCCCGACGGTTTCGGTGGCCATCGAGCTCGCGGAGTGGAACGCGCGCGCAAAGGCGCTCAACGGCACCAGCAATGTGCTGCTGGCCGGGGTGGCCACCCGGATCGGCGCCATCACCGGACGCGTCGACGACAACGGTATGGCCATGCTGTCCCTGCCCGTCAGCGAACGCACCGAAGGCGACACCCGCGGTAACGCCCTCAACACCATCACCGTCATCGCCGATCCGCAGCGGGCTCTGACGGACCTGGGGGAGATCCGCCGGGGTATCAAGACCGAACTCACCCGCCTGGGCGCGAACCGGGAGTGGATGCTGGCACCGCTGGCACTGACACCGTTCACCCCCAAGTTCCTGCTGAAGCGGCTGGAGAAGCTGGTGCTCAAGGTCGGTAAACCGATCGGCTCGTCGAACACCGGTGACATGCCCGAGGCGGTGAACCGGCCCGACGGCACCGACGCCGACTTCTTCACCTCCCGGCTGGTCGAGCCGGGAATCACCGCGGCCGATTTCGACCGGATCGGCGGCCGGATGATGCTCGCATCGGGCAATCTGCACGGCAAGGTGTGCATGTCGGTGGTGGCCTGGGAACCCGGAGCGGTCAACACCAAAGCGGCCCTTATGGATTCGGTGAAACGTGCACTCGACGACTACGGGTTGGCGCCGACAGTGATGGAATAGCCGGGTGCTGCACTTGCGTGTGATCGTGCCCGCCGAACTGCGGGACCCGGTACTCGAGGTGCTTCGCGGTGATGTCGGGGTGGCCAATATCGCCTTGTACCCCGGCGCCGCACTCGAACCCGCCGGTGACGAGATCACCGCCGATATCGCACGCGAATGCGCCAACGCGCTGATCCGCGAACTCAAGGCCCTCGACGTCGCGCACGTCGGCGCCATCACCCTGACACCGCTGGACACCGTGCTGTCCAGCCGCGCGCACAAAGCCGAGCAGGACGCCGAAGGCGACCCCGCGGACGCCGTCATCTGGGACGAACTGATCGCCCGGACCCGGGAGGACTCGTCGCTGTCGGTGACATTCCTGGTGTTCCTCACCATCGCCTGCCTGATCGCGGCGATCGGCGTGGTCACCGACTCCACCGTCACCGTCGTGGGCGGGATGGTGCTGGGCCCGGAATTCGGCCCGCTGGCCGCACTGTCGGTGGCGATCGTGCAACGCCGCGCGAAGCTCGCCCGGACCGCCGGGCTGGCACTGCTGATCGGGTTCCCGCTCGCGATCGGGGTGACCGCGGTGGGTGCGCTGGCCGGCGAGCTCGCCGGCTGGCTGACACTGGACGATATCCGCAACGTCGAAGCCGTCGACTTCATCTTCCAGGTCGGCCCGGCCTCCTTCGTGGTGGCGCTGCTGGCAGGCGCAGCCGGAATGCTCGCGCTGGTGTCGTCAAAATCGGCGGCCCTGGTCGGCGTCTTCATCTCCGTCACGACGGTGCCCGCCGCCGGTTTCGCCGCGGTCGCGGCCGTGGTGGGTGACTGGGACGTCGCGGCGAAGTCGGCGACGCAGCTGGCGGTCAACCTGATCGGCATCGTCATCGCCGGTGTGGCGGTGCTGGTACTGCGGCCACCGGCGGGTCTGATTCCGCGCTCGGTCCAGAACTGACCCACAGCCGCCACTGTGCCTGCGCATAGCTTGCGCGGGTATCTTGAACTCGGGGGTCAGCCGGCGCGTCAGGTCAGCGGTTCGGCCATTTCTGCGTTGGCGGGTCGCAAGTTATCGCTGAGAATGTCTGCGGTCAAGACACGGCCGCAGGCGGAAATGAGACCGCCGGAATGACCGCCTCTGTCGACAACACGCTGGCCTATATGGACCAGGGTTCGTTCCTGGGCCTGCGGGCACTGCAGCGGGGTCCCGTCATCCAATACACCTGGATCTACGAGCGCGCCGTCGACATCGACGGGCTGCGCCGGTTCCAGCGCAACCTCGAACACACCCTGCTCGGCCGGCTCATCGAACGCTCGCCGCTGCCGTTCGGCAGGCACCGGTGGGTTGCGGCGGGGCCACCCGAACCCATCGACATCTCGGTGATCGACCGCCGCCGCGACGAGATCGGTGAATGGGCCGACGAGCGCTCGCAGATCCCCACCGACCCCGAGGACGGACCGCCCTGGCATCTGGGTGTGCAACCGCTGCGCGACGGCGGTGCCGCCGTCACCCTGGTCGTCTCGCACAGCATCGTCGACGCCGCGGCGCTGACCATGTCGATCGCCGCCGCCGTCGAGGGCAGAGCGCTGGGCCCGGGCTACCCGCCGCGGCGGCACCGGCCCTACCGGCAGGCGCTGGCCGACGACCTGCGCACCACGATCCGCTCGGCCGCCGCGGTGCCGTCCGCGGTCGCCGGCTCGGTGCGCACGGCGCGCGAGCAGAAGCAGGATCTGTCCGAGTCGGTGAAATCCTCGGCCCCCGCACTGGCCGGCCATTCGCACCGGCCCGTCGTCATACCCGCGGCGACGGCCTATATCGCCTACTCCGACTGGCAGCGGGTGTCAGCCGAGCTGGGCGGCACCCCCAACGCACTGTTCGCGGGCCTGGCGGCACGGCTGGGCCGGGCGCTGGGCCGCATCGACGCAGACGGCATGGCGATGCTCACCTTCCCGGTCAGCGAACGCACCGAGGACGACACCCGCGCCAACGCCCTGACGGCGGTGACCGTCAAGGCCGACCCGGACACGGTGACCACCGACCTGAGCGTCGTGCGCGGCGATCTCAAGGCGGCGCTGGCCGATCTGGCGCAGACCCGCGAAGACCTGCTGGCCCCGCTACCGCTGACCCCGTTCACCCCCAAATTCCTGGTCCGTCGCCTGGAGCGGATGGTCATGCAGGTCGGCAGACCCATCGGCTGTTCGAACACCGGTGACATGCCCGAGGCGGTGAACCGGCCCGACGGCACCGACGCCGATTACTTCTCCGCGCGTCAAGTCGAACGCGGTGTGAGCCTCTCGGCCCTGGAACGCATGGAGGGTTGTCTGCTGCTGGGCTGGGCGCACGCGGGGGACAAGGTTTCGGTCACCTTCGGTTCCTGGCAGCCCGGCGGCGTCAATACCAAAGCCGCCCTGCGCGAATCGGTGACGCGCGTGCTGAGCGACTTCGGCTTGTCCGGAACGGTCGAATAACCACCTGTTGAGGACGTGACGCGTGCGACGCGCGATGCGCGCCCGTCCCGCGTGTGATGGGATCAACGGTTATGGGAATCAAAGTGGCGCTGGAGCACCGCACCAGCTACACATTCGACCGGTTGGTGCAGATCTACCCGCACGTCGTCAGGTTGCGGCCCGCACCGCATTCCCGAACCCCGATCGAGGCGTATTCGCTCGACGTCGAACCCGCCGACCACTTCATCAACTGGCAGCAGGACGCCTTCGGCAACTTCCTGGCCCGGCTGGTCTTCCCCAACCGGACCCGATCGCTGACCATCACCGTCGGGCTCATCGCCGATATGAAGGTCATCAACCCGTTCGACTTCTTCATCGAGGAGTACGCCGAGACCTTCCCGTTCACCTACCCCAAGGCGCTGGCCGACGACCTCAAGCCGTATCTGCGGCCGGTCGACGAGGGCGTCGAGGGTTCCGGCCCCGGCGAGCTGGTAACGGCCTGGGTGCGCAATTTCTCGGTGATACCGGGCATGCGCACCATCGACTTCCTGGTGGCGCTCAACCGCGCTGTCAACGCCGACGTCGGCTACAGCGTCCGGATGGAACCCGGCGTCCAGACACCGGATTTCACGCTGCGCAGCGGGATCGGGTCGTGCCGCGACTCGGCGTGGCTGCTGGTGTCGGTGCTGCGTCAGCTCGGTCTGGCCGCCCGGTTCGTCTCCGGGTACCTGGTGCAGCTGACCTCCGACGTCAAGGCGCTGGACGGGCCGTCGGGCCCCTCGGCCGACTTCACCGATCTGCACGCCTGGGCCGAGGTGTACATCCCCGGAGCGGGCTGGATGGGGCTGGACGCCACCTCGGGGCTGTTCGCCGGCGAGGGCCACATCCCGCTGTCGGCCACACCGCATCCGGCGTCCTCGGCTCCGATCACCGGCGCCACCGGTTTCGCCGAGGCCAAACTGGACTTCTCCAACACCGTGACCCGGGTGCACGAGGACCCGCGTGTGACGCTGCCCTACACCGACTCGGCGTGGGGCTCGATCATCGATCTCGGCGCCGCGGTGGACAAACGGCTCGCCGACGGCGACGTCCGGCTCACGGTCGGCGGCGAACCGACATTCGTGTCGATCGACAACCAGGTCGACCCGGAATGGACCACCGCCGCCGACGGCCCGCACAAACGGGAACGCGCCTCGGTGCTGGCAGCGCGGCTCAAGAAGGTCTGGGCGCCGACCGGCCTGGTACAGCGCAGCCAGGGCAAGTGGTACCCGGGTGAACCGCTGCCGCGCTGGCAGATCGGCCTGTTCTGGCGTACCGACGGCGAACCGCTGTGGCGCGACGGCGAACTGCTGGCCGATCCGTGGCCCGAGGTGCCGAACACCCCGTCGATCGACCCGCTGGCCGGCCAGCAGGTGCTCGCCGGGGTGGCCCGATCGCTGGGCCTGCCCGAAAGCCAGGTCCGGCCCGCCTACGAGGACGCGCTGAGCCGGCTCGCCGGCGCGGTGCGGCTACCGGTGGGTGAGGCCGTCGACCCGGCCGATCAGCTGGCCGAGGACACCCCGGAAGCCCGGGCGGCCCTGCTGGAAAGCCTGGACGCCAGCGTCGTCGAGCCGTCGGCCTTCGTGCTGCCCCTGCACCGCCGCGATGACGACACCGGCTGGGCCAGCGCCGACTGGCGGTTGCGCCGCGGGCGCATCGTCCTGCTCGAAGGCGATTCCCCGGCCGGTCTGCGGCTGCCGCTGAACTCGATCAACTGGAAGCCGCCGCGCCCCACCTTCCCCGGCGACCCGCTGTTGCAGCGCGGCCCACTGGTCGTCGACGAGACCGATTCGGCCGATGCCGAGATCGACGAGTCCGAGGACGCTCCCACCACCGCCATGGTCGCCGAGATCCGCGACGGCCTGCTCTATGTGTTCCTGCCGCCGACCGACGAGCTGGAACATTTCATCGACATGGTGGCGCGGCTGGAGGACGCCGTCGCGGCGGCCGGTTGCCAGGTGGTCATCGAGGGTTACGGGCCGCCGTCGGATCCGCGCCTGCAGTCGATGTCGGTGACGCCCGACCCCGGCGTCATCGAGGTCAACGTCGCACCCACCCGCAGTTTCGCCGAGCAGCGTGAACAGCTGGAGACCCTCTACGAAGAGGCCCGCCTGGCCCGGCTGTCGACCGAGTCGTTCGATTTCGACGGCACGCACGGCGGCACCGGCGGCGGCAACCACATCACCCTCGGCGGTGTGACGCCGGCCGATTCGCCGATGCTGCGCAGGCCCGACCTGCTGGTGTCGCTGCTGACCTACTGGCAACGGCACCCGGCGCTGTCCTACCTGTTCTCCGGACGTTTCATCGGCACCACATCGCAGGCGCCCCGCGTCGACGAGGGCCGCACCGAATCGCTCTACGAACTGGAGATCGCCTTCGCCGAGATCGCCCGGCTGACCGCCGCGGGCGCCGACGGCCCGTGGGTCACCGACCGCGCGTTGCGCCACCTGCTCACCGATATCACCGGCAACACGCACCGGGCCGAATTCTGCATCGACAAGCTCTACAGCCCCGACAGTCCACGCGGACGGCTCGGACTGCTGGAGCTGCGCGGTTTCGAGATGCCACCGCACTACCAGATGGCGATGGTGCAGTCACTGCTGGTGCGCTCACTGGTCTCGTGGTTCTGGGACAGCCCGCTGCGCGCCCCGCTGATCCGCCACGGTGCCAACCTGCACGGCCGGTACCTGTTGCCACACTTCATCATTCACGATATCGCCGAGGTGGCGGCCGATCTGCGGAGCAACGGGATCGACTTCGAGACCAGCTGGCTGGACCCGTTCACCGAATTCCGGTTCCCGCGCATCGGCACCGCCGTCTTTGACGGTGTCGAGCTGGAGCTGCGCGGTGCCATCGAACCGTGGAATGTGCTCGGCGAGGAGTCGACCGCGGGCGGGACCGCCCGTTATGTCGATTCCTCGGTCGAACGCGTGCAGTTGCGCCTCATCGGCGCCGACCGGGCCCGCTACACCGTGACCTGCAACGGCTATCCGGTGCCGTTGTTGGCAACCGACAATGCCGATGTCCAGGTCGCCGGTGTGCGCTACCGCGCCTGGCAACCACCCAGCGCGCTGCACCCCACCATCACCGTCGACACCCCGCTGCGTTTCGAACTGATCGACAACGCCTCGGGGATGTCGCGGGGTGGCTGCACCTACCACGTGTCACATCCCGGCGGCCGGTCCTACGACACCCCGCCGGTCAACGCGGTGGAAGCCGAATCGCGCCGCGGACGGCGTTTCGAGGCGGCCGGATTCACCCCCGGCAAGGTCGACATGTCCGATATCCGGGAGAAGCTGGCCCGCCAATCCACCGATGTCGGTGCGCCGGGCATCCTCGATCTGCGCCGGGTGCGTACCGTGCTGCAGTGAAACGGCGCGGTGTTGCGTCCGGTGTTGAATTGTTCGAGGCGATGACGGCACGGCGGGGGACCCGCGGCGCCGCTTGGCGCCCACTATTGAGGAGGTAGGCGTTGTCGGTGCCGCTGCCTGCCCCGCGACCCGACGCCGCACCGCCGGCCCAGCCGGACCCCCAGGTGCCCGGACCCGATCTGCACGATCCCGACCAGTTGCTGGCCGGTTACTGCGCGGCCCGCAGTCAGGCCGCGCTGTTCGACGTCAGCGGCCGCACGCCGACCGGTTACGACGAGTTCGTCGACGCCAACGGTGACATCCGTCCGGCGTGGCGGCAGTTCGCCGAGGTCATGGGCGAACGCGGCCAGGCCGGCCTGGACCGGCTGCGCAACGACGTGCGCGGGCTCGTCGACGACGCCGGCATCACCTACGTCCAGATCGACCACAACGGTGAGACCGTCACCAACCCCGACGGCATCGCGGTACCGGGCACCTGGAACCTCGACGCCCTCCCGCTGCTGATCTCCTCGACCGACTGGGAAACGCTGGAAGCCGGCATCATCCAGCGGTCGCGCCTGCTGGACGCGGTACTGGCCGACATCTACGGTCCGCGCCGCAGTCTCACCGCGGGCGTGCTGCCCGCCCAGCTGCTGTTCGCCCACCCCGGCTATCTCCGGGCCGCCCGCGGTATCGGCCTGCCCGGGCGCCACCAGCTGTTCATGTACGGCTGCGATATCAGCCGCACCGCCGACGGCAGCTTCGCGGTCAACGCCGACTGGACGCAGGCACCCTCGGGTGCCGGGTACGCCCTGGCCGACCGCCGCGTCGTCGCGCACACCGTGCCCGATCTCTACGAACGCATCGCGCCGCGGCCTACCTCGCCGTTCGCCCAGGCGCTGCGGCTGTCGCTGATCGAGTCGGCACCGGAGACCGCCGAAGACCCGGTGGTGGTGGTGCTGTCGCCGGGCAGCCACTCCGAGACCGCGTTCGACCAGGCCTACCTGGCCTCCCTGCTGGGCTTCCAGCTGGTGGAGAGCGCCGACCTGGTGGTGCGCGACGGCAAACTGTGGATGCGCTCGCTGGGCACCCTCAAACGCGTCGACGTGGTGCTGCGCCGGGTCGACGCCGACTACTCCGATCCACTCGACCTGCGGGCCGATTCCCGGCTCGGTGTGGTCGGCCTGGTCGAGGCGCAACGCCGCGGCGCGGTCACCGTGGTCAACACCCTGGGCAGCGGTGTGCTGGAAAGTCCCGGGCTGGCGCGGTTCCTGCCGGAACTGGCCGAACACCTGCTGGGGGAGGCGCCGCTGCTGGCCGGCGCGCAGATGTACTGGGGCGGTATCGGCCGGGAACGCAGCCACCTGCTGACGAACCTGTCCTCGCTGCTGATCCGCTCCACCGTCGGCGGCCCGACGATCGTCGGGCCGACGCTGTCGGCCGCCCAGCATGCCGAGCTGACGGCACGTATCGAAGCCGACCCGTGGCAGTGGGTGGGCCAGGAACTGCCGCAGTTCTCCACCGCGCCGACCGACCATTTCGCCGGGGGACTGGCCTCGGGCAACGTCGGCATGCGGTTGTTCACCGTCTCCCAGCGCGGTGGCTACGCCCCGATGATCGGCGGCCTCGGCTACCTGCTGGCACCGGGCCCGGGCGCATTCACCCTCAACAGCGTTGCCGCCAAGGACATCTGGATACAGCCTGCGGTGCGAGTGGATGCCGAACGGGCCGTCACCATCGCACCGGTGGAGCTGCCCGCGCTGACCGCGAGCCCCACCATGGCGGTCAGTTCGCCGCGTGTGCTCTCCGATCTGTTCTGGACCGGCCGCTACGCCGAGCGCGCCGAATCCATGGCGCGCACCATGACGGTGACCCGCGAGCGTTATCACGAATACCGCCACCGCCAAGACCTCGACGCCAGTGCCTGTGTGCCGGTACTGCTTTCCGCGCTGGGCCAGATCACCGGCACCGACACCGGCAGCGGCGACCGCGCCGAGATGATCGCCGTCGCACCGACGACACTGTGGTCGCTGACCGCCGACCGCGGCAGGCCGGGCTCGTTGGCGCAGTCGGTCGAAAGGCTCGGCGTGGCGGCCCGCGCGGTGCGCGACCAGATGTCCAACGACACCTGGATGGTGCTGGCCGCGGTGGACCGCGCGGTGCTCAATCATCCTGCCGCACCGCCGGATTCGCTGGTCCGCGCCGATGCCGTGATGGCGTTGGCGCATGCCAGGACGGTCTCGGGCATGCTGGCGCTGGCCGGGGTGGCGTCGGAATCGATGATCCGTGACGTCGGCTGGACCATGATGGACACCGGTAAGCGCATCGAACGCGGGCTGTGGTTGTCGGCGCTGCTGCGCGCCACCATGACCAGGGTGCGCAGCCCCGAGGCCGAGCAGACCATCACCGAGGCCGTCCTGGTGGCCTGTGAGTCCTCCGTGGTCTACCGCAGGCGCAACCTGGGCAAGGTCAGCGTCGCCGCGGTCGCCGACCTGCTGCTGTTCGACGGCGAGAACCCGCGCTCGTTGCTGTTCCAGCTGGACCGGCTGCGCACCGACCTGCGCGCCATGCCGGGCGCATCGGGATCGTCGCGGCCGGAGAAACTGCTCGACGACATCATGACCCGGGTGCGCCGCCTGGACCCCGACGACCTGGAGACCGTGGACGAGGACGGTCAGCGCGCCGAACTGCGCGGGCTGCTCGACGGTGTGCAGTCCGGTCTGCGTGAACTGTCGCGCGTCATCACCGCCACCCAGCTGTCGCTGCCGGGCGGTATGCAGCCGCTGTGGGGACCCGACGAGCGTAGGGTCCTGCCGTGAACGCATTCCCGGACGGGCCGGTTCCGCTGCCGGTCCGGACCGCCTCGGCGCGCAGCTACCGCGTCACCCACCGCACCGAGTACCGGTACTCCGATGTCGTCACCAGTTCCTACGGCCGCGGATTCCTCACCCCGCGCGACTCCGTGCAGCAGCGTTGTCTGAGCCACCAGCTGCAGATCGACCCCGAACCGGCCGACCAGTCCACCAGCCTGGATGCCTACGGCAACATCAGTTCCTATTTCCACGTCACCCAACGGCACCGCGCGCTGACCATCACCAGCACCTCGGTCGTCGAGGTCGAGCCACCGGCGCCGGGGACCTACAGTTCGGGTTCGGCCGTCGCGCCGTGGGAGATCGCCCGCCCGGTCGGGGTGGACGGTGCGCTGGCCACCGAGTTCGTCCTGGACCTGCGGCCGCCGGAGATCACCGCTGCGGTGCACGAGTACGCCGCGCCGAGTTTCACCCCCGGGCGCCCGCTGGTCGAGGTGCTGGCCGACCTCAACGCCCGGATATTCCGTGACTTCACCTACCGCTCCGGCTCCACCACGGTCTCGACGCAGGTCGCCGAGGTGCTGCAGGCCCGCGAAGGGGTCTGCCAGGACTTCGCCCGGCTGGCGATCGCCTGCCTGCGGGCCAACGGGCTGGCCGCCAGTTATGTCTCGGGATACCTGGCCACCGACCCGCCGCCCGGCAAGGAGCGCATGGTCGGTATCGACGCGACACACGCCTGGGCGGCGGTCTGGACGCCGCAGGGGCAGTGGCTCGGCCTGGATCCGACCAACGATCAGATGGTCGACGAGCGTTACATCGTCGTGGGATGGGGTAGAGACTATGCGGACGTCCCGCCGTTGCGGGGCATCATCTACACCGACTCGGAGCGCAGCGTGATCGACGTGTCCGTCGACGTCGAGCCCTTCGACGACAGGAGTGAGCATGCGTGACTTCCTGTGCCCCAACTGCGGCCAGCACCTGAGTTTCGAGAACTCGGTATGCCTGTCCTGCGGCAGCGCCATCGGGTACTCGCCGACCGAACAGACCATGATGGTCATCGCCTCCGGGCAGGCCAGCGAACACGGCGGCGCCGTCGACTCCAGCGAATACCGGCTCTGCGCCAATCTGCATGTGGCCGAATGCAACTGGTTGGTACGTGTCGATCCGACGGTTAATGTCCAGGTCGAATTGTGCGCCTCGTGCCGGCTGACCAGGACCCGGCCCAACAACGCCGATACCGCAGCGATGGCGGCGTTCGCCGGTGCCGAGAAGGCCAAGCGCCGGCTCATCGCCGAACTGTCCGAGCTCAAACTGCCCATCGTCGGCCGCGACGAGGACCCGCAGTACGGACTGGCATTCGACCTGCTCTCCAGTGAATTCGACAGTGTCTTCACCGGCCACCAGAACGGTGTCATAACCCTCGACCTGGCCGAGGGCGACGACGTCCACCGCGAGCAGCTGCGGGTCGAGATGGACGAGCCGTACCGGACCCTGCTCGGTCATTTCCGGCACGAGATCGGCCACTATTACTACTACCGGCTGATCGGCCCGTCGCCGGACTACCGCGCCAAATTCGTCGAGTTGTTCGGCGACCCGGACGCCGACTACCAGGCCGCACTGGACCGGCACTACAACACCGGTGCGCCCCCGGGCTGGGAGGCGAACTACGTGTCGTCCTATGCCACCATGCATGCCGCCGAGGACTGGGCCGAGACCTTCGCGCACTACCTGCACATCCGTGACACCCTGGACACCTCGGCGGCCTTCGGTTTCGCACCGGCCGGTGCCACCTTCGACCGAAGGGCACTGGGGCCGAGCGGTTTCGACAGCATCATCGAGATGTGGCTACCGCTGGCGTGGGGCCTGAACATGGTCAACCGCTCGATGGGCCGCGACGATCTGTACCCCTTCGTGCTGCCGGTGCCGGTGCTGGAGAAGATGCGTTTCATCCACACCGTCATCGACGAGGTGACCTCGGCCACAGCCAGACTGGCCGCGGCGGACGGATAACTCCCAGCACCGCACAATGCATGCCGGGTAAGTGCGTGGCGCAGCACGTGATCGGCGTCGCGGGTTCCTAGGATCGCCCGGGTGGATGATCGCTATGGCTCTGATGTCCTGGCAGCAGACCCGCACCGCGGGCGCAAGCCGAAGGCCACCGAGGTACCCGCCGAACGCGGCATGGTGCTGGAGGATCCGCTGAGCGGTTACGTCGGCGAAGTGGTCCGCATCGAGAACCGGCTGCTGTTCCTGGAGGACCGGCGCGGGCGGACCAAGAGCTTTCCGCTCGGTCCGGGTTTCCTGCTCGACGGCGCGCCCGTCATCGTGACCGCGCCCCGGCCGGCGAAACCGGCCGCGCCGGCCCGGACCGCGTCGGGATCGGTGGCCGTCACCGGCGCCCGGGCCCGCACCGCGATCGCCGGCCGGATCTACGTCGAGGGCCGCCATGACGCCGAACTCGTCGAACAGGTCTGGGGAGCCGATCTGCGCATCGAGGGTGTCGTGGTGGAGTACCTCGGCGGTGTCGACGACCTGCCCGCGATCGTCACCGATTTCGATCCCGGCCCGCGCCGCCGGCTCGGGGTTCTGGTCGACCACCTGGTCGCCGGTTCCAAGGAGGCCCGGATCGCCGACGCGGTACGCCGTGGCCCGGCCGGCGCACACAGCCTGGTGGTGGGTCACCCCTATATCGACATCTGGCAGGCCGTCAAACCGGCCCGGCTGGGGTTGTCCGAATGGCCGAAGATCCCGCGCGGCATCGAGTGGAAGCACGGCATCTGCGCGGCGCTGGGCTGGCCGCACGGCTCTCAGGCCGATATCGCCCGCGCCTGGCAGCGCATCCGGTCGACCGTACGGGACTGGAACGACCTGGAGCCCGCCCTGATCGGCCGCGTCGAGGAACTCATCGACTTCGTGACCGCGCCCCCGAGCTGATCCCGACCCGGGCCGGTCGCGGCTAGGAGCAGATGCTCGGCCGCCCGCCGAGGTAGTTGCAGTTGTCCGGGAACCGGTCGATCACCGGCGGATCGGGCGGGCCGACGTAGGTCAGGAAGAACGGCGCCTTGACCATTCCGGGCTGCTGACCGCACACCGCACCGTGAATGGTGGTGCGGGTGCCGCTGACATTCGGGTTGGGGGCCGCCGGGTCGGGGGCGTCGAAGGCGAAGGTCTCGGTCGCCGGCGCGGTGCTGCCGTCCGGGCACAGGAAGCCCTCGTCGTTGGCGCGCTGGAAGGTCCACCGGCCGCCGGTCAGATTTGCCCGGACACCGAAGGTCATGACGCGTTCGTCCCTGGTCATCGGTGCCTGCGGCGTGATGCTGTTGATCGTCACCGTGCAGCCCAGCGTCTGGATGGTCTCGTCGGTGTAGTCCGGCTGCGCGCGGGTGCCGTTGGCCTGGATGCAGATGCTCTGGACCTTCCAGGTCACCGCGGGCAGGCCCTCCTGGACGTAGTTGTACACACCGTCGGCGGGCGGCACGATCGCCGACGCCGGCGCTGCCGAGAGAACCGCCGAGCCCAGGGCGAGCGTGACGCCGCTGAGCACCGTCGTGAGTCGGCGGGCAACCGTCATGGCGCAGCTCCTTCGCAAGTTTCGTGTTCTGGTCTATCACTTCTTTGCCCATCGATGTGCACAGATGGCGCGTCGGGCGGTGCGGCGCGCCGGTGTCCGGGCGTCGTGGTAAGCCTGAACCGTGTCCGACGGTCTGTTCGACGTGCCCGGGGCCGACGATGCGCCGGCGTCGTTCGGTCCGCCCGGATCGGCACCGCTCGCGGTGCGGATGCGGCCCGCCACCCTCGACGAGGTGGTGGGTCAGGAGCACCTGCTGCGGCAGGGTTCACCGCTGCGCAGGCTGGTGGACGGCTCGGGCGCGGCATCGGTGATCCTCTACGGGCCGCCCGGCACCGGTAAGACCACGCTGGCCTCCCTGGTCTCGACTGCCACCGGCCGCCGGTTCGAGGCCCTCTCGGCGCTGTCGGCCGGGGTCAAAGAGGTGCGCGCGGTCATCGACACCGCCCGGCGCGCCGCCGCCCACGGCGAACAGACCGTGCTGTTCATCGACGAGGTGCACCGGTTCTCCAAGACCCAGCAGGACGCACTGCTGGCGGCCGTGGAGAACCGGGTGGTGCTGCTGGTCGCGGCAACCACCGAGAACCCGTCGTTCTCGGTCGTCGCCCCGCTGCTGTCGCGTTCGCTGATCCTGCAGCTGCAGCCGCTGGACGCCGACGGGATCCGGGCCGTCCTGCAACGCGCCATCAGCGATCCGCGCGGTCTCGGCGGCACCGTGCCCGTCGACGACGACGCCGTCGACCTCCTGGTGCAGTTGTCCGCCGGTGACGCCCGGCGCGCGCTGACGGCACTGGAGGTGGCGGCCGAAACCGTCACAGGTACCGACGGCGGTGTCACCGTGACCACCGTCGAGCAGTCCCTGGACCGGGCTGCGGTGCGCTATGACCGCGACGGCGACCAGCACTACGACGTCATCAGCGCCTTCATCAAATCGGTGCGCGGTTCCGATGTCGACGCCGCAATGCACTATCTGGCCCGCATGCTGACCGCGGGGGAGGATCCGCGCTTCCTGGCCCGCCGGCTGATGATCCTGGCCAGTGAGGACATCGGCATGGCCGATCCGACGGCGCTGCTGACCGCGGTCGCCGCCGCGCAGACGGTGGCACTGATCGGTATGCCCGAGGCGCAGCTGACCCTGGCGCACGCCACCGTGCACCTGGCGACCGCACCCAAATCCAACGCCGTGACGACGGCCCTGGGGGCGGCGATGGCCGATATCAAGGCGGGCAAGGCGGGGCTGGTGCCGCCGCACCTGCGCGACGGCCACTACTCCGGAGCCGCGGCCCTGGGCAATGCGCAGGGGTACAAGTACGCCCACGACCACCCGGGCGGTGTCGCCGCGCAGCAATACCCGCCCAACGACCTGGTGGGCGTCGACTACTACCGGCCCACCAGCCACGGCAACGAACGTGAGATCGGTGGGCGGCTGGAGAAGCTGCGCGCCATCATCCGCGGTCGTCGCGGCTGAGGGACTGCGCACGTTCGGCGCGGCCGGCCAGTCCGCGCAGCATGGCCCGTTCCATGACGAAGTGGGCGATGTCGTAGACCGGGTTGCCGACCGGTCGGCCGGTACCGCGCGCTATCAGCCGGGTCCCGCGGTCCGCGGGCCGCAGCACGAAAGTCCAGGCGCCGGATGCCCGGTCGCCGTGGCGGATCCGGTCGAAATCCGTCACCGAAACCAGCGCCAGGTGCGATAGCGGCGTCACCTCGGCGATGATCATCGCCGAGCGCCAGCCGTAGCGCCGGGCCAGCCACACCGTGTCACCGACGTGCACGTCCTGCCACTGCGGATAGATCTCCTCGGCGTTGTGCATATCGGCACCGACCAGGCGTTCGAGCCGGTCATAGCTGTAGAAGCCGCCGCGATCCTCACCGATCTGGGCCAGCCACGGCCAGACCGCGTCGACCGGCGCGTCGACGGCGACGGCCCGGGTGGTGCGGGGCCGGCCGGGCTGCACCAGGTCGTCACCGGGCAGCACGCCCGCAACTTCGTCGTCGGTGGCACCCCACCGGTACATCCACGGCCGCAGCATCCGCAGATACGTCAATGCCAGCGCGCCGATGAGGGTGAGTGCGGCCGGGACGACCTGACGGGTGGTCATCGGCACAAGGTAAGTCCTGGTACCGCGGTGCGGGCAGGGTCCGCGGTCCCGACCTGCAGTGCCGATGGTCCGTACGCTGACAAGGTGGATACCGCCGTGCGCGTCGCCAACGCCGCCCGCCGGCTGGCAATCGGCATCATCCTCGTCACCTGTGCAGGCGGTGGCGCCTTCGTTCTGGTCAGCCGTCCGCACACCGACTGCGACATCGTCGCCGAGATGATGGACACCTACTCGGGTTTCCAGACCGAGTCCAGTGCCGTTCTGGTCGCGGCCGCCCCCGAGAAAGACAACCTGCTCGCCGTCTCCGAAGCCGAGGCCCGCACCGGCCGCACGTTGCACGAGCAGGCCCACGCCATCGCCGGTCCGGTGTTGCGCCGGGCCGCGATGACGTTCGCCGACGGGGTGTCACAGTCCGCCGACGAGCAGCGCGCCGATGCCCTGCAGCCACCGGAACTCGATCCGTTCGAGGCGGCGCTACCCGAGTTGGACGCCCATCATCTGCAGGCCGCGGACAGCTTCTTCGGTGCCGCGCATGTGCTGCTGGCGGCCTGCCCGACGGTGCCGCGCCCGGTCGGCCTGAGCTGACTCAGCGCAGGATGCCCGAGCGCCGGTTGCCGAACAGCCCGGAACGCCTGCGGCCCATGATCGCCGAGATCAGTGCCACGCCCAGGGCCGCGACGACGACCTGAACCAGGAGCTCCATCCAGTCGATACCGCCGGTGGCGGTGGGGATGCCGATGGCCCGGGCCAGTGCCGTGCCGATGAGCGCCGAGACGATACCGACCAGGATCGTCAGCAGCATGCCGATGGGCTGCTTGCCGGGCAGTACCAGCCTGCCCAGGACGCCGACGACGGCGCCGATGAGGATTGCGGTGATGAGACCGGTGACTGTCATGTTCACTCCAAGGTGGTGTCGGTGGGGGGATTGCTCCGATTTACCCTGGCGTCAAGACGAATAAACTCGTGCCGGTGCACAGCGACCTGCTCGACATCGACACATCCCGGCGCCGGCTCGTCGACCTCACCGACGACGTGGCCGCGTTCTGCTCGGCACGCGGGGACGGGCTGTGCAATGTGTTCGTGCCGCACGCCACGGCCGGCGTGGCGATCATCGAGACCGGTGCCGGCTCCGATGACGACCTGCTGGACACCCTGGAACGGCTGCTGCCGCGCGACGACCGCTACCGGCACGCGCACGGTTCGTTCGGACACGGAGCCGACCATGTGCTGCCTGCGATCGTCTCACCGTCGGTGACGGTGCCGGTGCAGCACGGCCGCCCGCTGCTGGGCACGTGGCAGAGCATCGTGCTGGTCGACCTCAATGCCGACAACCCGCGGCGTTCGGTGCGGTTGAGCTTCGTCGCGGCCTGACTCGGCCTTGCGCAGGTCGGCCTGTCCGGGCCGGTACTGTGGGACGGTCGTATAACGAATTCAGGGATGTGAAGAATTGCAGACACACGAGATCAGGAAACGGTTCCTCGATCATTTCGTGAAGGCCGGCCACACCGAGGTCGCCAGCGCCTCGGTGATCCTCGACGACCCCAACCTGTTGTTCGTCAACGCCGGCATGGTGCAGTTCGTCCCGTTCTTCCTGGGTCAGCGCACGCCGTCCTATGACAAGGCCGTCAGTGTGCAGAAGTGCATCCGCACTCCCGATATCGACGAGGTCGGTATCACCACGCGGCACAACACCTTCTTCCAGATGGCCGGCAACTTCAGCTTCGGCGACTACTTCAAACGTGGCGCCATCACGCTGGCGTGGGAGCTGCTGACCAACCTGGTCTCGGCGGGTGGCTACGGTTTCGATCCCGAAAAGCTCTGGGCCACGGTGTTCTACGACGACGACGAGGCCGCCGAACTGTGGCGCGAGATCGCCGGGCTGCCCGAGGATCGCATCCAGCGCCGCGGTATGGCCGACAACTACTGGTCGATGGGGATCCCCGGCCCGTGCGGACCGTCCTCGGAGATCTACTACGACCGCGGACCCGAATACGGTATCGAGGGCGGCCCGGAGGCCAACGAGGACCGCTACATCGAGATCTGGAATCTCGTCTTCATGCAGAACGAACGCGGAGCGGGGACCTCCAAGGAGGACTTCGAGATCCTCGGGCCGCTGCCGCGCAAGAACATCGACACCGGCATGGGTGTCGAGCGGGTGGCGTGTCTTCTGCAGGGTGTCGACAACGTCTACGAGACCGACCTGGTGCGGCCCGTCATCGACCTGGTCTCGGGTATCGCGCCGCGGCCCTACGGCGCGGGTAACCACGAAGACGACGTGCGCTACCGCATCATCGCCGACCACAGCCGCACCGCGGCCATCATCATCGGCGACGGTGTCACACCCGGTAACGAGGGACGCGGCTACGTGCTGCGCCGGCTGCTGCGCCGCATCATCCGGGCCGCCAAGCTGCTCGGCGTCGAGGCGCCCATCATGGCCGAGCTGATGGCGACGGTGCGCGACGCCATGGGGCCGTCCTATCCGGAACTGGTCACCGATTTCGACCGCATCAACCGGATCGCGGTGGCCGAGGAGACGGCGTTCAACCGCACCCTGGCAGCGGGTTCGAAACTGTTCGCCGACGCCGCCGAGGCCACCAGGGCCGCCGGTTCGGCGAGGCTTTCGGGCAGCGACGCCTTCACGCTGCACGACACCTACGGCTTCCCGATCGATCTGACCCTCGAAATGGCTTCCGAGGCAGGTCTTTCGGTCGACGAGGTCGGTTTCCGGGAGCTGATGGCCGAGCAGCGCAGGCGCGCCAAGGCCGACGCCGCGGCCCGCAAACATGCCCACGCCGATCTGACGGCCTACCGCGAGCTGGTGGACGCCGGTCCGACCGAGTTCACCGGTTTCGACGAATTGACCTCGCAGGCGCGCATTCTCGGCATCTTCGTGGACGGCAAGCGGGTCCCGGTGGTGGCGCACCACCCACGTGAGCACGGTGAGTCCGCCGCGCCCGAACGCGTCGAGATCGTGCTGGACCGCACCCCGCTGTATGCCGAATCCGGTGGGCAGATCGCCGATATCGGCAGCATCTCGGGCACCGGCGGTGTCGCGCGGGCCGCCGTCACCGATGTGCAGAAGATCGCCAAGACGCTCTTCGTGCACCGCGTCAACGTGGAGTCCGGCGAGTTCGTCGAAGGCGAGACCGTCACGGCGGCCGTCGACACCAACTGGCGACACGGTGCCACCCAGGGACACTCCGGCACCCACATGGTGCATGCCGCGCTGCGACAGGTGCTGGGGCCCAACGCCGTTCAGGCCGGTTCGCTCAACCGTCCCGGCTACCTGCGGTTCGACTTCAACTGGCAGGGCGCGCTGTCCGAGGACCAGCGCGACCAGATCGAGGTCGTCGCCAACGAGGCCGTGCAATCCGATTTCGCCGTCAACACCTTCAACACCTCGCTGGAGCGCGCCAAGTCGATGGGTGCGATGGCACTGTTCGGCGAGGCCTATCCCGAAGAGGTCCGGGTCGTCGAGATCGGCGGGCCGTTCTCACTGGAACTGTGCGGCGGCACCCATGTGCACAACTCGGCGCAGATCGGTCCGGTGACGATCCTCGGCGAATCCTCGGTGGGCGCCGGGGTGCGTCGCGTCGAGGCCTACGTCGGTCTGGACTCGTTCAAGCACCTGGCCAAGGAGCGCGCACTGATGGCCGGCTTGGCCTCGACGCTCAAGGTGCCCTCCGAGGAGGTGCCGGCCCGGGTCGCCAACCTGGTGGAGCGGTTGCGGGTCGCCGAGAAGGAACTCGAGCGGGCCCGGCTCTCCACGGCCCGGGCAGCTGCGGTCAATGCCGCCGCCGGCGCCGAACGGATCGGTAAAGTCCGTCTGGTGGCGCAGCGGATGTCCGGCGAGATGTCGGCGGGCGATCTGCGCTCGCTGGTCGGTGACATCCGCGGCAAACTCGGTGCCGAAGCCGCCGTCGTCGCGCTGATCGCCGAGGGTTCGGGCGGTTCGGTGCCCTATGTGGTGGCCACCAACGACGCCGCCCAGGACCTCGGCCTGCGCGCCAACGATCTGGTCAAGAAGCTGTCGGAGGCCGTCGACGGCCGCGGCGGCGGCAAACCGGATCTGGCGCAGGGCTCCGGGCAACAGCCCGCCGGGATCGACGCCGCCCTCGACGCGTTGCGTGCGGAAGTCGCCCGGGGCTAGCTGAGTGAGCTCAATTGAACACCGGCTCCCGGACCGGCCCGGCGATCCCGATCGGCCCGCCGATCCCGGTCGCGGGCGCCGGCTGGGCGTCGATGTCGGCACGGTTCGCATCGGTGTCGCCGTCAGCGACCCCGACGCCATCCTGGCCACCCCGGTGGAGACGGTGCGCCGTGAGCGCACCGGTAAACACCTGCGCCGGCTGACCGCACTGGTCGCCGAGAACGAGGCCGTCGAGGTCGTCGTCGGGTTGCCGCGCACGCTGGCCGACCGGGCGGGCAGCTCCGCGCGTGATGCCTGCGAGCTGGCGGATGCGCTGGCGCAGCGCATCGCGCCGGTACCGGTGCGCCTGGCCGACGAACGACTGACTACCGTGACGGCCCAGCGCATGATGCGCGAATCCGGCGTGCGGGCCAAGGGCCAGCGCGCCGTCATCGACCAGGCGGCCGCGGTCGCCATCCTGCAGGGCTGGCTCGACCAACGGCGGACACTGCTCGCGCAGCCGTTCCAGGACACGGAGGCTCCAGATGGCTAAGGACCTGAAAGGCCATCAGAGGGGCCGCAACGGCCGCGCCGAACCTGCCGCGGTGGGCCCACCCCGGCAGCGGTTCAGCCGGACCGAGCGGGCCCGGATCGAACGCAGCCGCAAACGGCGCCGCACCATGCTGGTGCTCGCCGTGGTGCTGCTGGTCGCGGTGGTGCTCGCCGTGGTCCTGCTGGGTTCCCGAATGTTCAACGGATTGTTCGGCACGCCAACCGATTTCAGCGGCGACGGGGCTGACGACGTCGTCATCCAGGTGCATGAGGGTGACTCGACGACGGCGATCGCCCAGACCCTGGTCGACAAGAACGTCGTCGCCAACGTCAACGGTTTCGTGCAGGCCGCACAGGGCAGTACGGCGATCTCCTCGATCCAGCCCGGTTTCTACCAGTTGCGCACCGAGATCCCGGCGGCCGGTGCCGTGCAACGGCTCTCCGATCCGGCCAACCGGGTGGGCAAGCTGACCATCCCGGAGGGCCGTCAGCTCGACGACATCACCGATTTGAAGAGCAACACCGTCACCGACGGCATCTTCAGCCTGGTCGCCAAGGCCAGCTGCGTGACGCTGGGCGGGCAGAAGAAGTGCGTCTCGGCCGACGACCTGCGCTCCGTCGCGGCCTCGGCGCCGCCGGCGTCGCTCGACATCCCGGACTGGGCCATGCAGCGCGTCACCGCGATGGGCGACGATCACCGCCGCATCGAAGGGCTCATCGCGCCGGGCACCTGGAATGTCGACCCGTCGGCCAGCCCGCAGCAGATACTGGCCTCGCTGATCGCCACCGGTGTGGGCCACTACACCCGCGGTGGTCTGCTGGACACCGCCAACGCCATGAACATGTCGCCCTATGACGTGCTGGTGGTGGCGTCGCTGGTGCAGAAGGAATCCAAACCCGACGATTTCCCGAAGGTCGCCCGGGTCATCTACAACCGGCTGGCTGTCCCGCAGCGCCTCGAGTTCGATTCCACGGTGAACTATCCGCTGGACCGCCAGGAGGTCGCCACCACCGACGCCGACCGGGCCGCGGTCACACCGTGGAACACCTACGCCTCGGAAGGTCTGCCCGCCACCCCGATCGCCTCACCGGGTGACCAGGCGCTGGCCGCGGCCGAACGACCCGCGCCGGGGGACTGGCTGTACTTCGTCACCATCGACATGCAGGGCACCACGTTGTTCACCCGGGACTATCAGCAGCATCTGGCCAATATCGAACTGGCCAGGCACAACGGTGTGCTCGACAGCGCGCGCTGAGCCGCGGCGGGCGGCGGTCCTCGGTTCGCCGATCGCGCATTCGCGCTCACCGGTGCTGCACCTGGCCGCCTACCGCGCGTTGGGGCTGACCGACTGGACCTACGACCGCATCGAATGCACCGCCGAGCAACTGCCCGGGCTGGTGAGCGGCCTGGGCCCGGAATGGGTCGGGCTGTCGGTGACCATGCCCGGTAAGTTCGCCGCGCTGCGCTTCGCCGATGAGCGCACCGCCCGCGCCGAGCAGGTCGGCTCGGCCAACACCCTGGTGCGCACCGAGCACGGCTGGCGTGCCGACAACACCGACATCGACGGTGTGGCCGGCGCGCTGGGTGCATTGGGGCGCTCCTTTTCGCGCGCGGTGGTGCTCGGATCCGGCGGTACCGCGCCGGCGGCGCTTGCCGGTCTGGCCGCGCTCGGCACCACCGAGATCACCGTCGCGGCGCGCAACCCGGCGAAAGCCGACCGGCTGCTGGAGGTCGCGGCGGCGTTCGGGGTGGCGGCCCGGTACTGCGCGCTCGACGCACTGGCGGATCCGGTGGCCGGCGCCGATGTCGTGGTGAGCACGCTGCCCGCCGATATCGCGGCGACGCTGGCCGAGGCCGTCGGCCCGGCGGCGGTGCTGCTCGACGCGATCTACGACCCGTGGCCCACACCGCTGGCGGCGGCGGTCAGCGCGGCCGGGGGCCAGGTCGTCAGCGGCCTGCAGATGCTGCTCAACCAGGCGTTCTCGCAGGTCGAACAATTCACAGGGCTGCCGGCTCCGCGAGCGCAGATGGCGGCCGCGCTGCGTTAGCGTGGCGCCGTGCGGGTGGTACTTGCGGTGCTCGTTGCGGCGTGGCTGGCCGCATTGACGTTCTATGACCTGCGTGAACGCCGGCTTCCCAATGTGCTGACGCTGCCCGGCGCGGTGCTGATCCTGACGGTCGCGGCCGGCACCGGCCGGGGCCTGCCCGCGCTGGCCGGGGGGTGCGCGCTGGCGGCGGGATACCTGCTGGTGCATCTGGTCTCGCCGGCCGGCATGGGCGCCGGGGATGTGAAGCTGGCCATCGGTGTCGGCGCGCTGGCCGGGGTGTTCGGTGCCGGCGCGTGGCTGCTGGCGGCCCTGGGGGCGCCGGTGCTGACCGCGGTTTGGGGTGTCGCGGCCCGGCGGCGGGTGTTGCCGCACGGCCCGTCGATGTGCCTGTCCACCGCTGCGGCCCTCACCCTGGCGATTTCGGCGCGGTAACCGGCGCCGGGTGCGTCTGCGCGCGCCGATATCGCGCGATTTACGTCCTGCAAACGGCGCATGGGAAGATGGGACACGTGTTGCGATGGACGACTGCCGGTGAATCCCATGGCCGTGCTCTGGTGGCTGTGGTCGAGGGCATGGTCGCCGGTGTGGCGCTGACGTCCGCCGATCTCGCCGAACAACTGCGCCGCCGCCGGCTGGGCTACGGCCGCGGTGCCCGGATGAAATTCGAGCAGGACGCGATCACGGTGCTCGGCGGTGTGCGGCACGGCCAGACACTCGGCGGGCCCATCGCCATCGAGATCGGCAACAGCGAGTGGCCCAAATGGGAGACCGTGATGGCATCGGATCCGGTGCCCGCCGACGCGCTGGAAGTGGCCCGCAATGCGCCGCTCACCCGGCCGCGGCCCGGCCACGCCGATTACGCGGGCATGCTCAAATACGGTTTCGACGACGCCCGCCCGGTGCTGGAACGCGCCAGCGCACGGGAGACCGCGGCCCGCGTCGCCGCGGGCACCGTCGCGCGCCAGTTCCTGCGGCAGGCCCTCGGTGTCGAGGTGCTGTCCCACATCGTCTCGATCGGTGCCTCAGATCCCTATGTCGGCCCGCCGCCGCAGCCCGCCGACCTCGCCGCCATCGACGACAGCCCGGTGCGCGCGTTCGACGCCGCAGCGCAGGAGTCGATGATCGCCGAGATCGAGGCCGCCAAGCGCGACGGCGATACGCTCGGCGGCGTCATCGAGGTGGTCGTCCACGGGCTTCCGATCGGCCTGGGTTCGTTCACCAGTGGTGACGACCGGCTCGACGGCCAGCTCGCCGCGGCCATCATGGGCATTCAGGCCATCAAGGGTGTCGAGATCGGTGACGGTTTCGAAACCGCCCGCCGCCGCGGCAGTTTGGCGCACGACGAGATGTACCCCGGCGCCGACGGTGTGGTGCGTTCCACCAACCGGGCCGGTGGTCTCGAAGGTGGTATGACCAACGGTCAGCCGCTGCGGGTGCGGGCCGCGATGAAACCGATCTCGACGGTGCCGCGCGCGCTGGCGACCGTCGACATGTCCACCGGCGACGAGGCCGTCGCGATCCATCAGCGTTCCGATGTGTGCGCGGTACCGGCCGCCGGTGTGGTCGCCGAGACCATGGTGGCGCTGGTGCTGGCCCGTGCCGTGCTGCGTAAGTTCGGCGGTGACTCGCTCGCCGAGACCCGGCGCAACATCGACGGCTACCTGCGGTCGGTCGCCGAGCAGGAGCCGTCGGCCGCGACGCCCGCCCGGGCGTCGGGATAGGCGATTGTCATGGCGCCCAAGGCGGTTCTGATCGGCATGCCCGGCTCGGGCAAATCCACGATCGGGCGACGGCTGGCCAAGGCCATGCGGCTGCCGCTGCTGGACACCGATGTCGCCATCGTCGAGACCACCGGGCGGACCATCGCCGATATCTTCACCCAGGACGGTGAGCCCGAGTTCCGGCGTATCGAAGAAGAAGTCGTCAAGACCGCACTGTCGACCCACGACGGAATCGTCTCGCTCGGCGGGGGTGCGGTCACCAGCCCCGGTGTGCGCGAGGCATTGGCCGGCCACACCGTGATCTACCTGGAAATCAGTGCCGCCGAGGGCATCCGGCGCACGACGCAGGGAACCACCAGGCCGCTGCTTGCCGGTGACGATCCCGCCGAGAAGTACCGCTCACTGATGAACGAGCGGGTGCCGTTGTACCGGCGGGTGGCGACCATGCGGGTCAACACCAACCGCCGCAATCCCGGTGCGGTGGTGCGCTATCTGGCCACCCGGCTGGAATCGGCGGGTAAGCCGCAGCGCCGCCGCAGGCGTCCGCCGTGGCGGCTCACCCCGTCGGCGGGGCCGTGCGGTAAGGACGAATCCGCAGCCGGCGCCACCACCGGGCAGCCCGCGCCGCCCGAGATCCCGACCGGTCAACCCACCCCACTGACTACAGCAGCGCTGGCGGCACGCCGCGCGGAGGCCCGTAAATGAGCGAAAACCCTTCCGGCCCAACGCCGGTGACCGTCGAAGTGGCTGTCGACCCGCCATACCCGGTCATCATCGGGACCGGCCTGCTCGGTGAGCTCGGCCAGCTGCTCGACGGTGTGCACAAGGTCGCCGTGCTGCATCAGCCGACGTTGACGACGACCGCCGAGGCGATCCGCAATTACCTGGCCGACAAGGGGATCGACGCGCACCGCGTCGAGATCCCGGACGCCGAGGCCGGTAAGGACCTGCCGGTGGTCGGCTACATCTGGGAGGTGCTGGGCCGTATCGGCCTGGGCCGCAAGGACGCCATCGTGAGCCTGGGCGGCGGTGCGGCCACCGATGTGGCAGGTTTCGCCGCGGCCACCTGGCTGCGCGGTGTCTCGATCGTGCACGTGCCGACGACACTGCTCGGCATGGTCGATGCCGCGGTGGGCGGTAAGACCGGTATCAACACCGACGCCGGGAAGAACCTGGTCGGCGCGTTCCACCAACCCCGCGGGGTGCTCGTCGACCTGGCGACACTGTCGACGTTGCCGCGCAACGAACTGGTCGCCGGGATGGCCGAGATCGTCAAGGCCGGTTTCATCGCCGATCCGGTGATACTCGACCTCATCGAGGCCGACCCGCAGGCCGCGGTCGACCCGGACGGCGATGTGCTGCCCGAGCTGATCAAACGGTCCATCGCGGTCAAGGCCGAGGTGGTCGCTGCCGACGAGAAGGAATCGGCGCTGCGCGAGATCCTCAACTACGGGCACACGCTGGCGCATGCCATCGAGCGCCGCGAGCGTTACCGGTGGCGCCACGGCGCGGCGGTTTCGGTCGGCCTGGTCTTCGCCGCCGAGCTGGGCCGGCTGGCCGGTCGTCTCGACGACGCCACCGCCGATCGGCACCGTGCGGTGCTCACCGCACTCGGCCTGCCGGTGTCCTATGACGCCGACGCGCTGCCGCAGCTGCTGGAGTACATGGCCGGTGACAAGAAGAACCGCGCCGGCGTGCTGCGTTTCGTGGTGCTCGACGGCCTGGCCAAACCGGGCCGGCTGGAAGGCCCTGACCCGACGCTGCTGGTGGCCGCCTACTCCGAGATCGGCGCCTGAGTCTTCTCGGTGCTGGCCACCGAGTAGCAGATGGCGACCGCGACCACGCCGGGAACGACGAAGGTCAGCGCCAGCACCAGCGTCACCATCGCGTCGTTGGGGTCGGTGAGCCAGGGTTTGGGGAATCGCGCCAGGCTGACGGCCAGCCACGACGCGACGATGGCCAGCGCCACGGTGGTGATGGTGGCGACCTTGATCGAGCGCAGGGACAACCGGGTGGTCTCCTCGGGGTCGGCCAGGGATATCCGCAGATCCCGGGTCCGCACGAAGACCAGGACGAAGTTGACGACCGTGATCAGCGCCGCCGAGGTGGTGATGACAGCGACCACCCAGGTCTCCGGCCGGCCGTCGAACATGAAGCGCAGATAGTCGATCGAGGTCTCGGACAGGATCAGTGTGGTGGCCATCGCGGCGGCGAAGGTGAGCCACCCACCCAGATCGGCCAGAAACGCGTAGCTGGCCAGGTCGTCGGGGTCGGCGGTGCGGGCCTTGCCGACGGCGAAGCTCGCCAGCATCCAGCCCAGCCCGCCGAACAATGCCGTCGTGCCCGCGGCCAACATGCCGGTGGCCAGCGCGCCTTGGGTCCAGGCGATGGCACAGATGCTCTGCCGGTCGCCGGAGTCAGGGGGCTGGGTGCCGGTGATCAGGCTGAACAGGAAGCTGTCCAGCATCAGGATCAGCACCGCCGAGGAGAACAGGGCCAGCGTGTGCACCGATTCGCGGCTGCTGCGGTCGAACAGCAGCGCGATCGCGGTGATCAGGAAGCCGCCGAGCACACCGGCGAGCTGTGAGTTCGCCGACGCCGACGACAGCATGCTCCATTGGTCGGACGTGCAGGACTGGTCCGGATTCATCGACTGGGACCAACGACGGGCGCTTAGGTGTCCTTGCGCTCCGCGGGCGGGATGACCTCGGTGTGTTCCTCGGTCGTTTCGACGGTCTCGGTGGCCTCGTCGCGTTCGGCGACCGCGACCGCCGAGGTCTGCGGCTGCTCCTCGGCGGCAACCGGGATCTCACCGGTCGGCGAGTCGTCACGGACCGCGGCGAACACGTCGGTGTCGGCGCGGTCGTAATCGGTGCCCTTACGCTGCACCGGCGGCGCCTTGCGGTCCACCAGCCAGCGACCGACAGCCACCGCCAGGATGCCGGGCAGGAACACCAGCAACGCGGTGAACGCGGCGAACGTGGTGACTTCGTTGATCAGCCCGCCGACGTAGAGCGCCGGGTAGAACAGCGAGACCAGCCAGGTGATGACACCGGAGGCGACACCGGCGACCAGGCCGGCCAGCAGCCACGCCATGGCCAGGTCGTCGCGGCGGTCCGGGTCGGGGTTGGCCCTGGCGTCGGCGCGGCCGTCGGCAAACCCCCAGACCAGGAC
This sequence comes from Mycobacterium sp., assembly GCA_016197405.1. Taxonomy (GTDB): domain Bacteria; phylum Actinomycetota; class Actinomycetes; order Mycobacteriales; family Mycobacteriaceae; genus Mycobacterium. The sequence goes on from JACPVR010000016.1 coordinate 49,385, forward strand.
GGCGATGACGAACACCGCGAGCAGCGCGATGCTGATGAGCAGTGCCTTCGTCTCGAACTGATTGATCAGGGCGCCTTGCACCAGCCGGACGACGAACATCAACGCCGCGAACACCAATCCGCGCGACAACCACTTGCTCATGAGGGCACAGCGTAGCGAGTAGCTTTATGGCCCGTGACACATTCCCAGCGACGTGCCAACCTCGGCGCCCGGCTGCGGGCCTGCGACGGCGTCCCCAACGGCAGTCCGGCGGTCGACGCTTTGCTGGTCAGCGACCTGAACAATATCCGCTACCTGTCCGGATTCACCGGGTCGAATGCCGCGCTGTTGGTCTATGCCGACGATCGGCCCGCCGTGTTGGCCACCGACGGCCGCTACCGCACCCAGGCCGCGCAGCAGGCGCCCGATGTCGAGGTCGTCATCGAACGGGCCTGCGGCCGTCACCTGGTGGGCCGAGCGGTCGACGACGGCGTGCGGCGGCTGGGTTTCGAGGGCCACGTCGTCACCGTCGACGCCTATGACGCCCTGGCACGCGCCGTCGCCGCCGATTCCGGTGCCGAGCTGGTGCGGGCCTCGGGTGTGGTGGAGGCGTTGCGCGAGGTCAAGGACGCCGGCGAGATCGCACTGCTGCGGCTGGCCTGTGAGGCCGCCGACGCCGCACTGGCCGACCTGATCGAACGCGGCGGGCTGCGCCCCGGACGCACCGAGAAGCAGGTGGGCCGGGAGTTGGAGTCGCTGATGCTCGACCACGGCGCCGACGGTGTGTCGTTCGAGACCATCGTGGCCACCGGCGCCAACTCGGCGATACCGCACCACCGGCCCACCGGGGCGGTGCTGGCGGTGGGGGATTTCGTCAAGATCGACTTCGGCGCCCTGGTGGCCGGCTATCACTCCGATATGACCAGGACCTTCGTGTTGGGCCCACCCGCGGACTGGCAGCGCGAGATCTACGACGTCGTCGTGACGGCGCAACGCGCAGGCAGGCATGCCCTGGCCGCCGGGGTGGCGTGCAGCGCTGTCGACGCGGCATCGCGGCAGGTCATCGAGGATGCCGGCTATGGCGAGACCTTCAGTCACGGCCTCGGGCACGGTGTCGGTCTGCAGATCCACGAAGCTCCGGGAATCAACGCCACCGCCGCCGGTACACTTCTTGCTGGTTCCGCGGTCACCGTGGAGCCTGGTGTCTACTTGCCCGATCGCGGCGGTGTCCGCATCGAGGACACGCTCGTGGTCCCGGACGAGGGATCCGCCCCCGAACTGCTTACCCGGTTCCCCAAGGAACTGCAGATTTTGGCTACTTAAGGAGTACCGCCCGTGGCATCAACTGCCGATTTCAAGAACGGCCTCGTCCTCAACGTCGATGGTGTGCTGTGGCAGATCATCGAGTTCCAGCACGTCAAGCCCGGTAAAGGCCCCGCGTTCGTGCGCACCAAGCTCAAGAACGTGCTGTCGGGCAAGGTCGTCGACAAGACCTACAACGCCGGTGTGAAGGTCGAGACCGCCACCGTCGACCGCCGCGACGCCACCTACCTGTACCGCGACGGCAGCGACTTCGTGTTCATGGACTCCGAGGATTACGAGCAGCATCCGCTGCCCGAGTCGCTGGTCGGTGACGCGGCGAACTTCCTGCTGGAGAGCATGCCGGTGCAGATCGCGTTCCACAACGGTGTGCCGCTGTACCTGGAGCTGCCGGTCACCGTCGAGCTGCTGGTCGCCAGCACCGAACCGGGTCTGCAGGGCGACCGGTCCTCGGCGGGCACCAAGCCGGCCACCATGGAGACCGGTGCCGAGATCCAGGTGCCGCTCTTCATCAACACCGGCGACAAGCTGAAGGTGGATTCCCGCGATGGAAGCTATCTGGGTCGCGTGAATGCCTGACGGCAAGCCGGCGCAGCCGGTTCGCGGCAGGCACCAGGCGCGCAAGCGGGCCGTGGACCTGCTTTTCGAGGCGGAGGCCCGTGGCCTGACGGCCGCCGAGGTCGCCGACAGCCGCGCCGGGCTTGCGGTCTCGCAGCCCGATGTCGCGCCGCTGCATCCGTACACCGAGTTGGTGGCCCGCGGTGTCACCGAGCACGCCGCGCATATCGACGACCTGATCAGTTCGCATCTGCAGGGCTGGACGCTGGCGCGACTGCCCGCGGTGGACCGCGCGGTGCTGCGGGTCGCGGTGTGGGAACTGCTGCACGGGACCGACGTTCCCGAACCGGTCGCCGTGGACGAGGCCGTCGAACTGGCCAAGGAACTGTCCACCGATGATTCGCCCGCCTTCGTCAACGGTGTGCTGGGCCAGATCATGCTGGTGACTCCCCAGATCCGGGCGGCCTCGCAGGCCGTATCGGACGCGGTGCGCGGCGAGCAGTAAGCCCGCGCGGGGGGTTTCGGCGCGTCAACACTTGCTTCACCGAGGTTCAGCGTCGCTGAACGCCGATGCCGGCGCGGGCGGTCAGGGTCCATCATGGTGGGATGCTGCCCCAGCTCGATCTCGGCCAGGCCGATGACGATCCGGCCGGTTTCGCCGGTGCCCTGCGGGAAGCCGCGCACGGTTACGGCTTCTTCTATCTGACCGGGCACGGCGTGGCCGCCCAGCAGATCACCGAGGTGCTGGCCCTGGCCCGCGCGTTCTTCGCGCTGCCCGCCGCCGCCAAGGACGAGATCAGCCAGCTCAAAAGCCCGCAGTTCCGGGGCTATTCACGGATCGGCGGCGAGCTCACGAACGGCGCGGTGGACTGGCGCGAGCAGATCGACATCGGTCCCGAACGCGATGTCATCGACGGTGCGCAGGGCTACTGGCGGCTGCAGGGTCCCAATCTGTGGCCCTCGGAGCTGCCGGCGCTGCGCCCGGCGTTCGAGCGGTGGAGTGCCGCGCTGTCGGCCGTCGGGCTCAAACTGTTGCGGCACTGGGCGGTTTCACTGGGCGCGGCCGAATCGGTGTTCGACAGCGCGTTCGCCGACCGGCCCGCAACGCTGATCAAGGTGGTCCGCTATCCCGGGACCGCCGACACCGAGCAGGGTGTTGGCGCACACAAGGATTCAGGTGTGCTCACGCTGCTGCTGCTCGAGCCGGGGTCACGCGGCCTGCAGGTCGAACTGGATTCCGGGCGCTGGGTCGACGTCCCGCCGGTCGACGGTGCATTCGTCGTCAACACCGGCGAACTGCTCGAGGTCGCCACCGGCGGTTACCTGCGCGCCACCCGGCACCGGGTGCTGGCACCTGGGCCCGGCACCGATCGCGTCTCGATTCCGTTCTTCCTCAACCCCGCGCTCGACGCCCGGATGCCGGTGTTGACGCTGCCTGCGGAACTGGCCGAACGCAGCCGTGGGGTGGAGGCCGACCCCGACAACCCGATATTCGACACCTACGGCGCGAACGCCTGGAAGTCGCGTACCCGGGCGCATCCTGATGTGGCCCAGCTGCACCACGGCATCATCGCGACGGGTGCAGCTTCGGCCTACTGACGGGCTTTCACCTCCCGGTGATCGCAATGCTGGTTGCGCACCGGCGGGCCCCATAACGTGGCGCCATGTTCGACGTTCGCCGGCTCGTCGTGCTGGCCGAGGTGGCCCGCCTGGGCTCGCTGAGTGCGGCCGCCGGCTCGTTGAACTACACCACATCGGCTGTTTCCCAGCAGATTTCGGCGCTGGAACGCGATATCGGCGCGATCCTGCTGGTCCGCGGACCGTCCGGGGCGCGCCCCACCGCCGCCGGCGCGAAGTTGTTGGAGCACGGCCGGGTGATCCTGGCCGCCATCGAGGCCGCCGAGCGTGATCTCGGGTCGGTACCGGCCGCACCCGACGTCATCCGGGTGGCCTCGTTCGCCACCGCGGCGGCGATGCTGCTGCCCGCCGCGTTCGCCCGATTCCGCACCGCGCATCCCGATATCCGGCCGGAGTTGATCACCGCCGATCCCGATGACGGTGTGAACCTGCTCGGTGCCGGTGATGCCGACGCCGCACTGGTCACCGAGGTACCGGGGGAGCCCGGGCAGTACCGCGATGTCCACACGCTCGCGGTGTATGACGACGAGTTCTTCGTCGTGCTCCCGATGGGGCACCGGCTGGCCGGCGCGGGCGCGGTTCCGCTGGCGGCACTATCGGCCGCGGACTGGATCGTCAGTTCGGCGACGGGTCGTTGCCCGGATACCCGGGTGTTCCAGAATGCCTGCCGCAACGCCGGATTCACCCCGTCGGTGACGTTTAGGCCGGAGGACTACTCGACGGTGCAGGGTCTGGTGGCCGCCGATCTCGGTGTCTCCCTGGTGCCGTCGTTGGCATTGGGCAGCGTCCGGACCGATGTCGCGGTGCGCCGGGTGGCCGGACACCGTCCGGTTCGCCGGGTGGCATTGGCCACCGTGGCCGAACCGGCCGCGGGCAGCCCGCTGGCCACGCTGGCCGTCCTGATCCGCGGCGCCGGCGTCCAGCGTGCCAATGACAGCGTATGTAGCTTTCCTGCAAGCACTTTCAGTGTCGCTTGACACCACTGTCAGCATCGCGCCGCGCACCCTAATGTTCGCGGTGTCGCACTACCCGAGGAGCAGCCGTTCATGACCGTTACCGATATTCCCGCACCGACGTTGTCGACGGTCGCGCAGGCGCTGGCGGTGGCCGAGGAGGTGGCCCGCGAGATCGCCGCGGGTGCGGTACAACGCGAACTCGACGGTATCTGGCCAGAGGAGGCGTTGCGCCTGGTGGCGCGTTCGGGGCTGTTGTCGATCACCGTTCCCGCCGCCCACGGTGGGCCCGATCTGCCACCGTCCACCGCCGTGGAGGTACTTCGCATCCTCTCGCAGGCGGATTCGGCTGTCGGCCAACTGCTCCTCGCGCATTTCGTGTTGTCGGTCGCGATTCGCGGGCTCGGTGACACCGAACCCGCACCGCGGATCTACGCCGACATCCTGGCCGGTGCGCAGCTGGGCAACGCGACCGTCGAGCGCGGCACCCGGACGTCGCGGGATCGGCTGACCACCGTGACCCGCCGGCCCGACGGTGGGTGGCTGCTCAATGGGACGAAGTACTACGCCACCGGCACGCTGGGGGCGAGGTGGATCGCGGTGGCGGCCCGCATCCCCGGCACCGAACCCGCGCACGGTGCAACCGCATTCGTGCGTCCCACCGATACCGGTGTCACGCTGAACCTGGACCGCTGGTCGTCCTTCGGCCAGCGTGGGACCGCCAGCGGCGAGGTGGTCTTCGACGAGGTGGTGATCGACGACGACCTGGTGATCGACGAGGGCCCGGATCCCGATCCCGTCACCGCGGCACCGTCCTACCTCGGATCATTCGACCAGGCCCTGCACGCCGCCGTCGATATCGGCATCGCCCGGGCGGCGCTGACCGACGGTGCGGACTTCGTCCGGACCCGCAGCAGGCCGTGGTTCGAGGCCGGGGTGGACAATGCCGCCGACGAGCCACATGTGGTGCGCCGGTTCGGTGAGCTGACCGCACGGTTGTACGCACTGGAAGCGCTGCTGGCCCACGGCGCCGCCCTCGTCGACGCCGCAGCCGCCGAAGCGGAGCTGACCCGGGAATCGGCTGCGGCGGCCTCACTTCAGGTGGCCGCGGCCAAGGCGCTGGCTCAGGAGTTCGCGGTCGAGATCGCCAGCGGTGTGCTGGAACTGGCCGGCTCGTCGGCCACCGACCGCAAGTACGCCCTCGATCGGCATTGGCGCAATGTACGCGTGCATTCCCTGCACGATCCGGCGCGCTGGAAATACGTCCACCTCGGCAACCACACCCTGCATGCCACCTTGCCGCCCCGGCTCGGTGTTCTTCTCTGAACACGTTGCACTGCAAAGGAATCAGCCATGACGAGCTTTTATCTCACCGGAAGTATCAACGTCGACTCGGTCGCTGACGCGTTGCGACTGGTCGGTACCCGGCTGCAGCCGGGGGTGCGCCGGGTGCCGGACGGCGAACCCGGGGACCGCGCCAACTGGGTGCTCACCCAAGCCGGTCACTTCCTGGACAACCCCACCCTCGACGTCGTCGACGGCCGGGCCGCGGTGCGAGCGGGCACCGAGGTGGTCTTCGGTGAGATCGACTACCACACCGTCGCCGCCGAGTCCTACCGGCTTTTCGTGCAGGCCCGCACCGACGGTGTGCTGGAACCGCAATCGCGTTTCCTGGTCTCCATTCCGACACCGTTCAACGCCGTCAACTCCTTCGTGGTGCCCGATTCACAGGTGCAGGTCGCCTTCGCCTACGAGCAGGCGTTGGCACGCTCGGTCGCCCGGCTGCAAGAACTGATCCCGCCGTCGGACCTGGCCATCCAGTGGGATCTGCCGACCGAGCTGGCGACCGTGGAGGGCTGGTTCCCCAACCCGTATGCCGGGCCGGAGGCGATCTTCGCCGCCACCGCCCGGGTCGCCTCCTGGGTGCACGATGACGCCGAGCTGACCTTCCATTTGTGCTACGGGGACTCGAAATTCGGTGCGTCGCCGTTCATGGGTGATCCGCCGGATGCCGCGGCGGCCGCACGCGGCGGCAGGCATGTGCTGCCCCGCGATGCCACCGCGATCGTCACACTGGCCAACGGATTGAGCAGGCATGTGCGCCGCCGCATCGACGCCTTCCAGGCGGCGACGGTGGCGGCCTGGAACCGGCGCGCGCACTGGCGTCCGTTCGCCGAGCTGGCGCTCGAACCCGGCACCGAGTTCTACCTGGGCCTGCTGCACGCCGAGGACGGTGCCGCCGGGGCGCGCACACGCGCCGAGCTGGCCGCGGAGTTCCTGCCCGAGTTCGGCATCTCCACCGAGTGTGGGCTGGGACGGCACTCGGCAGAACAACTGGAAGCGGTCCTGCTGGCATGGCAGGACTACCAGGCGTCCCCGGCCGCGACCCGCGAGCCCGCCCTGAGCACCGGATAGGACAGCTGATGACCGAGACACTGACGCGCGAATTCGCGCCGGCCACCGGGCTTTCCGGCGATACCGCCGCACCGGCCACGGTGGCCAATCCGGGATTGCTCGGACTGCCGCTGACCATCGCCGGTGCCGTCGGGCTGGGTTTCACCAACACCGGGATCGTCTCGGCTGCCGCCGCGCCGGTGCCGATACTGCTGTCGGCCACCGCGGTCGGCCTGCTACTGACCACCATCTGGTCGGCCGCGCTGGGACAGAACGTCAACGCCACCGTCTACGGGGTGTTCCTGGGGTTCTACGGCAGCTTCGCGGCACTGTCGCTGGGGCAGACGCACAACTGGTTCGGGATCCCGCCGGAGGCGGCCACCCAGACCACCGTGTTGTGGCTGGGCAGCTGGTTGTTGGTGATCGGCTTGCTGACGGTGCTGACGCTGCGGCTGCCGTGGACCTATCCGGTGTTGTTCGCCGTCGTCGATATCGCACTGGTCCTGCTGATCGTCGGTGCGGCCTCGGGTGACGCGGCGGCCACCCGGGCCGGCGGCTGGGCGATCTTCGTCTTCGTCGGTTTTGCGGTGTACTTCTACGTCGCGGCGTTGTGGGAGGAGACCGGCGGGCGCGCACTGCCGTTGGGGCGTCCGTTGATCAGCTGAGCGGGTCGGGGCCCGGTGGCGGGTAGGAGGGTAGGTCGATGGCGTCGGCGGGGACATTAGGCTTACCCGTCATGGCCGATCCCTCGTCCCGTCCCCGGTTGTCGGTGGCCGACTGGGTGCAGGCCGGCTTCGGCGTCATCGCCGACGAAGGACTCAAGGCGCTCACCATCGACCGGTTGTGCCGTCAGACCGGTGCCACCAAGGGCAGCTTCTACTGGCACTTCAGCGATATGAACGGCTACCGGGCGGCATTGATCGACGCGTGGGCGCAGTTGCGTGACGTCGACCGTAGACATTTCGACGACCTCGGCGCACTGCCGCCGCGGCAACGGCTCGCCGAGATGATGACAGCCCTGGTCTCACCGCGGCACTGGATGCTCGAGCGTGCGATGCGTGAATGGGCTCGTTCGGAGCCCACCGTGGCCGCGGCGGTGCACGACTCCGACGGGCGGGTGGTGGCGGCGGTGCGGCGGGCATTCCTCGACGACGGGTTCGACGCCGAGGAGGCCGCGGTGCGCGCCAACGCGACCTTCGCCGCCGGTATCGGATTCCTGCACCTGTCCGGTCCGCACCCGGACTCCCGGCTGGCCGCGGGCCGCGAACGCTTCCTGGACATCATGCTGCGGCACTGAGCCGTCGGCTAGAGGCCCAGTGCCTCGTAGGTCCGCTTGACGAATTTCGGTTGTGCGGTGCGCAGTTTGGCCAGCGAGGTGTTGCCCGCGACGGCGGCCGCGGCGTCCGCCGACAGATTCGGTGCGTTCTGGATCAGGTAGATGATGATCAGATCGGCCTGCGGATCGGCCTGCCACCAGGTGCCGAACGCGCCGGGCCAGCTGAACGTCCCCACGCCGCCGGGGCCGAACAGTTGGGTGGACTGCGCCGGGTCGGTGACCACCGACAGGTTCAGCCCGAAACCGCGTCCCAACCAGAACGGCATGCCCAGGAACGGGACTCGCTTCTGGGCATCGGTGAGCTGATCGGTGCGCATCAACGCCGCCGATTCCGGCGACAGGATGCGGGTGCCGTCGACGGTGCCGCCGGCCAGCAGCATCCTGGCGAATGTCAGGTAGTCGTCGACGGTCGACCACATGCCGGCGCCGCCCTGGCAGAACTGCGGCGGCATGATCGGCGGCGGACCCATCACGTCGTGGTTGAGCGCGCCGGACTCGTCGAGGGTGTACATGGTGGCGGCCCGGCGTCGTGCCGACGCCGACAGGAAGAAACCGGTGTCGACCATCTTCAGCGGTTCGGTGATGCGTTCGGCGATCACCTCGTGCAGCGGTTTACCGGCGATCCGCGACAGCGCGATGCCGAGCACATCGGTGCTGTGGCTGTAGGTCATCTGCTCGCCGGGCTGGTGGACCAGCGGCAGCTGCGCCAGCTCGGCTAGCCAGTGGTCGGAATCCTGGCGCATCGATATCCGCTCATAGGCCCGACCGATCGGCCCCGGCACCGAGAACCGGTAGGCCAGCCCGCTGCGGTGCGTCATCAGATCGTCGATCGTGATCGGCCGGCGCGCGGGCACCACCCGGTCCAGCGGCCCGACGGGGTCGGTCAGCACCGACATGTCGGCCAGCTCGGGCAACCAGCGGGCGACGGGGTCGCGCAACGACAGCGTGCCCTCGTCGACGAAGGTCATGGCGGCGGCGACCGTCACCGGTTTGGACATCGACGCGATCCGGAACACCGTGTCGCGTTGCATCGGCAACCCGGCCTCGATATCGCGATGGCCGATCTCATTGACCTGCAGGATGTTTCCGCCCTGCCATACCAAGGTGACCGCACCGGCCAGCAGGCCGTTGTCACAGGCCTCGCGAATGGACGCCTGATTACCGTCGAGGTTCACCGGCCTCAGGGTAATACCGCCGGCGGCTCACGGTGCGTCGATGCCGGTCTCATCGGGCACCAATTGTCACCTGCGCCACATCAACCGCGGTCGGGGCCAGGCGATTAGCGTTGCCGGCGCGCGGGCCTGCTAAGCTGCCCCGCAGTTCGACATCCTTTAACGATCCGTCCAGAGAGGCGGAGAAGGAGGTCAAGGTAGACCATGGGTGCCCACGAAGGCTCCGAAGACGGCGATCGGGAATTGCTGTCCGCGGCGGATGTCAGCCGGACCATCTCCCGCATCGCCCATCAGATCATCGAGAAGACCGCGCTCGACGGTCCCGACGGTCCCCGCGTCATCCTGCTGGGCATCCCGACCCGCGGCACCGACCTCGCCGCCCGGCTGGCCCGCAACATCGGCGAATACTCCGACGTCACCGTCGGTCACGGTTCGCTGGACATCACGCTCTACCGCGACGATCTGAACACCAAACCGCCACGCGCGCTGGAAGAGACCTCGATCCCCGAAGGCGGTATCGACGGCGCCCTGGTCATCCTGGTCGACGACGTCCTGTACTCCGGCCGCTCGGTGCGCGCGGCGCTGGACGCGCTACGCGATATCGGCAGGCCGCGAGCGGTTCAGCTGGCCGTCCTGGTGGACCGCGGCCACCGCGAACTGCCCATCCGCGCCGACTACGTCGGAAAGAACGTGCCGACCTCGCGCGCCGAGAACGTCAAGGTTCAACTCACCGAACACGACGGCCGCGACGGTGTGCGGATCGCCCCGTACGGGGGACCGGCCCGTTGATCAGCGCCTGCGCGAAGAAGAGACACTCATGAAGCATCTGCTGACCACCGCCGACCTGTCGCGCGACGACGCGACGGCGATCCTGGACAACGCCGACCGGTTCGCGGCGGCGCTGCTGGGCCGCGAGGTCAAGAAGCTGCCCACCCTGCGCGGGCGCACCATCATCACGATGTTCTACGAGAACTCCACCCGCACCCGGGTGTCGTTCGAGGTGGCCGGCAAATGGATGAGCGCCGACGTCATCAACGTCAGCTCGTCGGGATCCTCGGTGGCCAAGGGGGAGTCGCTGCGCGATACCGCGCTGACCCTGCGCGCCGCCGGTGCCGACGCGCTCATCGTGCGCCACCCCGCCTCCGGTGCCGCTCAGCAGCTGGCGGCGTGGACCAACACCGGCAGCACCGGGCCCTCGGTGATCAACGCCGGCGACGGCACCCACGAGCATCCGACGCAGGCCCTGCTGGACGCGCTGACGATCCGGCAACGGCTGGGTTCGGTCGAGGGCAAACGCGTCGTCATCGTCGGCGATGTACTGCACAGCCGGGTGGCGCGCTCCAACGTCATGCTGCTGTCGACTCTCGGTGCCGAGGTGGTTCTGGTGGCCCCGCCCACGCTGCTGCCGGTCGGGGTCGCCGACTGGCCGGTGACGGTGTCGCATGATGTCGACGCCGAGCTGCCCGGCGCCGACGCGGTGCTGATGCTGCGGGTGCAGGCCGAACGGATGAACGGCGGATTCTTCCCGTCGGCGCGGGAGTACTCGGTGCTCTACGGCCTGTCGGAGCGACGCCAGGCGCTGCTACCCGGACATGCCGTGGTGTTGCACCCCGGCCCGATGCTGCGCGGCATGGAGATTGCGTCGTCGGTCGCCGACTCGTCGCAATCGGCTGTGCTGCAACAGGTTTCCAATGGCGTCCACGTCCGGATGGCGGTGTTGTTCCACCTGCTCGTCGGCGCGGACCAGTCGGCCGAAGCGGGAGTGGTGGCATGACCAAGTCGGTGTCCGTCCTGATCCGGGGCGTGCGGCTCTACGGTGAAGGTGACCAGGTCGACGTCCTGGTCGAAGACGGTGTGATCGCCCAGATCGGCGTGGGCTTGCCGGTCGACGCCGACCAGACCGTCATCGACGCCACCGGGCAGGTGCTGCTGCCGGGGTTCGTCGACCTGCACACCCACCTGCGCGAGCCGGGCCGCGAAGACACCGAGACCATCGAAACCGGTTCGGCGGCAGCCGCACTGGGCGGTTTCACGGCGGTCTTCGCGATGGCCAACACCCACCCGGTGGCCGATTCCCCGGTGGTGACCGATCACGTCTGGCAGCGCGGTCAGGCCGTCGGGCTGGTCGACGTGCATCCGGTCGGCGCGGTGACGGTCGGGCTGGAGGGCAAACAGCTCACCGAGATGGGCATGATGGCCAACGGCGCCGCCGGCGTGCGGATGTTCTCCGATGACGGCAAGTGCGTGCACGATCCGCTGCTGATGCGCCGCGCCCTGGAATACGCCACCGGTATCGGGGTGCTCATAGCCCAGCACGCCGAGGAGCCCCGGCTGACCGTCGGCGCGGTGGCACATGAGGGCCCCAACGCCGCGCGCCTCGGTCTGGCCGGCTGGCCGCGTTCGGCCGAGGAATCCATCGTCGCGCGCGATGCCATCCTGGCCCGCGACGCCGGAGCCCGCGTGCACATCTGCCACGCCTCCACCGCGGGCACCGTCGAGCTGCTGAAATGGGCCAAGGCCCAAGGTATCTCGATCACCGCCGAGGTCACCCCGCACCACCTGCTGCTCGACGACAGCCGGTTGGCCAGCTATGACGGTGTCAACCGGGTCAATCCGCCGCTGCGGGAGGACTCCGACGCGCTGGCCCTGCGCCAGGCCCTGGCCGACGGTGTCATCGACTGTGTGGCAACCGATCACGCGCCGCACGCCGAGCATGAGAAGTGCGTCGAGTTCGCCAACGCCCGCCCCGGCATGCTGGGCCTGCAGACCGCGCTGTCGGTCGTCGCGCAGACCATGGTGGCCACGGGCCTGCTGACCTGGCGCGGCGTGGCACGGGTGATGAGCGAGAACCCGGCCCGCATCGTCGGCCTGCCCGATCAGGGCCGCCCGCTCGAGGTCGGTGAGCCGGCCAACCTGACCGTGGTGGATCCCGACGCCAGCTGGACCGTGGACGGGCCCGCGCTGGCGAGCCGGTCGGCCAACACGCCGTATGAGGCGATGACGCTGCCCGCGGTGGTGAGCGCCACGCTGCTGCGCGGGCGGATCACCGCGCGCGACGGGAAGGTCGAGCACCTGTGAACACCGCGACGCTGGTCGGTTCGCTGATCTTCGCGGCAGTGCTGGTGCTGGTGATCGCGCTGCTGACACACCTGATGCTCAAGGGCTGGCGCAACCGCGCGCTGCGTCAGCTCAAGATCGTCGGCACGCTGCCCGCGCTGCCCGACAGTGTCGGCCCGGCGATCATCCCGGGTATCAAAGGCCTCTATGTGGGCAGCACCCTGGCGCCGAGCTGGCAGGATCGCATCGCCGCCGGTGACCTGGGGTACCGCACCAAGGCCGTGCTGACCCGCTATCCGGAGGGAATCATGCTGCAGCGCAGCGGGGCCGGACCGATCTGGATACCGGACGAGACCATCACCGCGATCCGCACCGAGCGGGGTATCGCGGGTAAGGCCATGACGCATGACGGGATCCTGGCGATCCGGTGGAAATTGCCGTCGGGTGTCGAGATCGACACCGGCTTCCGGGCCGATGACCGGCGGCAGTACGACAACTGGGTGGGAGAGGCGGAGGTCGCGTGACCGACAAAGCTGTACTGGTGCTCGAAGACGGCCGGGTTTTCACCGGCACCGTGTTCGGCGCCGTGGGCCAGACGCTGGGCGAGGCGGTGTTCTCGACCGGTATGTCCGGCTATCAGGAGACGCTGACCGACCCCAGCTATCACCGCCAGATCGTGGTCGCCACCGCACCGCAGATCGGCAACACCGGCTGGAACCACGAGGACGCCGAGAGTCGCGGCGACCGGATCTGGGTGGCCGGCTACGCCGTGCGTGACCCCAGCCCGCGGGCCTCCAACTGGCGCGCGACCGGCACCCTGGACGACGAACTGGACCGCCAGGGCGTCGTCGGGATCGCCGGTATCGACACCCGCGCCGTGGTGCGCCACCTGCGCTCGCGCGGGTCGATGAAGGCCGGCGTGTTCTCCGGTGCCGCGCTGGCCGATGTCGACGAACTGCTGGCCCGGGTGCGCGATCAGGAATCCATGCTGGGTGCTGACCTGGCCGGCCAGGTCAGCACCGATACGGAGTACGTGGTGGAACCCGTTGGGTCGCACCGGTTCACCGTCGCGGCCCTGGACCTGGGCATCAAGACCAACACGCCACGCAACTTCGCCCGTCGCGGTGTGCGCAGCCACGTGCTGCCGTCCTCGGTGAGCTTCGACCAGATCGCCGAGCTCGCACCCGACGGGGTTTTCCTGTCCAACGGGCCCGGTGATCCGGCCACCGCCGATCATGTGGTGGCCCTGACCCGCGCGGTGCTCGACGCCGGAATCCCGCTGTTCGGAATCTGTTTCGGCAACCAGATCCTGGGGCGCGCGCTGGGCCGGTCGACTTACAAGATGACCTTCGGTCACCGCGGTATCAACATCCCGGTGCTCGACCATGTCACCGGCCGGGTGGCGATCACCGCGCAGAACCACGGTTTCGCCCTGGAAGGTGAGGCCGGCGAGGAGTTCGACACCGATTTCGGCCGCGCCGTCGTCACCCACACCTGCGCCAACGACGGTGTGGTGGAAGGGATCGCGCTGGCCGACGGCCGGGCGTTCTCGGTGCAGTACCACCCGGAAGCCGCCGCGGGCCCGCATGACGCCGAGTACCTGTTCGACCAGTTCATCGACCTGATGGCGGGGCAGAAGTGATGCCCACCAGCCCCGCGACCGAGCGTGTCTGTACGCAACACGCCGCGCAAATATGTACAAACACGCGCGCTCGCGCTGAAGTGAAGGAGCGCTAAATGCCGCGTCGCACCGATCTCAACCATGTGCTGGTCATCGGATCCGGGCCGATCGTCATCGGGCAGGCCTGCGAATTCGACTACTCGGGCACCCAGGCCTGCCGCGTGCTGCGTGCCGAAGGGCTCCAGGTCAGCCTGGTCAACTCCAACCCGGCGACCATCATGACCGACCCGGAATACGCCGACAACACCTATGTCGAGCCCATCACCCCGGCGTTCGTGGAGAAGGTCATCGCCCAGCAGGCCGAACGCGGTAACAAGATCGACGCGCTGCTGGCCACCCTGGGCGGGCAGACCGCGCTCAACACCGCCGTCGCGCTGTACGAGAACGGCGCACTGGACCGCTGGAACATCGAACTGATCGGCGCCGACTTCGAAGCGATCCAGCGTGGTGAGGACCGGCAGAAATTCAAGGACATCGTCGCCAAGGTCGGTGGCGAATCCGCCCGCAGCCGTGTGTGTTTCACCATGGACGAAGTCCGTGACACCGTCGCCGAACTGGGCCTGCCGGTCGTGGTACGGCCCAGCTTCACCATGGGCGGGCTGGGCTCCGGGATGGCCTACACCCTCGAAGACGTCGACCGGATCGCCGGAAACGGACTGTCGGCGTCGCCGTCGGCCAACGTCCTGATCGAGGAATCGATCTACGGCTGGAAGGAATACGAGCTCGAGCTGATGCGCGACAGCCGCGACAACGTCGTGGTGGTGTGCTCCATCGAGAACGTCGACCCGATGGGTGTGCACACCGGTGACTCTGTCACCGTCGCCCCGGCGATGACGCTGACCGACCGCGAGTACCAGACCATGCGCGATCTGGGCATCGCCATCCTGCGCGAGGTCGGGGTGGACACCGGCGGCTGCAACATCCAGTTCGCCATCGACCCCAAAGACGGCCGGCTCATCGTCATCGAGATGAACCCGCGGGTGTCGCGGTCGAGCGCGCTGGCGTCGAAGGCCACCGGGTTCCCGATCGCCAAGATCGCCGCCAAACTGGCGATCGGCTACACCCTCGACGAGATCGTCAACGACATCACCAAGGAAACCCCGGCCTGTTTCGAGCCGACGCTGGACTATGTCGTCGTCAAGGCGCCGCGGTTCGCGTTCGAGAAGTTCCCCGGCGCCGACGACACGCTGACCACCACCATGAAATCGGTCGGTGAGGCGATGTCGTTGGGCCGCAACTTCATCGAAGCGCTCGGCAAGGTCATGCGCTCACTGGAGACCAGCCGGGCCGGGTTCTGGACCGGGCCGGACCCGCAGGGCAGCATCGAGGACATCCTGACGCGGCTGCGCACCCCCAAGGACGGCCGGCTCTACGACGTCGAGATGGCACTGCGCCTCGGCGCCGACGTCGAGCAGGTGGCGCAGGCCTCCGGTATCGACCCGTGGTTCGTCGACCAGATCGCGCATCTGGTCACGCTGCGCAACGACGTCCGCGACGCCCCCGTTCTGGACGAAGCGCTGCTGCGGCGCAGCAAGAACAGCGGTATGTCAGACCGCCAGATCGCCGCGCTGCGACCGGAACTGGCCGGCGAGGACGGCGTTCGCACGCTGCGCCAGCGCCTCGGTGTGCACCCGGTTTTCAAGACCGTCGACACCTGCGCCGCCGAATTCGAGGCCAAGACGCCGTATCACTACAGCTCCTATGAGCTCGATCCCGCGGCCGAGACCGAGGTGGCACCGCAGACCGAACTGCCCAAGGTGCTCATCCTGGGTTCCGGCCCCAACCGGATCGGGCAGGGCATCGAGTTCGACTACAGCTGCGTGCATGCCGCGACGACGTTGAGCCAAGCCGGGTTCGAGACCGTCATGGTCAACTGCAACCCCGAGACGGTGTCCACCGACTCCGACACCGCCGACCGGCTCTACTTCGAACCGTTGACGTTCGAGGACGTCCTCGAGGTCTACTACGCCGAGCAGGAATCCGGCGCCGGCGGACCGGGTGTCGTCGGGGTGATCGTGCAACTGGGTGGTCAGACCCCGCTGGGGCTGGCCGAACGGCTGGAACGCGCCGGTGTCCCGATCGTCGGCACCAGTCCCAAGGCCATCGACCTGGCCGAGGACCGTGGCGCATTCGGCGAGGTGCTGACCAATGCCGGGCTGCCCGCACCCAAGTTCGGTACCGCGACGAGCTTCGAGCAGGCCCGCAAGATCGCCGCCGACATCGGTTACCCCGTGCTGGTCCGGCCGTCCTACGTGCTCGGCGGCCGCGGTATGGAGATCGTCTACGACGAGGAGACGCTGGAGGGCTACATCACCCGCGCCACCGCGTTGTCGCCCGAACATCCGGTGCTCGTCGACCGGTTCCTCGAAGACGCCATCGAGATCGACGTCGACGCGCTGTGCGACGGCACCGACGTCTATATCGGTGGGGTGATGGAACACATCGAGGAGGCCGGTATCCACTCCGGTGACTCGGCGTGCGCACTGCCGCCGGTGACGTTGGGCCGCACCGACATCGCCGCGGTCCGGCATGCCACCGAGGCCATCGCACACGGCATCGGCGTCGTTGGGCTGCTCAACGTGCAGTACGCGCTCAAGGATGATGTGCTCTATGTGCTGGAGGCAAACCCGCGCGCCAGCCGCACCGTTCCGTTCGTGTCCAAGGCCACCGCGGTCCCGCTGGCGAAGGCCTGCGCGCGAATCATGTTGGGCGCCACCATCGCTGAACTGCGCACCGAGGGCCTGCTGGCCGCCACCGGTGACGGTGCCAGCCCCGCGCCGCGGGCGCCGATCGCGGTCAAGGAGGCGGTGCTGCCGTTCCACCGGTTCCGCCGTGCCGACGGCTCGAACGTCGATTCGCTGCTGGGACCGGAGATGAAGTCCACCGGCGAGGTGATGGGTATCGACTCGCATTTCGGCACCGCGTTCGCCAAGAGTCAGACCGCGGCCTACGGGTCGCTGCCTGCGGCGGGCACCGTCTTCGTGTCGGTGGCCAACCGCGACAAGCGCTCGCTGGTGTTCCCGGTCAAGCGGCTGGCCGACCTGGGATTCCGGGTGCTGGCCACCGAGGGTACCGCGGAAATGTTGCGGCGCAACGGAATACCATGCGACGAGGTGCGCAAGCACTTCGAGGAGCCCAGCCCGGACCGGCCTGCGCGCTCGGCGGTGGAAGCCATCCGGGCCGGCGAGGTCAACATGGTCATCAACACCCCGTTCGGCAACACCGGTCCACGTATCGACGGTTATGAGATCCGCGCCGCCGCCGTGCAGATGAACATCCCGTGCGTCACCACGGTGCAGGGTGCCTCGGCGGCCGTACAGGGCATCGAGGCCGGTATCCGTGGTGACATCGGGGTGCGTTCACTGCAGGAGCTGCACAGCGCCATGGAGCACTGATGACCCACCCCGGCTTCGGCGCCCGCCTGGCGGACGCGGTGGCCGCGCGCGGCCCGTTGTGTCCGGGTATCGACCCGCACACCGAGCTGCTGGAGGCCTGGGGGCTGCCCGCCACCGCGGACGGGCTGGCCGCTTTCAGTGAGATCTGCGTCGCCGCCTACGCGGGATTCGCGATCGTCAAACCGCAGGTGGCGTTCTTCGAAGCCTATGGTTCGGCGGGTTTCGCGGTGCTGGAGAACGTCATCACCGAGCTGCGCGGGCACGGTGTGCTGGTGCTCGCCGATGCCAAACGAGGCGATATCGGCACCACCATGGCGGCCTACGCGAATGCCTGGGCGGGGGAGTCGCCGCTGGCCTGCGACGCGGTGACGGCGTCGCCGTATCTGGGGTTCGGATCGCTGGACCCGCTGCTGGACACCGCGGCCGCACACGGCCGGGGGGTCTTCGTGCTCGCGGCCACCTCGAACCCGGAAGGTGCGAGTGTGCAGCGGGCGATCGGGCCGGACGGCGGCACCGTCGCGCAGTCGATCGTCGACGCCGCGGCCGAGCGCAACCGTGGACCGTCATCGGGGTCGGTGGGTGTGGTGGTCGGCGCGACACTGGCGCAGGTGCCCGATCTGAGCGCGCTGGGCGGGCCGGTGCTGGTGCCCGGGGTCGGTGCCCAGGGCGGCAGGCCCGAGGCCCTTGGCGGGCTCGGAGGAGCCCCGCGCGGGGCGCTTCTGCCGGCGGTGTCGCGTGAGGTGCTGCGCGCGGGCCCGGATGTGGCGGCGATACGTGCGGCCGCCGAGCGGTTACGCGACCAGGTGGCGTATCTGGCCTGATCCGCGGGGTCGGGTCGAGACGAGGCGGCCGGCGCACCCATACGGGTACGCCGGCCGGATTCGGGTCTGCTCGTTACAGCGGGATCCACACGCCCAGGAACCAGAAACCCCAGCCGTGGCCGTTGCCGGCCGGCATGGGCGTGACCTGCTGGCCGTTCCAGTTGAACGGCTGGTGGTCCTGGCGGCCCTGGTCCACGCCACGGTTCTGCCAGTTGACCGGCGCGTTGTTCTGCGGGCCGTTCCCCGGCCCGTTCCCTGGGCCATTGTTGCCCGGGCCGTTGTTCTGCGGTCCGGGATTCTGCTGGCACGCGGCGGCATTGGGCCCGCCGCAGGGCTGGCCGGGATTGGCGGCGGCGGTACCGAGGCCGGTACCGAAGAGTCCGGCGACTCCGATGCCCGCCGCGAGTGCCGAGGCGCCCACGATGCGCTTGAGGTCCATTAATCGACTCCATTCGTAATCACGTTGGTGTGGCGCAGATTTGGCCTCACAACGACGACGCTATGGGTGCGGCATGGGCCGGAACTGAGGTCGGCCTAGGTGCCCGCTGTGCAGGCGATAACGAGTCGGGAACCGTTTGCTCTCGGCCCGGTTGAGGTGTCCCCGGCATCGCGCGCCGACCAGCACGTTCAGCCCCCAGAAGCGGTAACGAGCCGATCCGGGTGTTCGCCGGCCCACCCGGCCCGCGACCGCGGCGCCCGTCGACCAGATCAAGATCGCGTTTGAGCCCGAAGACCCGACACGCGCGACACGCCCGCGAACTTTCCCGCTCTGTGAAGAACTCTCATCTGCGCTGATCCCCGCGATTGCGACACATCGCGGTGGCGAACGCGCACCCAGCGCTTTCGCGCCGAAACAGCTCCTGAACTGGGCTTTCTTCGCGAACGCAGATTTTGAGCACACAACGCCGGAGGGGCTGCGGTGGGCCGCCGAGCGACCCCGGTGCGTGACGCGGACGCACTACACGCTGCGGGTTTGGCCGCAAAAGCGGGGGGTGGGGTTAGATTTCGTCAGGCAGCCTGGGTACGGTCGTCGTCGCTGGCTGGAGTACCCCGGCCGAGACAAAAAAACATCGATGGTCAGCCGGTGCACGGCAGGTTGCAGCGACACCTGTCGGCACCGACACCCTTGGCCATCGAATTGCAATGAGACGGAGGAACCGTGGCCCTTCCCCAGTTGACCGACGAACAGCGTGCGGCTGCGTTGGAGAAGGCTGCTGCCGCACGTCGAGCGCGGGCTGAGCTCAAAGACCGGCTCAAGCGTGGCGGCACCAACCTCAAGCAGGTCCTCAAGGACGCTGAGACCGACGAGGTCTTGGGCAAGATGAAGGTTTCCGCACTGTTGGAAGCCCTGCCCAAGGTCGGCAAGGTCAAGGCGCAGGAGATCATGACCGAGCTGGAGATCGCTCCGACCCGCCGCCTGCGCGGCCTCGGCGATCGCCAGCGAAAGGCCCTGCTGGAAAAGTTCGACCCCTCTTAAAGAGGTCAGTGAGCGCTGGCGGGGGACCGGATGGTGGCCGTGTGGTCGTGCTGTCCGGTCCCTCCGCGGTCGGTAAGTCGACGGTTGTCCGCTGCCTGCGGGAACGTGTCCCCGACCTCTACTTCAGCGTCTCGGCCACCACCAGGGCCCCGCGTCCCGGTGAGGTCGACGGTGTCGACTACCACTTCGTCAGCGCCGAGACGTTTCAACAACTCATAGACCGCGGCGAGCTGCTCGAATGGGCGGACATCCACGGCGGTCTGCACCGGTCGGGCACCCCCGCAAAGGCGGTGCGGGATGCCATGACCGCAGGTAGACCCGTTCTCATCGAGGTCGACCTGGCCGGCGCGAAAGCCGTCAAAGCCGCCATGCCGGAATCGGTTGCGGTGTTCCTGGCGCCCCCGAGCTGGGAGGATCTGGAACGCCGGCTCGTCGGCCGCGGCACCGAAACGCCCGAGGTGATGGCGCGCCGACTGGCCACTGCGCGGGCCGAATTGGCTGCTCAGGAATCCTTCGATGTCGTCGTCGTGAACAGGCAATTAGAGACTGCCTGCGCTGAATTGGTATCCTTGCTGGTGGGAACCGCGCCGGACACGGTGTGACGGCCCATCCAGCACCACAAAACGAGCCCGCTCAGTATCCCGGGGAGAACCCGGGCGCTGGGCCTGCGCAGAACTGCCAGGAGATTCTTAGTGACCAACTCGCATCCCGACATGCTGACCGATCAGTTCGATCCGTCCGCTGGGGGGCATGGCTCGTACGACACCCCGCTGGGTATCACCAACCCGCCCATCGACGAGCTGCTTGACCGCGCCTCGAGCAAGTACGCGCTGGTCATCTACGCCGCCAAGCGGGCGCGCCAGATCAACGACTACTACAACCAGCTCGGCGACGGGATCCTGGAATACGTCGGACCGCTCGTCGAGCCGGGCCTGCAGGAGAAGCCGCTGTCGATCGCGCTGCGCGAGATCCACGGCGATCTGCTCGAGCACACCGAGGGCGAGTAACACGGCCGGCAGGTTGACGTCGATGTGCTCCCCGGGTGACGAGCGGACCAGCTGAGCATGACCCGCAAGCGGATCATCGTGGGGGTCTCGGGCGGCATCGCCGCCTATAAGGCCTGTTCGGTGGTTCGGCAGCTCACCGAAGCCGGTCATCAGGTGCGCGTGGTGCCCACCGAGGCCGCGCTGCGCTTCGTCGGCGCCGCGACATTCGAGGCGCTTTCGGGTTTACCGGTGCACACCGGTGTCTTCGAGGACGTACCCGCGGTGCCTCATGTGCGCATCGGACAGGAAGCCGACCTCGTCGTGGTGGCACCGGCCACCGCCGATGTGATGGCCCGCGCCGTCGCAGGCCGCGCCGACGACCTGCTGACGGCGACACTGCTGACGGCCCGCTGCCCGGTGCTCTTCGCCCCGGCGATGCATACCGAGATGTGGCTGCACCCGGCGACGGTGGACAACGTGGCGACCCTGCGCCGCCGCGGCGCCGTGGTGCTCGAACCCGCCTCGGGCCGGCTCACCGGAGCCGACAGCGGCCCCGGCCGGCTGCCCGAGCCGGAGGAGATCACCACCTTCGCCGAACTGCTGCTGGCCCGCGGTGACGCATTGCCCTACAACCTGGACGGCGTCAAAGTGCTCGTCACCGCCGGCGGAACCCGCGAACCCATCGACCCGGTCCGGTTCATCGGTAACCGCAGCTCGGGGAAGCAGGGGTACGCGGTGGCGCGGGTGGCGGCGCAGCGCGGCGCCGATGTCACCCTGATCGCCGGTAACACCGCCGGTCTGGCCGACCCCGCCGGTGTCGACGTCGTACACATCGGTTCGGCCGGTCAGCTGGCCGACGCGGTGTCCAAACACGCTCCCGACGCCGAGGTACTGGTGATGGCCGCTGCGGTCGCCGATTTCCGGCCCGCGCACGTTATGCCCACCAAGATCAAAAAGGGTGGCAACAGCGAACCGAGCGCCATCGATCTGGTGCGCAACGACGACATCCTGGCCGCGGCTGTCCGGTCCCGCGCCGACGGTCAGCTGCCGAACATGCGAGCCATCGTCGGATTCGCCGCCGAAACCGGTGATGCCGAGGGCGATGTGCTGTTCCACGGTCGCGCCAAACTGCAGCGCAAAGGCTGCGATCTGCTGGTGGTCAACGCCGTCGGAGACGGCCGCGCTTTCGAGGTGGACAACAACGCCGGGTGGCTGCTCGCCTCCGACGGTGCCGAGGTCGCCCTGGAGCACGGTTCAAAGACGTTGATGGCCAGCCGTATCGTGGACGCCGTCGCGGACTTCTTGCGGGGTGCGCACGCCTAAGCAGCCGCATTCGTCGGGCCGGGGAGGCCGGGCGGCGCCGATGGCGATGTGTTTCGATTTACCTTGTTCGTGTGGGCTTGAGCCGGAAGGAATAGAACGTGAGTAGTGGTCGTCTGTTTACCAGTGAGTCGGTGACCGAGGGTCACCCCGACAAGATCTGTGACGCCATCAGCGACTCGGTTCTCGACGCTCTCCTGGCACAGGACCCCAAGTCGCGCGTCGCCGTCGAGACCCTGGTGACCACCGGACAGGTGCATGTGGTCGGTGAAGTCACGACCAACGCCAAAGAAGCGTTCGCCGATATCCCGCTGATCGTGCGCGACCGGATCCGGCAGGTCGGCTACGACTCTTCGGAGAAGGGTTTCGACTACGAGACCTGCGGTGTCAACATCGGCATCGGCGCGCAGTCGCCCGATATCGCCCAGGGCGTCGACACCGCGCACGAGACCCGGGTCGAGGGTGCGGCCGATCCGCTGGATCTGCAGGGCGCCGGTGACCAGGGCCTGATGTTCGGCTACGCCATCCGCGACACCCCCGAGCTGATGCCGCTGCCGATCGCGCTGGCCCACCGGTTGTCGCGGCAGCTGACCAAGGTCCGCAAGGACGGCGTGCTGGACTACCTGCGCCCGGACGGCAAGACCCAGGTCACCGTGCAGTACGAGGGTGTGACGCCGGTCCGCCTCGACACCGTGGTGCTCTCCACACAGCACGCGGCCGGGATCGACCTGGAGAACACGCTGGCGCCCGACATCCGCGAGAAGGTCGTCAACACCGTGCTCGCCGATCTGGGGCACGACACCATGGACACCTCCGACTTCCGGCTGCTGGTCAACCCCACCGGCAAGTTCGTCCTGGGCGGTCCGATGGGTGATGCCGGTCTGACCGGCCGCAAGATCATCGTCGACACCTACGGCGGCTGGGCCCGCCACGGTGGCGGCGCGTTCTCCGGCAAGGATCCGTCGAAGGTGGACCGTTCGGCGGCCTACGCCATGCGTTGGGTGGCCAAGAACGTGGTGGCCGCCGGCCTGGCCGAGCGTGTCGAGGTGCAGGTCGCGTACGCGATCGGCAAGGCCGCGCCGGTCGGGCTGTTCGTCGAGACCTTCGGCACCGAGACGGTCGATCCGGCCCGCATCGAGAAGGCCATCACCAGTGTGTTCGACCTGCGTCCCGGCGCGATCGTGCGCGACCTGGACCTGTTGCGCCCGATTTACGCGCAGACCGCTGCTTACGGCCACTTCGGCCGGACCGATATCGAATTGCCGTGGGAGCAGCTCAACAAGGTCGACGACCTGAAGGCTTCCGTCTAGACGACGAACCCGCCGAGGGACGAGGCGGGCGAGGAGTCGGACAATCGGGGCTCCGTCTAGACGACGAACCCGCCGAGGGACGAGGCGGGCGAGGAGTCGGACAATCGGCCTCCGTCTAGACCACGAAATTGTCGTCAGGGTCGTGAGTCCGCCGGGATTCGCGACCCTGATTGCACTCTGGCGGGCGGCGCGTGGCCCGGTTGGACGGCAATGCGCAGCGGTTTGCTGACGTGCCGATTAGTATTTTCGCATGAGGGTCAATAACGGGAGCGGCGCGCCCGCCCTTGCTGGACCCGATATCCCCACCGAATTGGTCCGCACCCTGCTGGGTTTTCTACGTAGCCGGCTGGGACTGGACACCGCGTGGTTGGCACGGTTTCGCGATGGCATGCAAGAGTTCGAGGTGCTCGACGGCGATGCCGAAGCGGTCGGCCTTTCGCCCAGCGAACGCGCGTCGCTGTCAGGGTCGTACTGCGTCCGCGTCATCGACGGTCGCCTGCCGGCGGTGATCCCCGACACCTCGGCCAACCAGACGACAGCGGTCCTGCCGATCACGCACGAATGGAGCATGGGCGCCTACGTCGGCGTCCCGGTCCTCGGCCTGGACGGCTCGACGGTGGGCATGGTGTGTGCCGTGAGCCGCGAGGCCAAGCCCCACCTGGCCGATGTCGATCTACGTATCGTCAGGCACACCGCGGATCTCATCGGTGCATTGTTCTCCGCGGCGGCGCTCGGGCCCGACGCCACCTCCGAACAGCGCAAGGCCATTCGCCGAGTCGTTGCCGAACAGGATTTCGAGGTGGTCTTCCAGGCGGTCCACTGCGTTGACAGTGGCAAGGTGCTGGCCGTCGAGGCGCTTGCGCGCTTTCCGTGTGAGCCGTTCCGTCCCGATGTCTTCCTCCGGCAGGCGGCTGTCCTGGGTCTGGACATCGAACTGGAAACGGCGATCGTCAAGCGGGTCTTCTCCTTGATGCCGGAGCTACCCGACGATTTGTGCGTGTCGATAAATGTCTCGCCGGCGGCGGTGGTGCGGTTGCCGTGGGCCCAGTTGCTCACCGATGTCGACCCGACCCGCGTCGTCCTGGAGATCACCGAACACGACGCCGTCCAGAACTACAGCGTTCTCGACGCCGCACTGGAGAAATGCCGGGCGCGGGGTATGCGAATTGCCGTCGACGATGTCGGCGCCGGTTTCTCCTCGTTCTCACACATCCTGGAATTGGCCCCGGAATTCGTCAAGATCGATCAGTCGATAACCCGCAACATCGATGTCGACGAGGCCCGGCTCCGGCTGGCGCAGGCCATCGGCGAATTCGCCAGGCGGACCGGTTCCCGGGTGATCGCCGAAGGTGTCGAAACCCAGGGCGAATTGGACGCCATCGGCGCGGCCGGTATCACCCTGGCTCAGGGCTATCACCTCAGTCGGCCGAAACCGCATACGCACGGGTTCCCGGCCGCCGCCGTCACCGCGGCACTCCATGACGACGCGCTGCGCACCTTCGACCTGTTGGGGGAGCGGCGATTCGACCTGGCTCTGGCGCACTCGCCGATCGGGATGGCCGTGGTCGGTCTGGACGGGATGTTCCTGCGCACCAATCGCGCCCTGCGCGAGATGTTCGGTTTCGGCAAGCGGGCGATGGCCCAGATGTCGTTTCAGGAGATCACCCATCCCGACGACCTCGAGGCCGACCTGGCGCTGCTGGCGGAATGTCTTGAGGGCCGCCGGCGCTCGTACCGCATCGCCAAGCGGTTCTTCGCCGCGGACGGGCACATCGTGTGGTGCGACCTGACGGTGGCGCTGGTGACCGACTCCAAGGAGCAGCCCAGCTGTTTCGTCTCCCAGCTCGTCGATGTGACCGCCGCCCGTATCCGCGAGGCGGAACTGACCCGCCAGGCCGCCACCGACCCGCTGACCGAGATCGCAAACCGGTCCGCCGCATGGAGCCGCCTTGAGCAGCTCCACACGGCCGACAACGGCTACGGCGTGCTGTTCTGCGATATCGAGCGGTTCAAATCCGTCAACGACCGCCGTGGCCACCATGCCGGCGACCAGCTTCTGGTCGAGGTGGCGCGACGCCTGCTCACCGCCGTCGACGGCGGGGACCTGGTCGCCCGTTGGGGCGGTGACGAATTCCTGGTGATCACCGACGCCGTCACCGACGAGGAACTGGCGGTGACGGCGGCCCGTATCACCGATCAGTTCGACAGCACCCCGATCCCGTTGGCCGACGGCACGTCGGTACCGGTCGCACTGACGATCGGTTTCGCCGGGCATCGCCCCGGTGACGGCCGATCGATCGACATGATGCTCGACGCAGCCGACCAGGCGATGTACGAGCAGCGGCGCAGCCGAACGGGCGCCAAACGGCGGCGGGCGGACCGGGTGCGGGCGTTTCACTGAGACCGCGGACGACGCACCGGTCCTGTGCCGTCTCAGGGGTGCAGTGCGGCGCGCAATGCTGCCAGTCCGCGGTTGGTCGCCTCGGTGGCAACCGGCGAGGCAAGAGCCAGGCTGACGTATCCGTGCACCATCGTCGGCTCATTGGTGTGGGTGACCGCGACGCCGGCCGCATCCAGCAGTTCGGCGTATTTCGCGCCGTCATCGCGTAGCGGATCGTGTTCGGCGGTACCGATGAACGCCGGAGGCAAGCCGGACAGCGACTCCGCGTTGGCCGGGGCCAGCGTCGTGGGCAGGCTCGACGGGTCACCGAAATCCAGATCGGAGACATACCAGGTGAGGAATGCGGCGCTGACGTCGGCGTTGAGCATCGGCGCGTCGGCGTTCTCGGCGAACGACGGCAACGACATGTCACCCACCACGATGGGATACCACAGCAGCTGGAACACCAGGGCGGGCCCGCCGTTGTCGCGGGCCAGCAGCGCCACCACTGCCGCCAGGTTGCCACCCGCCGAATCACCGGCCACGGCAATGCGATTCGGGTCCCCGCCGAGCTCACCGGCATGCTCGCCGACCCACCTCAGCGCCGCCCACGCGTCGTCGACTCCCTGCGGGAACGGGTGTTCGGGAGCCAACCGGTAGTCCACCGACACCACGATGGCCTCGGCCCCGACGGCATGCGCACGGGCGACGTGGTCATGGGTGTCCAGATCGCCGATGGCCCAGCCGCCGCCGTGGTAGAAGACCACCACCGGCAGGTCGTCGTGCTGGTCGATCGGGGGCCAGTAGATCCGCACCGGGATATCGGCGATCTCGCCGTAGCCGATGGTGCGCTCCTCGATGCGCATCTGCGGCAGCATCGAGGCGGGCGGTCGAACTGCGCGCAGCTTCTCCCTGGCGTACTCGACACCGTCGTCGACGGTGAATTCCAGCGGCACGGCGTCCAGCAACGCCTTGAGGTTGGGGTCGATTCCGGGGCGCGTGGGGGTTTCGGTCATGGATCCCACCTTAGGCAGCCGTCGTCCGGGGGGATCTGATTGCTCGCCGATGCGCCCCTCGTCTAGGTTCCACCCCATGACGGTGACGAACACATCCGCCCGGACCCGGTTGCGGTCCCGGTTGTGGGTGGCCGGGGCCGTTGCCGGCGCCGGTTACGGCGGCTGGCTCATCATCGTCGCGCTGGGGCTGCCCGCCGGTGCGGCGCTGACCGGTCAGTTCGCCGGACAGCCCGCCGTCAAGGCGTCGATGGCGCTGCTGCTGGCCGCGGCGGCGTGGTGTCACCCCGTCGTCCGGGAGCGTCGATGGCTGCTCGGGGCGTTGCTGTTCTCGGCGGTAGGGGATTTCCTGCTCGCGATGCCGTGGTGGGAGCCGTCGTTCGTCGGTGGGCTGGGCGGCTTCCTGGTCGCCCATCTGTGTTATCTGGCGGCCCTGCTACCGCTGGCCGCGCCGTCGAGGAGCCGGGTGATCGCGGCCGCCGTCGTCATCGTCGCGTGTGTGGTGCTGCTGGTCTGGTTCTGGCCGCATCTGGCCGCGGCGCAGCTGACCATCCCGGTGACGGTGTACATCGCGGTGCTGGGGGCGATGGTGTGCGCGGCGCTGCTGGCCAGGCTGCCGACACCGTGGACGGCGCTGGGCGCGGTGTGCTTCGCCGTCTCCGACGCCATGATCGGGATCAGCGAGTTCGTCCGTGGCGATCAGCTGCTGGCGGTGCCGATCTGGTGGGCGTACGCGATCTCGCAGGTGCTGATCACCGCCGGGTTCTTCTTCGGGCGCGACCGTGTCGGGGAACAGGCCTAGGTTGGCGGCACGGGCGCACCGGGCGCGCCGGGCCGAGGAGAATTCATGACCGAACCGATGCTGGCCGTACCGGTGCGGGCAGCTCGGAGCGCGGTCGCCACCACCAAACGCACCGCCGAACACGAGCCCATCGCCCGAGTGCTGCCGATGCTCACCGTGCCGCATCTTGACCGTGAGTTCGACTATCTGGTCACGCCAGAACAGTCCGACGACGCCCAGCCCGGTGTGCGGGTGCGGGTCCGGTTCCACGGCCGTCTGGTCGACGCCTTCGTGCTGGAGCGCCGATCGGAGACCGATCACGAGGGCAAACTGGGCTGGCTGGACCGGGTGATCTCGGCGGAACCCGTGCTCACCCCGGATATCCGCAGGCTCGCCGATGCTGTCGCCGCCCGCTACGCCGGTACCCGGGCCGACGTGTTGCGGCTCGCCATACCGCCGCGGCACGCCAAGGTCGAACGCGAAACACCAACGGCGCCAACGATCACCGAGCTGGATCGACTGCCCGCGCCCGACCCTGCCGGCTGGGCCGAGTACGGCCGGGGTACCCAGTTCCTGACCGCGCTGGCCGAAGGCCGGGCCGCGCGCGCCGTCTGGCAGGCGCTGCCCGGTGAACAGTGGACCGAGCGGATCGCCGAGGCCGCCGCGGCCACGCTCAGCGGCGGACGCAGCGCGCTGGTCATCGTGCCCGATCAGCGCGATATCGATGCCGTCCACGCCGCGGCCGTGGCGCACTGTGGGGCCGACGGCGTGGTGGCGCTGTCGGCCGGTTTGGGCCCGGCGGCGCGCTACCGGCGCTGGCTCACGGTGTTGCGCGGTACGGCGCGGCTGGTGATCGGCACCCGCAGCGCGGTATTCGCTCCGCTGGCCAACCTCGGACTGGTCATGGTGTGGGACGACGGTGACGACACCCTGGCCGAACCGCGGGCGCCCTACCCGCACACCCGTGAAGTCGCCATGCTGCGGGCACATCAGCTGCGCTGCGCCGCGGTGATCGGCGGCTATGCACGCACCGCCGAAGCCCAGGCCCTGGTGCGCAGCGGGTGGGCGCATGACCTGGTGGCCGCCCGGCCGGTGGTGCGGGCCCGGGCGCCGCGCGTCGTCGCGCTCGACGACGGGGGTTTCGAGCAGGAACGCGACCCCGCGGCCCGCACCGCCCGGCTGCCGTCGTTGGCGCTGCGCGCCGCCCGGTCGGCACTACAGGCCGACGCGCCGGTGCTGGTGCAGGTACCGCGCCGGGGCTATGTGCCGTCGCTGGCCTGTGCGAAGTGCCGTACCGTCGCGCGCTGCCGGCATTGCACCGGTCCGCTGTCGCTGACCGGATCACAGGCCGAGTCCGGGGGCGTCGCGGTGTGCCGGTGGTGTGGTCGCGCCGACACCGCGCTGCGCTGCGCCCGGTGCGGGTCGGATTCGGTGCGGGCGGTGGTGGTGGGCGCGCGCCGCACCGCGGAGGAACTCGGCCGCGCCTTCCCCGGCACCTCGGTCATCACCTCGTCGGGGGAGTCGATGGTCTCCGACATCGCCGGTGGGGCCGCGCTGGTGGTCGCCACGCCCGGTGCCGAACCGGCCGCACCACATGGTTACGGGGCGGCGCTGCTGCTGGACAGCTGGGCGCTGCTGGGCCGTCAGGACCTGCGCGCCGCCGAGGACACCCTGCGGCGCTGGCTGGCCGCATCGGCACTGGTGCGCCCGCGCGTCGACGGTGGTGTGGTCGCGGTGGTGGCCGAGGCCGCCATCCCTACTGTGCAGGCCCTGATCCGCTGGGATCCGGTCGGGCACGCCGATTCCGAACTGGCCGGCCGGGCCGAGGTCGCGTTGCCGCCGTGCGTGCACCTTGCCGCGCTCGACGGCACCACCGAGGCGGTGGCGGCGCTACTGGCCGCCGCGGGTCTGCCGGAGCTCGGCGAGGCGACCGCGGATATCCTCGGCCCCGTCGACCTGCCGCCCGGCGTGCGCAGGCCGGCCGGTATCGAGCCCGGTGTGGAGGTCATCCGGATGCTGGTGCGTGTCGATCGCGACGACGGGCTGGCGCTGGCGGCCGCGCTGCGCCGGGCCTCCGGTGTGCTCAGCGCCCGACGCGAGCACCCGCCGGTTCGAGTCCAGATCGACCCGTTGCACATAGGGTAAGCACAGCATTCGTCAGGGGAAGGCGTGCAATGGCGTGGTTCGGTAGATCGGTCCGATGGCTGATCACGTTGGCGCTCATCGGTTTTGCGGTGCTGTGGCCGGTATTCCTGGTCGGAACCTCCACCGCCGGGCCGGCCAGTGACCCGGTCACGTTCGGGCACTATCAGGCCGATTTCCGCATCGATTCCGACGGCAACCTCGAGGCCACCGAGACCATCAGCGCGCAATTCCCGTCCGGACGGCACGGTTTGTTCCGGTTCTGGGATGTCGCCAACCGCAATTACCCCGGTGTCCGTCAGCAACCCACCGTGACCTCGATCCTCGTCGACGGCAACCCCATCCCGTACGAGATGACCTGGCGCGAGGGCGACCGGTTCCGGGTGGCCAAGATCGGCGACCCGGATCGCTACATCGATCCCGGCACCCACGTCTTCGAGATCCGCTACACCATCCCCGGGGTGCTCGACCCGGGCGGCAGCGGGTCGGAGAAGGAGTTCGCCTCCACCACCGGCGATCCGAACACCCAGTCGGTCTTCTACTGGAATGTGGTCCCACCGGGCTGGGACAACGAGATCTACCGCGTCGACGTCACCGTCACCACCCCCGCCGAGATCACCGGACTGAGTTGTTCGATCGGTACCGGCGTGGGGCGGGCCTGCCAGGACCTCACCTACAGCGGCACCACGGCGACCGTGAAGGCCGCGATGCTGGACCCACGGACCCCGGTGACCGTACGGCTCGGCGTCGACATGCCGACCCCGCCGCGCGCGGAGCTGCCCTGGTCCTATCGCTGGGACACCGTGCTGGGGCGCAG
This sequence comes from Mycobacterium sp., assembly GCA_016197405.1. Taxonomy (GTDB): domain Bacteria; phylum Actinomycetota; class Actinomycetes; order Mycobacteriales; family Mycobacteriaceae; genus Mycobacterium. The sequence goes on from JACPVR010000016.1 coordinate 79,915, forward strand.
CCTCGACGGGCTGGTCTGGGTGGGTGCGCTGACGGTCGCCGCGATCGTGGGAGCGGTACTGCTGTACCGGTCCACGGTCGAGACGCCGCCGGGCTTCCCGCTGCAGTACGCCCCGCCGCCGGGGATCGGGCCGGCGCAGGCGGAGTACATCCGGACCGAGTCGGTCGGCAAGCATGCACTCACCGCGACACTGTTCTACCTGGCCGACCGCGGCATGATCGAGATGCGCCAGACCGGCGACAAGAATTGGAGTCTGGAAGGCAAGGTCCGTCGTGACGAGTGGGCTCAGCTGGACCGCGTCAGCCAACAGGTCGGTTCGGCGTTGCGGATCAACCAGCCCGGGGCCGAGTTCAATGCCAACGGCACGGCAAGTTCCGGCAAGAAGCTCAGCACGGCCAAGACCGATCTGAGCGCCGAGGCCGGCAAGTGGGCCTTCGACGACGGCCTGATGGTCAAACGGCGCTCTGAATTGTGGGTGCGCGTCGCCAACATCGTCGCGCTCGTACTCGCCGCGCTGGCCGCGTTCGGGTGGGTCTTCCCGACGACCATCTGGGTGTTGCCGTTCGCGGCGTTCTTCTTCTTGTCGGCCAAGTCCTGGTCCGCCGGGGTCGGTATGCGACGCACACCGGCCGGGCGGGAGTTGTGGTCGCAGGTCGGTGGTTTTCACCGCATGCTGGTCACCGATTCCGCCGAGGCGCGTTTCGACTTCGCCGCCCGCAAAGACCTCTATGCCGCCTACCTGCCGTTCGCGGTCGCCGGCGGGGCGGCGGCGCTGTGGGCCGCCAAATATCAAGCGGCCACCGGTTCGGTTGCACCGCAACCTGATTGGTACCAATCATCGGATTCATCGTCGGGCTTCTACGGCAGCAGTTCCGGCGCATCCAGTTTCGACAGTTTCGAATCGGCGTTGTCCTCCTCGATCGGTGCCTACACCGCGTCGCAGGCGTCATCGAGCAGCAGCGGTGGCGGCAGCAGCGGTGGAGGCGGCGGTGGCGGGGGCGGCGGTGGCGGCGGAGGAGGCGGCTCATGGTGAGGTTTCTGCTGATAGTGGTGCTGCTGATCGCGGTCGCGGTGCTGCTGGTATTCGTGCTCGGCTACAACAAGGTTCGGTCCGCCGACGTCCGGGTGGCCGAGGCGCTGGGCGGTATCGACGTGGAACTGACCCGGCGGGCATCACTGATACCCAGTCTGGTCAGTGCGGTGAGCGCCTTTGCGGCCCACGAGAAATCCGTCCTCGACCACGTCACCGACGCGCGCGCCGCCCTGACCGCCGCGACGGGCGGCAAGTCGGTCGCTCAGCGCAGTGCCGCCGAGCAGCAGTTCGACACCGCCCTGGGGCAGGTGCTGGCGCTCGGTCAGTCCTACCCGCAGCTCAATTCGTCGAACAACTTCCTCGACCTGCAACGCAACCTGACCGACACCGAGAACAAGCTGGCATTCGCCCGGCAGTACTACAACGATGCGGTGGCGACGGTGAACAAGCTGGTCACCACGATCCCGTGGATGTTCGTGGCCGGCGCTGCCGGCGTCAGCGAGCGCGAGTACTACCAGACGCCGCGCTGAGGCTGCCGCGGGCCGGCGGATCCCGATATCTAGACTGTCGGGATGCGTTTGGTGTTTGCCGGTACTCCGGAGCCGGCCCTGCCGGCGCTTCGTCGGCTCATCGCCTCGCCCCGCCACGAGGTCGTCGCGGTGCTCACCCGGCCCGATGCGGTGTCGGGCCGCCGCGGCAAGCCCACCGCGTCACCGGTCGCCCAACTGGCCGAGGAACACGGCATCACCGTCTTGAAGCCGGCCCGGCCCAACACCGCGGAATTCGTCGACGAGTTGACCGCGCTCGCGCCCGACTGCTGCCCGGTGGTCGCCTATGGCGCCCTGCTGGGCGCGGATCTGCTCGCCGTGCCGCCACGCGGCTGGATCAATCTGCACTTCTCGCTGCTGCCCGCCTGGCGTGGGGCGGCGCCGGTGCAGGCCGCCATCGCCGCGGGTGACACCGTAACCGGCGCAACCACCTTCGAGATCGAACCCGCGCTGGACTCCGGGCCGGTGTACGGCGTCGTCACCGAGACGGTGCGGCCGACCGACACCGCAGGCGATCTGCTCGACCGTCTTGCCGTCTCCGGCGCGGTTCTGTTGGAGAGCACCCTCGACGGTGTCGAAGACGGTGCGCTGAGCCCGGTTCCACAACGCGCCGACGGTGTCAGCATCGCTCCCAAGATCACCGTCGAGGAGGCCCGGGTGCGCTGGGAACTTCCCGCACATGCCGTCGACCGGCGAATCCGCGCCGTCATTCCCAACCCGGGCGCCTGGACCATGATCGGCGATCTGCGGGTCAAGCTGGGACCGGTGACCCCGCTGCCCGAGGCCGACGGCCAGGCCCTGGCACCGGGCGAGATCCGGGTCGAACGGAATCGTGTTCTGGTTGGAACAGGCTCGACGCCAGTGCAATTGGGGAATGTGCAACCTCCGGGAAAGAAGCTTATGAATGCCGCTGACTGGGCGCGCGGCGCCCGCCTCGACACTGTCCGGGCATCATGACCGACCAGCGGCCGCCGCGCCGCGGTAGCGGCCCGGCGCGCAGGCAACCGCGCAAGCAGCTGGATCCGGCGCGTCGGGCCGCCTTCGATGTGCTGCGGATGGTTTCCGAGCGCGACTCCTATGCCAACCTGGCGTTGCCTGCCTTGCTGACCGAACGTGGAATCAGCGGCCGCGACGCCGCATTCGCCACCGAGCTGACCTACGGCACCTGTCGCACCCGTGGCCTGCTGGATGCCGTGATCGCCGCCGCCGCAGCGCGTCCCACCGACCGCATCGACCCGGTGCTGCTCGATCTGCTGCGCCTGGGCGCTTACCAGTTGCTGCGGACCCGGGTCGAGCCGCACGCCGCGGTGTCGACGACGGTGGAGCAGGCGGGCGTCGAATTCGATTCCGTGCGTGCAGGTTTCGTCAATGGTGTGTTACGACGCATTTCTCGTCAGGACGAGCAGGCCTGGGTTGCCGAGCTCGCGCCGTCGGCGACCACCGATCCGATCGGGCATCTGGCGTTCAGCCACGCCCACCCGCGCTGGATCGCGCAGGCCTTCGCCGATGCGCTGGGCGCCCGGGCCGGCGAGCTGGGGCAACTGCTGACCGTCGACGACGAACGTCCCGCGGTGCATCTGGCTGCCCGCCCGGGTGTGCTCAGCGCCGCCGAGCTCGCCGACGCCGTCGGCGGCGAGGTCGGCCGGTATTCGCCCTACGCGGTGTACCTGTCCTCGGGAGACCCGGGGCGGCTGACGCAGGTCCGCGACGGACAGGCGCTGGTGCAGGACGAGGGCAGTCAGTTGGTGGCCCGAGCGCTGACCCTGGCCCCGGTCGACGGTGACCAGGGCCGCTGGCTGGACCTGTGCGCCGGTCCGGGCGGTAAGACCGCGATGCTGGCCGCCATCGCCGCCGAGCAGGGCGCCCGGGTCGACGCCGTCGAGCCGACACCGCGCCGAGCGGAGATGGTCGAGCAGAACACCCGTGGTCTCGACGTCGCGGTGCATCGTGTCGACGGCCGCGATTCCGGTCTGCAGCCGGGTTATGACCGGGTGCTGGTGGACGCTCCCTGCACCGGGCTGGGCGCGCTGCGGCGCAGGCCGGAGGCCCGCTGGCGCCGTCAGCCCACCGATATCCCGGAGCTGACGAAACTGCAGCGTGAACTGCTTGCCGCGGCGATCGACCTGGTGCGTCCGGGTGGGGTGGTGTTGTACGCGACGTGTTCGCCGCACCTGGCCGAGACCACCGGTGTTGTGGCCGACGCCGTCCGCAGGCATGCGGTCACCGCGTTGGACACCCGGCCGCTCTTCGCCCCTGCGGGCGACCTCGATTCCGGCGGCGCGGGACAAGCCGTGCAGCTGTGGCCGCACCGGCACGGCACCGATGCGATGTTCGCCGCGGCGCTGCGACGGGACGCGTGAACAAATGCCCGGCCGGCGAATATTAGGGTGGTCGTCATGTCTGAGCTGACGTCTCCGCTGATCGCGCCGTCGATCCTGTCCGCCGATTTCGCCCGGCTCGCCGACGAGGCCGCCGCCGTCAAAGGCGCCGACTGGCTGCACGTCGACGTCATGGACGGGCATTTCGTGCCCAATCTGACGCTGGGCCTGCCGGTGGTGCAGAGCCTGCTCGCGGCCACCGACATCCCGATGGACTGCCATCTGATGATCGACGACCCGCGCCGGTGGGCCCCGCCCTATGCCGAGGCCGGCGCCTACAACGTCACCTTCCACGTCGAGGCGGCCGACAACCCCGCCGGGGTGGCCCGGGATATCCGTGCGGCCGGAGCCAAGGCCGGGCTGGCGGTCAAACCGGGCACACCGTTGGAGCCGTACCTGGAGTTGTTGCGTGATTTCGACACCCTGCTGGTGATGTCGGTCGAACCAGGTTTCGGCGGACAGGGTTTCATCGCCGAGGTGCTCTCCAAGGTGCGGTTGGCCCGGCGGCTGGTCGATTCCGGTGAGCTGACGATCCTGGTCGAGATCGACGGCGGTATCAACGCCGACACCATCGAGGCCGCCGCGGAGGCCGGCGTGGACTGTTTCGTCGCGGGTTCGGCTGTCTACGGGGCGGCCGACCCGGCAGCCGCCGTAGCGGCACTGCGCAGCCAGGCCGGCGGCGCCTCGCCGCACCTTCGGTGCTGACCATGCCGGCCGACGCGATGCGGCTGGCCGTCGAGCAGGCCGAGAACGTCAAAGGCGCAACCTATCCCAATCCGCCGGTCGGTGCGGTCATTCTCGATGCGGACGGTCAGATCGCCGGTGTCGGTGCCACCGAGCCGCCCGGTGGGGCGCATGCCGAGGTGGTGGCGTTGCGCCGCGCGGGCACCCGGGCCGTCGGTGGCACCGCGGTGTGCACGCTGGAGCCGTGCAACCATCACGGCAGGACTCCGCCCTGTGTGGATGCCCTTGTCGCGGCGGGGGTTTCGGCGGTGATCTACGCGGTTGCCGATCCCAACCCGGTCGCCGCCGGGGGAGCCGACCGGCTGCGGGCCGCCGGTATCGCGGTGACCGCGGGGTTGCAAGCCGACCTGGTCGCCGGCGGGCCGCTGCGGGAATGGCTGCACAAGCAGCGCACCGGGCGCCCCCACATCACCTGGAAGTACGCCGCGAGTATCGACGGGCGCAGTGCAGCCGCCGACGGATCGAGTCAGTGGATCACCAGCGAGCCGGCCCGCGCCGATGTGCATCGGCGGCGCGCCGCCGCCGATGCGATAGTGGTCGGGACCGGCACGGTGTTCGCCGACGACCCAGCGCTGACCGCCCGGCTGCCCGACGGTTCGTTGGCCGAGCGCCAACCGTTGCGGGTCGTGGTGGGGGAGCGCGAGATATCCTCGGAATCCAAAGTGCTCAATGATGATTCGCGGACCATGGTGATCCGCACACATGATCCGCACGAGGTGATCGCAGCACTGGGGGACCGCACCGATGTGCTGCTGGAGGGCGGACCGACGCTGGCGAGTGCCTTCTTGCGGGCCGGTGTGATCGACCGCATGCTGGCCTATGTGGCGCCGATCCTGCTGGGTGGTCCGGGCACCGCGGTCGACGATATCGGGGTGCCGAATATCGCGCGGGCCCTGCGATGGCGGTTCGACGGTGTCGAACCGGTGGGGCCGGACCTGTTGTTGTCGCTGGTACCTCGGTGAGTTTGGGCCGTATCGCGGGCGTCGTGCTCGGGATCGGGTTCCTGATGGTCGCCGCGGTGGGTATCGCCGCGCACTACAACAGATCGGCCAGTACGGTCGTGACGCTGATCGCCTCGTTCACACCGCTTTTCGTCGTGATGGCGGCTATGGTCACCGTGGCCATGCTGATATCGCGGCATTGGCTGCTGGCCGTCGCGGGGGTGCTGCTGGTGGCCGTCGGCGGGTGGATGCAGCTGCCGCTGTACCGAGGCGCGACGGCGGCACCGGGAGGTGTCTCGATCCGGCTGATGTCGGCCAACCTGCTGTTCGGCCGCGCCGACGCTTCGGTGTTGGCGCGCACCGTCCGCGCCGACCGGATCGATGTCCTGACCCTCCTTGAGCTGACACCGTCAGCGGTCAGCCGACTCGAATCTGCCGGGCTGACAAAGGAATTGCCGTACTCCTATACCGCTGCCCGCGGCGGTGGCGGTGGTAGTGGCATCTATTCGCGCTTTCCGTTGCGTGACGGGCAACGGCTGGACGGGTTCGCCTTGAACAATCTGCGGGCCGTCATGCAACTGCCGGACGCACCCGCGGTGAGCGTTTTCGCGCTGCATCCGATCCCGCCGTATCCGCGGCCCGCCCGGCAGTGGGCGGCCGATCTGCGTCGGCTGCGTCCGCTGTTGTCTGCGGCGGCCCGTCCGGTGATCGTCGGTGCCGATTTCAACTCGACCTATGACCATGCGCTGTTCCGGGATCTGTTGGCGGACAGCGGTCCCGACGGCTCGGCGCCGCTGGCCGACGCGGCGGTGGCGACCGGGTCCGGCATCGTGGCGACCTGGCCGGCGGACCGTCGCTACCCGGCGGTCATCGCGATCGACCACATCCTGGCGGCGGGTGCCACCCCGGTGTCATTCCGGCGTGTCGACGTGCCGGGTTCCGATCACCACGGCGTCATCGCCGATATCCGGGTGTCCTAGCGCGGCGCGGCGGTGTCGTCGGCGGCGGGTGTCACCAGCGCGTGCCGACCGGTCGGGCCGGGTTCCTCGGCGTGGGTGTGCCGGCCCGCGATGAAGAACCCGAGGACCGCGCCGACGACGCAGACGACGGCGGTGATGCCGAACATCTCGCCGTACTGCATGGCGAACGCGGTCTTGTACTTCAGCGCCTCGCCGGCGATCCGTGCGACCAGGTTGTCGCCGCCGGGTGTCGGCAGCGTCGCCAGCAGCTGGTTGAAGCGGTAGAGGCCCCACGCCGACAGCGCGGCGACGCCGACCAGCATGCCCGTCATCCGGGCCACCACGACCAGCGATGAGGCGATACCGTGCTGCGCGGACGGCACCACCCGCAGCGCCGCCGAGGTCAGCGGCCCGATCACCAGGCCGAGACCGAAGCCGGCCAGCAACAGGTCGGTGGAGAACACCGGCAGCGACACCACACCGAGGTCGTGGCGGGCATCCAGCACGTCGATTCCCCACTTGGACACCAGGTAATAGGCGAATCCGGATATCAGCATGCCGATCACCACGATGGTGCGGTCCCCGATACGGGTCGCGATCACGCCGCCGATCACCGCGCCCACCGGCAGTGCGACCAGGAACCAGGTCAGTTTGAGAGCGGCGTCGACCTGCTCGAGGCCGAGCACGCCCTGACCGAACAGTTCGACGTTGACCAGGGTGACCATCAGGGCTGCTCCCGCGCACAGCGAGGTGCCCAGCGAGGCCAGGAACGGCAGGAACTTCACGCCGGCCGGATCGATGAGCTTGGTCCTGGAGTAGCGCTCCCAGACGAAGAACGCGATCGCGACGACGACGGCCGCGCCGACCAGCACCAGACCATGCGGTGGCAGCACCTGCTTACCGTCCGGGCGCGGGTTGTACAGGCCGATGACCGCGAGTCCCAGGGTGATGGCCAGCAGCACGCCGCCGATGATGTCGACCCGTTCGCGTGGTCCGTCGACACGGTCGTGCGACGGCACGCTGAAGTGGATCATCACCATCGCGATGACGGTGAACGGCAGGTTGATCCAGAACACGTCGCGCCAGGTGGACAGCAACGACACGATCGCGACGCCCCACAGCGGGCCCAGCACGCTGCCCAGCTCCTGGGCGGCACCGATCCCACCGAGCACCGCTGCACGGTTGCGTGCGGCCCACAGGTCTGCGGCCAGTGCCAGTGTGACCGGCAGCAGCGCGCCGCTGGCGGTGCCCTGGATGACCCGTCCGACGACGAGCATCGTCAGATCGGTCGACAGTGCCGTGACCACCGACCCGGCGGCGAAGCCGGCCAGCCCCAGCTGCAGCACGATCTTGCGACCGAACCGGTCCGAGGCCCGGCCCAGCAGCGGCATCGCGGCGATGTAGCCGAGCAGATAGCCCGTGATGATCGGCGCGATGCGCTGGATCTGGTTGATCGGGATGCCGATGCCGTCAGGCTGCGGCTTCATGATGTCGACCATGATCGTGACCACGACGTAGGTGTCGACGGCCCCGAGCAGGACGGCCAGACCGCCCGCGCTGATCGCGGTCCAGCGCCGCGTTCCCTCGCGCATTTAGACCTGGGGCTTGGTGACGGTGACGGGCTTGTTCCACTCCGACAACGTCATCTGGATGGAGCCGCTGTCACTCGGAGCAACCTTGACCTGCACCAGGCGGTGGTCCCCATCCTTTTCGACCCAGGCGGTACCGGGAATCGGCGAGGTGACCTTGAGCTGCGGGATGAGCTTGTTCATCGCCTCGACGCTGACCTGACCGGAGATACGTACGGTGTCGACACCGCCGATCTTCTCGGTGGCTTCCGATTTCGGATCGCTGATGCTGTTGAGCAGGTTGGCCAGGCCGTTGTCGGGGTTCAGGATCGCCGACGGGTCGTAGACATCGGCGGCCGGGCCCATGTCGAGCCAGTTGTTAGGGGTCAGCGCGGCGTAGAGGTTGCCGTCGATGACCACCAGGCCGACGTCGAGGTCGGAGCCGCCCATGGTGATGGTGGCGTTACCGTCCACGGCGGTGGCCGGCACGTTGGTCAGGTCGCCGGAGAGCTTCTTGAGCGGCAGGCCGGTGACCTTGCCGTCGACGACGATGTCCACGTGCGCACTGGTGATGCTCTTGGTGGCGGCGCTGGACTGCTGCAACAGGCCGGCAGCATCCGGCAAAGTCTCGGTGGACGTCGACGAACCGGACGAGCAGCCGGCGACCAGCCCGGCGGCGACGGCCACGGCGGCCAGGACGGTGGGCATGCGAAACCTGCGTAGGCGCATCTGCATGGTTGTCATCGTAGAGGAGTGACATGGCGGCACCGTTGCGCACGACGCCCGGTGTACCGGCGGTACCGGTGCGTCCTTCGTCGCGGTGACCGCTGAGCTGTAGGTTATTGCTCGTGTTCACCGGGATTGTCGAGGAGCTTGGTCAGGTCGTCGCCAAGGAGGACCTCGCCGATGCGGCGCGATTCGTCATCCGCGGTCCGGTCGTGACTTCCGACGCCGGGCACGGTGATTCGATCGCGGTCAACGGCGTGTGTCTGACGGTGGTGGAGGTCCTGCCCGGCGGTGAGTTCAGCGCCGACGTGATGGCCGAGACCCTCAACCGATCGAGTCTGCAGGCGCTCGCGGCCGGATCCCCGGTCAACTTGGAACGCGCGGCGGCCCTCAACAGCCGGCTGGGCGGACACATCGTGCAGGGGCATGTGGACGGCACCGGAACGGTGCTGGCCCGTACCCCGTCGGAGCACTGGGAAGTGGTGCGGATCGCGCTGCCGCAGGCGCTGAGCCGGTATCTGGTCGAGAAGGGTTCGATAACCGTCGACGGCATCTCGCTGACGGTCTCCGGCCTGGGTGACGACTGGTTCGAGGTATCGCTGATCCCGACGACGCTGGGGCTCACCACTCTGGGCCAGGCTCCGGTCGGCACGCCGGTGAATCTCGAGGTCGACGTCATCGCCAAATATGTCGAACGGCTGCTCTCGCGCGACGACTAGTCAGCGCGCGTCGACCCCATCGCGCGTTCGATCGGCCCGGCAGCATCGCTGCGCATCGATGCACTGCCGCTCACCCCGCCGTTCTGGTACCGCCGAACGGCGCGCCACCGAACGCCGATCTGTACAACCACCGCCTCACACGGCTACCAAATGCCGCCTTTCGGCGATGCTCGAACCGGTGGGCACAGAATTTGCCCAAATGTGTAGTTGGTGACAAAGAGCAACGTACGCAGGCCCCCTACCTGAATTTTCTGTGCTTTCGCTGAGGACACCCCGGTAGACATATTGACGCAGGTGTTATCTGCCTGTTAGCTTGCCGCTCAGGTGATGAACGTCTCATCGCCTGACCGTCGGGGGGCTCGGGCGCGGTCGAGGCATCGTCGCGAGGAGCACAGCATGGCCCAGCACCGCAAGGTTTCAGCGAAGCGACAGAAGCAAGCTGGTGCCTTGGCTGTGATGGCATTCCTCGGTGTTGCGGTGGCAACCGCGCCGGTTGCCGCGGCCGCTGACACCGACGGTGGCACTTCGGGTGCCTCGTCCGGTTCCTCGGGCTCGGGTACCTCAGGTGCATCGGGCACCTCAGGTGCCTCAGGTACGTCAGGCACCTCGGGCACGTCCTCATCCGGTTCGGAATCCAGTTCGTCGTCGGGGTCGGACTCGGGTTCGACATCCGGTTCCGACAGCAGCGGCACTTCGGGGGAGAGCTCGGGATCGTCGACGTCCGGCTCGGGTTCGTCGACGTCCGGCTCGGGCACCGACACCTCTTCGTCCGGCGATGACGACGAGACCGACACCGATACCAGCGGGACCGGAACCACCGGATCCACCGGAAGCGGCTCGGGCTCGGGGTCCACCTCCGGAACCACCACACCGTCCGGCAGCGGCACCGAACCGACCGACACCGACGGCACCGACACGACGACCGAGACCAGCAGCTCCGGTGGGGGCACCGAAACGCACAAGAGCTCCGGCGCAACGACCAGCACCGCGACGCAAGAGCCGGCCTCGACAGCGCCGGACACCGAGACCTCCCCGACCGACACCGACACCGACACCGCGCAGGCCCTGTCTGCGTCGACCGAACTGGTCAGCGTCGCAGCGGCCAGCACCTCGTCGAGTTCCCTGCCGGACGGGTTCCCGCTGCCGGCCTACCCCGACATCCCGGGCTACACCAAGACCGAGGTCGCCGCCGTCGTCTTCATCGGCCTGGCTGCCACGACCGCCGCCACCATCCCGCTGAACATCCTGTTGGCCATCCCGCTGGCGCTGATGACGCTGACCGCCTACAACCGGTTCGTCGCCCTGGGCTCCAACACCGCGCCGGTGGTCCAGACCACGTCGCAGCAGGACCCGCTGCCGATCGTGGGCACCGTCAACGGTCAGGTCGTCGGCTACGACGCCGACGGTGATCCGCTGACCTACTCGGTATCGCTGGCGAACCAGGGCAGCAAGGGCCTGGTGATCATCGACCCGGTCACCGGCAAGTACTCCTACACGCCGTACACGTTGGGGCTCACCGACATCCAGGACTCGTTCACCGTCACCATCGACGACTCGCTGGGCATGCGTAACCACCCGTTGGGCCAGCACACCACCACCGTCACCATCGAAGTCAGCATTCCCGGCATCATCGGCAACCAGGCTCCGGTGTTCGACACCCAGCCCTCGATCACCAGCACCAACAACACCACCGGCGTGCTGACCGGCACCTTCAAGGCGCATGATCCCGAAGGCGCGAAGCTGTCCTTCGTGGGCCTCGGACTGCTCGGAACGGTCGACGTCGACGACGAGCCCGACGCCGACGGCAACTACACGTTCACCTACACGCCGTACCTGCCGCATGCGGCGACGGGCCTGAACCTCACCGATCTGGTCACCATCACGGCGTCCGATCCGAGCCTGGCCCTGGCCTCGGCGACCTTCACGGTCCACCTGTCCAACAACGTCAACCAGACTCCGCAGGCGACCTACCAGAACACCTGGGGCAGCAGCCTTCTGGGCACGGTGACCGGCAGCATCACCGTCACCGACGACGACATCCTGCATACCTACACCCCGGCGATCATCACCACCGGCAAGGGCAGTGTGCTGGTCAGCGCGCTCACCGGTGACTACGTCTACACCGCGTCGTTGAGCGCCCGAGAGGCCGCAAGCGCGACCGGGGCGACGAGCGCCGACAAGACCGACACCTTCACCGTCACGGTCACCGATCCCTACGGTGCGAGCACCGATGTCGTTGTCACCGTGACGATCCCGACGATCAACATCGCGCCCATCGGTGGTGTCCCGTCCAACACCCTCGGTGACAACAACGGGGTGGTGCGGGGTCAGGTCACTGCCGTCATCAACACCGACGGCGATCCGCTGAGCTACTCGATCAAGGGCTCCGACGGCGCGAGCACGGCCTACACCGGTGCCGGCGCCATCGTGCACGTCGACGCCGCGGGCAACTACACCTACATCCCGCCGGCCAGCAGCAGCGGCGTCATCGCAGACTCGTTCACGATCGTCGTCAGTGACGGTCGCGGTGGGACATCCGATGTCCTGGTCGCCGTCGGCGTGCTCGGGCTGACCAGCCCGCTGAAGAACGTCAACGTCACCAAGACCAACTCGGCGGTGGGAACCGTGACCGGATCGGTCGGGCTGGCATCGGCCAACAACGGGTTGTTCACCTACAGCGCCAACGGCGCGGACTACGGCACCGTCACCTTCGACGGCACGAACTACACCTACGTGCGCACCGCCACCGGGCACACCGGCGGCACCGACGACACCTTCGACATCATCGGCACCGCCTACGGTCTGCAGGTCGTGGTGGCAACGGTCACCGTCACGCCGACCATGGCGAACTCGGCGCCGACCGCCGGTACGACGACCATCACCAGCTCCTCGCTGACCAATGTCCTCGGCGTCTACTGGCAGTCCACCCACGGCAAGGTCAACGCCGCCGACGCCGATGGCGACACCGTGAACTACCCGGGTGGCTCGATCATCCCGGCGACCTATTCGACCACCAACGGTGGCACCGTGTCGTTCTACTCCGACGGCACCTTCGACTACACCATCGGGAAATTCTCCAGCTACTACCACGCGGCTTCGGCCGCCGGAGCGAGCGGCAACACCGTCGCCGACACCTTCACCATCACCGTCACCGACGGCTTCGGCGGCACCTCCAACATCGTCGTGTCGATCCCGATCGAGAAGCTCAACACCAACCCGAAGTCGAGCGCATCGGTGAGCAGCAGCACCGACACCCTGGGCGTGGTGCGCGGCACCATCACCGGCGACGACGACGACAACGACTCGCTGACCTACAGCCTGTCCGGCGCGGGCAACCCCGCCGGTGCGACGGCGACGTCGTCGTACACCACCAACGGTGGCATCGTCACGATCTCGGGCAACACATTCGTCTACATCCCCACCAAGTCCGCCTCGACGACCGACACCTTCAAGGTGGTGGTGTCCGACGGACACGGCGGTACCTCGGTGGCGACCATCAGTGTCGGTCAGGCCACTCCGTCGCCGACGACCGTCGTCACCAGCGGAACCAACACCGTCACAGTCAAACTGGACGTGCCGGCGGCCGACGCCTCGCTGCTCACCCTGACCAAGGGTTCCGACGGAACCAAGGGCACCGTGGTGCGCAATGCCGACGGCACCTACACCTACACCCGCAACAGCGGACTGGGGCACTCGACCACGCCCAACGATTCCTTCACCATCATCGGTACCGACGCCAACGGCAGGCAGGTCACCATCGCCACGGTGAATGTCGCACCGCCGGTTGCGAATACGGCGCCGGCGATCGGCGCGGTGACGGTCAGCACCTCGTCGCTGGACTCGGTGAACCTCGGCTTCACCAAGCGGCAGACCACCACCGGCAGCATCGCCGCCACGGATGCCGACGGCGACACCATCACCTTCACCGCGGGCAGCTACTCGACGGCCAACGGTGGCACGCTGGTGCTCAACGCCAACGGCACCTTCAGCTACACCATCGACAAGGGTTCGACCACGTCGTACTACCACGAGGCCGCCAAGATCGGCGCGGTCGGTAACACCGTCGCGGACTCGGTCAGCGTCACCGCCACCGATGCCTTCGGCGGTACCAGCAGCAAGACGATCTCGGTGCCGATCTACGCCGAGAACGACGCCCCGTCGACACCGACCTCCGGTGTGTTCTGGGGACTCGGAGCCAACGACTGGACCTCGGTGTTCGCCACCGACGGCAACGGTGATTCACTGACCTACACCATCACCAAGCAGCCGCAGCACGGGTCGGCCTCCTACAACCAGGGCCTGCAGACGCTGAATACCACTGGGGCACAAAACAACGACACCATCACGCTGACGGTGACCGATGGGTACTACGTCGTCGTCAACGGTGTGGTGACCGGCACTCCGGCGAGTTCCTCGCGGACCTACACCGTCTAGGACCAACATCACCAGTGTTGCCTCGTCGCGCCCGGGCCAGGGCTGCGTGATGGTCAACGGCGACGCCGAAGGCGTCTTCCCGACCCATCCACTCAGCCTGCCCCGGCCCGGCCACAGCCTGCATTCGGACGCCACTGCCTACGGGCTGCCGCCCTCGTCGGTGCCGACCGCGTCGGTCCAGGCGCCGTCGTCGAAGATCGCCGTCATCCCGCTCGGCGTGGGGTCGGGTATCGCCACCGGAAACGTCGCCGTTCCCGGGGCGGAGGACGCCACGCCGACCTACAGCGTGACCGGCTACGGCGGGTCCCCGTCGAAGGTGCTGCCCAACAGGGCCATCGTCCAGGTCGACGCGCACGGCGACTGGGCCTACATCCCGGCCATCGACAGCGGCCAAGAGGGTGTGATCCGGGATTCGTCGTTCACCGTCTACTGCATCGACGACCGCGGTGTGAAGACGAAAACCGTGGTCACCGTGACGACCCACGATCTCGACGTCGGCTACCGGACGACGGTCGGCAACGGCTCGGTCACCGGACGACTGTCGGTGCCGGACGGCGTGTTGGTTTTCAGCCCGGGAATCGGGCCCGGCAAGGGTAGCCTGCAAACAAATGCCAACGGCACATTCCTCTACACCGCCAGCGACGACGTGGCTCACGGTGAAACGCAGACGTTCACCATCGTCGGCACCAACGCATTCGGCAATGTCCTCACGGTCGCGGCACTTTCGTTGGTGCCCAAACCCAATGGCGAGCCGACCCATGTCAGGCCGGGCGCGGTGAAGCCTTTCGAGGTCGATTCGATCGGTATCGTCCGGGGCCACGTGCACGGATCCGATCCCACCGCTGATGGTCCGGGGATGACCTACAGCGTCACCGATCACGGCGGCGCGGCTTCGGCCAAGCTGGGCAGTGGCGCGATCGTCAACGTCGACGCGTCGGGCAGGTGGACCTACATCCCGCCATCGGCCGGTGAAGTGCTCGCCGACAGCTTCACGATCTACGTCAGCGGCCGCGACGGCGCCAAGACCACCGCATCGGTTCGGCTGGCGATGCCCAAGATGCTCGATATCGGTTACCGCACAACGCTTTCCGGTGATAATCAGGTCTACGGTTCGCTGTTGGTTCCGGCTGCCGACAAGGGACTGCTGACCTTCGCCAAGGCGGGCGACGCGCCAGAGGGCGTCAGCGTGTCCGCCGACGGCACCTTCACCTACATCGGTGAGACGGCAGCGGTCTTCGACGTCGTCGGCACCGCGTTCGGGCAGGCGACGGTGGTGGCCCGGATCACCGCGACCCCTGCCGCCGCCGCGACCGCTGCGGTGGACGCCGGGCTGACGGAGGTCACCGTCGGAGGCTCGGGCCGGCGCACCGTGTTCACGCCGACGGGGGAGTGGACCACCACGGTGACCGATCCCAACGGCGGGGTGATCGCCGATGTCGGCGCCTCCCGCTACGGCGCCGGGGTGGGTTATGTCGTCGCCCAGCCGAAGGCGAAGGGCACCGTCACCGTCACCCGGACGGCAACCGGTGCCGGTCCGGCCACCAGTACATTCGTGATCGGCTACGAGTCCACCGCGGCGCCGACCGCGGGCTTCTATCCGACCGAGACGTTCACCGTGACGTTCTACGACGCCCGCGGGGCGTCGGTCACCAAGTCGTACACCTTCTAGCGCCGCCCGCTGCGCGCGTTCCTCGAACGCCCGTCGGTGCGTCGGTAGGTAGCTGGGTCAACCTTTGCCGCCGATCACATCAGATGAACGTGTTTACTGGCGTTGTCTTTGCCTCTCGGCGCACAGCAACGGATCCGCGAGCAGCGGTTGCCCGTCAGCGCGACACGCTGAGAACGGCCTGTGAACAACCACAGAAAACTATTGACTGAGTCGTAAAGTGCCTGTTAGCTTGCGATTCGGAGTGACTCACGTCACAAGTTGCGGGGTGTGGGGTGCGCCGGGGTGTCCGGCACAGGCAGCGAGGGGGCCAGCATGGCACGGCATCGTAAGGTTTCAGCGAATCGGCACAAGCATGCTGGCACCTTGGCGGTGATGGCTTTTCTGGGGCTTGCGGTGGCAACCGCACCCGCTGCGGCTGCCGCCGACACCGACGGCGGCTCGGCCGGATCGTCGTCTGACTCCTCGGCATCCGGTTCGGCCGGTGCCTCGGGCGGCTCCGGTGCATCCGGTGCATCCGGCTCGAGTGGGTCTGCGTCGTCCGGCTCGGAGGCGTCCGGTTCGGGTAGCGAGTCGTCGGGTTCGGGGGTTGGTGCCTCGAGCGGCTCCGGCGACGATGAACAGACCGACACCGGCGGCGCCACGTCGGGCTCCGGCTCGACGTCGGGTTCGGGTTCTGGTTCGACATCCACCACGACCGACCCTTCCGACGATGACACCCCGCCCGGCGAGACCGACGAGACCGACGAAACCGACAGCGACACACCACCCGGTGACGACGAGGATTCCGTCGAAACATCAAGCAGCACAACAGGGCACGCCACCGTCCTCGCGCGCTTGGCCCAGGTGACCCCGGACGAGCATGACACCGCCGCCGCGGCCGATCCCGGCACCGACCCTGATTCCGGCACCGACACCGTGCAGACGTTCGCCGCGCTGACCGACACCGTGGACATCGCGGCGGCGGCCGACGCCAGCCCGACGGCCCTGAAGGACTGGGGCATTCCGCTGCCGACGTACCCGGATGTGCCGGGCTTCACCAAGACCGAAGTGGCCGCGGTGGTCTTCGTGGGCCTGGCCGGTGCCACCGTCGCGTCACTGCCGGTCAACCCGCTGCTGGCGATCCCGCTGGCGCTGATGACGTTGACGGCCCTGGGCCGGTTCATCCAACTCGGCACCAACACCGCGCCGACGCTGCTGGGTACCTCGCAGGAGGAACCGATTCCGATCCTGGGCACGGTGATCGGTGACATCGACGGTTTCGACGCCGACGGTGACCCGCTGACCTACACCGTCTCGACACAGGGCACCAAAGGTCTGGTCGTGATGAACCCCCTCGACGGCACCTACGCCTACACGCCGTACACGTTGGGATTGGCCGGTGTCGAGGACACCTTCTACGTCACCATCGACGACAGCCTCGGCAAGCGGGAGCACCCCCTCGGCACGCACACGCTGACCTTCGCCGTCACGGTGAGCATTCCCGGCGTCATCGGGGAGAACCAGGCACCGGTGTTCGACGTCCAGCCCGTGGTCACCGGGAGCAATTCTCAAACCGGCGTCGTCACAGGAACATTCAGGGCCCACGACCCCGAGGGCGGCGCGCTGACCTTCCTTGCCACCGGCGTGCTCGGGTCGGTCGCCATCAGCGACCCGGATGCCGAGAACAACTACACCTTCACCTACACGCCCTACGATCCGCACGCCGCGGCGCTGCTGGGATCGCTGGGTATCAGCGACACCGTCGTGATCACCGCGTTCGACTCGTCGCTGCTGCCCACCCTCGCGACGCCGGTATCGGTCACCTTCACCAGCACCGTCAACCACAATCCGACGGCGACCTTCCAGAACACCGGCGGCAACAGCGCGCTGGGAACGGTCACCGGTCAGATCAACGTGCAAGACGCCGACGGTGACACCGTCTTCGGATTCACCCTGCCCGACGGGTTGGGCGTCGCGTACACCACCGGCAAAGGCGGCGTCGTCGGCATCAACCCGGTCACCGGTGCTTACACCTACCTCGCGTCGATCGACGCCCGTAATGCCGCCAGCCAGCCCGACGCCACCGCCGACGACAAGATCGACACCTTCCGGGTCAAGGTCGACGACCTGTACGGCGGTTCGGTCACCATCGACGTCACGGTCAACATCCCGACGGTCAACCTCAACCCGACCGGCGTGCTGGGCAACATCATCCCGGACTCCGACGGTGTGGTCCGCGGCAAGGTCACCGGCTACGACCTGGACGGCCCGGCCAGCGCCCTGACCTATTCGCTGTCGGGCGGTGCGATGACGGCCTACACGTCCAACGGCGGCATCGTGCATGTGGAAGCCGACGGTTCCTACGTCTACATCCCCAAGGTCAACAAGACCACGGTGCTCGGCGTGACGGTCGACACCCCGTACCTGGACTCGTTCAACATCACCGTCACCGACGCACTCGGCGGGACGGGCACCATCGCGGTCGTCGGCATCCTGACGTCGCTGAAGGTGGACACCTCGGTCGGTGCCGCCGTGGGCGGTTCGGTGAGCGGCTCGGTGGGCCTGGGCGAGGCCGACAACGCCGGCCTGCTGAGCTACAGCGCCACCAACGTGCCGGGTTCGGGAATCTTGAACTTCAACCCGAACGGGTCGTTCACCTACACCAACACCACCGCGGCTCCCGGGACCGAATTCGGCTTCGACGTCGTCGGCACCGCCTACGGACTGACGTTGAACGTGGCCTCGCTCGAAGTGACACCGGTCCCGCCCAACACACCGCCCACCTCGGATCTGATCGCCACCTGGTCGGTCGATTCGGCCAATGTCGTGCGGGGCAACATCCACGCCTCCGACGCCGACGGCGACACCTTGACCTACAGCGTCACCGGGTACGGCGGCGCCGCGTCGAAGAATCTGTCCAATGGCGGCATCCTGCAAGTGGATTCGCTGGGCAACTGGACCTACATCCCGCCGGTCAGCGGCGGTGTCCTCGGTCAGATCGGCGACTCGTTCACGGTCTACGTCATCGACGGCCGGGGTGGTCAGACCAAGACCGATGTCGTGATCCTCACCGGCGAGCTCAAGAACGGCGCCTTCACCAACATCGGCACCGGCACGGTGACCGGCGGTGTGAACATTCCCGGTTCGCTGTTCAATTCCTACAGTCTGTCCGGGGCGCCCGCCGGCGTGAGCATCAACCCGGCCACCGGAGCCTTCACCTACAACGGATCCGGCACCGCCAGCTTCTCCGTCATCGGGACCACGGCCAACGGCAACTCGATGACGGTGGCGAACTTCTCGGTCCAGCCCAACCAGAATCCGACGATCACCTCGGTCACCGGCTCATCCGGCCGGGACGCCTTCTTGAAGACCGGCAGCTGGATCGTGACGGTGTCGGATCCCGAGGGCGCCGCCATCAGCGGCAGCCAGGGCGTCGGGTGGACGGTGACCACCACCACGCAGGGATCGGTGTCGGTGAGCCGGACCGGGACGGTGCTCGGCGTCACCACCTTCACGGTGACCTACACCTCCAATACGACGCCGAACATCCTCCAGGGCAAGAAGTCGCCCTCGGAGAGCTTCACCGTCACGTTCTACGACGGTGTCGGCGGATCGGTGCAGCGGTCACTCACCTTCTAGCGGTCAAATGACGTGGTTGGAGCCCGTCGTCCCACTCCGGGACGGCGGGCAATAACCGTCGGGCCCACGTGGTTCATACTGGAGAGCACTATTTGGTCTTCGGGGACCAGGCAAGGGTGAGGTGTAATGACGAGGCTGGATACCGTCGAGCGTGCGGTCGCCGATATCGCCGCAGGTAAGGCCGTCGTCGTGATCGACGATGAGGACCGCGAGAACGAGGGCGACCTCATCTTCGCCGCGGAGAAAGCCACCCCTGAGCTGGTGGCGTTCATGGTGCGCTACACCTCCGGTTACCTGTGTGTGCCGCTCGACGGTGAGATCTGCGACCGGCTCGGCCTGCTGCCCATGTATGCGGTCAACCAGGACAAGCACGGCACCGCCTACACCGTGACGGTGGACGCCAAGAAGGGCGTCGGGACCGGTATCTCGGCGTCCGACCGCGCCACCACCATGCGCGCGCTGGCCGATCCCGATGCCGTCGCCGACGACTTCACCAAACCCGGGCACGTTGTTCCGTTGCGCGCCAAGGACGGTGGTGTGCTGCGCCGTCCCGGCCACACCGAGGCCGCCGTCGACCTGGCCCGGCTGGCAGGTTTGCAGCCCGCGGGCGCGATCTGCGAGATCGTCAGCCAGAAGGACGAGGGCGATATGGCCCAAACCGACGAGCTGCGCATCTTCGCCGACGAGCACGGCCTGGCACTGATCTCCATCGCCGACCTCATCGAATGGCGGCGCAAGCACGAGAAGCACATCGAGCGCATCGCCGAGGCGCGTATCCCGACCCGGCACGGTGAGTTCCGCGCCGTGGGCTACAGCAGCATCTACGAAGAAGTCGAACACGTGGCGCTGGTGCGGGGCGAGATCTCCGGCCCCAACAGCGACGGTCACGACGTGCTGGTCCGGGTGCACTCGGAATGCCTGACCGGTGACGTTTTCGGTTCGCGGCGTTGTGACTGCGGCCCGCAACTGGATGCCGCCATGGCGATGGTCGCCCGCGAGGGCCGGGGTGTGGTGCTCTACATGCGTGGTCACGAGGGCCGCGGTATCGGCCTGATGCACAAGCTGCAGGCCTATCAGCTGCAGGACGCCGGTGAGGACACCGTCGACGCCAACCTCAAGCTGGGCTTGCCCGCTGATGCCCGCGACTACGGCATCGGCGCGCAGATCCTCGTCGATCTCGGTGTCCGGTCCATGCGGTTGCTGACCAACAACCCGGCGAAGCGGGTGGGTCTGGACGGTTACGGCCTGCACATCATCGAACGGGTGCCGCTGCCGGTGCGCGCGAACTCCGAGAACATCAAATACCTGATGACCAAACGGGACCGGATGGGCCACGATCTGACCGGCCTCGACGAATACCACGAAGCGGCCACCATGGAGGGCTACGACGAGGCGGCCTACCTGCTCGGCGATCGGCACACACCGACCGGCGACCTGGGCGAAGCCAAGTGAGCGGTGGTGCAGGCATCCCGGTGATGCCGGAGTTCGATGCCGAGGATCTGGCCGATATCTCGCTGGCGGTCGTCGCCAGCACCTGGCACGCCACGATCTGTGACGCCCTACTCGACGGTGCGCTGCGGGTCGCCAAGTCCGGTGGCATCGCCGAACCCACCGTGGTTCGGGTGCTCGGAGCCATCGAAATCCCGGTCGTCGCACAGGAATTGGCCCGGACACATGACGCGGTCGTCGCACTCGGGGTCGTTATCCGTGGCCAGACACCGCATTTCGACTATGTCTGCGATGCGGTGACCCAGGGCCTGACCCGGGTGTCACTGGATGCCGCCACCCCGGTGGCCAATGGTGTGCTCACCACCAACACCGAGGAGCAGGCGCTCGACCGTGCGGGGTTGCCGGGCTCGGCGGAGGACAAGGGTGAGCAGGCCGCCGCCGCGGCATTGAGCACCGCGCTGACGCTGCGCAACCTTCGTCTCGCCAAGTGACCGGGGCCGGCTGGGACGTCGTGCTGCGTCCGCACCTGACGCCGTATTTCGCCTACGCCGCCGCCTTCCTGATCGCGGCAGCCCACATCGCCGTCGGCTTCCTGCTGAAGGTGGGTTCGACCGGTGTGCTCTTCCAGACCGCCGACCAGGTGGCGATGGGGGCGCTCGGTGTGGTGATCGGTGCCATCGTGCTGCTTTTCGCCCGGCCGCGGTTGCGCATCGGGCCTGCCGGTCTGTCGGTCCGGAACCTGTTGGGCGACAAGCTGATCCGCTGGGACGATGTGGTCGACGTGTCGTTTCCGGTCGGTGCGCGCTGGGCGCGGGTCGATCTGCCCGATGACGAGTACGTCCCGCTGATGGCGATCCAGGCCGTCGACAAACAGCGCGCGGTGGATGCCATGGAAACGGTGCGCGAAATGTTGGACAAGTACCGCCACGGCTGAGTGTGCGGCTGGCGTCACACCGGCCGCGAGCGCACGCCTTTGCACACATTGGGCCGGCGTGTCGCGTACAGACACGTGCGCTCGCGGTGAATGGGCAGTCGGTGGGCGGGACTAGGCTGGAACGGTGCCAGACCCCGCCAGCTACCGGCCTGCGCCCGGTTCCATCCCGGTGGAACCCGGCGTCTACCGGTTCTCCGACCAGCACGGGCGGGTCATCTACGTCGGCAAGGCCAAGAGCCTGCGCAGCAGGCTGACGTCGTATTTCGCCGATATCTCCGGTCTGCACCCGCGCACCCGGCAGATGGTGACCACCGCCGCCAAGGTCGAGTGGACGGTGGTGAACACCGAGGTCGAGGCGCTGCAGCTGGAATACAACTGGATCAAGGAGTTCGATCCGCGGTTCAACGTGCGCTACCGCGACGACAAGTCCTATCCGGTGCTGGCCGTCACTCTGGCCGAGGAGTACCCACGACTCTTCGTCTATCGGGGACCGCGGCGCAAAGGGGTGCGCTACTTCGGGCCGTACTCCCATGCCTGGGCCATCCGCGAGACGCTGGACCTGTTGACCCGGGTTTTCCCGGCCCGCACCTGCTCGGCGGGAGTGTTCAAGCGACACAAGCAGATCGACCGGCCGTGCCTGCTGGGCTACATCGACAAATGCTCGGCACCCTGTGTCGGGCGGGTCAGCGCCGACGAGCACCTCAAAATCGTCGAGGATTTCTGCGATTTCCTCTCCGGTAAGACCGACAAGTTCGCCCGCGAGCTCGAGCAGCAGATGACGAGCGCGGCCGAGGCGCTCGACTTCGAACGCGCGGCCCGGCTGCGCGATGACCTGGGTGCGTTGCGGCGCGCCCTGGAGAAGCAGGCCGTGGTGCTCGGTGACGGCACCGACGCCGACGTGGTGGCCTTCGCCGAGGACGATCTGGAAGCGGCGGTGCAGGTTTTCCACGTCCGTGGTGGGCGGGTGCGCGGTCAGCGTGGCTGGGTGGTCGAAAAACCGGACGGTCCAAACGATCCCGACGACGCCGCGGATTCGGTTTCGGCGCAGCTCGTCGAGCAGTTCCTGACGCAGTTCTACGGTGATCAGGCCGAGCTGGGCGGGTCGGCCGACGAGGCCACCAATCCGGTACCGCGCGAAGTGCTGGTGCCCTGCCTGCCGCCCAACGCCGACAAGCTCGCCGATTGGCTCGCCGGACTGCGCGGCTCCCGGGTGGCGCTGCGGGTGCCGCAGCGCGGCGACAAGAAAGCACTCGCCGAGACCGTGCAGCGCAACGCCCAGGAGGCCCTGCAGCAGCACAAGCTGCGTCGTGCCGGCGACTTCAATGCCAGATCCGCTGCCCTGCAGAGTATTCAGGACAACCTGGGGCTGGCCGACGCGCCGCTGCGCATCGAATGTGTCGACATCTCCCATGTGCAGGGCACCGACGTGGTGGCCTCGCTGGTGGTGTTCGAAGACGGTCTGCCGCGCAAATCCGACTACCGGCACTACTCCATCAAGGAGGCCGCCGGTGACGGCCGGTCCGATGACGTGGCCTCCATCGCCGAGGTCACCCGGCGCCGGTTCTGGCGACACGTCCAGCAGACCCAGGGCGGTACCGACGCCGATATCAGCACCGCGGCCGCCCATCCCGACGAGACCGCGCCGGCGGGTAATTCGCGGCGGTTCGCCTACCCGCCCAACCTCTACGTCGTCGACGGTGGTGCCCCGCAGGTCAACGCCGCCGCCAAGGTGCTCGAAGACCTCGGCGTCACCGATGTGGCGGTCATCGGTCTGGCCAAGCGACTCGAAGAGGTCTGGGTGCCCGGGGAGCCCGACCCGGTGATCCTGCCGCGCCACTCCGAGGGGCTCTACCTGTTGCAACGTATCCGCGACGAGGCGCACCGCTTCGCCATCACGTTCCACCGCAGTAAACGGTCCAAGCGCATGACGGCCTCCGCGCTGGACTCGGTGCCGGGTCTGGGCGAGCACCGCCGCAAGGCGCTGGTGACACATTTCGGCTCGGTGGCACGCCTCAAAGAGGCATCGGTGTCGGAGATCACCGCCGTGCCGGGTATCGGGGTGGCCACCGCGACCGCGGTCCTCACCGCACTCGGAGTGCAGGTCGACAGTCAGGATTGCGGGGGAACGCCTACACCGGATGCCGATGTGAGCGATGATGGGATCGCTCGACAGGTGTCCGGATGAGTAGACAGTGCAGGCGAAGTGGCTGACGAGACGTTGCCCGACGAGGTGGCCGCAGAACCCGGATCGGGTATCGAGGTCGTCCTGGTGACCGGACTCTCCGGTGCCGGACGCGGGACCGCAGCCAAGGTGCTCGAAGACCTGGGCTGGTATGTCGCCGACAACCTGCCGCCCGAGCTCATCGCGCGGATGGTCGATCTGGGTCTGGCGGCGGGCTCGCGGATCACCCAGCTCGCGGTGGTGATGGACGCCCGCTCCAAGGGTTTCACCGGCGATCTGGACTATGTCCGAAACGAACTGGAGACCCGTGACATCACCCCACAGGTGCTGTTCCTGGAGGCCTCCGACGACATCCTGGTGCGCCGTTACGAGCAGAACCGCCGCAGTCATCCGCTGCAGGGCGATATGACGCTGTCGGAGGGGATCGCCGCCGAGCGGACCATGCTGGCGCCGGTGCGTGCCACCGCCGATCTCGTCGTCGACACATCGCTGTTGTCGGTACGTGAACTCCGGGAGAACGTCGAGCGCGCGTTCGGCGCCGAGGCGGTGCCCGGCACCAGCGTCACGGTCGAGTCCTTCGGGTTCAAGTACGGGCTCCCGATGGACTCCGACATGGTGATGGATGTGCGGTTCCTGCCCAACCCACACTGGGTCGACGAACTGCGTCCGCACACCGGTCAACATCCGGCGGTCCGGGACTATGTCCTGGGCCAGCCCGGCGCCGAACGCTTCCTGTCGACCTACCATGAACTCCTCGGGATGACCGTGGACGGCTATCGCCGGGAGGGGAAGCGCTACATGACGATCGCCATCGGATGCACCGGCGGTAAACACCGCAGTGTGGCGATGGCCGAGGCGCTGGCCGGACGGCTGGCCGCCGACGACTCGTTGTCGGTGCGGGTGCTGCACCGCGACCTGGGTCGCGAATGACGTCCGGGGTAGCGCTGGCCAACAGCAGGCGCATCGTCGCGCTCGGTGGTGGCAACGGGTTGTACGCGACGCTGTCGGCCGCCCGTCGCATGACACCGCACGTGACGGCGGTGGTCACTGTCGCCGACGACGGCGGATCCTCCGGCCGGCTGCGCTCCGAACTCGATATCGTGCCGCCGGGTGATCTGCGAATGGCGTTGGCGGCCTTGGCATCCGACACTCCGCACGGCAGGCTGTGGGCAACCATCATCCAGCACCGCTTCGGTGGCGACGGCGCGCTGGCGGGCCATCCGATCGGCAATCTGCTGGTGGCCGGACTCACCGAGGTGCTCGCCGATCCGGTCGCCGCACTCGACGAGGTGGGCCGCATCCTCGGCGTCAAGGGCCGGGTGCTGCCGATGTGCCCCATCGGGCTGCAGATCGAGGCCGATGTGGCGGGACTGGAATCGGATCCCCGGATGAGCCGGGTGATCCGCGGCCAGGTGGCGATCGCCAGCACGCCGGGTCAGGTGCGCCGGGTCCGGCTGCTGCCGGGTAATCCACCGGCGACACCACAGGCCGTGGACGCCATCATGACCGCCGATCTGGTTGTGCTGGGACCGGGTTCCTGGTTCACCAGCGTCATACCGCATGTGCTGGTGCCGGGGCTGGCGTCGGCGCTGCGCGCGACGGCGGCACGACGGGCATTGGTGCTCAATCTGACCGACCAGCCGGGGGAGACCGCGGGCTTCTCGGCCGAGCGGCATCTGCACGTGCTGGCCCAGCACGCACCGGATTTCACGGTGCATGACATCATCGTCGACAGCGCCAGGGTGCCCGGCGAACGTGAGCGCGAACAGTTGCAGCGAACCGCTGCGATGCTCGATGCCCGCGTTCGGTTTGCTGACGTGTCCAGACCTGGTACACCTTTACATGACCCGGCGAAATTGGCGGCGGCGCTGGAAGGGGTCCGGATACGGGGGTCGGCGCCGGCGACTCCGACAGTGCCGACGATGCCGACGACAGCAATGCCCGTGGACGGACCGACGGGCTTGGAGAACTTTGGCGCGAACAGACCGAGAGGGGACGATCCGTGGCGATGACGGCTGAGGTAAAAGACGAACTGAGCCGTCTGGTGGTCAACTCCGTCAGCGCTCGGCGCGCCGAGGTCGCCGCACTGCTGCGGTTCGCCGGCGGCCTGCACATCGTCTCCGGCCGGGTCATCGTGGAGGCCGAGGTCGATCTCGGCATCATCGCGCGCCGCCTGCGCAAGGACATCTTCGATCTGTACGGCTACAGCGCCGTCGTGCATGTGCTGTCGGCGAGCGGTATCCGCAAGAGCACCCGCTATGTCGTGCGCGTCGCCAAGGACGGCGAGGCGCTGGCCCGCCAGACCGGTCTGCTCGACCTGCGCGGCCGTCCGGTTCGCGGTCTGCCGGCACAGGTGGTCGGCGGCAGCGTCGGCGACGCCGAGGCGGCGTGGCGTGGTGCGTTCTTGGCACACGGGTCACTGACCGAGCCGGGTCGTTCCTCGGCCCTCGAGGTCAGCTGCCCGGGTCCCGAAGCCGCGTTGGCACTGGTCGGGGCCGCGCGACGGCTCGGCGTCAGCGCCAAGGCCCGCGAGGTGCGCGGCGCCGACCGGGTCGTGGTGCGCGACGGCGAGGCCATCGGTGCGTTGTTGACCCGGATGGGCGCCCAGGACACCCGGTTGACCTGGGAAGAGCGCCGGATGCGTCGCGAGGTGCGGGCGACGGCCAACCGGTTGGCCAACTTCGACGATGCCAACCTGCGCCGTTCGGCTCGCGCCGCGGTGGCGGCGTCGGCGCGGGTGGAGCGCGCACTGGAGATCCTGGCCGACACCGTGCCCGATCATCTGGCCGCGGCAGGAAAGCTGCGCGTCGAGCATCGGCAGGCCTCGCTGGAGGAGCTGGGTCGCCTGGCCGATCCGCCGATGACCAAAGACGCTGTGGCCGGACGCATCCGGCGTTTGCTGTCGATGGCCGACCGCAAGGCCAAACAGGACGGCATCCCCGACACCGAGTCCGCCGTCACCCCGGATCTGCTCGAAGACGCCTGATCGCCCGTCGCGACCCACTCGGGTCGGCCCATCCGGGTTGGCCACGGCAGCAAGACATCTCATAAGCGCACCGCAACCGTCGAACGCACGGGCGGATTGCGCTGCCAGGGGCTGTGTGACCCGCTTCCCGACGGCCACCGCGGGCGCCCGCGCGACCTCTGGTGCGGCCATTCCTCACCAAGCTGCACAGGCCGACAGGCACACCACTAGGCTGAACGGCGAGCAGTCCGGGAAGCGACTAGCAGTTCACGACGTAAAGGGAGAGACACGTGACCATCCGGGTAGGCGTTAACGGCTTCGGCCGAATCGGGCGCAACTTTTTCAGGGCGCTGGATGCGCAGAAGGCACTCGGCAACAACACCGACATCGAGATCGTCGCGGTCAACGACCTCACCGATAACGCCAGCTTGGCTCACCTGCTGAAATTCGACTCGATCCTCGGCAGGCTGCCTTATGACGTCAGCCTGGAGGGCGAGGACGTCATCGTCGTCGGCGACACCAAGATCAAGGCCCTCGAGGTCAAGGCCGGCCCGTCCGAGCTGCCCTGGGGTGACCTGGGCGTCGACGTCGTCGTCGAGTCCACCGGTATCTTCACCAACGCCGCCAAGGCCAAGGGCCACCTCGATGCCGGCGCCAAGAAGGTCATCATCTCCGCCCCGGCCACCGATCCGGACATCACCATCGTGATCGGCGTCAACGACGACAAGTACGACGGCAGCCAGAACATCATCTCCAACGCGTCGTGCACCACGAACTGCCTGGGCCCGCTGGCCAAGGTGCTCAATGACGAGTTCGGCATCGTCAAGGGCCTGATGACGACCATCCACGCCTACACCCAGGACCAGAACCTGCAGGACGGCCCGCACAGCGACCTGCGCCGTGCCCGCGCCGCCGCGCTCAACATCGTGCCGACCTCGACCGGTGCGGCCAAGGCGATCGGCCTCGTGCTACCTGAACTGAAAGGCAAGCTCGACGGCTACGCGCTGCGGGTACCGATCCCCACCGGTTCGGTCACCGACCTGACCGCGGAGTTGGCCAAGCCCGGCACCGCCGCGGAGATCAACGCCGCGATGAAGGCCGCCGCCGACGGACCGCTCAAGGGCATCCTGAAGTACTACGACGCCCCGATCGTGTCCAGCGATATCGTCACCGACCCGCACAGCTCGATCTTCGATTCCGGGCTCACCAAGGTCATCGACAACCAGGCCAAGGTGGTGTCCTGGTACGACAACGAGTGGGGTTACTCCAACCGCCTCGTCGACCTGGTGGCCCTGGTCGGCAAGTCGCTCTAGGCGCCGGCCGCTCCATGACTGTGAAAACGCTCGACGACCTTCTGGCCGAAGGGGTTTCAGGGCGGGGCGTACTCGTGCGCTCCGACCTGAACGTCCCCCTCGATGACGGCAAGATCACCGATCCGGGCCGGATCATCGCCTCGGTGCCGACGCTGAAGGCGCTGTCGGATGCCGGCGCCAAAGTGGTCGTCACCGCGCACCTGGGCCGCCCGAAGGGTGAACCCGACCCGAAGTTCTCGCTGGCACCGGTGGCCGCTGCCCTCGGTGAACAGCTCGGCAGGCATGTCCAGCTGGCCACCGATGTGGTCGGCACCGATGCGCTGGCGCGGGCCGAGGGGCTGACCGACGGCGACATCCTGCTGCTGGAGAACATCCGTTTCGACCCGCGCGAGACCAGCAAGGACGCCGCCGAGCGGGCCAAACTGGCTGCGGAATTGGTCGAACTGGTGGGGGACGACGCAGCGTTCGTCTCCGATGGTTTCGGTGTGGTGCACCGCGAGCAGGCCTCGGTCTACGACGTCGCCAAACTGCTTCCGCACTACGCGGGCACCCTGGTGGCCGCCGAGGTCAAGGTGCTCGAGCAGCTGACCAGCTCGACCGAGCGGCCGTATGCCGTGGTGCTCGGCGGGTCGAAGGTCTCGGACAAACTCGCGGTCATCGAGAACCTGGCGCAAAAAGCCGACAGCCTGGTCATCGGTGGCGGTATGTGCTTCACATTCCTTGCTGCACAGGGTGTTTCGGTCGGAAGCTCGCTGCTGCAGGAGGAGATGATCGACACCTGCCGCAAGTTGCTGGAGGACTACGGCGATGTCATCCACCTGCCGGTAGACATCGTCGTCGCGGAGAAGTTCGCGGCCGATTCGCCGCCGGAGACCGTGGCGGCCGACGCCATCCCGGACGGCAAGATGGGCCTGGACATCGGCCCGGGTTCGGTCAAACGCTTCACCGCGCTGCTGAGCAATGCCAAGACCATCTTCTGGAACGGCCCGATGGGCGTTTTCGAGTTCCCAGCGTTCGCGGCGGGGACCAAGGGTGTGGCCGAGGCCATCATCGGTGCGACCGCCAAAGGCGCGTTCAGTGTCGTCGGCGGTGGCGATTCGGCGGCAGCGGTGCGTCAGCTCGGGCTGCCCGAGGACGGCTTCTCGCATATTTCGACCGGCGGCGGCGCGTCACTGGAATACCTTGAGGGCAAAACGCTGCCCGGTATCCAAATCCTTCAGTAACACCTAGGAGTTCTGTGTCACGTAAGCCGCTCATTGCGGGCAACTGGAAGATGAACCTCAACCATTTCGAGGCCATCGCCCTGGTGCAGAAGATCGCGTTCTCGTTGCCGGACAAGTACTTCGACAAGGTCGATGTCACGGTGATCCCACCGTTCACCGACCTGCGCAGTGTGCAGACGCTCGTCGACGGCGACAAGTTGCGGCTCACCTATGGCGCGCAGGACCTGTCGCAGCACGATTCGGGTGCCTACACCGGCGATATCAGCGGTGCGTTCCTGGCCAAGCTGGGCTGCACCTTCGTCTGCGTCGGGCATTCCGAGCGGCGCACCTACCACCACGAGGACGACGCGCTGGTGGCAGCCAAGGCCGCCGCCGCGCTCAAGCACGGTCTGACGCCCATCGTGTGCATCGGTGAGGGGCTGGAGATCCGCGAGGCCGGCAACCACGTCGAGTACAACGTGGAGCAGCTGCGCGGCTCGCTGGCCGGGCTGAACGCCGAGCAGATCGCGGCCGTCGTCATCGCCTACGAACCGGTGTGGGCGATCGGCACGGGCCGGGTGGCCAGTGCCGCCGACGCCCAGGAAGTGTGCGCGGCGATCCGGGCCGAGCTGGCCAATATCGCCAGCCCGGAGGTCGCCGCGGGTGTGCGGGTGCTCTACGGCGGGTCGGTCAACGCCAAGAACGTCGGCGAGATCGTCGCGCAGAGCGATGTGGACGGCGCACTGGTGGGCGGGGCATCGCTGGACGGCGAGCAGTTCGCGATGCTGTCGGCGATCGCCGCCGGCGGCCCGCTGCCCTGAGCGATTTCGGCGTGATTCGCCACGCTCAGCGTGGGTTTTCACGCCCGAATCACGCCCGTGTAGGCTGACCGCCATGGAGTTGACCCTTCAAATCATCCTTGTCGTCACCAGCCTGCTGGTGGTGCTGCTGGTGCTGTTGCACCGTGCCAAGGGTGGTGGCCTTTCCACACTGTTCGGTGGCGGCGTGCAGTCCAGCCTCTCCGGTTCCACCGTGGTGGAGAAGAACCTCGACAGGCTGACGCTGTTCGTCACCGGCATCTGGGTGGTGTCCATCATCGGCATGGGCCTGCACATCAAGTACGGCACCTAACCGAACGACCCCCGACCACGAAAACCGCCGTCGCAGCATGCTGCGACGGCGGTTTGTGCATTGGCGGTATCTGGCCGGCTGCCACACCGTTCGATCAGGTTGTAGGGCAGTCAGTTTCGTCAGCTCTTGCCGGCTCGACTCCTCACATTCCGGCGGTGCCTGGCGGGAACGGAAACAGTGCCGATCCATCAAGCGGTGGCGGTCCCTGCTGTGGGCCACCCGGTCCTGGGCCGCCGAAGCCGCCCGGGCCCCCTGGCCCGCCTGGCGGGGGTCCCTGTTGTGGGCCACCGAAGCCGCCCGGCCCACCAAAGCCGCCCGGGCCACCGGGGCCGCCTGGCGGGGGTCCCTGTTGTGGCCCACCAAAGCCGCCTGGCCCACCAAAGCCGCCTGGCCCGCCGAAGCCGCCTGGCCCGCCGAAGCCGCCTGGCCCGCCCTGCCCGGGTGGCGGCTGTGGTCCCTGCCCCGGTCCTGCGGGCCCCTGGCCACAAGGTACGCCGGGTGCACACGGCCCCGGTGGCTCTGCTGAGGCGATCGCGGGCAGCAGGCCGCTGAGCGTTGCCGCCAGCGCGGACGCTGCCACCGCACCGGCGATGAGGCCATGCGGTCGATGGGCGATATACATATTCGGTCCTTTCGTAGGACCGAATCATGTTGCTGCTGGTGCTGTAGGTACAGGCTTTTCACCGGCTTCAAACAAGACGCCTAACTTCTACATAGCTGTCTGCTAGCTGCCGCGGACGCCGTCGGCGGGGTGCGTTCGAGCAGGCCACGGCGCCAACATGCCGGATCAGGCCATGTCGCCATGCGCCGTCTCTGTGGTGCGTCGATAATTGAGCAATGCCCGACGCACCTGATACCGCCCTGGAACCGATCGGCGCGGTACGGCGCACCCAGGTTGGCCGCGAAGCCACCGAGCCGATGCGCGAAGACATCAGACTGCTGGGCGCGATGCTCGGCGACACCGTCCGCGAACAGAACGGTGACGATGTTTTCGACCTGGTGGAACGCGCCCGGGTGGAGTCGTTCCGGGTGCGGCGCTCCGAGATCGACCGCAGCGAGCTTGCTCAGCTCTTCGACGGTATCGAGGCCAAGGCCGCCATCCCGGTGATCCGGGCCTTCACGCATTTCGCGCTGCTGGCCAACGTCGCCGAGGACATCCACCGCGAACGCCGCCGTGCCATCCACGTCGCCAATGGCGAACCGCCACAGAACAGCAGCCTGGCCGCCACTTACGAAAAGCTCGACGCGGCCGACCTGGACGCCGCGACCGTCGCCGACGCGCTCACTGGCGCGCTGGTGGCGCCGGTCATCACCGCACACCCCACCGAGACCCGCAGGCGCACCGTATTCGACACCCAGCACCGCATCACCGAGCTGATGCGCCTGCGCGCCTCCGGCCACACCCGCACCGACGACGGCGCCGGCATCGAGCTGGAGTTGCGCCGCCAGATTCTGATGCTGTGGCAGACGGCACTGATCCGGTTGTCCCGGTTGAAGATTCAGGACGAGATCGAGACCGGTCTGCGCTACTACCCGTCGGCATTCTTGGAGGTCATCCCGCAGGTCAACGCCGAGGTCCGCTCGGCGTTGCAGGCGCGCTGGCCCGACGCCGAGCTGCTGGCGCAGCCGATCCTGCGTCCGGGCTCGTGGATCGGTGGCGACCGCGACGGTAACCCCAACGTCACCGCCGAGGTGGTCCGGCTGGCCACCGGTAGCGCCGCCTATACCGCCTTCACGCACTACTTCAGCGAGCTGACCGCCCTGGAGGAAGAGCTGTCGATGTCGGCCCGGCTGGTCCAGGTCACCGAGGAACTGGTGACACTCGCCGATGTGTGCCGCGAACCGGCCCGCGCCGACGAGCCCTACCGCCGCGCACTGCGCGGTATCCACGGCCGGCTCACCGCGACGGCCCGCGACATCCTGGACCGCCAGCCCGAGCACGAACTCGACCTGGGGCTGCCCGCCTACACCACACCCGCTGAGCTGCTCGCCGACCTCGACATCGTCGACACCTCGTTGCGCGTCAACGGAAGCGCTCTGCTCGCCGAAGACCGGCTGGGACGGTTGCGGGAAGCGGTGCGGGTCTTCGGTTTCCACCTTTCCGGCCTGGACATGCGGCAGAACTCCGACGTCCACGAGGAAGTCGTCGCCGAACTGCTGGCCTGGGCCGGGGTGCACCCCGACTACGCGTCGCTGCCCGAGGACGAGCGGGTGGCACTGCTCACCGCCGAACTCGGCACCCGCCGCCCGCTCATCGGTGAGGGCGCCGAACTGTCCGAGCTGGCCCGCAAGGAACTCGACATCGTGATCGCCGCGGCACGGGCGGTGCGGGTCTTCGGTCCGGACGCGGTACCCAACTACATCATCTCGATGTGCCAGTCGGTGTCGGACATGTTGGAGGCCGCCCTGCTGCTCAAGGAGGCCGGTCTGCTGGACGCCTCCGCCGAAGCGCCGTACGCGCCGGTCGGTGTGGTGCCGCTCTTCGAGACCATCGACGATCTGCAACGCGGCGCCGACATCATGGAACAGGTGCTGGCGCTCCCGCTGTACCGGCGCATCGTCGCGGCCCGCGGCGAAAGCCAGGAGGTCATGCTCGGCTACTCCGACTCCAACAAGGACGGCGGCTACCTGGCGGCCAACTGGGCGCTCTACCGGGCCGAGCTCGAACTCGTCGAGATGGCGCGGCGCAACGGAATCCGGCTGCGGCTCTTCCACGGTCGCGGCGGCACCGTCGGCCGTGGCGGCGGACCCAGCTATGACGCCATCCTGGCGCAGCCGCCCGGCGCGGTGAAAGGCTCGCTGCGGATCACCGAACAGGGCGAGGTGATCGCGGCCAAGTACGCCGAACCGCGGATCGCGCACCGCAACCTGGAGACGCTGCTGGCCGCGACCCTGGAATCGACCCTGCTCGACACCGAAGGGTTGGGGGAGTTCGCCGAAACGGCGTATGCCGTGCTCGACGACCTGGCCGCCCGCGCGCAACGGGCCTACGCCGAATTGGTGCACGAGACACCGGGTTTCGTCGAGTACTTCAAGGCATCCACCCCGGTCAGCGAGATCGGCGCACTCAACATCGGCAGCCGCCCCACCTCGCGTAAACCCACCACCGCGATATCGGACCTGCGGGCCATCCCCTGGGTGCTGGCCTGGAGCCAGTCGCGGGTGATGCTGCCCGGCTGGTACGGCACCGGTACCGCGTTCGCCGACTATGTCGCCGAGGGTGACGGCCGCCTGGAGATCCTGCAGGACCTCTACCGGCGCTGGCCATTCTTCGCCTCGGTGCTGTCGAACATGGCGCAGGTGCTGGCCAAATCGGATATGGGCCTGGCGGCCCGCTATTCCGAGCTGGTCGAGGACACCGAGCTGCGGGCCCGGGTCTTCGACAAGATCCTGGCCGAACACGACCGCACCATCGCGATGCTCAAACAGATCACCGGGCAGGACGATCTGTTGGCCGACAACCCGGCACTGGCCCGGTCGGTGTTCAACCGCTTCCCGTACCTGGAACCGCTCAACCACCTCCAGGTCGAACTGCTGCGCCGCTACCGTTCCGGTGACGAGGACGAGTTGGTGCAGCGCGGAATCCTGCTGACCATGAGCGGTTTGGCCACCGCGCTGCGCAACAGCGGCTAGCCAGCCTCAGACCTACAAGCCGGCGCGGTTGCGCACGGCGCTGACCACACCACGCACCGCCTGTTCGGTGGCCGCGATGGGGGAGACCACGGCCTCGCCGACACCGACGATGCGTTCGACACGCTCGACGATGCCCTCCAGCCGGTCGACCACCGCGAACAGTCGCGGCGCCAGCTCGTCGATGCGGCTGATGGTGGCGTTGAAGCGCTCCAGCGTCGCGTCCAGGCCGTCGGTCGAATTGTTCAGATCGTCGAGGGTGTCGGTGAGACCGGCCAGCAGCGTGTCGACCTGGCCCACCGTCACATCGGCGTTCAGCGCCGCCTGAGCCAGCGTCTTGAGTCGTTGCTGGGCCGGTCTGGGCCGCGGGGTACGCGTCGCTGGTTCTTCGCTGTCTGGCATGGCTGCCAGTATGACCGGTCGCCTGCGGCGCAGCGGCCGGTTTGCCGGTCCGGCGGGTCGACGGCGCCTACAGCGCCGAAGCCGCCTCGTTGTCGAGCAGCCAGACGGTCTTCTCCAGACCGACCGCGCCGGCTGCCGGGACCTCGACGGGCGCCGCGCCGCCGATGGCCGCAGCCACCGCATCGGCCTTGGCCGCACCCGAGACCACCAGCCACACCTCGCGTGAACGCTGCACCGCGGGCAGCGTCAACGTGATGCGCCGCGGCGGCGGCTTGGGGGAGTCCTCGACGCCGATGACCATGCGATTCTGCTCCAGAACCGCCGCGGTGTTCGGGAAGAGCGAATTGACATGGCCCTCGCCGCCCATCCCGAGCAGATGCACGTCGAAATGCGGTGTCGGCTCGCCTGCCGGCGCCTGCGCGGCCAGCACATGCTCGTAGGCCAGGGCGGCGGCGTCGATATCGGCACCGAATTCACCGTCGGAGGCGGCCATCCGGTGCACGTTGCCGCTGGGGATGTCGATACCGGCCAGCAGTGCCTCGTAGGCCTGCTTGTCGTTGCGCTCGTCATCGCCCTCGGGCAGATAACGCTCGTCGCCCCAGTACAGGTGGACCGCGGACCAATCGATGTCGAGTCCGTATTCGGCGACGTGGCGCAACAACGCGATACCGCCGGTGCCCCCGGTGAGCACGATGTGGACCACACCCCGGGTCGTGATCGCCGAGGTGATGGCGCCGACCAGCCGGGAACCGGCAGCGGTCGCCAATTCGGCTGCGTCGACGTACTTCTCGATGATCGTCTCGGTCATGCGTACAGCACCTTGTCCAGACCCTCCAGGGCGTCGTGATAGATCTCGTCGGCATCGAGCCTGCGTAGATCCTCGGCCAGGCAGTCCCGGGTCTCCCGGCGCGCCAGTGGCAGCAGTGCGTCGGGCCTGCCGGTCCGGCTCAGGGTGGCGGTCACACCCTCCTGTGGCCGGGTCAGCGTGATGGTCTCCGAGGCGCGTTTGAGCTCCACTTTCAGCTCACCCTCCACACGGGTGACCGGGCCGTCGATCCGGCTGGCCAGCCAGCCGGCCAGAATGTCGAGTGCCGGTTCGGTTTTCAGGCCGGACACCACCGCGGATTGCACCGGCTCGAAGGGAGCGAGGTCCACCGCCGAGGTCAGCAGAGCGCGCCAGTAGGTGATCCGGCTCCAGGACAGGTCGGTGTCGCCGGCGGTGTACCCGCCGAGGCGCGCCTTGATCGAGTTGAGCGGATCCTCACCGTTGGTGGCATCGGTGATACGCCGGATCGCCAACTTGCCCAACGGATCTTCGGCGGGCTTCTCCGGCGCCACATCGGGCCACCAGGCCACGATCGGGGTGTCGGGCAGCAGGAACGGTGTCACCACACTGCTGGAGTGTTTGGCCAGCGGCCCGGAAAGCCGCAGGACCACGACCTCGCCGGCGCCGGCGTCACCGCCCACCCGGATCTGGGCGTCGAGCCGGGGCTCGGCCGCCAGCCGGTCGGCGGGGCTGACCACGATGACGCGGCACGGGTGCTCGCGACTGGCGTAGTTGGCGGCCTCGATCGAATCCTCAAGCACCGCTTCGGTATCGGGTGCGATGACCAGGGTCAGCACGCGGCCCATGGTGACCGCACCGCCCTCTTCGCGCAGGGCGATGAGCTTCTTGTTGACATCGGTGGTGGTGGTGTCGGGCAGGTCGACGATCATATTTGTTGACTCCTCGCGCACACGCCCGTCGGCGGTGTCACATCCACTGCGCTAGCGCTGGTCACGGTCGCCGCCACTCTCGTCCGTCGCGGCGCAGCATCTCGAATGCCGAGTCCGGACCCCAGCCGCCTGACTCGTACGGATCGGGTTTGCCGTGTGATGCCCAGTAGTCCAGAGCCGGATCCAGTATCTTCCAAGCCAATTCGACCTCGGCGTTGACCGGGAAGAGCGACGGCTCACCCAGCAGGACGTCGAGGATCAGCCGCTCGTAGGCCTCCGGGGATTCCTCGGCGAACGCGGCACCGTAGGAGAAGTCCATGTTGACGTCACGGACCTCCATCTTGTTACCCGGCACCTTGGAACCGAAGCGCAGCGTGATGCCCTCGTCGGGCTGCACCCGGATCACCAGCGCGTTTTTGCCGAGCTCCTCGGTCATGGTGGCGTCGAACGGCAGATGCGGCGCCCGCTTGAAGACCAGGGCGATCTCGGTAACCCTGCGGCCCAAGCGTTTACCGGTCCGCAGATAGAACGGCACCCCGGCCCAGCGCCGGGTGTCGACGTCGACGGTGATCGCGGCGAACGTCTCGGTGGTCGAGGTCTTCGAGAAGCCCTCCTCGTCGAGCAGCCCGACGACCTTCTCGCCGCCCTGCCAGCCCG
The DNA here is from genome assembly GCA_016197405.1 of Mycobacterium sp. Taxonomy (GTDB): domain Bacteria; phylum Actinomycetota; class Actinomycetes; order Mycobacteriales; family Mycobacteriaceae; genus Mycobacterium. Next base: position 116,833 of record JACPVR010000016.1, read on the forward strand.
CGGTGTACTGCCCGCGCGCGGTGGTCTTGTCCAGCGGCTCGGCCAGCGTGCTGGCCGAGAGCACCTTGATCTTCTCCGCCTGCAATTCGGCGGGGGAGAAGTTCACCGGCTCCTCCATCGCCGTCAGCGCCAGCAGCTGCAGCAGATGGTTCTGGATGACATCGCGGGCCGCGCCGACACCGTCGTAATAGCCTCCGCGCCCGCCCAATCCGATGTCCTCGGCCATGGTGATCTGCACGCTGTCGACATAATGCGCGTTCCAGATGGGCTCGAACATCTCGTTGGCGAAGCGCAGCGCCAGCAGGTTCTGGACGGTTTCCTTACCCAGATAGTGGTCGATGCGGAACACCGAGGACTCCGGGAACACGCTGTTCACCAGCGCGTTGAGTTCCTCGGCGCTGTGCAGGTCATGGCCGAACGGTTTCTCGATGACGACCCGGCTCCAGCAGCCGTCGGGCTTGTTGACCAGACCGGAGGCCGAGAGCTGCTCGAGCACCTGCGGAAACGCCTTGGGCGGGATCGACAGGTAGAACGCGTGGTTGCCGCCGGTGCCGCGTTCCTCGTCGAGCTTCTGCAGGGTGCCGGCGAGCCTGCCGAACGCCTCGTCGTCGTCGAAAGCGCCTTGGACGAACCGGAATCCCTCGGCGAGACGATCCCAGACCTCCTGGCGGAACGGGGTGCGGGCGTGCTGCTTGACGGCGTCGTAGACGACCTTCCCGAAATCCTCGTCGGCCCAATCCCGCCGGGCGAACCCGACCAGCGCGAACTGCGGAGGCAGCAGACCACGATTGGCCAGGTCGTAGATCGCCGGCATCAGCTTCTTGCGCGCCAGATCGCCGGTGACACCGAAGATCACCACGCTGCACGGGCCCGCGATGCGGGGCATGCGCTTGTCACGCTTGTCCCGCAGCGGGTTCACCCAGTCATCGGGTGCGCCGGTGCAATCGGTCATTTCTTCGCAGCGTCGAGTTGACCTTGGGTTGCATCGAGCAGTTCCTGCCAGGATTTCTCGAACTTCTCCACGCCCTCTTCCTCGAGAACCTTGAACACATCGGGCAGGTCGATACCGATGGTGGACAGCTTGTCGAAGATGATCTGCGCGGGTTCGGCGGTGCCCGAGACGGTGTCGCCGGTGACGACGCCGTGATCGGCGACGGCCTCCAGCGTCTTCTCCGGCATGGTGTTGACGGTGTTGGCGGCGACGAGTTCGGTGACATAGAGCGTGTCGGAGTAATCGGGGTTCTTGACCCCGGTCGACGCCCACAACGGTCGCTGCACGCGGGCGCCCGCGGCGGCCAGTTCCTGGAACTGGGCGCCACCTTCGAAGACTTCCTGGTAGGCCGCGTACGCCAGCCGCGCGTTGGCGACCCCGGCCAGGCCGCGGGTGTCCAGCGCCTCGGCGGTGCCGATCTTCTCCAGCCGGGCATCGATCTCGGTGTCCACCCGGGACACGAAGAACGAGGCCACCGAGTGGATCTTGGACAGGTCGTGGCCGGCTTCCTTGGCCTTCTGCAGACCCTCCAGGTAGGCGTCCATGACGGCCCGGTGCCGTTCCACCGAGAAGATCAGCGTCACGTTGACAGAGATGCCCTCGGCGATCACCGCGGTGATCGCGGGCAGACCCGCCAGCGTAGCCGGGATCTTGATCAGCAGGTTGGGCCGGTCGACGATCTTCCACAGTTCGATGGCCTGCAGGATCGTCTTGTCGGTGTCATGCGCCAGCCGCGGGTCGACCTCGATGGAGACCCGGCCGTCGACACCGTCGGAGCGCTCGTAGACCTTGGCGAACAGATCGCAGGCGTTGCGGACGTCGTCGGTGGTGACGGTGCGGATGGTGGCGTCGACATCGGCACCGCGTTCGGCCAGCTCGGAGACCTGGGCGTCGTAGGCGTCACCCTTGGACAGCGCCGCCTGGAAGATCGACGGGTTGGTGGTCACACCCACGACGCTGCGGGTGTCGATGAGGTTCTGCAGGTTGCCGGTCTGCAGGCGCTCGCGGGACAGGTCGTCGAGCCATACGGAGACGCCGGCGGCGCTGAGGGCCGCCAGGTTCGGATTCTGGGTCATTGCGTGCCCTTTTCAGTAGTTGAGGCAGTGAGTTGTCAGTTGTCCAATGTGCGTTCCGCGGCGGCCACGACGGCTTCCGCGGTGAAACCGAATTCGCGGAACAGTGTCTTGTCGTCGGCGGATTCCCCGTAGTGCTCGATGGAGATAATCTCGCCGGTGTCGCCGACCAGCTTGTGCCAGGACTGTGCGACGCCGGCCTCGACGGCCACCCGGGCCGAGACGTCCGGCGGCAGCACCGAGTCCCGGTACTCCTTGGGCTGAGACTCGAACCATTCGACGCACGGCATCGACACCACGTAGGCGTTGATCTCCTTGTCCGCCAGCAATTTCTTCGCCTCCACAGCCAACTGCAGTTCGGACCCGGTGGCGATGATGATCACGTCGGCGTCATCGGCCGGGTTACCCCCGCCGAGGACGTAACCGCCCTTGGCGACCCCGTCGGCATCGGTGCCCTCCATCACTGGGATGCCCTGTCGGGTCAGGATGAAACCGACCGGGCCGCTGCCGTTGCCGCGGGCGATGATGCTGCGCCACGCGTAGGCCGTCTCGTTGGGGTCACCGGGGCGCACCACCGACAGGTTGGGAATGGCGCGCAGCGCCGAGAGGTGCTCGATCGGCTGATGGGTGGGGCCGTCCTCGCCCAGGCCGATGGAGTCGTGCGTCCAGATGTAGATGGTGTCGATGTCCATCAACGACGCCAGCCGGACCGCGGGCCGCATGTAATCGGAGAACTGCAGGAAGGTGCCGCCGAAGGCGCGGGTCGGCCCGTGCAGCACGATGCCGGACAGGATCGAGCCCATCGCATGCTCACGGATACCGAAGTGCAGCACCCGGCCATACCAGTCGGCGGTGAAATCGGAGGTGGAGATCGACGGCGGGCCGAAGGACTTCACACCCTTGATGGTGGTGTTGTTGCTGCCCGCGAGATCGGCTGAGCCGCCCCACAATTCGGGCAGCTTCGGCGCGACGTCGTTGAGCACCTGGCCGAACGCCGCCCGGGTGGCCACGGCCTTGGAACCCGGCTCCCAGTAGGTGATGTCGGCGTCCCAGCCCTCGGGCAGTTCCCCGGCAGTGAGCCGGTCCAGCAGCTTCTTGCGCTCCGGTTCACGCTGCGCCCACGCGTCGAAATCGCTCTGCCATTTCTCGTGCGCCTCACGACCGCGGTCGACGAGCTTGCGGGTGTGCGCGATGACCTCGTCGCGCACCTCGAAGGTCTTCTCAGGGTCGAAACCGAGGATCTTCTTGGTGGCGGCGACCTCCTCGTCGCCGAGCGCGGAACCGTGCACACCGCCGGTGTTCATCTTGGTCGGTGCCGGATAGCCGATGATGGTGCGCACCGAGATGAACGACGGCTTGTCGGTGACGGCCTTTGCGGCCGCGATGGCTTCTTCGATCCCGACGACGTTCTCGCCGCCCTCGACCTCCTGGACGTGCCAGCCGTAGGCGCGGTAGCGCGCGGGCACATCCTCCGACAGCGCGATGTCGGTGTCGTGCTCGATGGAGATCTGGTTGTGGTCGTAGAACACGATGAGGTTGCCCAGCTGCTGGGTGCCGGCCAGCGAGCTCGCCTCGCTGGTGACACCTTCCTCGATGTCACCGTCGGAGGCGATGACGTAGATGAAGTGGTCGAACGGGCTGGTGCCTGGAGCGGCATCGGGATCGAACAGGCCGCGCTCGTAGCGGGCGGCCATCGCCATCCCGACCGAGCTGGCCAGACCCTGGCCCAGTGGGCCGGTGGTGATCTCGACACCCTTGGTGTGCCGGAACTCCGGGTGACCCGGGGTCTTGGACTTCCAGGTGCGCAACGCCTCGATATCCTCGAGTTCGAGGCCGAAACCGCCCAGGTACAGCTGGATGTAGAGCGTGAGGCTGGAATGTCCGCAGGACAGGATGAACCGGTCGCGTCCCAGCCAGTGCACATCGCTGGGGTCGTGCGTCATCTGGCGCTGGAACAGCGTGTAGGCCAGCGGCGCCAGGCTCATCGCGGTACCGGGATGGCCGTTGCCGACCTTCTGCACGGCGTCGGCCGCCAGCACCCGGACGGTGTCGACCGCCAGCGAGTCGAGATCCGACCAGTCGTCGGGATGATGTGGCTGGGTGAGGGTGGCGATCTCTTCAACCGTGGTCACAAGCGAACTCCTACGTGTACGAGCATGTGAAAGGGGTAGCGCGCTTCAGCCAACCCTAGTGTCCCCGCCTGGGTGGGCGCAGGCCGCACCGGCGGAATTCAACCCGCGGTAACGCCCGGGTATCCGTTCGGTCTACCATCGTCTGTAGTAGAAGCTGTGCGCTGCCGCGACCGTCGCGATCCTTGAGGAGTTACCTGCGTGAGCATTCGCGAGCGCGTCGCGCCAAGTCGAATACGCACCGCGCTGCTGGCTTATCTGGCATTGACCAAGCCGCGCGTGATCGAACTGTTGCTGGTCACGGCCATTCCGGCGATGTTGCTGGCCGAGCGTGGCGTGGTCAATCCACTGCTGATCCTCAACACCTTGGTGGGCGGCATGCTGGCCGCCGCGGGCGCCAACACCCTCAACTGTGTGGCCGACGCCGATATCGACAAGGTGATGAAACGCACGGCGCTGCGGCCGCTGGCCCGCGCGACGGTGCCGACCCGGCACGCGCTGATATTCGGTCTGGCGCTCTCGGTCGGATCGTTCTTCTGGTTGTGGTGGACGACCAACCTGCTGTCCGGTCTGTTGGCCGTCGCGACCATCGCCTTCTACGTCTTCGTCTACACGCTGCTGCTCAAACGGCGGACCTCGCAGAACGTCGTGTGGGGCGGTGCGGCCGGTTGTATGCCGGTGATGATCGCCTGGTCCTCGGTCACCGGGACCATCGGCTGGCCCGCGCTGGTGATGTTCCTGATCATCTTCTTCTGGACGCCGCCGCACACCTGGGCGCTGGCGATGCGCTACAAGGACGATTACAAGGCGGCTGGTGTGCCGATGCTGCCCGCGGTGGCCACCGAGGAGCAGGTGACCCGCCAGATCGTCATCTACACCTGGCTGACGGTGCTGGCGACCGTGGCCCTGGCACCGGCGGCGGGCTGGCTCTACGCCGCCGTCGCGCTGGTGGCCGGCGTCTGGTTCCTGGTGATGGCACACCAGCTGTATGCCGGTGTGCGGCGCGGCGAGCCGGTCAAACCGCTGCGACTGTTCCTGCAGTCCAACAACTATCTGGCCGTGGTGTTCTGCGCGCTGGCGTTGGACTCGGCGTTCGCGCTGCCCACGCTGCTGCACTGACCGGGCTCACTCCCAGCTGCCGCGCCGACCCTGTTTGGTCTGGCCGCGCCGCTTCTTCTCGGCGATGCGCCGTTCGTTGGATCCCCGGCTGGGCTTGGTCGGCCTGCGGTCCGGTGACGGCGGGGCCGCGGCGTCGCGCAGCAGGGCCGCCAGACGTTCCCGGGCGGCCTTGCGGTTCTGCAGCTGCGTGCGATGCTCGCTGGCCGCGATGGTGAGCACACCGTCGACCAGACGATTGCGCAGCCGGTGCAGCAGCCGTGGCCGCAACCACTCCGGCAGCGAGCGCGACCGGGCGATGTCATAGGACAGTTCGACGCGGCTGTCGGCGGTGTTGACGCCCTGCCCGCCGGGCCCGGAGGAGCGCGAGAAGCGTTCCCGCAGATCGGCCCCGGGCACGACAAAGGCCCATGTCACGACGAGATCCTCGGCCACGGGATAACCGGCTAGGGGACCAGGACGATCGATCCGACGGTCTTGCGGCCCTCCAGGTCGCGGTGCGCCTGCTCGGCGTCGGCGAGCCGGTAGCGTTCGCTGACGGTGATGGTTATCGCCCCGGTGGAGATGGCGTCCATCAGCTCGCCGGCCCGCCAGCCGAACTCGTCGGCGGTGCGGGTGTAGTGACCCAGGTTGGGCCGGGTCAGGAAGACCGACCCCGCGGCGTTGAGACGCTGCGGATCCACCGGCGGCACCGGTCCGCTGGCGGCGCCGAACAGGGCCAGGGTGCCGCGTACCGCGAGGCTGGCCAGGCTGGCGTCGAAGGTGCTGCGGCCGACACCGTCGTAGACCGCGGCGACCCCGCGGCCGTCGGTCAGGTCCCGGATGCGCGCCCCGAACTCCTCGGGGTCCTCGGGGTAGTCGAGGACTTCGATGGCACCCGCGGCCCGGGACAGTTCGGCCTTCTCCGGTGTCGACACCGTGGTGATGACCCGAACCGCCATGCTGGTCGCCCACTGCGTCAGGATCAGGCCCACACCGCCGGCACCGGCATGCACCAGCACGGTGTCACCCTGTTGCACCGGGTAGGTCGACTTGATCAGGTAGTGCGCCGTCATACCCTTCAGCAGCGCCGAGGCCACCGCATCCGAGGGCACCGACTCCGGGACGTAGGCGACGAAATCAGCCGGTGCCAGACAGTATTCGGCGTAGGCGCCGAGCGCCTTGTCGGTGACCACCCGGTCGCCGACATTGAGCGCCACCACATCGTCGCCGACGGCGGCCACCGTGCCGCACACCTCGGAGCCGACGATGAAGGGCAGGTCCCGCGGATACAGGCCGGACCGGAAGTAGGTGTCGATGAAGTTCACGCCGATGGCGTCGGCTTTGATCAGCACCTGCCCGCGACCGGGAACGGGCTGCGGGCGTTCGACATAGGTCAGGACTTCGGGACCGCCGGTTTCGGCGACTTCGATGGCGTACATGTCCACCATCTTGCTTGAGTAGCATCCAGTCGGTGATGTCCGCATGAAGTTGGCCCGCCCTGACATCTTCCACCCGCGCATCGTGCTGGCGGGTTGCCCGAAACTCGTCGAGGGCGACGGTGACGACGACGGGCTGGTCGAAGCCCTGCGGGCCCGTGGGCTGCATGCCCGCTGGCTGTCCTGGGACGACCCGGAAACGTTGTCCGCCGATCTGGTGATCCTGCGCGCCACCTGGGACTACATCGAGCGGCTCGACGAATTCCTGGCGTGGACCAGGACGGTGCGCAACCTGCTCAACCCGCCCGCGGTGGTCGAATGGAACACCGACAAACGCTATCTGCACGATCTCGCGGTCGCCGGCGTACCGATCATCGACAGCGAGTTCTTCGCGCCCAACGAGATCGTGCACATGCCGAGCGGCGAAGTGGTGGTCAAGCCCGCGGTGGGTGCGGGATCGGTTGGGGCGCAGCGCTTCACCGATCACTGCATGGCGCGCGATCACGCCGCCCGGCTGCAGGAGGACGGCTCGACGGTGCTGGTGCAGCCCTACGACCCGCGGGTGGCCGACGGTGAGACCGCGCTGGTGTTCCTGGGCGGGCAGCGTTCGCACGCGTTCACCAAGGGCCCGATCCTGACGGCACCGGGGCAACGGCCGGACTTCGACGACTCCGGGACCTTCGCCACCGAATCGCTGAAACCGGCCGATCCAGACGTCGAGTTGTGGGATGTCGGCTACGGCGCGCTGGCGGCAGCGGCGGGCCATCTCGACGTCGACCCGACCGAGCTGTTGTACGCCCGCGTCGATCTCATCGGTGACCGGCACGATCCGCGATTGCTCGAACTGGAGCTGGTGGAACCCTCGCTGGGCTGGCGGCAACTCGACAGGCAATCGCGCGGCGACGCCCAGCGCCGGTTCGCGGTCTGCGTGGAATCAGCCCTGCAGCGTCTCGGGCTCGGCCCGCTGTCGCATCGACGCCCATAGGGCGGCGGTGGCCGCGGTGCAGATCGCCGCGCCGGCGACATGCACGGCGACCAGGACGGCGGGTACGCCGGTGAAGTACTGCACGACGCCCACCAGGCCCTGCGCGCACGCCACCGCGACGAGCACCAGCAGGCGTTTGCGCACCGCCGCGGGCGCGTGCACCGCGACCAGACCGCACCCCAGGCCCACCAGCAGGGCCAGGTAGATCTGCAGCAGTGACGAGTGCGCGTGCACCAGGGTGGGGATGTCGATCTGCAGCCGGGCCACCGGCCGCTGCACGCTCTTGTCGCCGGCGTGCGGTCCGGCCCCGGTGACCATGGTGCCGGTGATCAGCACCGCGGCCAGGGTGGCGGCGGACAGCACGGTCAGCCCCCGCAGCGCCCTGGGCACCACGGTGCGCGGCACACCGTCGTCGGGCTCGCCGATCTTGACGTAGAGCAGCACCGAGAGCCACACCATCGTCATCGACGCCAGCAGGTGGATGGCCACCGTCCACCACAGCAGACCGGTGAGCACCGTGATACCGCCCATGATGGCCTGGGCCACCGTGGAGGCCGGCATCAGCCAGGCGTAGACGAGTACTTCGCGGCGGCGCCGGGCGCGCAGCACGGCCAGCACCGCAGCCGCCGCGGTGAGCACCACCGCGAAGGTGATCATCCGGTTGCCGAATTCGACGGCCTGGTGGATACCTGCGACCTCGGCGTGCGGGACGGGTGTGAAGCTGCCCGGGAAGCACTGCGGCCAGGTGGGGCAGCCCAGGCCCGACGCGGTGACACGGACGATGGCGCCGGTGACGGCGATACCGCCCTGGGTCAGGATGACGCACAACGCGATGAGGCGTTGCACGCGCAGGCTGGGATCGGGCAGCAGGTCGACCAGCCGGCGGAACACGGCCCCAGCCTAGATGACGGCAACTACAGGTCGTAGTACGTGGTGGTGGGTGATCAGGTGAATCGGAACCAGCGCAGGGCGCACAGTGCAGCCAGCGCGCCCCAGGCCGCCATGACCGCGACGCCGAACCAGTCCGTCGACAGCGTCATGGCCTGGGTGAGGGCCTCGGTCAGGGCACCCGACGGTGTCAGCCGCGCCACCCACCGCACGGCGCTCGGGATGGCGTTGCTCTCCAACGTCAGCGCGCCGAGCCCGGCGAAGACGAACCACAGCAGGTTCGCCAGCGCCAGCACGATCTCGGCGCGCAGGGTGCCGCCGAGCAGCAGTCCCAGCGCCACGAAACCGGCGGTGCCCAGCGCGATGATGAAAGCGCCCAGCAGCAGGCCCAGCGGGTGCGGGCGCCAGCCCAGCGCGACGCCGATGGCGCCCAGCAGGACCGCCTGCAGGAAGACCACCGTCACCACGGCCATCGCCTTGCCGGCGATGATGCCCCACACCGGAAGCGGTGTGGCGCCAAGGCGTTTGAGCGCGCCGTAGCGCCGGTCGAATGCCACCGCGATCGCCTGACCGGTGAACGCCGTGGAGATGACGGCGAGCGCCATGATGGCCGGCACGAAGGTGCCCACCCGGTCGGCGCCGAAATTGCCGAGCGGCAGCAGTGTCAGCCCGATCAGCAGCGTTATCGGGATGAACATCGTCAGCAGCAGTTGCTCGCCGTTGCGCAGCAGCAACTTCAGTTCCAGCCCGAACTGTGCGGCGAGCATCTTGGGCACCGCCGCCGGCCGCGGGTCGGGGGTGAAGGTGCCCGGCGGGAACAGGGATTCCGTCATCGCAATTCACGTCCCGTCAGATCCAGGAACACGTCCTCCAGGCTGCGCTGCTCGACACGCATATCGGTGGCCAGCACATCGAGCCGCGCACACCACGCCGTCACCGTGGCCAGCACCTGCGGGCTGATATGACCCTCGACCAGGTATTCGCCGGGCGACAGCTCGACGGCGCGGTACCCCTCGGGCAGCGCCGAGACCAGCAGCGTCAGTTCCAGACGCCGCGGTGCGGTGAACCGCAGCTGGTCCTCGGCGCCGCTGCGCATCAGCTCGGCGGGTGTCCCTTCGGCCACCTGGACGCCGCGGTCGATGATGACGATGCGGTCGGCCAGTTCCTCGGCCTCCTTGAGCTGGTGGGTGGTGAGCACCACCGTCACACCGTCGCGCCGCAGTCCGTCGATGAGATCCCACACCACCAGCCGGGCATGCGCGTCCATCCCGGCGGTCGGCTCGTCGAGGAAGACCAGCTCCGGGCGCCCGACGATGGCGCAGGCCAGCGCCAGTCGCTGCTGCTGGCCACCGGAGAGCCTGCGATAGGTGGTGCGGGCCGCGTCGGTCAGCCCGAGGGTGTCGAGCAGCCAGCGCGGATCCAGTGGATCGGCCGCGTAGGAGGCCACCAGGTTGAGCATCTCGCCGGCGCGCGCGGCGGGGTAGCCGCCGCCACCCTGCAGCATCACGCCGATGCGGGCGCGCAGCTTGGCGTTGTCGGCGAAGGGGTCCAGACCGAGCACCTCGATGGTGCCGCTGTCGGGTTTGAGGAAACCCTCGCACATCTCGACGGTGGTGGTCTTACCTGCGCCGTTGGGCCCGAGCAGGGCGAGGACCTCGGCTTGGCGCACCTCGAGGTCGAGCCCGGACACCGCAGTCGTCGAGCCGTAACTCTTGGTGACCGCGCGTAATCGCAACGGAACTGATCCCGAACTCACGGGGACCCAGCGTAGGCGTCGCTGGTGGACGCGGGTGCAGCCGCTGCCTGCTCGGCCGCCGGCATCGGCCGCCACGGCAGCCGGTGGTAGGTCAGCGCGATGAGCAGCAGCACGATCATCGCGCTGGCCAGGGTTGCGTCGACGATCTGGAAAAGCGCGAAGCGGTCGCCGTTGGCGGTGGGTCCGAAGATGCCGACGATGAGCGTGACGGCGATGGTGGCGATGCGGAAACCGGGTCGGGTGGCCCAGGCGGCCAGCGGGATGATGGCCCACAGCAGGTACCAGGGCTGGACCACCGGGAACAGCAGCACCGTGGCGCCCAGGGCGACCCCGAGCCCACCCACCGGGTGCAGGCGTCCCCGCAGCACCGCCAGCAGCAGCCAGGTCACCAGGACGGCTATCGAGGCGACGCCGATGGCGCGGGTCAGCGACAAGATCGCGGTGGTGTGGTCGCCGAGGCCAAGCAGGATGCCGACCTGCCCGGTGCCCAGCGCCAGCAGTGTCGGGGGAGACATCCAGCTGCGCACCACATTGGCGGTGCCGAGGGTGAACAGCCAGCCGAAACCGAGTCCGCTGGCCCAGCCGACGACCGCCATCACGGCCAGCGCGATGACGCCCATGGCGCTGCCCGCGGCGAAGAATGCCTTGACGCCCCCGCCCCAGCGGTGCGCCAGTGCCATCGCGACGAACCCGAGCGCCAGCAGCGACGGCAGCTTGACCTGCGAGGACAGTGCTATCAGCACCGCGCCCAGCACCAGCATCGCCAGCGGGGTCCAGGCCGCCCACTGGCCTCGACCGTGCGGCCAGGCGACCGGACGCGGGAGCAGCCGCCGGGTGGAGTCGATACCGCGCAGCGCGAACTCGGTGCCGGCGAGCATCAAGCCCAGCATCAGCGCTTCGTTGTGGATCCCGGCGACCAGATGCATCAACAGCAGCGGGTTGGCGGCGCCGAGCCACAGCGCGCTGACCATCGCGACACCGCAGCGTTGCGCCAGCCGCGGGGTCGCCCAGACGATCAGCCCGATCCCGGCGAGCACCACCAGCCGGTGGCAGAGCACCGCGGCGACGATGTTCTCGCCGGTCAGAGCCGAGATGCCGCGTCCGATCCACAGGAAGAGTGGCCCGTAGGGCGCCGGCGTCTCACGCCACAGACTCGGTACCGACAGCGTGAACACATGGTCGAGGCCGAGGCCCGGCGCCGGGCCGACCCGGTACGGGTCGAGGCCGTTGCGGGCGATCTGGCTCTGCGCCAGGTAGGAGTAGACGTCCTTGCTGTACATCGGCGGTGCCACCAGCAGCGGCAGGATCCACAGCATCAGCGTGTGATCGAGCTGGCTGCGCGACATCCGGCGCTTACCGAGCGCGAACCGGCCCAGCATGAGCCACGCCAGCGCCATCATCACCGCGCCGGTGGTGGTCATGGTCAGCGACACCGTCTGGATGCGCGACGGCAGGTTGAGCAACCGGACGCCGAATGTGGGGTCCTGCACCACCGGCCGGGCGCCCGCGCCGAGTGCGCCGATCGCCATCAGCACCGTGCCGGTGGCGCCGAACAACCGGGTGCGACGCAGTGCCACCAGTTCGATCTGGTTGAGTGGCGAACCCACGGCTTGCTCGTCGCCGTGCCAACGGGCGATCGAGGAGCTCAGCGAGCGTTGCCGGGCGGCCATCCGTGCAGCGTAACCGGCGAGGTATTCCGGTCCGGCGATGTGATCATGCCGACAGGGTGATGTAAGGGTGCCCTTGCTGGACCCGTCCTCCGAATTGCGTCACACTAGTGTTGTGAAAATCAGTTCGCAGGTCCAGCGTGTGCCTGAGGGTGCCGCGCCTGCGCACGATGGTCACACCCGCAGTGCCATCATCCGGCTCATGCTGGAGTCGGGTCCGATCACCGCAAGCCGCGTCGGGGAGCAGCTGGGCCTGTCGGCCGCAGGCGTCCGCCGTCATCTGGACGCGTTGATCGAGGCGGGCGATGCGGAGGCGAACGCGGCAGCGGCATGGCAGCAGGAGGGACGCGGCCGGCCGGCCAAGCGTTACCGGCTGACCGCCGCCGGACGCGCCAAGCTCGAACACACCTATGACGACCTGGCCTCGGCGGCCATGCGTCAACTGCGCGAAATCGGCGGTGACGACGCCGTCCGCACCTTCGCGCGCCGCCGCATCGACACCATCCTGGCCGGTGTGCCCGCTGCCGACACCGACACCGAAGAGGGTGTGCAGGTGGCGGCCGACCGGATCGCCGATGCGTTCACCCGGGCCGGCTACGCCACCACCACGACGCGCGTCGGCGGGCCCATCAAGGGTGTGCAAATCTGCCAGCATCACTGCCCGGTATCGCACGTCGCCGAGGAATTCCCGGAACTGTGCGAGGCCGAGAAGGACGCAATGGCCGAGGTCCTGGGCACCCACGTGCAGCGCCTGGCGACCATCGTCAACGGCGACTGCGCCTGTACCACCCATGTGCCGTTGAGCCCCGCCGAGCACTGACACCGAAACGACAAGCACCACCTCCAGCGCATCAGCCCCGCGCCGGAGCCACCACAAGAGCAAGGAGTGTGTCGCGATGACACTCACACCGGAGACGCCGTTGACCCAGGAGGAAACCATTGCCTCCCTGGGCAAGTACGGCTACGGCTGGGCTGACTCCGACGTCGCGGGCGCCAGCGCCCAGCGCGGGCTGTCCGAAGCGGTCGTCCGTGACATCTCGTCGAAGAAGAGCGAACCGGAGTGGATGCTCGACATCCGGCTCCGGGCACTGCGCACCTTCGACAAGAAGCCCATGCCGAACTGGGGCTCCAACCTCGACGGCATCGATTTCGACAACATCAAGTACTTCGTGCGCTCCAGCGAGAAGCAGGCGGCGACGTGGGACGATCTGCCCGCCGACATCAAGAACACCTACGACAAGCTGGGCATCCCGGAGGCCGAGAAGCAGCGCCTGGTGTCCGGTGTGGCCGCGCAGTACGAGTCCGAGGTGGTCTACCACTCGATCCGTGAGGATCTCGAGGCCCTCGGCGTCATCTTCCTGGACACCGACACCGCGCTGAAGGAGCACCCCGACCTGTTCCGGGAGTACTTCGGCACCGTGATCCCGGCCGGTGACAACAAGTTCTCCGCGCTCAACACCGCGGTGTGGTCGGGTGGCTCGTTCATCTACGTGCCGCCGGGCGTGCACGTCGACATCCCGCTGCAGGCCTACTTCCGGATCAACACCGAGAACATGGGCCAGTTCGAGCGCACGCTCATCATCGTCGACGAGGACGCCTACGTGCACTACGTCGAAGGGTGCACCGCGCCGATCTACAAGAGCGACTCGCTGCACTCCGCGGTCGTCGAGATCATCGTCAAGCCCGGTGGCCGCTGCCGCTACACCACGATCCAGAACTGGTCGAACAACGTCTACAACCTGGTCACCAAGCGGGCCCGGGCCGAGGCCGGCGCCACCATGGAGTGGGTCGACGGCAATATCGGCTCCAAGGTCACCATGAAGTACCCCGCCGTCTGGATGACCGGTGAGCATGCCAAGGGTGAGGTGCTCTCGGTGGCGTTCGCCGGCGAGGGTCAGCACCAGGACACCGGTGCCAAGATGCTGCACCTGGCACCCAACACCTCGTCCAACATCGTCTCCAAGTCGGTGGCACGTGGCGGTGGCCGGGCGTCCTACCGTGGCCTGGTCCAGATCAACAAGGGTGCGCACGGATCGCGTTCCAGCGTGAAATGCGATGCGCTGCTTGTCGATACGATCAGCCGCAGCGACACCTACCCGTATGTCGACATCCGCGAAGACGATGTCACCATGGGTCACGAGGCCACGGTCTCCAAGGTCAGCGCCGATCAGCTCTTCTATCTGATGAGCCGCGGTATGACCGAAGACGAGGCCATGGCGATGGTGGTGCGCGGTTTCGTCGAGCCCATCGCCAAGGAACTGCCGATGGAATACGCACTGGAGCTCAATCGTCTGATCGAGCTGCAGATGGAAGGTGCGGTCGGATAGTGGTACAGAATCTCACCGAAGCTGCCGAAGGCATCATCCGCAACAAGGGCGAACTGTTCGCCTCGTTCGACGTCGATGCCTTCGAGGTGCCGGGCGGCCGCGACGAGTTGTGGCGGTTCACCCCGCTCAAACGGCTACGCGGCCTGCACGACGGCACGGCTGGATCGAACGGGAAGGCCACCGGAACCGCCGCCATCGAGGTGAGCGAACGCCCCGGTGTCACGGTCGAGACCGTGCAGCGCGGCGACGTTCGACTCGGCCAGGCCGGTGTGCCCGCCGATCGTGTTGCTGCGCAAGCATTCTCATCGTTCGACTCGGCCACCGTGGTGACCGTGGCGCGCGATACCGAGGTCGCCGAGCCCATCGAGATCACCGTCAACGGCCCAGGCACGGGTGCGGTGGCCTACGGCCATCTGCAGATCCGGGTCGAGGAGTTGTCCCGCGCGATCGTCGTCGTCGATCTGCGGGGCAGTGGAACCTATGCCGACAACGTGGAGATCGTCGTCGGCGACTCGGCCGGTCTCGGCGTCATCTGGATCGCCGACTGGGCCGACGACATGGTGCATGTCAGTGCGCACCACGCGCGCCTCGGCAAGGACGCCGTGCTCAGCCACGTCGCCGTCACGCTGGGCGGTGAGGTGGTCCGGACCTCGGCCACCGTGCGTTTCGACGCTCCCGGTGGGGACGCGCAGCTGCTCGGCACCTACTTCGCCGACGACGGACAGCATTTCGAATCCAGGTTGCTTGTGGACCACTCGCAGCCCAACTGCAAGTCCGATGTGCTCTACAAGGGTGCGCTGCAGGGCGATCCGGACTCCAAGCTGCCCGATGCGCACACCGTGTGGATCGGTGACGTGCTGATCCGCGCCGAGGCCACCGGCACCGACACCTTCGAGGTCAACCGCAACCTGGTGCTCACCGACGGCGCACGCGCCGACTCGGTGCCCAACCTGGAGATCGAGACCGGCGAGATCGCCGGCGCCGGGCACGCAAGTGCCACCGGGCGTTTCGACGACGAGCAGCTGTTCTATCTGCGCGCCCGCGGTATCCCCGAGGACCAGGCCCGCCGGTTGGTGGTGCGCGGCTTCTTCGGCGAGATCATCGCCAAGATAGCCGTGCCCGCGGTGCGCGAACGCCTGACCGAAGCCATTGAACGAGAACTAGCCATCACGGAATCGAGAAGCGCTTAATCATGACCACACTCGAAGTCAAGGACCTGCACGTCTCGGTCGCCAACCCTGAGGGCGGCGACGAGATCGAGATCCTCAAGGGCGTCAACCTGACGGTGAAGTCGGGGGAGACCCACGCCATCATGGGCCCCAACGGATCCGGCAAGTCCACGCTGTCCTACGCCATCGCCGGCCATCCCAAGTACACCGTCACGTCGGGCTCGATAACCCTCGACGGCGAGGACGTGCTGGCCATGAGCGTCGACGAAAGAGCGCGCGCGGGCCTGTTCCTGGCGATGCAGTACCCCATCGAGGTCCCCGGCGTCTCGATGTCGAACTTCCTGCGGACCGCCGCCACCGCCGTGCGTGGCGAGGCTCCGAAGCTGCGGCACTGGGTCAAGGAAGTCAAGACCGCCATGACCGAACTCGACATCGACCCGTCCTTCAGCGAGCGAAGTGTCAACGAGGGCTTCTCGGGTGGCGAGAAGAAGCGCCACGAGATCCTGCAGCTCGGTCTGCTCAAGCCGAAGATCGCCATCCTCGACGAGACCGACTCGGGTCTGGACGTCGACGCGCTGCGCGTCGTCAGCGAGGGCGTCAACCGGTACGCCGAGGCCGAGCACGGCGGTGTCCTGCTGATCACGCACTACACCCGGATCTTGCGCTACATCCAGCCGCAGTTCGTGCACGTGTTCTTCGGCGGACGGATCATCCAGTCCGGTGGTCCCGAGCTGGCCGACGAGCTCGAAGAGAACGGCTACGAGCGCTTCACCCACGCAGCGGCCTCCGGGTCCTAGGAGCGGCATATGACGGTTTCCACGCAGCAGTCGGCGTTGGATCTGGAAGCCATCAGGGCAGATTTCCCGATCCTGCACCGCGTGATGCGGGGGGGAAACCGGTTGGCGTACCTGGACTCCGGCGCGACATCGCAGAAGCCGCTGGCCGTCCTGGATGCCGAGCGGGAGTTCCTGCTCACCTCCAACGGTGCGGTGCACCGCGGTGCGCACCAGTTGATGGAGGAGTCCACCGACGCCTACGAGCAGGGTCGCGAGGCGATCGCGGCGTTCGTCGGCGCCGACCCCGATGAACTGGTCTTCACCAAGAACGCCACCGAGGCGATCAACCTGGTGTCGTATGTGTTGGGCGACAGCCGTTTCGAGCGTGCGGTCGGTCCTGGTGACGTCATCGTCACCACCGAACTGGAACACCACGCCAACCTCATCCCGTGGCAGGAGCTCGCCCGCCGGACCGGCGCCACGCTGAAGTGGTATTCGCTCACCGATGACGGCCGGATCGACCTGGACTCACTGCAACTGGACTCCTCGGTCAAGATCGTCGCGTTCACCCACCACTCGAATGTCACCGGAGCCATCGCTCCGGTGGCCGAGATCGTCCGTCGCGCCAAGGCTGTCGGTGCGCTGACCATGCTGGACGCCTGCCAGTCGGTGCCGCACCAGCCGGTCGACTTCCATGCCCTCGACGTCGATTTCGCGGCGTTCTCCGGGCACAAGATGCTGGGTCCCACCGGTATCGGTGTGCTCTACGGCCGGCGTGACCTGCTGGCCGCGCTGCCTCCGTTCCTCACCGGCGGCTCGATGATCGAGACCGTCACGATGGAGGCCACCACCTACGCCCCGGCACCGCAACGTTTCGAGGCCGGCACGCCGATGACCTCGCAGGTCGTCGGATTGGCCGCCGCGGCGCGCTATCTGACGGCGCTGGGGATGGACGCGGTGGCCGCGCACGAAGCCGAGTTGGTCGCCGCCGCCCTCGACGGTCTGGCCGCGATACCGCAGGTGCGCATCATCGGACCCACGACCATGGTGGACCGGGGTTCGCCGGTGTCCTTCGTCGTCGACGGTGTGCATGCCCACGACGTCGGACAGGTGCTCGACGACGAAGGGGTGGCAGTGCGGGTCGGTCACCACTGCGCGTGGCCGTTGCACCGCCGGTGCGGTATCGCCGCGACGGCGCGGGCGTCGTTCGCGGTGTACAACACCCTCGACGAAGTCGACCGCCTGGTCGCCGGTGTCCGGCGCGCCATCACGTTCTTCGGTGCGGAGTAGGGCTGCCGTGCGAATGGAACAGATGTACCAGGAAGTGATCCTCGATCACTACAAGCATCCGCACCATCGCGGTTTGCGCGAGCCCTTCGGCGCCGAGGTGCAGCACGTCAACCCGACCTGCGGTGACGAGGTCACGCTGCGGGTCGCGCTGTCCGAGGACGGCGAGACCGTCGCCGACATCTCCTATGACGGCCAGGGCTGTTCGATAAGCCAGGCCTCGACATCGGTGCTGACCGATCAGGTCATCGGGCAGAGCGTCGGTGATGCGCTCAAGACCGTCGCGGCGTTCACCGAGATGATTTCTTCGCGCGGAAACGTTGACGGTGACGAGGATGTGCTCGGTGACGGTATTGCGTTCGCGGGGGTTTCGAAGTACCCGGCGCGCGTCAAATGCGCGCTGCTGGGCTGGATGGCTTTCAAGGACGCGCTGGCACAGGCCAGCGCGGAAGCGGACTTTCAGGAGGCACGATGAGCGAGAACGCTCCGGCGGGCGAAGGCGCCCCGACCGTGGATGAGGAGACCCTCGCCGATCTCGAAGAGGCGATGCGCGATGTCGTCGATCCCGAGTTGGGGATCAACGTCGTCGACCTCGGTCTGGTCTACGGTCTCGACATCGAGCAGGGCGACGCCGGCAAGGTCGCGCTGATCGATATGACGCTGACCTCTGCGGCATGCCCGCTCACCGATGTCATCGAGGATCAGTCCCGCACCGCTCTGGTGGGTGCGGGCCTGGTCAAGGACATCAAGATCAACTGGGTGTGGAATCCGCCGTGGGGCCCGGACAAGATCACCGAGGACGGGCGGGAGCAGCTGCGCGCCTTGGGATTCACGGTCTAGTCGTCATTCGGTCCGCGTTCGCGTGGATCGCCTCCCGGCAATAGGCCGCCAGTCCCGGCAGTCCGAATGATTCGTCGTAGTTGGCGACGTATCGGGGGTCGCTGACGTACATGTCGCCGAGGTTGCGGTGGAATTCCGGCGGGCAGTCGGCCAACTCGTTCTCGACAGCTTGGCCCTCGGACTTGATCTGGACCCAGTCTTCGCGGGTATAGGTCTTCGCCCGGCGCTGTGACTCCTTCCACTGCGCGGTCTCGCCCCATTTGTGCTGGGCCTCTGCCTGGTAGTCGTCGAAGCCGTCACCGAAGAGCTCGCGCATATCGTCGTCGGTCATGGGTGTGTCGGTCATTGCTCTCTCCAATGCCTGATCGATTGCCTCGACAAGGCATTTCATCTCGTCGAGCCGGGACATGACACGTTCGCGCTGGCGGATCAGGTGGCTGACCTCGTCGCCCTCGTCCAGCAAGCTGGCGATCTCATCGAGCGGCAGTTCGAGCCTGCGGTAGACGATGATGTGGGACAAGCGCTTCAGGTCCGCGGACGTGTAAACCCGGTAACCCGAGGCTGCCCGACGGCTCGGTTTCAGTAATCCGATCTCGTCGTAGTGATGAAGCGTCCGCACCGTGATGCCGTATCGCTGCGCGACGTCGCCCACGGTGAGTTCGTCCACCTGCATCTCCTGCGTCACGTCGATCAGGCTGGTGCCTCACGTCGGGTGAGGGTCAAGTCTTCGGTTCGAACTTATTCGACTGCGCAGTCGTGCTTCTCAGCTGTCACTGTATTTTCTTCTGTCACTAGCGTCTCAGCCTGCGGGTTTGTGTCGGTGGGTCGAACTAGTGTTCGAGTATGGGTTCGGGTGTGGTGGCGGATCGGGCGACGGTCAAAGCCGCCCTGGAGCGCTTTGAGGCGGCCGCGGCGGCGTTCGCGGCCCTGTCGCTGGACGCGTTGAGCCCAATCGATTTGTTGGCGGTTGCTGATCGTCGCGAGGCGCTGCGGCGCGCGCAGGCATCGGTGGATCACCGGATCGTGGGCCGGTTGGCCGGTGAGTGTGATCCGCGGGAGTTGGGTGCGAAGAATATGGCGGAGGTGTTGGCGACCCGGTTGCGGATCTCGCGGGCCGAGGCCCGCCGGCGTATCGCCGAGGCCCACGACCTGGGTCCACGCACCGCGATGACCGGAGAAGCCTTGGATCCGGTGCTACCGGCGACCGCGGCCGGGGTCGCCGACGGGCAGCTCGGCGCCGAGCATGTCAGCGTCATCCGCACCACGATGGGTCATCTTCCGGGGTTTGTGGATGCGCCGACGCGGGAGACCACCGAGCGGCAGTTGGCGCAGTTTGCGCGGGGTTTCGCCCCGGAGGATTTGGCTGTGTTGGCCAAACGCACCCTGTTGTTGCTTGATTCTGATGGGACGCTGTCGGAGGGGGATCGCGGCCGGCGCCGCGGGATCACGATCGGTCGGCAGGGTGCGGATGGGTTGGCCCGGATTTCGGGGTGGGTGACCCCGGAGTTTCAGGTGACCTGGGAGGCGATCCTGGCCAAGCTGGCCGCCCCAGGTCGCTGCAAACCTGACGAGGGGGAACCGTGTGTGGACGGGGAACCGTCCCAAACCCAGATCGACACCGATCTGCGCAGCCCCGGCCAGCGGGTGCATGACGCATTCACCGCGTGCGGGCGGGCGGTGTTGGCCTCGAAAACCCTCGGTCAACACCGCGGGCTGCCGGTAACGATCATCATCTCGACCACGTTGGGAGAATTGCAGGCCGCGACCGGGCATGGGGTGAGCGGGGGTGGGACGGTGTTGTCGATGCCGGAGGTGATCCGGCAAGCCCGGCATGCGTTTCATTATTTGGCAGTGTTCGACGATCACACCGGTGTTCCGCTGTATCTGGGCCGCACCAAACGGATCGCCACCCCCGGACAGCGGATCGTGTTGTATGCCAAGGACCGTGGCTGCACCAAACCCGGGTGCACGGCACCAGGCTATTGGTGCGAGGTGCATCATGCGGTCACCGATTGGACTGGTGGCGGGCAGACCAATATCGACGAGCTCACCTTTGCCTGCGAAGGCCATCACCACCTGATCCAACCCGGCGGCTGGCAGACCCAGAAAAACCAGACCGGACACACCGAATGGATCCCACCCCCACACCTGGACACCGGCGGACCCCGCACCAACACCTACCACCACCCCGAACACCTACTTGACCACTGCGGGGGAGACGACGACCCCGGATAACTCGGGGCTTGGCAGTGCCGCGTGCGGCAGGGAACATAGGCAGGTGAGCCGACGTTAGGAAAAACGTGACTACCCAAGACCTCACCGCTGAACAGTTCAACGACACCGTCAACGACAACGACATCGTGCTGGTGGATTTCTGGGCGTCGTGGTGCGGTCCGTGTCGCGCTTTCGCCCCGACCTTCTCCGCGGCGTCCGAAAAGCATCCCGACGTGGTATTCGCCAAGGTCGACACCGAGGCGCAGCAGGAGTTGGCGGCCGCCGCCCAGATCCGTTCGATCCCCACGCTGATGGCCTTCAAGAAGGGCAAGCTGGTGTTCAACCAGGCCGGGGCGCTGCCGCCGGCCGCACTTGAGCAGCTGATCGAGCAGGTCAAGGACTTCGACGTCGACGCCGCCATCGCGCAAGAGGGCAAGGCTTCCGAAGCCTGAGGCGTGCACGCGATAGCGTGCACAGCTGTGAGCTCCGATTTCGTCCTCGTCGATCGTCCACGCCCGCATGTCGCGTTGGTGACGCTGAACCGTCCCGAGCGGATGAACTCCATGGCGTTCGACGTCATGCTGCCGCTCAAAGCGGTGCTCGACGAGATCAACCATGACAACGACATACGCGCGGTGGTGCTGACCGGCGCCGGCCGGGGGTTCTCCTCCGGCGCCGACCACAAATCGGCCGGCAGCATCCCGCACGTCGCGGGCCTGACCCGGCCGACCTTCGGGCTGCGGTCCATGCAGGTCCTCGACGAGGTGATTCTGGGCCTGCGCAAGCTGCATCAGCCGGTCATCGCCGCCGTCAACGGTGCCGCGATCGGTGGCGGGCTGTGCCTGGCCCTGGCCTGCGATATCCGCATCGCGGCCCACAGTGCGTACTTCCGCGCGGCCGGTATCAACAACGGCCTGACGGCCAGCGAGCTCGGACTGTCCTACCTGCTACCACGTGCGGTCGGTACCTCACGGGCGTTCGATATCATGCTCACCGGTCGCGATATCGACGCCGAAGAAGCCGAACGCATCGGCTTGGTGTCGCGGCAGGTGCCTGACGACGATCTGCTGGAAACCAGCTACCAGCTGGCAGAGCGCATCGTCGGGTTCTCCCGGCCGGGCGTCGAGTTGACCAAGCGCACACTGTGGAGTGGACTGGACGCCGGTAGCCTGGAAGCACACATGCAGGCGGAAGGCCTGGGCCAGCTCTATGTACGCCTGCTCACCGGCAACTTCGAAGAAGCTGTCGCTGCGCGCGCCGAGCAACGCTCACCCGAGTTCACCGACGACAAGTGAATGCGGGCACCCCGCACAACCCGTACAGATTCGCTAGGAGCGCACCGTGATCACCGCAACGGACCTTGAGGTCCGCGCCGGGGCGCGCACCCTGCTCGCCGTCGAAGGCGCCGCCCTGCGCGTGCAGCCCGGCGACCGCATCGGCTTGGTCGGCCGCAACGGTGCAGGCAAGACCACCACCATGCGCATCCTGGCCGGTGAAGGCGAGCCGTACGCAGGCACCGTGACGCGCACCGGTGAGATCGGGTATCTGCCGCAGGACCCGCGCGAGGGTGACCTCGACGTGCTGGCACGTGACCGGGTGCTCTCGGCCCGCGGACTGGACACCCTGATCTCCGATCTGGAGAAGCAGCAGGTGCTGATGGCCGAGGTCGCCGACGACGCGGCCCGCGACAAGGCCATCCGGCGCTACGGCCAACTCGAAGAGCAGTTCTCGGCCCTGGGCGGTTACGCCGCCGAAAGCGACGCCGGCCGGATCTGCGCGAGCCTGGGACTTCCGGAGCGGATCCTCACCCAGCCGCTGCGCACGCTGTCCGGCGGTCAGCGTCGTCGCGTGGAGCTGTCCCGAATCCTGTTCGGCGCCTCCGAACAGGGGGCCGGCGGTTCCTCCTCCACCACACTGCTGCTCGACGAGCCGACCAACCACCTCGACGCCGACTCCATCGGCTGGTTGCGGACCTTCCTGCAGAATCACAACGGCGGTCTGGTGGTGATAAGCCACGACGTCGACCTGCTCGCCGATGTGGTCAACCGGGTGTGGTTCCTCGACGCCGTCCGCGGTGAGGCCGACGTCTACAACATGGGCTGGCAGAAGTACCTCGACGCCCGCGCCACCGACGAACAGCGGCGCCGCCGCGAACGCGCCAACGCCGAGAAGAAGGCGTCGGCGCTGCGCACGCAGGCTGCCAAGATGGGCGCAAAGGCCACCAAAGCCGTTGCGGCACAGAATATGTTGCGACGCGCCGAGCGGATGATCTCCGAGCTCGACGAGGAACGCGTCGCCGACAAGGTGGCCAAGATCCGGTTCCCCACGCCCTCGGTCTGCGGTCGTACCCCGTTGGTGGCCAACGGGCTGACCAAGACCTACGGCTCGCTGGAGATCTTCACCGGCGTCGACCTGGCGATCGACAAGGGTTCGCGGGTCGTCGTGCTCGGTCTCAACGGTGCCGGTAAGACCACGTTGCTGCGCATCCTGGCGGGCGTGGAGAAAGCCGACGCCGGCGCCATCGAACCGGGCCACGGACTCAAGCTCGGATACTTCGCGCAGGAACACGACACGATCGACGGAAACGCCTCGGTGTGGGAGAACATCCGCCACGCCGCACCCGACACCGGCGAGCAGGACCTGCGCAGCCTGCTGGGCGCGTTCATGTTCACCGGCCCGCAGCTGGATCAGCCCGCGGGCACGCTGTCCGGCGGTGAGAAGACCCGGCTGGCGCTGGCCGGCCTTGTCGCCTCCACCGCCAACGTGTTGCTGCTCGACGAGCCGACCAACAACCTGGACCCGGCATCACGCGAACAGGTCCTCGACGCGCTGCGCAGCTACCTCGGCGCGGTGGTTCTGGTGACACACGATCCCGGCGCCGCCGAGGCTCTCGATCCGCAGCGCGTCGTCCTGCTGCCCGACGGTACCGAGGACTACTGGTCCGAGGAGTACCGCGACCTCATCGAGCTCGCCTGACCGAACCGATTTCCCCGCAGGCGATTTGGTGATTCCGGTCACACTCGTGTGCCGCGCTTCCTAGGCTGTTCTCGCCGGGGGGTGCTCACCACAGGGGAGGCGCACATGAGAATGCCGAACGAGGCACGCAAGCAGCTCCTGCACGAGTTGCGAAACGCCTACGAGAAGGGCGCGAGTATCCGCGCGCTTGTCGCCTCGACCGGTCGATCCTATGGATCCGTGCACAGTCTGCTGGTCGAATCCGGAACGACGATGCGCAGCCGCGGCGGTCCCAACCACCGCACCCACCGCATCTGAGCGGTCAGCGATCGGCCCGGACCGAATCCTCCACCAGATCCAGCACGGCGGTCAGCCGCTGCGTGTCCTCACCGGATGCCAACCGCGCCACCAGTCCGTCGAGCACCAGGTCCAGGTAGGTCTGCAACACGTCGCCGGGAACGTCGTCGCGCAACCGGCCCGCCTGCTTCTGGCGCCGCAACCGGTCACTGGTGGCGGCCGACAGCTCCGCGGACCGCTCGGCCCAGCCCTGGTGGAAAACCGGATCGTTGCGCAGTTTTCGCGCGATCTCCAACCGCGTCGCCAACCAGTCGAACTGTTCCGGCGCGGCCAACAGATCACGCATCACCTGGATCAGACCCTCCCGGGAGGCCACATCGGCCATCCGTTCGGCATCCTCGCGCGCCAGCTCGAAGAACAACGAGTCCTTGTCGCGGAAATGGTGGAAGATCGCCCCCCGGGACAGACCGATGGTCTGCTCGAGGCGGCGCACCGTCGCCTTGTCATAACCGTATTCGGCGAAACAGCGACGGGCGCCGTCGAGGATCTGGCGGCGGCGAGCCGCCAGATGGTCCTCGCTGACCCTAGGCATGCGACTGCATGATCGGCGGTGTCTCTAGCCGGACTTCAACATGTTGCGCAGCACGTACTGCAGGATGCCGCCGTTGCGGTAGTAGTCGGCCTCACCGGGGGTGTCGATGCGCACCACCGCGTCGAACTCGATCTTCGACCCGTCGGTCTTGGTGGCTGTCACCTTGACCGTCTTCGGCGTCTTGCCCTCGTTGAGAGCGTCGATACCGGTGATGTCGTAGGTCTCGGTGCCGTCCAGCTTGAGGCTCGCGGCCGACTCGCCGGCCGGGAACTGCAGCGGGATGACGCCCATTCCGATCAGGTTGGACCGGTGGATGCGCTCGAAGGACTCGGTGATGACCGCGCGCACACCCAGCAGCGAGGTGCCCTTGGCCGCCCAGTCCCGCGAGGAACCCGACCCGTACTCCTTACCGCCCAGCACCACCAGCGGAATCCCTTGCGCGGCATAGTTCTGCGCGGCGTCGTAGATGAACGACTGCGGTCCGCCATCCTGGGTGAAGTCGCGGGTGTAGCCACCCGAGACATCGTCGAGCAGCTGGTTGCGCAGCCGGATGTTGGCGAAGGTGCCGCGGATCATCACCTCGTGGTTGCCGCGCCGCGACCCCAGCGAGTTGAAGTCCTTGGGCTCGACGCCGTTGGCCTCCAGGTACTGCGCCGCGGGCGTGCCCTTCTTGATGTTGCCGGCAGGCGAGATGTGGTCGGTGGTCACCGAATCGCCAAGCAGCGCAAGGACGCGCGCGCCGGTGATGTTGTCGACGGGAGCCGGCTCGGCGGGCATACCGTCGAAATACGGCGCCTTGCGCACATAGGTCGACTTCTCGTCCCACTCGAAGGTGTTGCCCTCCGGTGTCGGCAGCGAGCGCCAGCGCTCGTCACCCTTGAACACATCGGCGTAGCTGTCGGTGAACATCTCCCGGTTGATCGAGCTGGTGATGGTCTCCTGGATCTCGGCCGCGGTGGGCCAGATGTCCTTGAGGTACACGGGATTACCGTCGGTGTCGGTGCCCAGCGGATCGGACTCGAAATCGAAGTCCATGGTGCCCGCGATGCCGTAGGCGATGACCAGCGGCGGTGAGGCCAGGTAGTTCATCTTGACGTCGGGGGAGATGCGGCCCTCGAAGTTGCGGTTACCCGACAGCACTGCCGCCACCGACAGATCGTTGTCGTTGATGGCCGCCGAGATCTCGTCGGGCAGCGGACCGGTGTTGCCGATACACGTGGTGCAGCCGTAACCGCCGAGGTAGTAGCCCAGCTTCTCCAGGTACGGCCACAGACCGGCCTTGTTGTAGTAGTCGGTGACGACCTGCGAACCGGGTGCCATGTTGGTCTTGACCCACGGCTTGGAGGTCAGTCCCTTCTCCACGGCCTTCTTGGCCAGCAGCGCAGCGCCGAGCATGACCGTCGGGTTGGAGGTGTTGGTGCACGAGGTGATACCGGCGACCACCACGGCGCCATGGTCGAGGACGAATTCGCCGCGCTCTTCGGATTTCACCGTGACGGGCTTGCTCGGCCGGCCTTCGGCACCGTTGGCCGCCGACGGGCGGGCATCGGTCGCGCCGTCGTCGGCGAAGGACAGCGACACCGAGTCGCTGGCCGGGAAGGACTCCTCGACGGCCTCGTCGAGTTTGGTCTCCGGGGTGGGGAGGTTCTCCTCGACGTAGTTGTGGATGTCCTTGCGGAACGCGTTCTTGGCGTCGGTCAGCTCGATGCGGTCCTGCGGACGCTTGGGGCCGGCGATCGAGGGCACCACGGTGGACAGGTCCAGCTCGAGGTACTCGGAGAACACCGGCTCGGAGTCCGGGTTGTGCCACATGCCCTGTTCCTTGGCGTAGGCCTCGACCAGTGCCAGCTGCTCGTCGGTGCGCCCGGTCAGCCGCAGGTAGGTGATGGTCTCTTCGTCGATCGGGAACATCGCTGCGGTGGAACCGAATTCGGGGCTCATGTTGCCCAGCGTGGCGCGGTTGGCCAGCGGAACCTCGGCCACACCCTTGCCGTAGAACTCGACGAACTTGCCGACCACGCCGTGCTTGCGCAGCATGTCGGTGACGGTGAGCACCACGTCGGTGGCGGTCACGCCGGGCTTGATCTCGCCGGTCAGCTTGAAGCCGACGACGCGGGGGATCAGCATCGAGACCGGCTGGCCCAGCATGGCCGCCTCGGCCTCGATACCACCGACGCCCCAGCCCAGGACGCCGAGGCCGTTCTCCATCGTGGTGTGCGAGTCGGTGCCCACGCATGTATCGGGGTAGGCGACGCCGTTGCGGGTCATCACGACGCGCGCCAGGTATTCGATGTTGACCTGGTGCACGATGCCGGTACCCGGCGGGACGACCTTGAAGTCGTCGAACGCGCCCTGGCCCCAGCGCAGGAACTGGTAGCGCTCGCCGTTGCGCTGGTATTCGAGTTCGACGTTGCGCTCGAAGGCGTCGGCGCGGCCGAACACGTCCAGGATCACCGAGTGGTCGATGACCATCTCCGCGGGCGACAGCGGGTTGACCTTGTCCGGGTCGCCGCCGAGGGCGCCGACGGCCTCACGCATGGTGGCCAGGTCGACGATGCACGGCACGCCGGTGAAGTCCTGCATGAGCACGCGGGCCGGCGTGAACTGGATTTCGATGCTGGGTTCGGCCTCGGGATTCCAGTTGGCGATCGCCTCGATGTGCTCCTTGGTGATGTTGGCACCGTCCTCGGTGCGGAGCAGGTTCTCGGCGAGGACTTTGAGGCTGTAGGGAAGTTTCTCGGTGCCGGGGACCGCGTCGAGGCGGTAGATCTCGTAGCTGTTGTCTCCGACCTTGAGCGTGTCGTGCGCTCCGAACGAATTCTTGCTGGTCACATCAACTCCCGGCGATAGTTGTCATCGCCGACGGGCTGTGTCGGCGATACCCGACCCATGCTAACAGTACGCTTGTACTGAATAACGAGGGGGCCGGATCGATAGGCTGCCGGTGCCAGTCTTCACCGGTTGGGCGCGTGTTGCCACCGGGGCTGTACAGGGTGTCGCGTACCGTCTTTCGCAGTGTGCCGCGCGCGGCGCGCCATCGTGGAACCGTCGTGGAAGAAGCCGCGTAGGAAGCAAGGAGCAGCGTCATGCCCGGGCCTCATATCGTGCCGTTTCTGGCGCCTTTTCCGGCTTATATCCCGTCCGATGTCGACATCGACATGGTCAAGGCGCAGGTCGCCGATGACGGCGTGAGCGCGCCCGCGGCCCAGGAACCGGGCCTGCGCCAGGTGGTCGCCGACGCCCAGCGTGACGGTATCGACCTCAAGATCGTCGTGATCGACACCAACCCGCCGATCGACACACCTCTGCGCGATATCGCCACGGTGGTCGGACAGGCCAATCCCGGCGCCACCGTCCTGGTGCTCAGCCCGTCCTTCGCCGGTACCTACAGCCCGACCTATGACCGGGTGACGCTGGAGGCGGGGGAGGACCTGGCCAAAACCGGCAACCCGGTGCAGTCCTCGGCCAATTTCGTGAGTCAGTTGAAGACGCCCGATTTCCCCTGGACGGCGCTGACAATCATTTTGACGGTCGGTGTATTAATAGCCGCCGTTGTGACGCGAATGCTGCAAGTGCGCAGCAAACCTCAGGTCGCTGACTCTGTCGCTTCCGACAGCGACAAGTAGGCCACTGCCGCTTATTCGGCAAATTGCAAAGGTCACCATTCGGTAACGCCGACCGTAATTACATTCCTGTAGTTTGTGACTAAAGTTTCATTAGGGACAATTGTGACGTACGGTGCAGAGGATGCCTATAGTTGCAGGTGAGCCTCCAGTGACTGCTGGGTGTGAGGCCCACCCGGTCGAGTTGAGTCACGAGGAGACCCGAGTCGCATGAGACCCATCCACGGCGCATCTCCGTTGCTCACGCTTGCGTTGCTGTTGAGCACTCCCGGGCTGGCGTTGGCCGCCCCGAATACCAACCCCGAGAGCCTGGCGGCGCTGATCGCCGACGTCGCCGAGGCCAACCAGAAGCTGCAGGATCTCGGCGCCGCCGTGCAGGCCGAGCAGGAGAGCGTCAACAAGGCGATCCTCGACGTGCAGACCGCCCGCGAGAACGTCGTCACCGCACAGCACGATGTCGATGCGAGCGCCGCGGGCGTCGCCCAGGCCAACGACGCGATCGCCGACGCGCAGCGCCGGTTCGACACCTTCGCGGCGTCGACCTACATGAACGGCCCGTCGGGCTCGCTGGTCACCGCGACCTCGCCGGACGAGATCATCGCCGCTGCGACCGCGGGCAAGACGCTTTCGGCCAGCTCCGAGCGCGTCATGGCCAATCTGCAGCAGGCCCGCACCGAGCAGGTCAACAAGGAGTCGATGGCCCGGCTGGCCAAGCAGAAGGCCGATCAGGCCGTCGCCGACGCGCAGTCCAGCCAGGACAACGCCGTGGCGTCGCTGACCAACGCCAAGACGACGTTCGCCGATCAGCAGCAGCAGATCAACACCCTGGCGGCCCAGCGCGACGAGGCCAAGGCCAAGCTGTGGGCCGCCCGCCAGGCCGCACCGGCAGGTGCGGCGGCATCGGCGCCGGCTCCCGCCAGCCGGCCGTCGGGCCCGGAGGTGGTCAATCCCGACTGGGACCGCAGCCCCGGTGCCGCACCGGGAGCGGCCGTCGGCGCCGCACCGCCCTATGGTGATGCCAGCGAATGGGATATGACGCTGCCGATGATCCCGAGCGCCTTCGTCTCGGGTGATCCGATCCAGATCATCAACGCGATAATCCTGATCGCCCAGACCTCCCTGCAGACCACGGCCGATCTGGGCCGCAAGTTCATGCAGAAGATCGGCCTGCTGCCGACGCCGAGCGGCCTGAACACCGCCTCCAGCATCACCAACGTGCACGGCGCCCAGGCAGTCGAATACGTCATCAACCGCGGGCTCGCGCAGCGCGGTGTGCCCTATTCGTGGGGTGGCGGCACCGCGGCCGGACCGAGCAACGGTATCGACTCCGGTGCGGGCACAGTCGGTTTCGACTGCTCCGGACTGGTGCTGTACGCCTTCGCCGGTGTGGGTATCAAGCTGCCGCACTACTCGGGCTCGCAGTACAACATGGGCCGCAAGATCCCGTCGTCGGAGATGCGTCGCGGTGACGTCATCTTCTACGGTCCCGGCGGCAGCCAGCACGTCACCATCTACCTCGGCAACGGCCAGATGCTCGAGGCGCCCTACACCGGCTCGACGGTCAAGGTGTCGCCGGTGCGGACCAGCGGTATGACGCCTTACGTGGTCCGCTACATCGAATACTGATTGGATGCCGAAGTCGATGGGTCGCAAGCTTTTTCGCGTAGCCAAGGCACTCTCGCTCGCGGTCGCGGCGGTTGCGCTGCTGCTCGGGCTGGCGGTGCCCGCCGCGGCGGCGCCCGATGACGGGCAGTGGGATCCGACCCTGCCCAAACTGCTGAGCTCGGGGGCACCTGGTGACCCACTGGCGATCGCCAACGCGTCGCTGGGCGCGGCGGCCCAGGCCACCCAGGTCACCATGGATCTCGGTCGCAACTTCCTGGCCAGCCTCGGAATAGGCGGTGGCACCGGCAGTTCGGCGGCCAACCCGGGCGGGCGGGTCCGCGGCCCGCAGGCCATCGAATACGTCATCCGGCGTGGCGGTTCGCAGATCGGCGTGCCCTACTCGTGGGGCGGTGGTAAGCCGACCGGCCCGAGCACCGGTGTCGATTCCGGCGCAGGCACCGTCGGGTTCGACTGCTCGGGTCTGACCCAGTTCGCCTACGCCGGCGTCGGGGTGTTGATCCCGAAGTACTCCGGCGATCAGTACAACACCGGCCGCAAGGTGCCGATCTCTCAGGCCAAGCGCGGTGACCTGATCTTCTGGGGCCCCGGCGGCACCCAGCACGTCGCGATCTATCTGGGCAACGGGCAGATGCTGGAGGCCTCCGGCAGCGGCACCAAGGTCAGGGTCAGCCCGGTCCGGACGGCGGGTCTGCAGCCGTACGCGGCACGGATCATCGAGTCCTAGACAGCCCACTCGGTACCGGCTCCGTACGGTCCCGCCAGCGGGGCACGTCGACGGATTCCGAACTGCCTGGAATAGTTGAGTCGGGCGCCTCGATCAGCGAGGTGCCTGCGTGTAACCGTAGGAAGCTGTGGAGGGTTGTCGATGACGTCACCAGGTGGGTCGCCCAACTACACGCCGGGGGGTGCGCCCGGTGCGCACGCGGCCCCGCCGGCAGGTGGCAATGCAGCGGCCCCGGCGCCCGGCGTCCCCAACAACCTGGCCGCTGAGGTGCACACCCTGGAACGGGCCATCTTCGAGGTCAAGCGCATCATCGTCGGCCAGGACCAGCTCGTCGAGCGCATCCTGGTCGGTCTGCTGGCCAAGGGTCACGTGCTGCTCGAAGGTGTGCCCGGCGTCGCCAAGACACTGGCGGTGGAAACCTTCGCCAAGGTCGTCGGCGGCACCTTCGCGCGTATCCAGTTCACCCCCGACCTGGTGCCCACCGACATCATCGGCACCCGCATCTACCGTCAGGGCCGCGAGGAGTTCGATATCGAACTCGGCCCCGTGGTGGTCAACTTCCTGCTCGCCGACGAGATCAACCGCGCGCCCGCCAAGGTGCAGTCGGCGCTGCTGGAGGTCATGGCCGAGCGCAAGATCTCCATCGGCGGCAAGACCTACCCGCTGCCCAAGCCGTTCCTGGTGATGGCGACACAGAACCCGATCGAGAACGAGGGCGTCTACCCGCTGCCGGAAGCCCAGCGCGACCGCTTCCTGTTCAAGATCAACGTCGACTACCCGTCGCCGGAGGAAGAGCGCGAGATCATCTACCGGATGGGTGTGACCCCGCCGGAGCCCAAGGGCATCCTCAACCCCGGCGACCTGCTGCGGTTGCAGGACGTCGCGGCAAACAACTTCGTGCACCACGCGCTCGTCGACTACGTGGTCCGCGTCATCACCGCGACGCGCCGGCCCGAGCAGTTCGGGTTGGGCGATGTCAAGAACTGGATCGCGTTCGGCGCCTCACCGCGCGCCTCGCTCGGCGTGATCGCCGCATCGCGCGCGCTGGCGCTGGTACGTGGCCGCGACTACGTCATCCCGCAGGACGTCATCGAGGTCATCCCGGATGTGCTGCGGCACCGCCTCGTACTCACCTACGACGCGCTCGCCGACGACATCTCACCCGAGACCGTCATCAACCGGATCCTGCAGACGGTGGCGCTGCCTCAGGTCAATGCCGTTCCGCAGCAAGGACATTCGGTTCCCCCGGTGGTGCCGGCTGCGGCCGCTGCGGCTGGCGGTCGGTGAGCGATCCCAATATCGTCGCGCCGCCGTCCTTCGCGCGCGGCGAGATCGGCGACCCCAAACTGTCGGCGGCGCTGCGCACGCTCGAACTGACCGTCAAGCGCAAACTCGACGGTGTCCTGCACGGCGATCACCTGGGCCTGATCCCCGGACCGGGTTCGGAGCCGGGGGACTCGCGCATCTACCAGCCCGGTGACGACGTCCGCCGGATGGACTGGTCGGTCACCGCGCGCACCCAGGTGCCGCACGTGCGGCAGATGATCGCCGACCGCGAGCTGGAGACCTGGCTGGTGGTCGACATGTCGGCGAGCCTGGACTTCGGCACCACGGGCTGCGAGAAACGCGATCTCGCCGTCGCCGCGGCCGCCGCCATCACCTATCTGAACTCCGGTGGCGGCAACCGGCTCGGCGCGATCATCGCCAACGGCGAGAACATCGTCCGGGTGCCGGCACTGTCGGGTCGCCAGCACGAGCAGACCATGCTGCGCACCATCGCCACCATGCCGAAGGCGCCTGCGGGCGTGCGTGGTGACCTGTCCGCGGCCATCGACGCGCTGCGCAGGCCCGAACGACGCCGCGGCATGGCCGTGGTGATCAGCGATTTCCTCGGGCCCATCACCTGGATGCGGCCGTTGCGCGCCATCGCGGCACGCCACGAGGTACTCGGCATCGAGGTGCTCGACCCCCGCGACGTCGAGTTGCCCGATGTCGGCGACGTGATACTGCAGGACACCGAATCCGGTGTCACCCGCGAATTCACCATCGACGCGCAGCTGCGGGAGGATTTCGGGAAGGCCGCCACCGCGCATCGCGCCGAGGTGGCACGGACCTTCCGGCGCTGCGGGGCACCGATGCTGACCCTGCGCACCGACCGGGACTGGATCGCCGACATCGTCCGCTTCGTGGCGTCGCGGCGCCGTGGCGCGCTGGCGGGCCGGCAATGACGTTCCCTTTCGACACGACGGATATGACACGACCTTCATGACACTGCCTCTGCTCGGGCCGATGTCGCTCAGCGGCTTCAAATACCCGTGGTTCTTCCTGTTCCTGCTGGTGATCCTGGCGCTCATCGGCATCTATGTCGTGGTGCAGATGACGCGGCACAAACGCGTCCTGCGCTTCGCCAACATGGAACTGCTGGAAAGCGTGGCGCCCAAGCAGCCCACCCGCTGGCGGCATCTGCCGGCGATCCTGCTGATCGCCGCACTGACCCTGCTGACCATCGCGATGGCCGGTCCCACCAACGACGTCCGCATCCCGCGCAACCGCGCGGTGGTGATGCTCGTCATCGACGTCTCGCAGTCCATGCGGGCCACCGATGTCGAACCCAGCCGGCTGGCAGCCGCCCAGGAGGCCGCCAAGAAGTTCGCCGAGGAGCTGACCCCCGGTATCAACCTCGGGCTGATCTCCTATGCGGGTACCGCGCAGGTCCTGGTGTCCCCGACGACCAATCGGGACTCCACCAAGAACGCCATCGACAAACTGCAGCTGGCCGACCGCACTGCCACCGGCGAGGGCATCTTCACCGCGCTGCAGGCCATCGCGACGGTCGGAGCGGTGATCGGTGGCGGCGACGAACCGCCACCGGCGCGCGTCGTGCTGTTCTCCGACGGCAAGGAGACGGTGCCGTCGAACCCGGACAACCCCAAGGGCGCGTTCACCGCGGCCCGCACCGCCAAGGACCAGGGCGTGCCCATCTCGACGATCTCGTTCGGTACGCCGTACGGCTATGTGGAGATCAACGATCAGCGCCAGCCGGTGCCGGTCGACGATCAGACCCTGAAGAAGGTCGCCGAACTGTCCGGCGGCAACTCGTTCTCGGCGTCCAACCTCGACGAACTGAACAAGGTCTTCGAGGACCTGCAACAGCAGATCGGCTACGAGACCATCAAGGGCGACGCCAGCACCGGCTGGCTGCGGCTCGGATCGCTGCTGCTGGCTCTGGCCGCGCTGGCCGCACTGCTGATCAACCGCCGGCTGCCCGGCTGAACCCTCTCGCCCGAACGTGCATTTGGGCGGTTTTGTACGCGTGAGTTCCGCCATTTCGTCGACCTCGGGTGTTGGTGGTGTCGATTTCGGTGGAACCCAGCCGAGACGATAGGTTGACGTTCATGACTGACGACACCGCCGAGCAGGGCACTGCAGGCAAGCCGCCATTCGTATCCCGATCGGTGCTGGTGACCGGCGGAAACCGCGGTATCGGCCTGGCCATCGCGCAGCGGCTGGCCGCCGACGGTCACAAGGTGGCCGTCACCCATCGCGGTTCCGGCGCCCCGGAGGGGCTGTTCGGCGTGGTGTGCGACGTCACCGACAACGCGGCCGTCGACCGCGCCTTCACCGAGGTCGAGGCGCACCAGGGGCCCGTCGAGGTGCTGGTGTCCAACGCCGGCATATCGCAGGACGCGTTCCTGATGCGGATGACCGAGGAGCGCTTCGAGAACGTCATCAACGCCAACCTCACCGGTGCGTTCCGGGTGGCGCAGCGCGCCTCGCGCAGCATGCAGCGCAAGCGGTTCGGCCGGATCATCTTCATCGGCTCGGTATCGGGCATGTGGGGTATCGGCAACCAGGCCAACTACGCGGCCGCCAAGGCCGGACTGATCGGGATGGCCCGCTCGATATCGCGTGAGCTGTCCAAGGCCGGCGTCACCGCCAACGTGGTGGCCCCGGGCTACATCGACACCGAGATGACCCGGGCGCTCGACGAGCGGATCCAGGCGGGCGCACTGGAGTTCATCCCGGCCAAGCGCGTCGGCACCGCCGAGGATGTCGCCGGTGCGGTCAGCTTCCTGGCGTCCGAGGATGCCGGATACATCGCCGGTGCGGTCATCCCGGTCGACGGCGGTATGGGCATGGGCCACTGACACTGCGCGGCCAGACGACGACACTTCAACGGATGTAAAGGACTTTTCATGGCAGGGCTTCTCGAAGGTAAGCGCATCCTCGTCACGGGGATCATCACCGACTCGTCGATCGCATTCCACATCGCCCGGGTCGCCCAGGAACAGGGTGCCGAGCTGGTGCTGACCGGTTTCGACCGGCTCAAGCTGATCCAGCGCATCGCCGACCGGTTGCCCAAGCCGGCCCCGCTGCTCGAACTCGACGTGCAGAACGAAGAGCACCTCGGCTCGCTGGCCGCCCGGGTCACCGAGGTCATCGGCGAGGGCAACAAGCTCGACGGTGTGGTGCACTCGATCGGTTTCATGCCGCAGAGCGGTATGGGCATCAACCCGTTCTTCGACGCGCCGTACGAGGATGTCGCCAAGGGCATCCACATCTCGGCGTACTCCTACGCCTCGCTGGCCAAGGCCGTGCTGCCGATCATGAACTCCGGCGGCGGCATCGTCGGCATGGACTTCGACCCGACCCGCGCGATGCCGGCCTACAACTGGATGACGGTCGCCAAGAGCGCACTGGAGTCGGTCAACCGGTTCGTGGCACGCGAAGCCGGCGCCTACGGTGTGCGGTCCAATCTCGTTGCGGCCGGACCGATCCGCACCCTGGCGATGAGCGCCATCGTCGGTGGCGCACTGGGCGCCGAGGCCGGCGACCAGATGCGGCTGCTCGAAGAGGGCTGGGATCAGCGCGCCCCGCTGGGCTGGAACATGAAGGATCCCGAGCCGGTCGCCAAGACCGTCTGCGCCCTGCTGTCGGAATGGCTGCCCGCCACCACCGGCACCATCGTCTACGCCGACGGCGGCGCCAGCACCCAGCTGCTCTAGATCCGTTGGCTTCCAATGGATTTTGACGCCCTGCTGTTGCTGTCCTTCGGCGGCCCCGAAGGACCGGAACAGGTGCGACCGTTCCTGGAGAATGTCACCAGGGGTCGCAACATTCCCGCGAGCCGTCTCGACGATGTGGCACAGCACTATCTGCACTTCGGTGGCGTATCACCGATCAACGGCATCAACCGGGCACTGATCGAACAGATCCGCGCCGAGCTGGGCGACCGTGGGCTGGAGCTGCCGGTCTATTTCGGCAACCGCAACTGGGAGCCCTATGTCGAGGACGCCGTAGTCGCCATGCGCGACAACGGTATCCGCCGCGCCGCGGTCTTCACCACGTCGGCGTGGGGCGGCTACTCGGGTTGCGCGCAGTATCAGGAGGACATCGCCCGGGGACGTGCCGCGGCCGGACCCGATGCGCCCGAGCTGATCAAGCTGCGGCAGTACTTCGACCATCCGTTGCTCATCGCGATGTTCGCCGATGCCATCGCCGATGCCGCGGCGACCCTGCCCGACGAGCTGCGCGGCGACGCCCGGCTCGTCTTCACCGCGCACTCCATACCGCTGCGCGCGGCGTCGCGGTGCGGGCCCGATCTCTACGAACGCCAGGTCGCCTACACCTCGGCGCTGGTGGCGGCCGCCGCCGGCTACACCGACTACGACCAGGTCTGGCAGTCGCGGTCCGGTCCGCCGCAGGTGCCGTGGCTGGAACCCGATATCGCCGATCACGTTGCGCAGCTGGTCGACAACGGCACCAAGGCCGTCATCATCTGTCCGGTCGGTTTCGTCGCCGATCACATCGAGGTGGTGTGGGATCTCGACAGCGAGGTCAAAGAACAGGCCGAGCAGGCCGGTATCGCGATGGCACGTGCCGCAACCCCCAACGCCCAGCGGCGTTTCGCCGCATTGGCCGTCGACCTCCTCGAGGAGGTCAGCGCCGGGCGCGCACCCGCGCGTGTCGTTGGGTCGCAACCGGTCCCGGGCTATGGCTCCAGCGTCGACGGCCGGTACTGCACACCGGCGTGCGCCGCACCGCAGGCTACGCCTGCCAGGCCGAGTGCAGAATCTCGCTGACCGCTGCCAGCCGCGCCGATCGCACCACCGAGGACAACGGACGCAGGGCGTCACCGGCGATCTGCACCTCCGATGACGACTGCGTGGAGATCGGCATCAGCCCGGCGCTGACGGTGATGATGGCGTCGACGTGGGCGGCATTCTCCAACACCCGGATCGCGCGGATCGGGGCGTTGTCGGGTGCCCGATGGACCCGCGAGGACTCCAGCAGCTGTTCGATCATGCCGCGCGGATCGTCGACGTCCAGGCCGCTGCCGCCGGCCCGCAACCGGGTCAGCGCCTCGGCTGCCGAACGGACCGCGGATTTCAACTCGTATTCGGCGGCGCCGAGCTCGATGTGCGGGGCGACCGGCGCGTCGGGCAGTGAGTAGACCGTCCAGGACAGCGCGCACAGTTCCGGGGCGGGGTCGAAACCCGTTTCGTCGTAGTCGTCTTCGTCTTCGTCGGGATACTCGAAATCCGGTACCAGCCCGATCTGGCCGGCCCGCTGCGAGTCGATGACGACGGCTTCGCCGGAGGCGAGTGCATCGCGCTGGAAGGTGGTGCCCGCAGGTAGTCCGCGCACATCGCCGGGTATCGGCAGCGCGATGCTGAACGCCGGTTCGCGGACCGTGCGCACACCGGCGGCGGTGCGCATGGTCTGCAGCAGCGACACCGCGCCCGCATCGTTGAGGTCGGGCCAGGGCAGCCCGGTGCTGGTGGCCGCGGCCGCATCATAGGCGGTCACTGAATGCTTTGGCGCCCAGAGAGATAACGCGTCAAGGACATCGTCGGGCGCGGCCTGGCCGGCCAGCCAGGCGTTGGCCCACACCGCCAGCGACGCACTCGGACACCACATGCTGCGCAGTGTAATAGCTGCCCGCCGGGGTGGCCCGACTCCCGGCAAGAGCGTTGCCGCGTGGCGGCCGGGCCACGATGCGGGACGCGCGCGCGCCCCGGCGCGCTATCCTGACGCCATGCCTGGGGCGCTGATCTGGCTCGTCGTGGCGCTGGGGCTTGCCGGTGCCGAGGCGCTCACCGGCGACATGTTCCTGCTGATGCTCGGTGGCGGCGCACTCGCCGCGGCGGCCAGCAGCTGGCTTTTCGATTTCCCGATCTGGGCCGACGGTGTGGTCTTCCTGCTGGTCTCGGTGCTGCTGGTGGTCGGTGTGCGGCCCGCGCTGCGCCGCCGCCTGCAGTCCTCGACACCGCCGGAGACCGGTATCGCCGCACTGGAGGGCCGCAACGCCCTGGTGCTCGATCGGGTCAGCGCGCATGCGGGCCAGGTCAAACTCGACGGCGAGGTATGGACAGCCCGCCCATTGGACGCCCACCAGGTCTACGAGCCCGGCGATCAGGTGACGGTCATGCACATCGACGGTGCCACCGCGGTGGTCTGGAAGAACACGTAAACGACAACAGGGGGTTCTCATGGAAGGTGCCGTCGCCGGCCTCGTACTACTGGCCGTGCTGGTGGTCCTCGCGATCATCATCGTGGCCAAGTCGGTCGCGCTGATCCCGCAGGCCGAGGCCGCGGTGATCGAACGTCTGGGCCGCTACAGCAAGACCGTCTCCGGGCAGCTGACGCTGCTGGTGCCGTTCATCGACAAGGTGCGCGCCCGGGTGGATCTGCGCGAACGGGTGGTGTCCTTCCCGCCGCAGCCGGTCATCACCGAGGACAACCTCACGGTCAACATCGACACCGTGGTGTATTTCCAGGTCACCAACCCGCAGGCCGCGGTCTACCAGATCAGCAATTACATCGTCGGCGTGGAACAGCTGACCACCACCACACTGCGCAACGTCGTCGGCGGGATGACGCTGGAGCAGACGCTGACCTCACGTGACCAGATCAACGGTCAGCTGCGCGGTGTGCTCGACGAGGCCACCGGCCGCTGGGGCCTGCGGGTCGCGCGAGTGGAGTTGCGCTCGATCGACCCGCCGCCGTCGATTCAGGATTCGATGGAGAAGCAGATGCGCGCCGACCG
Source organism: Mycobacterium sp. (assembly GCA_016197405.1). Lineage (GTDB taxonomy): Bacteria > Actinomycetota > Actinomycetes > Mycobacteriales > Mycobacteriaceae > Mycobacterium. Next base: position 155,336 of record JACPVR010000016.1, read on the forward strand.
GGAGAAGCGCGCCATGATCCTGACCGCCGAAGGCACCCGCGAGGCGTCGATCAAACAGGCCGAAGGCCAGAAGCAGGCCCAGATCCTGGCCGCCGAAGGCGCCAAGCAGGCCGCCATCCTGGCCGCCGAGGCCGACCGGCAGTCCCGGATGCTGCGGGCCCAGGGTGAACGTGCCGCGCAGTATCTGCAGGCCCAGGGCCAGGCCAAGGCCATCGAGAAGACCTTCGCCGCCATCAAGGCCGGCCGGCCCACCCCGGAGCTGCTGGCCTACCAGTACCTGCAGACGCTGCCGCTGATGGCCAAGGGCGAGGCCAACAAGGTCTGGGTGGTGCCCAGCGATTTCGGTTCGGCGCTGCAGGGTTTCACCAAGCTGCTGGGTGCGCCCGGCGAGGACGGCGTGTTCCGGTACACCCCGTCGCCGGTGGACACCGATCTGCCCAAACCCGAGGACGACAGCGACGAGGTCAAGGACTGGTTCAACACCCAGACCGATCCCGAGATCGCCCAGGCCGTCGCCGCCGCGGTCGCCGACGCGCGGTCCAGTGACCTGGGTGCGCTCACCTCGGCGCCCGTCGATCCGCTGCCGCCGATGCAGTACCCGCCGCTGTCCCAGCAGCAGCAGGAACCGTTCGGCCGGCACGGAAACCCGAACCAACCGTGAGTGCCCTCAACTCGCCGCGGACCTACACCGCGCTGGCGGCCTTCCAGGCAGTGGACGCGGTGGCCTGTGCGATACCGCTGGCACCCATCACCAAGTCGCTCGACGATGTGAATCTGGCACCCGAGCTGCGGCCGATCCTGCCGGTGGTCAAGGCCGCCGCGGCGATCGGACTGTTCTCGGTGCGGTGGTTTCCGGCGCTGGCCCGGCTGACCACCTTCATGCTGACCATCTACTTCACGCTCGCGGTGGCCTTCCACATCCGGGCCCGCGACATCAGCCCGGGGCTCGCCGCGGCATCGAGCTTCCTGGCGCTGTACGCCGCACTGACGGCAACCGGTCCGGCCGAGCCCGCCGCCGTCAGGCGCTGAGCGGTTCGCTCGGTGAATCCGGCCGCGGCCGGTCGTTGCGGTGTTTGCGGACCTCGTAGAACAGGCCGGCCAACCCGACACATGCCGTGCAGACCGACACCAGTGCCAGCACCGGGCTGACGTTCCCGGTGAAGGCGTCGCCCAGGATCACCACGGCCGCGGTGCCCGGTAGCAGGCCCGCGACCGTCGCCAGGATGTAGGGGAGCAGCCGTACCGCCGAGGCCCCCACGGCGTAGTTGATCACCGCGAACGGCACCGCCGGGATGAGCCGAAGCGACAGCACGGCAAGCCAGCCGCGCTGGCGCAGCCTGGCGTCGACGGCCTCGACCGCCGGATGGCTGACCATGCTGGAGAGTTGCCAGCCGAAGGCGCGGACCAGCAGTACCGCGATGACCGCGCTGGCCGCACTGGCGGTCACCGCTATCAGCACGCCGTACCAGGACCCGAACAAGAGACCTGCGGCGAGCGTGAACGCGGTGCGCGGGAACGGGAAGACCGTGACCACGATGTGCGCGCCGAGGAAGGCCAGCGGGAACCACGGGCCCATCGTGGTGGCCCAGTCGCGCAGCTGTACGGCCGTCGGCAGCGGGACCAGCAGGGCAAGTGCGACGAGAATCACAACGACGGCGATCGAGCCGATGACCCGCCTGCGGGGCAGTTGTTGCGCCGTCGTGATCATCGTGTCCCGCACATTGCGCCATGTGCTGGTGATGCCGTCGGCCACGGTTACCCAGCGTACGGGGTGTTCTCGAAGGCGTCGCGACACCGAGATGGCCGCCTGTCGACCGTTGCGGAAGCGTCGTTCACTTGTGCGCTGCCCGGTCGGGGACCGCGGCGCCCCATCATTTAGCCTGAGGGTCGAGTGCCGGGCCTATACCAGAACGTGTGGGGGTGCCGGCCACCTGCCGCGATCACAGGAGATGCCGGTGTCCTCAGATACCTCCGTTGTATCGACCGATCTGGAAGAGGGCCGTGCGCGGTGGCGCACCGGCGTCGCCGGCGTGCTGTCCAAGGGCCGCTCCGGTGATTTGCCGGCCGAACCGGAACGACTGCTCGACACCGCGACCTACGAGGGTTTCGACATCCACGCGCTCTACACCGCGCTCGATACCCGGCCGGAACCTCCGCTACCCGGTCAGTGGCCGTTCACCCGCGGCAGCGACGCCACCCGCGACGTGCGCTCGGGCTGGAAGGTCGCCGAGACCTTCCCGACCGCGGCGCAGCTCGCCGACGGCAACGCCGCGGTGCTTGCGGCACTGGCCGACGGTGTCAGCGCGCTGATCCTGCGGGTCGGCGCGGGCGGTGTGGCCGTCGGTGAGGTGGACCGGTTGCTCGAAGGTGTCTTCCTCGAACTCGTGCCGCTGATCCTCGACGTCGCCGATCCGGCCGATTTCACCGCGGCCGCGTCCGCCGTCGTCGACCTGGTCGCCGCGCTGCCGGAGGACAAGCGCGCCGTGCTGTCGATCGACCTCGGTGCCGACCCGCTGACCGCGGCGCTGGCCGGCCCGTCCGCCGCACAGCTGGACGCGGTGCTGGCCGAGGCCGCCCGGCTCACCGGGTACCGCGGCGGTGTCCGTGCCATCACCGTCGACGGGCCCGCTCTGCACAACCGCGGAGCCAACGCCTCCTGGGAACTGGCCGGGGCGGTGGCCGCGGGCGTGGAGTACCTGCGGGCACTGACGCAGGCCGGCCTGTCGGTGCCGGACGCGCTGGACCAGATCAGTTTCCGCTTCGCCGCCGACGACGACCAGTTCATGACGATCGCGAAATTGCGTGCGGCCCGGCAGCTGTGGGCGCGCGTCGCCGAGGTCGCCGGAGCCCCGGAGGCCGGCGCCGCCCGGATACACGCGGTGACCTCGCTGGCGATGATGGCGCAGCGCGATCCGTGGGTGAACATGCTGCGCTGCACGCTGGCGGCGTTCGGCGCCGGTGTCGGCGGGGCCGACACCGTTCTGGTGTCGCCTTTCGACATCGCCATCCCCGGCGGCGCCGACGGAGTCGCTTCGAGCTTCGCGCGGCGCATCGCCCGCAACACCCAGCTGCTGCTGCTGGAGGAGTCGCACCTGGGACGCGTCCTGGACCCGGCGGCCGGCTCCTGGTTCGTCGAGGACCTCACCGAGCAGCTCGCCGAGTCCGCGTGGGCCGACTTCCAGGCCATCGAGTCCCGTGGCGGGTTCAGTGCGGCAACTGATTTCCTCACCGATCAGATCGCGGAGGTGGCGGCGCGCCGGGCCGCCGACATCGCGCACCGCAAGACATCGGTGACGGGTGTCAACGAGTTCCCCAACCTGGCCGAGGCGCCGCTGGCGCAGACCGGCGCGCTGCCCGGTGTCGCCCGCTACGCCGCCGGTTTCGAGGCGCTGCGCGATCGTTCGGATGCCTACCTGGCCGGTGCCGGTACCCGCCCGTCGGTCCTGCTGCTGCCGCTCGGCCCGCTGGCCGAACACAACATCCGCACCACATTCGCCGCCAACCTGCTGGCCTCCGGCGGTATCGAGGCCGTCAACCCCGGGACGGTGGAGGCCGCCGGGATCGCCGCCGCCGTCGCCGCCGCCGGTACCCCTGCGGTCGCGGTGATCTGCGGTACCGATACCCGGTACGCCACGGAGGTCTCGGCCGTGGTGTCGGCGGCCCGCGCCGCCGGTGTCGGGCACATCCTGTTGGCCGGTCCGGAGCGCGCCGTGGCCGAGGCCACGGATAGGCCCGACGGTTATCTCACCGCCAAAATCGATGCGGTCGAAGCGCTTTCGGCCCTGCTCGACCGACTGGGAGCCTGACATGACCGTATCGACAGGAACGATCGGCAGCTTCGCCGAGGTGCCGCTGCGCGGTGAATCCACCGGAGCCGCCGCCACCGAAGCCGGTGTCGCCGAGACCGTCGCGGCCGCCGCCGCGGCGCACGGCTACACCCCGGAACAACTGGACTGGGCGACACCGGAAGGTATCGACGTCAAGCCGGTCTACATCAAGGCCGATCGGGATGCCGTTGCCGCCCAAGGCTATCCGCTGGACAGCTTTCCCGGTGAGCCGCCGTTCATCCGTGGCCCGTATCCGACGATGTATGTCAACCAGCCGTGGACCATCCGGCAGTACGCCGGGTTCTCCACGGCCGCCGAGTCGAATGCGTTCTACCGCCGCAACCTGGCCGCCGGGCAGAAGGGCCTTTCGGTGGCCTTCGACCTGGCCACCCACCGTGGTTACGACTCCGATCACCCCCGAGTGGCCGGGGACGTCGGAATGGCCGGTGTGGCAATTGATTCCATCCTCGACATGCGTCAGCTGTTCGACGGTATCGATCTGTCCGCGGTCAGTGTGTCGATGACCATGAACGGCGCGGTGCTGCCCATCCTGGCGCTCTACGTGGTCGCCGCGGAGGAGCAGGGTGTGCCGCCGGAGAAACTGGCCGGGACCATCCAGAACGACATCCTCAAAGAGTTCATGGTCCGCAACACCTACATCTATCCGCCCAAACCCTCGATGCGGATCATCTCCGACATCTTCGGTTACACCAGCGCCAAGATGCCCAAGTTCAACTCGATCTCGATCTCGGGCTACCACATCCAGGAAGCCGGGGCGACCGCCGATCTGGAGCTGGCCTACACGCTGGCCGACGGTGTGGAGTACCTCAAGGCCGGCCGCGACGCCGGGCTCGACGTCGACAAGTTCGCGCCGCGACTGTCGTTCTTCTGGGGTATCGGGATGAACTTCTTCATGGAGGTCGCCAAGCTGCGCGCCGGCCGGCTGCTGTGGAGTGAACTGGTCGCCGAGTTCGGTGCCAAGACCGCCAAATCGCGTTCGCTGCGCACACATTCGCAGACCTCGGGCTGGTCGTTGACCGCGCAGGACCCCTTCAACAACGTGGCCCGCACGTGTATCGAGGCGATGGCCGCCACCCAGGGGCACACCCAGTCGTTGCACACCAATGCCCTCGACGAGGCGCTGGCGCTGCCCACCGACTTCTCCGCCCGCATCGCGCGCAACACCCAGCTGCTGTTGCAGCAGGAGTCCGGCACCACCCGGCCCATCGATCCGTGGGGCGGTTCCTATTACGTCGAGTGGCTGACCCATCAGCTCGCCGAGCGTGCCCGCGCACATATCGCCGAGGTCGCCGGCCACGGCGGGATGGCCCAGGCCATCGACGAGGGCATCCCGAAACTGCGCATCGAGGAGGCCGCGGCCCGGACCCAGGCCCGTATCGACTCCGGCGCGCAGCCGGTGATCGGCATCAACAAGTACCAGGTCGACGAAGACCACGAGATCGAGGTCCTCAAGGTCGAGAACAGCCGGGTGCGCGCCGAGCAGCTCGCCAAGCTGGCGCAACTGCGTGCCGACCGCGACGAGTCCGCCACCCAGGCGGCGCTGGCCGAACTGTCGCGGGCCGCGGCCGCAACCGGAGCAGCCGGTGAGGACGGGTTGGGCAACAACCTGCTGGCCCTGGCCATCGACGCGGCTCGCGCCAAGGCCACCGTCGGCGAGATCTCCGACGCGCTGGAGAAGGTCTACGGCCGGCATCAGGCCGAGATCCGCACCATCGCGGGTGTCTACCGCGACGAAGTCGGGAAGGCTAAGAACGTGGGTGCCGCGACGGAGCTGGTCGAGAAGTTCGCCGAGGCCGACGGGCGTCGTCCCCGCATCCTGGTCGCCAAGATGGGACAGGACGGCCACGACCGCGGCCAGAAGGTCATCGCGACGGCATTCGCCGACATCGGCTTCGACGTCGACGTCGGCTCGCTATTCTCCACCCCGGACGAGGTGGCCCGCCAGGCCGCCGACAACGACGTGCACGTCGTCGGTGTCTCCAGCCTGGCCGCCGGGCACCTGACCTTGGTGCCCGCCCTGCGCGATGCGCTCGCCGAGGTCGGCAGGCCCGACATCATGATCGTCGTCGGCGGTGTGATCCCGCCGGGCGATTTCGACGAGCTCTACGCCGCGGGCGCCACCGCGATCTTCCCGCCGGGGACCGTCATCGCCGACGCCGCCATCGGGTTGCTCAACAAGCTCGCCGAGCGCCTGGGCTACGACCTCAGCGGTACGAACTGACACCGATGGCAGGCCGGGGCACCCAGAGCGTCGACGAACTGGCCGCCGCGGTATCCGGCGGCGACCGCTCGGCACTTGCCCGCGCCATCACCCTGGTCGAGTCGACCAGGCCCGACCATCGTGCGCAGGCCCAGGAGCTGCTGCTGGCGCTGATGGACACCGCCGGTTCGGCGATGCACGTCGGTATCACCGGTGTGCCCGGCGTCGGCAAGTCCACCGCCATCGAGGCGCTCGGGACCTATCTGGTCGAGCACGGCCACCGGGTCGCGGTCCTGGCGGTGGACCCGTCGTCGACCCGGACCGGGGGATCGATCCTGGGTGACAAGACCCGGATGTCGAAACTGGCCGCCAGCGGTGACGCCTACATCAGGCCGTCGCCGACCTCGGGAACCCTGGGCGGGGTGGCCCGGGCCACCCGGGAGACCATCGTCCTGCTGGAGGCCGCCGGCTTCGACGTCATCCTGGTCGAGACCGTCGGTGTGGGGCAGTCCGAGGTCACCGTGGCCGCCATGGTCGACACCTTCGTGTTCCTGACGCTGGCCCGTACCGGCGACCAGCTGCAGGGAATCAAGAAGGGTGTGCTGGAACTGGCCGATATCGTCGTGGTCAACAAGGCCGACGGCGCGCATGCGACCGAGGCGCAGAAAGCCGCCAGGGAGCTCTCCGGTGCCATCCGGTTGATCTATCCGCATGACAGCCTGTGGCGTCCACCGGTGCTGACCATGAGTGCGCTGACGGGCACCGGTATCGCCGAGTTGTGGCACACCGTGGAGAAGCACCGCAGCGTGCTGACCGAGGCCGGCGAGTTCGACGCGCGGCGCCGTGCCCAGCAGGTGGAATGGACCTGGGCGATGGTCCGCGACACCGTGCTGGACCGGGTTCTGACCAATCCGGCGGTCCGCGGTATCCGCGCCGAGGTGGAGCGGCAGGTCAAAGACGGCGAGCTGACCCCCGCCCTGGCTGCCCAGCAGATCCTCGACGCCGCGGCGCGGTAGCTGTCGCCGGAGACACCGTGAGCCCTTCTCCCGTCGTTGCCATGCCCTCGTGCAGCGAAGAACGTCGGGCCCGACCGCGGTCCCGGTCGGCCCGTCGCGGCCGTATCGGTTTGCTGTACAGCAACTCCGAAAGGATGGGGGCGGCCGGCCTGCGCGCGCGGCCACAACGCCCTGACCGGGCCGGTTATCGATCGATCACACGGCGATCGGCAGAACTCGAAGATGGGGTTTCGCCAGCTTCTTACTGGGCGGTAATATTCCATCCTGCGACTTTGGTGAAACGGATGCGCTCCATCGATAATTGACGTCGTCGCCACGCATGGCCCGGATAGTGCACCCCCGACGCGCGGGCGGCGCTCAGATGTTGCATTCTGATCCGGCAGGGGATGGCGAGAGGGCCGGGAGGGTGAAGTAAGTGGTCGACGCGCCAGTCACGCCTGTGGCGGTTATCGGTATGTCATGTCGGCTGCCGGGGGGAATCGAGTCGCCCGAGCAATTATGGGAGGCGTTGCTGTCCGGGGGTGACTTCGTCACCGAGGTGCCCCTGGAGCGGTGGGATGCCGAGCAGTACTACGACCCCGAGCCCGGTGTGCCGGGTCGTTCGGTGTCGAAGTGGGGCGCCTTCCTCGACGATGTGGCCGGGTTCGACGCCGACTTCTTCGGTATCAACGAGCGTGAGGCCACGGCGATCGATCCGCAGCACCGGCTGCTGCTGGAGACCGCGTGGGAGGCCGTCGAACACGCCGGTATCGCGCCCGCCGCATTGGCCGGGACCCGAACCGGTGTCTTCATCGGTATGACGCACGGCGACTACCAGTTGCTGGCCGCCGATGCCCATGCCATCGAAGGTCCCTACGGGTTCACCGGCAACAACTTCAGCCTGGCCTCGGGCCGCATCGCCTACGCGCTGGGTCTGCACGGCCCCGCCTACACGGTGGATTCGGCGTGCTCGTCGAGCCTGCTCGCGGTGCACATGGCCTGCCGCAGCCTGCACGACGGTGAGAGTGACATCGCGCTGGCCGGCGGGGTGTCGATCATGCTGGAGCCACGCAAGATGGCGTCGGGTTCGGCACAGGGCATGTTGTCACCCACCGGTCGCTGCCATGCCTTCGACGTGGCCGCCGACGGTTTCGTCTCCGGCGAGGCGTCGGTGGTGCTGATGTTCAAGCGGCTCGACGACGCGGTGCGCGACGGTGACCGGGTGCTGGCCGTGGTACGCGGTACCGCCAGCAACCAGGACGGGCACACCGTCAACATCGCCACCCCGTCACTGGAGGCCCAGATCGACGTCTACCGAACGGCGTTGGCCGCCGGCGGTGTCGATCCGGCGACCATCGGCTTCGTCGAGGCGCACGGCACCGGGACACCGGTCGGCGATCCCATCGAATTCGGCGGTCTGGCCAGTGTCTACGGCACCGCCGGGCCGTGTGCGCTGGGCTCGGTCAAGACCAACTTCGGGCACGGACAGTCGGCATCGGGTGCCCTCGGCCTGATCAAGACCGTGATGGCATTGCGGCACGGCACCATTCCGCGCAACCTGCACTTCACCGCCCTGCCCGAGCAGATGGCCGCCATCGACACCGGACTCTTCGTCCCGGTCGACGAGACCGCGTGGCCGTGCGCGGGCACCCGCCGGGCCGCGGTGTCGTCCTATGGCCTGTCCGGCACCAATGTGCACGCCATCCTCGAAGCCGCCCCGGCCGGTACGGCCGCCTCCCGGCCGGCTCGTGATCCCGCTGCGCCCCTGGTGTTTCCGCTCAGCTCGAGCTCGCCCGAGGAGCTACGCAACACCGCGAACAAACTGGCCGACTGGATCGGCGCGCACCCCGACACCGATATCGCCGACCTGGCCTACACGCTGGCCTGCCGCCGGTCGCCGCGTCAGGTCCGCACCGCCGTCGTCGCCGCCACTGCCGACGCGCTGATCGACGAACTGCGTCGCGTCGCCGACCCGGACACCCCGCATCAGGCCGCCGTCGCCCGCGACGAGCACGGTCCGGTCTGGCTGTTCTCCGGCCAGGGCTCGCAGTGGGCCGGTATGGGCGCCGAATTGCTCAGTGCCGAACCGGTTTTCGCTGCCACCATCGCCGAACTGGAACCGCTCATCGCGGCCGAATCGGGATTCTCGGTCACCGAGGCCATCTCGGCGGACCAGACCGTCACCGGTATCGACCGGGTGCAACCGACGCTGTTCGCCATGCAGGTCGCCCTGGCGGCCACCATGACGTCCTACGGTGTGCGACCCGGCGCGGTCATCGGACACTCGATGGGTGAGGTCGCCGCGGGTGTCGTCGCCGGCGCATTGTCACTGCACGACGGTGTCCGGGTCATCTGCCGGCGTTCCAAGCTGATGGCCACCGTCGCCGGTTCCGGTGCGATGGCTTCGGTGGAACTGCCCGGCCAGCAGGTGCTTTCCGAGCTGGCATCGCTGGGAGCCCACGATGTGGTGCTGTCGGTGGTCGCCTCGCCGTCCTCGACGGTGGTCGGCGGCGACAAGGACGCCGTGCGCGCACTGGTGGCCGGCTGGGAAGAGCGCGGCGTGATGGCGCGCGAGGTGGCCGTCGACGTGGCGTCGCATTCGCCACAGGTCGATCCGATCCTCGACGACCTCGCCGATGCGCTGGTCGATCTGGATCCGGGTGCACCGAACATCCCGTACTACTCGGCGACGCTGTACGACCAGCGCGACACCCCGGTGATGGACGCCGACTACTGGGTCGACAACCTGCGGCACACCGTCCGGTTCTCCGCCGCAGTGCAGGCCGCGCTGGAGGACGGCTACCGGGTGTTTGCCGAATTGGCGCCGCACCCGTTGCTGACATATCCCACCGAGCAGACCGCGCGTTCGCTGGACATCCCGGTCGCCGCGGTGGCCGCGATGCGCCGTGAGCAGACCCTGGGCTCGGGGCTGCTCGGCCTGCTCACCGATCTGCACAGCGCCGGTGCCGCGATCGACTTCTCGGTGCTCAATCCCGGCGGCGAACTCGTCGACGCACCACTGCCGACCTGGACGCACCGTCAGCTGCTGCTCTCGCGCGACGACGCCGAGATCGCCGGCGGCCGGACCGTGGCGGTGCATCCGCTGCTCGGCCCGCATGTGCTGCTCGAGGAAGAACCGCAGCGCCATGTCTGGCAGACCGACACCGGAACGGCCGCGCAGCCGTGGCTGGCCGATCACCAGGTGCACAACGTGGCGGCGCTGCCCGGCGCGGCCTACTGCGAGATGGCGCTGACCGCGGCCCGCGAGGTGCTCGGCGATCACGGGCAGGTCTGCGATCTGACTTTCGCCGAGATGCTGCTGCTCGACGAGCAGACCCCGGTGTCGGCGATCGCCACCAGCACCGCACCGGGCGCCATCGACTTCGTCGTGCAGACATCGCAGGACGGTGAACCCACCCAGCGGGCCACCGCGGTGCTGCGGGTCGCCTCCGACACCGGTCAGCCGCCCGGCTACCAGATCGACGAGCTGCTGGCCGCCCATCCGCACCGGCATGACGGCGCCGAACTGCGCGAGTCCTTCGACGAGCGTGGCATCCAGTACGGCCCGGCCTTCGCCGGCCTGGTGGCGGCCCACACCGGCACCGGACCCGGTAACACCGTGCTGGCCGAGGTCGCCCTGCCGGGCTCGATCCGGTCGCAGCAGAGCGCGTACGCGATCCATCCGGCGCTGCTGGATGCCTGCTTCCAATCGGTTGCGGCGTTCGAGGAGTCCCGTGGCGATGCCGCCGCCGGGCTGCTGCTGCCCCTGGGCGTCGGCACGCTGCGTGCCTACGAATCGACCCGCAACGCCCGCTACTGCTACCTGCAGGTCACCTCGGTGGCCGCCGACGAAGTGGTCGCCGACCTCGATGTGCTCGACGAGCACGGCGCGGTGCTGCTGAGCCTGCACGCATTGCGGCTGGGCACCGGCACCTCGGCGGACGGCCGGCGCGACCGGCTGCTCAACGAGCGGCTGCTCACCGTCGAATGGCAGCCCCGCGAGCTGCCCGAGGAGGCGCCGGTCGGACTGGGTGGCTGGCTGCTGGTCAGTGCCGATGCCAACGATCTGCTGACGGCGACGCTGGCCGATGCGCTCAAGGTCGACGAGGCCGACGTCTCGACGATGGTGTGGCCGGGTCGGACCGCACCGCCGGCGGGGGCGCAGATGCTGCGCACGCACCTGGAGAACACCCGGGTGGCCGGTGTCGTGGTGGTGCTGCCCACCGGTGCCGGGGGCCCGGAACGCTGGCCCGCGCGTGGACGTGAACACGTCAAACGCGTCGTGCAGATCGCGCGTGAGCTCCCCGACATCCCCGAGCCGCCAAGGCTTTACGTGCTCACGGCGGACGCCGCGCAGGTACTCGAAACGGATCGGGTCAACCTCGAACACGCCGGGCTGCGCGGTCTGCTGCGGGTCATCGGCAACGAGCACCCGCATCTGCGGGTCACCGCCGTCGACGTCGACGAGGAAACCGATCCGCGGCTGGTTGCCCAGCAGCTGCTGGCGGGCTCACCGGAGGACGAGACCGCCTGGCGCGGCGACCGCTGGTACGCCGCACGGCTGGGACTCGGACCGCTGGGACCGCAGGACCGGCGGTCCACCGTCGTCGACCTGGAGCACGACGGAATGCGTTGCACCGTACGCACTCCCGGCGATCTGCAGACCCTGGAGGCCTCGGCCTTCGCGCGCACCGCGCCGGGTCCGGGCCAGATCGAGGTCGCCGTGACGGCCTCCAACATCAACTTCGCCGACGTCCTGGTGGCATTCGGCCGCTACCCCAGCATCGACGGCAAGCTGCCGCCGCTGGGCACCGATTTCGCCGGAGTGGTCAGCGCCGTCGGACCGGGCGTCACCGATCACAAGGTGGGGGACCGGGTCGGTGGCTTCAGCGCCGACGGCTGCTGGGGCACCTTCGTACAGTGCGATGCCCGGCTGGCCGCGACGCTTCCCGACGGGCTGGCCGACGGCGCCGCCGCCGCGGTACCGACCGCGCATGTCACGGCCTGGTACTGCCTGCACGACCTGGCCCGGATCAACGCCGAGGACCGGGTGCTGATCCACTCGGCGACCGGCGGAGTGGGTATGGCGGCGATCGCCATCGCCCGGGCCGCCGGGGCGCAGATCTTCGCCACCGCGGGCACCGCGGAACGCCGGCAGGTGTTGCGCGACATCGGAATCGAGCATGTCTACGACTCCCGCAGCGCCGAGTTCGCCGAGCAGATCCGGATCGATACCGACGGATACGGCGTCGACGTCGTGCTCAACTCGCTGACCGGCGCCGCACAACGCGCCGGCCTCGAGCTGCTCGCGGCGGGCGGGCGGTTCCTGGAGATCGGTAAGCGCGACATCTACCGGGACGCCAAGCTCGGGCAGTACACCTTCCGGCACAACATCTCCTTCAACGCTGTCGATCTGGCGTTGCTGACGATGTCGCACCCCGGCAAGGTGCGGGCCGCACTGAAGGCGGTGTACGCCGCCATCGCGGCGCGCGAACTGCCCACACCGTCGACCACGCACTACTCGCTCGACGACTGCGTCACCGCGATCCGGGTGGTCAGTGCCGCCGAGCACACCGGAAAGCTGGTCATCGACATACCGCGCTCCGGCCGGATTCCGGCGGTGCTGCCGCCCGAGCAGGCGGCGGTGTTCACCCCGGACGGCGCCTACGTCATCACCGGTGGTCTCGGCGGTCTCGGGTTGTTCCTGGCCGGGCAGATGGCCGAAAAAGGTTGCGGCCGAATCATTCTCAACGGACGTTCGCAACCGGGTCCTGATGCGCTGGCCACCATCGAGGCCATCCGTGCCCGCGGTACCGAGGTCGAGGTGGTCTGCGGTGACATCGCCGACCCGCAGACCGCACCGCAGCTCGTCGCCGCCGCGGTGGCCACCGGCCTGCCGCTGCGCGGTGTGCTGCACGGTGCCGCCGTCGTCGAGGACGCCACCCTGGAGAACATCACCGGTGAGCTCATCGACCGTGACTGGGCGCCGAAAGTGTACGGCGCCTGGCATCTACACCAGGCCACCCTCGAACAGCCGCTGGACTGGTTCTGCACGTTCTCCTCGGCAGCGGCACTGGTGGGCTCGCCCGGACAGGGTGCATACGCCGCGGCGAACAGCTGGGTGGACGGTTTCACCCGGTGGCGGCGCGCCCACGGCCTGCCCGCCACCGCCATCGCCTGGGGGGCGTGGGGTGACGTGGGCCGCGGTGCCGATTTCGCCGAGTCCACCGACGCGGCCATCGACCCGCACGAGGGTGCCTACGCCTTCGAGACGCTGCTGCGGCACGACCGCGGTTACACCGGTTACGCACCGATCGCCGGGACGCCGTGGCTGACCGATTTCGCCAAGCGCAGCCCGTTCGCCGAGGCCTTCGCATCGGACAACCAGAACCGCGGCGGAGCAAGCGAATTCCTGGCCGAGCTGTACACGCTCCCGGAGGAGGAATGGCCCGCGCGGTTGCGCAGGCTGGTCTCCGATCAGATCAGCGGCATCCTGCGCCGGGCCATCGACCCCGACCGGCCGCTGCCCGAGTACGGTATCGACTCACTGGGCAACCTCGAGGTCCGTACCAGGGTCGAGACCGAGACGGGTGTGCGTATCCGGCCCACCGAGATCACCACCGTGCGGGCACTGGCGGCAACGCTGTGCGAGAAGCTCATCGCGGCAAGGGGTTCGGACGCGGCGTCGGAAAACCCGAATAGCTGATCGGCCAAGGAGGAAGCAGTTGTTTGCAGGACCGGTCCAGATCGGGACAACCGACGAGTGGACGCCGCCCGCCGGCACCGTGGTGTCGTGGCACGCGTCCGCCGAGTCCAAGGCCGCCGTGGCGCAGGCTCCGGTCAGCACCGTCCCGGTCAGCTATATGCAGGCCCAGCATCTGCGCGGCTATGTCGAGCAGGCCGCCAAGGGCCTGGAGTATTCGCGCTTGCTCATCGTCACCTGCGATATCCCCGGCCGCTGCGACACCAGGGCGATGACCCACGTGATCAACGCGCACCTGCGCAGGCATGACACCTTCCGCAGCTGGTTCGACTACCGGGGTCCCGACGATATCGTCCGGCACGCCGTCGACGACCCGTCGGTCATCAAGTTCGTCCCCACCCGGCACGGTGAGCTGACCTCGGAGCAGGTCCGCGATCTGGCCGCCTCCACCGCAGATCCGCTGCAGTGGGACTGCTTCAGCTTCGGGACCATCCAGTACGCCGACCGCTTCACCATCTATCTGAGCATCGACCACCTGCACATGGACGCGACCTTCGTCGGCATGGCGCTGATGGAGCTCTACATGGCCTACTTCGCGCTGGTCAGCGGCGGGGCGCAGCTCAAGCTGCCGCCGGCGGGCAGCTACGAGGCCTTCTGCCGCCGCCAGCACGATCAACTGGCCGCACTCACGGCGGATTCGCCCGCGGTACGGGACTGGATAACCTTCGCCGAGAACAACGACGGCGGTTTCCCCGAATTCCCGCTGCCGATGGGCGATCCCAGCCAGCCGTGCCGGGCGGCGATGTTCACCGAGACCGTGATGGACGAGGAGCAGACGGCCCGGTTCGAGTCGTTGTGCGTCGAATCGGGCGCCCGCTTCATCGGCGGCATGCTGGCCTGCATTGCGCAGGCCGACTGTGAATTGACCGGTAAGGACACCTATTACGGCCTCACGCCGAGCGATACCCGCAGCACACCGGAGGACTACGCCACCATGGGCTGGTTCACCGGACTGATCCCGATCACCGTCCCGGTGGCGGGGGAGAGCTTCGGTTCCGCCGCCCGCACCGCACAGTCGTGTTTCGACAACGGCAGGCACATGGTGGAGGTGCCGTTCTATCGCGTGCTGGAACTGGCGCCCGAACTGCACCGCCCGCATCCGAACTTCCCGGTGATCAACTACCTCGACGCGGGCGCGCCGCCGCTGTCGGCGCTGCTGACCCCCGAGATGGAGAACATGAATCTCGGCATCTTCGCCGACGGTCGCTACTCCTACCAGCTGACCGTTTTCGTGGCGCGGCTCGATCACGAGACCGCCATCACCACGGTCTATCCCGACCTGCCGGAAGCACGGGAGTCGATCAGCCGCTACGTCGCCGCCATCAAGGCGGCCTGCGTGCGGGTCGCCGAGGGCAGGGCCGCGGTCACGGCCTGACGGCCTGCCGCGACCGTCCCCGCCGAGCCGCCGCGTCATGTGGAGCACGCTGCTGTTGATGGCGATCGCGGTCAGTCTGGAACCGGTGCGACTCGGTCTGGCCGTGGTGATGCTCAACCGGCCGCGGCCCATTCTGCAGCTGCTGGTGTTCCTGTGCGGTGGATTCGCCATGGGACTGGCCGTCGGGGCGGTGGTGCTCACCGCGCTGGATGCCACCCCGCTGGCCGCTGACCAGCTCACCGTGCCGCGGGCGCAGATCGTCATCGGCATCCTGGCAATCGGTTGTGCCGCAGTGCTTGCCGCCAGCAGCCGGTTGCGGCGTTCGACGACCGGCGCCGAGCCCGGGCCGGCCGGCGAACCGACAACCGGCCGGGGCAGGTTCGCGGCGCGCACGCGCGAGCTGATGGCAGGCGGTTCGCTGTGGGTGGCCGGGGTCAGCGGTCTCGGTATCGCCCTGCCCTCGGTGGACTATCTGGCCGCGCTGGCGCTCATCCATGCCTCCGGATTCACCCCGGCGGGACAGTTCGGCGCCCTGGTCGCGTTCAACGCGGTGGCGTTCATCTTGGTCGAAATCCCGCTGCTCAGTTACGTTTTCGCGCCGCAGGCGACGACGCAGCGGCTGGCCGCGCTGCACAGCTGGGTGCGGTCGCGGACCCGCATGCAGGTCGCAGGCCTGCTCGCCGCGATCGGGCTGCTGCTGATAGGGCTGGGCCTGACCGGCTGGTGAGACTCAGGGGCCCGCCGGGCTCCTCAGCGGGCTCGTACCTCAGTCCCTCGTCGCCCGGGCAGAGCCTGATTGCCGGGCTCCTCAGTCCCTCGTCCCTCAGTCCCTCGTACTTCGGCCGAAAGGCCACCAGTTGGCCGGTCCCACCAACGCCGCGATGGCCGGCACCGTCAGGGTCCGAACCAGGAACGTGTCCAGCAGGATTCCGGTGCCGATGATGAAACCGGCCTGTGCCACCGTGGTGATACTGGCGAAAAGCAATCCGAACATCGACGCCGCGAAGATCAGGCCCGCTGCGGTGATCACACCGCCGGTCGAGCCGACGGTCCGGATCACCCCGAGCCGCACACCCGTCGAGGACTCGTCGCGGATCCGCGATATCAGCAGCAGGTTGTAGTCCGCGCCCACCGCGACCAACACGATGAACGTCAATCCCGGGACGCTCCAATGCAATTGTTGCCCGAGCAGGAACTGGAAGACGATGACGCCGATCCCCAAGGCCGACAGATAGGAGATCACCACCGAGGCGATCAGGTACAGCGGTGCGATGACGGCTCGCAGCACCAGCATCAGGATCAGCAGCACCACGACGATGGTGACCGCCACGATCAGTTTGATGTCGCCGGTGTAGTAGTCGCGGGTGTCGCGCAGCATCACCGGATAACCGGCCATCGACACCGACGCCTGGGCCAGCACGGTATTGGGTTGTGCGCTCCTGGCGGCCTGCGTGACGGCGTTGACCAGATCCATCGCCTGGGTGCTGAACGGGTTGATATCGGTCTCGACCAGGTAGCGCACCGAGTGCCCGTCGGGCGAGATGAATGCCGTCGCAGCGGTTTTGAACTCATCGCCGGTGAGCACCTCAGGTGGGATGTAGAAGCCCGCCATCTGAGGGCTGGCGGCGTCGTTGCGCATCGCGAGCAGGAACGACGACGCACCGTCGAGTCCGGCGCCCATCATCTTGGTCTGGTCGACGAGTTCGGCGACGCCGTCGGCGACTTTGCGGCTGGCATCGGCGAGCGTGTTGGCGCCCTGCTGCAACGAGGTCAGCCTGTTCTGCATACCGCCGGAACCGTTGGCGCCCACGGCCTTCATGGCCTTCGACACCGCACCCAGGGCATTGCGCAGGTTGGTGGCGGTATTGCCCAGGGTCTGGCTGCCGTTGGTCAGCTGCAGCTGGCGGGCGATATCGGCGAGTTTGGCGAAGGTGCCGTCGTTGAGCAGGGCGACGAACTGCGCGAGCCGGGCACGGGCACCGACACACACCGGGTCGGCATTGCACACCGGACTGGCGTCGAGTGCTGCCATCACCGGGTTGGCCCAGCCCACATCACCGGAGATGTTGGCGAAGTTGGCACTCAATGCGTCGCCGAGGGCCTGCATACCCGACACCAGGCGTACGGCGTTGTCGATCTGGTCGAATGTCTTTGTGCCACCGAACAATTTCGAGATGTAGGTCAGCGCATCGGCCAGGCTGCTCACCGATGTCAGGGCCGAGGACACCTGCCCGCGCACGCTGAACAGGCTGTCGGCGACGGTGTCCGCGCCGCCCGCGAGCTGGTCGAGTTCGGCGCTGCGGCCGCCGATGAGTTTCGACGCGGTGTCCAGCTGGTTGCCGACCTGACCGGCCTGGAAGCTCAGCCGGGCCTGCTCCAGGGATTGGCCCGCCGGGCGGGTGATACCGCGCACCTGGGCCACCCCGGGAACCTGGCTGACCCGTTCGGCCATCTGCTCGAGATCGGCGAGTGCCTTGGGTGTGCGCAGGTCCTCGGGAGCATTGATGTACAGGTACTGGGGGATGACCGCGCTCACCGGGAAATGGTTCTCCAGCGCCTGGTAGCCGATCGAGCTGGCGGCAGAGGCGGGCAGAACCTTGCGGTCGTCGTAGTTGAAGCGGGCGAAGGCGGCGCAACCGGCGAGCAGTCCGAGCACCAGCAGGCCCGCCACCAGATGGGCGACCGGACGGCGGACGATGCGGATACCCGACCGGCGCCAGAATCGGGTGGTCAGATCGCGCCGCGGGGCGATCCACCCGCGTCGTCCGGCCAGCACCATGACCGCGGGCAGGAACGTCATGGCGGCTGTCAACGCGATACCGATGGCGACTGCCAGTGCCACGCCGACGGTGGCGAACAGGCCCAGTTTGGCGAATGCCATGCCGAGGAACGTCACCGCCACAGTGGCGGCCGACGCCGTGATCACCTTGCCGATGGAGCCCAGTGCGCTGCACACCGCGGCGTCGGAGTCCATGCCGTCGCGCAGGTAGTCGTGGTATCGGCTGACCAGGAACACCGCGTAATCGGTGCCGGCACCCGCCATCATCGCGGTGAGGAAGACCACGGTCTGGTTCGAGATCCCCATCCCGAGATAGGCCAGGCCGGCGATCACCGACTGCGCGGTGACCAGCGATATACCGATGGTCATCAACGGCAGCAGCATCGTCACGACGTTGCGATAGATGACCAGCAGGATCAGCAGCACCAGGACGATCGTCGCGATCTCGATGTGGATGCGGTCCCGCTCACCCGCTTCGGTCAGATCGGCGACGGTGGCCGCGGGGCCGGTCAGATGCACCGACAGCGACGAACCCTCGACGGCGGTCCGCACGATTCCGGCCACCCGGTTGTAGGCGGCATAGGACTGTGGTGAACCCACTTCGCCCGCGATCCCTACCGGCAATATCCAGGCCCGGCCGTCGTCGCTGGTCATGAGCTCGCGCAACGCCGGCGTGCTGACGAAGTCCTGCAGCATCACCACATCGGCGTTGTCGGCGCGCAGCCGCTGCACCAGGGTGCGGTAGGTGTCCTCATCGGCCGGGCCGGGTTTGTCGTTGGTGAGCACCACCAGCGCGACGTTGTCGGTCCCGGACTCGTGAAATGCCTCGGTCATCTGTCGAGTCGTGGCGGTGACCGGTGAGTCCGCAGGCAGGATCGCGACCGGGCGTTGCTGCACCATCTCGGTCAGCGAGGGGAAAGTCAGCGGCAAACTCACCGCAATGGCGATCCACACCACCACCACGGCCCACGGCGATCGCACGACGAGCTTGCCCAGCCGCTGGAAAATTGCCCTGACCTCCCGTTATGGCATGCCGCAGACCCTGAGGCGCCCCGCTGCGGTGTCGACCGGCGCGATCAGTGCAGTCTAGGCCGGGCATTCCGGTACCGGTCCGGCAGCCATCTGTGCATCGGAGCGATAACACTCGTTCCCTGGGGATCCAGGCCCGCAGTAGAGTGTCCTCATTGTGAACCAAGCCTCTGACCGGGGGCGCAGCGCCGCGCTCCCGAACGGTGTGCACGGTATGGCCGACGAGAATTTCGCCTGTGCCGTCCGTAGCTTCGCCGCCATGTTCGGCCACCCTCGGCTCGGGGGTGGCGCCCTCTCGGTGTACCTGTACGGGGAACCGGTCGTCGACGTCTGGACCGGATGGGCTGATCGGCGCGGACAGACGCCGTGGACCGCTGACACCGGGGCAATGGTGTTCTCCGCCACCAAGGGCGTCGCCTCGACGGTCATCCACCGGCTCGCCGACCGCGGCCTGATCGACTACGACGCCCCGGTGGCCGAATACTGGCCCGCGTTCGGGGCCGCGGACAAGGAAGAAATCACCGTCCGCGAGGTGATGCGGCACCGTGCCGGACTGGCCCATCTCAGCGGCGCGGGCAAAGCCGATCTGATGGATCACCTCGGGATGGAAGAACGCATGGCAGCGGCCCGTCCGTCGCATCTGCGGGGCAAGCCGGCCTATCACGCCATCACCTACGGATGGTTGCTGAGTGGTCTTGCTCGATCGGTGACCGGCAAAGGAATGCGGCAGTTGATCCGCGAGGAGGTCGCCGCGCCGCTGAACACCGACGGGTTGCATCTGGGCCGTCCACCGGCGGGCGCGCCGACCCGCGCCGCGCAGATAATCCACCCGCAGCTCAACATCCCGAACCCGGTCTTCAACTACCTCGCGCCGCGGCTGGCCGGCACGCGGTGGACCGCCGGCTTCGGCACCCTGTACTTCCCTGGCATGAAAGCCGTTGTGCAGGGCGATATTCCACTACTCGATGCGGAGATCCCGGCGGCCAACGGGGTGGCCACTGCGCGCGGTCTGGCCCGGATGTACGGCGCCCTGGCCAACGGCGGGCAGATCGACGGCACCCAGTACCTGTCCAGGGAGCTGACAGCACGGCTGATTGGGCGAGCGAGCTTACGTCCTGATCGCAGTCTTGGCATGCCGATGTCGTTCCACCTCGGCTATCACGGGCTGCCGTTTCCGGGGGTTTTGCCGGGTTTCGGTCATGTCGGGCTTGGCGGGTCGCTGGGCTGGGCCATACCCGAATCGGGCCTGTCGATCGGGTTCGTGCACAACCGGCTACTGACCCCTCTCGTGGTCGCGGACCAGGCAGGTTTCGTCGGTACAGCGGCGCTCGTGCGACGTGGCGCAGCACGGGCCAGGGCGCGTGGATACTGGCCGGTAACCGAGTTCGGTGCGTCGTTCGCCGAGCTGTCGAAACCGGTCGCCGGGTAATTTCCCGGCAAACGGATGTGGCCAAGGTAACTAGTGTGAGATTGGTCACATTCTCGCAACTTTGGCCCGGATGCTGAATCCTTTCGAATCCCTGTGAAAGCGCTGGCGGCGCCGGTGAAGATGCGCACTATCGTGATTGGCGGGACGGCAGAGGTTCGCCACAATTGACACCTGCGTTATGTGATGGGGATCACAAAGGCTGCGATACAGGAAATTCACCACTGCGTCAGATATAGCTTCTCAGCTGGGATGACGCCCGACCGATGTTGCGTACCAGTTAATTTATTCCTTGCCTAAATGTGGCATATGTCTCAGCCGCAGATGCGTTTAGTTCGTCACGTTTTTGTTTGCTAGTCGCAAAAAGGCAGCGGGCTGTCGGTAGCGGAGACGATCTCTGCGCTGACCGACTTTCGCCGGAATTGGTACTTACCCAGCAGTAAGGACGGTGGTTTTGGTGGTGGGCCGGCGACCTCGGAGTTTGCTCGGGCAAGCCATCCGCTATTTGCGCGAGTGCACACGCGGGTTTGCTCAGTTTGCTCCCCGTGTGTCAGCCTAAGCCGATAGGCTACCTACGCTCAGGGCGTACGCCGCGCGGAAACTGGCGTGGTCTTGCACCCTTGTATGAACGGCCTTCCGGTATCGGCTGCGTGGAAGAGGTAGATATACGTGGGAGGGACACCAGTGACTCCGGTCGCTGTCATCGGGATGGCCTGCCGGTTGCCTGGCGGCATTGATTCGCCCGAGCAGCTCTGGGAGGCGTTGCTGCGTGGCGACGACCTGGTAACCACCGTTCCCCTGGAGCGCTGGGATGCCGAGGAGTACTACGACCCCGAGCCCGGTGTGCCGGGTCGTTCGGTGTCGAAGTGGGGCGCCTTCCTCGACGATGTGGCCGGGTTCGACGCCGACTTCTTCGGTGTCAACGAGCGTGAGGCCACGGCGATCGATCCCCAGCATCGGCTGCTGCTGGAGACCGCGTGGGAGGCCGTCGAACACGCCGGTATCGACCCGGCCGTACTGGCAGGTACCACCACCGGTGTCTTCATCGGTATGACGCACGGCGACTACCAGTTGGTCGCGGCGGACGCGCATGCCATCGAAGGTCCCTACGGATTCACCGGCAACAACTTCAGCCTCGCCTCGGGGCGTATCGCGTATCACCTCGGTGTGCACGGTCCGGCGATGACCGTCGACTCGGCATGCTCGTCGAGCCTGCTCGCGGTGCACCTGGCCTGCCGCAGCCTGCATGACGGTGAGAGCGACATCGCGCTGGCCGGCGGGGTGTCGATCATGCTGGAACCGCGCAAGATGTCCTCCGGTTCGGCACAGGGCATGCTCTCGCCGACGGGTCACTGCCATGCCTTCGACGTCGACGCGGACGGTTTCGTCTCTGGCGAGGCGTCGGTGGTGCTGATGTTCAAACGGCTCGACGACGCCGTGCGTGACGGTGACCGGGTACTGGCCGTGGTGCGTGGCAGCGCCAGTAACCAGGACGGGCACACCGTCAACATCGCCACCCCGTCGGCCGAGGCGCAGGAGACGGTCTACCGCGCGGCGCTGGCCAATGGTGGTATCGATCCGGCGACCATCGGCTATGTCGAGGCGCACGGCACCGGCACGCCGGTGGGCGATCCGCTGGAATTCGCCAGCCTGGCCAACGTGTACGCCACCTCCGGTCCGGTCGTTCTCGGCTCGGTCAAGACCAACTTCGGGCATGGACAGTCGGCATCGGGCGCACTGGGTCTGATCAAGGCGATCATGGCGCTGCAGCGCGGCCAGGTCCCCAAGAACCTGCACTTCAACAAGATGCCTGAGGAGATGGCCCGGATCCAGACGGGTCTGTTCGTCCCGCAGGATCACGCGGCGTGGCCCGATCGCGCCGATGCCAACGACCCCCGCCGGGCCGCGGTGTCGTCCTATGGCCTGTCCGGCACCAATGTGCACGTCGTCCTCGAACAGGGCCCCGACGGCCGCCCGATACGCACGGTGGACTCCACCGATGCTCCCGGATTGGGCTCGCCGCTGCTCTTCCCGATCTCCTCCACCTCCGCAGACGAACTGCGCCGCACCGCGGGCCGGCTCGCCGACTGGGTGGAAGCACACGCCGACGACGCCGATCTGACGCTGTCGGACCTGGCGTACACGCTGGCCCGGCGCCGGGCGCACCGGCCGGTGCGCACCGCGGTGCTGGCCGGCACCAGCGACGAACTGGTCAAGGCGCTGCGCGAGGTCGCAACGAGTGACACCCCATATCAGCCCGCCGTGGCCAAGGTCGATCGCGGTCCGGTCTGGGTGTTCTCCGGGCAGGGTTCGCAGTGGGCCGGCATGGGCAAGTCCCTGCTGGCCTCCGAGCCGGTGTTCGCCGCGACCATCGCCGAACTCGAACCGCTCATCCAGCGCGAGTCCGGCTTCTCGGTCACCGAAGCGATGTCGGCACCGGAGACGGTCACCGGGATCGACAAGGTGCAGCCCACCGTGTTCGCGGTACAGGTAGCCCTGGCTGCGGCGCTGAAGGGCTACGGCGTGGCCCCGGGCGCGGTCATCGGACACTCGATGGGGGAGTCGGCCGCCGCCGTGGTCGCAGGCGCCCTGTCTCTGGAAGACGGCGCGAAGGTCATCTGCCGTCGTTCCAAGCTCATGCTGGCGGTGTCCGGTAGCGGAGCCATGGCATCGGTCGAGCTGCCTGCCCAGCAGGTGCTCTCCGAGCTCGCCGCCCGCGTCGGCAACGACGTCGTGCTCGCCGTGGTGGCCTCACCGTCGTCCACCGTGGTCGGCGGCGCCAAGGAGCAGATCCGCGCCCTGGTCGAGGATTGGGACGCCCGTGGGGTGATGGCCCGCGAGGTCGCCGTCGACGTCGCATCCCATACCCCGCAGGTCGATCCGATCCTCGACGACCTGGCCGATGCGCTGGAAGATCTGGAACCGGCCGAACCGGAGATTCCGTATTACTCCGCGACGCTGTACGACCCGCGCGATATCGCCGACTACGACGCCGACTACTGGGTGGACAACCTGCGTCACACCGTGCGTTTCGGTGCTGCCGTGCAGGCCGCCCTGGAAGACGGCTACCGCGTCTTCACCGAACTGTCACCGCATCCGCTGCTGACCCACGCGGTGGACCAGAACGCGCGCAGCCAGGACATCTCCGTCGCCGTGCTGGCCGGTATGCGGCGCGAGCAGGAACTGCCGCACGGTCTGCGGGAAGTGGTGGCCGACCTGCACAGCGCGGGGGCGCCGGTGGACTTCTCGGTGCTCTACCCCGACGGCGCGCTGCTGGACGCGCCGCTGCCGACCTGGACCCACGTCCGGCACATCCTCACCCGGGACCCGAATGAGCAGGCACCCGGTGGCGCATCACTGGCGGTGCATCCGCTGCTCGGTGCCCACGTGCGGCTGCCGGAGGACCCCGAGCGGCACGTCTGGCAGGCCGATATCGGCACCGCCACCCAGCAGTGGCTCGGCGATCATCAGGTGCACAATGTGGCCGCCCTGCCCGGTGCCGCCTACTGCGAGATGGCGCTGGCCGCCGCGACGGCTGTCCTCGGCGGTGCCGCCGAGGTCGACGATGTGGCGTTCGAACAGCTGTTGCTGCTCGAAGAGCAGTCCGAGGTGTCGGCCGTGGCAACCGTCAGCGCCCCGGGGGTCGCGGACTTCGTCGTGGAGACCTACGCCGAAGGCCAACAGGTCCGCCGCGCGGGTGCGACCCTGCGCGCCGTCCCCGACGGCGATCGGCCCGCGGCGTTCAACATCGCCGAGCTGGTCTCGGCGCACACCGTCGACGTCGACGGCGCCCAGATGCGCGACTGGTACGGCCAGCGCGGTATCCAGTACGGTCCGGCGTTCGCCGGGCTGATCGCCGCGCACACCATCGAGGGCGAAAGCCGCTCGGTGCTCGCCGAGGTGTCGCTGCCCGGCTCGATCCGGTCGCAGCAGGGTGCCTACGGTGTGCACCCCGCACTGCTGGATGCCTGCTTCCAGGCGCTGGCCGCCCACCCCGATCTGCACAACGACACCACCGGTGTGCTGATGCTGCCGATCGGCGTGCGACGGCTGCGTGCCTACGCCTCGACCCGCAACGCGCACTACTGCTATGTGCGGCTGACCAGCGTCAGCCCCACCACGGTCGAGGCCGATCTCGATGTGCTCGACGAGCATGGTGATGTGCTGCTGGCGGTCACCGGGCTGCAGGTCGGCACCGGGGTCTCCGAGGACGGGCAGCGTGACCGCACCCTCAACGACCGGCTGCTGACGATCGACTGGCGCCGCCAGGAGTCCCCGGAAGCCGAAACCGTCGACGCGGGCCGTTGGCTGCTGGTCGACACCGCCGAGGGCTCCGACCGGGCCGTCAAGCTGGCCGAGGTGCTGACCGCCGACGAGGCGCAGGTCGAGACCCTGGCCTGGCCCCCGGCCGCCGATTTCGCCAAGACCGCCGAACTTCTCACCACCCAGCTCTCGGCCCGGCCGTACGCCGGTGTCGTGGTGCTGACCGCACCGCGGCCCAGCGCGACCGACGAGGCCGGCTACGACGGCATCGCAGCGGTACGCCACCTCATCTCGGTGGTGCGTGCACTGGCCGAGGTCCCCGGCGAGCCCGCACGACTGTTCGTGCTGACCCAGAACGCGCAGGCCGTGCTGGCCGACGAGCTGCCGAACCTGGAGCTGGGTGGCGTCCGCGGTCTGATGCGCGTCATCGGCATGGAGTATCCGGCCATGAAGGCCACCCAGGTCGACGTCGACGACGCCACCGATCTCAAGCATGTCGCCGCCCAGCTGCTGTCGGGATCCGACGAGGACGAGACGGCCTGGCGCGACGGCGAGTGGTACACCGCGCGCCTCAACCTGACACCTCTGCAGCCCGAGGAACGCCGAACCACCGTCGTGCATCCCGATCGTGACGGCGTGCGCCTGCAGATCCGCACACCCGGCGACCTGCAGTCCGCCGAGCTGGTCGCCTACGACCGGGTCCCGCCGGGGCCGGGTCAGATCGAGGTCTCGGTCGCGGCGTCCAACCTCAACTTCGCCGATGTCCTGGTCGCCTTCGGCCGGTATCCGAGCTTCGAGGGCCGGCTGCCGCAGCTCGGTGCCGATTTCGCCGGTCAGGTCACGGCCGTGGGCCCCGGGGTCACCGACCACAAGATCGGTGACCGGGTCGCCGGCATCTCGGCGACCGGAGCATGGTGCACCTTCGTCACCTGCGATGCCAACCTCGCGGTGAAGATCCCCGACACCCTGCCGGAGAAGTCCGCCGCGGCCGTGCCCAGCGCACACGCCACCGCCTGGTACGGGTTGCACAACCTGGCCCGTATCTCGGCGGGCGACAAGGTGCTGATCCACTCCGCCACCGGCGGCGTCGGTCAGGCCGCGGTCGCCATCGCGCGTGCCGCCGGTGCCGAGATCTACGCCACGGCCGGTACACCCGCCAAGCGGGAGTTGTTGCGTAACAACGGCATCAAGCATGTCTACGATTCGCGCAGCACCGAGTTCGCCGACCAGATCCGCAAGGACACGGCCGGGTATGGAGTTGATATCGTGCTCAACTCGCTGCCCGGTGCCGCTCAGCGTGCGGGTCTGGACCTGCTGACCTTCGGCGGTCGGTTCGTCGAGATCGGCAAGCGCGACATCTACGGCGACACCAAACTCGGGTTGTTCCCGTTCCGCCGCAACCTGTCGTTCTACGCCGTCGACCTGGCACTGCTGACCCTGACCAACCCCGACACCCTGCGGGGCCTGCTGGAGACGCTGTTCGCCCAGATCGATTCCGGGGTGCTGCCGCCGCCGGAGACCACGCATTTCCCGCTGGCCGACGGTGCCACCGCCGTGCGTGTGATGGGCGCGGCCGAACACACCGGCAAACTCGTGCTCGACATCCCGCACACCGGTGAGATCACCGTCGTGCTGCCGCCCGAGCAGGTACCGGCATTCCGGACCGACGGTGCCTATGTCATCACCGGCGGTCTCGGCGGTCTCGGGTTGTTCCTGGCCGAGAAGATGGCGGCCCAGGGTTGTGGCCGGATCGTCCTGAACAGCCGGTCCAAGCCGAAATCGGACGCACTGGCCGCGATCAAGAAGATCCGGCAGTCCGGCACCGAGGTCGAGGTCGAGCTCGGTGACATCGCGGCGCCGGGTACCGCCGACCGACTGGTCGCGGCCGCAACGGCGACCGGCATGCCGCTGCGCGGTGTGCTGCACGCCGCCGCGGTCGTCGAGGACGCCACGCTGCCCAACATCACCGATGAACTGCTGGAACGGGACTGGGCTCCGAAGGTCTACGGCGCCTGGCATCTGCACCAGGCCTCGGCGGGTCAGCCGCTGGACTGGTTCTGCTCGTTCTCCTCGGCCGCCGCCATGGTCGGTTCACCGGGGCAGGGGGCGTACGCCGCCGCCAACAGCTGGCTGGATTCCTTCACGCGGTGGCGACGCGCCCAGGGCATGCCCGCCAGTGCCGTCGCCTGGGGTGCGTGGGCCGAGATCGGCGCAGGTCAGGGTATGGCCGACGATGAAGCAATGGCCATCGCCCCCGATGACGGTGCCTACGCCTTCGACACGTTGATGCGGCACACCAGGCCCTACACCGGTTACGCTCCTATAGCCGGTGCCGGATGGTTGACGGCGTTCGCGCAGACCAGCCCGTTCGCCGAAGCGTTCCAGTCGATCGGACAGGGACGCACGGGAGCCAGCGAGTTCCTCAACGAGCTGCACGAGCTACCCGTCGACGAGTGGCCGGCACGGATGCGCAGGATGATCTCCGATCAGCTCAGCTTGATCCTGCGCCGGGCGGTCGACGTGGACCGGCCCTTGTCGGAATACGGTCTGGATTCCCTGGGCAATTTGGAGGTTCGCACCCGTATCGAGGCCGAGACCGGCATCCGGATCAGCTCGGCCGACATCACCACCGTGCGCGCACTGGCCGAACACCTGTGCGTAATGCTCGCGACCGACGCGGCGATATCGGCTCAGTGATGGCAGTTCCAAGGTTGCATACACCGACGTTGCACCGAATAGACGAGGCAGGGGAGGTCTAGTGGTCGCAATAGAACGAATTCACGACTGGGCGGGCGCACCCGGCGAGGTGGTGTCCTGGCACCCTTCACCGGCCACCGTCAAGAAGGTCGCCGACGCGCCGGTCAGCGATGTACCCGTGAGCTATCAGCAGGCCCAGCATCTGCTGGGGTTCCGTGGCCACGTGGCCAACGGCACCGACATGGCGCGGCTCAACATCCCCGCATGGGATATCCCCGGCCGCTGTGACATCCGTGCCATGAGCCATGTCATCAACGCCTATATCCGCAGGCACGACACGTACCACAGCTGGTTCGAGCTGGGTGAGGAACCCGGCCAGATCATCCGCCGGACCGTCCGCAGCCCCAAGGACATCAAGTTCGTCCCGATCGAACACGGCACGATGACCTCGCAGGAGTGGCAGCAGCATGTGCTGTCCACGCCTGACCCGTGGCAGTGGGATTGCTTCAACTTCGGGATCATCCAGCGTGACGACCACTTCACCTTCTATGTCAGCGTCGACCACGTGCACACCGACGCGATGTTCATGGGCATGGTGCTGCTGGAGATCCACATGATGTACGCGGCACTGGTCAACGGCGCCGCGCCGATCCAGCTGCCCGAACCGGGCAAGTACGCCGACTACTGCCTGCGCCAGCAGGAGTACGTCTCGGCGCTGACACTGGATTCGCCCGAGGTTCGCCGGTGGGTGGATTTCGCCCGAGCCAACAACGGCACCCTGCCGAGTTTCCCGCTGCCGCTCGGCGACATGTCGGACAACACCGGCGAGCTGCTCACCGTCGAGCTGATGGACAAGGCGCAGTCGGATCGCTTCGAGTCGGCCTGCATGGATGTCGGCATCCGCTTCAGCGGCGGCGTGGTGGCCTGCGCTGCCATCGCCGAGCGCGAGCTGACCGGTATCGACACCTATCACGTGGTGACCCCCACGACGACGCGCAGCACGCCGACGGAGTACATGACCACCGGTTGGTTCACCAACCTGGTGCCGCTGACGGTGCCGATCTCGGAGACCTCGTTCGCCGATACCGCGCGCGCCGCGCAGTCGGCGTTCGACTCGGGTATGCACCTGGCCAACGTCCCGTTCGAGAAGGTCGTCGAGTTGGGCGAGCCGCTGGGGATCCGCAAGCCCGATCCCGGTGTGCCGATGCTGTCCTACCTCGACGTCGGGCTGCCGCCGTTGTCGCCCAGCATCATCGCCGAGTGGGAAGCGCTCAACGGCCGGGTGTTCTGCGATTCCCGGACCGCGCATCAGGTCGGCATGTGGGTCAACCGCAAGGGCAGGACCACCGTGACGGTGGCGTTCCCGAAGAACCCGGTCGCCCGGGCGTCGGTCGTGCGCTACCTCGACGTCATGAAGAACGTCTACCACCGGGTGGCCGAGGGCTGCTACGAGCCGGCACCGCTGGCCACCGCCGCACGCGCCGGGGTGAAGACCGCCTGAGCTCCGCATCGTCACCTTCGTTGATGGTTGAGGGCAGTTCGGTCAGGCCCGACAACCGCATCTCGTTCACCGACCAGGTGATGTTCCTCGGTCAACGTGCCACCGGCCAGGAAGCGGTGGTGCAGATCGTCTGGATCTACGAGCACCCGATCGATTTCGGCGAGCTCCGGCGGTTCCACCGCGACCTGGGACACGGGCTGATGGGCCGGCGCATCGAGACCTCGCCGCTGCCGTTCGGCAGGCACCGGTGGGTGTCGTGGCCCGGCCCACAGAAACCGCTGGAGACCGCCGCGCAGCGGCCGCGCGCCGAGCTGTCCGATTGGGTCGACGAGCGCGCCCAACTGCCGGTCGACCCGGAGTGGGGACCCGGCTGGCACATCGGTGTGCTGCCGATGACCGACGGCGCGACCGCGGTGAGTCTGGTCGCCTCGCATTGTGTGGTCGACGGCGGCGGTTTCCTGCTGACGATCGCCGATACCGTCAAAGGCAAGACCCGCGATTTCGGGTATCCGCCGCCGGCGTCGCGGACCAGGAGGGAAGCGCTGGTCGCCGACCTCGCCGACACCGCGCGCGGTGTGCCCGAGATCGGCCGGACCCTGCTCACCGCGGTCAAACAGGGCATCCGCCGGCGCAAGGAATTCACCGGCGGCGCCCCGGCAGTGGCGCAGGCGCCCGCGGCCCTCGACGATGCCGATGCCAATGTGGTGGTGCCCGCCGCCAGTGTCTACGTCGACCTCGAACAGTGGGACCGGCGCGCGGCCGCGCTCGGCGGCAACAGTCATTCGCTGCTCGCCGCCTTCGCCGCCAAACTCGGCGAACACCTGGGCCGGCGCCGCGCCTCCGACGGGGCGGTCACCCTCAACGTCCCGATCAGCACCCGGGGTGAGGGTGATACCGGCGCCAATGTCGTTCTGCTGACCAATATCTCGCTGGACCCCGCCGAGTTGACCACCGACCTGTCCGGCACGAGAGCGGCGATCAAGGCCGCCCTGACGACCTTGCGGGAAAAACCCGACGAGACATTGGAGCTGCTGCCGCTGACACCGTTCGTCCCGAAGTTCGCGGTGCGCCGCGGTGCGGACGCGGTGTTCAGCTTCTCGGCCGACCTGCCGGTGTCGTGTTCCAACCTCGGCGACCTGGATCCCGCCATGGGCAGCCCGGACGGCACGCCGGCCGAATACACCATGCTGCGTGGTGTGGACCGCCACGTCACCCGCGGATTCCTGGAGAAGCGTCCCGGGCTGCTGACGATCGTCGGTGGCCGCATCGGAGGCAAGGTGTCGATGACGATCGTCGGATATCAGGCCGGTGCCGACAACACCAAGGAGCAGCTGCGCGTGCTCGCGGCCCGGACCCTCGCAGAGTTCGATCTCACCGGTGTGATCGAGTAGTGGTCGAGTCGCGCGGTGTCGTGACGGGCTCGATCCGAGGAGGTTGTTGATGTCCACCGAAAGCCGTCCCCGGCGTCTGCGGCTGCGCCGCACATCGGCACCGGAGGTGCCGGATCATCGGCTGGTCTACCTCGATCAGGCGTCGTTCCTGTCGCTACGGGCCACCGGTCGCCAACAGCTCATGCAATGCGTGTGGGTCTACGAGAAGCCCATCGACCTCGAGGGCCTACGGCGCTACCACCGCGAGTTCGGGCACGGTATGGCCGGTCGCCGCATCGAGCGTTCCCCGTTGCCGTTCGGCAGGCACCGCTGGGTCAATTCCCCGGGGGCGGCGGCCCCGCTGCACATCGACGAGCCCCGCCCGCCGGAGGCGCTCAGCGACTGGATCGACGAACAATCGCAGCAGCCGGTCGATCCGGAGTTCGGTCCCGGCTGGCGGATCGCCATGCTGCCGATGACCGACGGGTCCACGGCCGTCAGCCAGATCGGTTCGCACACCCTCGGTGACGGCACCGCAGGCGTGGTGCGCATCGTGCAGACCGTCCTGGGCCTGACCGAGGACATCGGTTACCCGCCGCCGCGCTCGCGCACCCGGTTGCGCGGCGCGTTGGCCGACGCGCGCGGGCTGCTGGCCGATCTGCCGGAGACCGGCAAGGCACTGCGCGGGGCGGCCCGGCTGGCCTGGTCGCAGCGCCACGACCTGCGCGGCCCGAAGAATGCGGTGCCCGCACCGGAACCGGTGAATCCCGACGTCCCGGTCGTGGTGCCAGCCATCAACATCCTCATCGACCTGCCGCACTGGGATGCCCGCGCGGAAGCGCTTGGCGGGACCAGTTATTCGATGCTGGCCGGGTTCGCGGCGAAATTCGGCGAGCACATGGGCCGGCGCAACGCCACGACCGGCGAGGTGATGCTGCTGGTCGCGCTCAGCGAGCGCACCCTGGAGGACACCCGGGCGCACGCCATGTCGTTCGTCAACGTGCACGTCGACCCGACGACCGTCACGTCCAGTCTCACCGATGCCCGCACGGTGCTGCGCGAGGCGCTCAAGGAGCTCAAGGACAACGGCCCGGACGAGGCTTTCAGCCTGCTGGCGCTGACACCGTTCACGCCCAAACGCGCTGTCCGTGGGGCGGGCAATCTGGCGTTCGGCTTCGATGCGGCGCCGGTGGCCTGCTCCAACATGGGTGATCTGTTCGGCGAGTTCGCCCCGGTGGGCAGCTGGTGATCGTCGCGGCGCGCATCGTCGGCAAGATCTCGATCGGCATCGTCGGCTACGAATGCGGCGCGGAGAACTCCAAGGAACGGCTGCGCAAGCTGGCCGCCCAGACGCTCGACGAGTTCGGGCTGACCGGAACCATCATCTAGGCCGGCTTGGCGGCGTCGCCGCGTACCGCGTCCTCGAGGAGATCGGCTGCGGCAGCGACACTGTCGGCCGGTGTGGTCATCTGCGCGGCCACCTCGCGGGCCCGGGCGGCGTATTTCGGGGTCAGGACCTCACGCAAGGCCGCCGCCAACGACGCCGGTGTGGTGGCCGAGAATCGTCGTGACACCCCGGCTCCGAGCTTCTTGACCTGGGCGGCCCATACCGGCTGGTCGGCGTTGACCCACAGCACCACCGTCGGCACGCCCGACCGCAGGCTGGCCGCGGTGGTTCCGGAACCGCCGTGGTGCACCACCGCGCGGCAGGTCGGGAAGACCGCGGCATGGTTGACCGAGCCGACGATCTTGACGTGGTCGGCCTGCTGCACACCGGACAGATCCCAGACCCCGGACGAGATCAGCGCGCGCTCACCGAGTTCGGCGCAGACCGCGGTGATCATCGCGACCGCCTCGATCGGTGAGTCGACCGGCATGCTGCCGAAACCGAAGTAGATCGGCGGGGTGCCCGCCGCCACCCAGGAGGCCACCTCGTCGTCGGTGCTGGTGCCCAGGCCCATGGTGATCGAACCCACGATGGGCCGAAGTCCGCGCCATTCCTCGGCCAGGCCCGGGAAGAGCACCTTGTCGTAGGCCTGGATCTCCAGCGCGCCGCCGTCGATCATCCGGCGTACCGCGCGGACCTGGCTCTTCGGGATGCCGAGCTGGTCGCGTTGGGCGTCGTCGGCCTCTTTGAGCAGTCGCCAGTGCCCCCACTCGATGGCCGTCCAGCCGGCCTTGAGGACCGCGCGCGGCAGCGGTACCGGGACGACATGGTGGTTCACCCGGGCCGGGAAGTAGTGCAGCGCCGCCAGCGGTATGCCGTAATGCTCGGCGACGTTGGCGGCCACCTCCTGGTAGGTGGTTCCGGTCAGGATGAGGTCGGCGTCGGCAGCCAGGGCGGTCAGCGTCTCGTTCATCTGCGCCCAGCCCTGGGTGACGTATTCCTTGGCCGAACGCAGCGCCGAGATCGGATTGCGGATCTTCCAGTGATCCTGGAAGGCCTCCGATTCGAGTTGCTGCTGTGAGTCCACGCCATAGGGCAGGGCCGGCGGCAGGCCGGTGCTCTCGACGAACCCCACCAGGTTGGGTGGCACCGCCAACGCGACGTCGTGGCCGCGGCGCTGGAGTTCACATCCCACCGCTGCGCACGGTTCGACATCGCCCCGGGTGCCGTGGACCGCGATTACGAATTTCATCGGGTGTCACC
Source organism: Mycobacterium sp. (assembly GCA_016197405.1). Classification (GTDB taxonomy): domain Bacteria; phylum Actinomycetota; class Actinomycetes; order Mycobacteriales; family Mycobacteriaceae; genus Mycobacterium. Next base: position 188,232 of record JACPVR010000016.1, read on the forward strand.
CTACCGTGTTACAGCCGTCGGACTCCCGGCGAGCAAACGTTCGGCCGCTGTCTGTCGGCATCCTGTCAAACCGGCCGGGCGGTCTCGGCAACGGACCGGACCCGGGTTGCGGGGACATTGGTCCGGCCACCGGTCCGGACACCAGTCCATTCGATTTCGCCGCTGTTGACAGCGGTTTTCGCGGTGCCGGCGGCACCGTCCGCGTCGGCGCTGCGCTGTCCCGCGCGGGCCCGACAGGTGGCGTATGCGGCTTTCACTTACCAAAGTGACAGGTAGCACCCTGTAGCCTGGTTGGCAATGTCCACGCGCTCCCGGTTCAGCGGTCACGCGATCCTTTCAGCCACGGGTCGGCTGACCGTTCGCCACCCCGTGCTGGTCATCGTCGTGTGGCTTGCAATGGCGGCCGTGATGCTGCTGACGATCCCGTCGCTGGCCGAGGTGTCACAGCGCAACCCGCCCGATTTCCTGCCCAAGGGTGCACCGGTGCTCGCCGCCGGCAAACAAATGCAGGAAGCGTTCAAAGAGGGCAGCGCAGGCAACTTCATCGCGGTCGTGCTCAGCAACGAGCACGGCCTGACCCAGGAGGACGAGGGCACCTACCGGGCCGTCGTCGACCGGCTCAAAGCCGATGTCGACAACGTGAAGTCGACGCAGGACTTCGTCACCATTCCCGAGTTGCGTCAGGCGATGACCAGCCGGGATGGCAAGGCGTGGAACCTGCCGGTCATGGTGCAGGGCACGTTCGGCACCGGGCCGGGGCAGCGGTCCTACCGCGCGGTGGTCAAGAACATCAACGAGGCGGTCGCGGGCTCGTCGCTGCACGCCAACGTGGTCGGGCCGGCCGCGACGTTCGAAGACGTGTCGGCGATCGGCATCCGCGATCAGCACATCATCGAGCTGTCCACGGTGATCCTGGTGCTGACCATCCTGATCCTGGTCTATCGCAGCCTGGTGGCGATGCTGATCCCGTTGTTCACCATCGGCATCGCGCTGGTGGTGGCTCAACAGGTGGTCGCGGTCCTGGGACTGATGGGTGTGATGGGTCTGTCACCGCAGACCATCATGCTGATGACCGGCATGATGGTCGGTGCCGGCGTCGACTATTCGGTGTTCCTGTTCAGTCGCTATCAAGAGCACGTCCGAACCGGGATGGATTCGGACAATGCGCTGACCGCGGCCCTGGTGTCCATCGGTGAGGTCATCGCCGGCTCGGCAGGCACCGTCGCCATAACCTTCATGGCGCTGACGTTCGCGACCCTGGGTGTCTTCTCCTCGGTGGGTCCCGCGCTGGCCGTCACGGTCGCCGTCGGTTTCCTGGCGTCGATAACGCTGCTGCCGGCTTTCATCGCGCTGGCGGGGCGGCGCAACTGGGTAAAACCCCGCAAAGACATCACCGGCCGGTTCTGGCGGCGATCCGGTATCAACATCGTACGTCGGCCGTGGACCAACCTGATCGCCAGCCTCGTCATCCTGATCGGTCTGGCGGCCTGCGCCACCCTGGTGCAGTTCAACTACGACGACCGCAAGAACCTGCCGCAGGATTCCGACAGCATGCTCGCCTATGAGGCGATGAACAGTCATTTCCCGATCAGCAACTCGATGCAGCAGTTCCTGCTGATCCAGTCGCCGGACACCGACCTGCGCAGCCCCAAGGGACTCGGCGATATGGAGGAGATGGCACGGCGCGTCGGTGCGCTGCCCAATATCGACGCCGTCCGCGGTATCACCCGGCCCAACGGCGAGATGATCAGGGAAGGCCGCGCGACTTATCAGGCCGGCGAAGTCGGCTCCAAACTCGGCCAGGTATCGACCTACATCAGCCAGAACAACGCCAACCTCGACCTGCTCGGCGGCGGCTCCAAACAGATGGCCGACGTCCTCAACCAGATCCGCAACACCCTGGTGACCTCGGTGGCCAGCGTCCGCGGGCTGGCCGCCGCGCTCGACCAGCTGTCCATCCAGTACGGCGGGGCGACCACGCTGGACGAGATCGACAAGACCGCGACGCTGCTGTCGAACATGCACCAGCTCGGTGAATCGATGGGTATCAGCATCGGCCAGATCACCGATGTCTACTCATGGGCCAATCCGATGCTCACCGCGCTCAATGTCAGCCCGCAGTGCAGCGCCGATCCCAACTGCGTGGCATCGCGGGCCGATCTGCAGAAGGTCATCGACAACCGCAACGACCCGTTGCTGATCAGCATCACCGAACTGGGACGTGAACTACAGGAAGCCGACGGCGATCAGTCGCTGACACAGTCGGTACAGAGTCTCAGCGCAACGCTCAAGCAGGCCACCGCGGCCGCTCGGTCGCTGGGTCTTTCCGAACAGAACGGTATCGAGCGGCGGCTCAACGCCGCGGTTCAGGGCGCCAACCTGCTCGCCGACTCCAGCCGTGCGCTGTCGATCGGCACCCAGCTGCTGGTCGATCAGACCAAACAGATGGGCGGTGGCCTCAATCAGGCATCGGCGTTCCTCGAAGCGATGCGCCGCGATGCCGCCGATCCGCCGATGTCGGGTTTCTACATTCCGCCGCAGATCCTGACCCAACCGGAATTCGAAAAGGCCGCAAAGCTTTTCATCTCCGAGGACGGTCACACCGCGCGTTATCTGGTGCAGACGGCGCTGGACCCGTTCGGTACCGCCGCGATGGATCAGATCGACGAGATCGTCAAGACCGCCAATGACTCGCGAGCCAACACCAGCCTGGCCAACGCCAACGTCGCGATGGTGGGATTCACGCCGGTCCAAAACGATATCCGTGACTACTACAACGGCGATATCCGCTTCATCGTCATCACGACGCTCGTCGTGGTGTTCCTGATCCTCGTGGCGCTGCTGCGGGCCATCGTCGCTCCGCTGTATCTGGTGGCGTCGGTGGTGTTGTCCTACATGTCGGCGCTGGGCATTTCGGTGATCTTCTTCCAGTTCATCCTCGGCAAGCAGATCTTCTGGAACGTGCCAGGTATGACGTTCCTGGTGCTGGTGGCCGTCGGTGCGGACTACAACCTCCTGCTGATATCCCGGATCCGGGAGGAGGCCCACCTCGGTATCCGGGCCGCGGTGATCCGCACCGTCGGGGCCACCGGCGGTGTCATCACCTCGGCGGGCCTGATCTTCGCGGCGTCGATGCTGGCGCTGACGGTGAGCAGTATCGGCGGCATCGTGCAGATCGGTTTCATCATCGGTGTCGGTCTGCTGCTGGACACCTTCCTGGTCCGCACCGTCACCGTTCCCGCGATGTGTGTGCTGGTCGGCGACCGTAACTGGTGGCCGTCCAAGCCGCCGCGCAAGAGCTTCGGCGCCAAGAACCGGTCCAAGCCCAAGGCGTCCACGGCATCCTCGGTCAGCCCGGCCGCGGCGTCGGCGGTACCCTTGGCCGAGCGGACTCCGGGCAGCGGCGGCAGTACGGCCTCTGCGGCAGACGACGCTTTCGACCCCGATGACGATGCCAGTACTGACACCGACTTCGCGGCGGCATGCCATGCCGCAGATCTCGCCACGACAGTCTGGCGGACCAAGGAGTAGCACCGCCTGATGAGTTCGTTCCCCGTTGCCACCGATACTGCGACCTCGTTCGCGTATCTCGGATGGCACGGTAACGGCAATCTCGGCGACGATGCGATCTACGACGCGGTGCGGTCCCAGCTGCCGGGCGCCGAATTCCACGATATGCCGCGGTTGCCGCAGGAACTGATCCGCGCCTCGGCCGCCGGGCACCTGACGGCCCTGCGCCGCAGCGCGCAGGTCGTCGGTGGCGGCACCCTGATCGGCAGGCGGCACTGGCGCTACCTCATCAACTGCGGTATGGCTCTGACCCGGCACCACGGCAGCTACGCCATCGGTGCCGGCGTGGAGGATCCACGGTTCACCGGGCGCAGGAGCGGTTCGGGCCGCAACGAGCTGAAGCGCTGGCCCGCGCTGTTGTCGAAATTCCAGATCGTCTCGGTGCGCGGCCCGCAGAGCGCCGAGCTGCTGGCCGACGCCGGCCTTCAGGTCGCGGTGTCCGGTGACCCGGCGCTGCTGCTTCCGGCACCGCAGACCGCGCCGCAGGACGGTCTGATCGGGGTCAATCTCGGCTTCGGCGACGATCTGTGGGGTCACGACCCCGACCGCGTCACCGCCGAGGTGGCCGGCGCGGTGAACGAGCTGGCCGGCCGGGGTTACCGGTTCGTCGGGATCCTGATGAACTCCTCGGACCGGAAATGGACCGAACGCGCACTGCACGGGGTCGACGCCGACATCGTGTTCCCGGACGACTGCGCCACCGTCACCGCCGACCTGGCGTCCTGCTCACTGGTCATCGCCAGCCGGCTGCACGCGGGCATCCTGGCGGCGCTGTCGGGGACACCGGTGGTCTCCCTGGAGTATCAGCCGAAATGCCGGGATTTCGCACTGTCCATCGACGATGACGCTTCGCTGATCCGCACCGACGTGGTGACCGGCGCGGCGGTGGCGGAGCGGGCCGAGGCCCTGCTGGCCGAGGCCTCCACACTGCGGGACCGGAAGAAGGCCGCGGTGGGGCGGTTGCGTCAGCGGCTGCAGGCCGATTTCGCGCTGGCCCGCGCGCAGAACGGTCTGGCGTCGGACTGAAACCCGTCGGGGGAGGTGCTCAGCCCCAGGTCTCGGCGGCCCAGCGGTAGCTGCGCACCGCCAGCGGGCCGAATATCGCGCCGATGAGCAATAGCCAGCCGCATGTCAGGGCCAGCGGCCACCACGGCGGCTGGCCCAGTGCCAGGGTGCGCATGCTCTCGATGATGGGTGACATGGGCTGGTATTCGATCAGCGGCTGCGCCCAGGTCGGGAACGCCTTGACCGGCGCCATCCCGGAACTGCCGAAAACCAAGCCGATGGAGCCGGTACCGAGCCAGGTCAACAGCACGTTGTTACGCGCCCGTGCCGACAGCGCGATGACCATCATCGAGAAGACGCATACGACGGCGACCGGAACCAGGACGAAACCCACGACGGCCCACAGGCTTCCGGAGAACCGGAATCCCAGGGCCACGCCGACACCGGTAATCAGGATCGCGCCTGCCAGGGTGCGGCCTGCCTCGGCCATGATGGTCCCGACGAGTGCGCTGGCCCGGTGCACCGGCAGGGTCCAGAACCGGCTGAGCACACCGGAATTGCGCTCGGCGGTGATGGCCAGACCGAGCGCCAGCGCGCCGAACATGCCGCCGGCCACCGCGCACATCGGAATCAAGCCGTACAGGCTGTCGGTGCCGGTGATGCGCAGGATCGATTTTCCGACCAGCAGCCGGTAGGTGATCAGCAGGACGGTGGGGAACAGGATCGTCTGGATCGGCAGCAGCGGTTCCCGGCGCCAGCGCAGGAAACGCCGCCCGGCGAACAGCGCGCTCTCGGTCAGCAGGGAGCCGCGCGGCGGCGTGTCGATGGTCATTGGAACCGCTTCTGTACGCGCAGGGCATATGCGCTGAGCACCACCAGCAACCCGACGCACCAGGCGCTGGCCGAGAACAGGATGGCGTGATCGGCATTGCCGACGCTGAGCGCGCGTAGGGCATCGGCGACCTGCGAGACGGGCTGATTACGGATGAACGGCTGTAGCCAGTCGGGGAAGGACTCGGTCGGTGCCAGGCCGGTGGAGAGCAGGACCAGCAGCATCTGGGGGAGCAGCAGCAGCTGACTCGGTGCCTCGATATGGCACAGCCGGGTTCCGACGGCATCGGCGCCGAACGACAGCGCCATCGTCAATGCCATGGTGAGCGCGACGAACAGGACGATGGACGCCGGGCCGCCGTTCATCCGGAAACCGAACAGGAATGCCACCGCCAGCGCCGAGACCAGGCTCAGCACGCCACGCAGGAAGCAGTACAGCATGCGCGCCATCAGCGGGGTGGCCGTCGAGATCGGCAGGGTGTAGAGCCGCACGCCGAAACCGGAGGCCTGATCGCGGGCGGCGCGGTCGGCGGTGGTGATGGAACTGAACACCGCCGCCTGGATCACCGTGATCGGCAGCACGTACTGCGGATAGCTCATACCGCCGGTGTCGATCAGGTTGCGCAGGATGAACGTGAAGCCGATGTAGGCGCCGATCGGAGCCAACACCGCGAAGACCAGGTCGAGGTCCCGCACGGTGTTGATGACCACGCGCTCGGTGAGCGCTGCCAGCGCGGTCACGTGGTGACGGTGGGCTGCGTGAGATGCAGGAACACCTCGTCCAACGACGGCTTGCGCAACGAGATGTCGACCAGCTCGACGCCGATGGCCTCGGTCCGGCGCAACACCTCGGTCAGCGTGGCGACACCCTGGGCGGCGGGTACCGAGACGGTGTTGGCGTCGACGTCGACTTCGACTTCACTGAAATCGGCCAACGCGTCCGCGATCCGGCCCACGTCATCGGCGCTGATGGCGGTCACCTGGCAGTAGCTGAACCCGACGAGCCGCTTCAGGTCGTCAGACGTCCCGCTGGCCACGATCTGACCGGCGTTGAGAATGACGATGGAATCGCTGAGGATGTCGGCCTCTTCGAGGTACTGGGTGGTCAGCAGCACGGTGACATCCTGGGAAGCCAACGCCGACACCAGGTTCCACACGTCGCGGCGGCTGCGCGGATCGAGTCCGGTGGTGGGCTCGTCGAGGAAGAGCACCTTGGGCGCGACGACGAGCGCAACGGCGATGTCGATACGGCGCCGCATACCACCGGAGTAGGTACAGACCGGGCGGTCGGCGGCGTGCGTGAGATCGAACTGGGTGATGAGCTCGTCGGCGCGGGCGCGGGCTTCCTTGCGCTTCATACCGCGCAGCCTGGCGAACAACACCAGGTTCTCCCGGCCTGTCATCAGGGCATCGAGGGCCGCATCCTGTCCGGTGACGCCGATGACCCGGCGCACGCTGGCGGGATCCTTCACGACGTCGTGGCCGGCTATCACCGCGGTTCCGGCGGACGGTCTCAGCAACGTGGACATGATCTTCACGGTGGTGGTCTTGCCGGCCCCGTTGTGTCCCAGCAAGGCGCAGATGGACCCCGTCGGGACACTGAAGCTGACGTCCTGCAGCGCAGGGACGCCCCCTTCAAAAGTCTTCGAAAGTCCGATTACCTCGATCACGAACTCATACGATACAGCCGCTTGCTGCGGTGAGTGCGCCCACATCGAGCCGCCCAGCTGCGCCCCCGTGATGCCTCGGCGCCGCGCGGGCAGCGCCGGTTCAGCGAATGTGCCCGGTCTTGCTGGCCGGTCGCGGCCGGGGCGGTGTTGCCGCTCTGCGGACCCGTTCGGATATCCGTTAGGGTGTTCTGCGTCGCAGGATGATGGCGGACGACCCCGAGGGTTTGGTAATCACCGTGATACAGAAGTTGCCTGTCGTGGCGGCGATCCCGAACTACAACATGGCCGAGAGCCTGGACAACCTGCTCCCGCAGGTTCTGGCGCAGGGCTATGACCACGTCTTCGTGCTCGACGACGCATCGACCGATCACACCGTCGACGTGGTCGGCAGATTCGGTGCTGATGTGACCCTGGTGCGCAGCCCGCGCAATCGCGGGGCCGGCGCCAACCGCAACCAGATCCTCGACCAGGTCGACGATGACACGCTGATCCACTTCATCGACGCCGATATGGACATCGCGAGTGCGGACACCGCGGCCAAGGCGCGCGATATCGCCCAGCGGCACGCCCCGCGCGGTGTCGGCCTGATCGGTGGGCTCGTCAGCCGGGTGGACGGGCATCAGGAGCCGTACAACTACGGCCCGGTGTTCTCGCTACGCACCAATTTGTTGACCGGCGGGTTCCCGCCGCTCATCGACCGCTTCCGGAACCGGCCCCGCGTTGCCGCGGCGATCGGCCGGGTGGGCCGCTACGCCATGCGCGAATGGCCCAGGATCTATCAGCCCCCGACGCCCGCGGACGCCTACTGGGTGCACGAGGGCAACATGCTCATCCACGCCAGGCTCTTCCGGTCGGTCGGTGGTTACGACCCGATGATCCGCGAGCACGAGGCGCAGGATCTTGCGTTGAGCCTCAACAAGATCGGCGTGGCGGGCTATTTCGACCCCAGTATCCGGGTCATCCATCACCACGTCGACGTCCGGGGCAAGTTCCGCATCAAGCGCCAGGCCAAAGACGCGTTCTACCTGATCCGCAAGCACGGCGTGGCCCGTTATCTGACCGACCGCTAGGCCCGGCGGCTCAGCGGGCGGGTGCCCAGTCGATGACCTTGGTGACCGCGCGGGTGGCCGCCGAGACCAGCCGGTCGGCCCGGCTGGCCTTTTCCACGGTGTCCAGTTCGGGAGCCTTGCCTGCCGCGAAATCGGTGAACCTGGGCCGGAACGGCAGTGCCACCGGGCGGTACCACAGGTTGCCGTAGAACTGGGTGCGCTGCGCGGGCAGATGGTCGTAGCGTGCGCGGACCGCGTGCACGGTGTCATAGCGCGGCGCGAAGATGACGATGCTGTTGTTGGCGACCTGCCGCTTGCTGGTCTCGCACCACTGCCAGGGCACCCAGCAGGTCTCGGCGTTGGGGTTGTCGCGCCAGAACTGACGGATGAAATCCCACTCGCCGGTGAACTTCATGTAGTGCGTGTGGATGTCCTGCTGTTCCGAATCCGCACCGGGGTTGACGTTGAGCATCCAGGTCAGCGCCTTCTGCCGGATGTCGGGGTGCGGGCTGATCTCGTATCCGTTGAGATATTTCTGCAGGCCGCAGTCCAGCGTGGTGGGTGCGTCGATCCCGAACTTGTCGCTGAGCACGCGCCGGGTGACCGGCGAGCTGAAGAACTCGTCGAGGGAACGCACGATGTCCGACGCGGGCTTGGTGCAGCGCATCGCCATGCCCATGCCCTCGCAGGCATCGTGAATACCCTTGGGCTTCACCGATTTCTGTAACCACTCGGCGTATTCGGTGCGCGATTTCGTGCAACCGGGGAATTCGATGGGCTTGTAGCCTGCGGTGTCGAGGTTGGCGAACAGGGAATCCAGATCGTGCGCCGGGGCGACCTTGATATCCGGGGAATCGATCAGCGCGGCGAAATCGTCGGGCGCGATGAAGTCCTCGATGTAGACGTGCGGGAACGGGTCATCTGCGATTTCCGCGCTGTCCAGCTTTTCCAGCAAATACTCGAACGAATGAGCCATGCTTCCCCCTCGGTCGTCTTCTCATCCACAGCTGCTGAAAAGGACACCGAAAGATCAGCGCACCAGCAGTGGAACAAGCATAGCGGTTCCATCTGGGCAAAGAATGACAGCGCGGCCACCGCGCAGGTGGCCGCGCCCGGGGGTCAGGCGTCCAGGCGGGTGAAGGAGTCGCTGGCGTAGAGGTCGACACAGGACTGCCGGCGGATCTTGCCGCTGGTGGTGATCGGGATCGAGCCGCGTGGTGCCAGCACCAGATCTGCGGCGTTGATGCCGTGGGCCTGTGACAGCGCCGTGGTCACGTCGTTCTTGATCTTGGTGAGGTTGAGCTGCATCTCTTCCTCGGTGTCGCCGCGTTTCTTCACCTCGATGATGGTGACCAGCTGCTCGGCGTCGTCGATATCGACCGATATCGCGGCCACCCGGCCGCCCGAGATCGCGCCGACGGTCGCCTCGATATCGTCGGGGTAGAGATTGCGGCCGCGCACGATCAGCAGGTCCTTGAGCCGGCCGATGATGAACAACTCGCTCTCGCTGAGGAAGCCCAGATCGCCGGTCCGCAACCAGCCGTCGACCGGGGCGTCGGGCGACGGACTCTCGATGGTCCCGGCGAAGGTGTGTGCGGTTTCCTCCGGCTTGTTCCAGTAGCCGGCGCAGATGTTGTCGCCGTGCGTCCAGATCTCGCCGACGGTGCCCGCCGCGCACTCCCGTCGGGTGTCGGGGTCGACGATCTTCACCAGCGGCGAGTCCGGAACGCCGTAGCTGATCAACGGGGTGCCGGACTCGACGCGCTCGGCCTGGCCGTCGCGCAGTTTCTCGGATTCGAAGTTGACCACCGTGGGGGCCTCGCCGGGGCCGTGCGTCGCGACGTACAGCGTCGCCTCGGCCAGGCCGTAGGACGGCCGGATCACCTTGGGCTGCAAGCCGAACTTGGCGAACCGCTGGCCGAAGCGTTTGACGGTGGTCGGCTGGACGCGCTCGGCGCCGCTGAAGATCGCCAACACATCGGACAGGTCGACACCGGCCAGATCGTCGTCGCTGGTGCGGGCGGCAGCCAGGTCGAAGGCGAAGTTGGGGGCGGCGCTCAGTGCCTTGGTGTGGGTGCCCATCATCTGGATCCACCGGGCCGGTTTCGCCAGGAACGAGATCGGGCTGGTCACGACGGTCGTCCAGCCGCCCAGGATGGGTGTGCAGATGCCCAGCAGCAGGCCCATGTCGTGATAGAAGGGCAGCCACGAGGTGACGGTGGTCCCGGGCGGTGCGACCTTGCCGTAGTCCGGGAAGAAGTAGGACATCATCTGCTCGTAGTTGGCAGCCACATTGCGGTGCGAGACCATGACGCCGGCCGGGGTGCGGGTCGACCCCGAGGTGTACTGCAGGTAGGCCGTTTCCGGCGCCTCCTCGCGGCGTTTGGTGAGCTTGCGCCGGCTGTCGAGATCGATCTTGTCGACCTCGATGACAACCGGGGTGGGCCCGTCGAACGCCTTGGCGTACGGCGCCACTGAATCGACTATCGCCGATGTGGTCAGGATCACGGTGGGTGCGGCGTCGCGCAGCACCGCGGTGACGCGTTCGTCGTGCGCGCCCATCATCGGAGTCGACAGCGGCACGGCGATCATGTTGGCCTGCAGCGCGCCGAGGAAGCCGACGACGTACTCCATGCTCTGCGGCGCCAGGATGACGACCCGGTCGCCGGCGTTTGCGGTGAGCCTCAGCTCGTCGGCGAGGTTGACAGCCCTGCGGTGCAGCTCACCCCAGGTCAGTGTCTCGCGAACACCGTCCCAGTCGGTGTCGTAGTCGACGAAGGTGAAGGCATCGTCCTTCGGCTGAAGGCTGGCACGCTCGCGCAGCACGGCAGGTAATGACGACGCGACCACGGAAACGCCCCTTTCGTAGTCCCCTCCGGACTTTGCATCGAGCTTAGGGCAGCCGCCCCCGCCGCGGTGCAGTGGCGGGCAGTGGCGGGCCGCGGCGGCGGATCGGGCACGCTGCGCTGGGTGAAAACATCGCTAGGGTCAGGCAGATGCCGAGCAGCTTGACCGGGCGGGCCCGGGCACTCGCCGACACCGTGCTGTTTCCGGCTGCGCTGGAGGTGGACCGCACCGGCGCTGTCCCGGAAGAGCATTGGCGTCTGCTGGCCGACGCCGGGCTCTACGGAATCGCGCTGCCCGCCGAACTCGGCGGCCCGGGCCTGGATCTGGGCGAGCTGATCGCCATCCTGGAAACGGTCGCCGGCGGGTGCCTGTCGACGGCGTTCACCTGGGTGCAGCATCACGGCATGCTGGCTTCACTTGCGGCGTCGGCCAATACCGCGCTGCGTGAGCAGTTCCTGTCCCGGGCCGCCGCGGGCGAGATCCGGGGTGGTGTGGCCTATGCCGGTGCGGTGCCGGTACCGCCGCGGATGCGGGCGCGCCGGACCGACGGTGGCTGGCTGTTGTCCGGTCATGCGCCGTTCGTGAGTGGCTGGGGTGTCATCGACGTCATCGTGTTCTCGGCAGGCGATGTGGATTCCGGTGATGTCGTCGCCGGCCTCGTCGAGGCCGAGATGCAAAGCGGCATAACCGAAGTCGTGCGTCAGGAATTGGCCGTCGCCGATGCGACCTCGACGGTCTCGCTCGTGGTCGAGGAGTTGTTCATCCCGGACGACCGGATCGTGAGCCGGGTGAGCCGGGCCGATTTCATGGCGAACCAGAATTTCGGGTCGCGGCTCAACGCGACATTGCCCATCGGTGTCGCGCTGCGGTGCGCGATGCTGCTCGACGGTGCCGGGCAGCCCGATGCGGCCGACGCGGTACGCCGGTCTGTCGAGCGCATCCGCGGCGCGCTGGATGCCGGACTGGCCGATGCCGCCGTGCTGCTTGCGGCGCGAGCCGACGGTGCCGAACTGGCGGTGCGCGCTGCGGCGGCGCTGGTGGCCGCTGCCGGCGGCCCGGGAATCCGGCGGGATTCGACCGCCCAGCTACTGGCGCGACAGGCCGCTTTCACCCTGGTCGCGGCCAGCAGGCCCGAACTCAAGAAGCTGCTGGTCGGCAGACTGGCCGGGGCCTGAGGGGTCGCTCGCGGGCCGCACCCGCACGATCGCGTTGTCGGGCCACAGCGACCGGGTGGTGGCCCGGCGCAGCTTCTCGCGCAGCGGCAGGTCTCGGTGCACGTTGGTGACCCCCGGAATGGGCAGCAGCGGCACGATATTCCACTGCCAGCCGTAGCGGCGGTGCAGTGCCCGGTTGGCGGCCTCGGCGGCGTGGCCGTCGAGCAGCTCGGCGCGTCCGGCCAGCTCGACGGCCGTGTCCAGGCGGCGCCCGCGGTGGTCGCAGGCCCACAGTGTGACCCGGGGATCGGCGGTCAGTCGGCGGGTCTTGGGTCCGCGTTTGGTCCGAAAGACCAGTCCCGCATCGTCGAGTTGAAACCAGACCGGGGTGTCGACGGGGCTGCCGTCGCGGCGGTGACTGCGCAGCAGGGCGTAGCGGGCGGTGGCCAGTGCGGTGAACGGCGGGGGAGTCATGACAGTAGTCAACGACTTCGAGCCGGCTTGAAGTCAAGGCATGATGTGGACGTGGATACCCTGCTGTCGATCGGTGATGTCGCCGGGCGCTCCGGTGTGCCGGCATCGACGCTGCGCTACTACGAGCAGACCGGGCTGCTGCCCGCGCCGGCACGCACCGCAGGCCGACGCCGCTACGAGCCTTCGGTGCTGACCCGCCTCGAGGTGATAGCGCTGTGCAAGGCCGCCGGGTTCACCCTCGACGAGATCCGCGCCCTACTTGCCGACGACGATCCCGGCCGGCCGGTGAGCCGTGCGCTGGCCGCGCGCAAGCTCACCGATATCGACGCCCAGATCGCCACCCTGGGCCGGGCCCGGTCGATCATCGAGTGGGGGATGCAGTGTCGATGTCCGTCGATCGACTCCTGCGACTGCGGGGTGCACCCGCCGGCCCGGTGAGGCCGCGATCAGTGCTTGGCGCCGGTGAGGAATTTGGTCTTGATACGCCAGGAGTGTGCCGCCGAGATCGCGAACACCGCACCGCAGATGCAGGCGAAAAGCCACACCAGCCGGCCGTTCTCCCAGGGTTGCAGCGCCGGCACCACGGCGGTCAGGATGCGGATGGTGCACGCGACGATGCCGGAGACCGAGGCGAACAGATAGATGTTGGCGATCCGGCGCGACCGGGGGTCGGTCCGCAGGATCAACAGCGCGCGGACACCGTATCCGAGCAGGTAGGCCAGCGTGCCGCACAGCACGACCCAGTACACCGCGAGCCAGAAATCGGTCGGCACCCGGAAGAAGTCGTCGTGGTAGATCTTCGATCCGTTGCCGAGCCAGTACGCCGCAAGCAGGACCGGGATGCACAACGTTGCCGGCAGCTCGACATAGACCTTGAACGTCCGCATCATGACGTGGTCGTCCTGCAGCCGGCCCAGGGCGTTGTAGACGATTGCCGACGCGGCGACTATGTAGCAGTCATGGCCGAGGTAATCCTCGAGATTCCACTTGCCGGTGAGGTCGAAGAATATCGGCCCCAGAGTCTGCGACGCCCACGGAGACATCAGCAGAATCGCCGCGCCCTGCAAGGCGATATTGAGGGTGGCGGCGACTTCCCAGCGGCACGACCATGTCACCCGGCGGATCCACAGACTCCACGCCACACACAGGAGTGTGATCGCGATGAGAACTGTCACTGCCATCGGATACTGGCGCCTTTGAACAAAAGGATGGGTCCAGCAAATTGTAGACCCTAGAGCGGCGGTGCGTCCTGACGCGGAACAGATTCAGACAGCCGCGGCAACCGGTGGGTGCGCTGCGGTGCCGGGGCAAGCGTCTGGGTGGTACCCGGCTCCACCGCGTTGGCGACGCTGACGTGGTCGTTCTCGACGTAGTTCCACAGCTCCTGGCGCGTCATCAACCCGAACCGGATCTGCATATCGGGGTAGCTGAGCTTGAAAGTGTCGGCTACCTGGCGCAATTCCTCGGCGCTCGGGTAATCGGGCTCCTTGATACGGCGGTAATAAGTGCTGCTGGAGGTGCCAAGGGCGGTGTAGATATCCTTTGCCTCCACCTCCCCGTCGAGGAGGTAATCAAGGAGCGCCTTGAGTTGCCGGCCGTTCTCATCGGTACGTGGCATCAGACCACCATAAACCGCAATCCCGGAAAAGGCACCAGCAACCTTCTATTCGGATGAATCGTCAATTATTGACACGGGTGTCAGACTTTCGGCACAGGTCTCCCATTTCTGGGACATCAATGGCAAAATCCCCTGCATGGCTGCTCCCATCCTCGCCGACCTGGGTCGGGTTTCGTCTTGGATCACCGATCATCAGGTCGCCGCGCCGCCGCGCCCGGCTGATATGGCTCACCTGCCCAGCGCACTCAACAGTGTGCTTGCTGGCGAGTTGGCCGGCGCGCAGGAAATCCTCTCCGCTTCGGCGGAGGAGATTTTGCTGGCAGCGCTCGGCCGGGCCATCGCCCGTACCGTCGGCGACGGCATGCTCTCGGTCGACGTCGACGCCGAGAGCTGCACCGGGCGCATTGCGCTGCGCTGCGCGCCGAGTCAGGAAGTGTCCGCGCTCGACATGCTCGACGCCACCCGCAACGCGGTGCGCACCGCCACCGCGGCCGCCGATGCGCCCAGCGATATCCGGTTCACCTATCGCAGCGGTTCGGAGCAGCCGCCGGCCAGCACCGCGCTGCTCGCGCTCTACGCCCACCTCGACGCCGACGCCGGCGTGGTGATCCTGAACTGGTCCTACGATGCCCGCAGCTTCGATCCGTACACCATCGAAGAACTCGCCGAGCAGTTCCCGCAGGCCCTCGTCGAGGTGACGGCGGAGGGCTGAACCTTCCGCAGTCCTGCCGGCGGCAGTCGATTTGCACGTCCTCGATAGAATCGTCGGCAACGGCACCGATCCGGACATCACCGGGGAGTCTTCGGAAGAACAGCGTCGGATTCACCCGCGGCGCCCAGTAGAACCGAACGGGCAGGCCCGTCACAGCCTGTAGTTGAGCGGCCACGCCGGATGGCGTGTGCAAGCGGGGTGGTACCGCGGCGCTCGCGCATCGCGCGGACGTCGTCCCCGTGCCAGAGCAGCACAGGCACAGGAGACGACACGCACGTGAGCAGGGCCTACCCCAAGCCGGCCGGTGGCACGCCGAACTTTCCCGCGGCCGAGGCCGAAGTCCTGGCCTACTGGGATGCCGACGACACCTTTCGGGCCAGCATCGCCCGACGCGACGGCGCGCAGGAGTACGTCTTCTACGACGGTCCGCCGTTCGCCAACGGGCTGCCGCACTACGGCCATCTGCTGACCGGCTACGTCAAGGACATCGTGCCGCGCTACCGCACCATGCGCGGTTACAAGGTGGAGCGGCGGTTCGGTTGGGACACCCACGGGCTGCCCGCCGAACTGGAAGTCCAGCGTCAGCTGGGAATCACCGACAAGGCCCAGATCGAGGCCATGGGTATCGGTGCGTTCAACGACGCCTGCCGGGAATCGGTGCTCAAGTACACCGACGAATGGCGGGCCTATGTCACCCGCCAGGCCCGCTGGGTCGATTTCGACAACGACTACAAGACGCTCGACCCGACCTTCATGGAATCGGTCATCTGGGCGTTCAAACAGCTGTGGGACAAAGGCCTGGCCTACGAGGGCGTCCGGGTGCTGCCCTACTGCTGGAACGACGAGACCCCGCTGTCGAGCCACGAACTGCGGATGGACGACGACGTCTACCAGAGTCGTCAGGATCCGGCCATCACCGTCGGCTTCCAGGTGACCGATGGGCCGTTGGCCGGGTCCTGGTACCTGGTGTGGACCACCACCCCCTGGACACTGCCGTCCAACCAGGCCGTCGCGGTCAATCCCGACGTCGAGTATGTGCAGGTCGAGGGATCCGACGGCAGGCGCTATGTGCTGGCTGCGGCCCGGCTCGGCGCGTACGCCCGCGAGCTGGGGGAGGAGCCCACCGTCCTGGCCACCGTCACCGGTGACCAGCTCCTGGGCACCCGCTACCTGCCGCCGTTCCCGTACTTCGTCGACGGGGAGAAGGCCCACAACGCCTTCCAGGTGCTGCGTGGTGATTTCGTCACCACCGAGGACGGCACCGGCATCGTGCACATGGCGCCGGCCTACGGTGAGGACGACAAGGCCACCACCGACACCGTCGGGATCGTGCCGGTCACCCCGGTGGACTCCAAGGGCCGCTTCGACGCGTCGGTTCCGGACTATCACGGTCAGCAGGTCTTCGACGCCAACGCCCAGATCATCCGGGATCTCAAGAACGGCACCGGACCCGCGGCGGCCAACGGCGCGGTGCTGCTGCGGCATGAGACCTACGAGCACTCCTATCCGCACTGCTGGCGCTGCCGTAACCCGCTGATCTACCGCGCCGTGTCGTCGTGGTTCATCAAGGTCACCGAGTTCCGCGACCGCATGGTCGAGCTCAACCAGCAGATCACCTGGTATCCCGAACATGTCAAGGACGGGCAGTTCGGCAAATGGCTGCAAGGTGCGCGCGACTGGTCGATATCGCGAAATCGCTACTGGGGCACCCCGATTCCGGTGTGGAAGTCCGACGATCCGGCGTATCCGCGGATCGACGTCTACGGCAGCCTCGACGAACTGGAACGCGATTTCGGGGTGCGTCCGGACAATCTGCACCGCCCGTTCATCGACGAGCTGACCCGGCCCAACCCCGACGATCCGACCGGCAGGTCGACCATGCGCCGTATCGAGGATGTCCTCGACGTGTGGTTCGACTCCGGGTCGATGCCCTACGCGCAGGTGCACTACCCGTTCGAGAACCGCGAGTGGTTCGACGGGGTGACGGGTCAGGACGCGCACTTCCCCGGGGACTTCATCGTCGAATACATCGGGCAGACCCGCGGCTGGTTCTACACGCTGCATGTGCTGGCCACCGCGCTGTTCGACAAGCCGGCGTTCAAAACCTGTGTGTCGCATGGCATCGTGCTGGGCAACGACGGCCAGAAGATGAGCAAGTCGCTGCGCAACTATCCCGACGTCTCCGAGGTCTTCGACCGCGACGGCTCGGATGCCATGCGGTGGTTCCTGATGGCATCGCCGATCCTGCGCGGCGGCAACCTGGTCGTCACCGAACAGGGCATCCGGGAAGGCGTGCGGCAGGTGTTGCTGCCGCTGACCAACGCCTACAGCTTCCTGGCGCTCTACGCCCCCCAGGCCGGGACCTGGCGGACCGATTCGACCCACGTGCTCGA
The DNA here is from genome assembly GCA_016197405.1 of Mycobacterium sp. Taxonomy (GTDB): domain Bacteria; phylum Actinomycetota; class Actinomycetes; order Mycobacteriales; family Mycobacteriaceae; genus Mycobacterium. The sequence continues at coordinate 205,555 of JACPVR010000016.1, forward strand.
CCGCTACATCCTGGCCAAACTCGCCGCGCTGCGCGACGACCTCACCGTCGCGATGGACAGCTGCGATATCTCCGGGGCCTGTGAGCAGTTGCGGCAGTTCAGCGAGGCGCTGACCAACTGGTACATCCGCCGCTCGCGCAACCGGTTCTGGGATGAGGACACCGACGCCATCGACACCTTGCACACCGTGCTGGAGGTGACCGCCCGGCTGGCTGCCCCGCTGCTTCCGTTGGCCACCGAGGTGATCTGGCGCGGGCTGACCGGACAACGTTCGGTGCACCTGACGGACTGGCCGCAGGCCGGTGTGCTGCCCGCCGATCCGGAACTGGTCGCCGCGATGGACCAGGTGCGCGAGGTGTGCTCGGTGGGATCGTCGCTGCGCAAGGCCAAGAAGCTGCGGGTCCGGCTGCCGCTGCCGAAACTGACGGTGGCGCTGGAGAACTCGGCGAATCTGTCGGCACTCGCGCCGTTCGTCGACCTGATCGCCGACGAACTCAACGTCAAGGCCGTCGAGCTGACCGGCGATATCGCCGCCTACGGCGCCTTCGAGCTCGCGGTCAACGCCAAGGTCGCCGGACCGCGGATCGGCAAGGACGTCCAGGCCGCCATCAAGGCCGTCAAGGCCGGCGAGGGTGTGCTCAATGCCGACGGCACCCTGACGGCGGGCCCGGCGACGCTGCTCGCCGGTGAGTACAGCTCGAAACTGGTTGCTGCCGAACCGGATTACACCGCGGCACTGCCCGACGGCGCCGGACTGGTGGTGCTCGACGGCACGGTGACCCCGGAGCTGGAGGCCGAGGGCTGGGCCAAGGACCGCATCCGTGAACTACAGGATCTGCGTAAATCCAGTGGGCTCGACGTCTCCGACCGGATCAGCGTGACGATGTCGGTGCCCGCCGACAAACAGCAGTGGGCCCGCACGCATGCCGGGCTGATCGCCGGTGAGATCCTGGCCACCAGTTTCGATTTCGCCGACGAGGTGCCCGGCGGCACCGCGATCGGCGACGGCGTGACCGTTGCGATCGAGAAGGCCGGTGAGAAGGTCACCGAGAAGGCGTGAGCTACGGCCCGCTGACCCGGGCGCCGCGGTCGGCGAATTCCACGATGTCACCGGGGGAAAGCTGCCTGCCGCGGCGCACTTCGACCTCGCCGTTGACGCTGACCAGCCCGTCGGCGATGACCGATTTGGCGTCGGCGCCGGTATCGATCAGGTCGGCCAGTTTGAGGAACTGGCCGAGCCTGATGGTGCCCTCGCGGATGGGCACGTCGGGAAAGCCGGCCGATTGCGTCATGCGGTCAGGCTATCGACTGTGCAACCCGTCACCGAACTGATTTGATGGTCCGGCTCCTCTTCATCGCTCGGTGCTGATTGCCCGGCTCCTTCTCCGGCTCGTCCCTCGCCGGCATCGTCGCCGGGCGCCTCGCTCTGCATCGTCGCCGAACTAGCATCGGCGAGGTGAACGCGTCGGCCAGGTGGGTGCTGCATCTGGACATGGATGCGTTCTTCGCCTCCGTCGAACAGCTGACCCGGCCCACCCTGCGCGGCAGGCCCGTGCTGGTCGGCGGCCTCGGTGGCCGCGGTGTGGTGGCCGGCGCCAGCTACGAGTCCCGGGTTTTCGGGGCCCGGTCGGCGATGCCCATGCACCAGGCGCGACGGCTCGTCGGTGCCGCCGCCGTGGTGCTGCCGCCGCGCGGGGTGGTCTACGGCGTCGCGAGCCGGCGGGTTTTCGACACCATCAGGGAACTGGTGCCGGTGCTCGAACAGCTGTCCTTCGACGAGGCCTTCGGGGAGCCCGCCGAACTCGCCGGTGCCGGCGCCGCCGACGCCGAGGCGTTCTGCGAGGACCTGCGCCGCGTGGTGCTCGCCGAGACCGGCCTGGTGGCCTCCGTCGGCGCGGGCTCGGGTAAGCAGATCGCCAAGATCGCCTCCGGGCTGGCCAAACCCGATGGTGTCCGGGTGGTCCGCCGCGACGAGGAGCGGCTGCTGCTCGACGGTCTGCCGGTGCGCAAGTTGTGGGGTATCGGGCCGGTCGCCGAGGACAAGCTGCACCGCCTCGGCATCGACACCATCGGCCAGTTGGCGGCACTGGCCGACTCCGAGGTCGCGGGCATCCTGGGCGCCACCGTGGGACCCGCCTTGCACCGGCTGGCCCGCGGTATCGACGACCGCCCGGTCGCCGAGCGCGCCGAGGCCAAACAGATCAGCGCCGAGTCGACGTTCGCCACCGACCTGACGACGCTCGATCAGCTCCGCGACGCGGTGGGCCCGATCGGTGAGCACGCGCACACCCGGTTGATGCGCGACGGCCGCGGCGCCCGCACCGTCATCGTCAAGCTCAAGAAATCCGATATGTCGACGCTGACCAGGTCGGCGACGCTGCCGTATGCCACGGGCGAGGCCGCCACCTTGATCGCGACGGCCCGCAGACTTCTGCTCGATCCCATCGACATCGGCCCCATTCGTCTTCTGGGCGTGGGGTTTTCGGGCCTGTCCGATGTGCGCCAGGAGTCCTTGTTCCCCGATCTGGAGCAGCAGGAGGCCGCGTTGGGCGACACCGGTGTGCCCGCGCCCGCGGCGCAGGCCGAACCCGAGGCCGGTGGCTGGCGCGTCGGCGACGACGTCTCGCACCCGCAGCTCGGGCACGGGTGGCTCCAAGGTGCCGGGCACGGTGTCATGACGGTGCGTTTCGAGACCCGCGGCACCGGGCCGGGGCCCACCCGCACCTTCGCCGTCACCGATCCCGATATCAGCAGGGCCAACCCGGTGGACAGCCTGGACTGGCCGGACTATCTGGATGCGCTGGTCTCCGAGGAACCCTGAGCGCTCAGCCCAGCCGGGCGATGACGTCGGCGACCGGCAACCCGGCCGCCAGCGCCGCCATCAGCAGCACCCGGGCCTGCGGCGGCCGCAGTCGGGGCACTTCCACGGCACCGGCGTCCAGCAGCGCGCGGCCCGGGCCGTAACCGGAGTGCACCCGGCCGTCGGGTACCCGTGTCGACACCGCCACCAGCACACCGGCCTGCCCGGCACGCCGCACACCGTCGACGACGGCGGCCGGTGCGTTACCCGAGCCCAGCGCCTCCAGCACGATGGCCCGGGCCCCGGCGGCCACACAGGCGTCGATCGCCACGGCGTCGGCACCGGCGTAGATCGCGACGATGTCGACCCGCGGGGCCTTCTCTGCCGACACCGCGGCCAGCTGCGGCCGGGGTTTGTCGACCCCGGTCAGCTCGGTACCGGCGAAACCGATCAGATCGGCGGTGGCGGCCTTGCGCAGGCCCAGCGGCGCCAGGGTCCGACCGCCGAACCGGACCAGCACACCGCGGTCGCGGGCCGCCGGATCGGCTGCCAGTGCCAGCGCCTCGCGCAGGTTGACCGGGCCGTCGGCGTCGGGAGCCGCGGGACTGCGCTGCGCGCCCGTCAGCACCACCGGCGGACTGCCCTGGTAGGTCAGGTCCAGCCACAGCGCCGTCTCCTCCAGGGTGTCGGTGCCGTGCGTGACGACGATGCCGTCGGCGCCGCCGGCCACCGCGGCCCCGATCGCCGTGCCGATGGTGTCCCAGTCGACCGGGGTCAGTTCCGAGCTGTCCTTGGACATCAACTCGACGACGTCGATGTCCGGGCCGGTACCCGCGGGCAGTCCCAGCGCCGCGATCAGATCCGATCCGCTGCGGGTCGGGCGCAGGACCGTCTCGGCGTCGGCGCTGGTGGCGATGGTGCCGCCGGTGGCGATAACGGTGATGCTGGGCATCGCATGATCATGCCGCAGCGGCGCCGCCGTCACCGGCACGCTCCGGAGTAAGGGATGATAGGGCGGTGACCGACGAAACATCCGGCTCCACCGAGCCGGTGGCAGACGCCCCGGCCGGCGACGGCACCGCCGAACCCGCCGGTGTGCCCGTGAAGCAGCGGCGCCGGCTCAAGATGTTGTTGTCGGTCGCCGGGGTGGTGCTGGCCCTCGACATCGTGACCAAGGTCGCCGCGGTGCACCTGCTCACCCCCGGCCAGCCGGTCTCGATCATCGGCGACACCGTGACCTGGACGTTGGTGCGCAACTCCGGCGCGGCGTTCTCGATGGCGACCGGTTCCACCTGGGTGCTGACGCTCATCGCGACCGCCGTGGTGTTCGGCATCGTGTGGATGGGCCGTCGGCTGGTGTCGCCGTGGTGGGCACTGGGTCTGGGCATGATCCTGGGCGGCGCGCTGGGCAATCTGGTGGACCGGTTCTTCCGTTCCCCGGGGCCGCTGCGCGGCCATGTGGTGGATTTCCTGTCGATCGGCTGGTGGCCGGTCTTCAACGTCGCCGACCCGGCCGTGGTGGGTGGCGCCATCCTGCTGGTGGTGCTGTCGCTGCTGGGCTATGACTTCGACACCGTGGGCCGTCGCAGCGGTTCGACCGATCAGACCGAGCCGCAGTGACCTCGGATCGGTCCTTGCCGGTCCCCGAGGGTTTGGCCGGAATGCGCGTGGATGCCGGCCTGGCGCGACTGCTGGGGTTGTCCAGGACGGCGGCCGCCGCCCTGGCCGAGGACGGCGGAGTCGAACTCGACGGCGCCCCGGTCGGGAAATCCGACCGGTTGGTGGCGGGCGCCTGGCTCGCGGTGCGGCTACCCGGGCCGCCCGCACCGGTGGAGAACACCCCCGAGGACATCGAGGGTATGACGATCCTCTACTCCGACGACGACATCGTCGCGGTGGACAAACCGCCCGGGGTCGCCGCGCACGCGACGGTCGGCTGGCATGGTCCCACCGTGCTGGGCGGGCTGGCTGCCGCCGGGTTCCGGATCAGCACATCCGGTATCCACGAACGGCAGGGCATCGTGCACCGGCTCGACGTCGGCACCTCCGGCGTCATGGTGGTCGCGCTGTCGGAGCGGGCGTACACGCTGCTCAAGCGCGCTTTCAAACAGCGCACCGTCGACAAGCGCTACCACGCACTGGTGCAGGGCCATCCGGATCCCTCCAGCGGAACCATCGACGCCCCGATCGGCAGGCACCGCGGTAACGACTGGAAATTCGCCGTCACCGAGGACGGCAGGCACAGCATCACCCATTACGACACCGTCGAGGCGTTCGCGTCGGCCAGCCTGCTCGACGTGCACCTGGAAACGGGGCGCACCCATCAGATCCGGGTGCACTTCGCCGCGCTGCATCACCCGTGCTGCGGCGACCTGACCTACGGGGCCGACCCGACGATCGCCAAAAAGCTTGGGCTGCAACGTCAATGGTTGCACGCGCGGTCGCTGGCCTTCACCCATCCCGGCGACGGACGGCGCATGGAGATCACCGCGCCTTACCCCGACGACCTGCAGCACGCGCTGGACGTGCTCCGCCGACACCAGTGAGCAGACCCGGCCCGAACAGACAGTCGGCCGGGCTGCTCTTCGGTCTGGGCGCCTACGGATCCTGGGGTCTTTTCCCGGCGTTCTTCCCGCTGCTCAAACCGGCGGGCGCGTTCGAGGTCCTGGCACACCGCATCGTGTGGACGTTGGTCTTCATGGCCGCGGTCATCGTGGTGACGGGCCGGCTGGCGATCATCCGCAACATCGACCGGCGCAGCTGGCTGCTACTGGTGTGCGCGTCGGCGCTGATATCGACCAACTGGGTGATCTACATCTACGCGGTCAACAACGGTCATGTCGTCGACGCCGCGTTCGGGTATTTCGTGACGCCGCTGGTCAGCGTGGCACTGGGGGTGCTGATGTTCTCCGAGCGCCTCAACCGCGCCCAGACCGTCGCCCTGGTGATCGCGGTGGCCGCCGTCGCGGTGCTCGGTATCGAGACCGGCGCGACCCCGTTCATCGCGCTGGGGCTGGCGTTCTCGTTCGGCCTCTACGGCGCGGTCAAGAAGACCATCCCCACCGACCCGCGCCTGAGCGTGGGTATCGAAGCGGGTCTGGCCGCCCCGTTCGCCCTGGCCTTCATCGCGACGATCCAGCTGACCGGCCAGGCCACCTTCACCGGAAACGGCGGCTGGCACACCGTGCTGATGATCGTCTCGGGCCCGGTCACGGCGGTCCCGTTGCTGTTCTTCGCCGCGGCGGCCCAGCGGCTGCCGCTGGTGACGCTGGGCCTGTTGATGTACCTCAACCCCGCCATGCAGCTGACCTGGGGTGTCCTGGTCGGTCACGAACCGATGCCGACGGCGCGCTGGGTGGGCTTCGCATTGATCTGGCTGGCGCTGGCGGTCTTCAGCGTCGACGCGCTCCGGCGGTCCCGTGCCGAGCGCGCCGTGGCCCGGCCGGGTGCGCAGGAAACGCGCTGAAAAGACACGCCGGGGACGGCACGCCGAGAACTTCCCGACACTTCCCAGACACCCGGTGCCGGTGCTGGGGAAGTGTCGGCCGACGGTTCTAGACTGACGGGCCTATGGGTACCGGCGGCTCGTTCGTACATCTGCACAACCACACCGAGTATTCGATGCTGGACGGCGCCGCCAAGATCAGTCCCATGCTGGCCGAGGCCAAGCGCCTGGAGATGCCCGCGATCGGTATGACCGACCACGGAAACATGTTCGGTGCCAGCGAGTTCTACAACGCCGCCACCAACGTCGGGATCAAGCCGATCATCGGGGTGGAGGCCTATATCGCCCCGGCGTCGCGTTTCGACACCCGGCGCATCACCTGGGGCGATCCCAGCCAGAAGGCCGACGACGTCTCGGCCAGCGGTGCCTACCTGCACATGACGCTGATGGCCGAGAACGCCACCGGGCTGCGCAACCTGTTCAAACTGTCCTCGCTGGCCTCCTTCGAAGGCCAGCTGGGCAAGTGGCCCCGGATGGACGCCGAGATCATGGCCGAGCACTCCGCGGGCATCATCGCCACCACGGGCTGCCCGTCCGGCGAGGTGCAGACCCGGTTGCGGCTGGGACATCAACGCGAGGCGCTGGAGGCCGCCGCCAAGTGGCGGGAGATCTTCGGCCCGGAGAACTTCTTCCTCGAAGTCATGGATCACGGGCTGTCGATCGAGACCCGGGTGCGCGAAGGCCTGCTGGAGATCGGCCGCAAGCTCGGCATCCCGCCGCTGGCCACCAACGACTGCCACTACGTCACCCGGGAGGCCTCGCACAACCACGAGGCCCTGCTGTGCATCCAGACCGGCAAGACCCTGTCCGATCCCAACCGGTTCAAGTTCGACGGCGACGGCTACTACCTGAAGTCGGCCGCGGATATGCGCCAGATCTGGGATGACGAGGTCCCCGGGGCGTGCGATTCCACCCTGCTGATCGCCGAACGCGTGCAGTCCTACGCCGATGTCTGGGCGCCACGGGACCGGATGCCGATCTTCCCGGTGCCCGAGGGACACGACCAGGCGTCCTGGCTGGCCCACGAGGTCGACAAGGGCCTGGCCCGGCGATTCCCGGACGGTGTGCCCGAGGAGTATGTGACGCGGGCCCGCTACGAGATCGACGTCATCTGCAAGATGGGTTTCCCGTCCTACTTCCTGATCGTCGCCGACCTCATCGGCTACGCCCGCTCGGTCGACATCCGGGTCGGGCCGGGACGTGGTTCGGCAGCCGGTTCGCTGGTCGCCTACGCCATGCGCATCACCGATATCGACCCCATCCCGCACGGTCTGCTCTTCGAGCGGTTCCTCAACCCCGAGCGCGTCTCGATGCCCGATATCGACATCGACTTCGACGACCGCCGCCGCGGTGAGATGGTGCGCTACGCCGCCGAGAAGTGGGGTAGTGACCGGGTGGCCCAGGTCATCACCTTCGGCACCATCAAAACCAAAGCGGCGCTGAAGGACTCGGCGCGTGTGCACTACGGCCAGCCGGGTTTCGCGATCGCCGACCGGATCACCAAGGCGCTGCCGCCGCCGATCATGGCCAAGGACATCCCGCTCTCGGGGATCACCGACCCCAACCACGAGCGGTACAAGGAGGCCGCCGAGGTCCGGGCCCTGATCGACACCGACCCCGATGTGCGCACCATCTACGAGACGGCGCGCGGCCTGGAGGGCCTGGTCCGCAACGCCGGTGTGCACGCCTGCGCGGTCATCATGAGCTCCGAACCGCTCGTGGATGCCATCCCGCTGTGGAAACGGCCGCAGGACGGCGCCATCATCACCGGCTGGGACTATCCGTCGTGTGAGGCCATCGGCCTGCTCAAGATGGACTTCCTGGGCCTGCGCAACCTCACCATCATCGGTGACGCGCTGGCCAATATGAAGGCCAACCGCGGTATCGACCTCGAGCTGGAGACGCTGGCCCTCGACGACCCGGCCACCTACGAACTGCTGTCGCGCGGCGACACCCTGGGGGTGTTCCAGCTCGATGGCGGGCCGATGCGCGACCTGTTGCGCCGCATGCAGCCCACCGGTTTCGAAGACATCGTCGCGGTGCTGGCGCTGTACCGCCCCGGCCCGATGGGCATGAACGCCCACAACGACTACGCCGACCGCAAGAACGGCCGGCAGCCCATCAAACCGATCCACCCCGAACTCGAAGAGCCGCTCAAGGACGTGCTGGCCGAGACCTACGGCCTGATCGTCTATCAGGAACAGATCATGCGCATCGCCCAGAAGGTCGCCGGCTACAGCCTGGCCCGCGCCGATATCCTGCGAAAAGCCATGGGCAAGAAGAAACGTGAGGTCCTCGACAAGGAGTACGAGGGCTTCTCGGAGGGTATGAAGACCAACGGTTTCTCGCCCGCCGCGGTCAAGGTGCTCTGGGACACCATCCTGCCGTTCGCCGACTACGCGTTCAACAAATCACACGCGGCCGGCTACGGCCTGGTGTCCTACTGGACGGCCTACCTCAAGGCCAACTACCCGGCCGAATACATGGCGGGTCTGTTGACCTCGGTCGGCGACGACAAGGACAAGGCCGCGGTGTACCTGGCGGACTGCCGCAAACTGGGCATCACGGTGTTGCCGCCCGATGTCAACGAGTCCGAACTCAACTTCGCCTCGGTGGGCGAGGACATCCGGTTCGGGCTGGGTGCGGTGCGCAACGTCGGGGCCAATGTGGTGGGCTCGCTCATCGAAACCCGCAACACCAAAGGCAGATTCACCGATTTCTCGGACTACCTGAACAAGATCGACGTGGCGGCCTGCAACAAGAAGGTCACCGAGTCGCTGATCAAGGCCGGAGCGTTCGACTCGCTCAAACACGCCCGCAAGGGCCTGTTCCTGGTGCACACCGACGCCGTCGACTCGGTGCTGGGCACCAAGAAGGCCGAGGCCATGGGCCAGTTCGACCTGTTCGGCGGCGGTGGTGACGACGGGGCCGAGGGCGGCGACCCGGTCTTCACCATCAAGGTGCCCGACGAGGAATGGGACGACAAACACAAGCTCGGGCTGGAACGCGAGATGCTGGGCCTGTACGTGTCCGGCCATCCGCTCAACGGTGTCGCGCACCTGTTGGCCGCCCAGACCGACACCGCGATCCCGGCAATACTCGACGGTGATGTCGCCAATGACACCCAGGTCGTGGTGGGCGGAATCCTGGCCGGTGTCGAGCGCCGCGTCAACAAGAGCGGATTACCGTGGGCCTCGGCGCAATTGGAGGATCTCACCGGTGGCGTGACGGTGCTGTTCTTCCCGCAGACCTATTCGCTGTTCGGTGCCGAGATCGCCGACGACGTCGTCGTGCTGGTCAAGGCCAAGGTCCGGGTGCAGGACGACCGGATATCGCTGATCGCGCACGAACTGGTGGTGCCCGATTTCTCCAACGCCCAGCCCAACCGTCCGCTGGCGGTGAGCCTGCCCACCCGGCAGTGCACCACCGACAAGGTCAGCGCGCTCAAACAGGTGCTGGCCCGCCATCCCGGCACCGCGTCGGTGCACCTGCGGCTCATCAGCGGTGACCGCATCACGACCCTGGAACTCGACCAATCACTGTGCGTGACACCGTCTTCGGCCCTGATGGGCGATCTCAAGGCGCTACTGGGTCCGGGCTGCCTCGGCGGGTGACGGCGGTCTCGCCGAGCAACGCGACGCAGACCAGGCTCACCAGCGACAGACCGCCCAGCATCAGCCCGATCGCCCGGCTGCCGAAGGCGGTCAGCAGATACTCCGAGATCACCGGTGGGATGGCGCCGCCCACGATGCCACCGAGGTTGTAGGACAGTGCCGCCCCGGTGTAGCGGTAGCGGATCGCGAAGATCTCCGGGATGAACGAGGCCATCGGGCCCATCACGATCCCGATGATCGCGTAGGTGATGGTTATCGCCGCACCGAACACCAGGGTGTTGCGGGTCTCCAGCAGCGGCAGCACGGCGAATGACCATGGTGTGGCCAGTGCGTAGCCGACCATGATCACCCGGCGGCGGCCGTAACTGTCGCTCAGATTCGCCGAGGTGGCCACCACCGCGACGGTGCACAAGCCGCCGAGCACGCCGACCAGCAGCACCGTGGTCGTCGAGTAGCCCAGGTGCGCGGTGGCGTAGTGCGTGAAGAACGTTCCGACCTCGTAGACCAGGGCCAGGACGGCGATCACCGCACCGGCGGCGAGCACGAACTCCCGGCCCTGCTCCAGCAACAGCGCGGCGACGGGCACCTCGTCGTGCTGGGCCGTGTCCGCGCCGGCGAACTCCGGTGTCTCCTGCACCCGCAGGCGCACCACGAGGGCCGTCGCGATCAGCACCGCACTGAGCAGGAAGGGGATCCGCCAGCCCCACTGCAGAAAGGCCTGCGGCGCATCGCCGAACGTCGCGTAGACGATCAGGAAGACCAGGTTGGCCAGGACCAGAGCGGTGCCGAGCCCGAGTTGGGTGAACATGCCATAGAAGCCGCGCCGGTGCGGCGGAGCGTGTTCGGCGCTCAGCAGGGCCGATCCCGCCCATTCGCCGCCGACGGCGAAGCCCTGCAGCACCCGCAGAATTATCAGCAGCAGCGGTGCGGCCGGCCCGATGGTGGCGGTGCCCGGGATGAGACCGACAGCCACGGTGGACACGCCCATCAACGCCAGGGTGGCGACCAGGGTTCGTTTGCGGCCTATCCGGTCGCCGAAGTGCCCGAAGATCACCGCTCCGATGGGCCGGGCGATGAACGCCGATGCGAACGTGCCCAATGACGCGATGACCGCCATCACATGGCTCAGGTGCGGAAAGAAGACGCTGGGGAACACCAGTGCGGCCGCGGTGCCGTAGATGAAGAAGTCGTAGAACTCGATCGCCGATCCGACGTAGCTGGCCAGGCTGACCCGCCGCAGCGCATGTCGGTCGGCCTCGGCACGCGACGGCCCGGACAGGTCGTTTTCCATGGCGTCAATATTGACCATCGGTGCTGGAATTTGTCCGGAATCCGCGCGACGTGTCGCGCACCTGCCGGGCTGGGTCAGCCCAGCACGTTGACGGCGCGGGCGAAGACCAATCCCAGCGTCGACGTTGCCACCAGCGCCTGCACCGTCATCATCAGTTTGGCCCAACGCGCCAACGGCATGGTGTCGGTGGGGGAGAACGCGACCACGTTGGTGAAGCTGACGTAGAGGTAGTCGACGAATGTGGGCCGCCAGCCGGGCTTGGCGTTGGTCGGATCCGACATCTGCGGGAACAGGAAGTCCGGGTAGGGGATCTCGCCGGCCCGGCGGGCGAACGGTCCGCCGCGGTCGAGCTCCCAGTACCAGATGGCGAACGCGATGATGTTGGTCAGGAAGATCGCGGCACCACTGCCGAGCAGGGTTTTCGGGTCGTTGCTGACCTCTCCGGTGATGATCCGGTAGTCCAGGACCACCGCCGACGCGGTGTTGTCGACCGTTATCGCGCCGGTCAGGATGATGCTCGCCCACTTGCCGACGGTCGTTCGCCGGGACAGCCGGACCGGGTTGATCACCAGCAGGACCAGCAGCAGCGCAAGCTCCATGCCGACCAGCGGCCAGCGCGGGACGATGGTGTAGGGCTCGGGGATGGCGCGCTGCAGCACTATCGCCGCGATGATCGCCAGCAGTGCGGGCAGCCGGCTCTCCGGTGCGCCGGGGCGCAGCCACGACGGCACGTGGTGTTCGGCTTCGCTACCGACCCGGCCGGCGATGATCTCGGCACGTCGCAGGAACTGCTGGGCGGCGGGGGTCGGTTCGGGCACGTCGGTCATAACCGTCAAGTGTGTGCGCCAAGATGGTCAGATGGCCGACGACACGACACCCGAGCTGCCCGCGCCGACGAGCCACATCGGCGTGTGGGTCGATGTCTCGGCGCAGCGGGCCTACGAGTTCATTGCCGATATCGGCAATATGCCGCGGTGGGCCGCCGGCCTGGACCTCGACGCGGTGACGGTCGAGCTGGCCGCGCCCAACGTGTTCGGGGTGCTCGACCACATCGTCGAGGTGCCCGGTGGGCAGCGGTTCTTCAACCCGATGCGGGTGGTGGCCGAGGGTGAGGGGCGGCAGTGCTGCGAGATCGTCTTCGGGGTGCGGCGCCGCGGGTCGGTCACCGATGCCGAGTTCGAGGCCGATGTGGCTGCGGTGCGGACCGATCTGATGACGCTGAAGGGCCTGCTCGAAGCCGGCTAGTTCTTGCGCCCGGCGATACCCAGGACCAGCCAGAGCACGGTGCTCACGGCGGCACCGGTCAGCACGGCATGCGCTGCCGTGGTGGTGATGGCGGCCGTCAGGCCCAGGACCAGCAGACCGACCGCCAGGGCGACCACCTTGTAGGCGGGCCACGGCACACCGGCGACCGACACTTCCCGCGTCGTGGGGTGCGCGACGGCTGAGCGGAACTGCTCGGCTGTGGTCATGGTTTGACGATAGCTCGTATCCAAAAGTTAGGCCAGCCGAAACACTGGATCCGGGGTGTCGTTTCCGGCCCGTCCGCCGCCGGGCGGCTCTCGTGCCCGCTGGCGCCCGCCGGCCCCCGGGCAATTGATTTTCGCCTGAAAAGCCCACGTGGCACCATTGACCGGTGTCCACGCAACTGAGTCAGAGTCCCCGGGTGTCGCCGCTGACCGCGGCCGATATCGAGGCGGCGGCTCAGCGAATTTCCGGCGTGGTCTCACCCACTCCGCTGCAGTTCAGTGACCGGCTCTCGCAGCTGACCGGCGCGCTGGTCTACCTCAAGCGCGAGGATCTGCAGATCGTGCGGTCCTACAAGGTCCGCGGCGCCTACAACCTGCTCAAACAGCTCACCCCGGAAGAGATCGCCGCCGGTGTGGTGTGCTCGTCGGCGGGCAACCACGCCCAGGGCTTCGCGCTGGCCTGCCGGTCGATGGGAATCCACGGCCGGGTGTATGTGCCGGCGAAGACGCCCAAGCAGAAGCGCGACCGGATCCGCTACCACGGCGGCGAGTTCATCGAGCTCATCGTCGGCGGCAAGACCTACGACATGGCCGCCGAAGCGGCCCGCGACGATGTCGCCCGCACCGGCGCGACGCTGGTGCCGCCCTACGACGATCTGCGCACCATGGCCGGTCAGGGCACCATCGCCGTCGAACTGCTCGACGAGCTGGAATCCGAGCCCGACCTGGTGATCGTGCCGGTCGGTGGCGGTGGCTGCATCAGCGGTATCACCACCTATCTGACCGAGCGCACCAGCCGGACCTCGGTACTCGGCGTCGAGCCGGCCGGTGCGGCGTCGATGCTGGCCGCGCTGGCTGCCGGAGAACCCGTGGTCCTCGACCACGTCGACCAGTTCGTCGACGGCGCCGCCGTCAACAAGGCGGGCACGCTTCCGTTCTCGGTCCTCGCGGCTGCCGGCGACATGGTGTCGGTCACCACGGTCGACGAGGGCGCGGTGTGTACGGCGATGCTCGACCTGTACCAGAACGAGGGCATCATCGCCGAGCCCGCCGGCGCCTTGTCGGTGGCCGGTCTGCTCGAAGCCGACATCGCACCCGGATCGACGGTGGTGTGCCTGATCTCGGGCGGCAACAACGACGTGTCGCGCTACGGCGAGGTGCTGGAGCGTTCGCTGGTGCACCTGGGCCTCAAACACTATTTCCTGGTGGACTTCCCGCAGGAGCCCGGCGCGCTGCGCCGCTTCCTCGACGAGGTGCTCGGGCCTGACGACGACATCACGCTGTTCGAGTACGTCAAGCGCAACAACCGGGAGACCGGCGAGGCGCTGGTCGGTATCGAGATGGCCTCGGCGTCCGACCTGGACGGCCTGCTGGAGCGCATGCACGGCTCGGAGTGCCATATCGAACTGCTCGAGCCGGGCTCGCCGACCTACCGCTACCTGACCTGACCGGCGCGGCCGGTCAGCCGTCCACCCGCAGCACGGCGAAGGACTGTCCGTCCAGCGTCGTCTCCGATGCACCGGAACTCGGTGTGCCCCAAGCCAGTACCGGTTCACCGCTGACCGGCACTGTGACGGGATCGGTGCCCAAGTTGCACGCTATTGCCAGCGCGCCGCGGCGCAACACTATCCAGCGGTCGGTCTCGTCGAACTCGACACCGAGGTGATCGAGCCAGAAATCGGCCAGATCGGGCTCGCTGCGCCGCAACGCGATGAGGTCGCGGTACAACGCGTGCAGCCGGGCATGCTCGCCGGTGTCGACCTCGGCCCAGTCCAGTTTCGAGCGCTCGAAGGTCGCCGGATCCTGCGGATCGGGCACATCGGCGGCATCCCAGCCGTGTTCGGCGAACTCCGCGCGCCTGCCCACCCGGGTGGCCTCGGCGAGCTCGGGTTCCGGGTGTGAGGAGAAGAACTGGAACGGTGTCGACGCGGCCCATTCCTCGCCCATGAAAAGCATGGCGGTGAACGGCGAGAGCAACGCCAACGCCGCACTGACCGCGAGTTGCCCCGGCGTCAGGTACGCCGACGGGCGATCGCCGATGGCACGGTTGCCGACCTGGTCGTGGGTGCTGGTGTAGGACAGCAGCCGGTAACCCGGGATGGTGGCGGTGTCCAGCGGGCGGCCATGCCTGCGCTGCCGGAACGACGAGTACGTGCCGGCGTGGAAGTAGCCGTTGCGCAGGGTGTGGGCCAGCACCTCCAGTGAGCCGAAATCGCTGTAGTAGCCCTGGCGTTCGCCGGAAACCGCAGTGTGCAGCGCGTGGTGGACATCATCGTCCCACTGGGCCGTCAGACCGTAACCGCCGGCGTCGCGCGGGGTGATGAACCGCGGGTCGTTGCGGTCGCTCTCGGCGATCAGCGACAGCGGCCTGCCCAGTTGCGCCGACAGGGCGTCGGTTTCGGTCGCCAGCTCTTCGAGGATGTGCAGTGCCGTGGTGTCGACCAGGGCGTGGACGGCATCCAGTCGCAGCCCGTCGGCGTGGAAGTCGCGCATCCAGCGCAGCGCACAGTCGATGATGTAGCGGCGGACCTCGTCGGAACCCGCGTCGGCGATATTGATCGACTCGCCCCACGGGTTGCTGCCCGAGGACATGTACGGACCGTATTTGGGCAGATAGTTGCCCGACGGGCCGAGATGGTTGAAGACCGCGTCGATCAGTACCCCGAGGCCGCGCCGGTGGCAGGCGTCGATGAACGACACCAGCCCGTCGGGGCCACCGTAGGGTTCGTGCACGGCGTACCAGAGCACACCGTCGTAACCCCAGCCCCGGGTCCCGCTGAAAGCGTTGACCGGCATCAGCTCGACGAAGTCGACACCCAGATCGACCAGGTAGTCCAGTTTTTCGATCGCCGAGTCGAATGTGCCTTCCGCGGTGAAGGTTCCGATGTGCAGCTCGTAGATCACCGCGCCCTCGACGGACCGGCCGGCCCAACCCGAGTCGGTCCAGGCCGCGGCGGCCGGATCCCACAGCGCCGAGCGTTGGTGGACACCGTCGGGCTGGCGCGCCGAGCGCGGATCGGGCAGTACCTCGGGGTCCTCGTCGAGGACGAAACCGTAGCGGGCATCCGGCGCGGCGTCGACGCGGGTGCGCCACCAACCGTCATCGGAGCGCGTCATCGGGTGTAACGCGCCGTCGGTCTCGAGCCGGACCTGCTGGGGTTTGGGCGCCCAGACCGCGAATTCGTGCTCAGGCATCGTGGCGCTCCAGCAGTGCCACCGGCAATTCGCCGAACAGTTCGTCGATCGGGGTCTGGCCGGCGTGGGTGGCCCCGGTCAGCACGTCGGTCCATCGACCGTCGGGCAGCGTCACCGTCGTATCACCCCAGCCACTTTCGTCGAGTCGGGTCGACCACCTGCTCACCGCCACCAGCACATCGGACCCGCGCAGGAACGAAACCACATGCGCGGCAGCTGAACCCGTGGCGAAAACCGGTGTGTAGGAATCCGACAGGAAATCCTGCGGGCGGGCCCGGCGCAGCTGCAGGGCGGCCTGTACCACGCGGATCTTGGGATTGGACTGCGCGGCCAGCGCCGAGCGGTGCGCCGCATAGTCCACGGCGCGGCGGTTGTCCGGATCGACGAGACTGTCCTCCCAGGCCTCGGTGCCCTGATAGACATCGGGCACCCCGGGCACCGTCAACGCCAGCAGCTTCTGGCCCAGCGCGTCGGCATGGGCGTGCGGTTCCAGGCGGCCGACCAGTGCGGTCAACTCGGCGGCCACCGGACCGTCGACGATGGCGTCGATCCAGGTGTGCACCGTCGACTCGAATTCCTGGTCGGGATCGTTCCAGGTGGTGTGCAGGCCCGCCTCGCGGATGGCCTTCTCGGCGTAGGCGTGCAACCGCCCACGCAGGGTGTCGTCCACCGCCCCGTCGGCCGGCCATACACCGAAGATGTTCTGCAGCAGGAAAAGAGCGCTTCCGGCGTCGAGCGGCGGCAGCTTCTCGGTGAACCCGCCGACCATCTCGGCCCACAGCGACGGCACCTGTGACAGCACCCCGATACGGGCCCGCACATCCTCGCCGCGTTTGGTGTCGTGGGTGGTCAGGGTCGTCATGGCCGAGGGCCACAGGTGCGCCCGCACCGCGGCGCTGTGGTGGAATTCGGCGGCGCTGACCCCGAACCGGGCCGGCTCGCCGCCGACCTCGTTGAGCGATACCAGCCGGGCATCCCGGTAGAACAGGCAGTCCTCGACGGCTTTTGCGGTGACCGCACCGCACAGTTGCTGCAGCCGTACCGCCGGTTCGGTACTGGTGCTGACCGCCGCCGACGCCAGTTGCAGCGGCTCGGCCAACTCCGGTGTGTCGGTGATCGTCTCGGCGATCGCGGTCGACATCATCGCCGACAGGCCCAGATAGTCGCTGCGGTAGACCTCGATATGGGTCAGCAGCGCCGCGATGGCTTCGGGCAGCAGCGGGTGGTCGGCGCCGGTGGCCGCGACGACGGCGCGACGCAACCGGGCCAGCTCACTGGACAGCGTCACCGTCGCCGCGGTGGTCTTGAGTTCGGC
Source organism: Mycobacterium sp. (assembly GCA_016197405.1). Lineage (GTDB taxonomy): Bacteria > Actinomycetota > Actinomycetes > Mycobacteriales > Mycobacteriaceae > Mycobacterium. Next base: position 222,744 of record JACPVR010000016.1, read on the forward strand.
TGTCAGCGCCGGTACGGCCGCGGGGGAGAATCCGGCCGATTCGGACAGCGCCGTCAGCGCGGCAGCGCCGGTGGGGTCGACGAACAGGCCGCCGACTTCGCGTAGGACGTCGTAACCGGTGGTGCCGTCGACCGGCAGCGTCGGTTCCAGGGCTTCGTCGGCCGCCAGGATCTTCTCCACGACGATGTAGGCATCGGGTCCGACGAGCTCCCGCAGCGCCTCCAGATAGCCTGCCGGATCGGACAACCCGTCCGGGTGATCGATGCGCAGGCCGTCGACGAGTCCCTCGGTGAACCAGCGCCGGACTTCGGCGTGGCTGGCCGCGAAGACCTCGGGATCCTCCTGGCGCAGCCCGGCCAGTGACGTGATGGAGAAGAACCGGCGGTATCCGCACACGCCGGAGCGCCAGCCGATCAGCTTGTAATGCTGGCGGTCGTGCACCTGCGGTCCGGTGCCGTCTCCGGTGCCGGGTGCGATGGGCAGCGCCAGATCCCCGAGGCGCAGGACGTCGCCGTCGACGTCGAGGTCGGCGACATCGCCGTCGGATCCGAGCACCGGGAGCACTATGCGACCGCCGTCGAGCTCCCAGTCGATGTCGAAGAACGAGGCGTACGCCGAATCCTTGCCGTGGCGCAGCACATCCCACCACCACGGATTGCGTTCGGGCTGATCCACGCCGACGTGGTTGGGCACGATGTCGACGATCAGACCCATACCGCGTTCGCGGGCCGCGGCCGACAGGCTGGCCAGCCCTTGCGGGCCGCCGAGTTCGGCGGACACCGTGGTGGGGTCGGTGACGTCGTAGCCGTGGCTGGAGCCGGGCGTCGCGGTCAGGATGGGGGACAGGTACACATGCGAAACACCCAGCGCGTCAAGGTAATCCAGGATGTTCTCGGCATCGGCGAAGGTGAACGCCTGACCGCTTTCCTGGCCGCGCAGCTGCAGCCGGTATGTGGAGAGCACCGGCACGTCAGGCGGTCTTACGCAGCACGAGCAGGGACCGGCCGGGCAAGGTGATCTGTGCACCGGCCTTGGTCACCAGGGTGGTCGCACCGGTGGGTTCGGCGGTGTCGAGCACCCCGGTCCATTCCTGGGCGTAGGCATCGGGAATGACGAATTCCAGCTCGTCCTCGAATCTGTTGAAGCACAACAGGAAAGAGTCGTCGAGCACCCGCTCGCCACGCTGGTTGGGTTCGACGATGGCCTCGCCGTTGAGGAACACCACCACACTCTTGCCGAAACCGGAGACCCAGTCCTCGGGCGTCATCTCCATGCCGGACCTGGTCAGCCAGGCGATATCGCGTCCTTGGTCGCCGGTGCTGGTCGGTTTGCCGTCGAAGAAGCGCCGCCGCCGGAACACCGGGTGCTGGCGGCGCAGACCCGTCACCGTGCGCACGAAGGTCAGCAGGTCGGCGTTGCGTTCGCACAGTGACCAGTCCATCCAGGACAGTTCGGAATCCTGGCAGTAGACATTGTTGTTGCCGAGCTGCGTTCGGCCGACCTCGTCGCCGTGGCTGATCATCGGGGTGCCCTGGCTCAGGAACAGGGTCGCCAGGATGTTGCGCATCTGCCGGGCACGCAGCTCAAGGATCACCGGGTCGTCGGTGGGTCCCTCCACGCCGCAGTTCCACGAGCGGTTGTGGCTTTCGCCGTCGCGGTTGCCCTCACCGTTGGCTTCGTTGTGTTTCTCGTTGTAGGACACCAGATCAGCCAGCGTGAAACCGTCGTGGGCGGTGACGAAGTTGATGCTGGCCGACGGCCGGCGGCCGGTCGCCTCGTACAGGTCCGACGACCCGGTCAGCCGGGACGCGAATTCGCCTAGGGTTGCGGGCTCGCCCCGCCAGTAGTCACGCACAGTGTCGCGGTATTTCCCATTCCACTCGGTCCACAAACCGGGGAAATTGCCGACCTGATAACCGCCCTCGCCGATATCCCACGGCTCGGCGATCAGTTTGACCTGGCTGACCACCGGGTCCTGCTGGACCAGGTCGAAGAACGCCGAGAGCCGGTCGACATCGTAGAACTCGCGGGCCAGCGTGGAGGCCAGGTCGAATCGGAACCCGTCGACGTGCATCTCCAGTACCCAGTAGCGCAGCGAATCCATGATGAGCTGCAGCGTGTGCGGGTGCCGTGCGTTGAGGCTGTTTCCGGTGCCGGTGAAATCCTTGTAGTGGCGCAAATCACCGTCGAGCAGGCGGTAGTAGGCGGCATTGTCGATACCGCGGAAGTTGATGGTGGGGCCGAGGTGGTTGCCCTCGGCGGTGTGGTTGTAGACCACGTCGAGGATGACCTCGATGCCGGCTTCGTGGAAGGCCCGCACCATCGACTTGAACTCCGCGACGGCACCACCGGCGTGCGGGCTGGCCGCGTACTCGAAGTGCGGTGCCAGGAAACCGACGGTGTTGTAACCCCAGTAGTTCTTCAGTCCCAGCTCGACCAGTCGGTGATCGTGCATGAACTGGTGCGCCGGCATGAGCTCGATCGCGGTCACGTTGAGTGACTTGAGGTGGTCGATGATCACCGGATGGGCCAGCCCGGAGTAGGTGCCGCGCAGCTCCTCGGGGATCCCCGGGTGCGTCTGCGTCATGCCCTTGACGTGGGCTTCGTAGATGATCGTCTCGTGGTAGGGCGTCTTGGGGGCGCGGTCGTTGGCCCAGTTGAAGAACGGGTTGATCACCACGCTGGTCATGGTGTGTCCCAGTGAGTCGACCATCGGCGGTGTTCCGCCGGACGCCGGGTCCTCGGCATCCAGGTCGTAGGAGAACAGCGCCTGGGTGAAGTCGAACGCCCCGTAGAAGGCCTTGCCGTACGGGTCGAGCAGCAGTTTGGACGGATCGCAGCGGTGTCCCGACGCGGGATCCCACGGTCCGTGCACCCGGAAGCCGTAGCGCTGCCCGGGGGTGATGGTGGGCAGGTAGGCATGCCACACGTAGGTGTCGACCTCGTCGAGCTCGATACGCGTCTCGGTGCCGTCCTTGGCGATCAGGCACAGCTCGACACGTTCGGCGACTTCGGAGAACAGCGAGAAATTGGTCCCGGCGCCGTCATAGGTGGCGCCGAGCGGGTACGGGGTGCCGGGCCAGACCGTGATCTTCGCGGGTGTACCCGGCGATGGTGCAGGGGTCGGGCTGCCGGCCAGCTCACTCGACGACATCACCTGACCCTATCGGCGAGCAGCGCGGGGCGCTCGGTCGCGGGCCTCGACCCGGACAATCTCACCACCAGTGGGTGGCCGCACCGATCTGACGACCGAGCTCCGGGGTCATGGTCCGCATATACGTCGCGGTGAAGTGATGGGAATCGCGATACACCAGGACATTTCCCTCGACGGCCCGGCAGTAGTCCGGCCGGCACACCGCATTGCTCATATCGAGCGGTTTGAGGCCGGGGAACCGGTCGACGAAATCCAGGGTGGGATTGCGGGCGGCGAGCAGATCGGAGCGCTTCTGCCCGCAGGACACCGCGTCACCGCCGTCGGCCAGACAGTCCGCCGGGATGGCGGGCTTGTGGTCGGAGTCGACCAGCCAGGGCGTGTCGCGCATGGCGAGAACCGGAATGTTGTTGTCGGCGAATCTCTTCCAGATGCCGACGTAGTACCCCGGCATGACGTCGCCGGGTTTGATGTTCCAGGGCCGTGTCGACGTGGTGAACACATAGTCGGGGTGGTCGGCGACCAACTTGTCCATGGCCTTGTCCGACCAGCTGGCGCACTGCGGATACGGGGCGTTGTTACCCATGATCAGCGGCACCCGCTCGGTGGTCAGCGCGCAGCCCATCTTCAGATAGGTCACCACTTTGAAATGGTGCTGGCGGCCCAGCAGGTCCAGTGCGGTCAGCCAGTGCTCGGCGTGTGACCCGCCGGCCAGCGCGATGGTGCGGGTGGCTGCCGGGTCGCCGTACGTGCAGTTGATCACGTCGCCGTTCTTGAAATCGCTGATGCAACCGTCGAGGGTCGATTGCGGCAGATCCTTGCTGGCTTCCAGCACCGTCGGCCGCATCGGCAGCGTGGGCACCCGGGTGCCCTGCAGCAGCGCCTGCGCGCCCGGGTAATCGCGGGCGTTGAGGCTCGCCAGCCCTTTGCCGTCGGCGCGTTGCACCGTGACGTGCTCGCGCCAGGTGAACGAGGTGGCGGTCAGCGCGACACCCAGCAGCGCCACCGTCGACCCCAGCGCAATGGTCGGCCTGCGCAGTCGGGTGCGCCACGGGATGCTCGGTATCTGCGGCGCCGCGGGCTTGGCTGCCGGTGTGCGGTAGCGCAGTGGTTCCTCGACGAACCGCATGGTCAGGTAGGCCAGCACACCCGACACCGCGAGGATGCCCGCACCGTCGGCGAAGGTGGCCTTGTTGTGCCCGCTGAAGGCCAGCCAGAAGATCAGCAGCGGCCAGTGCCACAGATACAGCGAGTACGCCATCGCGCCCAGGGTCACCAGCGGACGCGCCGCCAGGATCCGGTTGGGCAGCGGCAGCCTGCCGCCGGTGCGGGGATCGGCCTGCCGGTTGGCGGCGGCCAGGATCATCACGATGGTCGCGCCGACCGGGACCAGCGCCCACGGCCCGGGGAACTCCTTGACACCGTCGATGAGCGCACCGCAGGACAGGATGGCGGCCAGCGCCACCGTCGCCAGCACCGTGCGCAGCCACATCGGCATGCGTACGTAGGGCACCAGTGCCCCGGCCAGCGCCCCGAGCAGCAGTTCCCAGCCCCGCGCGAAGCTGTCGTAGTAGGCCGTGGCCTGGTCGGTGTTGTGCGCCGATATCGCGTGGACGAAGGATGCGATGGCCAGCGCGGCCAGGACCGCGATGAAGAAGATGCGCAGCCACCTGCCCAGTGGGCGCCGCAGCAGCAGCGTGGCGCCGAAAACCAGTATCAGGAATGCGATGTAGAACTGGCCCTGAACCGACATCGACCAGATGTGCTGCAGCGGGCTGACGGCTTCGCCGGCCCGCAGATAGTTCGACGCGGTGTTGGCCAGCTCCCAGTTCTGGTAGTACCCCAGGCTGGCCAGGCTCTGGTCGGCGAAGGTCTCCCACCGGGTCTCCGGCTGGATCAGGATCGTCAGTACCGCGGAGGCCGCCAGCACCACGACCAGCGCCGGCAGCAGCCGGCGCACCAGCCGGACGACTTCCCGGCCGGGTGCCAGCGCCGGGCCCGCGCTCAGCGCGTTGCGCAGCAGCCGCCCGCCGAAGAAGAAACCGGACAGCACCAGGAAGACGTCGACACCACCGGAAACGCGTCCGAACCAGATGTGGAAGGCGGCAACCAGCGCGATGGCCACACCGCGCAGGCCATCGAGATCGTGTCGGTAGAAACCCGATTTCCTGGTCCCCATCGCGGGTGGGGTCGCAGGAGCCGGAACGGTTGTCGACGCCGTCCGGGCGGGGAGCAGGGCACTCATCGTCGGATGACAATCTACCTAACGAGGCTGGCGGAGACATTTCCACGAAAGCTGCCGGTCACCGGCCGGCAATGTCGGCACGCTACCTGCGCGGCCGGGGCTGCGCGCCGACGAATACTGTTGGGGTCCGTGTGCGCCATGACCCCGCAGGAGATCGCCGCGGTCGACGCCGCACATATCTGGCATCCGTACAGCACCATCGGCGGGCCGGGCGCCGTGGCACCGGTGGTGGCGCTGCGTGCCAAGGGCGCCTGGCTGACGGTGGTGCGTGACATCGACGGCGAGAGCCGCGAGGTCGACGTCCTCGACGGTATGGCGTCGTGGTGGACCGCGGTGCACGGGCACGGTCACCCCCGGCTGGATGCGGCGCTGACGGCGCAGCTGGCGACCATGAACCATGTGATGTTCGGCGGGCTGACGCATGAGCCCGCGGCGCGGCTGGCGCAGCTGCTGGTGCAGATCACCCCGGCGGGCCTGGACACCGTGTTCTTCTCCGATTCCGGTTCGGTGGCCGTCGAGGTGGCCGTCAAGATGGCGTTGCAGTATCAGCGCGGTCGCGGCCGGCCGGCCAAGAACCGGTTGATGACGTGGCGCGGCGGCTATCACGGCGACACGTTCACGCCGATGAGCATCTGCGATCCCGACGGCGGTATGCACTCGCTGTGGACCGAGATCCTGACCCGGCAGATTTTCGCACCCGCGGTGCCCTCGGAGTACGACCCGGCCTACAGCGCCGCGTTCGCCGATCAGCTGGCCCGGCATGCCGACGAGGTGGCCGCGGTGGTGGTCGAACCCGTCGTCCAGGGGGCGGGTGGCATGCGGTTTCACGATCCGCGCTATCTGAGCGATCTGCGCGCCATCTGCGATGCCCACGACGTGCTGCTGGTCTTCGACGAGATCGCCACCGGGTTCGGCCGTACCGGCGAGCTCTTCGCCGCCGACCATGCCGGGGTGCGGCCCGACATCATGTGTGTCGGCAAGGCGCTGACCGGTGGTTATGTGACGCTGGCCGCGACACTGTGCACTGCCGAGATCGCCCGGGTGATCAGCACCTCGGAGGCCGGCGCGCTGATGCACGGCCCGACGTTCATGGCCAATGCGCTGGCGTGCGCGGTATCGGTGGCCGCCGTGGAGCTGCTGCTGGAGCAGGATTGGCGGACCCGGGTCGCCGAGATCAGCGCTGGTTTGCGCGCCGGCCTGCAGCCGGCGGCCGACATCGCTGGTGTCGCCGATGTGCGGGTGCTCGGTGCCATCGGCGTCATCGAGATGCGCGAGCCGGTGGATCTGGCGATCGCCACCCCGGTGGCGCTGGATCACGGGGTCTGGCTGCGGCCGTTCCGGAACCTGATCTATGTGATGCCGCCGTATGTGTGCACCGCGGCCGAGATCGCCCAGATCACCTCAGCCATGAATGCCGTCGCGCGTGCGTTAACCTGAACGGTGTTCAAGTCGTACTGATCTGTGTGGGGAGTGCCGGTGACACGCGCCGTGGTATCACCGCTGGCCTGGCTCGATGACGTCGCCCAGCAACGCCGGGTGGCGGGGCTGCGCCGGTCGTTGAAACCGCGGCAGGCGGGTTCGGCCGAGGTCGACCTGGCATCCAACGACTATCTGGGCCTGTCGACGCACCCGGACGTCATCGACGGCGGTATCGAGGCGCTGCGCACCTGGGGCGCCGGATCGACCGGATCGCGACTGGTCACCGGCGACACCGAACTACACCAGCAGTTCGAGCGCGAGCTGGCCGAGTTCATGGGCACCGCGGCGGCGTTGGTGTTCTCCTCGGGCTACACCGCCAACATCGGTGCGGTGGTCGGCCTGTCCGGTCCGGGCGCGCTGGTGGTCTCGGACGCCTATTCGCACGCCTCCCTCGTCGATGCCTGCCGGCTGTCGCGGGCCCGTGTGGTGGTCGCACCGCACAATGACGTCGACGCCGTGGACGCCGCGCTGGCCGCGCGCACCGAGGAGCGTGCCCTGGTCGTCACCGATTCGGTGTTCTCTGCCGACGGCACCCTGGCACCGCTGCGCAGGCTGCACGACGTGTGCCGGATGCGTGGCGCGGTGCTGCTGGTCGACGAAGCGCACGGGCTGGGGGTACGCGGAACCGGCGGCCGCGGTCTGCTGCAGGAGGTCGGCCTGGCCGGTGCCCCCGATGTGGTGGTGACGACGACGCTGTCCAAGGCGCTCGGCAGCCAGGGCGGCGCGGTCCTGGGTGGTGTCGCGGTTCGCGACCATCTCATCGATGCCGCCCGGACCTTCATCTTCGATACCGGGCTGGCGCCGGCGGCGGTCGGTGCCGCACTGGCCGCGCTGCGGCTGCTGGCCGCACAACCCTGGCGGGCCGACACCGTGCTGGCGCATGCCCGCACGCTGGCACGCATCTGTGACGTCGCAGAACTGCCCGAGTCCTCGGTCGTCTCGGTGATCCTCGGTAATCCGGATGTGGCGGTGGCGGCCGCGGCGGAGTGCGCCGCGCGCGGGGTACGGGTCGGCTGTTTCCGGCCGCCGTCGGTGCCCGCCGGGACATCGCGGCTGCGACTCACCGCCAGGGCCTCGCTGACCGCCGAGGAGATGGCGGTGGCCGAGCAGGTGCTGACCGAGGTCCTCGGTACGGCGCGCGCATGACGGTGCTGATCGTCACCGGCACCGGGACCGGCGTGGGCAAGACCGTGGCGACCGCGGCGCTGGCCTGCGCGGCGCGCCGTGGCGGCGGCGATGTCGCGGTGTGCAAACCGGTGCAGACCGGTACCGCCGACGGTGACGACGACCTCGCCGAGATCGGCAGGCTTTCCGGGGTCGGCGCGTTGACCGGACTGGCCCGCTACCCGCAGCCGCTGGGCCCGGTCGCCGCTGCCGAACAGGCCGGCATGGCGTTGCCGAACGCGGACGACCTGCTGGCCGCGATCCGCGCGGTCGACGCGCCCGGCCGGCTGACCCTGGTCGAGGGTGCCGGCGGTCTGCTGGTCGAACTCGGCGCCGACGGTGTGACGTTGCGTGACCTCGCCGTCGAGCTCGGCGCCCCGGTGCTGGTGGTGGTCTCAGCCGGACTGGGCACCCTCAACCACACCGCACTGACGCTGGAAGCCATTGCGGCCAAAGGACTTTCCACCGCCGGTCTGGTGATCGGCAGCTGGCCGGTGGACCCGGGCCCGGCCGAGTCGTCGAACCGCGGCGCGCTGGCCCGGCTCGCCCCGGTGCGCGCGGTGCTGCCCGCCGGAGCCGGATCGTTGGCGCCGGGGGAGTTCGCCGAGCAGGTCGCGCCGGCCTACGACGCGGCATGGGTGCGGACGTTGTCCTGATATGGCGCATTCGGTGGAGCTGCTGTTCGACGCCCGCACCGAGGACACGCTGCGCGGTATGTGGACCGCGCTGGCCGATGCCGGCCTGCCCAGCCAGGCAGATATCCGGTCGGGCACCAACCGGCCGCATGTGACGCTCAGTGTCGCCGAACGCATCGGCGGGGCCGTCGACCCGGCGCTGGTGGCGCTGGCCGACCTGCTGCCGTTGCCCTGTCTGATCGGATCACCGGTGCTGTTCGGCGGGCGCCGGGTGACACTGGCGCGGCTCATCGTGCCGTCGGCGGGGCTGTTGGCCTTTCAGACCGAGACTCATCGCCGGTGCCTGCCGTTCCTGCGGCCCGGCCCGCTGCCGCATGCCGAACCGGGACAGTGGACACCGCACACCACACTGGGACGTCGTATCGATCCGGCCGACCTGGGCCGGGCGCTGGCCGCCGCACCCGGCGGCGACATCTCGGCGTCGTTGTGCGGATTGCGGCGCTGGGACAGCGACACCCGGGTGTCGCACGTCCTCATCGGGCGTTGACGGACCGCCGCGCCTGAACCGAGAGCCCGTCGACCAGCAGCGAAAGCCCGAAGTCGAACCGGGCGCCGGGCGCGGCGTCGGCGTGCAGCAGCGACTGGTCGTCGGGCAGCGCACCGGCGGCGTCCCACTGCAGGCGGGACTGCTCGTCGGCGGTGAAACCCAGTACGTAGTAGACGATGGTGCGGGCGGCCAGCTCGGCCTGCGCGGGCGGCACCCCGGCATCGACGCAGGCATCGGCGAGCAGGACCAGGACCGCGCGCAGCGCATCGGACTGGCCGGTGGCCAGCGTCGCCGAGACCAGTTCGGCGCCGTCGGTGTGCGACAGCAGTGCGTCGCGCAGCCGCCGGGAGACCGCGGCGATCCGGGCCTGCCACTGCTGGTCATCGGGTGCGCGAAGGGCCGGTGCCAGCACGGTGTCGGCGACGGCACCGAGCAGTTCCTGCTTGTTGGCGAAGTGCCAGTAGAGCGCGCCCGGGGTCACGTCGAGTTCGCGTGCGAGCCTGCGCATGGTCAGGTCGGCGATACCGTACGTGTCGAGTATCGTCACGGCCTTGGCCACCACATCGGGTTTGTGCAGCTGCACCCCGCTACCATAACCTGAACGCTGTTCAAGTCAGCGACCGAGTTACGTGAGATTGGGGTGCAGCCGGTGACACAGGCAGCAGTCGACGTTTTGGGCCTGGCCCGGCAGCAGGTGCTCGAGCGCGGTGAGCCGCTCGACCAGGATCAGATCCTGGAGGTGCTGCAGCTGCCCGACGAGCGTCTCGAGGAGCTGCTGGCGCTGGCCCACGAGGTCCGGATGAAATGGTGCGGACCGGAGGTCGAGGTCGAGGGCATCATCAGCCTCAAGACCGGCGGCTGCCCCGAGGACTGCCACTTCTGTTCGCAGTCAGGGCTTTTCGCCTCACCGGTGCGCAGCGCCTGGCTCGACATCCCGAGCCTGGTCGAGGCCGCCAAGCAGACCGCGAAGTCCGGTGCCACCGAGTTCTGCATCGTCGCCGCCGTGCGCGGGCCCGATGAGCGGCTGCTGTCACAGGTCGCCGCCGGTATCGAGGCGATCCGCAACGAGGTCGAGATCCAGATCGCCTGCTCGCTGGGCATGCTGAACCAGGAGCAGGTGGACCGCCTCAAGGACATGGGCGTGCACCGCTACAACCACAACCTGGAGACCGCCCGCTCGTTCTTCACCAACGTGGTGACCACCCACACCTGGGAAGAGCGCTGGGAGACCCTGGAAATGGTCCGCGAAGCCGGTATGGAGGTCTGCTGCGGCGGCATCCTCGGCATGGGCGAGACGCTGGAGCAGCGCGCGGAGTTCGCCGCCAACCTGGCCGAGCTCAACCCGCACGAGGTCCCGCTGAACTTCCTCAACCCGCGCCCGGGCACCCCGTTCGGTGACCTGGAGGTGCTGCCGGCATCGGAGGCGCTCAAGGCCGTCGCCGCGTTCCGGCTGGCGCTGCCGCGCACCATGCTCCGGTTCGCCGGCGGCCGCGAGATCACCCTGGGCGACCTCGGCGCCAAGCAGGGCATCCTGGGCGGTATCAACGCCGTCATCGTCGGCAACTACCTGACGACGCTGGGCCGGCCCGCCGAATCGGACCTGGAGCTGCTCGACGATCTGCAGATGCCCATCAAGGCTCTCAACGCGAGCCTGTAGAAAAGTCAGGTGATGGTTCACCACGAGTTGCCTGCGCCGGTGAGCGCGGGTGACTACAACGTCTACACCGGTGCCGAGGCCGGTGCCGCCGCGGCGATCCCGACGGCGGCGCAGCTCGGTCTGGAACCGCCCCGCTACTGCGCGGCCTGCGGGCGCCGGATGATCGTGCAGGTCCGGCCCGACGGCTGGTGGGCCAAGTGCTCGCGGCACGGTCTGGTCGATTCGAAGGATTTCGACCAGCGGTGACCGATCCCGCGTTGTTCGATCCGGCACCGGCCGTGCCGGTGCCGCCACCCGGTGCGCCGCGGGTCTCGCGCGTGCGCGCCGCGATCGTCGTGATCGTGGGGATGGCGCTGGCCGGCGTCGTCGTCGGCGCGGCATGGGCGTGGCTGGCACCGCCGGCGCGGGCCGTGGTGGCGCTGACCCGAAGCGGCGACCGGGTGAACGCCTATGTGGGCAGCGAAGCCGACCACCTGTTCATCGGCGCCTTCTTGATGCTGGGGATGCCGTCGGTGCTCGGTGTCGTCGCCGCGGTGCTGGTGTGGCAGTGGCGCGCCCACCGGGGACCGCTGATGGTGGCGGCGCTGTCGCTGGGATCGGTCGCGGCCACCGCGACGGCGGCCGGGCTCGGGGCCTGGCTGGCCCACATGCGCTACGGCGTGACGACCCTGGAAGGAGCGCCGGTCACACCGGAGCACCGCATCTACTACTTCTCCGAGGCGCCGCCGGTGTTCTTCGGCCATTCGCCGGTGCAGATCGCGGCGACGGTGCTGGTTCCGGCCGCGGTCGCGGCACTGGTCTACGCTCTGCTCACGGTCGGCACCATGCGTGACGACCTCGGCGCGTGGCCGCCGGTGGCCGCGGCTCCGGTGCTGCCGGCACCGGTGGGATCGCTTCCGGTCCCGACGCCGGACGCCCCGCCGCAGTAGGTCGCCTCAGGCGATATCGGCGACGAAAACCCCTGATCGTTTGAGCACACCCTGCGCCATCTTCGGCAGCGCGGGATCCACCGTGCCCGCGGGCAGCACCCGCGGATTCACCAGATGAATATCCTTGCCGCTCATATGGATATCGGCCTCGCCGGCCGCCAGGACATTCTTGACCCAGTTGGTCTTGCCGTGGATCAACCCGATCGCGACGACGTTGCCCTTGCGGGCCGGGTTTACGACCGTCTCGTACGGCGTGCCCGAGGTGCGGCCGCGGTGTTTGATCACGGCGAATCCCGGCATCCGCTTCGACAGCGGCCGCAGCAGCGGATTCATGAACTTGATCTGCAGGCGTTCCAGCCACGGCGGGACCAGCATCGGCACGCCGGGTGCATTGTTGGGGTGAGTCTCGCGGGATGCAGGCATGCTGGCGACAATAGCTGCCGGCCAGGCCCACTCACAGAGGGCGGCGGTCGATGACCCGTCCGGTCAGCACCCGGGCGGCGACGGTGCCCAGCCGCCACATCCCGCGGTAGGTCATCGGGTTGAGCAGCGTCGGCCAGGTGGTGCGCAGCTTGTGCTCGGAGAGCGGCCTGCCTTCGAAGCGGTCGATGAGCCAGCGCAGCGTCATCGGCGCCGACATGGGGTGCAGCAGCATGTGCTCGCTGAACCGGTCGCGGTGATAGGTGACGTTGGCGCCGCCAGCGGTGTAGGCGTCGGCGAGGGCGTCGATATCGTCGACCGACACGATGCGGTCGTGGACGGCCTGCACGATGAGCACCGGCGGCACCGGGGCGGCCGTGCCGAGCCTGATGTCGTCGAAGACATGCTGGACTTCGGGGCTGTCCAGCAGATCTTCCAGCGGGCAGTCCACCATGTTGTCCATGTCCATCCGCACCAGCCGCAGCACGGCGTGCATGGTGGTCATCTTCTCGATGCGGGCCAGCATGGCCTTGCCCTTGTCGGTGGCGTGCTGCTGGATCACCCGGTCCAGATCGGGATAGACGTGGGCCAGCGCCGCGACCACCGTCGCGGGCAGCCCGGAGTAGAAAGTGCCGTTGAGCCTGCGGAAGGTGTGCCCCAGGTCGCCGACCGGCGAGCCGAGCGCGGCGCCGACGATGTTGAGTTCCGGTGCGTAGGTCCCGCACACCTCGGCGGCCCACGCGGTGGCCAGGCCACCGCCGGAGTAGCCCCACAGCCCGACGGGCGCTTCCGGGGAGAGTCCGAGCCGTTCGTGGCTCAGCGCGGCCCGGACACCGTCGAGCACGCGGTAGCCCGGCTCGTACGGCGTGCCCCAGATGCCCTGGGATCCCTCGTGGTCGGGCACCGAGACGGCCCAGCCCTCGGCGATCGCGGCGGCCACCAGCAGGAATTCCAGCTGGGGGAGTGCGCCGACGGAGTGGGCGTGCCTGCGCATCGCATAGGACGGGAAGCAGCGCGCGCTGACGGCGTCGATGGCGCACTGGTAGGAGACCACCGGGCAGGGGCGATGCGGTGCACGCTCCGCGGGCGCGATGACGGTCGTCGCGGTGGCCTCGGGCACGCCGTTGCGGTCGGTGCTGCGGTAGAGCAGCTGGGTGGCGGTGACGCGTTGCGGGATCAGGCCGAGGAAGGCCAGCTCGACATCGCGGGAGCGCAGCACGGTCCCGGGTGCGGCATGTTCGAAACCTGCAGGTGGCAGGTAGAACGGGTCCCGGTCGGGCAGTATCGGCCGCGAGTTCGGCGTCAGCGCCTCATGCTGGGGTCGTCCGATCCATTGCGGTTCCGACGCCCGTGCCGTGTTGCCGAGTTCCATATCGGACTCCCTCCGGGGTTCCGGCCATTGTCTCTTAGCCTTCCCTTAAAAACCAATCCGTTCAGCTTGGTGGACGAAGGGCCGCGAACTCGTCCGTGACACGCAGTCGGGACTCGGTGAATCGAAAAAGGGCCGCCGGGCGCCCGCCGCTGCGGCCCGATTGCGCCGTCGTGCCGGTGCGGGTTATCACCCCGCGGCGGGCCAGCACGCGTTGCAGGTTGGTGGCGTCCACCTGGTAGCCCAGCGCGGCGCCGTAGATGTCGCGCAGTGTCGAGAGTGCGAATTCCTTTGGGGCCAAAGCGAAACCGATATTGGTGTAGGACAGTTTGGCGGCAAGGCGGCTATGGGCGTACTCCACCATCGGGCCGTGGTCGAACGCCATCGGCGGGAGTGCGCTGACCGGGTGCCAACGGGTGTCGGGCGGCAGCTCCGGGGTGGCGGGGGAGGGAACCAGGCCCAGGAACGTGGTGGCGATGGTGCGGGTGCCCGGAACCCGGTGCGGGTCGGAGAACACCTGCAGCTGTTCGAGATGTGCGATCTCGCGCAGGTCGACCTTCTCGGCGAGTTGACGACGCGCTGAACTGGTCATGTCTTCGTCGTGTCGCAGCCGTCCGCCGGGCAGCGACCAGGTGCCGCGCTGCGGTTCCAGGGCGCGTTCCCACAGCAGCACGTTGAGCTGGGGTTTCGGTGTGCTGAGGTGGCGGATCTGGAAGACCACGGCTAGCACTTCGTGCGCAGTGCTATTATTTGGCATGTTTTCGATCATAAGTCGAAAACCTGGTTGGCGAAAGGAATGCGGCCATGACAGTGCTGGACCGCCAGGATCTGGACACCGCTGTTCCGAGGGCGCTGATGGCGCGGATCACCGACGGACCCGGGGGGTACTCGGGCGTCGACGGCGACGAGGAATGGGCCGCCGAGATACGCCGGCTGCTCAAGCTGCGCGGCGCGACGCTGCTCGCGCACAACTACCAGCTGCCGGCCATCCAGGACGTCTCCGATCACGTCGGTGACTCGCTGGCGTTGTCCCGGCTGGCCGCCGAGGCACCCGAGGACACCATCGTCTTCGCCGGTGTGCACTTCATGGCCGAGACCGCCAAGATCCTCTCGCCGGAGAAGACCGTGCTGATCCCGGATCAGCGGGCCGGCTGCTCGCTGGCCGATTCCATCACCGCCGACGAGCTGCGCGCCTGGCGCGAGGAGTATCCCGACGCCGTCGTGGTCTCCTATGTCAACACCACGGCCGCGGTCAAAGCCCTGACCGACATCTGCTGCACCTCGTCCAATGCTGTCGAGGTGGTGGCCTCCATCCCGGCCGACCGCGATGTGCTGTTCTGCCCGGATCAGTTCCTCGGCGCGCACGTGCGCCGCATGACGGGCCGGCAGAACCTGCACATCTGGGCCGGTGAATGCCACGTGCACGCCGGCATCAACGGCGACGAGCTGGCCGCCCAGGCCCGCAGCCACCCGGACGCCGAGCTGTACGTGCATCCTGAATGTGGTTGTGCCACGTCGGCGCTGTACCTGGCGGGCGAGGGCTCCTTTCCGGCCGACCGGGTCAAGATCCTGTCGACCGGCGGCATGCTCGACGCCGCACGGGAATCGCACGCGCGACAGGTGCTGGTGGCCACCGAGGTCGGCATGTTGCACCAGTTGCGCCGCGCCGCACCGGATATCGATTTCCAGGCGGTCAACGACCGGGCCTCCTGCAAGTACATGAAGATGATCACCCCCGCGGCGCTGCTGCGCTGCCTGGTCGAGGGTGCCGATGAGGTCCACGTCGACCTCGATACCGCCGCACTGGCCCGCGCCAGCGTGCAGCGGATGATCGAGATCGGACAGCCCGGCGGCGGGGAGTGACAACGTCTCCCGCCTGCGGCGGGTCAGGGCTCTGGCAGCAGCGGGCCGATGTCGTCGTCATCGGCACCGGGGTTGCGGGTCTGGCCGCGGCGCTGGCCGCGCACCGGCTCGGGCGCAAAGTGGTGCTGCTGTCCAAGGCATCCGAGACCGCGACGTTCTACGCCCAGGGCGGTATCGCCGTTGTGCTGCCGCGCACCGATGATTCCGTCGAGGCCCACGTCGCCGACACCCTGGCCGCGGGCGGTGGCCTGTGTGATCCGGACGCCGTGCGCTCCATCGTCGCCGACGGCTACCACGCCGTCACCGAATTGGTCGACGCCGGAGCACATTTCGACGAATCCGGACCCGGCCAGTGGGCGCTGACCCGCGAAGGTGGGCACTCCCGCCGACGCATCATCCACGCCGGCGGGGACGCAACGGGCGCCGAGGTGCAACGCGCACTCGACGCCGCCGCGCGCACCCTCGACATCAGGCGCGGACATGTGGCGCTGCAGCTGCTGCACGACGCCGACGGCATCACCGGCGTGCTGGTGGCCGGCCCGGAGGGCCCCGGCATCGTGCATGCGCCGGCGGTGATCCTGGCCACCGGTGGTCTCGGGCATCTCTACCGCGCCACCACCAACCCCGACGGTTCCACCGGTGACGGCATCGCGCTGGCGCTGCTGGCCGGGGTGGCGGTTGCCGATATCGAGTTCATCCAATTCCACCCGACGATGCTGTTCGACGGGCACGCCGGTGGCCGCCGGCCGCTGATCACCGAGGCCATCCGTGGCGAGGGCGCGAAACTGGTTGACGCCGAAGGCAACCCGGTGACCGCGGGGGTGCACCCGATGGGTGATCTGGCACCGCGCGATGTGGTGGCCGCGGCGATCGACGCCCGGCTGTCGGCGACCGGCGCGGCCTGCGTCTACCTCGATGCCCGCGGTATCGACGGTTTCGCGAAGCGGTTCCCGACCGTCACCGCGGCCTGCCGCGACGCCGGTATCGATCCCACCCTTGAGCCGATCCCGGTGGTGCCCGGCGCCCACTACAGCTGCGGTGGCGTGCTCACCGACGTGCACGGCCGCACCGCCCTGCCCGGGCTTTTCGCCGCGGGGGAGGTGGCCCGCACCGGTATGCACGGCGCCAACCGGCTGGCATCCAACAGCCTGCTCGAAGGCCTGGTGGTGGGTGGTCGATCCGGCAGGCTGGCCGCCGAGCACGCGCTGGCCGCCGGCGCCGTGCACGCCCGCAGACCCGAACCGGAGCAGTCGCACGCGCTCGAGCGCGCGGTCCTGCAGGACGCCATGTCGCGGGACGCCTCGGTGGTACGCGACGGCGCCGGACTGCACCGCCTGGGCGAACTGCTCGCCGGCGGTCGCCGGCTGGTGCCCGTCAACCGCGCTCAGTTCGAAGACCTGGCGCTCACCGTCACCGCGCGGGCGGTGGCCGCTGCCGCCACCGCGCGCACCGAGAGCCGCGGCTGTCACCATCGGTCCGATTTCCCCGACACCGATCCGGCGCAGGCCCGCAGTAGCGTGGTCCGGCTCGTCGACGGCCGCGTCGTGGTCGACGCACCGGCGGTGGCGGCATGCTGACCCTGACCTCGGCCGAGCTGGCCGAAGCACGTGAGGTCATCGAACGCGGTCTGACCGAGGACCTGCGCTATGGGCCCGATATCACCACGCTGGCAACGGTTCCCGAGGATGCCGTCACCACTGCGGCCGTCGTGACCCGCGCCGACGGTGTCGTCGCCGGTGTCGACATCGCGCTGCTGGTGCTCGACGAGGTGCTGGGCGCCGACGGCTACCGGGTCATCGGCCGCGCCGACGACGGCGATCGGCTGCGGCCCGGTGACGCGCTGCTGACGCTGGAAAGCCAGACCCGCGGGCTGCTGACCGCTGAACGCACCATGCTCAACCTGGTCTGTCATCTGTCCGGCATCGCCACCGCGACGGCCGACTGGGTGGCCGAGGTCGAGGGCACCCGGGCCAAGATCCGCGACACCCGCAAGACCCTGCCGGGCCTGCGCACCCTGCAGAAGTACGCCGTACGAGTCGGCGGTGGTGTCAACCACCGGATGGGGCTCGGCGATGCCGCGCTGATCAAGGACAACCACGTCGCGGCTGCCGGATCGGTGGTCGCCGCGCTGCGCGCCGTGCGTGCCGCCGCACCCGATCTGCCGTGCGAGGTCGAGGTGGACTCGCTCGAACAGCTCGACGAGGTGCTCGCCGAGGATGTCGAGCTGGTGCTGCTGGACAATTTCGCGGTCTGGGAGACCCAGATCGCCGTGCAGCGTCGCGATACCCGGGCGCCTGGTGTGCTGCTGGAGTCCTCCGGCGGTCTGTCGCTGGAGTCGGCGGCTGCCTACGCCGGCACCGGGGTGGACTACCTCGCGGTCGGCGCCCTGACCCACTCGGTCCGCGTCCTCGACATCGGCCTCGACTTCTAGCCCCGCGAGCGAGCGTGTCTGTACACCAACACGCCGCCAAAGCCGTACAAAAGCGTGCCCTCGCCTCAGACGGTGGCGCTGCGGCGCACCAGCGACAGGCCGACCGCAGCCACCGCGAACAGCCCGGAGAACGTGCGATTGAGCACTGTCTGCTGCCGCGGGGTGCGCATCCACCGCAGCAGCCGGGTGGCCAGGCCCGCGTAGCAGCCCATCACCACCAGGTCGACGGCCACCATCGTGACGCCGATCGCCAGGTATTGCGGCGGCAGCGGGGACGCCGGTACGACGAACTGCGGCAGCACCGCCAGCAGGAAAACCAGCCCCTTGGGGTTGGTCACGTTGACCAGACACCCGCGCACCAGAAGGGCCCATCTGCTGTCGTCGCGGGGCTGCGCGAGTTGGGCATTGAGATCGAACCCCGCCGACCGCCATTGCCGTACGGCCAGGTAGACGAGGTATCCGACGCCGAGCCACTTGATGACGTTGAACGCCAGCACCGAGCTGGCCAGCACCGCGCCCAGGCCGACGGCCACCAGCACCAACTGCGACATCAGCCCGATCTGCAGGCCGAAGATGACCCAGTAGCTACGGCGCACGGTGTTGTTCAAACCGGTCGACATCGACACGATCGCCCCGGCTCCCGGCGACACGCTTATCGCCACCGAGGCGCCCAGAAACGCCAGCCACAGTCCCAGCTCCATGACGGCAGTGTGGCAGCCCGCGACGCGTGTGCCCAACGGATTTTTATTCAGCTGGACCGATCAGGGACAATTGTGGCAATGGCCAGTTTCGAGATGACCCGGATAGACCTGCGCAACGACACGCTGTCGGCGGCGCAGCTTCGTGCGGTGCTGCCACGCGGTGGTGTCGACGTCGACTCGGTGGTACCGAAGGTGCGGCCCATCGTCGACGACATCGCGCAGCGCGGTGCCGTCGCGGCCCTGGAGTACGGCCAGTCCTTCGACGGTGTCCGGCCCGACACCGTCCGGGTGCCGGCTGCCCGGCTGCAGCAGGCCCTGGCCGAACTCGCCGCCGACGTCCGCACGGCCCTCGAGGTCGCCATCGAGCGCACCCGCGCGGTGCATGCCGATCAGCGCCGGACCGACACCACCACCGAACTGGCGCCCGGCGCCACCGTCACCGAGCGGTGGGTGCCCGTCGAACGCGTCGGCCTGTACGTGCCGGGCGGTAACGCGGTCTACCCGTCGAGCGTCGTGATGAACGTGGTGCCCGCCCAGACCGCCGGGGTGGACTCCCTGGTCATCGCCAGCCCGCCGCAGGCCGAATTCGGCGGTCTGCCGCACCCGACGATCCTGGCCGCGGCGGCACTGCTCGGTGTCGACGAGGTATGGGCCGTCGGTGGTGCGCAGGCCGTGGCGCTACTGGCCTACGGCGGCACCGACACCGACGGCGCCGAACTGGCGCCGGTCGACATGATCACCGGTCCGGGAAACATCTACGTCACCGCGGCCAAACGGCTCTGCCGTTCGCAGGTCGGTATCGACGCCGAGGCCGGCCCGACCGAGATCGCGATCCTGGCCGATCACACCGCCGACCCGGTGCACGTGGCCGCCGACCTGATCAGTCAGGCCGAACACGACGAGATGGCCGCCAGCGTCCTGGTGACACCCAGCAGCGACCTCGGTGTGGCGGTGGACGCCGAACTGGCCGTGCAGCTGCAGACCACCGTGCACCGCGAACGCGTCACCGCGGCCCTGCTCGGCAGGCAGTCGGCCACCGTGCTGGTCGACGACCTCGACGCCGGTGTACGCGTCGTCAATGCCTACGCCGCCGAGCATCTGGAGATCCAGACCGTCGATGCCGCCGCGGTGGCAAACCGGATCCGTTCTGCCGGAGCGATTTTCGTCGGGGCGTTCTCGCCGGTGAGCCTCGGCGACTACTGCGCGGGCTCCAACCACGTGCTGCCCACCGCCGGCTGCGCGCGGCATTCCAGCGGCTTGTCGGTGCAGACATTCCTCAAGGGCATCCACGTCGTCGACTACACCGAGGCCGCCCTCAAGGACGTCTCCGGCTATGTCATCACCCTGGCCAAGGCCGAGAACCTGCCCGCGCACGGCGAAGCGGTGCGCCGGAGGTTCGAATCGTGAGCACCGGCGATTCGGTGCGGCTGACGGATCTGCCGCTGCGTGCCGACCTGCGCGGCAAATCGCCCTACGGCGCACCGCAGCTCGAAGTGCCGTTCCGGCTCAACACCAACGAGAACCCGCACCCGCCGACCCCGGCCCTGGTCGACGACGTGACGGCATCGGTGCGTGCCGCGGCGGCCGAACTGCACCGCTACCCGGACCGGGACGCCACCGCACTGCGGGCCGACCTGGCCTCCTACATGACGACCGCCACCGGTGTGCCGCTCGGTGTGGAAAACCTCTGGGCGGCAAACGGTTCCAACGAGATCCTGCAACAGCTGCTGCAGGCCTTCGGTGGTCCGGGCCGGCGCGCCATCGGATTCGTGCCGTCCTACTCGATGCACCCCATCATCTCCGACGGCACCCAGACCGAATGGATCGCCGCGGCACGTGCCGCGGATTTCAGTCTCGACACCGACGCCGCCGTGGCCGCCATCACCGCCAACCGGCCCGATGTGGTTTTCGTGGCGAGCCCCAACAACCCGTCCGGACAGAGCATTCCGCTGGCCGACCTGGCCCGGTTGCTCGATGCCATGACCGGCGGTGTACTGATCGTCGACGAGGCCTACGGCGAATTCTCCTCCCAGCCCAGTGCGGTCGCGCTGATCGATCGCCATCCCGCCAAACTCATCGTCACCAGGACCATGAGCAAGGCATTCGCCTTCGCCGGCGGCCGGTTGGGCTACCTGATCGCCGCCCCCGCCGTCATCGAGGCATTGCTGCTGGTGCGCCTGCCCTATCACCTGTCGGTGCTGACCCAGGCGGCCGCACGGGCCGCGCTGCGGCACGCCGACGACACCCTCGGCAGTGTGGCGACGTTGATCGCCGAACGGGAACGGGTGTCGGCGGCGTTGTCCGATATGGGTTTCCGCGTCATCGGAAGCGACGCCAACTTCGTGCTGTTCGGCGAATTCGCCGACGCGCCGGCCAGTTGGCAGCGCTACCTGGACGCCGGGGTGCTGATCCGCGATGTCGGTATCCCCGGCTACCTGCGGGCCACCACCGGCCTGGCGGCCGAGAACGACGCCCTGCTGGCGGTCAGCGCCCGCCTCGCCGGCACCGAATTGGCCTCGACAGTAGGAGCACAGTGAGCCGCATCGCCAAGGTCGCGCGTAAGACCAGGGAATCCGACATCGTCGTCGAGATCGACCTCGACGGCACCGGGCAGGTTCACATCGACACCGGCGTGCCGTTCTTCGATCACATGCTGACCTCGCTGGGCAGCCACGCCAGCTTCGACCTGACGGTGCGCGCCAAGGGCGATATCGACATCGAGGCGCATCACACCGTCGAGGACACCGCCATCGTGTTGGGTCAGGCACTCGGCGAGGCGCTCGGCGACAAGAAGGGCATCCGCCGCTTCGGCGACTCCTTCATCCCGATGGACGAAACCCTGGCGCACGCCGCCGTCGACGTCTCGGGCCGGCCGTATTTCGTGCACACCGGTGAGCCGGAGTACATGGTCGACTTCACCATCGCCGGTACCGGCGCGCCGTACCACACCGTGATCAACCGGCATGTGTTCGAGTCGCTGGCGTTCAATGCCCGGATCGCACTGCACGTGCGGACCATCTACGGCCGCGATCCGCACCACATCACCGAGGCGCAGTACAAGGCGGTGGCCCGCGCGTTGCGTCAGGCCGTCGAACCCGATCCCCGGGTTTCCGGCGTGCCGTCCACCAAAGGCAGCCTGTGACAAAGAAAGTCACGGTGCTCGACTACGGGTCGGGCAATCTGCGCTCGGCGCAGCGGGCCCTGGAACGCGTCGGCGCCGAGGTGGTGGTGACCGCCGATCCCGACGCGGCCGCATCGGCCGACGGGTTGATGGTGCCCGGAGTCGGCGCGTACGAAGCGTGTATGACCGGTCTGCGCAAGATCAACGGTGAGCAGATCATCGCCGACCGCATCGCCGCCGGCCGGCCCGTGCTCGGGGTCTGCGTCGGTATGCAGATCCTGTTCTCCCGCGGTGTCGAGTTCGGCGTCGAATCCACCGGGTGTGCCCAATGGCCCGGCGCGGTCACCCGGCTCGACGCCCCCGTCATCCCGCACATGGGCTGGAATGTCGTCGACGCCGCGTCGGGCAGCGCATTGTTCAAGGGGCTCGACGCCGACACCCGGTTCTACTTCGTGCACTCCTATGCCGCGCAGACCTGGGAGGGCGATCCCGCAGCGCTGCTGACCTGGGCGACGCACCATGTGCCGTTCCTGGCGGCCGTCGAGGACGGCGCGCTGTCGGCGACGCAATTTCATCCGGAAAAGAGTGGTGACGCGGGAGCGACGCTACTCGCGAATTGGGTTGAGGGACTGTAGTTGTGAGCGAATCACTTATTCTGCTGCCGGCTGTCGACGTGGTCGACGGCAAAGCGGTACGCCTGGTGCAGGGCAAAGCGGGCAGCGAGACCGATTACGGTTCGGCGCTGGAAGCGGCCCAGGCCTGGCAGCGTGACGGCGCCGAGTGGATCCACCTGGTGGATCTCGACGCCGCGTTCGGTCGCGGATCCAATGCCGAACTGCTCGCCGAACTGGTCGGACAGCTCGACGTGGCCGTCGAATTATCCGGTGGTATCCGCGACGACGCGTCGTTGAAAGCCGCGCTGGCCACCGGCTGCGCGCGGGTCAACATCGGTACCGCCGCACTGGAGAATCCGCAGTGGTGTGCCGCGGCGATCGCCGAGTACGGCGAGCGGGTCGCCGTCGGCCTGGACGTCCAGATCGTCGACGGGCAGCACCGGTTGCGCGGGCGCGGCTGGGAGACCGACGGCGGCGATCTGTGGGAGGTGCTGGACCGGCTGGACCGGGAGGGGTGCTCGCGTTACGTCGTCACCGATGTCACCAAGGACGGCACCCTGACGGGCCCGAACCTGGAACTGCTGACCGCCGTCGCGGCGCGCACCGATGCCCCGGTGATCGCCTCCGGCGGGGTGTCGAGCCTCGACGACCTGACCGCCATCGCGACGCTGACCGACCGCGGTGTCGAGGGTGCCATCGTCGGCAAGGCGCTCTACGCGGGCCGCTTCACGCTGCCGCAGGCGCTGTCCGCGGTCAGCACCGGCACGCCATGACCGATCTCGCCGAACTGGTCGCGCAGGCGTCGACGATCCTCGACGCCGCGGCGGTCCCGTTCATCGCCGGGCACCGCGCCGATTCGGCGGTCCGCAAGCCGGGCAACGATTTCGCCACCGAGGTGGACCTCGCCATCGAGCGCCAGGTCGTCGAGGCGTTGACCACGGCAACCGGTATCGGCGTGCACGGTGAGGAGTTCGGGGGAGCCCCCATCGATTCGCACCTGGTGTGGGTGCTCGATCCGATCGACGGGACCTTCAACTACGCCGCGGGATCGCCGATGGCGGCGATCCTGCTGGGCCTGTTGCGCGACGGTGAGCCGGTCGCGGGGTTGATCTGGTTGCCGTTCACCGATCAGCGCTACACCGCGATCGTCGGTGGGCCGCTCTACGCCAACGGTGTCGCACAGCAGCCGCTGACCGCACCGACGTTGCGCGACTGCATCGTCGGTATCCAGACCTTCAACATCGATTCCCGCGGCCGCTTCCCGGGCCGCTACCGCGCCGAGGTGCTGGCCGGCCTTTCGCGGGACTTCTCCCGGGTACGGATGCATGGCGCCACCGGCGTCGACCTGGCCTATGTGGCGGCCGGAATCCTCGGTGGTGCCATCAGTTTCGGCCATCACATCTGGGATCACGCCGCGGGTGTGGCGTTGGTGCGGGCAGCCGGCGGTATCGTCACCGACCTGGCGGGCGAACCGTGGACCGTCGGCTCGTTCTCGGCGCTGGCCGCCGCGCCCGGCGCCCACGAACACCTGCTGAAAATCGTCAAATCCGCTGGCGCCCCGGAGGATTACCTGTGATGGACCGACACGATGTGGCGACCCGGGTCATTCCGTGCCTCGACGTCGACGCCGGGCGCGTCGTCAAAGGTGTCAACTTCGCCAACCTGCGCGACGCCGGCGACCCGGTGGAACTGGCCGCGGCCTACGACGCCGAGGGCGCCGACGAGCTGACCTTCCTCGATGTCACGGCGTCGTCGTCGGGCCGGGCCACCATGCTCGATGTGGTGCGCCGCACCGCCGAACAGGTCTTCATCCCGTTGACCGTGGGCGGCGGTGTGCGCTCGGTTGCCGATGTGGATGTGTTGTTGCGCGCCGGCGCCGACAAGGTGTCGGTCAACACCGCGGCGATCGCGCGCCCCGAACTGCTCGGTGAGCTGTCCCGCCAGTTCGGCTCGCAGTGCATCGTGCTGTCGGTCGACGCCCGCACGGTTCCTGCCGGGTCGGCACCGACACCGTCGGGCTGGGAGGTCACCACGCATGGCGGCCGGCAGGGCACCGGTATCGACGCCGTCGAATGGGCAACGCGCGGAGCCGAACTCGGGGTGGGGGAGATCCTGCTCAACTCGATGGACGCCGACGGTACCAAGGCCGGTTTCGACCTGGCGATGCTGCGTGCGGTGCGCGCCGCGGTGGCGGTCCCGGTGATCGCCAGCGGCGGTGCGGGCGCCGTCGAACATTTCGCGCCCGCCGTCGCCGCGGGCGCCGACGCGGTGCTGGCGGCCAGTGTCTTTCATTTCGGTGAGCTGACCATCGGTCAGGTCAAGGCGGCCATGGCGGCGGAAGGGATCTGTGTGCGATGAGTCTGGATCCGCAGATCGCCGAGCGCCTCAAGCGCAATGCCGACGGCCTGTTCACCGCCGTGGTGCAGGAACGCGGCACCGGGGACGTGCTGATGGTGGCGTGGATGGACGATGACGCGCTGGCCCGCACGCTGCAAACCCGTGAGGCGACGTACTTCTCGCGGTCCCGCAATGAACAGTGGGTCAAGGGACTGACGTCGGGGCACACCCAGCGGGTGCACTCGGTTCGGCTGGACTGCGACGGTGACACCGTGCTGCTGGAGGTCGATCAGGTCGGCGGCGCCTGCCACACCGGTGATCACAGCTGCTTCGACGCCGACGTGCTGTTGGCGCCCGAAGTCTAGATCCGCCGGACCTGGCCGTCGGCCGCGTCGTACAGATCGAAGTTGCGTTCGCCGATCAGGTCGATCATGTCGTCGAATGCGGCGTCCAGGTCGATTTCGTTGGCCTTGTCGTGTACCTCGTAGGCCCGCAGTGACGGGCCCTGCGGGTTGGCGTCGACCAGCACCAGGAACAGCCGCTCGAACTGTTCGTCGCGGCCGGCCGGATCGGGGCGGCGGGTGAAGAGCCGCAGCCGCGGGAACGCGTTCTCGAAGGTGGACTTGCGCCGCTCGGTACCGTCTTGTGCCGCACCGTGATCCAGGAACAGGAACCCGGCGATCACCGCGTACGGGAAACGCCGGTGCAGCGTCACGGTCTCGATCAGCAGGTCGCCGCGGCGGTTGGTGAGGTTCTTCTGATAGTTGGCGGTCGCGCCGTCGCGGAACATGATGGTCTTCACCGAGCAGGCCAGGATCAGGCCGGACTCCTCGGTAGCCCAGGTGACGTCGACCTTCTTGGCGCCGATTCCGCCGGCCAGCCGGCGTTCGGCGCCACTGCCGGAACCGGATTCGCCGGGCCCGGACGGGAGCGCCTCCTTCATACCGCGGCGGCGCAGTTCGGCGGCGATGGCCAGCGCCAGGTTGGTGCTCAGCCGCTGGTTGTAGTTCTTCTTGTTGGCCTGGGTGTCGGTGTCGTCGGGTTTGACCCCGGCCGCGCTGATCGCCGCCACCAGTGCGTCGTCGAGGTGGCCCATCAGGCGCGACCGGCCCGGCGCAACGCCAGTCGCCGGAATTCGGCGTTGAGCGTGTCGACACTGGACCGCTTCATCTTGCAGGCCCGCATCAACAGGATCTCGTCGACGGTGCGGGCCGCCTCATGCAACTTGCCTGTCCGAAGCAGAGCCGCCACCTGTGGTTTGGCGGCCAGCAGTTCGTCGCGGCTGGCCGCCACCAGAGCCGGCGACGGTACCGGCAGCCGGTCGGCCTCGCGGGGTTCGAGTTTGAGGATGCCACCGCCGTAGGAGCGCCCGACGGTCTCGGCGCCGAGCAGTGTCATCGACGTCAACGATGCCAGCGGAAGCAATTCGGTTCCCAGCGAACGGGTCTCGGGTCGCAGATAGAGGCCGTGCACGCTGTTGAGGTGGTGTGCGCGGGCATCGTTGGTGGTGATCCGCGGGGTGTCGGCGTTCATGTAGGTCAGGAACAGATCGGCGGGTGCGACGAGCGGGACCCGCCACCACGGGCTGCGGACCCGGCATTTGTAGGCATCGTGCACACCGGCGGCCTCGCCGGCGGCGATATAGCGCCACGCCGCCGCGCTGGGCTCACCCTTGGGGCGCAACAGCCAGGTCGCCGCGTCCGCCTTGCCGAGTTCGCGTAATGCCTGCGGGCTCAGTGACAACCCGCGCAGGTGGCGGCTGCCCGGCGGGGAGATCCGCACCAGGTCGGCCGGCTTGAGGTCCAGTTCCTTTGCCCGCGAGGGGGATACGGCGAAGAACTTGTTGTTTCCGGTGACCATGCCGAGCGTGGTCTCACCCCACTCGCGCAGTGGTGCGTAATGGCCGTGCGTCAACAGGTCGGTGTAGATGTGCAGTGCGTCATCGGACAGCAGCAGTGGTGTCCACTTGTCCGCCGGGTCGGCCGGTCGCCATTTCGTGGGCACCGCCAGCACACTGTCGAGATCGTCGGCGTTCTGGGCCTGGAAGATCATCGCGTGGTCGGTGTGCCCGGTTCCGAACCCCTCCGCCAGCACCAGCACGACCTCCTCCTGCACCTCGGGAAAGACGCGCTCGGAGAACAACACCAGGTTCACCCGGGTGAACGATTCCAGCAGGAACCGTCGCACACTGCCCGCGTAGTTCACGCTCAGCAGTTCGGCGGGAACCACCAGGCCCAGCCGCCCACCGGGCTTGAGGAAAAGCGCGGAGTGCACCGTGAACGCAGCCCATGACGATGCCAGTCCCGACATCGACACCCCGGCGCGCAGCGCGGCCTCGCGGGAGTTCGCGCGGGCCTCGCCGCGGAAGTTCTGGTAGCGGACGAAGGGCGGATTGCCGATCACCGCGTCGTACTGCGGGGTCGGGGTCAGTGTGAAGAAGTCGGCGACCCGGATCCGGGCCCGGCCGCCGGCACGCTGCACCTGACGTCTGGCTTCCCGGGCGCTGGCCTGGTGGATCTCGACACCGTCGACCACCGGGACATCGGCATCGGGGGACAGCGCCGCGAGCGCACGGACCGCCTCGGTCAGGAACGCCGCCTCACCGCACGACGGTTCCAGAACCCGGTCGGCCGGATCGCGCAGGGCCCAGCGGGCCACGAACTGCGCTATCGCCGGTGGGGTGAAAAATGCGCCTCTGGCCTTGCGTAACTCTGCCGGGGCGCTCACCTGCCCATCATCGCCCAGCCCACCGACAAGCCGCCGCATTGGCTGCGGGGCGTGTTCGTCTCACCGGGCCCGCAGCACCTCGAGGGCCTTGTCGGCGTGGCTGTCCATGCTGATCTCGCTGGCGATGACGTCGAGCACCGTACGGTCGGTGTCGATGACGAAGGTGGTCCGCTTGACCGGCATCAGCTTGCCCAGCAGTCCGCGCTTGACGCCGAAGGCGGTGGCCACCGCGCCGTCGGCATCCGACAGCAGCGGGTAGTCGAACTTCTGCTTGTCGGCGAACTCGGCCTGCTTGTCGACGGCATCGGTGGAGATGCCGACCCGGCTGGCCCCGACGGCGGCGAACTCCGCGGCCAGGTCGCGGAAGTGACAGGCCTCCTTGGTGCAGCCCGGGGTCATGGCCGCCGGATAGAAGAACAGCACTATCGGCCCGTCGGCGAGCAGGCTGGTCAGGCTACGTTTCGTGCCGGTCTGGTCGGGCAGTTCGAACTCGGCAACCTTGTCCCCACGTTTCATGGCCAGCACGCTACGCCCCAGGTGCGCCGGTCCGCGACGGCTGCCGATACCCGACCCGAAAATCGTTATGCGCTATCCGGTTTGCGTGGCACGCTCGCCTGCTGCTGCTGACCCGGCTGTCCGCGCTCGGCCCGATCCCGGTCCTGCCGGCTAGCTCCGCCGGCGGCCGATGTGTGATCTGCCTGTCCCGGTCTGGGAGGATCGACGGGTGCAGACGACCGCGAACCTCGCCGTCACGACGTCCCGTGCGGACTTCCGTGCGCTGGCCGAAGGGCACCGGGTGGTTCCGGTTACCCGCAAGGTGCTCGCCGACAGCGAGACACCGCTGTCGGCCTACCGCAAACTGGCCGCCAACCGCCCCGGCACCTTCCTGCTGGAGTCGGCGGAGAACGGCCGGTCCTGGTCGCGCTGGTCGTTCATCGGCGCCGGTGCGCCCTCGGCGCTGACGGTCCGCGACGGCCAGGCCGCCTGGCTCGGCGCCACCCCCGCCGACGCACCCGTCGGTGGCGACCCCATCCAGGCGCTGCACGATGTGCAGACCCTGCTGGCGACCGCACCTTTGCCGGGCCTGCCGCCGCTGTCCGGGGGCATGGTCGGCTATTTCGCCTACGACCTGGTCCGAAGGCTCGAACGGCTGCCGGAACTGGCCGTCGACGATCTGGGGCTGCCCGATCTGGTGATGCTGCTGGCGACCGATATCGCCGCCGTCGACCACCACGAGGGCACCATCACGCTGATCGCCAACGCGGTGAACTGGAACGGCACCGACGAGCACGTCGACCAGGCCTACGACGACGCCGTGGCCCGGCTGGACGTCATGACCGAGGCGTTGAGCCAGCCCGTCGCGTCCACCGTCGCGACCTTCAGCAGGCCCGCGCCGCAGCACCGGTCGCAACGCACCGTCGAGGAGTACACCGCGATAGTCGACAAACTCGTCGGCGATATCGAGGCCGGTGAGGCCTTCCAGGTGGTGCCGTCGCAGCGTTTCGAGATGGACACCGACGTCGACCCCATCGATGTCTACCGGATGCTGCGGGTTTCCAACCCGAGCCCGTACATGTACCTGCTGAACATCCCGGATGCTGCTGGCGGAACGGCATTTTCGATAGTGGGTTCCAGCCCCGAGGCACTGGTCACGGTGCAGGACGGCTGGGCCACGACCCATCCCATCGCCGGTACCCGGTGGCGCGGCGCCACCGAGGAGGAGGACGTGCTCCTGGAGAAGGAGCTGCTCGCCGACGACAAGGAACGCGCCGAGCATCTGATGCTCGTCGACCTCGGCCGCAACGATCTGGGCCGGGTGTGCGTGCCGGGCACCGTCCGGGTCGAGGACTACAGCCATATCGAGCGCTACAGCCACGTCATGCATCTGGTGTCGACGGTGACGGGCATGCTCGCCGAGGGCCGCACCGCGCTGGACGCGGTGACGGCGTGTTTCCCCGCGGGCACGCTGTCGGGTGCCCCCAAGGTCCGGGCCATGGAGCTCATCGAAGAGGTCGAGAAGACCCGGCGTGGCCTCTACGGCGGCGTCGTCGGCTATCTGGACTTCGCCGGTAACGCCGATTTCGCGATCGCCATCCGGACCGCGCTGATGCGCGACGGGACCGCCTACGTGCAGGCCGGTGGCGGCGTGGTGGCCGATTCCAACGGTCCCTACGAATACAACGAGGCCGCCAACAAGGCCAAGGCGGTGCTCAGCGCCATCGCCGCGGCACAGACCCTGACCCCGTTGGCAGCCGGTTCGGACGGCAATGGCTGACGAACAGACCGGGCAGCGGGGGCGTCGTGCCATCAGGCTGGCGCAGCTGCTGCTGGTGCTGGCGGCGCTGGGGCTGTGGGTGGCCTCGCGGCTGACGTGGGTGGTGATCGAGTCGTTCGACGGCCTGGGTCAGCCCAAGACGACGACGCTCTCGGGCGCCACCTGGTCGACCGCACTGCTGCCGTTGGCGTTGTTGCTGCTCGCCGCCGCGGTCGCCGGACTGGCGGTGCGGGGTTGGCCATTGCGGCTGCTGGCGGTGCTGGTGGCCGCTGCCAGTGCGGCGGCGGGCTATCTGGCCATCAGTCAGTGGGTGGTACCGGATATCGCCGTGCGGGCCGCCGATCTGGCCGCCGTGCCGGTGATGTTCCTGGTTGGCAGTGACCGCCGGTACGCCGGCGCTGCATTGGCGCTGGCGGCGGCCGTGATCGCGCTGCTCGCCGCGGTCTTGCTGATGCGATCGGCGGCCACGGCGAAGTCCGCGGGCACCCGTTACGTCGCACCGGCGGTCCGGCGATCGGCGGTGCGCGCCGAGGACGTCGAGACCGATGTCAAAGCGGGCACGGCCTCCGAGCGGGTGCTGTGGGACGCGCTCGACGAGGGACGTGACCCCACAGCCGAGGCGCCGGGCGCCGATGACGGCCCAGACCCGGTGTCTGACAATCAGGGGCGGTGAGCGACGGAACCGTCGCGGCGGCTACCCTTCATGAGGTAATTCGCGAACCGCACATTCGGGTGTCGGCCCGGCGAAAGGAACGGCTGTCAATGAGTTCGGCGACCGTGCTCGACTCGATAATCGAGGGAGTTCGCGCGGACGTTGCCGCACGCGAAGCCGTCGTGAGCCTGGCCGAGATCAAAGAGGCCGCCAATGCCGCCGCGCCTCCCCGCGATGTGCTTGCTGCGCTGCGTCAACCCGGTATCGGCGTCATCGCCGAAGTGAAGCGCGCCAGCCCGTCGCGTGGCGCCCTGGCCAATATCCCCGACCCCGCCCAGTTGGCCCGCGCGTACGAGAGCGGGGGAGCCCGCATCATCAGTGTGCTCACCGAGGAGCGCCGGTTCCACGGCTCGTTGGCCGATCTGGACGCTGTCCGGGCCGCCGTGTCGATCCCGGTGCTGCGTAAGGACTTCGTGGTGCGGCCCTACCAGATTCACGAGGCCCGGGCACACGGCGCCGACATGCTGCTGCTGATTGTCGCCGCCCTGGAGCAGAACGCCCTGGAGTCGATGCTGGATCGGACCGAATCGCTCGGGATGACCGCACTCGTCGAGGTGCACACCGAAGAGGAAGCCGACCGCGCGCTGAAGGCCGGTGCCACGGTCATCGGGGTCAACGCCCGCGACCTCAAGACTCTGGCGGTCGACCGCGACTGCTTCGCCCGTATCGCTCCGGGCCTGCCAAGTAATGTCATCCGGGTCGCCGAGTCCGGTGTCCGGGGTACCGCAGACCTGCTGGCCTACGCCGGCGCGGGTGCGGACGCCGTACTGGTCGGCGAGGGCCTGGTGACAAGTGGAGATCCCCGCAGTGCGGTGGCTGACCTGGTGACCGCCGGTACGCACCCGTCCTGCCCGAAGCCGGCCCGCTAGCGCGGTGGCCGACACCTCACTTCCCGGACTCCCGCGCACCAGCGCGGCGATCACCGAACTCAGCGGTCATGAACCCGACCAACGCGGTCATTTCGGCGCCTACGGCGGACGGTATGTCGCCGAGGCCCTGATGGCGGTCATCGAAGAGGTGACGGCGGCCTACGAGAAGATCCGTAACGATCAGGAGTTCCTCGACCAGATCGACAAGCTCCAGACGCACTACACGGGTCGTCCGTCACCGCTGTACGAGGCCACCAGGCTTTCCGAGCACGCCGGTAACGCCCGGTTGTTCCTCAAGCGAGAAGACCTCAACCACACCGGTTCTCACAAGATCAACAATGTGCTCGGTCAGGCGCTGCTGGCCCGGCAGATGGGCAAGAAGCGCATCATCGCCGAGACCGGCGCCGGCCAGCACGGTGTGGCAACCGCGACCGCGTGCGCGCTGCTCGACCTCGACTGCGTGATCTACATGGGTGCGGTGGACACCGTGCGCCAAGCGCTCAATGTGGCACGCATGCGGTTGCTGGGCGCCGAGGTCATCGCCGTCGAATCCGGCTCCGCGACACTCAAAGACGCCATCACCGAGGCGTTCCGGGACTGGGTCACCAATGCCGACAACACCTACTACTGCTTCGGCACCGCCGCGGGCCCGCACCCGTTCCCGACCATGGTGCGTGATTTCCAGCGCATCATCGGTCTGGAGACCCGCGCGCAGATCCAGGCTCAGGCCGGCCGGCTGCCCGACGCGGTGACCGCGTGCATCGGTGGCGGCTCGAACGCCATCGGGATCTTCCATGCGTTCCTCGACGATCCCGGTGTCCGGCTCGTCGGGTTCGAGGCCGCCGGCGACGGCGTCGAAACCGGGCGGCACGCAGCCACTTTCACCGGCGGATCACCGGGCGCTTTCCAGGGCTCGTACTCCTACCTGCTGCAGGACGAGGACGGCCAGACCATCGAATCCCATTCGATATCAGCCGGATTGGACTATCCCGGGGTCGGGCCGGAGCACGCCTACCTCAAGGACATCGGTCGCGCCGAATACCGGCCGGTGACTGATGCCGAGGCAATGGACGCCTTCCGGCTGTTGTGCCGCACCGAGGGCATCATCCCGGCGATCGAGTCCGCACACGCCATTGCGGGTGCGCTGCGCCTCGGTGTCGAACTCGGTCCCGGCTCGATCGTGGTGATCAACCTGTCCGGCCGCGGTGACAAGGATGTCGAGGCCGCAGCGAAATGGTTCGGTCTGCTCGACGGTGGGGAAGCTCCGAAGAATGTCTGAAACCAGCGGACTGGCACCGGTTTTCGCAGCCTGCCGGAGCGAGGGTCGCGCCGCACTGATCAGCTATCTGCCCACCGGGTATCCGGATGTGGCGACCTCCATCTCCGCGATGACGGCATTGGTGGAAGCCGGCTCCGACATCGTCGAGGTCGGCGTGGCCTATTCCGACCCGGGGATGGACGGCCCGGTCATCGCCGCGGCGACCACGACGGCGCTGCAGCACGGAGTTCGCGTGCGTGACGCACTGACGGCGGTCGAGGCCATCTCCGCCGCCGGTGGTAGCGCCGTGGTGATGACGTACTGGAACCCGGTGTTGCGCTACGGCGTCGACGCCTTCGCCCGCGACCTGGCCGCGGCAGGTGGCCTCGGGCTCATCACCCCTGACCTCATTCCCGACGAGGCCGACGACTGGATGGCCGCCTCGGACCGGTACGGCCTGGACCGGATCTTCCTGGTGGCGCCGTCGTCGACACCCGAACGGCTCGCCGCCACCGTGGCCGCCTCGCGCGGATTCGTCTACGCGGCATCGACGATGGGCGTCACCGGCGCCCGGGATGCCGTCTCCAACGCGGCACCGGAGCTCGTCGCTCGGGTGCGTGCGCTGTCCGACATCCCGGTCGGGGTGGGTCTCGGTGTTCGTTCACGTGAACAGGCCGCCGAAATCGGCTCCTACGCCGACGGCGTGATCGTCGGGTCGGCGCTGGTCTCGGCACTGGAGGTCGGGACCGACGCGGTGCGGGCGCTGACCGCGGAACTTGCTCAAGGGGTACGGCAGAGAGTGAAGGCGTGACCAGCACGGTATTGGCGTACTTTCCCAGCCCTGCCCAAGGCGTATGGCATCTCGGCCCCGTGCCGATCCGCGCGTACGCGCTGTTCATCATCATCGGGATCATCGCCGCCCTGGTCATCGGTGACCGCCGCTGGGTGGCGCGCGGTGGGCAGCCCGGCACCGTCTACGACATCGCGCCGTGGGCGGTCCTGTTCGGTCTGATCGGTGGCCGGCTCTATCACGTGATGACGGACTGGCAGACGTACTTCGGCGAGGGCGGCGCCGGGTTGTTGGCGGCGGTCAAGGTCTGGGACGGCGGCCTGGGCATCTGGGGCGCTGTCGCGCTCGGCGGCGTCGGCGCGTGGATCGGCTGCCGGCGACGCGGAATTCCGTTGCCCGCGTTCGGTGATGCGATCGCCCCGGGCATCGTGCTGGCGCAGGCCATCGGCCGGCTGGGCAATTACTTCAACCAGGAGCTCTACGGCCGCGAGACGACGGTGCCGTGGGGGATGGAGATCTTCTACCGCCGCGATCCGTCGGGGCTGGTCGATGTCCATTCGCTCAGCGGTGTGTCGACCGGTCAGGTCGCGGCCGTCGTCCATCCCACATTCCTGTACGAGTTGCTGTGGAACCTGCTGGTTTTCGCGCTGTTGATCGTCATCGACCGGCGCTTCAAGATGGGCCACGGGCGGTTGTTCGCGCTGTACGTCGCGGCGTACTGCGTGGGCCGGTTCTGTGTCGAACTGCTGCGCAGTGACGCCGCGACCCAGATCGAGGGCATCCGGATCAACTCGTTCACCTCGACGTTCGTCTTCCTCGGTGCGGTGGTCTACATCATTCTGGCCAAGAAGGGCCGGGAGGATCCGGAGTCGTTGCGGGGCAATCTCGTCGACGAAGAGCAGCCCGCGCCAGAACTCGTCGAGGAACTGGTTGCGGTCGCCGGCACCACCGGCGTCGTGGCCGCAGCCACCGTTGCGGGTCGCGAGGACTCCGAATCCGAGACCGACGAGCCCGAGCCTGAGCCTGAGACCGAGCCGACGGATGCCGATGATGTCGAAGCCGATGCGGAGGACGAGGCCGTTGTAGAGGCCGAGGTCGCGGCACCCGGCGTCGTTGTCGAAACGGCCGCTGAGGCTGAGGAGGAGTTGATCGACGAGGATCACGATCCCGTCGATGAAGAGGAACTCGAAGAGCTCGCCGGGGAGCAGTCCGGTGCGCCGGTTTCTGAGCAGGAGGAGGCGCTCGAATCGGAGCCTGAATCCGAGCCGGCGGACGCTGATGACGACGCGGACGATCTCGAAGAGGTCGCCGAGGTGCCGTCCGGTGCGCCGGTTTCTGAGCAGGAGGAGGCGCTGGAGCCCGGTGACGAATCCGAGCCTGAATCCGAGCCGGCGGACGCTGACGACGTCGAGGGTGACGCCGAGGATGAGGCTGTCGTAGAGGCCGAGGTTGTCGCGCCTGATGTTGTGGTCGAGTCGGCGGCTGAGGCGGAGGGGGAGTTGATCGATGAGGATCACGATCCCGTCGATGAGGAGGATCTCGAAGAGGTCGCCGAGGTGCCGTC
>JACPVR010000017.1 GCA_016197405.1 Mycobacterium sp.
GTGAGCATGGCGGCGGCGGTGGGGTCGGTGCTGACGTCGATGATGTCGATGGCGACACCGGCTTTGGCGAATCCTCGGGCGGTGGCGCGGCACTGCACGCAACCGGGCTTGCTGTACACGGTGATGTTCCTCATGGTGACCTCCTCGAATCTCCTACATATGTCCACTGAACTTTTCGCGGCCCCAACGGGATTGCCCGGATGATCCCTTCGCGGGCGAGGGCCCTGAGGTGCCGGTAGATACCCGTTCGTGAGTCCTGCGAGGACCGCGGACGACTCACCAGATGCCAGGTTCGATGACACTCGATCACCCGCATGGCCGCCGGCCGCCTCGGTGCCTGGCACACCAGCTCGCAGCCCACATCCAAACGGTGGGTCTGCCACGGCAATAGTTTGGCCAGCTCGGCGCTGGTCATGGGCGCATCAGCGGCCCGCACCAGCGCGACCAGCCGTTCACGGACGGCGAGTGTGTCCGCAGTGGTCATGGCGCACTCCCGCCGCAGTCGCGAAGATCGAAGAGATGCTCCTGCATCGACAGCACCCGGTTCGACCACAAGTGCACCGCCGACCCCTCGCGTGGCTCCCCCACCGAGGTATACGTCCAGCCGCGCACCGGACTGGCCGCTACGGTGTCGCGCTCAGCGCGGATCACTACGGCAGCTTTGGCCTTGGCCACCGCCCGGAGCACCTCGATCGGCTCCACGCGTGCCCGCTGGATCAGACTGGCGCCCTGCGCCCCGAACACATCTGTTCGCAGATCAAGATAGATGCAGACCCCGAGCTGGCGTTCGATAGCGCCGATCAACTCCACCGGATGCGCAGACTCCAAGCTGACACTCTTGATGCGGGCGGCAGCGTCGGCCATCTGATCGACCGCCGCGCCCAGACCCGATGCCATCTTGCGGTGCGCCGAAGCGCTCTGCCACTGCGGTCGCATCCGCGCCGTACCGACCTGACTGTGATTGAGACGCAACCACACTCGACGGGCGACCTCCACTTCGTCAACGTCACCGAGGGCACGGGAACCGCTAACCGCGGCGGTGAAGTCCACCCGCGAGTGCGGCGTGAGGGTACATGCCCGCGCCAAGTCCGCCGGCCGATCGCGCAGCACCTTCCAGAACGTGAGCAGCTCGCGGTCCACATCGTTGACGGTCTCTAGCGGGCTGCACGGCTTGTGAAGCAGGACTTCCAATGTTCCCGACAGAGGCTGGACATAATGGGTGTGCCGAGGCAAGAGCCCGGCGATCTGCCGACCGATCTGTTCGGCGCGAGGGCCCCGTTCTGCCAGCGGCGAACGAAGAGGCACAGCAGAACTCATTGGCACACCGCACCTTCGTCATCCGGCCGTAACCGGTCCGACCGTGCGGACCCGGACTCTTTGAGCTTGCGCGCGTCCACGGTCTGGCGCTGAGGGATCAGCAGGGCCAGGCCCCGGGCGATACTGCCGTCCTTGGTAGTGACCGCACTGATTTCCCGTAGCCACTGCCCCAAGCTGGGACGGTCGTAGGGCGTCAGCGCGGCCAGCGCCACCACCATCGCCATCAGGTCGTACCGATCGGCCCCCTGCATTGCCCGCCACAGGTCATCGGGGCTGGCATCACCATGGACATCGGCAACGACGGTGAGCGCCTTGCTGTAGAGCTGTCGGCACTCGGCGACACGGCTGTCACCCTGGGAGTACACCAGCGGGATCTCGCCCACCCCGAGCAGGTGCCGCAGATGAGCTGCCACAGTGGACTTTTCCAGCAGCAGCCCCGCACGTACAACGGCGCGGTCGGTCCAGAGGTCATGGCCGTCATGACGATGGCTCTGCGGTCGCCAACCATCCCGGCTGAACTCCTCGCGATACTTTTCGAGCACGGTCGCGAGGCGATGCTGACTCACTCCGTAGAACTCTGCGACCTCATCGAGACAGCGTGGCTGCCGGTCACCGGGGGCGATCAGCTCATCAAGGACCGCCACCACGCGACTGAGCTTGTTGCGGATCTTTCGGTCACGTTTTTGCTGCGCCAATCGGCGCTGTTCTTCTCGCTCGCGGTCGGTGCGCCACTGCTGCCAGCACCCCTGATCGCCATCGTCACCTGGATGCACCGGTATCTCCTTGCAGCCTGGCGTGCCGTGCGGCTTTACGACTGACCAGCGCCGACCAGGACACTGGCCGAAGCCTGTCAAAACCCTTCGCGTTGTCGTGCCATGGCCGGGCGGCCAGCCGCGCGGGAGATTCGAACACCCAGTGATACTTGGGTTGTCCAGGGTTAAACGGTGTCGTTCCCCACGGCGCACAGCACCCCTGGGCGCGGTGTACGTCGACCAGCACCGACGCGCCCAGCCAGCCCTGCTGGTCGCAGTGAAAGCTCATCTCCCTCATGCCGAGACGCTGACCGAGCTCGATGCCGGCCTGGTCGATGCGGGTACCGCCGTAGATGAGCACCGGACCTCGATAGTCGGTCGAATCGGTGCGGTTCTCTACGTTCTTCCCACCGATCTGGCTCGACACCAGCAGTAGCGATGCCCACGGGCGGCGCACGGTTAAACCCATCGCCAGCCCGGTATCCGAGCAGGGGTCGCTGGTGTGCAGGATGTCGTGCAGCACATGACGGACGCAGCCGGAAGCGTCAGGCGCACAGTCGCATTCAACAGTGCCGAGAACATGACGGACCTGCGCGAGGTCGTCAAGCCTGCCTGCCAGACGCACCGCATACTCGACTAGGCCCGCCCAGCGATGCGCGTCGGGGGCCTCGGCGGCGCACGGCACCGGGTGCAGGGCACTACCGCGCGATCGGGCCGGACCGCCGTGCGCTGCCCGTGCGCCGATGCGTGGTGCTGTGAGGAGTCCGTGTTCGCGGGCCAGACTGCGGCGGGCCACGTCGCTGGGCAGAGTTGGGCTGCTCATGTCCGCGCCCCCACCTTGCCCTGGCGAGCCCGCTGGTGCTCCAGGATCAGCCGCTCCAGCTCCCCGGTACCGCCGTCGGCGGCCACCATCGGTAGCTGTCGCGCGAGCAGCGCTGAGGTGGTCGAGTCAACGACCGTGTCGCTGTGATACGGGACTTCCTCGGTGTCGTAGGGACCGACCGCAACGAACCCTCGCTCATCGACACGAGTGATGCGCCACCCGTAGTCATCGGTCAGTGTGGTTGCCGCCCAGTAGGCCCGGCGCACCGATGCCGGGGGCTGCACTTCGTGTTGATGGGGCAGGTACCACGCGCACTGGGCATCAGCGGAATGGGCACGCCCCGCGGGCACCCGCAGGCGCAGAAGCGCCGCGATCATCATGCTGGCCGACTGCACCTCCTGGCGCCCCTCGGCGGCGCACTGGCCGAGCAGTCGGCAGGCGTGCAGTGTCAGCAGCGGTGCATCGGATTCCGCTGGCCTGCGCCCCAGCGTCGATGGGGTGTTATCGATCGGATCGGCGGCGACGGGCAGGTCCACTCCCGTCGGAGTGCGAAGGCGCACCCAGCCACCGAAGTCGAGGCCGAACCCGCGAACCGACCACCCGTGATTGATCATTCGTGACATGGCCCAATAGGCCCGGCCAGCCGTGTTCAGTTCGGTGTTTCGGTGGGCGTACGTCGCGGTCATGATGTCCTCCCGTCCTGCGGCGGCTGCGGCTTGCGCCCCGGAGACGCCCCGTCCGGGGTGGTCGGGTTTGATGCCGGTGATGTCCCAGTCGATGTCCGGGGCTCAGAAGGCTGCCCCGCGGGCCCGCGTGTGGGCGGTGCTTGTGGTCTGTTGGTTGGGGCAGCACCTGGACGTCCTGGTGCTGGAGGGGCGCCCTTGGGCGCCGTCGCGCTGCTGCTGGCGGACGGGCCGGAGTCGCGGCTCTTGGCTTGCTGCTTTTCGGCCATCTTCGACGCGACCACGGCCCCTGCGACCACGGGTGCGGCCGGGCCGGCCGCCGCGGCGGCTGCTGCTGTGCCACCGCCTGCTGCCGCGCCACCGGCCGCCGCGCCACCGGCCGCCGTGCCGCTGGCTGCCGCCCCACCGCCGGCCGCCCCACCACCGGCCGCGCCGCGCGCCGCCGCGCCGGTGGCCGCTGAGGAGCTTGCGTGGGTACCTGTCGCCGGTGCGGGGCTGGGCGGCGTGGGCTGGGCAGTCGGTGGTGTGCGTGGCGCGGTGCCGTTATCCGACGGAATACCACCGGGGTTGGGATGCGGCTTGCGGCCTTTGGCGGTGGGGGCGCGAGTCCCTTCATCGCTGGGCTTGCCTGAACTCGGCAAGCCCACGCCGTCGGCGTTGATATCGCGGCGCATGGAGCGACTCATGTCCCGCATCGCCGGGTAGAAGCTCATCGGACCGGCCCCGACGGCAGCAGTCTTGCGCAGCACCGCGCCCGGGCCGGGCAGCCCGCGATCACCGAAGCCCCGCATCAGCGCCCTGAACCCGAACACTGCCCCGCCGGCGAACAGCAGCATGAGCAGCAAGATCGCGATCGGATGCTGAACCTCGAATCCTTCAAGGCTTCCGGTGGACACTCGTGACATCAGCACGAGAACAATCCCGAACGCCGCTGTCGCGAAAAGCATTTCCAGGGCGTGCACGATGAGCTTGATGGCGGTGCGCTTGGCGAACTCGCGCTGCGGTCCCGGTGCCACGGCCACTGCCGCAGCCGGCACCAGCACGAGCACGTTCCAAAACGCCTTGAATCCGATCCGGATGACTTCGCAGCCGATGTAGCACAGCAGCATCAGCACGACCAGCACGACGCAGTTGATGAAGAACATCAGCCCGATCGTCTCGCCGCTGAGGAAATGGGCATGGGCGTAGGCGTCATTGGCGCCGCAGGAGCGCATAGCTTCCACCGGCCCGTTGTGGCTGCCCGCCGGTGCCATCGCCTGGGTTACCGGGGTCAGGACAGTGGACGCGTTGAGCGCGGCATTCCAGGCTTGCGCGCACCCGTCAATGTCGTCGATCACACTGCCGAAGTTGGCGATCTGAATGGGGTGGCGAATCAGCGTGGTAGCCATCCACTGCGAGAGGAGCTCGACCTGGCTCTCGGCGTTTCCGGACGGGTCGAAGCTGCCGTTGTTCGCGATCCCCAGCGAAAGCTCGAACCCGATCGCCCGACCGGCGGCGAGCAAGCCATTGTCACCGAGTTCCTTCACCGGGTCATTGAGGAAGAAGCCGATCAGCAAGATCACCAGGAAGCCGCTGCACATCACCCCAGCACCGCGCCCAAAGCCCTTTGTCAGCGCG
The DNA here is from genome assembly GCA_016197405.1 of Mycobacterium sp. Classification (GTDB taxonomy): domain Bacteria; phylum Actinomycetota; class Actinomycetes; order Mycobacteriales; family Mycobacteriaceae; genus Mycobacterium. Next base: position 5,193 of record JACPVR010000017.1, read on the forward strand.
ATGATGCCGCCGATGAACACGCAGATGACCAGCGCCAGTGGAATGATCTGATATTCACCAAGAATGTTGTTGATCGCGACCAGTACCGGCCCCGCCAGAGCCGCCAGCCAGCCCAGCCACGCCGAGCCCAGTGCGATCTTGATGAACCAGATCCCGACCGCGCCCACCATCACCAAGAACCCGCAGAACCAGCCGAGGACAACGGCCAATTGGCTGTAGGTCATGGCGATTTCGAATCGGTCCGTCAACGCGGGAATCCACGATCCCGGATCGATAATGCTGACGTCGCTGCCTTGGGTGCGGATCGCGTCGAGCATCGACACCGTACTGATGAAGTAGGTGCCCACCGGCTGGCCGTAGGTGTCCACGATCGGGCTGGGCCAGTTGAGCGCGCCGGCGAACCCGGCAGCGACCGCATGCGGCGCGGTCAGCAAGGCCATCATCCAGCCCGCCCACAGCAGTTGAGCAATCACCCACGCCCGCCGAAGTCGTGGGTGCGCGTACAGCCAGGCCGAATAGGTGGACATCATCGCGCCGGCTCCAGCGCTTCGTCCTCAAGACCACGGGTATCAAAGGCTCGGACGAGTTCGGGCTGGACTGGTTTCAGCATGTCCACCAGGCCGGTGCGCCCAGCGTCGTCAATCATGTAGGCGTAGCCGTGCCCCTCGACCGTCCGCAGGTTCAGCACTTCCGGGTACTCATCGGGGTCAATCCCGATACGTTTGAACTCCTCGGTGGCTTCCTCTCGGGCCGAAGCCTTGAACGGCGTGATCACCCGCGTCGGCAAATCCTTGGTGGGAATCCCGTCGAAATACTCGACATGCTGCGCAATACCGATCAGCCCATAGCGCTGCTTGCGGCCCTGGGTGATCAGTTCGGTAGCGTCCTCTCGGCCCACCGGGGAGGCGAAGTAGGCACGGGCCTCCTCCGCAACGAACCAACCAAACTTGCCCGGCCGCCGATTCGGGCCGGTGTAGCTCTCCCGTGTCAGCGCCGCGATCATCCCGTAGATCGCCAAACCTGCTCGCGCGCGGGCGGTCTGACGCTTGTAGAGGTGCAGATCCTCAGTCTGCGAAGTCGTGGGCAGCTCCAGATCACCGGTCAGCCAGATCACCGCGTCCTTCTCAGCGATCGGCGGCGTCGGCAGCGACTCATCGAACATCGCCCGCAGATAGTCGATATTCGCCCACATATCCAGGCGCGCGGCCAGCTCCGCGTACTCCTTCTGCGCGCTGCCCTGCAAGCCGTTGAGGTAGCGCACCAGGGCGCCCATGCTCTCGGCCACCCGCTGATCAGGGCGCAGCAAAAACCTGAGCTGCCGGGCAATCTCGGCGTCCGGCTCGACACCCATCATGGGCAGCAGATGATCGAGCGTGCGTTCCACCGCGATCTCACGGCGAAAGATGCGCAGTCCGTCGACCGAAATCTGCCCGCGTGTGGGATCAAGTACGGCCACTCGGTCCCCCAAATGCGCCAGCGCGGGCACCCACTCCCGATTGGAGCCGGGGTCAAGGATGCTGCACTGATTGCCCCGGGCGATCAGTCCGTCCACCACCCGCTTAGCACCCTGGGACTTGCCGCCACCGGGAGGCCCGTAGAACAGCATCCCGGGCGCCTGTCGCCGCCGGCCCGCCCCTTCAGGTTCAATCAGGACAGGTGTCGGCCGCCGGGTGGACAGATTGCGGGCGAACAGAATTCCGGTGTCGTGACCGAGCTTGCTTGACACCAGCGGCGAAAAGCGTGCCCACTCTGTGGTGGTCGTGGGCTGGCTGAACTGGCTTCGGGGGCTGCGTTCTTCGCTGCCTGCCAGCCCGGTCTGCCACAGCCCGAGTTGGGCGCTGCCGCGTGGCCTACTCAAGGTGGTGTCGAGGTCTTCTGCGAAGTGCGTTTGCAGCTGCTGGCAGGCTCCGTCGAGCTGGGCCCGTGAATGGGCTCCGACCGACACGACGGTGGTGGCCTCCACCTCCCGTTCCAGTTTCGACGCCCTCAGCTTGGCGTTGTACTCCTCGGCCGAGGAGTAGCGCTCAATCAGGTCACTGTCGCTGGACCGTCGCCCGGCCCGCTGAAATGCCTGATCATCGAGATTGCGCTGAGCGCGGTCGATCCGGGTCAGCGCCTGCTCGGCCGGCCGGGTTGAAATGTGCTGCACCCAGTCGATGTCGATGTCGGTAGGCGCGTCGACGTCGTAGAGCGACAGCAGATACTCCGCGCGCGGGTAGGCCAAGCCGCCGCGCGGCATCTGCGCCACGGCCAACGTGCTTTGGAAACTCACCCGATCCTGGGTGCCTCGGATCACCAGCACCGCGGCCAACGACGGCACCACCCGCCGCCACCACAGGCGATGTCGTCTCCGGGTCTGCTGGTCACCGCAATCGAAATGTGCAGGCACCACGGCCGCGAAGTCCATCTCGGTAAGCCGTTCGGGCCCCCCGGAACCGTGCGGAAACGCATCATCGACTGCACCCATCGCCAAGCGCCGCCGATACCACCAGTGGATCTGGCGCGGCGTGGCCGGTCGCGCGTTGAACTCAGCGGGAATCTTCGACAGGATCGAGGCCGACATTTCCTGGTAACCCGCAAGCGATCTCGGGTCATCGGGGTCACGACCGGCAACCACGGTGGCGGCCTTGGCCAGCCCACCCACCCCGGTTCGGCCGGCCTGACCGGAGTCCACCGGAACTCGTATGCCGAACACCTGCTCGTAGAACGGCTCGATCGCCAAGAAGTCTTCCCAGTCCCGGACTTCCTGCACCCACGCAGGCTCATTGGCGTAGCCCGAGAGCATCCACCGCAACAGCCGCCGGTGGTCGAGGCGCACGCAGCAGCCCCACAGCAGCAGCCCAGAGGGAAGTTGGCGCACCAGAGGGCGGTGACGCATCGCAACGGCGTCCTTGAGCGCATAGGGCATCATCCCGCCGGGCTGCCCGTCCACGATGAACTCCGCGTAGACACCCCCGGAGGTGAAACTCAGATTCCCGATCACCTCTTTGGGCGGCGACAGTGCGGCCTCGCCGTCACCGTTGATACCGGCCTTGCGTTGGGTGTGGAACAGCCCACCCAGCAGCCAGCCGATGCGATACAGCGGGCTGGGCCGCGACACGGGGACCTGCCGAGCTGCCACCGTCAGCGCTGCGGTCAGCGCCACACCGAACAGCGCGATGGCGACCGCATGCCCGGAATCAAGCCACTTGCGGGTGGCCCAAACTGTGGTGGTGATACCGATCAGGAAGGTGGCGCCGTCCCAGATGCGCCACGGTGCGAACCACAGGCGGGTGTTGTCGTCAATGTGGGAGACATAGATGGGGAAGTCGCGCACATCGGCGTAAACCCGCGCCGTTTGTCCCCGAAAAGGGTTCTCACCCATCACATATTCCTTACTGACTGTCGTGAACCGTGCTGTTCCACCCGCGCGTAGCTACGCGAAGTGACCTAGCCGAACTGTCCGGTGGTGATGCCGCCCCCGTGCTTGTCCACCGTGCCCTTCACTGAGACGGCCAAGCCGACCGCGCCGAGGATGATCGCCGCGACGGCGACCCCGCCGAGCACCTTGCCCATCGCCGCGCCGAACCCGCGCACCAACGCGAAAGCCCCGGCGACGCCACCAACCGCGATGGCGATGATCGCCAGCGGTATCTGAGCCGATTCCCACAGTGACGGGATTGCGGTGAACAAATCCCCTGCGGCCAAGGTGGTTTCAATCATTTCGGTTCCCTTTCCTTGTGGGCACGGCCGCTGGATGGACGTGCCGGTCAGTTCGGTGTTGCTGAACTCCAGTCGGTGGCCACCGCGGCCGGAACGAGACTGTCGTCGGTAGATACCGCTGGCGCCTTATCGATCGCGGCTACAAGCCAGCGACCGCCAACCCCACGAAGCGTCAAGGGGTAGACCAGTGGCGAGGGGGCGAACTGAGAGTTCACTGCCGTCACACGGACCAACACGCGGGCCAGCTCGCCGTCTGCGGGCACCGAGGGGGGAAACCCAAGCGCGGTAACCCCGTGCACCGCAATGCTTTCGTATGCATTGCCCAGCCCGGCAATCATCGAGTCAGTGGTCACGTATTGCTCCACCCCGCCAGCTGTCGTCAGATACGCCTTCAAGAACCCGGTCGCGGTGCTGTAGGCCGCATCGGACTCACTGAGAGTGCTCGGGTAGCTCAGTGGGAGGTCCGCGCCTGCGCCGGGCCCGCCGATACGCGCCGGAAAGCTGGCCGCGCGGGGACCGAAGCGTGACCACAGGACCGGGACGCGGTACAGCGCGCGATGCGGTGCGGCCGATTCGTAGGGACGTTGGGTCACCCCTACCACCACGGAATAGACTTCGGCGTCGGCGTCCTGCCCGGCCACGCCCTCCAGCGACACCGCCACGATGGTGGGGGTGTTGATCACCACCGCCGGAGTTGAGGGAAGCTCCAGCGTTGCCGGATCGGCGCTGATGAACTGAGTCAAACTGGCGGCGTCCTGGGTGTTGGCCTCCAACCACACCGCGACGAAATCCTGAGCGAACGCACCGACCACCGCCGAGCGGTTCACCACCGCCCGCGACGGCTCGCTGAGGTCCGGTGGTGTGGCAAACAGGAACTGCCACACCACGTTTATCCCCGCCAGTGCGGCCAGAATCAAGATTGCAGGCGTTCCGAACTTCACCAGCGCACCCTGGGTGCGGCTGATTCGTTTTTGCCAGATACGACTCATCGCCATGGGTCAGTCCCGTCAGTCCCTCGCCGTTACACCGGCTTGTGGCCGATGATCTTCAAACTCTTGATCGCAAAAGCCGCGTCGACCGGATCGCTGTTCTGTTGCCCACCACCGAGCACTCCGGGCAATTGCGGAAGCTCCAGACCCAAAGGGCCACTCGGCTTATTCGTGGCGCTCGCCCCGCCCTCGGGCTGCGCCGGCGGACGGGAGGTCTCCCGGACCAGCATGCGGATCTTGGATGCCAGCACGCGTTTGATCGGCTGCACCGCCTCGCCGTGGACGTTCTTGGTTTCCTGGGTCACCAGCGTGCCGTCGGTGTCGTTGAACGTGTACTGCACGGTGGTGACCACCCGATACTGCGACCACGGCTTCGTTCCGCTCGCATCGGTCCCCACCCAGCCGAACTCGCCCGAAATGGCGGTGATCAGGTGAGTGCCGGGCAACTCGATGTCAATGAACTGGCCGTCGCCGCCGCCGCGCACACACACGAACGCCGCGTGAGGGTCAGTGCCCGCCATGGTCTGCGCCGAGGTCGAGCCTTCCGCGCAGGAACCCATCGCATCGGCGGTGTAGGAAATCGGGCGGTCCAGGGTGGGAGAGGCGACCGGGGCTGGCGCTGCCGGGCGCGGCGGTGGCAGCGCCACGGCGTCGGCTCCGTTCGGAGTGCCTGTCGGCTTGGACTCGTCCGAGCCGTACACAGCGACTGCTCCGACGATTGCCACCAACACGGCCACCAGCCCGGCGCCGGCGAAGCCCATGGCAACCTTGCCGTCGAACCGCCGTGCCCGGCGCGGTTCCGCCGCGCCGTCCTGGCCATCGTCAACCGGCCCGGTGAGGGCTTGCCCGTCGACCGGATAGTCGTCGTAGTCGGACACGTCGTCATCGCCGGGCCCCGCTTCCCCATCCTCCGGGTCGCGGCAATCCCCGAACCCTTGCTCGGCAGGCGCGTCGTCGCCAGCATCGTCGTCGGGATCGCCGCCGATGTCGTCGTAGTCGTCCTCATCCTCATCGAGGGCGGTGTACGTGCTTTCGGCTCCCGGCGGCAGGTCAAAAGCTGGTGCCTGCGGATAGCCGAACCCATCGTCGTCCTCAGCGGTCAGATTGTTCGACCACTGATCATTGGTGAGCGTCATCGCTGTCCCCGTCCGGTGCCGTGCTGCAAGGTCGATGCACTACGTGAGCTGAGGTGGCGGCGCTGACCTCTACGGCTAAACCGCTTGCTGGATCGCCGGGCCGGTTGCGGCTCCGGAACCTGGTAGACCAGCGCGGCTGGCCATAGCGGAGAGCCCCCTACGGGCGTGTAGCCGCCCATAGCGCCGGTGTTTACCGATGAGTCAGTCCGTGGTGCTGCGCCGGCCGGATCGTCCCGGCGGCAGATACGGCGCACCAGAAGCACCATCAACACCACAAAAAGCGAGGTCAGAAGGCCAATCGCAACGATCGCGACGGCGAACCCGGCGATGGGGTAGACCATCGCACTGCCCATCGCTACGCTGTCCGTCATGACCATCATGCTGACAGAATACGCAGTAGAAGGCAACACGTAAACAAATGGTATCCACTTCGAGTGTTGACCGGTACGACGAACTACGCCGTGAATGGATCGCTGAGCACGCGGGCATTTTCTCGATGCAGATCCGCCGCGCCGAGCTGCTCAATCGCAGAATCCGCCGCCGAACCCGTGACGTGGCCGGCGCCAGGCCCAGTCCATACAACGACCACCCCAGCCACCCGCTGCTGACCCGCGGCGTCAAAACCGTCGAAGGTGTCCTGGAAGTCAGCGCCGTCATCGCGGCCGCCATCTTGGCCCCCATCGGCTGGCCGCTGGGCAAGCTCATCTACCACCGCAGCGAGTCGCTGATCCCCGGCCGACTTCGCTCCTACCCCATTCCCGCGTTCCTGTGGTCAGCGGTCGCACTGGGTGCCCTCCTGGTGCTGCTATACCGACCCGCAGACACCTTGACGAACACCATCGTGGCGCCCTGGCTGCTTGCACAGCTCCCCGCGGCAGCCCTGACCGCCGGAATCTACGGAATCCTCAACGGCTGGTTAGCAGTAGACGGTTCGACCGACTGGTGGCCGCTTGCCCCGCCGGCCCCGACCGTGACCCTCACCCTGCCGCTTCTCCCTGACGACATGACCGCCCCTTCGCCTTTTCGCACCATCGAACCGGCAGACCCCATCGACCGCACCCCACTCGGTGCCGGAGCGGTGCGCCCCATGCCTCGTTCAAGCAAGCTCATCGTTGCCGGCCTCGTCCTCAACGCCGTTGGCATTGTGTGGACGCTGGCCGCGGTAGGAGTAGGAATCAAAACCTTTGCCGAACAGGCATTCACGCCCAGTAGCACTATCGGATCAAGCTACTGAGGCTGGGGCGCCTGCCGCCAACGCTGTGACGCCCACACTGCAGCTACACCCCGCAAGCGGAGAGAAACTGCTCGCGACTGTCGGCGTCAAGTTCGAGCAACAGGCTGGTCAGTCGGCGGACATCGGGGTTGCGGGCGAGGTCAAGCCAATCGAGTTCGGCATCGAGAGCCTGCCGATAGTCGGAATCGGTGAAGTAATCGGCACGGATACCGAAGAATTCGGCGATCAACTCGATGACCTCAGGTGACGGCCGCCTACGCTGTCCCGTCCGTAGTTGCGACAGGTACGGCGCCGACAAGCTCATCCCGCCACGCTCAAGCCACTGAATCAGTTCCTGGCTGGTGAACCGACCGCGGTCAGGCGGATAGATTGTGGCGAACAACCTGTTGAGCAGCGCAGCAACACCGCCTTCTTCGGCTGACTGACCTTGGACTTGCGAGGACCCCGATGCGAGCGCCTCAACCCCTATTCCCACGACCCCTGATTCCCTTCTCCGTAAACCGAATTGAACGTCCATGCCCAGGGCTATGAACACGTTGCGACTACACCGACGGGCGACTGACTCACAGGCCCCCACCGGGCCCGTCCGCAGAGGTGCGGGCTTGCCCGCCGGTAGGCTGAGTCCGCATCTGCCCGCCACCAGGCGACGTCGGCTCGAAGGTCTCAATGCAGTGATGCAGGTGCGCGGCAGCTGCGCGAAATCGGCGGACGATCTCCCACACGACGAACACCACTGCACCAACACCGATGACCCAACTGACTGCCGTCACGAGCACGCTCCTCACGCTCCCGACGCTCGTGCAGCGACACCGCGACGAGTGCTATTGCCATGAAGCGCGATGGTGGTGTCCCGTTGCCGAACAACGACGCCCCGTCGGCGAACTCCGCAGATAGGTAACGCACGCGAAAGTCGCTTGATGAAGCGATGTTCGACGCGGCACGACCGAAGCCCCGATGATGGACTTCCCCCGGTGATCCTGACCGTGAGCATCAGCGACGCTCCGGCGGCTTGCACACGTGCATGGCCCGGATCTCATTGAGGCCGCCAGCATCACGCATTATGCGCAGAAGGTGAAGCTGTGCCTCGACGCCGGTACGCGATCCTGTCTCGGTGAGATAAATTGCCGGCACACCGAAGAACTCGGCGATCGCACTGAGCTCTGCGCGGCTGGTGTCGCCGCTCACGCCTGATCGCAACGCCTCCAGGCCCACGGCACTGACCGGCACACCACCTCGCGCCGTGATCGCGGCTGCAGCTGCGGCCGTGGACAGAGGCGGCTCCGCACGCTTGTGCATCACCTCAAAGAGCAGATTTATCCGCCGTGCAAGCTCAGGATTACGTCGCATTGTCACGATCCGCCCACATGCGCCGCACCATACGGCGAAGCTTGCCCGGTCCGACGGTGCCAGGATCGGTGCCCTGGCCTTTTGCTCTGGCGAGGATCGCTTGGCTGGTCTGATCGTAGAGCTCCAAAAAGACTGACCAGTCCGGTATCTCGACACAGGTACCCACCCCACCACGAATCAACAGGCGCGCATGCTCGCGCGTCGGCGGCAACAACTCCTGCCATCGCAGCGTCGCACCCAGATCGTTGTTCAGGTTCTTCCCGCCGTCGTTCTGGCCGAAGCCCTGCGGCCGACGGTTGGTCAGCCCAGACCAGTGCTCGGCGGCGGTGAGCAGCTCTTCTTCGCGCGCACCGAACATGATGACCGAAGCCGGGAAGATATCGCGCAACTCATTGGCGTACACCGACCCGTAGACCGTATCGAGCTGAGAGGATGCCTGTACCGCGACCATCAGGTTGATTCCGAGGCCACGGCCTTCTCCCACGATGCGCCGCAGGTTGGGAATGGGTGCGGTATTGGGCAATTCGTCAATCACCATCAGCAGCCGGTGCATCGGCGCCCTGGCCGAGGTTTTCTCGCGCCACCGCCGCACCAGAGAGTCCAGCAGGGTCACCGCTGAACCGGCCACAGTGCCATCGGCCGGCGCCAGAATGAACAGGGTTGCCAGGGGATCATCGAGAAACTCAGGAGTGAACGGCTCGAAGCCCTCACGGTCAAGCAGCGAGGTGCGCAACCACGGCGTGATCGCCTTGCGCATAGTGATGGCCACCGAGTCCCGTTGGCGCGGATCCATTTCCATGATCCGAGCCATGCCCATTGCCAGCGTCGGGTACTCGTAGCACAGCGCTGCGGCCTGCACCCACCCCGGCTCGGTGCTGTTCTCCGGGTCGATATTGTCGACCGCAGTAAGCACCCAAGACATCCCCTTGGAATTACCCGCCGGGGAGGCCGCGTAGAGGAACGCGGCCAGCGGCCCAGCCGCCTGGGACTCCCACACCCCGCCATCGGACACCTGGTCCGCACCGGAGCCCAAACCGACCGTCGACATCTGCATGATCGTCTCGGCCACGGTCAACGCTTCGTACGGACTGTGGATGCTGACAGTCGGATCGTAGGTATTGGCGACCACCCCGTCGGGATAGACCGGCGAAGTCAGCGGACGCAAGTCCAGCAGCGCCTTGGGTCCCCACCTTCGCTCCATCACGTACTGCATGAGGTCGTCCTTGGACGATACGACCACCGCTGGCCCACCCCACAGCGTGGCCGCGGGCGCTAAGAGCCGCCGACTTTTACCCGTCTCCGTCGGCGCCGAGACCAGCACATGCGCTGCACTGCTAGGCACAAACATCTCATTGCCACCGGCACGACGCCCAAAGCCGCAATACGGAGTGGATGGCTTGACGTACATAGCGTTTGGCCCTTTCGCTAGCCGCGAGCCGACTCGGCCATCGCATTGGGGAACTCGTCCAGCGCCGTGCGCAGCGCCAACACCAGGCAGTCTCGCTGGCGCCCATCGAGCCCGGTCAGGCGTGCCACCGAACTCGCCATCAGCGGGTGGCGGGTCGCGCACAGCAGCGCCGCACGCGCCCACCCGGGCCGCACGGTGTCCTCGGAATCAGCGTTGTCCACCGCAGCACGTACCCACGGCTCCCCCTCGCCGCAGCCCTGCGGGCCCGCAGCGAAGAGGATCACTGCCAGCGGGTCGACCGCGCGCACCTCCCAGATGGTCGCCTCAGAAACCTTGCCCAAGCCGCCCTTGCCGAGCTTGAGCAGGCGGTGCGCCAAATCCACCGCCGCATCCATGCCGGACAGAGATCCCACCGCTTCACCCCACGACATGACCATACAGTGACACAATTAGTCATAAGTAGTCAACAAGAACACATTACGCACGCACTCGCGCAAGGCGGTCTGCGCGCCAGCCCGGCGGCGGACATCACGAGTTCCCGGGCGGGCCTACCTGTGGATTGCCGACGACGGGATTGCGTCGGACGTCGTAGATCGACACTGCCACTGCTCCGTCGAGCATGACGTCACGGCGGACCGGGCGCACGCCCTGCCGACCGCAGAAGTCCACGTACCGCTGCCAGCGGGCCTCGTCATCGCAGAACGGGCAGGGCTCCGCGACTATGTCCTTTCGGGCGTGAGCCGTGCACTCCTCGAAATGCTGGAACCGGCCGGCGAGCTCCGTCACGACGTCTTGCCAGGAGCAACCGGACTGCCCGGATGACTTCGCCTCGTAGAGCAGCAGTGCGGCGGTGTCGCGGCAATATGGGCAATCATCCCGCAGCTCAACGTGTTCCGTGCAGATCGTGTCGTTAAGTCCCGCTGCGAAGATCGTCGCCAACCGCTTCCATGTTGTTCGCGCCGTCATCCTCACACCTCACGTAGCGGCCGCCGGTACCCGCCCCTACCGAACGGGCGCGGTGGATGACGCAGTAGCGCATCACGAGTTCATCCGTTGGCCCGGCACGTCATTGGCTCCTTCGGTCGTCAGAGCTGAGGCCAGCGCACGGGCCATATCGTCGTCGGTGACGTCGAACGCGGCGCGATCGGTGCTGGCCAGCTCTCTCAACCCCGCAGAGCCCAGCGTGTGCATCCGGCGGGCACGTTCCCGCTTGCACGCCACCACCACCTTGCGGGCGTAGCGACCGTTGCCCGCGGCGTCGAGAGCGGTGCCCGCCTTGGCGGGGAGGGCACGAAGACGATGCGTCTCTTGCCGCAATAACTCCCACGCACTCTCGGCAACGGTGACCTTTTCCTGATCCGCGATTGACCGGCCAATAGCGACGATCTCGTCAGCGTTGTAGCTGTCGAAGGTCAACGTGAAATGGAAACGGCCTGCGAGGCCGGGATTGGTTGCCATGAACCGGCGCATCTCAACCGGGTACCCCGCCACGATGACCACGAGCTGGTCGCGGTAGTCCTCCATGTACTTGAGCAATGTGTTGATGGCGTCCTTGCCGAAAGAATGCCCCTCCGTTACAGGCGCGAGCCGGTAGGCCTCATCGATGAACAGAACCCCGCCCCGCGCTTGTTCGCAAATGTCGCGCATCTTCTCAGCGGTCTTCGAGACGTAGCCGACCACGATGTCTTCCTCGGTCACTTCCAGTGGCTTAGGACGATCGATTTTCCCCAGCCCGAACAGGATTTCGGCGACAATCCGCGCATAGCTTGTCTTCGCTGTGCCCGGTGGACCTTCAAAGACCATATGGTTCTCATTGGCGGTGCCGACATCCTCCCCTTGCTCTGCAAGAAGAAGATCAATCTCTATTTCGGTGCGCCACACCGCGATCTGTTCCTTGGGCCCCTCCAGACCGATGAACGCCGCCAGCCGTTCCTCCGCGCGGGCGAGCACTTCTTGACGCGTGGCATCACGGTCAGCCTTGTCGCGGGCGGCGCGGCTGGTGCCGGTGGCCGGATCCCACTTGTCGGTTCGAGTGGCGATCGTCTCCGGGTCGGTGATGTCCAACCCGAACGTTCGATCATTGAGTGCGACCTGAGCACGCTCGAAATCCGGCCACTGCACACGGATTCCGGCCAACACCGCCTCGGATTCCTCGTCCTCACCCTGGTACCGAAGCACCAAGGCCCGACAGAACAAGGCGTCGCGCGTCAACAGATCGGTACCACCAGTACCGCGGGCGCCCAAGCCGTCGGTAGGTTTGGGCTGCGCATCGAGCACCCGCTGCGCAGCCTGCAGCGCTGGCTGCATCAAGCCGAGGCTGGCCCCCGCCCACGCCTCCTGCAGGCTTGCTGCCCGAGCAAGATAGCCGTCCCTGGGATCGTGGGTGCAGACTCCGACCGCACTCAACACGTCGGGCCAGCGGCGAGTCTTCGTTGCCAGACACGCTCGCACATAACCCGTTTGGGCGTGATCGGCCGGCAATCGGTCGAGCACGTCACTGGCCTCTTGAAACCGATCGGCATCGATCAGCGCGGCCGCGTAGGCAAGCTGGGCGGTGGTCGGATCAATAATCGGGATCCGGGCGTACTCGATCTCGAAGAACGCACCCATGCTGGCCGGGTTCAGTTGCAGCCGGCCCAGCCCTTCGCCGAGCCGGTCAGCGTGCTCGGACAGCTTCGACAGCACCGTCAGCGTCCGTTCCCCGGTCGCGTAGCGGCCCAACCATCCGTCTGCCAGCGCGGGATCATCTTGAGTGGCCAGTACGAAAACTTTGGCCGCGCGCTCAGGCGCAGACCCCACTACCTTCATCGCCGCACGCAGGGCATCCAAGGAACGCTGACTGATCACGCCCGCACCACCAGATGCGATAGGAACTGAGCCTCATTGCGAGGCCGCATGATGCTCAGGCGGACCCCTTGGACACTTGGCGTCCCGAGCACCAGCTCATCGCCGGAATGCTGGACCAAGGTCACGTCGGCATCCGGTTCGGCGGCCTCGCTCAGGGTGATCAGGGTATGCCCACGCTCCCCGGCGGTCACCCCGTGTCCAGTCCCGTCAGCGACAATGATGTTCGGAGAGCGCACGGGCTCGCGATCACTGGCGATGCTGATGCGATGGGTGTTGTCGCACAAGGGCTGCCACACCTGCGGCCGGTCGGTATGGATCAGGATGACCGCACCTGCGGCACTGGCCCTCAACAGCAGCGGAATGACGGTGTCCAGCGGCGCGCACAGTGAAACCTTGCTGGCGCGCAGCGGATCGGTGAGCGGCATCAGGAAGGGAACACCGGTCACCGTCATTCCCAGCATCGGCCCGCTCGGCCCAACCGGCACCTTCAGCTCGGCGGGGTCACTCAGACGGCGCGGCGAGACCTCCAGGCGCAGCGCCCGGTCCCCGAGCGGCAAGCTTGCCAGCAGTGAGTCGAAGCACTGCCCGATGACCGGTCTCAGTGTCAGCAGGGGCGGATGAGGTATCGGCGCGGGGGTGTGAAACCGTACGACTGCCCCCGCGGCGACCACACCGGCCCGATCGGCGGTCAGGCGAATCGAGGTGACCGTGGCATCGGAGCGCACCGTCCACACGTCGTTGAGCACACGCGTGTTGAGATCCTTGCCCGCGATCCGATACGTCGTCACGTACTCAGACACCGTGTCCAGGTAGCTCCAGCCCTCCCGAATCCGGTCAAGCTCTGCACCGGCCAGCAGTGTCGCGGTGGCCTGGTTGATCTGATCGGCAGTGCATGTGATCGCCCGGCAACCCGCTCGAAGCACCGACTGACGGACCCGCTCGGTGGCCGCCGCCGCCGCGGCGGCCGCATCGCCGCGATACACCATCGCCGCCAGACACGCCTGGGGGCACAGTCGCAGCACCAGCCAGGTGCGTCGCTCCCCGACAGCAGCGCGGTCAGCGATAATCTCCTCGTATTTCGGGGTGTAACGCCCGTCGAGGGCCACCCGGGCACCCGCTGACACCACATCGGCCGAATGCAACTCCAGTCCGGCGAACTGATGAAGTTGGTCGATAACGCCTTGCAGGGGAATCAGATTGGTCGTCTCGGCCCCCGCAGGTACCAGCACCGTCGGCGCAAATGCCTTGCCGTGCAACGCAATCATGGTCACCGCGTACTGGCCATCCCAACGCATCCCGACCGCGCCTGCCCCTGGCATATCCACGTTGAATGCAGGAGGAATGCCGGCACGTCGCAGGTGGGCCTTCGCGCTACGGCGGAAGTATGCGTAGCGTACGGCGCGGATCATCCATCCCCCCGCCGTGGCACCGTTATAGCTGAGCGTGACGAGAAGCAGGGCCGCCATCGCGATCAGCACCGCTGCCCACCAGACCACCGGCGTGATCACGACCAAGACAGTAAACGCGATAACCTCGGCAATGATCACCAACGACAACCGCAAGTCCAAGCGCCACCGCCGGATCTGTTCGCTCAAACCGGCTTTCGGGCCGGGAATATGCTCCTCTAACATCACCATTGGAACGGCCCTTTCAGCCTCGTCGCGATTTCGACATAGCGCCGACCGCCAGCACCGCGGCCAGTAGTACCGCCAACGTCGCGGTTCCGGCCAGCGCCATGACCATCGGGCGGCGGTCAGGTTCCGCTGGAGATGGCCGCGGGCCGAGGGGCCGCGACAAGTTCTCCCTCGGCATCGGGATCGGTGGCACGTCGTAGTTCAACGCCGCCACCGGATCGATCACGCCGTAGCCCAAGCGGTTGTCCACGACAGCAGCCGGCGAGTGCGCGGTCTGTTTGATTCGGTTGATCACCTGGTAGGCGGGCAGCTCGGGGTACTTCGCTCGGATCAGAGCCGCCAACCCCGAGACGTAGGCCGCCGAGAAACTGGTACCGCTCATCGGCTTAAGCGAGTTGGTCTGCGAATCGTGGGTACCGTCGATCAGGTGGCCTTGTTGGTTGACGCCTTCCACGAACAGCCCCGGTGCCCCCACGCCTACCCATGGCCCAGCCAAGCTGATGTCGGTGCCCTGGTCATCAACGGCGGGCTGTCCCTCGTTGTTGGTGGAGCTAACCGACAGCACGTAATCAGAGAACCAGGACGGGGTGCTGATCGTCACCACCGAGCCCCAATTGCGTGGGTCTTCGACACTCGTGGCGTCAACATTGGGATTCTGCGCACAGCCCTGATTTGCGGTGTTGCCCGACGCCGCGACCACCACGGCGTCCTTGTCCACCGCCGCGTACCGCAGCGCCGCACCGAGGGTGGTCTGGTCAACGGGCTTGAGCACCGGGATGCAGGACACGATCGACATGTTGATCACGCGGGCTCCACTGTTAGCCGCGGCGACTACTGCCCGCGCCAAGCTACTCACCGTGCCGGCGCGGCGATCCTCCTCCGAGGTTGCCGACGGTGCCACCGGCTTGAACATCTGCGAGGACTGCCGGATGGATATCAACTCGACCTCCGGTGCCACACCGACCAACCCATCACCTTCGGCGGCACTTCCGGCGATGATCGCCGCGACCGTCGTGCCATGAGAGTCGCAGTCCTGCAACCCATCCCCGCCAGCCATCACGAAATCGCCACCACCGCGCAGCTTGGGCAACCGGGGGTTCGGCCAGACCCCGGTGTCGATCATCGCCACCGAAACCCCCGCCCCCCGGCCGGCGGATTCCCACAGCCGCGGAAGGTTCATGAAGGCTTGCGATCCGGGGACCGCAGCCGGATCAGTACCGGCAATCAGCCCAGTGGCGATGCAGTCAAACTTCTGCTCCATCGGCTCGTCGGGTCGCGGGGTGCCGTCGGGCACCGCCAGCGGATCAACGACCGGCGGTGCGATGGCGCCCGCCGACGGTGCACCCACCAACGGCCACACCGCCCCGATCATGGCCACGGCAGCCAGCGCTCCCGCGCGTTGGCCTCTCATCACATGTTCCTTGCCAGGTAGAGGAGGTTAAGCAGCCAGATCGCCATGGGCAGCGTCGCGACGATCAGCAGGTACTCGACCCATTCGATGACCTTGCGGAAGACCGGCGAGAACACCTTGGCCGGGACAACCGCCGCGGCGACCAATCCGGCCACGCCCAGACCGAGCACCACCGCAGCCGCGATGTAGACACTCAAAGTGCCCTCACCTGCGAGCGCGTAGTTGCCGGCGGTAATGAGCACCATCAGCAACCCGGTCGCCACGACGATGATCGACTGCTCCCGGCTGGCGAACGCACGCCCGCGCATCACCAGGATGGCTGCCAGCACGCCGATATAGACCGTGGCCAGCCACCAGCGGCCCTGGCCGGGGATCACAGCCCAGACCGAGCCGCCCACGAAGAACACCCCGACTGTCACCAACAGTGCGGTCAGATAGATGTTCGCGGCCTCGGCCGCGCGCCGAAGCTGCTCTACGGTCGGCGTTCCTTGGTGCTCAGCGGCGACCAATGCCTCCGCGGCAATAGCATCGGCATCGGAGAACGTGTCCTTGCCGGTAACGGTCGGAAACGGGGGTATCGGGATACCGGCCATCCGTGCGGCGATCTTGGGTGCGCCGGTCAGCACGAACAGGTTGATCGCGAGCATCGCCACCGACAGGTTCTGCAGCGACACCCCGGTCACCGCGTAGATCAGTGCCAGTACCGCCACCGCGGTGCCGATGAGCACCGTGGCCGATACCACCGTCCGTGGGGCAGGGCTCAACCGCCACAGCGCCGCGGCCACGGCCGCTGTGAGCACGGCCGCCAACATCACATGCCACGACCCCGGATAACCCGGAGTCACCATCACCGCCGCTGCCGGACACGCGATCAGCACCCCCGAGAGCCACATCGCCGTCGCGGTCACCGAGTCTCTGGCCCGCCACCACACCAGTGACCCGGCCACCAACAACACCAATGCCAAGCCCGCTGCCGCTAAGCCGGGAATCAGGTTCCAATCCTGACCGCTGTCCAGATTGCGCCACCAGGCCAACCCCAACAGCGCGGTGACCGCGGCCACCGCCGCGGCGACGACCACCCCGGCCACCCGACGGGCGGTCTCAGCGGTCACCACCGAATAATGCTGCTGGTTGAGCACCGCCACCGCCGATGACGGTGACTCGAAGATCGGCGTGAACTCCACCTCGGCGTCGATGATGTCGAGCACCAGCAGCTCGCCATCGCGCACACCCTGCTGTGTCAGGCTCTGCGTGCGGTCCAAGGGTTGTCCACTGATCAGCGTCATCCGCACGACACCAGGGCTGATCATGCGTTCGTCGTCCGGCTTGCGCATCCCGTCGTCGTTGCCCTCGCGAGTCAGCAGGACCCGCACCAATGAGTCAGCAACCGCCGCGACCGGCGAACTCGCCGGCAGGGTCAGATCGTGCTGGCGGCCCTCGAAGAGGACCGCCACACGCACCTGCTCAGCCAAGCGCACACGCTCAGCGGGAATCGTCCCGGCCGGGTGCTTATCGGTCACCGCAACGTCTGTCGATGTCATCGCCGCCCCTGCCCGTGGTCGTCGCCCGGTGTCGGCCACTGCGGCCGATACCCCGGGTCCTTGTCAGCCGCCCCCGCGAACCCGTCCACAATGGAGGCCGCCGTCTCGATGAACGCCCGTTGGGTTTGCGGTGCCAGCCGATCGAAGCTGATCGCCGTGGCATCGCTGAGGTGCGGATCGTAGGGAATGTCATGGACGGCCCGCACAGCACGCTCAAAGCCCTCATGAAGGTTGCGCACCGCCTTGGTGGGAGTGACCTTGTTGACATTGCTCACCACCATCACCGCCGAGCGCACCAGGTGCGGGTATCCATGCTGCATCAGCCAATCCAGCGTCTCGCGGGCAGCTTCGGCTCCGTCATAGCGCGTCGTCGTGGGCACGACCACCGCGTCAGCCATTGACAGCACAGCCGCAATCACATCGTCACGCATCTGATTTCCACAGTCGAGCAACGCGATCGGGTACTGCCGAGACAAACGTTGCCAGGTCATCACCAACTCACGGCCGGTTATCACCCTGTCCCCAGGATCGCCGGCGAGCACCTCCAAACCGGAGGAGCCATCCTTACCCAGGTAATGCCGAAAATCGCTGTAAGAGTGCAAATTCGGGTCTGCCAGCAGCCCGCGCCACGTCCCGGTGCTGGGCTCATTGACCCGCTTCGCGAGATTGCCGCTGGCCGGGTTGGCATCAATGGCAACCACCTTGTCGTCGCGGTAACGTGCCAGCGCCGCCCCGATTCCCACAGTGGTGGTCGTCTTGGACACTCCACCTTTCTGCTGCAACACCGCAATCGTGTAGGTGCCACGCAGATTCACCGTCAAACGCCGCCGCAGGTCATTCCACTCACGCTCAGCGGGACTGAGCCCCAAGTTGATCCGCGTGGTCTTGTACACCCTGCGCCGCCACCCACGTTCGGGAACCTGCTTGTAGGGAGTGACGAAATCCGCCTCCCGGACCTGAGACTGCATGGCTCCCACCGACTCATGCCGCTGCCCGGGCCGTCCGAGCGGTCCGGGACCGGGCGGGGGCGGAGGCGGGGGTTGCGGGGTCGCGGCCGGATACCCAGCGGCTGGCCCGGCCTGCCAGTCGTGCCGTTCGACCGGATCGGGACGCGGCACCGGGCTACGGGGTGGTTCGTACTGTCGCGGTGGGGGTGGCGGAGCCGGTGCGTGCTGTGGCGACGCCGGACCCGCATACCCGGATTGCGCGTAGTAGCCGTCAGCGTCGCCGGGTCCGTACTCACCTACTGGCGGCTGTGCGTGCCGCGCCGTCGACTCCCCGCCGTGCGGGCCCGCTGCCATGGGCGGCGGCGCGGGCAGCCGTAACGGTGACATCGCCTCCCCCGGCATCGGCGGTGGGTACGCGTCCGGTGGTGTGTGTCCGCTGTCTGATCCGCCGTCAGCCACCCAGGGGGGCGTGCCCGCCGGCGGGGGTGGTGGGTACGCGTTCGGCGGTGCGTGTCCGCTGTCTGATCCGCCCTCTGCCACCCAGGGGGGCGTGCCCGCCGGCGGGGGTGGTGGGTACGCGTTCGGCGGTGCGTGACCGCTGTCGAACCCGCCTTCGGGCGCCGGGCCCGTGGCGTAGGACGAGGGCGGCGACGTTGCACTGCCGTCGTACGGGTCGGCCTGCGGGACAGGCATTCTCGGATTGGTATGGGTCTCGCCATCCTCACGCGCGATGTCATCGGGCGATGTCGGTGTCGCGGCGTCCTCCCCGGCGGGCGTACCCGTCGGTTGCAGATACTGGCTGAAAAAGTCCTGATCGCTCACGGGCTCTCGATTCTCCTGCGCCACAAGTGGCCTACCTCCTCGGACTGATTCATAACAGTACATGATGAATCACTTTTAGGCACCACGTAAACACCTGTTTTGACTGATCTGTATGGCCTGGTTTAGTACCTGCCAGCGGACCGGGTGTGGACCACCATCTAACGCCCGGTCCTGGGC
This sequence comes from Mycobacterium sp., assembly GCA_016197405.1. GTDB lineage: Bacteria > Actinomycetota > Actinomycetes > Mycobacteriales > Mycobacteriaceae > Mycobacterium. Next base: position 24,388 of record JACPVR010000017.1, read on the forward strand.
GTGGCCGACCAGTCCGCGAGGCCCACCGTCGCCATCACCGCATTCAGCGCTGAAGTGATCGCCGCGGTGGTGCCCGGCGCGATCAGCGTCCACCACGACCCGCTCTCGCTGCGCACAGGCCCACTGATGAGCCTGCCTGCGCTGGTGTCGGTGACCGTGGCCGCCGTCTTGCTGACCTGCATCTGGTGATTGCTGCCGTGAGTCACCACGGCCATCGACAGCTCCATGATCGGATGATCGGCGGCCAGCGTCACGATCCGATGCTGATCGGCATCCATGCCCAGGCGACCCAACGCCACCATCGGGCTGTGCTCGCCGCGCAGAACCTGCGCCAAGCTGGTCAGCAAGTCAGCCGTGGGCACAGTCACCGCATCGAAGCGGGCCGGCTCCATCACCGGCCCACACAGCGGCAGCACGCGCTGCACCAAGCCCGCGATCGTCATTCCCGAACCCAGGCTCTCTACCGTGACGTTCTCGCCGTGCCGCGCGGCCACGATCGTCATCTCGCCACGTCGTGCGATAGCTACCCGCAGATGCTCGCCCCCGCGATGGATCAGACACGCCAACACCACATCCGGGTTGCCCAGCGTCTCGACCCAGAGTTTCACCTGCGGGTGCACCGCCCGACCGTCGAGCAGTACCCCGGCTTCCTCGAGCACCGCATAGCCAGGGTGGCTCTCGGGCAGTCCGCATTCACTGACGAACGGACGGCAGACCAGCACCGCGGGTAGGGTCTCCACCCCGCACAACGCCTGCACCAGCCACAGTCCCTCGGCCGTGATTTCCAAGCTCGACGCCGGCTGCGGACCCGCTATGCGCGGACCCGGCCGACCCACAAATGACGCGACCATCTCCTCACCTTCTCCCCGTCGTGAGATCCCTCATGCAATCCCGCCCCCAATGCACTCGGCCCGGCCTGTCGACATAATCGCCAGACCGGGCCGAATACCCGTCACCGTAGGGACCTTGGCCACCTACACGTACTGCGCCTTGATCGCCCCGTCCTTGGCGACCATCCCGTCGGCACCGGTCAGCAGTGCCCTCTCGGCTTCGTTGAGCTTGCCGCTCAACGCGTCGACCAGCGTGATGGCCTGGGTGTAGTTCTCGCGGAACGCTTCGCCGCCGCCGCCCTGAAAGTGCGTCTCGGTCATGCCCTTGAGCTTCGCGGCTTCGGCGGCGACCTCGGCTGTCAGCGTCTTGCAGGTCGCGATCTGCTGAGCGCAGTCGTGAATCGCCGGGATGTTGTATTCGATCATACTCATGATGTGCTCCTCTTAGATTCGTTGCTGGATGCGCGATGTGGCGTGTGGCCGGTTAGACGCTGAAGGCGTCGATGGCGCTGAGCCCGCTGGCGGCGTCCTCGTCGCCTTCCTGCAAGCTGGACTTCGACACGCCCATCTTCTGGGCGTGGTCCTCCTGCATCATCGCCTGCTGGTTGCCCATCGTTTGCAGGTCTTCACCGACCCGCATCAGCGCGGCCTGGGCGCTGCCCTTGAAGCTCGGTGCAACACCTTCGAGCGCCGAACCGAGCTGCTGAACCATGGACTGCAAGCGGTCCTGCTTTTCAAAGAGACCCTGTTGGGTGGTCTCCATGAGTTCCATATCGCCGGAGATTGTCATGCCCTGTAATTCCTTTCATCAACGGCCGCAGCACTTTTCGGTGCGGCACCTAGGTAAGTGTCGAGTGTGTGTTGTGCCCGCAACGCGCTCAGGGCACCCCCTTGCCCCCGGCGTTGGCAGTCAACAGACCGCCGCCTCCGGTGATCACCGGCATTGTGTCGGCGCCGTTGTAGAGGTTCGACGCGGCGGCCATCACAGTTGCCCCGTCGACCTGCTTCTTCTCGCTGTCTTGCTGATTGGCGCCGCCCGCTGCTGCGGCGGCACCATGAGCCATCGGGCCCATCATTCCCCCGCCGCCCATGCTGGCCGGCATCGTCGTACCGACTCGCGCCTGCTCGATACGTGATCCCGTATCGGCGGCGCTGACTGGATTGGCCGCGCTCACCGAGGACGCCCACGAGCCGGGACTGCGCAGCGCTGAGGCTGCCGAAACCGCCCCCATACCGCCGCCCCCGCCGGCACCACCGAGCGAGGCCGCCACCGCGCCACCGGCTTGCGGTGTCTGGGTCACCCAGTCTGCGTCGCCGGCCGCGAACTCACCAGTCGAATCCTCTGGTGCGAGATCCACCGAGGACGCCAGCGAACTAAGCTGGCTCAGCGCCTGCTGAGGGATCTCGGTGAGGCTCTTGAACGGGCCGCCGCCACTGAGCGAGGACACTGCCTGCGTCGGCATGCTCAACAGTTGCGGGAACAGCCCAGTCGCGGTCTGCATCATCGAACTGGGATCAGCGGCCTGTGTCAGCCCTTCACCTGGCTGGGAACCACCACCGGCAGCACCGACGGTGCTGGGCGGGGGCGGTGGAATCGGCGGAATCGCCTGCACTCCAGCCATAGACGCGGCCTCGTAGGCCGACTTGTTGGCCGACCCTCTCATCCACATCTCGGTGTACTGACCGCGATTGGCGACGATGAACGGAGTCAGCATCCCCAGGAAATTCGCCCCGACCAGCGCTACGTGCTCGCTTTGATTGCCGATGACCTCACCAGGATTGGGGGTGGCCGCCCGCAGTGTCTCAAAGGATTCCCCGGTGGCCATGATGCTGGCCGCCGCGTGGTTGAGCATGGTCGCCACGGTCCCTAGCCACGCCAGATGCGGCACATGCGCCACCCGGGCAATCTCCCCAGTCACCGAGGGCCAGCTGATGGACATCGCGGACTCTACGGCCGCGTGCCCACCCAGCATGCCGATGATGGCACCCGCCAACGCTTCGAGCTGCGCAGCCGAGGCGAAAAACGAGGCAGCCGACGGCCCCAACCAAAACCCCGCCGACGTCGTTTCCGGCGGTTCAGCTTGATAGGCCCCCGGTGGCATAGCGCTCCCAGTCTCCCCGCGCGCCCTACAGCACCGTGTTCATCAACACGGCGTTGGCAGCATCCTCGAGCGACATCACCGTGCCGGCCACCGAGTTGGCCACCCCGTACATCGCCTGCATCGCTGCCGCCCCGGACAACACCGACGCCACTTCCGCGCTGTACGCGGCGATCTTCGCGGCATTGGTCGCCGAAATCTCCTCCAGCCCCGGCGGCACCACCGCGGCGGCCGCAGCCGCCTGCGCAGTATGCCCGGCAGCCTGTGCCGACAGTCCGGTAGTGGCCGCCGCAGCAGCGGCAAGGCCGATCGGATTGACAACTACCGACGTCATGTAAAGCCCTCCCTAACTAATCAGGACTCCTGCACGATAACACAGGAATGGTCACCCCGTACACATAAAGTGAACAGCCTTTGTTGCATCTATGTGTTTGCCAGCCATACGCGCGACCGGCCCTCTGATACCACCACGGTTTGACGACGTTGTCATGCGCGAATTTCCACCGCTCACCACTGATCGCGACCCGAATCGGGGCTGTAGCCCTCCGGTAACGGCACGGTGGCCACCTGAATCACCTGGCGTCCCCCCTTCGGGTAGACCAACTCACCGCGACCCGGAGACCGAGGAACAGCGCGAATGCTATCGACAATGGGGCCGTCACTGCGCTCACCATCCAGGATCAACACCCCCGCGCCGGCTGCACTCATCCCCGAGATGATCTTGTTGCCTCCCGTCGTGGACATCCAATTCTTGATGGCCGAGGCCACCAGCAGATGAACACCGATCTGGCGGCCCCGCGCAACGACGGGCTCCAATGGGGCCACCAACGACATCGAGCTGTATCCCGGCACGTTGAGGTTGGTGAAGTCGTCAATCACGATGAAATAGCGCGGCCCGCTGAACCGCCACCGCGCCTTCTCCTCGGGACTCGCGTCCGCCGGCGCAGTGCGCTCGGCGAATTTGGCCGCCATCTTCTTGGCAGCCGCGCCGATCTGCTGAGCATCGGAGCTGTAGAACGCCAAGTAGGCCGGATCGATGAACGCCCCAAGCTCCAGGCCCACGTCAAAGCCGATGATCTGAGCTTCCTCCGGGGTGAAACTCTCCTGAATCGACGCAATGAGGGTCGTGAGCACAGTGGTACGGCCCGACTTCGCGCTGCCCACCGCGTAAAAGTGCGGGCACTCAGCCAAGTTGACACCCACCGTCTCCAGCGCATGCTCTCCGACCCCGAGCTTCAACGTTCCGCGCGGCACATCGTCCAACTCGGCATAGCTCACCGCAGCAGGCAGGGTCGGCAAGACCGGTGCCGGGGCCACGCCCAGCGCGCTCCACCGCTGGGCAATTAGTGCACACGTCTGCACAACGGCGTCCTGGCTGTAGTCAGCAGACCCCACCGCAGAGCCCAGCACCGCCGAAGCCGCAGGCACGCCCGTCAGGAAGTGCAGCACCTTGCCCTTGACATTGGCCAGCCCCCGACCGGGCTGCTCAGGGACCTTCGCGGCTTTCGCACGATCGCCGGCCTCGCTGTCGGTGGCGCTTTGCACCCGCAGCTCGATGCGCGTCCCGAACTTGTCCTTGAGCGTATGGTTCGCCGTCATCCACTGATCGTTGGTCACCAGCAGATGAACACCGTAGTTCAGCGCCGAGCCGCTACCCAACGCCACGATCCGGCCGTGCAGTTCGAAGTCCTGTTCTTTAAGCCCACCAAGGTTGTCCACGATCAGGAACACATCACCGTGACCGTCGTCGGGGACCTCGCCGGGCTTGCCGGCGAACTTGCGGGCACGAAACTCCCCCAGATCGATGCCGGCCAGTTCCCAATTACGCACCCGCTCCTTGAGCAGCCGTTCGACCTCACTGACCACCCGCGCGATCTTCTCCGCGTTCCCCTGACCAGCCACCCCGGCCACATGCGGCAAACCGGCCAACGACGCCACCCTGCCGCCACCGAAATCGATACCGTAAAACTGCACCCGCTGCGGACTGTGCGATATCGCCAACGAGGCCACCACCGTCTGCACCGCGGTGGACTTTCCGCTCTGCGGGGCCCCGACCACCATCACGTTGCCTTTGGCCCCGCCCAGGTCCGCGACGAGCAAGTCCTGGGTGTGCCCGTACGGGTCATCTGCACGGCCGTAGGGCACTCGCAGACCCGCGTCGGCGGTCACATCCAGCCAGTCGCGCCCCCACAACTCCTGGGCCATCGTGTCCAGAGGGATCGTCACAATCTCCTCCAGCGGCGGCAGATGCATGCGGTGCATCGATCGGCACGTGCGGCCCGCGTCAGCGAGCCGCCCGACCAAGGTCGAGACCACCGTCGGGGAATCAATGTCTGTCTTGGCCAGAGCCTCTTTCTGGGCCTGCTCCTGTGCGGCACGATCGTCCACGTCGTCCAGCAACTCGATATCGATCGGCAGGGAATGCACCTGCGCCTCGAAGCGGTGCGCGTCGATGAACTGTCCCTCTTGACGCCGACGCTGAGCCTTGCCAATGACCGGCGGAATGAATGGCGCCGACACATAGAACGACCGGAACAGATGATGCTCACCCTCGAACACCAAAAACCCGGTCCCCACCGGGGCTCCGATCAAATCGGTGTAGGCCTTCGGCGACCCGATCGCCTGCCGCGACTGCCCGGCGTCTTTGACCTTCATCCCGATCGAGTAGGTCTGCTGGGCGATCATCCCACCCATCCGACCCGTCTCCACCCGCTGCGAAGCATTGAGAATGTGCATCCACAAGCCGCGACCTTTAAGCGCCATCCTGTCGAACGTCTCGACCACGGTCGGACGGATCTTCAACAGCTCGGAGAACTCATCAATCACGACCAGCAGCGCGCCCAGCGGCTCCAGTTCAGGACGTGTGGTCGCCCGCGCCCGCTCATAGTTGCGGACATCCTTGTACCCCGCCTTTTTCAAGATGGTCTCTCGCCGCACCACCTCACCGTTGAACATGTCCTCTAGACGCTCCAGCCGAGACTCAGACTCTTCCAGGTTGGAAATGACGCCCTGGACATGGGGAAGATCGGCCAGCGCCATCATCGCGGTCTCGCCCTTGAAGTCACCCAGAATCATCTGCAGCACTTCCGGACTGTGCGTCATGGCCAACGCCAAGATCACTGCCACCAGCGTCTCGGACTTTCCGGAACCAATCTGACCGGTCAGCATCCCGTGCGGCCCCATGCCGCTTTCCTTGTCCTCCTTCAAGTCCAACCACACCGTCTTGCCGGAGGTCGGGTTCTTGCCCAGCGGTGCCCGTAACCTGCTCTGCGCGGTGACCTTCGACCACAACATGTGCGGATCCCACTGCCGGGCATCCGCCACCTCAAAGAAGTCGAGGAAATCCTGACCCGCGCGAGCATCGGCGGCCCGCTCGGCGAGCAGCCGTGTGGCGGCATCCTCACGCTCGAAACGGGCCACCGCCCGGGCGAACACCTCAAACTCCACCTGCGACATCACGTCCGGTTTTGCCGCGAACTTCAAACCTTTCGCATACCGACTCGACACCTCGGCCATCACAGCACCTCCTCGGCCCTCAGCAAGGCACCCTGCTCATCGAGCACGAAGGCCGTCGCCGACGTCGCCAACGCCGAGAACGTATCTCCAGTGGCCTCCAGCACACACAGCCCCGCAAACCCCACTGCATCTACGGCCTCACCGAGCTCACCGCTCTTGAGCACCCCGAGCAGCGGAGCGCAGTTGGCCCCGGGTAAATCCACCACCACCACCATGTGATCATCGGGAGGCGGCATCCCCTCCATCCGAGCCGACCACGGACCCTTGGCCTGCAATTGGGCGCCATGGCGGTCCATGAAGTCGCCAACATCGGGGTAGATCATCCGCACCGGTCCAGACGCATCGACTAACACCGGATCACCAACGTGGGGCAACCATTTGGCCCCCTCCCACGCCGCCTCATCATCGGTGATGATTGCCAGCCGCACCACATCAGGGCCGTGGAAGGCGCACAGCTGGCAGACCATCGCCCGAAGCAACCCCTGCACGATGGGACGCTGATCATCGTCGGCAGTGAAGAACGTCCATCCCATCTGGTCGAACAGATGCAACGGACGGGCGACGTCATGCACCACGTTCTGAGTCAACATAAAGTCCCGCGCCGCAATCGCGGTCGCAGTCTCCCGGAACTCCGGAGGCGGAACCTTCTGTGGAGGAAGAATTTTCGTCCTCAACCGCGTCACCCCCACACCGATACGCACATGCCCGAAATTGCGGTCATTCGGCGATCTCTCCCACATCCGAGCGGTCCCGACCAGCGTCAACAACGCACCCTCAGCAGGGTTGGGATGGTGGTAGGCGATCTCGCGCGCCTGTGCCCGTGCCCCCTCATGCACATCTTCACGCAACTCATCCAGGGTGCGCGCATAATCCACCCGGCTCTGCGCCAATGCCGCCGGCCGCGCCTTCTCATTCTGCCCGCCACCACGGTTGCGCATCATCATGAACACCGACATCAGCATGATCGGCAGAATGAACAGGCCGCCCATCCCCATCGTGCGCGCGCCGCTGCGGATCATGATCACCAACAACGTCACCACGGCGATGACGAAAACCAATATCCACACCCACATCGGCGGCCGCGACTGCGGGGGACGCACCAGCTCGGCCAGCTCGGGCAAAGTCAGACTGCGCTCACCAAGCTCTGGTGCGCGCACCTTGTCCTTATCGAATCCCTGCTTGGCCATCGTTATCGGCTCCCCTCGCCCTGTATCCGTTCACCCGGAATGTTGATCACCGTGTCCCGTTGCACGCGCGCCGCCTGCTCCGAGAGCAACGGTCCCGCCGGCAACCACCGGATGACCGTCCAGGGAGCACGCGTCGGGGTGATGTCCTTCAGCCCGAGCGCCTGCTGAGTCGAATTGTTCTGCCCCGACACGTCAATGCCGAACCGCACCCCGGTGTCACCGATCCACCACAGCGATTCGCGGCGTGGGGAGTCCGGCTCCACGCCGGTGACCTGAACAAAGTTCGCGCTATCGGAGTCCAGGTAGACCGCATCGGCAGCATCGCTGGCCTGCCCGGAGACCATCTGCATCACCTTGGGCTCCTCACTGACCGGGATCGGGAGTCGCCGCCCCGATACCGTTCTCACGCTCGCCTGCGGTTCGTTGGCATCCTTGCGCCACACCACGCACGTGACGGGCTCCACGGCTTTGTCCAACAGCGTCAACGGTCCACGCGGATACTTCGACACGTCGAACCCCACAGCCTGCGGAGCGTCCGCCACAATGTGCGGGGCGGCTTCAAGCACACGGCCCTGCCCGGACGGATCAGCATTGCTCAACATCAACGCCACCGTCTCGGGAATCAACTGCATGCCCGCGGGCAAGGCCACAAAGAACTGTTGCTGACCGTCGGCGGACTCCGATCGAACCACCGAACCCGACACCACCGACAGCTGCGACGTGGCATACCCCACGGGTCCGCCGGGACTCGGTACCGCCGGAACCCGCAGCGGCGCAGTGGGAATCAAAGCTTCAAAGAGTGCCTTGGACATCGGAGCAGGGCGCACACCACCGGCCTGAATGCCCAGCGCCAGCATCACCGGCCGATCTGCAAGGTCGATCAGTGACCGATGGCCATCGGTCACCAGATACACCGAACCGCCGTAATTCATCAGCACCGCCTGCGGCGAATGCATCTCATGCGACCAGTCGCCCAACTCCAACTCCCCGCCCAGAACCGTGACCGAGGGCTTACTCTGCGGACCACCAGAGCCCAGCCTGTCGCACAATCCCCAACCGGTGGTCTGCGGTGTGCGCGCCACCAAATCGTTAGGGGCACCGACAATCCCGACCATCGGCCCCATTGGGCGCTCCTCGATCTGCGCCATCGGCACCAACTTGGGAGACACATCCTGGCCCAGAATCAGTCGCGCTGACGCCAAGTTCAGTACCGGGTGCATCGCGCCGTCGATATCGACATACAGTGCTCCACTGCCCCGATCGGCGACCAGCTTCGACTCCCCGATCTGGCCTGCGGGCCGCAACCACGCCAGGACAAAGCAGACCCCCAGCGCGAGTACAGCAACCACTACGCCCACCAAGGTCGACGCGCCGTAGTTCTTCGACGGATCGTGGACCAGTCGCACCGAATGCCGCGCCACCGCGACCGCCATCCGATGCCACAGAAACCGCCACGCGGCTACCTGCTCCAACGAGGTATAGGTCAGCCCGGTCCCGCGCGGCCGAGACGGCCGCCGCTCCTCAGATTCATTCGATCCCGCCACCAGCTTCTACCTTCCCCCGCCGATCGAGACCGCGTGTACGTGATCCATGTGGTTTTGCGTCGCATTACCGCGACCGCCCATCATTGAGGCGCTTCCATCGGGCTGAATCATCTGCTGCCGCCAGATCATGTGGTCCAGCCCCAACTCTGTTCTATTGCGCACCAGGAAGTTAACGACCTCATTGCCCAACTGCCGGCCGTCGGGGGTATCCCAGTTGGGGATCATGATGTCGAGGGCCAACCCGTCGGGATGCCAGTGCAGCGCATCTTGGCGTACCCCACCGATCTCCTTGATCTCGGGAAACGCCGCGCTGATGGCGCGGTTCATCAGCTTGGTGTACTTCTGCAACCCACGCTCATCAGCGCGGCCGGGCCCACTAGTGTCCAGCCCGCGGTCACCACCACCAGGCTTCGTCGACGCGGCTTTGGTGACGGTCTGTGCTGCCGGGGAGGCCAGCCCACTCAATGCGCTCAGCGGCTGTCCCAGCGCGGAGAGCCCGCCCATGCCCGGCATGCCGCCGCCACCCATACCGCCACCCATGCCCGGCATGCCGCCACCCATACCGGGCATCGCGCCGCCGAACCCGGCCAGCGGCGACGGACCGCGAGGAACGCCGCCGACATCGTTGTAGCCGGCCACATTCGCCGCCGTCGAGGCAGCATGAGTGCTCGCATCGCCAGTCCCAGACTCCGCGGTACCGCGGGTCTCCTCCAGCCGCTGCATGATCGCGGCGATCAACGCCCGCTTGCCTTCTGGCGTGTTGGTCGCCAGACCCATCGACTGCACATCAGCGACCGCCTGATCGATGATCGCGGTCATCTCACCCTGATGCATCCCTGATGAGCCCGCCGCCGATTCCAGCTCCGACTGCGCAATGCTGTCCTGATCGGCAAGGGCGGCAACCTCATTGCTGATCTGCCACCCGCTGCTCTCCTGCCCATCAGCGGCCTGCCCGCTACCAGGCCCCTGGGCCGGTGGGGCCGGTGGCGGACTGGCCGGGACCGGTAACAACGCCGAACCGCCGGAAGCGCCGAACCCGTCACGCACACCACCCATCACCCCCCCAGCCGAACGCACAAACGTCTCCACAGACATCAGTAACCACCTCCAGCAGAACTCGGGTTGAACTGAGCCACCTTCGTCAGGTTGCTGCCATCACGGGAGACGTTGTACCGGTCCATCACGTAGTTCATCGCTGCGCAAATATTGGCCACCGGCTCATAAATGTTGGTCGAGGTGCCGGGCTGGTGGTGTGCAGCGAACGTCGTCGGAATCGTCTGCACCCCACCCCGCGACGAATTGGCGAAGTACCCATCAGCCGCAGGTGCGCCGTGGGCATTGGAATCGTTGAGATTGATCGCCAGCGGGTTGAAGCTCGATTCCCGTGCCGCCGCCGTCATCAACCCCTGAGCCCACTGCTGCCGCGCCTGCGGATCACTGATGCCCATGACGTCGAGCGCCTCAGCCACATAGCCCTTGTAGGCCTCCCGGCCGACGGCGAACCCCTCGCGGTCAAACCGGACGTCGCTGACCGGGATAGACCCGGCCGAGGACACCGCACCACCGGTCCGACCACCCGAGCCACGCCCAGACGTGGAGCTCGACGCGGCTTTGGTGACGCTCTGTGCTGCCGGGGCGGCCAGCCCGCTCAATGCGCTCAGCGGCTGTCCCAGCGCGGAGAGCCCGCCCATGCCCGGCATGCCTCCACCGCTGGGCATGCCGGCGGGCATGCCGCCACCCATTCCGGGCATGGCGCCGCCGAACCCTGCCAGCGGCGACGGACCGCGAGGAACCCCGCCGACATCGTTGTAGCCGGCCACATTCGCCGCCGACGAGGCAGCATGCGTCTCCGCGTGCGCACTGCCGGTATCCGCGGTACCGCGGGTCTCCTCCAGCCGCTGCATGATCGCGGTGATCAACGCCCGCTTGCCTTCTGGCGTGTTGGTCGCCAGACCCTTCGACTGCACATCGACCACCGCCTGATCGATGATCGTCGTCATCTCACCCTGGTGCTCCTCAGAGCACCCCAAAGTGGACACCAGCTCCGACTGCGCGGTGCTGTCCTGATCGGCAAGGGCGGCAACCTTATTGCTGATCTGCCACGCGCTGTTCTCCTGCCCATCAGCACCCTGCCCGCTACCGGGCGCTTGGGCCGGCGGGGCCGGTGGCGGACTGGCCGGGACCGGTAACAACGCCGAACCGCCGGAAGCGCCGAACCCGTCACGCACACCACCCATCACCCCCCCGGCCGAACGCACAAACGTCTCCACAGACACGATCTACACCGCTGCCGGGGTCTTACCGGTCGCAGTTGGATCGAACCAACCCAGGAAGTCAGGACCTGAACTGACACTGTCCAACGGCTGCTCCTGGCCCGAGACCAGCACCTTTCCATTGCCCAAGGCCATCACCTGGTGGTCTTTCCACATGCCCACATCGCCGGCCTGCAACTTCGTCGGCGGGATCGGTTCTGTGACCGGAGTTCCCGCGGGCGGCAACGTGATCCCGGACTTCTGATACGACTCAGACACCGACGCACCATTCAACGCCGCCCGCACCGCCTCAGCCCCCACAGGCGACCGCGCCTCTGTCACCTCGCCACTGGGCAACGTGACCTCAGTCGACTTCGGAGGTTCCACGACCGGCACAGCAGCGCCAGGCTCTCCCTCACCGGCCGGCGCGCCACCGACACCGGCTGGCTGCGTTCCCGCGCCCTCGCCCTCAGCTTCCCCGGCGCCGCTACCCTCGCCGCCCTCACCCTTCTCGTCACCGTCGTTGAACTCCGGGGGCTCGGATTCCTTCTCATCGTCCTTATCGGCCGGCTCGTCACTGAACCCCAGGCCCGCCCGCTCCGGATCAGCCAGCCCCGCCAACGACGACGCCAACGGATCAACGAACCCCGCACCCGGGAGCCCACCTCCACCGCCGCCGAACGGAGCACCCCCGCCGCCGCCGAAGCCAGGAATGCCACCACCCAGTCCCGGGATGCCGCCCATGCCCATACCGGGCATGCCGCCGTAACCCAGACCCGGCTGGGCCGCCGCCTCCGGTTCGCCAGCAGGCTTGGCCTCGCCGCCCCCACCTGCCGCGCCCCCACCCGCCGCGCCACCGCCGTCTGCGCCGCCATTGCCCTGCCCACCGACACCCTCGTAGGCCGCAGCGTTCTTGTCGGTGTCCTTGGCCTTGTCCTCAGCCTCAGCCGCGGCCTTCTCGATGACCCCGCGCGCCTCTTCCAGCCGCGACTTGCTGTAATCCATCAATGCCTGCTGCCCCTCGGGGGTATACAGCGCACCGCTGGCTTTCAGCTCGGCAATCTTGGCCTGAACATCAGAGTTGATCTTCTCCAGCTCAGCACGACCAGCGTCCCCGGCAGCCGCAATCTCATCGGCACTGATACCGGCCGAGTCCAAGTCATGCAGAGCTTCCAGCATCATGCCGATCTTGCGGGCATTCTCCTTCGCCGCCTCAGCGGCCGGCCCACCTTCGCCTTCCTCGGGAGCACCCGGAGGTGCAGGCGGGGGCGGCCCTGCCGGCGGAACCGGAGCACCGGGCGGACCCGGCGTCGTCGTGGTCGTCGTAGGAGGACCATCCGGAGCCGGTGGTGCCGGAGGCGGACTCGGAACCGGGCCAGGAGGCGCCGGCACCGGCGGCTGCTGAGGGAAATCCAGAGGAACCGGCGCAGCCCCCGTGCCGGTACTCAACGGTGCCGCTCCCGGCCCCGAGAACGCCTTCAAGGCATCCCCCACGACCTGGTTTATGGCCAAACCGAACACGTCCCACGACATAATGCATCGCTCCTTACGCGACTAGAAGTTCAATGCACGCTCGGCAGCGGCGACCGCTTCAAGCGTCGGTAACGTCCCATCAGCCACCCCATGGTTGGCCAGCCATCGATCATGGGCCACCGCCGCGACCGCCCGGCACCGCTTGTTCAGCGTCACCGAATCCCACTGGCGGGCCTCATTGCTCAACGTCACGTAGCGCACAAAACCCATCGCGTTCACACGCACGACCACAGTCCGCCGCGACGACATCGCCGTCGCCGCCACCTGCGACATCAGCTCACCGGTCTGCGAATCCTCACTCAGATGCTTGGTCATCGCTCCCCTTCCGGCCAACGCCGCCGCACCGCCCTACGCATTGATAGACATATTACACACATTGAGTAATCACGTGAACAATCCGTGATCATCTTTGCGTGACGCCTTTTTGTGCGCACCAGCCGTAGTCGCGGCAGCGCGATCCGCCACGCTGGCGACCGCGCACGAGCCAGTCCTTGAGTTCTTCATGTTGCGGCGGATGAGACCAGTTAAGACGAGTTCAAGGTCGTGGTGACCACGGGCTTGAACCCGGCCGCGACCGCGCAGTACACGATGTCGGCCAACGCCGGCGACGTCGGCTGCCGCCAGAACCGAATGAGCTCCGCGATCAGCGCCGTCCGGTAAAACGCCATGTACAACAGACGCTGATCCAGCGACGCCTTCGAATCGTCCAAATCCAGCGGACCGTTCATGTGGGGGCTCGTGGCATTTCCGTCGTGGCGCTGGGCGACCTCATTGTCGTGACTATCCCAGTCCACGGGCGTGCCCTGGCTCAGCTCATTGAGGAACGCCAGGTCGGCCGACTCAGCAACATGAATCGGCCCATCCGCACCTCGAACCGGACCATCAGGCCCCACTGCCGCCGCGGTGGCCACCGCCGCCTCCACCACGCTCCGGGTGATCACAGCAGCCACCGAAATCGCCGCCGGACCTGTGCCCACTGACGCAATCTGCTGGGCAAGAGCCGGATCGATAGTCGCCAACCGGTGCTGGTGGGCTCCATCGAGCACAGGCACCGAGCCCGGCGAATGCAGAATCGACCGCAACGTCACCGTCTCGAAATCCTGCCATCCCGCCGGGCGCGGTCCCTCCGCAGTAGTCACCAAGGCACTGCGCACAACCCCAGATGCTCTCTCGGCCAACGCATCAGCATGCGCGGCCAGCAGATCCGCCGGCCGCCGCCAACCCAGAAACCCCGACGCCCAGCTCCACGGCAGCGCCGGATCAATAGGAGCCAACCGCGCTGTCGTCGGAACAAATACCGACGCAGGCACATATACACCGCCGCCAGCACTAGAGGCAATGACAAGCTGCGGCCCCAACTGCGTACGCACCACCGCCACAGCCCAATTCACGAATCCGGAGTCCACCGTGTTCCAGGCTGCATCCGTGCCCCGAACCAACCCATCGAGCACCTGACGTGCCAGCATCAGATCCGCGCTCACGTCCGGCTCCGGCAAGCTGGCCGCCGTCGCAGCACCCGAGGTACCCGCCATCACCGGAGCAGCACCGCCCTGCTGGGCCGACGGGCCAGCCGCAGCCGGCGCGGACGCCGCCGACGCAGGAGCTGTTGGCCCCACACCCGTCGGGGTGGCCGCCGACCCGCCACCCGGCGGTACGAACGGCGCCAACGGACCGCCACCGGCACCGCCAGCTGCAGGAGGATGCGCCATCATCGGCATACCGCCACCACCACCGACCATCGGCCCCGCTGCGGGGCTCGCCGCCCCACCGCCCGAAGCCACCACCGGCGGCTGCACCGCGCCCGCAGGCTGAGCTGCTACGCCAGGCGCCGTCCCCGGATGCTGGGCCACAAACTTCTCCAACGGTGCCGGTGACACCGCGCCCGAGGAACCGATACCCGACGCCAAGCCGGAATTGAAACTCGATGCCGCACTGGTCAAGGAACCACCGCTACCAAGGGACTCTCCCGCCGACGACGCAGGCGAAGTGAACGCATCCGACATTGACTTCCCGCCGCTGCCCAACGGATTACTCAGCCCAGAGGGCATCTGCGGCGGACGTAAACCACCCATCGCCGAACCCGCCGACGGCATTCCCCCGCTGGTGCCGCTCCCACTCCCGAGAGGCATTCCTCCGATTGGAGGCGCCATTGCCTGTTCCGCCCCGATCGTGCCCGGCATAACCCCCTCTGGGCGAAGGGCATCCCCGCTTGGCGAATCTCCAGTGGAAAGGCCGTCAACGCCCTCTACCGGACGTTCGGCGTCCAATGAATCGATATCGCCGCCAGCCGCGTCTTTCTCGCCGTCGGACGACACCGCCTCCTCGTCTCCCGGCTTCTCTCCGATCGGGCGCTCTTCATCCTTTCCCTCGGTGTTATTAACTGGCTGGGCGGTGTTGTTGTTCGGTGTACCTGGTGTTTCGCTGACTGGTGCTTCCGGGATGGGGAGGACTGGGGGTGTGGCGGCGATATCTTCGAGTGCGGTGCTGTAGAGGGTGGCGGCTTCGGCCTCGAACGGGGCCATGGCCGACACAGCCGCAGACGTGCCACCGCTCGATTGCGCGGTGTCCCACGCTTCTGCAGCGGCGTCGGCGACGCGACTGAGGTCGGTCTTCAACCCGGACACGATCGCCCTGAACGAGTCGGCTGCCGTCGCAGTGGATTTGAAGTGGTCCGATCCCCCGTCGGCATGGTCGACCATCTTGCGCATCAACGCGATGCGGGCTTCTCCTGCTTGGCCTTCCAGCAGGTTCGCGCCGTTGGTCATCTCTTTATGGACCGTCCCGGCGTACCCGGACACCGACTCGGCCATCGCCCGCTCATCGTCGGCAAGGGCTTGTAAGTCAGTTTCGCTGATCGACGGCCAGTACGGCAGAACCGTCAGTGACGACGCGCGTCCTGACGGTCGCTGTACGTCTCCCGCATTACCGACAACCGCCGCCATTGAAACCTCTCCGATCTACTCTTCGTCCAGGCCGCAGACGGCCCAAACTTCAGCCGACGCCGCCTTGTGCGCCTCGACTGTGTAAAGCGGTGGTTCAGCCAGCCCTCGCTTGCGGACTTCTCCATGGGCGGCGATCCGCGCTTGATACACCGAGGTCATATCGGTGACAGCAACACGCACCGGGGCGCTAGCGTTGGGGTTTTCCGCCAAAGCAATCTGTAACGCCGCAACGGCGGGAAGCAGATCCGAACCACGTGTGTCCGGGGTGGGAATGGCGGTGTTGATGATGGCGTAGCTCGTGCACAGGGATACGTCCTGAGCATGCACTTCCGACGCTGACGGCGAGGCACCCGCAGGCCCATTGGCTGGCTCGCTCGCGATCGGTCCAGCGGTGCTGGCCCCGGAATCATCTCCACCGCCACTGAACACAGCCCCCAGTGCCACGCCAGCCACCAGCGCCACTACTGCGGTGCCACCGACAACAGCCGGGACCACCCACCGCCGACGCCGGGCGGCCGGCGGCTGCCAGGCAGCGCCAGGCGGCGGTGAGGTCGGTGGCAGTGCCCCATACTGGCCGGGCGCAGGAGCCGGCGGCGCAGAGCCGTACTGCTGAGTGGTGTCCACGCCGTGCATCACTGGATGGTTCATGGTCTGCGCCCTCCCTGCGGCGATCCAGATAGCGGTTGTCTACAGCCTACCAACGATACGGTCTGCTCGGCTATCCCTTTGGCACTGCGTTTGCGACAACGCCGTGACCTACACGCTGATTGTCGCCGCACCGGGCACGACGGCGGTGATCTCTGCTGCGTTCTCGGCGTCCTGGGCCTCCAGCTGTGCCGCGCTGCCGACGTCCCCGGTCGCAACGGTGCTCCCGGCGCGGCTCAGGTCGGCCAGAAACGTGGCACGCTGGGCAGGCCATGTGCTGGTGACGGCATTGATGGCCAGCGACACCCCGTCAGGCTGTGCGGCCCCGCCTGCCAAGCGCCCGACACCTTGTGCAGCACCGGCCGCACCGCGTGCAGCGACTGCCGCGGCGTCGGCGCCGGTCGTAGCACCGGATGCGGGCAGGGCGATCGGGTCGACCTTGATGCGGTCCCCGGACCCTCCCGATGGTGGTACTGCTGGCATGTCAATGTCCTCTCTGGCCCTGCATCGCTGCTGAAAGTTGGTCAGCGACAGGGTGTTTGCGAAGTTCCTCGGGTATAAGTTCGGCGCATCGCTGAAACAGGCGCTCAGAGATTGCGTCGATCCCCTTGCGGGCACGTTCGGCGTTGTCGCCCAATGCCGCGTTGATCTGGTCGTTGAGTTCGTCCACGGTGAGTTCCCGTTGAAGGCCTTCACGCACATCGAGGTCAATCAACCGGCCTCTGGAATCGTGGACCACGATCACGTCATCGTCATCGTCTCCGCTGGACAAGAACTCTTCGGCTTCCTCAATCCAGTCATAGATCAGCCCCAGCATCGCATCGTTGGCTTTCAGAGCCGCCGCTGCCGCTGGGTTAGCGATCGTGGGTGTCGTCACCAGTACTTCCCTCCTGAGTCGCAGCCGACCTTCGGCGGCTTGGACGCTTCCTCAACTGCTCCAACTCACCGAACACTGCCTCAGTATTCGCAGCGTGCCGATGCACCACCCGGCGATCCGGATGGAGGTCTTTATCCCGTTCACCGGCCTGGCCGCCGCCGCCCAGGCCGCCCATCATCGGCGGCATCATCCCGCCCATCGGCATACGCGTGCCCGCACCACCGGAACCACCCGCGCCCGCGACCGCAGGCGGTGCGACCGGCATAGCGCCAACACCGGGAGGCGCCGCGGCCGGCGCAGACACCGACGGAGCAGCCGGTAAACCGCCACCGCCGCCGCCACCGCCGCCGCCGGAGCTGGCCGGGCTGGTGCCGAAGGAATCTTCGAAATCGAAGTCATCATCCTCAGAGCCCAGCTCTGGAGGGCTCATCGAAGGCGGACCACCCAGGCCGGGGATCGATGACAGCCCCGACAACGCAGACATAGGAAGGCCGCCGCCACCACCGCTACCGGGCATCAAACCCGATGCGGCACCAGCGGATTGACCGACAGTGCCCAGGATCGTGCCCATCACTTCACCGGCAGTGTTCGCGGCCGGATCAACCGCAGACGCCAGTGGTTCGGCCGGGGACTTCGCCTCAGCCGGGGCCGGAGGAGGTCCCGGCTCATCGGTCCCGGTGCTGGAGTCGGCGGACCGCTGCTCGGTGGGGTCGGTGGCGAGCTCTGTGTCTTCCTCGGTGTTCGAGCCCTCGCCGCCGCCGTCCTCATCGGCACCCTCGCGCTTCTGTTCAGCGTTGGTGTCGGCCGGCTTGTCTGTCTGGTCAGCGCTAGAGGGTCCGCCGCCGACGATGGGTGGTGGGGCTGGCGGCGGAACCGGTGCCGTTGTGCTATCGACATTGGCCGCGAGCGCGTAACTCGACTGGGCCGCAAGCGCTTTGGCTTTCGCCTCTTGAAGGTTGGTGGTCGCGGTGATTAACGGTTCACTCACCACCCCGCCGCTGGCGGCGTAGGTCTGTTGTGCCTTGCGGTACTGCGCCGTCAGCGTGGTGAACGTTTCCGGTGTCGGAGTGTCGTTTCGGGCCGTCTCCACCGTTGTGCTGGCCGCCTCGGCCGATGCTGCGAGCTGTCGGGCATAGTCAGCCGTACTGGTCAGCCACTGGGCATGACGGCGAATATTCTCCCCGGCCGGTTGGTCCCCGTCATCCCACGCGGTGTCGACACCCGCCCCGGCGCGCTCGGTATCGCCGGCCGCGGTGGCAAGGTTCTCCGCAGTCGTGCGCAGTTGTTGTGCCAGGGTACGTAGCGGCTCGGCACCTGGCCCGCCGTGAATTCTGCGCGACCACACTTCGCCGGTGCTCGGGTCCGGTACTGCGGGTACCGGCGGTGCCACCGGCAGAACCGGGGCCGGGGCGCTGTCTCGTGGCAGGGTCGGTGCCGCGCTCACCGCGGGAGACTTCCCCCCGCTGGCGATGTGAGCGGCGGCTTCCTCGTCACCCTGCTGCAGCGCGGCTCCGGTGATATCGACGGCAAGACCGCCTGCGGCCCGTTGTAAGGCAGCCTGGGTGATCATCATGTCCAGCCCGCTCGCCCACGCGGTGAAGGACGCTGCCACTGCCGTGGAGACCGTATCGGAGGCCGCTGGCTGGCACTGGGAGCACTGCGCACCAGGCGTGTGATCGGCCAGCGCGCGACCGTGCGACGCCAGCGCCGAAGGATCAACCGCCACCTTCGCCATCAATGTCCCCCCGCTTCGCTACTGGGTCGCACCGCTACCACCACTAGGCTGCGGTGCTAGCCGTTTTCGGTGATAGCCGAGATCTGCCGCGCCACGTCCTCATCTTGCTGTTCGAAGCCAACCTTATGGTTGCGCAGTTTGGCCGCGTGTGCGCGCGCTTCGGCGGCCACCCGCTGATACGCCTGCTGCCTGGCCATATTCTCACCGGCTTTGGCCTGCACGAACGGTTCGTAGATCGCCCCTAGCTGTTCGCGCAACGCCTCAGGCTGCACAGGCGGCTGGCCGCTGGCCTCCACCGCGTCTGCGTACTCCTCCCACCGCGCCGCGAGTTGGGCTTGCGCGTCGGTGTCGAGGGCGATTGCTTCGCCGCCGTTGCTGGCCATCTGAGCACCTTCCTGTCACACATGAATGTATGGATCTGTTCACGTACTGACTCATTGTGTACTGTACGTCTCGACAAGTGCAACCCTTTCCGCGTGTCGCTAACAGTTAGCGCCCCACTCGTCTGAAAGAGTCCTAGGTTATGGCGATTCGCAGCACACACAAAGGCGACCGAGCGCAGCTCGGACCCCGCGTCGATCGGGTTGTCTACGACGCAGTGGCCACCAGCAGCGGCCACTACGGCGACTACGGCATCCCCATGAGCCAATGGGTCGCAGACCTACTGGCCGCCATCGTCGGACACCCCGAACTGATGCGCGAACTCAGCGGCGAAGATGTCGCCCAGATCCTGAATCGCGCACTGGACAACCCAGATCTGCTGCGCACCCCCGGTCGCCGACGCGAGGAGGGCCTGCCCTTGGCGATCTGACTATCCCGGCCCCCGCCACACCTGTTGCCTGCACAGGCAGCGAACGGGGGCCCTACACAGGACATCTGAATAACGGATAGCGGTAAACCCCGGAAATGACAAAAGCCCCCGAAGGGGCTTTGTCCCGGTTTCAACCGAAGCTGACACTTCGGTTCGGATTACCGATATCCATATCCCCTAGAGAGGGACTAGTCTTGCCGGACTCGTCTCACGATAGCGCATATCCACACCTAGTGCCAGACCCGGCACAGGCAGGGTTGGCAAATCGTGACCTTTGCACTGAGCCTCCTGACCGGCGCGCGCCCACGAATGCGCGACCGGCATGACAGCCGACCTGCACCACACCGACACCTCGGCACATCCCGCTGACGTATGGGCTGGTCTGGCGCCTTTAGCGGCCGCACCTGGCCGTCACCAAATAAGGCTGTGGACCCCCGAAACTGGGAAGTTCTCCCAGACCGCCAAGCTCACCGCGAAGTGGCCATCCCAGCCAGCAGCGGTCTACCTGTACTCAGCTAACGCCACCACGGCCCTGCTAGCGCTCGATTTCGACACCAGTCGCGGTGGAGTAGCCGCCGTCGAGCGGGATCTGCGCACCGCACAACAGTGGATCGCCAGCTGCGGCGGGCGCGTCGTCACCGACTACACCGACGACGGCGGCCGCCACCTGCTATGCCCCCTGGCAATCGGCACCAGCGCCTCGCTACCCGAAATCGCCGCCTTGATGCGGGTACTCGCCGGCCACCTTCCCACTCTGGACATCGCTCCCGCACTCAACCCCGCCCAAGGCTGCATCAGCTTGCCCGGCACCCTCACCAAACGCGGCGGCTACCGCCATCTCGACGGCACCCTCGGTCAAGCCCGAACCGCCCTCATCGAACGCTCCGCACCAGATCTCCTCCCCCGGCTTTACCAGCTGCTCGGCATGCTCAAGTCCGCCAACGCTGGCCAACCACCCAACACAGAGCAGGACGACGACCCCACCGCAGGCGAATACACCACCGGTGACGGTGACGACCGCCGCCTCACGCCGGCCTACACCCGTAACGACCCTCTGCCCGACAGCATCGAAGCCTTCGCCGCCCGCGGCGACATCGCCCCCACTGACCGACCTCACTGGAAAAGCCCAAGCGAAGCCCGCTTCGCCGTCGTCATAGCCGCACTCGACCGTGGCCACACGCCCGCGACACTGCGCGAGCTCACCGCCACCGGCGGACCCTGGCACGACGGACTCGGCAACGCCTACAAACGGTACGGCCATGGAGCCGACCGGGCACTCCTTCGCGACATCGACCGCGCCTTTGACTGGCTCATCGCAAACCCCCTTCCATACCGACGCCCGCAGCACAAGCAGAAGTGCACACAGGGGGGCATGTCTGGAGCAGCTACCCATCGACGCGGATCTACAGGCCCTCCGCAGCTGCGGCACTGGCTAGCCAACGCGCTTCGATGGGCTGACCTTGAATACGCCGGCCAGCGCCACCGCTGGACAGTGCACGCCGTGCTGCAGACCCTGGCCGTGCACGCCCTTAAAGCCGGCACGAACAGCTCAGGCACCTGGGTCGTGGGAGTCGGCGGCCGGAGCCTATCGCTGGGAGCGGGACTACTCAGCCCAGACTCGGTATGGCGAGTCCTCAAAGACCTTCGAGACCGTCAAGGCTCACCAGTGATCTTAGTCCGCAGCCACATCGGGCTGGAGGCCGACTACTACGCCCTGACCAGCCAAAACAACGTACTCAGCAATCTGGCGCACCATGGCGAACGCGTCCGGGTCGAAGCCGTCCACGACATCTGGCACATCCTTGGACATCACCTACGCCGGATCTACGAACTCGTCGCGTACCACGGCATGACCCACCGAGAAGACATCTACGCCGCCGCCGCGGTATCCCGAAGCACCGGAGACGACGTGGTGCGCCAACTCCAAATCCACGGCCTCATCGCCCCCACCGCCCCCAAAATGCTCGGACCGGGACCAACAAGCCCCGACGAGCTCGCCACCGCACACCAACTCCCACAGCTACGCCAACAGCGACAACAGACCTACCAACAGCAACGCGCCCGGTGGCGACAATGGCTCGACCTTCGCGAACGACTTCGGAACGGCGACCCCAATCTCGACCCAGCCATCACACCGGACACCACAGCCGGCCCGATCCAGTCACCCTTCAACGCGTTCGCCGAGACCCAGGACTACCTCAACTCCGTCCTGCGCACAGGCCCGCCCGACGACGACATCGACCGCCTCGAAGAACACGCGATCGGGCTGATCGAACACATCATGGGAGCAACCCTGCTGACAAGAAGACGCCGGGCCAAACCGTCACAGTGACGATACGGTGACGCCTGGCCGGCGAATTCCGCCATCGCCGGGGTGGCGGCCCGCCGGCGCGCCGCCCCGGTACGACAACTGTTGGACGCGTTAGCTTGTCGTGGGGCTGTGCGAACATGAATGCGCCACACGTTGGAAACCTATGCCAGCCTTAACATCTGAATCTTCGGGGGATTCCCAAATGGACACGATTGTGATAGCCGTCGGGATGCCGTTTTGCCTGGCATTCCTAGAGCAGCCTATCGATGAAGTCGTCGCCCTCTGGGAGTCGTGGGTTGAGTCAGGCGAGTTGGTTCGAGCGCGTCACGAAGACCCAGCCCGCGATGCCGTAGTACGGTTGCGCCCCGCCGTACTAGGAGTTGCGGAGTTCATCGCAAACGAGCCGGCCGGCCGCCTTTTCGCGGACCGGATGCTGTGGTCGCTCCCAGCCTTGATTTCGCTCCCTGACGCTGCTGATTACGCCCCCCAACATTCTCATTACTGGACGCTCCAGATGAACGGATTCACGGCCAGACCCGAAGCCCACGCCGATGGGTCCACCGGGCTAGTCCTGGGTAGATGGGATGTCGGCCGGCTGTAGAGGGTGGCCGGCTTCGGCGTTGAACGGGGCCGTGACTTCTCCGGCCGCTGGAAGCGACCGGCTTCTTTTACGCCGCGGTTGCGGTGTGTAGGGCCAGTCCAGCCCTGAGTATGTTGCGTGCGGCGTGTGCATCTGCCGGGGCGCTGTGACCGCAGCGTTGGCAGACGAATTCCGCTTGGCTGACGCGATTCTCGGGTGCTGCGTGACCGCAGCACTCACACCCGTCGGAGGTGTGCCGGGGGTTGACCTCGATCCAGGTGCGCCCAGCGTCTTCCGCTTTGGCGTGCAGTATCGAGACGAACTGGCCCCAGCCAGCGTCACTGATTGATCGGTTGAGCCCAGACTTCGCCCGGGCGCCGTTGGGGAGGAATTGCCCGGGGCTGTCCGGATCAGGTTTGGGTTTGGCACGGCGAACCATGTTCGTGATCGTGAGGTCCTCGACCGCCAGTAGGTCGTAGCGGGCTACGAGTTCGCGGGCCTGTTTGTGGTGAAAGTCTTTGCGCCGGTTCGCGATCTTGCGGTGCCGCGCGGCCACCGTCTCCCGGCGAGCGGACCGGTTACTGGAGCCCCGCTTGGCGCGCTGCAATCGTTGCTGAGCCGCCTCCAGCCGGGCGGCCTCCTGACGTGCCCACCGCGGGTTGGCGATCTCGGTGCCGTCAGAGAGCGTCGCGTAGGTCACCACTCCGACGTCGATCCCGGCCTGCGCACCGGCGGCCGGCAGCGGATTGGCCGGCACATCGTCACACGACAGAACGAGCGTCCAGCGCCGCCCGTGCCGTTTGATCTGGATCGTCTTCACCCGGCCCTGCACCTGGCGGTGCTGGTGTACCTTCACCTGGCCTATGCCTTGCACATACACCCGCTTGGTCTCGGGTAGCCAGCGTGCCCCGTCGCCGTCTTTGGGCCACTCCACGCTGTCGAAGCGGGCCTTGCCCTTGAATCGGGGGTATCCGGGCGTGTCGCCGCGTTTGACGCGGCGGAAGAACCCGTCGAACGCCTTGTTCAACCGGCGCAACGTGGCCTGCTGACTGGAAAACGACCACACCGCCTGATCCGGCCGTATCGCCCGGATCTCAGACAGTTGGGCGGACTGATCCCCGTAGTAGATCCGGGTCTTGTTGTGGGACCAGCCATCCCGACGTTCCTGCAAGGCCGCGTTGTACAACTCGCGGTGCGCATCCAGACACTGCGCCAACGCGACATGCTGGCGGGCGGTCGGGCGCAACCGGAAGACGTAGGCGCGTCGCATCAGGCCACCGCGTCCCACTGGTGCTCGATGTAGCGGCGCACCGTCTCCCCAGTCACATACCCGACCGAGGCGGCGAAATACGACGGCGACCACAACACTTTCGCGAACCGCTGCAGATACGGAAACTCCTGCCG
The DNA here is from genome assembly GCA_016197405.1 of Mycobacterium sp. Lineage (GTDB taxonomy): Bacteria > Actinomycetota > Actinomycetes > Mycobacteriales > Mycobacteriaceae > Mycobacterium. The sequence goes on from JACPVR010000017.1 coordinate 48,654, forward strand.
GAGCACCCGCGCGGTGCGGACCTTGAACGCCCGCACCACCGCCGCTGGCGCATCAGTCGGCCCGACACAGACAAACAGGTGCACGTGATCAGGCATCACCTCGGCGGCCACGATCTCCCAGCCGTGCTCGGCGGCGATCTGGGTCAGCAGCTCGCTGCAGCGGGCCGCTACGCGGCCACCCAGCACTCGGCGCCGATACTTCGGGCACCACACCAGATGCAGGCCCAGCGAGCACACCCCACCAGGGGTGCGGCGAAACCAGCCCTGCGACATGCCACGCACCTTACGAAACGACACCGACAAAACTCACCATCACGCGCTGGTCACCCGCCCCGATTCCCCCGACGGCTAAAGCCGCCGGTCCCCTCGGGGCCCGCACTGATGGCTGCGCCACTCGGTACCTCGACGAGAAACCTGCGCGTCCCCGGCCACCACACCGTGCCACCAGACTCGACTTGGGCCTGATCATGAGAGCGAGCGAGTAGCGGGGCCCAGGTGAAAACCTTGGATTGTTTGAGGGATTGCGGCGCTATCGATCCGGACGACCGATTCCTCAACGCCGACCAGGCCCGGGCCGCTCATCGCCTCCGCATACGCCGCGCCCCGTGCCGGGTCGGTGAATACGACCGTCGCAGTTGTCCTCATCGCCGAAGTGAGTGATGACATGCACCTGCTGTCCGGCCATCAGATCCGCGGCCGAGGCCGCGTAGCCGGCAGATACCAGCGCGGCCGCCTCGGTACCCCTTCTCCCCCTGACGAAAGCCCCCGCGGGAACCTCGCGGGGCCCAAACCGTGGACTGTCAACGCACGCTGGTCGCTGGGGGCTTAGCGTGCCTTCGCGTGGGGGAAGATGCTCTACACGTCCTAACCGCCTGGGTTGCACCGGTTTACATCCGTACCCATTGCTATGTATCGTCACAGTGACGTAATGCGATTAGCAAACGACAATATCGGGATATGCGCAGGTAGTAGCGCTCAGCGTCTCGGCCAGTAATTCAACATTACAACGATAGATCGTTATTTCGATACATTGCTTAACAGCAGAACGCTAGATCGTCACTACAATAGATCGAATCATCGTGCTATCATTAGATCGTTCAACAGCTCTAGCGTTTGATCGGTACAGCGTTTGATCGGTACAGCGTTTGATCGGTACAGCGTTTGATCGGTACAGCGTTTGATCGGTACAGCGTTTGATCGGTACAGCGTTTGATCGGTACAGCGTTTGATCGGTACAGCGTTTGTTCACTCGCGCAAGGGCGGAGTCATGAAGACCACCACCGCGTACGAACTCGGGTACGTACTCGACGCGGTCGTGGTGGACCTTGAGCACGACCTCACCGGCGTCACAGTGCTCTGGGGTGACCGGCCGCTCGACCGGGCCGGTGTCCCGATCCTCGATGCGATCGCCAGCGGGCGGACACCTAAACCGCTCAAGGGATACCGCAAGCCACGTCTGGTCCCGGGGCATCCATCTCTTGGTACGGAGGGGCCCGGCCGTGAGCAGATGTCTGAGGCGCTGCTGAAGTGGGCTGCGGAGTGGGACACCGAATGGGTTGTGGTCGACACGCATCCGGGCGCGGCGGAGCACACGCACGGCGCACTGGCGGTGGCCGATGTCGTCCTGGCTCCGACCACCCTGGACTTGCCCGATCTTCGGGGTCTGGAGCAGTTGGTGGACGAGATGCTTGATTACCCTGTGGTCGTTCTGCCGACGAAAGTGCGCCCGGTGCCCCCGGCGATCGGCTTGAAGAAGCTCGGACAGATCACCGCAAACACACAGGTGCAGGTCGCCCCACCGATCCCGTTCGTGAGCAGTATGGGTCAGCGCACCAAGCGCATCGCGGTTACATCCGAGAACCCGCCGGCCAAGCCCCTGCGGCTCCTCGCAGAGCGGTACAAGATGGTCGGCGAATTTGTGAAGGAGTACGTCAAATGAGCGGAATGGACATGCTCCACAACCAGCGCGATAAGCGCCGCAAGGTCGGCAACGAGATGCCACCGCCGATGCACCCCGCGCGGTCGACGCCGGTCACTCTGCCTGCCGCACCCGCGGCCGATCCGGCGCCCACTGAGTCTCAGGCAGGTCCATCGCCTGCCGCACCTGCAAGCCTTCCCGCGCCGCCGCCGACTACGACCGTGGCGCCGAAACGTCCCGCACCGCCTGCACGGCAGCAGGACAAACGCCCGGCCGAGCGAGTGAAAAACTCAGAGCTGATCCCGACCACGGCCTACCTCGAACTCGAAGAGGACCGCTACATCCGGCGCACGATCGACGCCGGTCGGTATGGCAAGCCGAAGGTCACTTCGGCGAGCGCAGTCATCCGCTACGCGGTGCAGTACCTGGCCCAACACATGACCCCCGACGAAGTCGTCGCCGCGATCCGCGAGGCCGCACCAGAAACATCAAACCAGGGAAGACTCCGGCTTTAATCGATCTACCGTTCTATCGATAGATCGGTAGAACGAATTCCGGGAAAAGGCCGACGGGCCGGGCATCCCGAGCGCCGCGGCGGGACGCACTTCACGGGCGACACACCACGGCTATCTATTGTGCGATGTTGTCCTATATGTATGCCTACAGTGCATGTAAACTCTGCGGAAACGTGGACGGCACGGCAACTTGTCACCGCGTCCGCTAAGTGACCATCGCATGAGGGGACTGGGAGGCGATCATTACGGCCGTCGTGGACCAGGAACACCCCGGCGACCCCGATGTCGCCCTTCTCGCTCGTCACGTTAAGGCACGCCTTCGCCGGCAGGGGATGTCTGTGCTGGCTGCCTCAGAGTATGGGATTCTGTCGCGGTCGACGCTGACGGCCATCACTCAGGGTGCCGATCGGGTGCCGAGCTATCGGACGTTGTCCAAGCTCGATGACCTGCTGAGCTGGGAGCCCGGCTCCGCAGAGCGAGCGCTGCACGGCGGTGAACCGATACCCCGCGAAGAGGGTGTCTACGGGAAGCTGCCAGCCCAGCCTACCGACGCGCCCGAGGAAGACGTCGCCGCTGCAACAGCGGCACTCAACGACGTCTTCGATACGACGTTCGAAGACCCTTCAGGGTGGAACTACGGCCACCTACTCCGATGGATCGACCAGCGCCTGCGTGAGCTGAACATGACCAAGTCGAAGTTCGCCGCCATCGGGGGACCGGCTCGTGCGACGCTGGCGACCCTGGGCAAGCGTGGCTTCGGCCCTAGTGCTGAAACCCTCGATCGCATCGACACGTTCCTGTTGTGGGAGCGTGGATCGGCGCTGACCGCGCTTCGTGGCGGGACTCCCGTGCGTAAGGGTCCCAAAGTGGCGCCGAACCCGGCACTCGTCCCGCTCAACGGTGCTCTGGACACCCTCAATGCCGTGAAGGTGCGTCTGACCCGGCAAAGCCAGAGCCTTTCTCAGCTACATTCGGACGTAGACGAGGCGCTGGAGCGTGTCAGCGTCGCGATCAGTGAACTTGGTGACAGAGAACGCCTTGATGCGTTGCTGTTGTCGGAGATGGGCGATCCCGAACAGGGTGATGCCGCAGGAACGGGAGAAATCCATGACTAGCGGTATTGCAGTAGGGGAGCGCCGACTATGGCCGAGACCGAGGACCAGGGTCTGTTCAGCGTCGAGGAATCGGGGAACAGTCGCAGTGACCGAGTGGATGCGCCAGGCAGTCGAACAGGTGTATCGCCATCAGCTCGGTACACCGCCGGGATGGACCCCCGAGCAGACCGAACTGTTTCTCAATCTGGTGACAGAACGGCTGGACAACCAGGCCGCAGTCTTAGCGCTGGAGCTGGGGGAGCAGGCCGTCCAGAGCTGGACTCGTCAGCACGCCGGTCAGCACCCGGACCACGAGACGACAGTCGGCCTGCACGAGACGGGGTTGCAGAACGCCCGCGAAGCGATCGTGCGGCAGAGCCTTTACGACCTGATTCCGCAGCCGCCGGAGGGACACGACAGCCCGGCGCCGACGCCAGCCGATATTCCCTGGACCCACCGTTGGCGGCACCTGATGTACCGGGCCGAGCCGAGCGAGCAGATCGAGGAACTCGCCGACCGCCTGTGGCCGGACCGCAGCGCGATGTTCCGGGTCAAGGCGGCGTTTCTGCTGGCAACCCGGCTGGAAGAAAACCGGGCGATACCGACCGCGCCGGGTCAGCGCCTGACCCACGACCTGGGAGCCGAGGTCGCCGAAGCGATGAAGGCCGAGGGGTATCGGGGCGAGTAGCTCGCAAGCGTAAAGCCCGCCCACTGGCCGAGGACGATCCTCAGCTCGCGTTGTTCGCCGAAGATTCCTTCGACCTGCCGACCGATCCTCGCGTCATTGACCCCGGTGGAGCTCCGTTGCCGCCGCTCATACCGGTAGCCCCTGATCAGCACAGCGCCGAACGTGACCAGCCGCACTCGGCCGCGATCGAGGCACTGACCCTCAAGCGGCCCACGGTCCCCGTGGCGACCCGTGACGCCACCGCGCAGACTCCGCCCGCGATGGCAGCCGGGCCCGCTGTCCAGGCCAGCCCCAGCACTGCCGAAACAGCTCTGCCCGCCCCTGCCGCCGCCACCAGCGACACTGCGCCCGGTGGTGCCACCGAGGACGTCGCGCTGTCACCGCCGCCGGCCATCGATTATCGCCCCGGCACCACCATCGCGGTCCCCTCAGGCTCCAAAGCCCGTCTCACCGCCAACATCGCCGCCATCGACACGTTGATCGAACTGCAAGGCCAAGCCCGCAACGCCACCGCTGCCGAACAAGAAACCTTGGCCCGCTGGTCTGGGTGGGGCGCGATACCCGAGGTGTTCGACACCCGCACCGACACCTACAAAGCCCAGCGCGACTACCTCAAAGAAGCACTCGGACCCGACCAATACCAAGCGGCATCCAGAAGCACCCTCAACGCCCACTACACCGACCCGGCCATCGCAGAACAAATGTGGAAAGCGTTGCAGCACGCGGGCTTCACCGGCGGGCGAGTCCTCGAACCCGGGTGTGGGTCAGGCACCTTCATCGGCTTGGCGCCCCAGGACGCGCAAATGGTCGGCGTCGAGAAAGACCCCATCAGCGCCGCCATCGCGGCCTATCTCTACCCTTCGGCGCAAGTCCGCGCCGAAGGCTACGAAACGACCAACGTCCCCAACGGCTCCTTTGCCGCCGTGATCGGCAACGTGCCGTTCGGCAACTTCGCGCTGCGCGATCCCGCCTACAACCCACGTCGGCTGTCCATCCACAACCACTTCATCGTCAAATCTCTCGACCTCACGGCCCCCGGCGGCTACCAGATGGTCTTGACCAGCCGCTTCACGATGGACAACGCAGACCCCAAGGCTCGCCGCGAAATCCTGTCACGCGCGGATCTGCTCGGAGCGATACGTCTGCCCTCCAACGCCTTCCGCCGCGTCGCCGGCACCGACGTGGTCACCGACATTCTCGTTCTGCGCCGCCGAGAAGCCGACCGCGCGATCGAAGACGGCGCGGACGCCTGGCTGAACACCGCCCCGCTGACCTTCGACGGTGACGACGGCAACGACGCCGATATCGAGGTCAACTCCTACTTCCACGGCCACCCCGAAAACGTCCTGGGACGCCTCAGCGTCGGCCACGGAATCCACGGCCACCAAACCCTCAACGTGACCGCCGACGAATCCAGCCCGTTGGCCCTGCAAGTCGGGCACCGGCTGCGCGCCATCATCGACGGTGCACTGCATCGCGGCCAAGGGCTCACCGCCACAGCCGCCACGTTGACCGAGGTCAACGACGTCAGCTTTGATCCCGGGCTGATCACCGCCGCCACCACGAAGCTCCCGGCCCGCGACACCCTGCGCTTTGACGAAGCATCCGATGAGTTCCAAACCTGGACCGCAGACACCTGGACGCCGGCGAAAGTCTTCAACACGCGCAAGCAGGAGACCATCCACTTGCTCAAACTGCGTGATGTCGCCAATGCCGTCGTGTCCTCACAACGCGCGGGCCAGCCTAACGACGTACGCGAACAGCTCCGCGGTGAACTCAACCGACTCTATGACACCTACGTCGCCAAACATGGCCCCATCCAACGCTTCAAATGGAGCAAGCCGGCGATTATCACCCAAGACCGGCATGACAAAGCTCTGGCCAAATCGATTGAAAAATGGCGTCAGAAGAACCCCGACCAACACCGAGTCCCTGCCGAGCTGCTCGAAGCGTGGGATGAACGCGCCTGGGAAACACCCAGCCAGTACAAGATGCGGCCACACATCGTCACCGCCCTGCGCAACGATCCCGGCTGGACCACCGTGCTCGCCCTGGAGGGCTACGACGAACTCACCGGGGAGACCCGCAAGGCGCCGATCTTCTCGGTAGACCTCCTGAGCCCGCCGCAGGTCCGCGACCGCGCCGAAACCGCCGACGAAGCCCTCGCGATCAGCCTGGACCAAAACGGCGGCGTCGACATCGGGCACATCGCCGCCCTGCTGGACACCGACCCGGCGGCCGCGCGGGAGAAAATGCGTGGCCTCGTCTTTCCCGCGCTGCACGACCCAGACATCCTCATCCCTGCAACACAAGCCCTATCGGGCAACGTCCGCCAACAACTGCGGCACGCAGAGGAGGCCGCCGAACGCGACCCCCGATACCACGAATACGTCGCCGCGCTGCGCGAAGTCCAACCGATCGACCGCGAAGCCAGCCAAATCACCGCCCGCCCAGGGTCGCCCTGGATCGACGCCAAATACCTCGCCCAGTTCGCCAGCGAGACCTTCAAAGCTGCTGACGCCGCACCGGTCGATGTCAAGGCCGACCACGTGCATGGCATCTGGTCGATCGAGTGCCAGAGCCGCAACACCGCGGCCATGACCGAGACGTGGGGCACTCGGTTCGCCAATCGAGACGCCATTTCATTGCTCGAAATGGTGTGCAACAACAAAGAAATCGCCGTCCGATACTCCAAGGAAGAATCCGAGACCACCGGGCGGACCGGTATCAACCGCAACGCCACTGTCGCCGCGCAAGCCAAGGCCACCAAGATCAGTGACGCGTTCCAGAACTGGGTGTTCGCCGATGACACCCGCCGCGCCGAGCTGGTCGCCACCTACAACGAGCGCTTCAACAGCTTGCGCGCACCCAAGTACAGCGGCGCGGCGTTGACGCTGCCGGGTCTGTCACACCGCTTCACTCCTCACACGCATCAACGTGATGCCGTGGCCCGCATCATCGCAGAGCCCAACGTGTTGCTCGATCACGTTGTGGGAGCGGGCAAGTCGGGAACGATGTTCATGGCCGCGATGGAGTTGCGTCGCCTCGGGCTGGCCCGCCAGCCTTGGATTGTGGTGCCCAACCACATCATTGAGCAGGTGGGCAAGGAAGCCAAGTGGTGGTACCCCGGCGCGGAAATCCTGCTCGGCACTCCCGGAACGGACGGGCCGGGCCGGCGCCGTTTCGTGGCCCAATCCGCCACATCGGACTGGGATATGGTCATCGCCCCGGAATCGCTGTTCATGGGTATCCCCGTCGGTGAGGACGCCCAGCGTGATTACATCGCCCGCGAGTCCCAGATGCTGCGCGAATCGCTTGAGAACATCACCGGAGACAACGCCACCGCCGCCACCGTCAAACGGCTTGAGGCAGCGCTGCAACGCTACGAATCCAAGCTGGAGAAACTCACCGCCCAGGACGGCAAAGATACCGGGCTTCTGTTCGAACACACAGGGTGTGACTACCTGATGATTGACGAAGCCCACATGTACAAGAACCGCACCAGGCTCAGTCCCGTCAAAGAATTGGCCTGCCCGGACGGATCCGACCGCGCCGACGACCTGGCGATGAAAATGGAGCTGCTGCGCAGCCGCCGACGCGAGGACGCTATCGCCGCCGGCCGCACACCCACCCCCGCTGACGAACGAGTCGCCAGCTTCGCCACCGGAACCCCGATCGCCAACTCCCTGGGCGAGCTCTACGTCATGCAGCGCTACCTGCGGCCCGACCTGCTCGAAGATGCCGGAGTCCTGCACATCAACGACTGGGCGACCACCTTCACTGCCACCGTCAACACCGTGGAAGTCAACGCCACCGGCACTCAGCTCAAGCCGGTTACCCGGGTCGGCAAGTTCTGCAATCTGCAAGAGCTGCTGCGCATTTCCTCGGTGTTCACCGATGTCATATCCCGTGATCAAATCGGATTGAAGCTGCCCGAACTCAGCAATGACGGCAAGCGCACCATCGTCAGCATCCCCGCCGATCAGAATCTCCGCGACTTCATCACCGACCTGGGCTACCGGGCGAGCACCCTGGATCCGAAAAACCTTGCCCGCGACAACATCCTGAAAATCTCCAACGACGGCCGCGAAGCCAGCCTCGACCCGCGCATGGTCCACCTGCCAGAGCCCACCCACTCGCGGACCGCTGCGGTGGCCGAGAGGATCATGGCCGTTCACCAGCAGTACGCCGACACCATCTACAAAGATCCCCAATACGGCCATGACATGCCCACTCCCGGAGCGTTGCAGATCGTCTTTTGCGACCGCGGCACCCCCAGTAAGGGAGCGAAGAAAAAAGGCGACTTCAACATGTACGGGGCGATCCGCGACGACCTGATCGCTCGAGGAATGCCCGCTGAGAAGATCCGCTTCATCCACGACGCCGACAAAGCCGAGGACAAGCTACGGCTCTTCGATGACTGCAACCGCGGCCAGGTCTCGGTGCTGCTCGGCTCAACCGAGAAGATGGGCACCGGAACCAACGTCCAAACCCGCGCTGTGGCACTGCATCACGTCGATGTCCCGTGGCGGCCGGCCGACCTCGAACAGCGCGAAGGCCGCATCATCCGGCAAGGAAACCAAAACGAAACGGTCAGCATCTTCAACTACGTGGTCGAAGGCTCCTACGACGTCGTGATGTGGCAGAAAATCGAAGCCAAGTCCCTGTTCATCGCGCAGGTCAAACGCGCCGACATCAGCGTCGATGAAGTCGATGACATCGGCGGCAACGAGATGACCGTCGCGGCCGCCGAAACCAAAGCGCTGGCCACCGGAGACCCCCGCTATGTGCGCCAGGTCCAACTACAAGACGACATCGAACACCTCGCCGCGCTGGAACGGGCCTACCATGACGGCCTTGCCGCCCGTGACCGCGATATCCGCCAGCGCCAGCGACAACTCGACATCACCACCGTAGAACTCGACGCCTTGGCGCCGACCGTGGCGGCCATGGCCTCCCAGCCCGCCGACGCCGCCGTTGACATGGTGGTCGAAGGGCGCCGCTACCCCGAGCGCAAAGACAGCGCAGCGCCCTTCGCCGAGGTCTGCCGCCGTGTGTACGGCTCGTTGAGCAACGCGGCATCCTGGGATAGCCGGTCACTGAACACTGCCGTCAACGGCATGGCGCTGCACGCCCGCCGCGATCACATTGGCGATCGGCTCTGGGTCAGCTTCGAAGGCCCCTCTGCCGAAGTCGCGTTCACCATCCAAGACCTCCACGACAGCGCACCCAAGGTGGGGGAGACCGCCAACGGGGCCAGCAATGCCAAGGCTCGCGGACTGCTGACCCGAGTGGAAAACCTCTACAAGGATCTTCCCGCCCACCACCAACGCCTCCAGATCCAGCACGACCACCTCACCAACGCGCTCGCAGACCTCACCAGCACCGACGTCGAGCCGTTCGACCGCGGTGAGGAGTTGGCGGCCAAACGCGAAGAACACGCCACCTTGACCACCCTGCTGCAACTGGAAGCCCAGTCCGAGGCGGCCAAAGCCAAGGCCGCCGAAGCCGAGCAGCGACTGCTGGCCGCCGGCCGCCAGCCCGGCTGGTCTCTGCACTTGAACCCAACCCCATTCCTGATCGAAGAATCCGGGCTCGCCACCGCCGACCAATACCGGTTCGCGCAAGGGCTAGCCGAACAGGCCCGCGCCAGCGAATACCGCGACGCCCAGCGCGGCGAACGCAAGGACCGCGGTGACGATCGGAGGACACTGTGAGCACCCCGACACCGCCCCAGGCTGATCCGTGGTGGAGCTACGCGGTGGGAACTGCCGCTGCCCTCCAGTCGGGCAAGGAGCCCCCGACTGTGGCTGTCCACGGACCGTTCCTCAACTCCAACGAGGTCGCCCGGCTCAGCAGCCCCGCAACCTACAGTCGCCTCGCGGCCGGCGACGGGCGCTTCGAACGCGCCCAAGCCCCGTTCATGGTCAACCCTGTCCTGATGGCAGCCGCCATGGCCGGCCAAGGTGTCATCAACAGCCGCCGCCAACGCGACGCTGACCGCAGCACCCAACCCCAATGGACCAACTACCGCGACGCCGCTGTCCTGACAACCAATCAGCGGCTGATGTGCAGCCGCCCCCAGGGTGGCTGGGTGTCATTCTGGTACAGCGAAATGTCCGAGTTCTACCCCGATCCCCAACGGCGGGCAGTCACCATGTCCTTCGCCGACGACCACACACCACCCCTACAGCTCACCGGCCCCGCTGCCCCCGCCATCGCGCTCTGGGTCGGCCACTCCGTCTACGGCGACCGCTGGCACGAAGACCCCCGCCTGGCCGCCCTGCTGCCCAGCCAAGCGTCCCAGCACGCCACCAGGCCCGAACAGGCCGCCGCCGCCGAGGACACCGCCTCCGAGGCCGACGGACTCACAGCCGAACAACAAGCGTGGTGGGACCGCCACCGGCCCCGCCATAGCCGTCACAGCGCTTCACAAGGTGGGCTGGAACTGTGAGCACCCACACCGCGCCGCTGGTGGCCGCCCCGGCCGCGTTAAGCAGCTACGCTCGCTCCAGGCTCGACCACCTCACTGACGGCCGACCCCTCTACATTCCCGGCTCGGGCACCGAATCTGACCCCGTGATGGCCATCCAGCCGACCTCGCTTTACCGCCACCCCTACAGCCTCATTCAACTGCCCCTGCTCGCAGTGCATTTCGACACCATGCTCGACCCCGCACCAGACACCGCGTGGCTGGTCAGTCTGGCCCACCTTGCCCACCATGACTGCCCCGCATGTGTGAGCACCTGGACCGAGGCCGAGCATTGCGCCCAGGAGCTCCCAACCGATAGCCCGCAGTTTCGCACCCTGACAACCCCGACGGTCCTCCTGCTCGTGCACCAGGAGGACCACCCCTAGCTAGCGGTTCCCAACTCGGGAAGAAACACCGGATGCGATTCCAGGCCATGGGATTTCGCGACCGTCAGCACCGCCAGCCAACCACCGTCGAACGCCCGCCGATGCGACAACACGGCCTCACCGACCGCCAGCCCCGCGAACCGTCGGATGATCAGCTCATCGATGTCGGCGCCGACGCGCACCAGCTTCGCACCATGCTGACGGCTCGACCTGACGAAGGCAGTGCTTGTCACATGCCAGTAGTGAATGCGCGGATTGTTCGCCTCCCAGCACCACTCCCACAGATCGGGCAGCGACCCGAACCGCCGGCCGTCATAGAGCAGCAGGCTCGGCATGGTGCGCACAATGTCCACCAGCGGCCACACCGTGATGTCCGACCGCGCAGGCAGGCCCCCTGGCCCCGACGGCAAGGTCACATTCACGATCTCCCTGCGCTGGCGCAGCGCCTCACCGAGGTAGTCATACAGTGCCTTCACATCGGGGCGCTGACCGTAATCGGCCGCCAGCCCCACCGCGGTCCGGAACTTTCCCCACAGCCTGCTAATCAGCCCGTCGAGCACCTCAGCGGATACTCCGTTCTCGCTCGATGACCGGGGCTCCACCGGCTGATGCGCGCCCGCCTGCTGGTCGCTGGCTGCGGGGAACAGGGCAGGCCCACGTAGTTGTATCCGATCCAACACATCGAAGGCGGACACATCGGCTGAGAAAGCCACATACGCCACGAACAGCGCGGCCAGCGCAGCCTCCTGCACATCGCCTACAGCCCACCGCACATCCTCACGGACTTGCAGCGCTTCCAACAGCTTTCGCGCTTCCTGCAAGGTCGCCACAGCCGGTAAGGCGTCCACGACGCCGCGATTGAAGATCCCGGCCCGCAGAGTGGTCGAGCGCACGGCGTCCGCACTGAACACGTCGGTCCACCGCCGGATGAAGTGGTACCCGGCACCGGATTCTGCATCCCCGCGCGGTAGCGCGTCGACATCGATGAGCATGGACTGGCCCGCGTGCAGCAGCCGATCCTGGAGGCCATCGAAACCACCAACGAGAAGCGTGCCAGGCCACTCCAGTTCCTCGCCACTGTCGCAATGTAACCCCAGAGAATGCGGCGGCACCCCGCGTACGCGCGCCAGGTCGAACCGATCAGATACAGGGCCCTGACCGCAAATCAAGACGCTGCGTAACAGCCCTGACGGTAGCCGCAGCCCAGCATCGAGCTTGCGCAGTGTCGCCTCAGACGGCCCAAATTCCTGCCCGTTCTCCAACTCGCCAATCACCTGCCGGCTAGGGCCGCCGCGTTGACTGACTACATCTTGGGTAGCGCCCTGCCCTTCACGCAGCGCACGGATGAATCCGCCGAAATCCAGGGTCTCCAACATAACCCCACACTAACACGAATCGACACGATTCGACAGGTCGTGTCGAATGATGCCGCCTGTTGTTGTCGGCGGGTGCCCGAGACTCAATTACCCGCCGTTTCGCCAGTAATCGGGAAGACGCCACATCTGAGCGAGGGTGGGCCCGCTGAGCATGACCCGCCACTTGTTCTCCACCATCGGGCTACCCCACGTTTCTGACCGCGCCCGGAGCCAGCCCGCCCAATCATTGCTGATACCCGCATCATTGAGCCCAGCCAGATAACTCGCCACCAACTCATCACGCTGGGCCATGTGGACCGGAGTGTTCGGATCGCGCAACTCGGCGTAGGGGAGTGTCGTCAGCTCTTCGATGACCGACTCGTCGGTATATGTCCCTGTCAGACTGTCGACAGTGAACTTGCTCAGCACTGTCATTCCCCGCATTTCAAGTAACGACAGGTACGTTTGAGCGCTGCGCACCCGCGCCCGCTCGTTGACCCCGAACTGGGCGATAAACCACGCGTCGAGCGCTACCCGCCATGGCGCCCGGTGCGGTTCCCAGGCCTGTGGCGGTAGCTGCTGTAATTCCATCACTGCGGCCCGGTCATCGTCGGTGACCGCATGTGGGTAGAGCCGCTCTTTGGCCGACATCGCAGTGCTGCGCCACTGAGGATCGAGCGTGCCGAAACGTGCGTGCTCCAACAGCTTTGCCAATAGATCATCACGCACCGTGGCGACGTATTGTGCGCCGACCTGCTGGGAAGGATCGGACATACCGGGAACCGGCATCTGACATCACCAGTCCTTCCCGCCGGTCCCGCACGCGGGCAACGCCACCTCGACGGTGGATCCTGCCCGCCAGGACGCAGCCATGCCGTCATCGTGCACGATCAGAACCCCAGAGACCTGCCCCGCGCAGCCCGCGAGCCGCGGCTGGTCGAGGCGCTGCGCGGCCAGCACCGTGTGGATATCCAGCGACCGCCCTACCCGCAACATCCGCTCCATGGCATCGAGCGCCGCCGGACTGTCCATCGCATCGCCGTCGACTGCCACCACAACTGCGCCCTGGTCAGGCCTTACCGGCTCATCCCGGTCGCTATGCCGGAGGTCAGCCGCCCTCCGCAGCTCGGCGAATTCCCTTGCACCTGCATCCTTTAACGTCTCCACCCTCGACTCGATCAACTTGGTGATGCGGGCGACTGCCTGATGCTGGTCGATATCTGTACCCATCAAAGTGATCACCTGAACTCCACGCTCAGGTGGGCGCACGGACATTGACTCGGTCATCAGCTCCACCGCGCGGCAACGCCGCGCCTGTGACGCACCGACCACCGCCAGGTGCGGACCTTCGCCGCCAGCGGCGCGTTCCTCGATATCAACCCAGCGCCGCCGGCCGGCGGTGTCCGTACCGATCACGACCTGCAAGGAGCCGTCCGCGCGGGCGACGGCCCGCAGCGCCACCGGATACGGCGTTCCCGGAAACCGCTTCTGATAGTCCCGCGCTGCTCGTTTGCGTGCATTCGAAGATGTCATAGCAAATCACTGGATCCCTTCAAAGACATTCATGCGTAGCCGCCCACATCAACGACGCACTGATCTTTGTCGGGAGCGCGTGACCCGGAGAGCCTGGTCCTCGGAAAGTAATTCGGTGGCAATCCCGATGTGGGCAGGACTGCGACGCGACCGAGGGAGACCGCCTTCGCGCAATGGCGTTGGCTACCAGCATAGTCCATGCCTGCCGCACACGACGTCGCGAACGCGCCGACTCCCACCCACATCCAGCTGCCCCTATCTGTCCGGGGTGGCCAAGATCTTGAAAAGCATGTTGTTCACATCCGTCAGAGCCTGGAGGTCAACGCGGCGAAAGAACTCATCCAACGCTGACTTGCGCAGGCTGGTTACCAGGCCGGGAGCCGCCCACGCGGTGTCTCCCAACGGCACGCCGAACCCGGTATCTGGATTGTGGTCGAACACCGGCACGACGATCACGGTCGGCTCACTGGGGATCTCGTTGTAGACCGTGGAGGAAATGACGAGCACGTTGATTCCGGTGCCCGTAACCCAAATCTCGCCTCGGCGTGGAGATCTCAACCCCTTGTCAACTCGTCAAGATTTCGGTCGGCCCAGGCCTCGCTGAAGGCGACGGAATCGGGGTGCTCCCGCATCCACAGGTCGTGAGCTTCGCATCTGCGGCGCATGTCCTCAACATCGAGCACGCCCTCGATCCAGGAATTCATCGACGTATGGTCAGCATCTGCGTACCGCTTCACCGCCTCGTAGGCACCGTCGGACAAGCGCAACGTAACAGTCTTAGCCATCACTGGATGATAGCACTTATTGATAGCAGATCGTGGCACCGGAATGGACTAGGGTCAGGTCCGGGCGAGAATGGCGTCGTCCGATGGGTGGAGTCGCATCGGACGATTCGCCGCGGGCGAATTCGGCCCAACCGTTCCTTTTGTCACTGTGACGTTTCTAATCAAATGACGCAGAGACGGCAGGGTAGTAGCCGGTCCAATACTCGCCGCCCGCAAGGTATTCAGACACCTCGCTGATCTCGCTGTCATTGAGTCGGACTCCTAGTGCCGTCTCAATCCCGGGTACGAACTCCGCGCGCCCGACGTGTTCACCGCGCGCGGCTTCGAGCCCGCGATGAAAGATCGCAAGAGCACGTGCGAAGACGTGCCGGTCGGTCTGCCACGCCCAGGCCAGCACCCGTCCCATGGAATCGCCTGCGTTCGCCAAATGGCCATCAAGCCATGCATTTTCAGCGGCATACGCAGATTCACTTTCACCAACGGAGATGAGCAGCAGTTCGAGCAGCGCCGAGTCGTCGAGGATCCTGGCCTTCGCCGGCACGAGGTGTGCGACTACCCGGCTGCCCTTGACGATATGTGTAACGATCCCGCGTTCAGCGTCACCGAGTAACTCATTGAAGGTGTTCCGCGCGTCCGTGGTGCTGCGCATGCGGGTCGGTGTGATGGCCGTCATGGTGCACATGCTACTCAACCCACGTCGAAAATGTCACCTTTTCGCGCCACCAATCGCGCCATAAATAACGCTGATAATAGAGATTATGGTCAATTAGCCTGTCCCGCTCGCGAATTCACCGGCTAGCGGTGATGTCGGCGTCCGCCAGCAGCGAGAGCGTCGGGCTCGCCCCAAGAAACCGCGCAATGGGGTTCCGCGTCAGGATGGGCATCAAACCGCCGGCGCGCCAGCCGCAACGGGCGCGTTCGGGCTAGAGACGATTCGTCACTGTGACGCTTCGATGTGCGAATCAACCTCCACCACAGCCGATTCGCCACATTTCATGGATAATCTACATTATCCATGAATCAATGACGTCAGCGTGCGGCTCTCCTAAGGCCGGTGTCGCATGTTCGAAACATGCCGGGGGCACCAAGTTCGTTTGCAGGTCAGCGCAGTTCTGCAGCCCGGAATCAGCCAGCGTGAAAAGTCGTAGGCACACCCAATTAGCGTTGCCGCAGCAAGTGTCTACGCCTGAAATCGGCGGGAACGACTACAACAGACGGCCCGCTACGTAGCGGGCCAGGCCAGGCATGCCAAGTCTGCTAGCTCAGCCGTGCGCTGAGATATCTCCTCTACGTTCCATTTGTCATGGGCCGCCAAGCTCTTAGTGAGCCGGAAATCAGATCCTTTATAGACCTCGCGCTTCGACTCGAACTTTTTGCTACCCAGCTGGTGGTTCAGCTTTTTTTCAAGCAGTGCCAGGTTTCCGATCTCGTGCACTTTGACCTGCATAGCATCGTCCGAACCCGCCGCCGATAGCGGCATAGTGTGCTCCACTGTAACCGCAGTCGATGTCCAGTCAAGCGCACGCTCGGGTTTTGACGCCTTTGCATCCGCAGCCTTTTCCAACATCGCCAAAACATATTTCACCCGATTTATCGACAGCTTTCCCGATGCAATAAATGCGATCTTGAATTCCGTGTCAGTCGGAATCACCTTCGACAGAGATTTCCTGACGTCTATTTGGTTGCGAGCCGAGCCGTTCGCGATCTCCAGCGCAGTCGTTCCAAATGCTTCTTCTGCGGTACCTGTACCGAGCCGTCCAACAAATTGAGCTCTGACACTCCAGATGGCCAGCTTTACTAGCAGCCGAGCCGCCCTTTGCTTATCCCACTCGCGGAATGCTGCAAGCAATATCGGGTAGCTACCCTCAAAACCGAATCGCCGATACGCAACGAGGGCGTCTCGAACGTCTACGTTGACGTCTTTCCAGTAATCGCTATCCGGGTCGCGGAGCGCAAGAAAAACTTCCTGCGTCCGCTTTAACCGCTGGACGTACTTTTTCACGCCCGGATCTTCCTGCATATCATCTTGCAAGGCTCGGTATAGCTTGCGGGTGGTTATCCTGCCGTGCCGTGACATGTACTCGAATCGCACAAATTTAACTAGTTCTTCTGGCCGACTACCCAAGTTCGTTTCGAGTACGTTCCAGCCAGTTTGCACGTAACTGAATTCCGAAGCCTTCGAGGCACTGAAAAGATAATTCTTCAGGAGATCGGCGGTGGTCAGGTCCGCGCCTCTGTCGTTTAGCGTTTCGAAAATTACATAGGCTTCAGGTAGGTCTGAAGCTACCGCGACAAGCACCTGCACTCTGCGATCCAACTGGTCGATGATATCAACCAATTTCCTGTAATCTGCGCGCGCTGGCGAAATACCGTTCAGATACTCTCGACAAAGCTCGTAGCATGCACGAATCTTGTCGGTTGCCGGCACGCGACCCGCATCGCCAGCAAGAATAGCATCGTATGCGTCTTGATCTTTAGGACTAAGGATAAGGCTATCGACATCACCCTCTTCCCGAATGCTAAAACGTCGCAGGAACTTAGCGGTTGTGCTCGTGGCAAGTTCTTCCCTGCCAAGTTCAGCTAAATAATCTCTAATCGCGATCAGCAAGATCGCTGTCGTAGCCAATCTTTGTTGTCCGTCAACTATCTTACGGCGTTCGGACCCACCTGCAGGCTTCGCAAAAACAATGGTGCCCATGAAATAGGACGAATCCTTCGACCGCGCTCTTTCGAGGTCGGACAGATACTCCTGGACATTGAAATGTTCCCATGAATATCCTCGCTGGAAATCGGGGACTTCCACCAGCTGATCGGCGAGAATATGGCCCAGTTGATCATGGTCAAATTCGGTCGTCTCTGCCACGTGCCCCTACTTCTGGTCGCTGAACCCTGGCATCTAATGCGAAACCAGGTCTGGGAACGGCGAAACTGTGAGCATCTCGTCGAGGTTGGACAACGAGAACACGCGACCGTCAGTGTCACGCACCACCGGGCCGAGGGTGTCATTCACCCGAGTCCAAGCCATCCCGCCCAACACTGCGAGCAGTGGAATTCCGCCCAGACGAGTGCACTCCTCCCGCAGGTTCTTGAACCGTGGTGCCTTATCGCGCGCGGTGCCGCCGTCGTTGATGGTTTTGCACTCGAGCATCGCGCGGACGACCTCAGTACCACCCTGCGTCTTAAACACGACAAAGTCGGGTGCCGGGGCTACGTGTATTTCAAATCTCTCCGCGATTTCACCCTGGTTCGTGGCGCCGGTACGTATGAATTCAATACCGTTCTCGATGAACACTTCCTGCACCGCATCTTCGATCAAGTCGCCCCGGCGGGTAGAAGTAGCGTCGAGGATCTGCCGGAACGCACCGCCGTAATGACGCTGGTGCAGGAACGTCTCGAACGGGACACCGTCGCTGGCGAACTGACGGATCGTGTTCCAGCCGTCTTCCGTATCGGGCTTGTCTTGCTTGCTACGGAGCCCTCCCGGTGGTTCGCCGAACAGGGTGCCATCTATCACCGCCGTGAGCGTGCCAGCCGCGATCTTCGCCTGTTCCGCTGTGGTCAGGCTAGCGCTACGCTCCATCGAGTCGACCTTTGAGGCCGAGAGTCCAGGCACCCCGAGTGGTCCAGCCACTAGTACCGACGCATGACTGAACTCGGTCTTGGTCAAGCCCATAATCGTCCGAAGAGGCAGAAGTACCCGCGGATTCGCCGCGATGACCTGCGCAAGCTCATCAATGTCAACAAGGGTGAAACCCTCGGTAGCGACATGCGCCGCCGCATAAGCCTGCTTAAAATACGGCAGTTCGTAAAACCCGTCCTCATGAATGTACGCGAAGTCCGGGGCGAGGTTTGGCACGTACAAAACCCGCGCGACAGTCGCGTATATCTCGGCGTGCTCGGCAATGCCATGGTTCTGCGGCACCAACCTGATCCGCTTAACCCGCTCCTCCCATGTCGGAGCTGACGCGATGCCCTCGACGGTGGCGGCTACGCTGCCGGCACTCATCCGATGGCCGCGATCACACCAGGAACGTCATCGGCGTCATCCTCAGCGATACGCCTGTGTGCCTCGGTGACGAATTCCTCATGAATCTCGAACCCGCCAGCGCTGCGCCCATAGCGTCGTGCGACAACGACGGTAGTTCCACTGCCTGCAAAGGGATCGATCACGACGCCACCTTTGGGTGACGCCACCTTCACGAAGAACTCGGCCAGACCTTCGGGCATTGCCGCGGTGTGCGCCACGCCCTTGTATTGGTTGTAGGTCTGCGGTACCGAAACGACGTTGCCGGGGTCCGCTCCACCGAGCAGATAGGTCTTGGTGCGGTCACGGCCGAACCCCGCTTCGGTACTGCGCCGACCAAGCTTGTCCTGCTTACGACGGGCAATCTCAGCAGCGTCCGCCTTGTAGGGCACCCGCACCCCGTCGAGGTCGAAGTACGGGCGCTCACCACGGGCGAAGTGATAGACGTACTCGAACGAATCCTTGGTCCTTGGACCGAACCTCCCCGGCACCGCATTGGGCTTTGCCCAGATGTAAGTCTCAATCCACCGCCAGCCCATCGCCTGCATCGCAAGCACGAGCTGGTACACGTACGGGTGTCGCTGACCCCGCAGCTCGCCGCGGTTGGCTACGCGGTTCTTGATGTTGACTATGAGGCTGCCGGTGTCGGCCGTCGCCTCAAACATCGCTTCGGCGAACGGCAGGAACCACTCGACATAGTTGTCCGGGTGGATGCGGCTGTACGCCCGAGCATCCGCATACGGCGGCGAGGTGAAGAACAAGTCGACGCTGCCACTAGGCAGCTGAGGCAGATAGTCCAGCGCGTCCCCCTTCATCACACCCTGCTCCAGAAGTGCGTCGAGTGTGAACTTCGGCGAACGACTACGACGCGGCGGCATGAGCCGCATCGTATCGAGCCCTGCCCACACGGTGCGGCAACCGAACCGGCGCGGCTACCACCACGTGCACTTATATCGTGTCTTCCGCTAGCTATGCCGCCGACCGCGCGATAACCGGCGTTCGACATCCACCCGTCGCCAGTAACGATCTCTATGGTCGCAAGCACACCTAGGTGTGGTGTTTCATGACGTTGGTGCGTCCTCGAGCGTTGTGTCCTCGACTTCGGTTTGCGCCAGGTGATGGCGTATCGCCAAAGCGGGAGCCGATGCCATGCCATGCCGGGTAGCACCGTCGCTGCGACCTGTTTGACCTCGATGTAGGTGTGCGTAAACCGAACGCTACCGCCTGGGGCTCGACGTTTACTGACTCGACTTGAACGGCCGTGACGACGGCCGTGACGGCCGTGAGAAGGACAGGAGGAGCACTCTCGCCCGCGGGGGCATCGGCGACGCTGCTCTGTCGATCTTCATTGTGCGACGGAGCGCGTTGCGCGACGCGTCGTCGGCACGGATGAGGGCCGCGGCCACCGCAGCCGCCGTTGTCCCCTTGCCCGTGCCGGCTCCCCCGAGCACGACCGTCACGGCCGCCGTCAACTCGATCACGTCGATCTGTGTTCCGACCGGGGTGAAGGTCACGGTGCTGCTCTTTCGCTGCCGCGGGATCGCTGCGAGCCGGGTAGTACACGACGTGCCGTACCACCGAGCAATAAGTTGGCTGACTACCGGGTAGACCGCTCACGTGCGTCACCCCCTAGGCCTCTCACCAACCACTTCCGATCCTCATCACGACGGGCAACGCAGACTTCCGGGATAATCGTTGTTGTTGATCGGTTCTTGTTCATGATCGCTGAAGTGCGACACAACGCGTTCCTTCATGGATAACAGCAGATATCCATCAGTTCTGACATGCTTGGCCGGTGCCCCGATCTGCCCCGCAGAAACCCCCAACGATCGCTTTCCCTGACTGGTTCACCGACTTCCTGGCCGATCGTGCCGTGCGCAAGCCCTCACCGCACACCACCAAGGCACACCGCCAAGACTTCGAAGCCATCGCCGCGTTGTTGGCCGGCACCACCGACGCCGTCCCAAACCTAAAGACCAACGAGTTGACCAAGGACACGTTGCGCGCCGCCTTCGCCGCCTACGCCGACACCCACTCTGCGGCCTCGATTCGGCGCTGCTGGTCGACGTGGAACACGCTGTGCACCTTCCTATTCACTGCCGAACTCCTCGACGCCAACCCGATGCCCTTGATCGGTCGCCCGAAGGTCCCCAAGTCCCTGCCCAAGAGCTACCCCGCCACTGCCATCACCGAATTAGTCACCGCCATCGACAGCGACGACGGGTCCGCGCGCCGCAGCGACTGGCCCGAGCGCGACCGCGCCATCCTCTTCACGTCCCTGCTCGCAGGCCTCAGAGCGGACGAGCTCCTCAACGCCAACGTCGGTGACGTTCGCCGCACCGACGACGGAGCCGTGCTGCATGTCCGCGGCAAGGGCAACAAGGACCGCCGGATCCCCGTCGGCCAGGAACTGCTGACGGTCCTCGCCGACTATCTTCAAACGCGCACCAGCCGCTTCCCGCAAGCCCGTCGGCGAGCATCCACCCCCGGCGACGCGCTGAGTAACTTCTCCCCGACCACTCCCCTATTCGTCGGATCAGGCGGAGAACGCATCACCCGCGGCACGTTGCAGTACCGAATACTGCGGGCCTTCAAGAAAGCGGGCATTAACGGCGAACGCGCAACTGGCGCACTAGTTCACGGATTACGCCACACCTTTGCCACCGAACTCGCCAACGCAAATGTCAGCGTCTACACCCTGATGAAGCTCTTAGGCCACGAATCCATGGTCACCTCGCAACGCTACGTCGACGGCGCCGGCACCGAAACCCGCGCTGCCTCCGAACTTAACCCGCTCTACGAACTCCTCAACACTCGCGGTAAGCATTCCTGAAGCACTGCAGGACTTTTCGTGCCTGGTAACTTAGATTATGTCAATCTGGCGCCTAAACCCCGTATCTACCAAGCACTTTCATACGCCGATAACTTTTGTCCGTTCTCGTTGAACTTGGCGGTTATCGCAATCGAGTTGGCGGTTGACGAATTGCGGCCGGCGTCCCGATTAAGCTCTGCGGCGCTGCCTACTTATTGCGGGTCAGCCCATCACGCTCATGCGAGCAGAACTGAAGCATCCCGGGTTTGATGCACACCTCGTTTCGTGTGACCGGTGTGCTTCCCGATCTGGTGGTGAGGGTAGTACGCGGCGGTAGAGTTTAGGTTCGGTTCGACGAGTTGGTGTCGTACCAAGCAGCCCAGATCTCGGGGCGGAGCCGGCCGCGGTCGGGTACCGGTAAGCCGGTACTGCGAGCCCAGGCGCGGACTTCCGCGGTGGATGGCGTCGGCGCTGCGGGTGCCTGGTCGAGGTGGGCGATGTCGACTCTGACCGGCGAAATACGTTGCATGGCAGCGTGTTCAGTGGTCGCCCAGGCGTTGGCGGCGGCGAGGAACCGGTAGGTCCATTCCTCGGCGAGCTGGCGGGTCTCGCAGAACACGACGGGCACGTTCGGCCAGCGGATCTGGAGCTCGGCGAGTCCGTCGGCGACCATCGCGGGACGGACGCGGTCAAGCTTGAACAGCTGTGAGTAGCGATCCTCGATGACCACCGCCGCGCGCGGGAGCGCGGCTAGGTCACCGACCTGGTAGCGCAGCTTGCCGCCGGTGAGGCTGGCTACCAGATCGACCAGTGACTTGCGTTCCACGCTGGCGACGAGCTGACCATCGACGACGATCCCGTAGTCCCCGCACGGCAGCGCCCGCTTGACCGTGGTGACCTGATGGGTTGCGAACCGGTAGGCGTACTGCTCGTGGCTGTCGACAACGATCTGCAGCTCCTCGATGCCGTGGGCGCGGGCGGTCGGGGTGCGCACGTTCGGGCGCGCCTGCTTGCGGGTGCGCGGCGACTGCCAAAACACCACGTCGCGGCCACGAGCCTGTGTGAACACGAGCTGGGAGCGGTTGTGCCGGGACCGGTCGGCGATCACGTCGATCGCCGCGCCGCGCCGACTGCACGACCGAAGCGGCACTCGTTCGACGATCACCGGATTGTCGGGCCACTCGTCCAGCCCTACCGGGTAGGCGAACAAAGCTTTTTCCCGCGGCCAGGTCCCCGACGTGCGAAACAGCAGGTCACCGCCAGCGAGCGGGACCCTCAGCAGCAACCGCAACCGGGAGTCGTCGTCCGGGTTGACCGCGATCAACAACTCCGTCACAAGTCCCGAGTCTGCCATCGGTGTTCGGTGACAGCCCCGTCGCGACCCGCGCCTACGCACTGCTGATGGGGTCACCGGCTTGCAGCCGGGCGTAGTACTCGGCCTCGGCTTCGGCTGGCGGGCGGCGGCCAAGGCGGTGCATGAGCCTGGCGGTGTTATACCAGTGCACCCACGCCGAGGTGATGTTTTCCAGGTCGGCGAGGGTGCGGATCGGTCCGGTACGGAACGGGGAGCCCTCGCGCACGCACTCGGTTTTATAGAGCCCGATCGTGGTTTCGGCCAACGCGTTATCGAGGGCGTCCCCGACGGTCCCGATCGACGGGACGAGTCCGGCCAGCATCAGTGTCTCAGTGAAATGTGTTGCGGTGTATTGCGATCCGGCATCGCTGTGATGAATCGTGTCACCGGTAAGCGGATGTCCCTGCCGCGCCCGGTAGGCCGTGGCTTGGCGGATCGACCGCTCGACGAAGGCGGTGTTCTTCGTCAACGAGCACTCCCAGCCCGCGATCAGCCCGGCATAGGCGTCGATGACGAATGCGGTGTAGCCGAACCCGCCGCCATCGAGCGGCACGTAGGTGAAGTCGGCCACGTCCAGCAGGTTGGGCCGCGAGGCATGAAAGCGCCGCCGCACCAGGTCCGGCGCTCTCGCGGCGGCCGGATCGCGCTCGGTGGTGCGTAGCGTCCGGGCGCGCGTGGCCCCGCGCCAGCCGTGGGTGCGCATGATCCGTTCGACCGTGCAGCGCGCCACCGGGATGCCCTGGCGCTGCAGGTGCGCCCACATCTTCAGGCTGCCGTACAGGCACTCCGGTGGGCGTTTGCCGTGCTCGTCGGGCTCGTAGACGCCGGCCAGGATCTCGGTGATCGTGGTGTCCCACAGGGCCCGTTTCGACGGCGCCGACGACCGGTGCGCCCAGTAGGTGCGCGGGGCGATCGCCACGCCCTGGATAACCAGGGCGCGGCAGATCGGTACGACCCCGAACCGGTCCTTGTGTTCGTCGATGAACTCGCAGATCAGCGGTGTAGCGGGTCGCACTCCCGCGCGAAGAAAGTTGTTGCGGCCTTTAGTATTTCGATCGTTTGCTCAAGTTCCTTGGTTTTGCGGCGCAGCTCCCGCAGCTCGCGTGCGGTCTCAGTCGGCACACCCGCAGCCTCACCGTCGTCCACCTCGGCCTGGCGCACCCACTTGCGCAGCGTCTCCGCGCTCATCCCCAACCGCGCCGAGATCGCGCGCATCGCCGCCCACTCGGTCTCGTAGTCATCGCGATGCTCTCGGACCAGCCGCACCGCCTTGGCCTTGGTGTTCTCGTCGTACTTGCTCGGCATCGTGCCATCCTTCCCTCAGAAGAAGGTGCGCACGAAACCCGGGACGGTTCAGAACACACACGGCTGGCCGTCTTCACTGCCGTACTCGACGAACCTGGCCACCTCACCGACGAGCGCACGCGCCGTCTCCGTGTCCAATTCCGCTCCCTGCGAGCTCACCGGACTCAACGACCCGATACTCGCAATAAGC
>JACPVR010000028.1 GCA_016197405.1 Mycobacterium sp.
ATAGCGACAGGGAAACGCCCGGACCCATCCCGAACCCGGAAGCTAAGCCTGTCAGCGCCGATGATACTACCCAACCCGGGTGGAAAAGTAGGACACCGCCGAACACACACACAGAATCGCCCCCCACCACAATGGGGGGCGGTTCTAATTGTGTCATCAGTCGAACAGCGTCAGATTGGCGCTGTGCTTTTCCATATCCAGTAGTGCGGATTTGCGCTCCAATCCGCCACCGAATCCGGTCAAACTGCCATTCGCGCCGATAACGCGATGGCAGGGGACGATAACCGCGATCGGATTATGTCCATTCGCCAGCCCGACAGCGCGAAAAGCTGTCGGTGCGCCGATCTGTCTCGCGATCTCGCCATAAGACCGGGTCTCGCCGTACGGAATTGTCCGCAATGCTTCCCACACTTTCCGCTGGAATTGCGTGCCGGCCATTTCCAACTTCAAATCGAAAGTCTGCAGCTTGCCGTCGAAATACGCCGCCAATTGTTCGACGGCATCGGGGAATGCGGCGTCGTCGCGCACCCAATCGGCCCGGTCAGGTTCGTATGTCTGATCGACCATCCGCAGATTCGTCAAGACGTCGCCCTCGCCGGCCAGGGTGAGCGGGCCTATCGGGCTGTCGATCGTCCGGTATTGGGTCATGCTGCCTCCTTCGGGGGCCAGTGGTTGACGGAGTGGTCGAGGGTGGTCCAGAGGTACTGCGTCGCGTACGAACGCCAGGGCCGCCACCGTGAGCTGATATCGGTCAGGAGTCGCGGGTTCTCCGGTAGGCCCAGGTGGCGGGCGGCAAGCCGGACACCGAGATCCGTCGCGGGGAACGCGTCGGGATCCCCCAAGCCGCGCATCGCAATGACTTCGGCGGTCCACGGTCCGATACCCGGTAGCGCCAGGAGCTGTTCGCGGGCCCGGTTCCAGTCGGCACCCGCGTCGAGCACCAGCTCTCGTTCGGCCAGTGCGGCGATCAACGTCGTCAACGTGCGCCGTCGTGCGCCGGGCAGGGCCAGGCGCTGCGGGTCGAGCGCGAGGAGCTGCGTCACGGACGGAAAAGTGTGGGTCAGCCCGCCGGCCGGATCGCTGACCGGTGTGCCGTGCTCGGCGACCAGTCGGGCGGCATGGGTGCGGGCTGCGCTCGTCGACACCTGCTGCCCGAGTACCACCCGGACCGCGAGTTCGCATTCGTCGACTGTGCGGGGGATGCGCTGTCCGGGAGCCTTGGCGATCACCGCTCGCAACGCGGAGTCGGTGCTCAGTGCGTCATCGACGGCTTCTGGGTCGGCATCGAGGTCCAGCAGTCGTCGGCAGCGTGCGATGGCGACCGTCAGGTCGCGGAAATCCTCCAATGTCAGGACGCACCGGACATGATCAGGAGACGGGGTCAGGCTGACGATCGCGCTACCGTGCGGCAGCCGCAGGGTGCGCCGGTAGGCGCCGTCACGCACCTCCTCGCAGCCTGGGACGGCAGTGGCGGCCAGATGCCCGAACACGCCCTCGTAGGCGAACGGTTGCCGTACCGGCAGCCGTAACGTCAGCGAGCTCGCGCCTTGGTAGTCGCAGGTCGCGGTGGCGCGGCGACGCAGGTCGGTGGGGTTGATGTCGTAGACCGCTCGAATGGTGTCGTTGAACTGGCGGATGCTGGCGAAACCGGCGGCGAAGGCGACATCGCTGAACGGCAGCTCGGTCGTCTCGATGAGCACCCGCGCTGTCTGTGCGCGTTGTGCCCGCGCCAGGGCCAGCGGGGTGGCGCCGACCTCGCTCTGCAGCAGCCGCTCCAGCTGACGGGTGGTGTAGCCGAGCTTTGCGGCCAGGCCGGTGACCCGCTCCCGGTCGACGGTGCCGTCGGCGATGAGCCGCATCGCGCGGGCCACCACGTCGCCCCGGAAGTTCCATTCCGGCGATCCGGGGGAGACGTCGGGCCTGCACCGCTTACATGCGCGAAAGCCGGCACGCTGCGCCGCCGCGGCCGTGGGGAGAAATCGGACGTTGCGGGCGAACGGCGGACGCACCGGGCAACTGGGCCGGCAATAGATCCCGGTGGTCAGCACCGCGGTCACGAACCAGCCGTCGAACCGTGCGTCCTTGGCCTGCACGGCGCGATAACAGCGGTCGAAGTCCTCGTACACACCTGCAACGATTACACGCAGGCGCCGACATGACTAGCGGAAAAACGACATGGCAGTCTGAGTCACTCGGCCGGCGGAATCCGGGATGCGCCTGAACTAGGATCGCCAGGTGGCCGATTTGGTGCAGACC
Organism: Mycobacterium sp.; assembly: GCA_016197405.1. Lineage (GTDB taxonomy): Bacteria > Actinomycetota > Actinomycetes > Mycobacteriales > Mycobacteriaceae > Mycobacterium. The sequence continues at coordinate 2,257 of JACPVR010000028.1, forward strand.
TATCTCGACCAGATCCGCGATGAGCACGCCGACTGCACCGAGGGTGCCTTGGCCGACTACATCCCCGAACTGGCGGCGGTGGATCCCGCAGGGTTCGGCCTGGCGCTATCGTCCTCGGACGGATATGTCTACGAATCCGGTGACACCGCAGTCGAGTTCACCATCCAGTCGATCTCCAAGCCGTTGACCTACGCGCTGGCATTGGACCAGCTGGGTGAGCGTGGCGTCGATGACCATATCGGCGTGGAACCCTCCGGTGAGGCTTTCAACGAGATCAGCGTCGACAGCGCCACCAAGATCCCGAAGAACCCCATGATCAACGCCGGCGCGATCGCCGCGGTATCGCTGATCCCGGGCACCGGTGGCGAGCGCTTCGACCTGATCCGGGAGTTCTACTCCGCGTGCGCGGGACGTCAGCTGGAATTCGACGAGCAGGTCTATCACTCCGAGAAGGCCACCGGATTCCGCAATCGCGCCATCGCCTACATGCTGGAGAGCTTCGGCGTACTCGAAGGCGACCCGGACGAGGTCCTCGATGTGTATTTCCGGCAGTGCTCGTTGCTGGTGAACTGCACTGATCTGGCACGCATGGCGGCCACCCTGGCGCGCGGCGGGATGAACCCACTCACCGGTCGTCAGGTGACCAATCATCAAGTGGTGCAACGAACACTGAGCGTCATGACCACCTGCGGGATGTACGACGCCGCCGGCGACTGGGTCAGTGGGGTAGGCATGCCCGCCAAGAGTGGCGTCGGTGGCGGGATCACCGCCGTGTTACCGGGTCAGTTGGGGATCGGGGTGTATTCGCCGTTGCTGGACCCCAAAGGCAACAGTGTGCGTGGAGTCCGGGTGTGCCGCAGTCTTTCTCAGCGTCTCGGACTGCACTTCCTGACCGTGTCGCGTGAATCGCGTTCCACCATCCGGGCCATCTACGACGTCGACGACGATATCCGGGTGTACGAGGTGCACGGTGATCTGCTGTTCGCCGGTGCCGAACAGGTGGTCCGCACGGTCAGCCGGGAGAGCGGTGAGTTCCGCGCTGCCATCCTCGATGTGTCCCGGCTGGACAACGTCAACGATCCCGCTCGTGCCCTGCTGACCGGTATGAGCGGGCAGCTGCGCGACGCCGGTAAGGCGGGATTCCTGGTCGACCCCGACGATGCCGTCATCCGCACCGAGCGTCAGTACGAGATCATGCGCTTCACCAACATCGACGACGCCATCACCGCCGCCAAGGAGTGGGTCCGCACCGGCACGGGGTCTGCGCCGGACTAGATGGGGCTGGCCAGGCGGGTCGGCACGTCATGGCCGCGCAGGGTCACCAAATCGCCGAGTACCCAATGGGCCCTCTCGGTTTCGGTCGCACCCCGTATGGCATCCGACGATGCGAGCAGCCGTCTCGGTGTCGACTTGGCCAGTTCGCACAACCGGGCCGCTTCGTTGACCGGCTCGCCGATCACGGTGTACTCGAAGCGCTCATGAGCCCCGACATTGCCCGCGACGACCGTGCCCGCCGCGACTCCGATGCCCGCCTGGCATTCGGGCACCTCGACCGTCAGCCGATCGGCGATGGCCCTGGCTGCGGCCAGAGCGGCACTCTCGGGATTCTCCAGATCGTTGGGTGCCCCGAACACCGCCAGGCAGGCGTCGCCCTCGAACTTGTTGACCAGACCGTCGTGGTTGTCCACTTCCTCGACGACGACGGCGAAGAACCGGTTGAGCAGGGCTACCACCTCGGTTGCGGGCCGCCCGGTGATCAACTGAGTCGAGCCGATGATGTCGACGAAAATGACCGCTGCATGGCGTTCCTCGCCGCCGAGCCGGAAGCGCCTGGCTTCGGCCGCCGCCGCGACCTCCCGCCCGACATGTCTGCCGAACAGATCGCGCACCTTCTCGCGTTCGCGAAGCCCAGCCACCATGGAGTTGAAACCTCGTTGCAGCTCACCCAATTCGGTCCCGTCGAACACCACCAGGCTGCCGTCCAGGTCGCCGTCTTCCACGCGGCGCATCGCCGCACGCACGACCCGTACCGGGGTGGCGGTGATCCAGGCCGCGATCCACATCAGCAGCACCCCGACGACGAAGGCGAATCCCCCGATCAGCAGGACCGTGACGCCGAACTGCGTGATGGTGAGGTTGTGCAACGTCAAGGCGAAGACCGCGGCCAGGATGATGCCGAACAACGGCACCCCGGACGCCAGCAGCCAGGTGTTCATGATCCGGCCCATCACACCAGGAGCCAGGCGCCGCGGCGCAGGTCCGGCGGCCAACGCCTGGGCAGCGACCGGGCGCAACGCGAATTCGGTGAACAGATATGCCGCGGTCGACACGACGATTCCGCAGAATCCGACCGAGAAGCCGATCTTCGGGATGAACTCCGGGTCGTCGAGTCCGTAGAGAACCGTCAGCAGGGCCGCGCCCAGGGTCCATAGCGTCAGGTCGGCCATCGCCAGCCGGAACGGTGCCGCGATGGTGCTGCGCTGGGCCTCGCGGGTGGGCGGTCGATCCTCGATTGCCCAGCGCAGGGCGTTGACGGTCCGGAACGTCACCCAGTAGGTCCCGGCGGCGATGGCGACCACGATGTATGCCGGGGCGACGATGGCGGTGATCCACCGAACCGACGGGCCGAACACGTCGGGCTCCGGTAGCGCGACGGTGATCAGCAGTGTCGCCACCCCGATACCCACGAGGTTGGCGAACATGATCAGAACGGTGAGCAGTACCTGGATCCGGATGCGGCGCCGGCGTTGGGTCTCTGCGACACGGCCCAGGAGCCACGAGCCGTAGGCCGGGGTGCTGTCGGGCAGTCGACCGCTCTGCCGCGTCACCTTCTCCAGGATGCGGCCGAGTCGCTGGGCCAGCGTCTCGTTGGCTTTCATCGTGGCGTTCAGCCTAGCCCGGCGTTGCTGCGCTCCGGTGCCACGTGCTTCCGAGATCGTTTTCCTACCACTTGCGGCGAGGACAGCAAACCACCGGACGGATCGTGAGCAATCCCGGTCGATCGTGGATCACGCTCGCGCGCAACGCGTTCAACTCGACCGATCTGCCTTTGCGCGGTGATCCGACGGAAGGTCGGCGCCTCGGTGTCGGGTCCGCGATATCCGAAACCAGCTATGTAGGCCGCCGTCGAGTGGTGCATATATTCGGCTCCGAACGCTTGCGGGTGGCATGACACGGCGGTACTTTCACTTCGGAATACAAGCGGCGGCCGGTGTGGGAATTCGATCGGAGCGGACGATATTCCCACGTCTGGGGGGATACGATTTTGCTTGCCTTTGTGACTACATTGCGACACCCGCACAATTCACATGACTATGCCGGGGTGGAGCGGCTGCTCTACGAGAGCTTGTCCTCGATCAGCCAACAGACGTCCGATGCCTACCGAATTGTGATCGTGGGTAATCGACGTCCGCAGTTCGAACTACCACCGCGAACGCAGTTCGTGGAAGTGGACTTCGACCCGCCCTCGCAGCTGGCCGGACCGTGCACCGGGCTGAGTCCGGTCATCTGGGACAAGGGCACGAAAAGCGGCGTGGCGCTGGCGGCATTGCGCAAAACCCCTCCGGATTTTGTGATGTTTTTCGATGCCGACGATTTCGTTCACCGCAATGTTGCCGCGCACGTGGATGAGAATCCCGACAGCCCCGGCTGGGTGGTCAAACGGGGTTATATGTATTCACCCCGCCGCAACGCTTATGTCCGGCGGCGCCGGCTGCACCGCATTTGCGGCACGTCCTTCATCATTCCCTTCGGCGCCTACCGGGTGCCTGAATGTCTCGACGTCGACGCCAGCCAGGAGGCGATCGCCGAAGCATTCGGCTACGACGTCCTGCAGCGGGCACTCGCCGGACACCGGTACCAGTTGAACTGGTGGCAGGACCACGGCAGAACACTGCAGACGCTGCCGTTCGAGGGAGCGGTGTACCGCGTCGAGACCGGTGAAAACCATTCGGGAAACCGGCTTTTGGGTCCCTGCCGGCCGTACCGCCAGCACCTTCTCGATGATTTTGCTGTGCGCTCGTCCAAGCCGAGGGCCGCAACGTGGTGGTCGTCGATCGGAGGACCCGCGTGGCGGCCCGATCTACGCCCGCGGCGGCCGTCGTTCCTGCGAGCACCGCAACCTGTCTTGCACGGCCCTGGACCGTCGGGTGCACTGGCCGGACCCCTGGGCAACACGCCCTAGGCCGGGGCTCGCCGGTGGTGCTGACCCCCTAAGGTTGGTCGGGTGCGTCTTGTCATTGCCCAGTGCACCGTGGATTATGTCGGTCGGCTCACGGCCCATCTGCCGTCGGCACGCCGGCTGCTGTTGCTCAAGGCCGACGGATCGGTCAGCGTCCATGCCGACGACCGTGCCTACAAGCCGCTGAACTGGATGAGCCCGCCGTGCCGGATCGCCGAGGACAACGACGGGCCACTTCCGGTCTGGGTGGTCGAGAACAAGGCCGGCGAGCAACTCCGGATAACTCTTGAGGACATCGAGCACGATTCCAGTCACGAGCTCGGGGTGGATCCGGGTCTGGTCAAGGACGGCGTGGAGGCGCATCTGCAGATATTGCTGGCCGAGCACGTCGAACTGCTCGGGGTGGGATACACATTGGTGCGCCGTGAATACATGACCGCGATCGGGCCGGTGGACCTGCTGTGCCGTGACGAAGAGGGCCGGTCGGTGGCCGTCGAGATCAAACGCCGCGGCGAGATCGACGGAGTCGAGCAGCTGACCCGCTACCTGGATCTGCTCAATCGAGATTCGCTTTTGGCGCCGGTCTCCGGTGTGTTCGCCGCCCAGCAGATCAAGCCGCAGGCCCGAACCCTCGCCCTTGATCGTGGAATCCGTTGTGTGACACTTGATTACGATCAGATGCGGGGTATGGACAGCAGCGAGTACCGGTTGTTCTGATGGCGCGTCGTCGGCGCGGTTGGGCGGGCCGCAGCGAACCGCACCGACCACTGCCCGCCCCGCGGCGCATCGAGACAGGACCCGACGGATATGAGTACGAAGTCCGGTCGGTGCCCGGGGCGCGAGCCACCAAGACCTATCGATGCCCGGGCTGCGATCACGAAATTCGTATCGGCACGCCACATGTGGTGGTCATTCCGGCCGAGCTGGGCGACTCCGGGGTAGACGACCGACGGCACTGGCATACACCGTGCTGGAACAACAGGGCCAACCGCTCGCCGACCAGGAGATGGTCGTAGGGCGGCGTTGGCTCAGTGCGAGTCGACTGGGGCAGGCTCGACGAGCTCGATCAACACACCGCCGCCGTCCTTGGGGTGGATGAAGTTGATCCGCGAGTTAGCAGTGCCACTGCGTGGTGCGTCGTAGATCAGCCGGACACCCTGCTCGCGCAGGCGGGCCGAAAGCGTATCGAGGTCGCTGGTGCGGTAGGCCAGCTGCTGCAGGCCGGGTCCGCGCTTGTCGAGGAATTTGGCGATCGTCGAACTGTCGTCGATCGGGGACATCAGCTGCAGTTGTGCACTGCCGACGGGCGCGCCGCGCACCGACAGCATCGCTTCTACGATGCCCTGCTCGTCGTTGACCTCTTCGTGCAACACGATCATGCCGAGGTGGTCGTGGTACCACTTCTTGGCGACCTCGAGATCCGGCACGGCGATGCCGACATGGTCGACAGCCGTAACCAGTGCACTGGCCAGAATCGGGCGGGCATCAGCCTGATCGGTGGTCATAGGTGTAAAGGTAACCTAACGAAGACCGCCGTGCTTCGGGCATGGCCCGATCTGCTGAGCACACCCGTTTTGGAGGCAATCATGACGACGTCGGTGATCGTTGCTGGGGCACGTACCCCGATCGGAAAATTGAGTGGATCGCTGAAGGATTTCTCCGGTTCCGATCTGGGCACGATCGCCATCAAGGGCGCGCTGGAGAAGGCCGGAGTGGCCGCTTCGCTCGTCGACTACGTGATCATGGGCCAGGTGCTGACCGCCGGTGCGGGCCAGATGCCTGCCCGGCAGTCAGCCGTCGGAGCCGGCATCGGGTGGGATGTCCCCGCGCTGACCATCAACAAGATGTGCCTGTCCGGAATCGATGCCATCGCACTGGCTGACCAGCTGATTCGCGCCGGAGAGTTCGATGTGGTGGTGGCCGGCGGCCAGGAGTCGATGACCAAGGCCCCGCACCTGCTCATGGACAGCCGGTCCGGTTACAAGTACGGCGACGTCACCGTGCGCGATCACCTCGCCTACGACGGGCTGCACGACGTTTTCACTGATCAGCCCATGGGGGCGCTGACCGAACAGCGCAACGACACCGACAAGTTCACCCGCGCCGAGCAGGATGAGTTTGCCGCCGCATCACATCGCAAGGCCGCCGCCGCCTGGAAGGACGGCGTCTTCGCCGAGGAAGTGGTGCCGGTTTCGATCCCGCAGCGCAAGGGCGAACCCCTCGAATTCGCCGAGGACGAGGGCATTCGTGCCAACACCACGGCGGAGTCGTTGGCCGGGCTCAAACCGGCCTTCCGCAAGGACGGCACCATCACCGCGGGTTCGGCATCGCAGATCTCCGACGGTGCCTGCGCTGTCGTGGTGATGCGCAAGGAGAAGGCCGAGGAGCTCGGCCTGGAGTGGCTGTGCGAGATCGGTGCCCATGGCGTTGTGGCCGGCCCGGATTCCACACTGCAGTCCCAGCCCGCCAACGCGATCAAGAAAGCGGTTGCCCGAGAAGGCATCTCGGTCGACCAGCTCGACGTCATCGAGATCAACGAGGCATTCGCGGCGGTGTCGCTGGCCTCCACCAGGGAACTCGGTGTCGCCCCGGAGAAGGTCAACGTCAATGGCGGCGCCATCGCCGTCGGTCACCCCATCGGGATGTCGGGTGCGCGCATCACGCTGCATGCCGCCCTCGAGCTCAAGCGCAACGGCGGTCACTACGCCGTCGCCGCGCTCTGCGGGGCGGGCGGACAGGGCGACGCGCTGATCCTGCGCCGCTGACCTGGGCTTGTTGCTACGACGGTTCGTAGTAGCTGGCGCGTAGGTCAGGCACAATGGCTGCATGACTGGCGAATCGGCACAGGCCACCGCATCGAGTTTCGACATTCGCACCGTCGCGGGCCGGTTCCGGCTCGTCGCCTTCGCCGAGGCGGTGAGCTGGGCCGGACTGCTGATCGGGATGTATTTCAAGTACCTGGGCACCCCCCGTACCGAGATCGGTGTGCAGATCTTCGGCATGGCCCACGGCCTGATCTTCATCGCCTTCGTGATCGCCGCGATATTCGCCGGTATCAGCTTCGGCTGGAATGCCATGACATGGTTGCTGGCGTTGCTGGCGAGCATCGTTCCACTCGGCAGTGTGATCTTCCTCATATGGGCAGATCGGACGGCCCGATTGACCGAAATCTCCGGTGCCGACGCCATCGCGCAGAGGGCCGGTTCCGCACCCGAGCCGACATGACAGACTTGTCTGCGTGACACGACCCGGTTCTTCCCGTCCCGCGGGACTCTCCCCGATCGCGGCCTCGATGGCAGGCGCTGTCGACCTGTCCGGCCTCAAACAGCGTGCGACCCAAGGCCCGGCCGCGGGTGAACGCCCCACGGGCCCGGGCGCCGGCGTCGAGATCACCGAGGCGAATTTCGAGTCCGAAGTCCTGGTGCGGTCCGGGCAGCTGCCGGTCGTGGTGGTGCTGTGGTCGCCCCGCAGCGACGCCAGCGCACAGCTGGCCGACGTGCTGGCCGGGCTGGCGGCCGACGACAACGGCAAGTGGGTGCTGGCGAGCGTCAACGTCGACACCACCGCCCGGGTGGCGCAGGCATTCGGAGTCCAGGCCATCCCGACCGTCGTCGCCCTGGCCGGCGGACAGCCCATCGCGAGCTTCCAGGGCACCCAGCCGGCCGACCAGCTGCGCAAGTGGATCGACTCCCTGCTGCAGGCCACCGCGGGAAAGCTGGCGGGCGGTTCGGCGGACGGCGAGCCCGAGCAGGTCGACCCGGCTGTCGCGACCGCACGCGATCATCTCGACAACGGTGACTTCGATGCCGCCAAGGCCGCCTACGAGGCGATTCTGGCCACCGACCCCGGCCACGAGGAAGCCAAGGCCGCGGTGCGCCAGATCGGCTTCCTCTCGCGTGCCACCGCGACGTCCCCCGATGCGGTCGCGGTCGCCGATGCCGCGCCGGACGATATCGAGGCTGCCTTTGCCGCTGCCGACGCACAGCTGCTGGCCCAGGACGTCTCGGGAGCCTTCAATCGGCTCATCGCGCTGGTCAAGAAGACCGCAGGCGATGACCGTGCGAAGGTGCGGGCGCGCCTCGTCGAGCTCTTCGAGCTGTTCGACCCGACCGACCCGGACGTCATCGCCGGCCGACGCAACCTCGCCAACGCCCTGTTTTAACGAGCGGTTTGGGCGTGTTTTGCCACGCACAGCGTGGCAAAACACGCCCAGCCAGAGCGCCGAGTTGGGCGGCAGGACGAGCGTCGCCGACGCCGACCGGCCGTGCCAGGGGTCTGCAGTGGCCTCGACACCGCCCAGGTTGCCCGCCCCGCCGCCGTTGTAGACCGTGGCATCGGTGTTGAGCACCTCACGCCAGCGCCCGGTGTGTGGCAGGCCGAGCCGGTAACTGCTGTGTTCGTTGCCGGAGAAGTTGAAAACGCAGGCCATTGTCGAGCCGTCGTCGCCGAACCGCAGGAAGCTCAGCACGTTGTTGCCGGAATCGTTGGCGTCGATCCAGGAGTAGCCCTCGGGGCGGGTGTCCTGACTCCATAACGCCCGGCTGTCCCGGTAGATGGCGTTGATGTCTTTGACCATGTTCTGGATGCCGCCGGAGAAGCTGTTCTCGTCGAGCTGGAACCAGTCGACCCCGCGCTCCTCGGACCATTCGGCGCGCTGGCCGAATTCCTGACCCATGAACAACAGCTGCTTGCCCGGATGCGCCCACTGGTAGGCCAGCAGGCTGCGCAGCCCCGCGGCCTTCACGTGGTCGTTGCCCGGCATCCGGCCCCACAGCGTGCCCTTGCCGTGCACCACTTCGTCATGGCTGATCGGCAGGACGTAATTCTCGCTGAAGGCATACAGCATCGAGAAGGTCATCTCGTGGTGGTGAAAGCTGCGGTAGATCGGATCACGACTGATGTAATCCAGCGTGTCGTTCATCCAGCCCATGTTCCACTTCATCGAGAAGCCAAGCCCGCCAAGGTTTGTCGGGCGAGTGACACCGGGCCACGACGTCGACTCCTCGGCAACGGTGACGATGCCGGGTGCCATCTTGTGCACCGTGGCGTTCATCTCCTGCAGGAACTGCACTGCCTCGAGGTTCTCCCGGCCGCCGTAGATGTTGGGCGTCCAGCCGTCGGCCGGCCGTGAGTAGTCCAGGTAGAGCATCGAGGCCACCGCGTCGACGCGCAGGCCGTCGATGTGGAACTCCTGGAGCCAGAACAGTGCATTGGCCACCAGGAAGTTGCGCACCTCGCGCCGGCCGAAGTCGAAAACGTATGTTCCCCAGTCCAGTTGCTCACCGCGGCGGGGGTCTGCGTGCTCGTACAGCGGCGTGCCGTCGAACCGGCCCAATGCCCAGGAGTCCTTGGGGAAGTGCGCGGGCACCCAGTCGACGATGACGCCGATACCGGCCTGATGCAGCCGGTCCACCAGATAGCGGAAGTCATCGGGTGAACCGAACCGCGATGACGGCGCGTAGTACGAGGTGACCTGGTAGCCCCAGGACGGGCCGAACGGATGCTCGGCCACCGGCAGCAGCTCCACATGCGTGAAACCCTGCGCGACAACATAGTCCGACAGTTGTTCGGCGAGGTCGCGGTAGGACAGCCCGGGCCGCCAGGAACCGATGTGCACCTCGTAGGTGCTCATCGGTTCGAACACCGGATTCTTGGCCGCCCGTTGCGCCATCCAGTCGTCATCGCTCCAGGTATAGGTACTGGAGAAGACGCGCGACGCGGTCTGCGGCGGGACCTCGGTGGCGAACGCCATCGGATCGGCCCGGTCGGTGACGCTGCCGTCGGCGCCGTGCACGCGGTATTTGTACAACCCGTCGGCCGGGAAGTCCGGCCAGAACAGTTCCCACACCCCGCTGGAACCCAGCGCGCGCAACGGCGCCTGGTTTCCGTCCCAGTGATTGAAGTCGCCGACCAGGGTGACGCCCTTGGCATTGGGCGCCCAGACTGCGAACGACACACCCTCGACCACACCGTCGGGGGTGGTGAACGAACGCGGGTGCGCACCCAGGACGTCCCACAGTTGCTCATGCCTGCCCTCGGCGAACAGGTGCAGGTCCATCTCGCCCAGGGTGGGCAGGAACCGGTAGCCGTCGGCGACGGTCAGCGTGTCGGACCCGTAGCTGACCTCCAGGCGGTAGTCGGCGAGGTCGGTGAACGGCACCGCCACGGCGAAAATGCCGGAGTCGATGTGTTGCAACGGATAACGCACGCCGCCGATCAGTGCGGTCACTTCGGTGGCGTGCGGGCGCAGCGCCCTGATCACCGTGTGGTCGCCGTACTCGTGCGCGCCCAGCACGGAGTGCGGGTCGTGGTGCACGCCGGCAACCAGTCGCTGCACCTCGGATGGGTCGGGGCTCAGGTAAGAGCTGGTGGTCTCGGTGCGAGTCATCGGTGCGCTCCTTTCATTCGCGGCGCAGTAGCGGCGCGCGGAATTGTTCGGGAATGCGCGGCATGTTCAGGATGTGCGCCACCGCCTTCGCCGGGTCGAGACGGACGAAGTTCGCCTGACCCCATTGGTATTCCTCACCGGTGATCTCGTCGCGCACCCAGAACCGGTCATAGGGCTCCATACCCAGTGCGGCCATGTCCAACCACAACGTGGCTTCCTCGGGGCCGAACGGGTTGAGGGTCACCACGACCAGAACCGTGTCGCCGGTGATGGGATCGAACTTGCTGTAGGCCAGCAATGCGTCGTTGTCGATCTGGTGGAATTTGATGGTCCGCATCTCCCGCAGCGCCGGGTGGCGCCGTCGAACGTCGTTGAGCTGGGAGATGAACGGTTCGAGCGACTCGCCGCGCCGCAGAGCCGCCTCGAAATCACGAGGGCGCAGTTCGTATTTCTCGGAGTCGAGGTACTCCTCGCTGCCCTCGCGTACAGCCTGATGCTCGAACAGCTCGAACCCGGAGTAGACACCCCACAGCGGGCTCAGCGTGGCGGCCAGCGCCGCCCGGATCGCGAACATTCCCGGACCGCCGTGCTGCAGGCTCTCGTGCAGGATGTCCGGGGTGTTTACGAACAGATTCGGTCGCGCCTCGTCGGCATGCTCGGCGATCTGTTCACCGAATTCGGTGAGCTCCCACTTGGCGGTGCGCCAGGTGAAATAGCTGTAGGACTGCGTGAATCCGAGGCGTGCCAGACCGTAGAGCCGGGCCGGCCGGGTGAATGCCTCCGACAGGAACAGCACATCGGGGTCGATGTTCTTGAGTTCGCTGATGAGCCACGCCCAGAAGTTCGGTGGCTTGGTGTGCGGGTTGTCGACCCGGAAGATCTTGACCCCGTGCTCGACCCAGTATGTCGCGACCCGTAGGACCTCGGTGTACAGGCCCGCCGGATCGTTGTCGAAGTTGAGTGGGTAGATGTCCTGGTACTTCTTCGGCGGGTTCTCCGCGTAGGCGATGGTGCCGTCAGGCAACTGGGTGAACCACTGTCGGTGCTCGCGGGCCCACGGATGATCCGGCGCGCACTGCAACGCCAAATCCAGTGCCACCTCCATGCCGAGATCACGTGTGGCAGCGACGAATTCGTCGAAGTCCTCGACGGTGCCCAGCTCGGGATGCACCGCGTCGTGGCCACCCTCGTCGCTGCCGATGGCCCACGGCGAGCCGACATCACCCGGCACCGCGGTGACGCTGTTGTTCCGGCCCTTGCGGTGCACCTTGCCGATGGGGTGGATCGGCGGCAGGTAGACCACGTCGAATCCCATATCGGCGATCCGCGGCAACGCTTTGGCGGCGGTGGTGAAGGTTCCGTGCACCGGATCGCCCGCGGCGTCGCGACCGCCGGTGGAACGTGGGAAGAATTCGTACCAGGCGGAGAAACGGGCCTGTGGGCGATCTACCCAAATGCCGAGTTGTGCTCCGCGGGTGAGGAATTCGCGAAGCGGATACTCGGCCAGCAGCTCGGTGATCTCCGGGGTCAGCGCCGTGCCCGCACGGTGGGCGGGATCGCCCGGCGCGCGAAGTACGGTCGCGGCCTCGATCAGTGGGTGCCTGCGTTGCCGGGGCACCCCGGTGGCGGCACGCTCCAGCAGTTGCGCGCCGATGATCAGGTCGTTGGACAGCTCGGATTCGCCCTGGCCGGCCTCCAGCTTCGCCAGCACATTGTGGCGCCAGGTGGCGATCGGATCACCCCAGCCGTCGACCCGGAAGGTCCACAGGCCGACGGTGTCGGGAATGAACTGACCGTGGAAAACATCGGGGGTCCGTCCGGGCGACATCGGCAGGAGTTGCGGTTTGACCTTGCGCACCGGTGCAACCACATCCTGGATCGGGATCGGCTCGGGGGGCCGGGGTGGCCCCGAAACCAACTGTGGGTAGCTGGTCCCGTGGTAGCGCACGGCAAGCGTGGCGGCCACGGCGTCATGGCCTTCTCGCCAGACCGTCGCGGACACCGGAACGACCTCGCCGACCACCGCCTTCGCCGGGAACGTTCCCCCGGATACGACAGGTTGGACGTCGTCGATCTCGATACGACCGGGCACCCGGGCTCTCCTTCGGCGGTGTTCGTCGATTGTGCGTTGCGGTGTCGGTTAACCACTTCCCGTTCCCTTCACACCGTAGTGTCCGAACACGCCGCGGGAGGTGGGAAGTATCACCGAGCACCGTCGCCGCACCGGTGATTGTCCGTAAGGTGTGCACACGTGAAGGCCCTCCGCCGGTTCACCGTCCGAGCCCATCTACCTGCCCGACTGGCCGCTCTCGAGCAGCTGTCGATGAATTTGCGGTGGTCATGGGACAAACCCACCCAGGACCTCTTCGCCAGCATCGACGAGACGTTGTGGGCGCAATCCGGAGCCGATCCGGTGGCCCTGCTCGGTGCGGTCAGCCCTGCCCGGCTCGACGAACTCGCAGCCGACACCGCCTTCCTCGGCCGGCTCGACGCGCTGTCGGCCGATCTCACCGACTACCTCAGCCGCCCGCAGTGGTACCAGCAGCAGCAGGCCGACGGCGTGCAGATGCCGACCGGTATCGCCTACTTCTCGATGGAGTTCGGTGTCTCCGAGGTGCTGCCGAACTACTCCGGTGGTCTCGGCATCCTGGCCGGTGATCACCTCAAGTCGGCGTCGGATCTTGGCCTGCCGCTCATCGCGGTCGGCCTGCTGTACCGGTCGGGCTATTTCCGGCAGTCCCTGACCGCCGACGGCTGGCAGCTGGAGACCTATCCGTCGCTGGACCCGCAGGGTCTGCCGCTGCGACTGCTCACCGACGGCGATGATCAGCCGGTGCTCGTCGACCTGGCGATGCCGCAGGGCGCGCAGCTGCGGGCCCGGGTATGGGTCGCCCAGGTGGGCCGGGTGCCGCTGTTACTGCTCGATTCCGACATCCCGGAGAACGAGCACGATATGCGCGGCGTCACCGATCGGCTCTACGGCGGTGACCAGGACCATCGCATCAAACAGGAGATCCTCGCCGGAGTCGGCGGCATCAGGGCGATCCGGCAATTCACCAGGATCGAGGAACTTGCCGACCCCGAGGTGTTCCACATGAACGAGGGGCACGCGGGATTCCTCGGCGTCGAGCGCATCCGCGAGTACATGGCGTCAGCGCCCGGACTGGATTTCGACACCGCTTTGACCGTGGTGCGGTCGTCGACCGTCTTCACCACCCACACCCCGGTGCCCGCGGGAATCGACCGCTTCCCGGTGGACATGGTGCGCAGTTATTTCGACGACGAGCGGCCCAATCCGCTGTTGCCGGGGGTGTCGTTGGACCATGTCCTGCAGTTCGGCGCCGAGGACGATCCGACCAAGTTCAACATGGCGCACATGGGTCTGCGGCTGGCGCAGCGTGCCAACGGGGTATCGCTGCTGCACGGCCGCGTGAGCCGCGGCATGTTCAACGAGTTGTGGCCCGGTTTCGACACCGCCGAGGTACCGATCGGGTCGATCACCAACGGCGTGCACGCGCCCACCTGGGCCGCGCCGCAGTGGCTGGAGCTGGCCCGTGAGCTCGCCGGCGGGGAACCTCTTTCCGACCCGGCGACCTGGGTGCGGGTACAGCAGGTCGATCCCGGGCATCTGTGGTGGATCCGATCGCAGCTACGGGCACTGCTGGTACAGGATGTGCGGGCCCGACTGCGCCGGTCGTGGCTGGAACGTGGTGCGTCGGAGGCGGAATTAGGTTGGATCGCAACGGCTTTCGATCCCGATGTGCTGACCATCGGATTCGCTCGCCGTGTGCCCACCTACAAGCGGCTGACCCTGATGCTGCGTGACCCAGAGCGCCTCGAACAGCTGCTGCTCGACAAGGACAAACCCATACAGCTCATCGTCGCGGGCAAATCGCATCCCGCCGACGACGGCGGCAAGGCGCTCATCCAGCAGGTGGTCAAATTCGCCGACCGGCCACAGGTGCGGCACCGGATCGCGTTCCTGCCCGACTACGACATGTCGATGGCGCGGTTGTTGTACTGGGGCTGCGACGTCTGGCTCAACAATCCGCTGCGGCCGCTGGAGGCGTGCGGCACCTCCGGGATGAAGAGCGCGCTCAACGGCGGATTGAACCTGTCCATCCGCGACGGCTGGTGGGACGAGTGGTACGACGGCGAGAACGGTTGGGAGATCCCGACCGCCGACGGCGTGGCCGACGAATCACGCCGTGACGACCTGGAAGCGGCCGCGCTCTACAGCCTGCTCGCCGACGCGGTGACACCGCGGTTCTACGACCGGGACGGCGCCGGTGTCCCGACCCGATGGGTCGAGATGGTGCGGCACACCCTGCAGGTTCTGGGCCCCAAGGTGCTGGCCTCGCGGATGGTGCGTGACTACACCGAGCAGTACTACCTGCCCGCGGCGGAGTCGGTACGGCGAACAGTCGGCACCGATTACGGTCCGGCCCGTGAACTCGCCGGGTACCGCAGGCGGGTCACGACGGCCTGGCCGGAGCTGCAGATCACCGATGTCGACAGCACGGGCCTGCCCGACGCGCCGGTCCTCGGATCGGAGCTGACCCTGACGGCCAGTGTGCAACTTGCCGGGCTGAACCCCCCCGATGTCGTCGTCGAAGCCGTGCTGGGCCGGGTCGATTCCAGCGATGCGCTGATCGATCCGGTGACGGCTCCGATGGCGCATATCGGGTCCGCCGACGGCGGGGTGGAGCTGTTCTCCACGACCACACCGCTGCCGGTCGCGGGTCCAGTGGGTTACACCGTGCGGGTGCTGCCGCATAACCGGCTGCTGGCCACCGACAGTGAACTCGGTCTGGTCAAACTGGCGTGAGCGGCGGCGCAGCACAGGTCCCGCTCGACGGTGGGCCCTATCATCTGACCGCTGGACCCGACGGCGCGTTGTGGGTGACGTTGGTCCATGGCGACGCCATAGCCCGCGTCAGTATCGACGGCGGCGTCGATATTCATCCGGTTGCCGCGGGCTCTCGACCTTCGGTGATCACCACCGGGCCCGACGGGGCGTTGTGGTTCACCCGGAACGGTGATGACCGCATCGGTCGCATCACCACCGACGGCGAGCTCAGTGAATATCAATTGGCTTCCGGGAGCGCACCTTTCGGTATCACCGTGGGCAGTGACGGCGCATTGTGGTTCACCGAGACGGGCGCGGCCGGCATCGGGCGGATAACCGTCTACGGTGAGGTGTCCCGCTGTCCCGCCCGCGGTGACGCTCCGTCGATGATCACCAGCGGACCCGATCACGCACTGTGGTTCACCCTCAACGGCAGCAGCGCGGTGGGCCGGCTGGACCCCGTCTCGGGTGCCGTCACGGTGCGGGCGCTGCCGACCAAAGGCGCGGGACCGGTCGGGATCGCGGGCACGCACGACGATGCGGTGTGGTTCACCGAGATCCTTGCCGACAAACTCGGGCGGATACCGATGAACGAGGCGATCCAGGAGATCGACCTGCCCGGCAAACCGCATGCGGTGGCCGCCGACCCCTCCGACGGGGTCTGGGTGAGTCTGTGGGGCGCCGACCAGATCGCCAGGGTGACCGGCGACGGTGAGATCACCACCTTCGACCTACCGCCCGGCAGCGAGCCGCACGGTTTGGCGATCCACCCGGACGGCGCGCTGTGGGTGGCTCTGGAATCCGGATTCGTGATCCGGTTGCCGCTCTGATGTGACCTTTTCGCGGGGGTTGAGCCCGCAAGATGCGATGTACGTTCCGTCGCTCTGCAGTGCACCGCGCACCTGAGGAGCCGTCCGCGAAAGGCATCGTCGTGATCTCTGCCGTCGCCTGCCGCTGGACCGCGGTGATCGCGGCGGGCATGTGCCTGGGCATGACGGCGGCGCCGGCCGGCGCAGATCCCGACCCGGCCGCGGCCGACGGCGTCCTTGCGGCACCTGTCGCCGAACCGGTCGCCAACAGCACACCCGCCGATCCCGCCGTCGTCGAATCTGCACCGCCGGCGACCAGCACCGCGCCGGACGGCTGGGTGCTCATCGTCGGCGCCAAGGACGAGACGCTACGCAACATCAGCCCGCTGACCACCGCGCTGTCATCGCGGGACTACGAGGTCAGCGGCGTCTTCAACGGTTATCTCAAAGCGCCCGAGGGTGCCGAGGCCGAGGTGCCGCACGGCGTCCTGGAGGTCGGCTACCAGATCGGCTGCGGTATCGACATGAGCACTTCCAACGGGGTCACGATGACCGGCAGCGTGGGTGTGACGCCGTCGCTGGGCCTGCTCGGAATCGACGCGGACGGACCGCTGCTCGACGGTATCGCGCCGGTGCTGTCGACGCCGGTGCTCGGCGGCGCGTCGGTCGCCCTCAAACCGGGTGTCATCAACATGGTGCCGGTGTCGAAGAAGGAGTTCACCGGGACCGACCCGTGGATCTCGGTCAGCGGCTTCCACGTCAAGATCGACGGTTGCGTGGGGGAGTCCTTCATCCGCTCGTATGCCGTGATCACCCGTTCGACGCCACTGTCGGATTCGATCCAGGCCTACTACGGCACCACCCGAAAGGTGTAGACCAGCCCAGATCTGGCCGCCACCTGGTCGCGAACGTGCGCAGAGTACGCAGAGTCGCCGGTGTGTCGGGCGGGGACACGCACGCTCGCGGGAGTGTGGGGGACCCGGGACGGTGGTTACGGGAAGCGCTTGAGGCAGCGGTCGACGTCGCCGAGGACGCCGATACGGAACGCGTCGATACGGGAGAAACCGGCAGGCACCGATTCGCCGTTGACGTCGCCGGCGGCCAGCCCGTTGGTCAGCAGCCCGGCCACCGCCTCGTCGAGATCGCCGGCCGTCAGCGCCACGGTGTTGCCGTCGGGTGTGCTCACCCCGGCGGACAATTTCGTGGTGGCCACCCCGGTCAGGCACGCCGTGCGCAGGCCGGCCTCGGCGTTGTCGAGCACCAGACCGCCCTGTTGATGCTGCAGGGCAAGCATGTACCGCGACATCAGCACCGAGTAGGCGGTGTTGTCACCCGAGACCATCGACGTGCCGTCCTCGTCGTTGCTCGGCGTGCCGAGCTTCTCCAGTGCGGGCAGATCGACCGCGATGGTGTTGGTCGCCGGACAGTACGACACCGGTGAGCTGGGCCGGGCATCTGCGCAGGTTCCGATGCCGTTCAACGTCAGCGCGGGCGGGTTCTGCGGCGTGAACATGATGTTCATCGCGTCGACGATGGCACGCACCGATTCCTCGGAGACCGGCCATTCACCGGTGTCATCCTGCTGCAGCGCCACCGGAAGATCACCGCGGCGTTGCGCCACCTCCTTGGCGTCGATAGCGGCGCATGCCGACGGTCCGTCGGTGAACCCGAACTGGAACGCCGAGATGCGTTCGAACGCCGAACCGTGCTCGTCGCCGGTGCCTTCTTGGTAGATGTCGTCCTCGGACAGCAGCGGATCGCGGAACGAGATCATGCCGGCCAGCAGATTGTTCAGCCCGTCACCGGTGGACAGGGTGAATCGCGGGGAGTTGTCCTCGGCGACCCAGCGCATGTAGGCGCCGGCGAAACAATCCGCCTGCTGCTCGCCGACCAGCGTCGGGGTGCCGCGCTTGGCCAGCTTGGCCTGCTTCTGCACCGAGTGGCCGTACTCGTGGGCCAGCACCATGGTGATCGCCATGTCGCCGTTGGCCTGCCGCAGCTGTGGCATCAGCACGCCGCGATCCCAGCCGATGGTGTTGTCCAGCGGACAGAATGCCGCGTTGACCAATCCGTAGGTGTCGTCCTCGCAGAAGGTGCCGTCGTAGTCGTCGGCGTCCCAGGAGATCAACTCCGACACCGGTTTGAACTCGCCGGGGAAGGTGTCGCCGTACGCGGTCTGCCAGTACTCCTCGATATCGCTGACCGATGCCCCGGCGATCTGGTCGACCTTGCCGCCGTTGGAGTTCTCGATATCGCGGTTGGGTTCCTTGGCATCCGGACGCAGCCCCGTCGGCCCGTCGACGGCCTGCATTCCGGCGACCTTGAAGGGATCGGCGAAGACCGACACCGGGGCGCCGTCGACCATCGTCGAGCAACCCGCGACCAGCGTTGCGGTACCGGCCAGGGCGGCGGCCGCGGAGGCAATTCGGTGGCGTCGTCGGCGCATCGGCGCTACCTCTCGGTCAGAGGGGATTCAGAGGAGACATCGCCCAAGTGCTAGCCAGGATAGTGGCGTGTGCGCGATTGCGGGCGACCCGGCGTTTGCGCGCCGTCGTCCGCGCTCTACGTCGAATTTCGCAGCCTGACCAGTGCTTCGCGCACCCGGGCCGCGTCGGTGGTCGGCCAGAACGGCGGAAGCGAGGCCCGCAGATAGCTGCCGTAGCGAGCCGTGGCCATCCGGGAATCCAGTACCGCGACCACCCCGCGGTCGTCGGAGCGCCGCAGCAGTCGGCCGGCACCCTGGGCGAGCAGCAGGGCGGCATGGCTGGCCGCCACCGCCATGAACCCGTTGCCGCCCCGCGCCGCGATCGCGCGCTGCCGGGCCGTCAGCAGTGGATCGTCGGGCCGCGGGAACGGAATGCGGTCGATGAGCACCAGTGACAGTGACGGACCCGGGACGTCGACGCCCTGCCACAGCGACAACGTGCCGAACAGCGAGGTTTTCGGGTCGGCGGCGAACTGCTCGACGAGCGCCGCGGTGGTGTCGTCGCCCTGGCACAGCACCGGGGTGTCGATGCGTTCGCGGATGGCTTCGGCCGTGGCGCGCGCCGCGCGCATCGAAGAGAACAGGCCCAGCGTGCGCCCACCGGCCGCGGTGATCAGCTCGGCGATCTCGGTGAGCTGATCGGGGGAACCGGCGCTGTCGCGGCCCGGCGGCGGCAGATGCGCAGCGACGTACAGGATGCCGGCTTTGGCGTGTTCGAACGGTGAGCCGACGTCGATCCCCTTCCACGGCGGCGGCGCATCGTCGTTGGGGCCACCGGACAGACCCCACGCGCCGGCCATCGCGTCGAAGGTGCCGCCGATGGTCAGCGTCGCCGAGGTCAAGACCGTCGTGGACCGGGCGAAGAGCCGGGTGCGCAGCAGCCCGGAAACCGACAGCGGTGCCACCCGCAGCACCGGACGTACCGAACCGCGGATGTCCTCGTGGTCGAGCCACACCACGTCGAGGCGCTGGGCCAGGGGCGGGCCGAATGATTCCAGCATCCGGTTGGCGGTATCGGTGACCTCGTTGAGCGCCGAGATCGCTTCGGCCCGTGCGGAAGCCGCCTGCGGATCGCCGGGCGTCGGGTTGATCGCCGCGCGCGCCGCGTGGGTCGCGTCCCGCAGCGCGGTGAGGTAGGCGGCGAGCTCGTCGTCGAGATGATCGATGCGTCCCGGTGTCTCGTCGTGGATCGCCGAGGTGAACGTCGCGGCGGCCGCCTCCATCCGCTCGGTGAGTTCGGATCCGACCAATTTGTTGGCCCGCCGGATCGCCACCGCGAGCACCGTGGCATGCAGTTCGCCGGTGGCCACCGCGGTGACGCGGTCCACCAGCTCGTGCGCTTCATCCACCACGAGCAGTTCATGTTCGGGTAGCACCGCGGCATCGGCGATGGCGTCGATGGCGAGCAACGCGTGATTGGTCACCACGACGTCGACGAGTCCGGCCTTGCCGCGGGCCTTCTCCGAGAAGCACTCGGTGCCGAACGGGCAGCGCGAGACGCCGATACATTCGCGCGCCGACACGCTGACCTGACTCCATGCCCGGTCGGGCACCCCGGGACGCAGTTCGTCACGGTCACCGGTATCGGTATCCGATGCCCACTCGGTCAGCCGCGCCACCTCGCGGCCGAGCCGGGTCGCCGCGAACGGTTCGAACAGTTCGTCCTGCGGCGGCTGATCATCACCGGCCGAACCGTTGTGAACTTTGTTCAGGCACAGGTAATTTCCCCGTCCCTTCAGTAATGCGAAGGTGGGCTTGCGGGGCAGTGCCCCGGCCAGCGCGGTGGCGAGCCGGGGCAGATCGCGGTCGACGAGCTGGCGCTGCAGCGCGATCGTCGCGGTCGACACCACCACCGGGCCCTTCTCGTCGGCGTCGTCAGCGGTCGCGGCGATCGCGGGCACCAGGTAGGCAAGCGACTTACCGGTTCCGGTGCCGGCCTGCACGGCCAGATGCTCACCGGTCTTGAAGGCGTGCGCGACCGCCTCTGCCATCTCGACCTGACCGGGGCGCCGGCTGCCGCCGACCGCGGCCACCGCCAGCTCCAGCAGGTCGGCCGCCGAGGCCGCTATGGCGCCACCACCCTGGTCGGAATGGCCGGTTCGCCGTGGGAGAGCTTGAGCCCTTCCCAGGGCAGCGATTTGCGTCCCGCCGCGACGCGGTCGCGGACCCGATCGAGGTGTTCGGTCGCCACCGGCAACCCGTCGCGCACCAGCGGGACCGTCAGCAGGCGTGCGGTCTGGCCGAGGCTCGGCGGCGCGTCCGCCGGGTGGATGATCTCCTCGACGATGGTGCCGGTGTCCTTCGACAACCGGGTCGCTGCCTTGTGGCCGCCGAGTGACTCCTTGTGGCTGCTGCGTTTGGCGACCGGCATGCCGTCGACCTCGACGAGCTTGTAGACCATGTTCGCCGTCGGGGCGCCGGAACCGGTCACCAGCGACGTGCCGACGCCGTAGGAATCCACCGGCTCGGCGCGCAGTGCGGCGATGGCGTACTCGTCGAGGTCGCCGGAGACCACGATGGCGGTTGCGGTGGCGCCGAGGGCGTCCAGTTGCGCGCGGACCTGGCGGGCCAGCACCCCGAGATCGCCCGAGTCGATGCGGACGGCGCCCAGTTGGGGGCCGGCGGCGGCCACGGCGTTGGCCACCCCGGTCGTGACGTCGTAGGTGTCCACCAGCAGCGTGGTGCCCACGCCCAGTGCGGCGACCTGCGCCCGGAAGGCCGAGAGTTCGTCGGGTCCCTGCGCCCCGGTGTAGAGCATGGTGAAGGCGTGCGCGCTGGTGCCCAGCGCGGGAACCCCGTACCGGCGATGGGCCTGCAGATTGGACGTCCCGTCGAAGCCGGCGATGTAGGCGGCCCGCGACGACGCGACGGCGGCCTGCTCGTGGGTGCGCCGGGAACCCATCTCGATCAGGGTCCGGCCGTCGGCGGCGGTGACCATCCGCGCGGCGGCCGATGCGATGGCGGTGTCGTGATTGAAGATCGACAACGCCAGGGTCTCCAGCAACACGCACTCGGCGAAGCTGCCGCGCACCGAGAGCACCGGGGAGTTCGGGAAGTACAGCTCGCCTTCGGGATAGCCGTCGATATCACCGCTGAACCGGAACTGGCGAAGGTAGTCGAGCGCTGGGCGATCCAGGAACTCGGCCAATGACGCGAGGGCGTCGTCGTCGAATCGGAACTCGCCCAACGCTTCCAGTAACCGCCCGGTACCGGCGACCACGCCGTAGCGCCGCCCGTCGGGCAGCCGGCGGGCGAACAGCTCGAAGGTGGTATGCCGATCAGCGGTGCCGTCACGCAGCGCCGCGGAGAGCATGGTCAGCTCGTATTTGTCGGTCAGCAGGGCCACCGTCACACCGTCACGTTAGACGGGCGGCGCCGGTGGGGTGGTACGGGCGCGCGCATCGGGCCGCTCATCAGGCGCCGATCGGGTTCGGAGAAGGCCGGCACCGGCGGTATCCTGTAGCGCATGGTTGCGCCCGCACCGACCAAACCGGGATTGGCCCGCAAGGATGAGGCCGACACTTCTGAGGCCACTCAGCGGCCCTGGGTGACGATCGTGTGGGACGATCCGGTCAACCTGATGAACTACGTGACCTACATCTTCCAGAAGTTGTTCGGGTACTCCGAGCCGCAGGCGACCAAACTGATGCTGCAGGTCCACAACGAGGGCAAGGCCGTCGTCTCGTCAGGCACCCGCGAGTCCATGGAAACCGACGTGTCCAAGCTGCACGCCGCGGGACTGTGGGCCACCTTGCAGCAGGACCGCTGAGCGCCAATCACCGATGCGTAAATGGAAGCGGGTCGATACCGCGAACGGCCCGCGGTTCCGTGCTGCCCTGGACCAGCATGAGGCGGCGCTGCTGCACAATATGGCCGGCTCGGTGGTGGGCATGCTCGACGCGCGTGAGGCGTCGACGCCCACAGACGAGCTACAGCAGATCACCGGTATGCGCACCGGCCATTCCGGCCCGCCCGAGGACGCCACGATGGCCCGGCTGCTACCCGATTTCTTCCGGTTGCAGACCTCGCATCCGGCCGGGTCGGGTCACGCCGACAGCTTGAACAGTGCGCTGCGCAGTCTGCACGAACCCGAGATCATCGACGCCAAACGTGAAGCGGCCCAACGGCTACTGGATACGTGCCCGGTCGCGGGCGGCCGGTTCGAGATATCCGAGGAGGATGCGAACGCATGGATCGCCGCGGTCAACGACATCCGGCTGGCGCTGGGCACCATGCTCGAAATCGGACCCGAGGGCCTGGATCGGCTGCCGGCGAATCACCCGCTGGCCGGCCATCTGGACGTCTATCAGTGGTTGACGGTGCTGCAGGAATACCTGGTGCTCGCTCTGATGGACAAGCCGGTCCGGTGAGCCCCGCGGCAGGCGGCACGGCGCGGTGAGTGCGAACTTCGGGTCGATAACCGATGTGGCCGGGATCAAGGTCGGCCACCACCACCGTATCGACGATGACGCCGCACTGGGTTCGGGCTGGGTCACCGGCTCCACCGTCGTGCTCACCCCGCCGGAAACCGTTGGCGCGGTTGATGTTCGCGGTGGCGCGCCGGGCAGTCGGGAGACCGAACTGCTCGATCCGGCCAACAGTGTGCGCCATGTTGACGCTGTGCTGCTCACCGGCGGCAGCGCCTACGGGCTCGCCGCCGGCGACGGGGTGATGTCCTGGTTGGAGGCGCAGGGACGCGGCGTGAAGATGGACGGCGGTCTGGTGCCGATCGTGCCGGGCGCAGTGATATTCGACCTGCCGGTCGGTGCGTGGAGTTGCCGACCGACGGCCGAATTCGGTTCTGCGGCTGCGCAAGCCGCGGCCACCACGGTGCACGTGGGTTGTGTCGGTGCGGGCGCGGGTGCGCGCGCCGGCGTGCTCAAGGGGGGTGTCGGCACCGCATCGATCCGGCTCGACGATATCGGGGTGACGGTCGGCGCTGTGGTCACCGTCAACGCCGCGGGCAATGTGGTCGACCCGGCAACCGGGCTGCCGTGGATGGCGCGCCTGACGGAGGCTTTCGGACTGAAACGGCCGCCGGCGGAGGAAATCGCGGCGCTCGCCGAGCGCGACCGCGAACTTGGGCCGCTCAACACCACGATCGCGGTCGTGGCGACCGACGCGGCCCTGAGCAAGGCCGCCTGCCGGCGGATGGCGACCGCCGCGCACGACGGCCTCGCCCACACCATCAGGCCGTGTCACACCCCGATCGACGGCGACACCGTTTTCGCGCTGGCCACTGGTGCGGTGCAGGTGCCACCGGACCCCGGCACCCCGCTGTCGATGTCGCCGGAGACCAAGCTGGTGGCGCGGGTGGGTGCCGCGGCGGCCGACGCTCTGGCGCTCGCGGTTCTCGTCGGGGTGTTGGCCGCCGAGCCCGTCGCCGGAATACCGACGTACCGCAGCCTGTTGCCCGGAGCATTCGCCTGATTCGAGGAAGTGAGCGAGTGCCGTGCTGGTGATCCGTGCCGATCTGGTCGACGCCATGGTCGCTCATGCGCGAGCCGACCATCCCGATGAGGCATGTGGTGTGATCGCCGGCCGGGAGGGCCTCGATCGTCCGGAACGATTCATCGCCATGGTCAACGCCGAACGCTCACCGACGTTCTACCGTTTCGATTCCGGCGAGCAGCTCAAGGTCTGGCGGGCTATGGACGATGCCGACGAGGTGCCGGTCGTCATCTATCACTCACACACCGCGACCGAGGCCTATCCGAGTCGCACCGACATCTCCTATGCCTCCGAACCCGATGCGCACTACGTGCTGGTGTCCACTCGCGACCCTGACGATCACGAGCTGCGCAGCTACCGCATCCTCGACGGTGTGGTCACCGAAGAGCCCGTCACGATCGTCGATCAGTACAGCTAGCGAAGGAATTGACCGCCATGTCCGTCACCGTTTCCATCCCCACGATCCTGCGGCCGCACACCGGTGGCGAGAAGCGGGTGTCCGCCGAGGGCGCCACGCTGGGTGCCGTGATCAGCGATCTGGAGGCCAACTACTCGGGCATCACCGAACGACTGGTCGATAACGGCAAGCTGCACCGGTTCGTCAACATCTACGTCAACGACGAGGATGTCCGGTTCTCCGGCGGCCTGGACACCGCGATCGCCGATGGCGACTCGGTGACGATATTGCCCGCCGTCGCGGGCGGGTGAGCACGCGCCCATGACCCGGTATGACTCGCTGTTGCAGGCGCTCGGCAACACACCGCTGGTCGGGCTGCAACGGCTGTCGCCGCGCTGGGAGGACGGCGCCGAAGGTCCCCATGTGCGGCTGTGGGCCAAACTCGAAGACCGCAATCCGACCGGCTCGATCAAGGACCGGCCGGCGCTGCGGATGATCGAGAAGGCCGAGCGCGACGGCGTGATCAACCCGGGGGACACCATCCTGGAACCGACCTCGGGCAACACCGGTATCTCGCTGGCGATGGCCGCCCAGCTCAAGGGCTACCACCTGATCTGTGTCATGCCGGAGAACACGTCGGTGGAACGAACCCAGCTGCTGGAGCTCTACGGCGCCAGGATCATCTTCAGTCCCGCCGAGGGCGGCTCGAACACCGCGGTGGCGACCGCCAAGAAGCTGGCCGCCGAGAACCCGGACTGGGTGATGCTCTACCAGTACGGCAACCCGGCCAATGCCGAGGCGCACTACGTCGGGACGGGACCGGAGGTGCTCGCCGACCTGCCCGAGGTCACCCACTTCGTCGCCGGTCTCGGGACCACCGGCACACTGATGGGTACCGGGCGATTTCTTCTCGAGCATGTCCCGGGGGTGCAGATCGTGGCCGCCGAACCCCGTTACGGCGAGGGCGTGTACGCGCTGCGCAATATCGACGAGGGCTTCGTTCCCGAGCTGTACGACCCCGCTGTGCTGACCACCCGCTACTCGGTGGGTGCCTTCGACGCGGTCAGACGAACGCGGGAACTGGTGCAGGTCGAGGGTATTTTCGCCGGTATTTCGTCCGGGGCGGTCCTGCACGCGGCGCTGGGCATGGCCGGTAAGGCGATCAAGGCCGGGGAGCGCGCCGATATCGCGTTCGTGGTCGCCGACGCCGGATGGAAGTATCTTTCGACCGGGGCGTACGCCGGTAGCCTGGATGAAGCCGAGGACGCGCTGGAAGGGCAGTTATGGGCATGACGAACGTGCGGGCAGCGACGGTCACTCGATGACGCAGCTGCCCGGGTATCCGGCAGCGTCGAAGCCGGAGAAACGATCTCCGTGGAAAGTCGGCGCCGTCACGATCCTGACGTTCGTCGCCCTGCTCTACATCATCGAGCTGGCCGATCAGCTCTCCGGTGGTCGGCTCGATCAGAACGGAATCCGGCCGCTGGAATCCGACGGCCTGTGGGGAATCATCTTCGCCCCGCTGCTGCACGCCAACTGGGCGCATCTGGTCGCCAACACCGGGCCTGCCCTGGTGCTCGGGTTCCTGGTCACGCTGACCGGCTTGGCGCGTTTCGTGTGGGCCACGGCCATCATCTGGATTCTCGGCGGTGTCGGGACCTGGCTCATCGGCGACCTCGGATCCTGCCCGTACGAGACCAACCACATCGGCGCGTCGGGCCTGATCTTCGGCTGGCTGGGTTTCCTGCTGGTGTTCGGGTGGCTCACCCGGCACGCCTGGCAGATCGTGGCGAGCATTGTGGTGCTGTTCGTCTACGGCAGCATCCTGTGGGGTGCGGTGCCGGTCCTGGACCGCTGCGGCGGGGTGTCCTGGCAGGGCCATCTGTGCGGCGCCGTCGCCGGCGTCCTGGCTGCCTACTGGCTTTCGGCGCCGGAACGTAATGCCCGTGCGCGCCGCAAGACCGGACCACAGAACTCGCTGACGTCATGACCTCCGTACCGGATCGCGACGCACCCGTCGGAGTCTTCGACTCCGGCGTCGGCGGGCTGACCGTCGCGCGATCGATCATCGACCAGCTGCCCGCCGAGAACATGATCTATGTCGGCGATACCGCGAACGGGCCGTACGGTCCGCTGCCGCTGGCCCAGATCCGCGCCCATGCCCTGGCCATCATGGACGACCTGGTCGAACGCGGTGTCAAAGCGTTGGTGATCGCCTGCAACTCGGCATCGTCGGCGTGCCTGCGCGACGCCAGGGAGCGCTACGACGTACCGGTCGTCGAGGTCATCCTGCCCGCGGTGCGCCGTGCCGTCGCGACCACACGCAACGGCCGCATCGGGGTCATCGGCACGCAGGCCACCGTCACGTCACGGGCATACCAGGACGCATTCGCCGCCGCGGTGGGAACCGAGATCGCCGCCGTCGCCTGCCCGCGGTTCGTCGACTTCGTCGAGCGCGGGGTCACGAGCGGCCGGCAGGTGCTCGGCCTGGCCGAGGGGTATCTCGAACCGCTACAACATGCCGACGTCGACACGCTGGTCCTGGGGTGCACGCACTACCCGCTGTTGTCGGGTCTGATCCAGCTGGCGGTGGGTGATGGCGTGACGCTGGTGTCGTCGGCCGAGGAGACCGCGAAGGACCTGCTGAAGGTGCTCTCCGAGGGTGACCTGCTGCGTGATCACGATGCGTCGGCGCCGGTGTGGCAGTTCGAGGCGACGGGCGATCCTGAGGCTTTTCTCACATTGGCGTCGCGGTTCCTCGGTCCGGCGATTACCGGTGTCGTTCCTGTTCAGCGACACGTCGGCGCACGCGGCTGATTGCTGGCAGGTAATCGCCGAATGTTTTTCTCAATGTGGTATCGGGCATGGCACAGTAGTGACTGTGCGAATCACCGTGCTCGGCTGCTCCGGCAGTGTCGTCGGCCCTGATTCGCCCGCGTCCGGATATCTGCTGAACGCACCCGACACTCCGCCACTGGTCCTGGATTTCGGCGGTGGGGTCCTCGGTGCCCTGCAGCGCCACGCCGACCCCGGTGAGATTCAGGTGCTTCTGTCGCACCTGCATGCCGACCATTGTCTGGACCTACCCGGTCTGTTCGTCTGGCGCCGCTATCACCCGAACCCGCCTGCCGGGAAAGCACTGATGTACGGACCCAGCGACACCTGGTCCCGGTTGGGCGCCGCGTCCTCACCCGAGGGCGGCGAGTTCGACGATTTCACCGACATCTTCGAGGTCAGGTCGTGGATGGACGGCCGGACCGAACGCTTCGGCACACTCGATGTCACACCGCGGCTGGTGTCGCATCCGACCGAGTCCTACGGCATGCGGTTCACCGATCCCTCCGGTGCGGTCTTCGTCTACAGCGGTGACACCGGAACCTGCGATGCGGTCGTCGAATTGGCGCGCGACGCCGATGTCTTCCTGTGCGAAGCGTCGTGGACGCACGATCCCGCGAATCGACCGCCGCACGTTCACCTGTCCGGGACCGAAGCCGGCGAGATCGCGGCCAAGGCGGGAGTGTCCGAACTGCTGCTCACCCACATCCCGCCGTGGACGTCGCGGGAGGACGTCATCAGCGAAGCCAAGGCCGCGTTCGATGGTCCGGTACGCGCGGTGGTGTGCGGTGAGGCGTTCGACGTTCGTCGCACTCGCTGAGGACTGCCGCGGGTGCCGTCGTGGCGTCACAGCGCTCGGTTAGGGTTGCCGGGTGTCCCTACGCGAAGATGGCCGCTCTGACGACGAGCTGCGCCCGGTAGTCCTCACCCGCGGATTCACCAGTCATCCGGCCGGTTCGGTACTGGTGGAATTCGGTCAAACCCGCGTCATGTGCACCGCCTCGGTCACCGAGGGGGTCCCGCGCTGGCGCAAGGGCTCGGGCCTGGGTTGGCTGACGGCCGAGTACGCGATGCTGCCGGCCGCCACCCACACCCGCTCGGACCGCGAATCGGTCAAGGGCAGGGTCGGCGGGCGGACCCAGGAGATCAGCCGTCTGGTGGGGCGCTCGCTGCGGGCCTGCATCGATCTGCGCGCGCTCGGTGAGAACACCATCGCCATCGACTGCGATGTGTTGCAGGCCGACGGCGGGACCCGCACCGCGGCGATCACCGGTGCCTACGTCGCGCTCGCCGATGCGGTGACCTACCTCGGTGCGGCGGGCAAGCTTTCCGATCCGCGGCCGCTGTCCTGCGCGATCGCGGCGGTCAGCGTCGGTGTGGTCGATGGCCGCGTGCGGGTGGACCTGCCTTACGAAGAGGATTCGCGCGCCGAGGTCGACATGAACGTCGTCGCAACCGACACCGGGACACTCGTCGAAGTGCAGGGCACCGGTGAGGGTGCGACGTTCCCGCGCTCCACGCTGGACAAACTGCTCGACTCGGCGTTGGCCGCCTGCGACACCTTGTTCGCCGTCCAGCGCGAGGCACTGGAGGCGCCGTATCCCGGTGTGTTGCCCGAAGGGCCGGTTGGTAAGAAGGCGTTCGGCAGCTAGGTATGACGCGCCGTCGACGATGCAGAGCGAGGCACGAGCGATGCTGAGGAGTGGCGCCATATGACCCGCCTGTTGGTCGCCAGTCGTAACAGCAAGAAGCTCGCGGAGTTGCGGCGTGTGCTCGACGGCGCCGGGGTGTCGGGTCTGCAACTGGTGTCGCTGGCCGATGTGCCCGAATTCCCGGAAACCCCCGAAACCGGGGCGACCTTCGAAGAGAACGCCCTGGTCAAGGCGCGGGATGGTTATGCGGCCACCGGCTTGCCCTGTGTCGCAGACGATTCCGGTCTGGCGGTGGGCGCCCTCAACGGGATGCCGGGAGTGTTGTCGGCACGTTGGGCGGGGACCCACGGTGACGATGTCGGCAACTACCGGCTGCTGCTGGCCCAGCTCGCCGACGTGCCCGACGAGCGACGCGGTGCGGCGTTCGTGTCGGCGTGCGCGCTGGTGTGCGAGATCGACGGCGAGCTTCGCGAGTACGTGGTCCGTGGCGAATGGGCCGGTGTGATCGCGACCGGGCCCCGCGGTGACGGTGGATTCGGTTACGACCCGATCTTCGTGCCCGAGGGCGGTGATCTTTCCGCCGCACAGCTCAGCCCGGAACAGAAGGACGCCGCCTCGCATCGCGGGCGGGCGCTGGTTCAGCTGGTGCCGGCGCTGCGCACGCTGGTCTGAGCCGAGGGGCGCTACAGGCCGAAACGTGCCTTGAGGTCCTTGGTCTGGAAGTGCTCGACGATGATGCCGAGCAGCGGGATGGTCCCGGCCAGCAGTACCCCGATGGTCTTGGGGATGGGCCAGCGCACCTGTACCGACAGGTTCGCCGTGAAGATCAGATAGACGAAGTACACCCAGCCGTGGACGATGCCAATCCAGCTCAGCGAGTCGTCGCCGAACCCGTACTTGGCCACCATCTCGTAGCACAGGGCGATCAGCCAGATACCCGTCGTCCAGGCCAGCACCCGGTACAGCTTGAGGGCGGTGCGGATCTTCTCGACCGGGGCGGCGCCCGGTGGGATCTGGGGAGTCTCGGGCTTGGTCATGCTGTGGTCCTGTCCGGTCGGTCCTTGCGGGCAAGTTCGGCGAGGTATGCGTTGTACTCGCGCAGTGCGGGATCGTCGGTGTCCTGCGGGCTGGCGGCTTTCGGGCGTTCGGGCAACAGCCCGGCCGGGATCTCGTGGAGTTCGTCGGGATTCTTCGGCTCCGGTGGGGCGTCCTCGTAGCGGACGAACTTGCGGTAGGCATACACGCAGAATCCGGCGAAGAACGGCCACTGCAACGCGTAGCCGAGGTTTTGGAAGCTGCCTCCCGCAGATTCGTAGCGGGTCCATTGCCACCAGCCCAGCGCCAGGCAGCCGAGGGCGGCGGCGATGACCAAAATGATCATCGGCCATCTCCGACGCTGCGTAGTGGACACCCTTCGACGGTACCGGCTAGCTGCGGTTGAGCGGGAATCCAGGGTCGGCAGCGAGGTCGGGACGGGGCGCCGTTTTGGGGCCGACGAATTCGTCCAGACGTGCCGTGGCCGCTTTGCGGTAGACGGCGATCATGTGGCGGCTGTTGCGTGTCCAGGGGATGCCGAGGTCGTCGAGTGCGCCGGTGAACAACCCGAGGATGTCCTCCGAATGATTGGTGAAGTGGTACCGGACGCTTGCGACACCGCGATCGTTGGCGACCACCCGGCACCCATCGCTGTCTATCAGGCCGCGAATGAAGTCCTCGGTGGCCTGTTTGACCAGCGCCTGCTGCCAGGGCTGCAAATGAATGGGCCGGTCGTGTTTACGGCCGGGTCCGTGTTGTGGGAACAGGCATGGCCAGTGCTTGGAGTACTTGCATACGACCGTGCATCCGCTCCCCACCGAGTACGCCCGGGCCGGTTGGCCGGACATCAGCATGTCGATGGCTTGGCGGCACGCACCGACTACATGTGGGTACTTCCGGTCGAGCGCCACTCGGAGTGATTGGCTGCGGCCGACCCGTGAGATACACCCATCACCGAGATACATGCCGAGTAGATACGAGTAAGGCCGTGCCGGAAAGTTGTCGAAGCGGTGGATGACACCGCATGGCGCCGCGGCGGCTGGCCGCTGGCTGCGGTGTCCGGTTGTTCGCCACCCCCGAACTGTGGGTCGCGGGATACCTGTCGTTCGTGCGATGGCGCAGTCGTTCATCCCGGCTGCGACGAGTCGCCGAACGGATTCAAATTCTTCCGTTGTCCGCATTTGTCCACACCCTTCCGCCTGTGCGATCAACGTAGGACGATGCACCGACACAATCGGTGCCCCGATACGAGGTACGATCACCACGCTGCGGGCGTGGTGAAACTGGCAAACACGCGGTCTTTAGGTGTCCGTGCTCGAAAGAGCTTGGGGGTTCGAGTCCCTTCGCCCGCACCAAAGAGTGGATGCTGGCCGCAACATGACATCGGAACGGGCGTCGGCGAATGAACCGGTCGTCTGCAGGGTTTGCCGACCTGCGTCGGCGCCGGGACCCGTTGCTGGCCGTTAGGCGGAGGCGCTGGCGGTCTTGGTGCAGGCCACAATCTGCACATCAAACTCAAGAATTGAGCCACTAGCTCCAGTCGCAGGCGGCTAGTGCGGAAGCAATGAAAGCTGCGGCGTCGCAACATGACCGACCCCCGCACGAGGTCAGACGCATTGTTCTGACCGCACACGCGAAGTTCGCACAGAGTTCGATCCGAGATTTTGTGCCGTTGTTCGTCGAGCGCAACGCTGCCGAGCGTGTGGAAACGCTCCGGAGAGTAGCCTCGGCGCAGTAGTCCGGCCTCGCCACCGGAGATGGCGGGCGGCGGGATGGCCGCTTGAGGCGGTCAGCAGCCGCGCCGCGCCGGTGTCCGTCGGGTTTGCGTGTTCATCTGCCGTCAAGCTTCGTTGCTGATACTGCCAGGCGTGATCACACGATTGGCCGCCGTGGTAGTGGCCCTGTCATGCCTTGGTGGCCACAGCGGAGCAGCCGCGTCCGCAGCTCCGGGCGGGGATGCGCCGGGTGCGTTGACTTTTGGAGGGTTGCACCGCACCTACCTGTTGCATGCCCCCGCCGGGGTACGCCGCCCGGTAGGGCTGGTGCTCAATCTGCACGGTGCCGGGGCCACGGGAGGCGCGCAGGCGGCGCTCACGAATTACAACGCGGTCGCCGACCAGAACGGCTTCGTCGTGGTTTATCCCGATGGTATCGACTTCAGCTGGGCAGATGGTCGCGGGGCTTCCATCCCTGATCGCCAAGGCGTTGATGATGTGGGTTTCCTTGTGGCCCTTATCAATCAGGTCACATCGGATTTCGGGATCGAGCGCTCACATGTGTTCGTGACCGGTATGTCGGCCGGGGCGTTCATGGCGACACGGCTGGCGTGCGAGCGCGCCGATGTTGTCGCGGCGATCGCCCCGGTCTCAGGTACGTTGGCCACCAATTTTCCGTGTTCTCCTTCCAGGCCGGTATCTGTTCTGCAGGTGCATGGGACTGCGGACCCGGTTGTTCCCTATAACGGTGGCACGATGGTCGGCCGTGGTGGCGTCAGCGATATTGTGGCTGCCCCGGCGATGGCTGATCGTTGGCGTGCACTGGATGGATGCTCCGGCATGCCCGTTTCTGATATGCCGGCGAATGTCGGCGACGGCGCTGGGATTCAGCGTGTCGATGCCGGCGGCTGTGCCGACGGAACTGAAGTCGATTTCGTACGCGTCGACGGTGGCGGGCACACCTGGCCCGCCGGGCGGTTCTCGTTGCCCTCGGCTTCGGTCGGGTCAACCACTCAAGCCTTTGACGCCTCGCAGGCCAGCGGCCAATTCTTCGCCCAGCACAACAGATGACGCGGGCGCGCCGCAGTCTGCAAAGTCGCCACGGTATCGCTGGAACATATACACGTTGGCATCATGGTCTACATGGGGCTTGTCGCGTCCGGGCTCATCATGATTGGAGCGGATTCGACGGTCCTGCCCGACAGCGACTATCAACCCGCTGGCGAACGAGTGGGAGTCTGATGGCCTCGACGCGATGGCACCAGATGTGGTCGGTGATCTGGTGTGTCGTCGTGGTGCTCAGCGTGATTGACGGAGTGACCACAGACGATCGAGAATCGTGGACGGGCACGCTGTTTACCCTGGTGTTCTTCACCGTCATGTCGTGGCGGTTCTTGCTGCCATCGTTATCGATCTCGCCCTCGCCGCTGGCTGTACTTACAGGGATCGGCACTGGCGCCGTTGCCCTGCACGGAATTTGGATTGACGGTCCACTCTTGGGTGGGTTCACCAGTTTCCATGCCTGGACCAGTCTGTTTTTGGCGTCAGCTGCCGGCTGTGCGGCGATCGCGGCGCCCTTCTCCGGGGTGCACAGCCCGATGACCGGCGAGCTGATCTTTCCTCTGCGCGACGGTCGCTGGCGAGTGGTCGCCGGTCAAGGACGCCTCCTCAACCATCACTGGGTCGCGCCTGAGCAGCGCGAAGCCCTTGATCTGGTGCGCATCGGCTGGACGGGACGATCACGGCGCGGCATCTGGGGCGGCGCCGAGGAGAACTTCTTCGCATTCGGCGCCGAGCTTGTCGCCCCGTGTGCCGGCACGGTCGTCCATCCCGAGGACGGTAGACCTGACGGTGTCCCGGATGTCGTGCACGCGGTGGGTAACCACGTGGTCATCGACAATGGCCACGAGCACGTCGTACTTGCCCATCTGCGGTTGGGCACGGTGGCCGTGTCGACGGGCGATTCAGTACGCCCCGGTGACCGTCTCGGGGAAATCGGTAACTCAGGTAACTCCACCGAACCTCACCTGCACATTCACGTCGAACGAGACGGACATCCTTTGCGGATCCGCTTCAGTGATGTGAGCGGCCGGTTGGGCAAAGGACGAGTCATCGACTAACAGACAGTCGTTCAGCGGTCACGCGCATCAACGGCCAGTGCCCGGCTCTGGCGGAAGGCTGCATCCGGCAACTCGACAGCAGGGCCACGGTAAGGTGAACGCTGGCGACTGGCGCAGGTGGGACACCACCGGGAAGCACCAATTGGACGCATCGACCGCCTGGGTGCTCCTTCCTCGTGAGGAGTCGGCCATGCCCGCAACCATCATCGACGGCACGGCGGTGGCGAGTGAAATACTCGCTGCCACGCGCGAGCACGCCAGAGCATTCGAGCACCAAAGCGGGCGTAAGCCTTGTCTGGCAACAGTTCTCGTCGGTGACGATCCCGCATCACATACCTATGTGCGCATGAAGACGAATCGCTGTCGCACCGCAGGGTTGGAATCGCGCAGCCACACGATCTCCGCGACGGCGACCACCGGCGATGTTGTCACTCTTGTGGACGAACTTTCGAACGACGACAGCGTCGACGGCATCCTCGTCCAGCACCCGATGCCAACCCAGATCGACGAGCGCGCGGTCTTCGAGGCGATCAGACCGGCGAAAGATGTCGACGGAGTGACAATGACGTCGTTTGCCGCGATGTCCTTAGGAGGGCCGGGATTTCATTCCTGTACCCCTGCCGGGATCATGCACCTACTTGACGCCTACGGCGTCGAACCCACCGGCTCGCACGCCGTCGTCGTCGGCCGGAGCCCCATCCTGGGCAAGCCTGCGGGGATGTTGCTATTGGCCCGCGATGCCACCGTCAGCTATTGCCACTCCCGAACCATCGATCTCGCACGAATCGTCGCTGACGCAGACATCCTGGTTGCCGCTGTGGGCCACCCCGAACTCATCAAGGGTGCGTGGATCAAGCCCGGCGCCGTGGTCATCGACGCCGGTTACAACCCGGGCAACGTCGGCGACGTCGAATACGCGGCCGCCGCGCAGAGGGCCGGACTCATCACTCCTGTGCCTGGCGGAGTCGGGCCCACGACCATCGCGGTCCTCCTTCAACAGACGGTCGTCGCGGCCCAGCGGGCATTCGGCACATCTTCCTCGATCTCATAGATCGAGGACGACGTCGTCCGCGGGTTGCGAACAGCAGATCAGGATGTTGCCCACCGCGGGCGGTTCCAACGGTTCCGGGTCATATCGAACACTGCCGGACAGCAGCGGAGTCTCGCAGTTGTGGCATACCCCGGTACGACAGGACCAGCGGGTGGGCACATCGCAGGCCTCGGCGAATTCCAGCAGGCTGTCCCCACTCCACGGCGCCGAAATGCCACTGCGGGCGAATTGCACGTTGGGCCCGGTGCCCGGTGGGCCGGCGGGGATATGCGGAGCGACCGGCGCTTTGGCGACGATTCCAGGAGTCAAAGCGGCTGCGGCACCGAACAACTCGGAATGGATCTGTGTGGCGGCCAGACCGTTGGTCGCCAGGCCCGCGCTGAACTCCGTCATGAAGCCGACCGGACCGCATAGATACGCCTCGGCATCTGCCGGCAGATCGAGTTCGGCGAGGGTATCGACCGACAGCCGTCCGGCGGCGGTGTAATCGACACCCAAACGGTCCTGTGGTCTGGGCTGCGAGTAGTAGATCTGAGAATGGCTGTGCGGCAGACGATCGAGCAGTTCGCGGACTTCGGCGGCGAAGGGATGGTCAGCGCCGTTGCGGGCGCCGTAAAGCCACCAGATCTCACGCG
This sequence comes from Mycobacterium sp., assembly GCA_016197405.1. Taxonomy (GTDB): domain Bacteria; phylum Actinomycetota; class Actinomycetes; order Mycobacteriales; family Mycobacteriaceae; genus Mycobacterium. Next base: position 37,859 of record JACPVR010000028.1, read on the forward strand.
CCGATTCCGCTGCGGCCAAGGCATGCAACATCGAAAGCACCGGGGTCGCTCCGATCCCGGCGGACAACAGGACGACCGGGCCGTCGCTGTCGGTCAGGAAGAATGTGCCTCGCGCGGCCGCGATGTCGACACGATCACCGACGCGCAGTCGGGAGTGGATGTAGCCGCTGGCCGCACCGTGGGGTTCGCGTTTGACACTGATGCGGTAGATATCCGAGGCCGGGTCGTTGGACAGCGAGTAGTTGCGGATCAGGTTGATGCCAGGGGTATCTGACGGCAACCGCACCGTCAGTGATTGACCGGGCAGCCACTGCGGCAGGCGCGAGCCGGTGGGGTCGGACAGTGAAACCGAACGCACATGATCGCTCTCGTCGGCGACGGCGCTCACCACGAGCGGGCGAAAGCCGGTCCATGCCGGCGGCGGGCTGGTGGCGCCGGTGAGTCCGGTGTTACCGGTCGAGGTCCCGGCGGCTTGTTCTGCCAGGCTCCGCAACGATGTCTGCCACCCGGGACTGAGCGCGGGGATCCGCAGCGCCCGTTCCAGGGCGTCGGTCGGGTGACCGGGCAGGTACAACAACGCATCGATCTCGGCGACGCTCACCTGCTCGGGACCGGACGCGATCTTGACGATCTCCTGGCCCGCCTGCACCTCACCCTCGGTGATGACCCGCAGATAGAAGCCGGGCCGGTGGTGTGCGACCAGGAGCGCCGCCATCCGCGGCTCGCCGATGCGCATCCCGGCGCGGTAGCAGGTGACCCGCGGCTGGGTGACTTCGAAAACCGCCGTGCCGATCCGGTAGCGATCACCGATGCAGACCTCGTCGTCGGGCAGCCCCTCGACGGTGAAGTTCTCGCCGAACAGCCCGGGTTTGAGGTCGGTGCGGCCGAACTCGTTTGCCCAGTGCCGATATGAGTCGAGTTGGTAGACCAGGACAGCTCGATTCTCACCGCCATGCCCGCCGAGATCGCCCTGCCCGTCACCGTCGATGTTGAGGCGGCGGACCGTCCGCGGCCCGGTCACCGGTTCCTTCCAGGCCCCGGTGTAGACGGTCCGGTTCTGCCACCCGACGTCTCGGGGCAGTCCGACATTCACCGATACCAGAGTTGCCATCGCGCGCTCCTCGTCAGTGCCGGGTTCGGTGTCTACGAGCGCGCCGCGTGACGGATTCGTCGCAGCACGGTGCGCACCGGCCCCGGCTCGGGTGGTGGTGGCCGCCGGGTGGCGTACGGCCAGGGATTGTTGCGCTCGGGCACCGATTCGGCCCGGGCCGTCTTGAGCGCGGTGCGCAGATGCCGGCGCAGTTCGTGCAGATCCGGATCGGTCCACCGATTGGCGGCCTCGATCGGGTCGGCCGTCAGATCGTAGAGCTCCCACTGGTCATCGAGCGGATCGCTGCGGTAGACCTCACCGCCCATCCCGTTGGCCGCCAACTGACGTACCCCGGGTTCGGTCCATGTCGACGGATCGTCGAAGCTGCGGACCAGCTTCCACAGGTGGCCCGCGCCACCTGCGGCGGCGTGCGCGTCGACGCGCACCACCAGGCCCTCGAAATTGGAGGCCGTATGGGCCGGGATCCGAATACGCAGCGGCGCAGGAGGATTGCTGGTCAGCTTCAGTGCCCGTGCGGTGGCCGAGGCTCCGCTGTCACCTTCGAGCACGGTGTCTCGGGTCAGTAGATACACCGACCGTTCGGTATCGGCCGCCGCACCGTCCACGACGGGCATCAGATCGCGGCCCGGCAGCGGATGCACCTCGGAGAACGACGCCGCGAGTTGCGCGGCCACCGCGTCGACGTCGACGCCCGCGGCGCCGAGCAGTGTGGGCACCAGGTCCACGTGGGAGGTCGGCGCATCGACGACGCGCGGTGATGTCGCAGCCGCGCCCACCCTGGCGATGACGAACGGTACCCGGGTTGCCTCGTCGTAGAGATTGAACCATTTCTGGTGCAGACCGCCGTGCGCACCGAGCAGATCACCGTGGTCGGCTGTGCGCACCAGAACGGCATTGGCCGAACCATTCTCGGTGACGGCCCGGCGCACCCGGTCGATGGGGGAGTCGACCTCGGCATGCAGCCGGTAGTACAGGTCGCGGTAGCGCTGGGCATTGCGCCGGTAGGTCCTGCTGATCGCGGCGGCCGGCCCGTAGCCTGAGTAGTAGGCCTCCCGGAACGCGATCTGCGCTGCGGGTTTGGTGGACAGGTCCTCGTCGGCGGTGGGTGCGGGCGGCACGTGCGGTGGGTCCAGCGGCGACGGTTCGATGGGGCTGCGGCGCACCCATGCGGGAAACAGCACGATGTCATGGGGATTGACGAAACTGGCGACCAACAGGAAAGGCCGGGCCGCGTCGGGATCGCCGGCCCGCCTGCGCTCGTACCGGTCGGTGAGCCAAGCCACCACTCGGTCGGCGATCAGCGGGTCGCGGCGCAGGCCGCAGTCGGAGGTCTTGCCGCCGTGCGGCTCCGGGCCGACCCATCCCGAAAATCCATACGGTGCAAGGGGATCGGCGTCGAGGTAACGACGTACCGCGGCAGCGTCGACGGCGCCGTCGTCGTCGTTGGTGGCCAGTGATTCTCCGGTGTCCGGGTCGATCAGGTCGGCATGCGAGATGTGCCATTTCCCGTCGTAGTGTGTGTCGTATCCGGCTGCGCGGAACCAGTTACCCAACGTCGGCACCTCGCCGCGGCGCAGCCAGCGCAACCGGGAGTCGTCGAACCGCTTCCCGATTCCGTCGGTCTGGGTTACCCCGTGCAGGTCGGGATACTGTCCGGTGAAAATGGTCGGACGGCTCGGCACGCAGGCCAGCGATCCGGTGTAGTGCCGGGTGAAACTGACGCCGTGATCATCGAACCATTTGCGGCCCGGTAGTTTTCGATCACGCCAGGCCTGCACCCGGGCGTCCTCGTATGGCGGGATCGCACGTTCCTCGTCGGTCATGACGATCACGATGTCGGGGCGTTCAACCATCCGGATGCTCCATTCGCCGCGCCAGACCTGCCAATAGGGTGTGTGAGGGTTTTGCCACCAGGTGGCGCACCAGCTGTTCGGTGAGGCCGGCGATCGGGCCCGGGCCGACCTGCACCGTGCTGGTCAGCGTGACGACGGTCTGTCCGCCTCCGTCGGGATGCAATGACCAGCGGTTGGTGACCGTGCCCAGCCGGGCGGGCAGGCCCTCGACGGTGTACGCCAGTGCCCTTGGCGGGGCGAACTCGGTGATGCGTTCGAGCACGGTGTTGGGGCCCAGCTGCAGTCTGCGCACTGTGCCGACACCGACGCCGTCGCCGTCGCAGCGCTGGATGCAGGAGTGGTCGACGTTGTCGGCCCAGCTGCTGATGGCGCCGAAGTCGGCGAGCACATCCCAGATGGCGGTCTGTTCGGCGGCTACCGTCCGGACCCGGCTGATGTCGGCCATCTACCGCCACCTTCCGTCGGATCGGACCGCCACCAATTTACGGTGCCGTGACGTACTGCTGAAATAGGCTCGCGGAAATGGCGTTGTCGGTGGTGATCTGCCGCAGCACCGCGAGACTTTCGCGCGGCGTGCGGACCAGGGTGTCGGGATCATAGGAGTACAGCCCGAACTTCAATCCGTAGCCCAGGATCCACTCCAGGTTGTCCAGGAGCGACCAGGAAATATATCCGCGGATGTCGATACCGTCGTCGATGGCGTCAGCGACCACCGCGAGATGCCGGACGATATAGGACGCCCGGGTGTCATCATCGGCGTCAGCCAAGCCGTTCTCGCTGATCCACAGGGGCAGCTGGTAGGAGGCGGCGATATCGATCATGTCGCGCAACCCACTGGGCTTGATGATCAGCGGGGTGTCGCTGCATTCCTCTCCCGGGCATCCGCCCAGTAACACATTGAGCAGGTTGGCGAATTGCGGGAAACCGTTGAGCAGTGGCATCGACGGTGACGGTGATCCGCCGTAGCCCACGACGGTGCCCTGTCCGTAGTAGTTGACGCCGAAGAAGTCGGCCCTTCCGACGAGTTCGGGATGGGTTTCACCGGGGTCGATGACGCCGTTGAAGTTGGCGTCGACCTGTCCGCGGATGACGGCGTCGGGGAACCACTTGTTGTAGAAGTCGCTGAACTGGGCCGCAGCCTGGACATCGACCGGATCGGTGAGATCGGCTCCGCGCCAAGCGAACATGCTCAGTGCGAAGCCCACATTGGCATCGGGGTCGAGCTGGTGGATGATGTCGTAGGCCGCGGAGTAGGCGGCAGCCTCGTTGAGCAGGCCTTTGGCCACGAGGTCGGGCCGGCTCACCGCGGGCGGGAATCCGGTGGTGCCCGGTATGGAGTAATACGAGGTAAGCATCGAGTTGACCGGCTCGTTGAGCACCACCCAGTTGGTGACCTCGTCTTTGTATTTCCACGCCAGGTACGCCGAGTACTTCTCGAATTCGGTGACGGTGGAATCCGAGATCCAGCCTGCTTTTTGGCCCGGCGTGAAGCCCAGCAGTTCCTGCAGGCGGGTGGCCGCCGGATCGTGGATCCAGATGGGCAGCGTGAAGTGGTTGATCGTCACCATCGGGTCGAGCCCGTAGTAACGCAGGGTGTCGAGCACCTGTCCGTAGTGGGCGACTTCGTCCTGGTTGGCCAGCAGATCCAGTTGGGCCAGGACGTCATCGGTGATTCCGCCCGAGATATCGACCGATGCAGTGGAATTGGGGAAAATTCGGCTCCACTCGATTCCCATCCGGAAGGTGTCGGCGCCGACACCGTCGCGCGCCAGCTGGGCGTCGGTGGCGTACATCAGGTACTCACCCGGGCCGTTTTCCGGCAGAGCGTCACTCTTCCAGCCCAGCAGGAACTTGTTGGCCGGATCGTGCAACCACTGCCACCAGTCGGAGTTCTTGTCCAGTGGAGCGCCGCCGCCCATTTCGGCCTGGAATCCCGACGTCGATACGCCCCAATGGAATCCGTCCGGAAACTGTATTGGGGTGTCGCCGGTGCCGGGGAAGATCATGGTTATGGTGACCGACGGTGAGGTGCGCGGCAGGAAATCCGACAGCAATGATCCGACGAACGGGATATTGCGCAGGAGGTTGATCGGTGTCTCCCACAGCGCTGCCAGCCCGTGGATGTGCGGGCCGGTGAAATCGCTGACCTCGACGGTGAACTTGTCCGATCCGCCCAGCGTCGAGAAGTCCACCACCGGGGTGTAGGTGAAGGCACCGGTGAGGGGGTCGACCGTCACCCGTCCGAGGCCGGGCTGCCCGGTGACGGTGTAGATCAGCCGGTCGCCGTCGGGGTCGAGTGCGCCGATGTTCCCGGTGACGACGCCGTCGGGGGTCTGTCCGGTGTTGACCGGGGTGAGGGTGGGTTTGCGGTTGAAGAAAGTGCGTTCGAATTCGCGGCGGACGAAGGCGAGCAGCGTCCACAACGTCGGTGGTTCGGTGGGGATGTCATCGGGCGCTGCCAGCGGACTGACCGAGGTGTCGTCGGCGATGGTGGCGACTTCCGTGGCGGCCGGTTCCGTTGCGCGCGCCTGAACGGGTTCGTCGATCTCGGCGGCGACCGGACGGGAGTCTGTGGCCGCCGGACCCGCGATGTCGTCGGCTGCGGTGGTGGTCTCTGGTGACTCGGTTTCCTCGTCATCTGTCGCGGTGTCGGCTGCGGCCGAGTCTTGCGAGACCTCGCGGGTTGAGGTGTGGTGCGTTGCAGACTCCGTGGCACCGTCGGTGTCGGTGTCGGTGTCGGTGTCGGTGTCGGTGTCGGTGTCGGTGTCGGTGTCGGGATCCGCGGTGTCAGCATCGGTGGCGTCCGATGCCGTATCGACTCCGGTGTCCTCTCGAGTCGGCGATGTGTCGGTTCCGCCAGCCGTCGCAGCGGGTGCCGACGAGGTGTCACGCGCATCCGAGGAGTCGGGTCCCGGCGAGTTCGATCCCGTCGACGTCGAGCCGGTGGACTCGGCTGTTTCGGCGCAGGCCGGCGCGGCCCAACCGGTGAGCACGGCGGCCCCGATACCGAGCGTCAGCGTCAACCCACCGATACGCGTCGTTGCGTTCACCGCACCGCCTTCATCGCCCGCTTTGACGGGGATGCTACTTATCCGGCCGCGCCGTGGTGGCCGGTTTGGCCAGGCCTGCCCGAGCCTGCGATCGGCGCGAATCCACCGGACGTGACAGATGTGGCAAACGGGACGCATGTCGGCGGTCGGGTCAGCAGGCCGCCGCATCCAGCTGTTTTGCCGAAATCAGTACGCAATCTGCGTCGGTGCAGTGACATGTACCAGTAGGAGTGCGCGATCTGAGGTCTCGCACACCGGATGTCGGCAACGGAGGCGACATGACCTGGATCAACACCAGTGCCCCGGTCAGCGACGGCCCGGCGCGATACATCGGGCGGGTGGGTGCGCTCGCGGTGGCGCTGGGGATCGGCGCGGCGCTCGCCACCGGAGCGGGGGTGGCCTCGGCCGGCACCGGCGACACCGAGACGTCGGCGCCGTCGGATGCGGGACCCCGGCAGACGACAGACCGCGATGAGCCCGGCCCATCCCAGACAAAGACATCCGCCGATGACACCGCCGACCCCGGGGGCGACGACGCTGCCGCCGGGGACCACGGCGATGAGCCCCCGGCTGAAACCCACGGCGACCGGGACGACGAGGCCGCCGAGGACGGTCTTCCGGTGTCAGACGCGCACACCTCCCGGCACGCCGGCCTGGCTCGTCACGAGGAACCCGACGCCGATCTGGACCCAACGCAGGAAGAGCCCGGCGCAGCCGAAACGGCCACCGCACCCGGGGCCGTCGCGACACCCGAAGCGGGGAGCGAAGATCTCGCTGTGCCACCCGATGAAGAGCCGCCGCATGACGGGCCGGCTCACAGGCGCGTGGTCACCGAGGTGCTCCCCGCGGCCGTAGCGCCGGTCGCCGACGATTCACACCTCACCGACACGCCTGCCCGCCCGGTGCAGTCGTGGACATTGACCGGCCTACTCGAGCTGGTGCGTCGTGAGGTCGAGTACCGGTTGTTCAACCGATCGCCCGTCGCCACCTACGATTCGTCACAGAACACGCAATCCGCGGAAGGGCAGGTGACCGGACAGGTCGTCGGCGCCGACGCCGACGCCGACATCCTGAGCTACTCGATTGTGGGAAAACCCAAGCGCGGGAGCGTGACCGTCGCCGCGGACGGCACGTTCACCTACGTACCGGATCCGGCCACGGCCGCCGACGGTGGCAGCGACACCTTCACCGTCAAGGTCAGCGACCTTCGTGGCAATCCGGCACATATCCATGGTCTGGCCACGTTCCTGGCGCCGCATGGTGGCGCGGCGCTGGCCGACGTCACGGTGCTGGTGGCATCGCCGGGCGCCTCCGAGACCAGCCCGTTGGCGACCGGCGACCAGATCGCGGCCGAGAAACTGGCCACCCAGATCGTCAAGTCTCCGTTTGTCAAGCTCGCCAAATTCGTCCTCAAGATCGCGTGGACCCTGGCAGCCAAGAAGCAGTTCGCGATGATCGGCGGCCCGGACACGAAGAACATGGCCCAGCTCGACCAAGCCGTCGACGAATACGCGCTACAGGCAGCCTTCGAGCTGCTGCTGCTCAATCCCAACAGTCCCAAGGTGATTCAGCAGGTGATGCCGCCGCATACTTGGTTCGGGCAGTCATTCGGCGGAGCCCGCATCCTCTACGACAACCCCGACACCATCTACCGGATGATCCCGGTCAACAACTCGTCGTCGTATGTGATCAGCGGACGCTTCGCGGGCCCCCTGCCGGCAGATACCACCTTCAGCGTGCTGACCGGCCTGACCGGTACCACCACGGCGGTGCTCAGCGGCAACGATCTGGTGCGTGCCGCGGATGGCAGCTTCACCATCACGGTCGATTCCCGGGCCACCGATCCCGACAACCCCAACCATCTGCAACTGCCCACCGGCGCGACCTTGATCGCAGCCCGGAACACGCTGTCGGACTGGAACATCCAGGAACCCATGAGCCTGTCGGTGCGACGGATCGCCGGCCCGAAGGACAATCTGTTCAGCCAGCTCGGGTTTTACGACATCCCGGTGGTCGGCCCGGCCCTCACCGGTAGTCCGCTGATCTCGGCATTGATGTCGATCGTGCCTCCGCTACACAATCCGCCGATGGCATTGCGTGCTGCCGAGACGGCGATCATCATGTGCCTGGGCCTGATCATGGAACCGCAATACATGGCGGTGGCGACCACCGATCCCGCCACCGGGGACCGCAAGGCCCCCAACGTGTTCACCGACCCCGTGCACAACGCGTCATTTCTGGCGACGCAGCTGCAGAGCGCCGGATACTTCCAGTTGGCCGACGACGAGGCGTTGGTCATCACCATCGACCCCGGCAACGCCGGATACTTCGGCGTCCCGGTGACCAACCTCTGGACGGTGACCGACAACTACTGGGACGTGCCGACCAGCTTGAACATCGCCCAGTCACACCGCAACTCGGACGGCACCTACACCATGGTGGTGTCACCGACTGATCCGGGCGTGCAGAACTGGGTCTCCACCGGTGGGCTGAACCAGGGCACCGTGTCGATCCGGTTCCAGGATCTCGGATCGAACGCCCTGGCCGATCCGACGGTCAGCACCCGGGTGGTGAAAAGCGGTCACCTGCTCGACGAGTTCCCGGAACTGGTCGCGCAGCCCGCCGACGACGCTTTCAGGTCCGCCCAGAAGAGCAGTCGCCAAACGGGTTACGCCAATCGCTACACACCGTATCCGCTTGCCTAGTCGCGCGGGACGGGATTTCAGAACTTCAGATGGTGGCTGACGTCGCCGACTTGGTCGATGAACATCGTGCGGCTGTCGAACCACCACACACCCTCGATCCGGTGGAACGTGTCGCGATAGTGACCGGTCACGATCACCTGCAGCGGAAGATCCGGGGTGGCCTGCGTGACGCAGTAATAGGCGGAGCTCTTCGCGGTACCCGCGTCGTCGTCGACGTCCACTTGCACATTGGTGGTGAGGTGCTTGGTCTTCGGAGTGCCGTCCTCGTAGAACTGGATCGCCATCTCATACATCTGCCGGACCCGGTCGCTGCCGGCGAAAACCGTTTCCGGCGGACCGTTCTCCACGCCGCAGATCCGGCCGTGGGCGAACAGTCCGCCGACGCCGTCGAGATCGCCGGCATCCAACAGCTCGGCGTAGCTGTAGATCAGTGTGGTTATCGCTTGCGCGCTCTCAGTCATATCCCCGTCTGTCCCGTCGTCGTCCAACATGTTGGCAGAACGCGTTTCGCCTCCGGCCATTTTCGGTACAACCGGACGGTTACGCTGGCAGCCGTGACGACAAAGTGGTCGCCGAGTCGGCTCGGCAACTTGAGCGGCAAACGCATCATCGTGACCGGCGCGACCAACGGCGTCGGGCTGGGCACCGCGGGCGCGCTGGCGCGTGCCGGTGCTCACGTGATACTCGCGGTCCGCAACACCGAACTGGGTGCGCAGCGTGCCGCGCAGATCGGCGGCTCGACATCGGTGCTCAAACTCGATCTGGCCGATCTGGCGTCGGTCCGGGCGTTTCCCGGCCTGCTCGACGACGATGTCGACATCCTGATCAACAATGCCGGTGCGCTGACCTCGCAACGCACCGAGACGGTCGACGGTTTCGAGGCAACCATCGGCATCAACCTGCTCGGGCCGTTCGCGTTGACCAACCTGCTGTTCGGCCGTATCCGGTCGCAGATCATCAACGTCGGTTCGGATGCGCACCGCTCGGCGGTGTTGCGGCTCGACGATATGCACCTGCGCTCGCACAAGTGGACACCGATGGGTGCCTATCAGCGGTCCAAGTTGGGCACCATGCTGTGGGGCCTGGATCTCGATCGCCGGCTACGCGCCGCCGGCTCGCCGGTTGTCACCCAGCTGACCCATCCGGGCTGGGTGGCATCCAATTTGTCGAATGTCTCCGAGACACCGCTGATGGCGTTGTCGCACAAGGTCGTCAAGCTGGCGGCCGACCGGCTTGCCAACGATATCGACGAGGGCGCTGCGCCCACGCTGTACTGCATCAGCGAGCCGATCCCGCCGGGCAGTTATGTCGGTGTCAGCGGGCGTTTCGGTCTGCGCGGCGGACCGGTGCTGATCGGGCGCTCCGAGCTGGCCTGTGACTATGAGACCGCTGCCAAGCTCGTCGAGTTCGCCGAGAAGGAAACCGGCACAGCCCTTCCGGTGTGATCAGATCATGTCGTTTCGGGTCAGCCAGCGCATCACCGGCCATCCGATGAAGACCGGTAGCCAGCACGTCAGCACCCGGTAGAGCAGCACCGAGGGCACCGCAACCGCCGCGGGCACCCCGAACGCCGCCAGGCCACCGATCAATGCGGCCTCCACCGCGCCGACGCCGCCCGGTGTCGGGGCCGCCGAAGCCAATGTGCCGCCGACCATCGTCACGACGGTGACGGTGATGAACGATACGTTGCCGCCGAACGCCTCGACACTGGCCCACAATGCCAGCGCCGCGCCGAGAGTCGTTGCCGCACAACCGAGAACGATGATGAAGAGTCGCTTGGGCTCGCGTGCGAGTTCCACGAGGTCGACCAGCACTTCCTTGATCCGCGGGCGTACCGCCGTCCCGAGCCAGCGCCGCAATTTGGGCACGAACATGAAGGTGCCGACGACGCCGAGCAGGATGCCGCCTGCCAGGTAGAGGATCGTCGCCGACGGCACGAAATGCGAGAGGTCGGCCGAGGCGCCTGCAAGCGCACTGAAGATGATCAGCAGCACGACGTGATCGATGACCTGCACGGTCTGCTGCAGGGCGACCGCCGTGGTGGCACGAACCGCGCCGAGACCGCCTTTCTGCAGGAACCGCGTCGACAGCGCCAGCCCGCCGACCCCGGCTGGCGTGGTGGTGGCGGCGAAAGTGTTGGCGAACTGCATGATCGTCAAATTCTTGAAGCTCACCGTCCGGTCGGCGCACGCCCACAATGCGGCTGCGGCCCCGACATAGGTCAGTGCCGACACCATCAGTCCCAGCAGTGCCCACCACCAGTTGGCGGTACGCAGTTCGGCGAAGAACGCCGGCACGGTGCTGATGAACGGGTAGGTCACGTAGACCAGTGCGACGAGCAGCACCAGCTGGATGACCTGATAGCGGGTGAACCGCGTGATGGTCTCGGCGCGGATCTGGTCCGCCCCGGTCTGTTTCTTGACCTCGTCGCGCGCCGCGGCCATCACCGCCGCGGCCTCGGGCACGGAGTCGCGGATGCGTGCGGGCATGGCGGATTTGGTCAGCCGCTGTGAAGCCGTCAGTACGGCGTCGCTGCCGAAAACCGCGACGGCCGAACGGACCGCGGTCTCAGCCTCGTAGAGCTGCGTCGTGGTCACCAGCAGTTGGGCGATATCGGCTTGGGACTGGGTGTCGGTCGCCCCGAATTCGGCGCTGCCGAAACCGCCGAAACGCACCGCGACACCATCGCTTTCGGCACCGTCGAAAATGGCGGTGATCTCTTTGCAACGCAGGTCGCCGTGCGAGATCTGGTTGTCGTGCAGCACCCCCAACGCGGCCCAGACCTCCTGCACCGGGACATCGGCGGCGCACTGCTCCAGCGGCGTGCCGCACGCCGGGGAGTGCGCGTAGAGCATCCAGCCGCGGTCCAACGAGGCGACCGACACGGTGGAGGTGTTGGCGACACCGGCTTCACCGGCGGCGATCACCATCAGCGCGCGGTGCTCGACAGCTCGGCGCATCGAGGTCTGCAGGGGAGCGGTCTCGGAGTTGCGCAGCCGCAGTTTGCGCCAGAACTGCCGCAGCGCCGAACCACTGCGCTGATTCGGGCCGTACAGCTCGACGAGCACGGTGTCGGTATCCGGCGATGCCGCCGTCAGCAGTAGCGGTCCGGACCCTGCGGGCCGCACGACGGTGAGCGTCGAGGTGCAAAAACCCCGGCGGGTCAGTGCCCGCACGGCCCCTTCGAGAGGGACTTCCAGTGCAGGCGTCCCGACGATCCACACCACCAGCGCGCCGACGAGCCAGCCGACGGCCAGCCCCAGCAGCGACCGGGCCGGCACCACGGCGCTGACGACGAGATGGATCGGGACGAACGCCAGCAGCAGGCCCCACCACCAGCGGCGCCAGCGATCCGGAAGCCACGGGCCGGAGACCGTCAGCACCGCGGCCAGCATCCCGATCCAGCGCGGATCGTCGAGGAACTGCGACAGCACGGTGTCGAGGCGGTCACCGAGATCGAAATGCCAGCGCGGCGCGGCGATGCCGTTACCGGTCACCGACAGCGCCAGAAAGCTCAGGGCACCGGCGGTGCCGTATGCGCCCAACAGCTTCCACTGACGCCCGACGATGAGCCCGATCAGGATCGCGAACGGCAGTGCGAGGATTGCGATGCCGTATCCCAGGTAGACCAGGTTGGACTGGGTGGGGGTCAACACCCCGACGATGCCGGACACCGAACGCTCCAGCGCCACCCATTCGTTCCGGGTGATCAGCGAACTGGTGACGACGACGGCCAGGAAGACCGCTGCGGCGCTCAGCCGGATGATGTCACTGGTCCGACGGGTCAACGGCTGCAGCAGGCTGCCCGAAACGGTGATGTCCCGCCCGTCAACTCGCATGCCCCTGGATCCTCGGATCGGTTCGGGCCGCGTTTGCGGCTCACCGACAAGATATCGGGACAATCGCGCGGGTTTGCGCAGTCAGCGGTCGGAAGCGCCGTCCGGACTCGTCAACGGCGGCGTCAGTGGGTCGCCGGGACCGCTGCGGTGCGCTCCCGGTCGTCGGCGCGGCGGCCGTCCAGGAACAGGAAAATGACGCTGGTGACGAAGGCAAGCGCCGCCAGCGCGAATGCGCCTGCGGTGAAGGCGAGGTCTGTGACACCGACGCCGGCGAGTCCGATTGCGCATCCGATCACGGCGGCGATGTTCAGCAGAAGTCCGGCTGACCCGAGGGCTTCGTGACCCGGATCCTGGGTTCGTTCCGTCATGGCGGAAGCAGATACCCCCCAAGGGCATGCCGAAAACCACGAATTCGACGGGTTTGAACTGTCGCCGGGCGGGGAAATGTTCCTGTCACACACAGACTTGTCGCCAGAGAGGCCCGGTCCCTGAGTAAAGGGGCCGGGTCTTTCGACATGTAGGTTCTGTGTTCATGGGAGAACTCGACGGCTCTGTCGCCGTCATCACCGGCGCCGCTCGCGGGCAGGGACGCAGCCACGCCGTCGCCTTGGCGCAGCAGGGTGCCGACATCATCGCCGTCGACCTGTGCGCCGATATCGACGCCATTCCGTACCCGCTGGCCACGGCCGATGACCTCGCCGAGACCGTGCTGCTGGTGCAGCAGGCAGGCGCCCGGGCGGTGCCCGTCGTCGCCGATGTCCGTGATCTGCCCGCGCTGGAAGCCGGCATCCAGGCCGGTATCGACCAACTCGGCGATGTCGACATCGTGGTCGCGAACGCCGGTGTGGTCGCGATCGGTGAGCGCGACCCGCACGCCAAGCCCGTATACGACGCGATCGTCGACACCAACCTCACCGGGGTGTGGCACACCCTGGTCGCCACCGTGCCCTCGATCATCCGCAAGGGTCGTGGCGGGTCGATCGTGCTGGTCAGCTCCTCGCAGGGGCTGACGGGCCGTGGCGGCGACGGCAGCGCCGCGATGTTCGCCTATGCGGCGTCCAAGCACGGTGTCGTCGGGTTGATGCGCTCGGCTGCCAATGCGTATGGGCCGCACAAGATCCGGGTCAACTCGGTGCACCCGGGCGGGGTGGCCACACCGATGATCCTCAACGACTTCGTCGCGAGCCGGATGGCGGAGAGTTCCGATGCCAGCGTGATGTCGCAGGCGACGCTGCCCGATGTGCTGTTCGTCGACCCGCAGGACGTCTCCGAAGTGGTGCTGTTCCTGGTCGGGCCGCGGGCGCGCTACGTCACCGGTGTCACGGTGCCGGTCGACGCCGGCCACGTCGCGACCTAGCCGGCCGGCGCGAACAGCTCGGTCGTAGCCGCACGACCACGCAGCATCACCGATCCCGACGCGACCCACCTGGGACGTTCGTCGCCGTCGGCACCCTCGATCGCGTTGCCGGAGCACAGGATTCGGCCCGGCTCGATCTTGGCCCGGTCGGCCAGACGGGCCGCCTCGTTGACCGGATCTCCGATCACCGTGTATTCGAATCGGTTCACGGCGCCGATGAAACCGGCGAACACCGTTCCGGCCGCTACGCCGATACCGAAATCGACCGCCCGCAGCCGGCGCATCTGCTCGCCCAGGTCGCGTGCGGCCGCCAGCGCGTCCGACACCGCGCCCTGCCTGCGGACGGGCGCGCCGAATATCGCCAGCACCGCATCGCCCTGGAATTTGTTGACGAATCCGTGGTGGCGGTCGACGGCGGCGACCGCCAGACCGAAGAACTCGTTGAGCACATCGGCGACTTCCTGCGGTGGGTGGTTGGCGGCCAGCTGGGTCGAGCCGGCGAGGTCGACGAACAGCACCGCGACATCCCGCACGTCGCGGTACATGGCGTCATCGCGGTCCTCCAGTAGCCGCACCACGTCATCGCCGACGTTGCGGCCGAACAGGTCGCGCAGCCGGTCGCGTTCCCGCAGGCCCGCCACCATCGCATTGAATCCGGCCTGGAGCCGGCCGATCTCGGACTGTTCGTAGACGTCGACGGTGTGGCCGAGGTTGCCGTGCTCGACATCGGCCATGGCGTCGACGACATCACCCACCGGATCCGATATCGAGCGTGCCACCAGGATCATCGCGCGCAGGCCCCAGACCACTGCAACGGCGAGCAGCGCCAGCACCGGAAGTTCCAGTGATGCCGTGCGCTCGATGATCCAGCCGTTGGCGCGCAACAGGATCAGCAGTGCGACACCCGCGCTGGGCAGCGCGCTGCACAGCACCCAGACGGCGAAAAGCCGCGCCAACACCCCGGGGGCGGTGTCGCGGGTCGCGGTCGTCGGCGCGGCAGCCGACGTCAGCGGACGCAGCGAGCGCACCGTGAGCAGCAATGCCGTCAGCACCGCGGCGGTGGCGCCGAAGAACACCGTGGGAACGATCAACACGACAGCAGGCAGTGTGGCGGGCAGGTTGGCCACGACCACCACGATCCCGCTGAGCACCCAGACCAAGGCCACCAGAACCGATTGGCGCCGCGGTATGGCCAGCGCCCGTTCGCGCTGCCGGGCCGTGGGTGTCTGGCCGGTGACGAACCAGCGCATCGACGGCAGGACGGCAAGGGTGCTGCCGACGGCGACGGCGATGATGGCGGCCGCCGCGACGACGGCGATGACGGCGGGTGTGCGACCGGAGTAGATGCCTGCGGCGGCGCCGGTGGTTTCGCGGCCCAGCGCTGTCAGGACGAAGACGACTTCGGTGACGGCCAGGATGTGCGCGACGGTGACACCGGCTGCGTAACGGATGGCCGCCCGGAGGGCGTCAGGTGTAGGTCGGTTCACCCAGACCGACCCCGATACCGTTGAGGCAGAACCGAACCAGGTGTTCGACGTCGGCAGCCGGCGGTCGTTCGCCGGAGCCCAGGTAGCGCCGCAGCGTGCCCATGGTGGCGTGGAATACCGCGTCGGCGTCGCGTTCTGGGGCGGCGCGGCCCATGGCTGCTATCGGTGCGGTCAGCAACTCGCGCAGCGGCACCATGATCGCCTCGTCGGACGCCTTGCGGTGCGCTGCCGCCGACATCTGGGCCAGCGTCGCGTGACACATGCTGAACAGCTGCGGATCGCTGACCTGTTCGAGCAGGCCTTCGACCCACTGCGCGACCCTGCCTGCGGAGTCGGGTTCGTGGTCCATCCGGATCCGCAGATGCCCTGCGACGACCCTGATGCCGCGTTCCATCACCGCCAGCACCAGGTCGTCCTTTCCGCTGAAGTAGCGGTAGAAGGTCTTGTTGCAGGTGCCGGCCTCGGCGATGATGTCGCTGACCTTCGGTGCCTCGGGTGCGGCCCGCGACATGACCCGCACGGCGGCGGCGAGAATTCGTTCGACTTCGCCGGCGTCGTCACGCCCGCGAAAGTCCGGCGGTGGTGTCGTCACCGCACCGCTAGCTGCTCATCGGCATGTATGAGAATAACTTTCTCGAATACAGCTATGGTCACTTTCCTTCATCCCGGAGTCTCGCGTTCGTGCCGGTCCGAATTCGAGGAGGACCACCCCGCCGGCGGGCCGCTGCCATCAAGGTACGGCCGGCGGTCGGCGCAAAATGGCATGTGAAGGCGTTGGGTGGTACCCCGGCAGGCGTTTCCGACAGGCGGTATTGGCATTCTCTTTTTTTGCAAGTACGTTATCGATGTGGCTATCGAGAACGGCTCCCACGATGGGTGACCCCGTCCAGACGTCGTCCGGAATACCGCTGGAACCGGTCTACGGACCCGATGACCGGCGTGCCGAGCCGCCTGCACCGGGCGAATACCCCTTCACCCGGGGTAACTTCGCCACCGGTTACCGCGGGCGGTTGTGGACGTTCCGGCAGTACTCGGGATTCGGTACGGCGGAGGAATCCAACCAGCGTTACCACTACCTGCTCGGCCAGGGCGGCACCGGACTGTCGGTGGCGCTCGACCTGCCGACACAGTGCGGATACGACTCCGACGATGCCGAGTACGGCGAGGAGGTGGGGCGCGTCGGCGTGGCCGTCGACACCTTGGCCGATGCCGAGATCCTGTTCGACGGCATCCCGCTGGACAAGATCAGCACCAGTTTCACCATCAACGGCACCGCGGCGATCCTGCTGGCCTTCTACGTTGCCGCGGCCGAGAAGGCCGGCGTGCCACGCGAGAAGCTCACCGGAACCATCCAGAACGATATCCTCAAGGAATACGCATCGCGGGGCACCTGGATCTGGCCGCCCGAACCCTCGCTGCGGCTGATCGCCGACACCATCGAATTCTGCGCGGCCGAGGTACCCCGATTCAACGCGATATCGGTGGCGGGAGCACATTTCCGGGACGCCGGCGCCAACGCCGTGCAGGAGATGGCATTCACCCTTGCCGACGGCGTGACCTATTGCGACACCGTCGTCGAACGCGGCCGGATGACCATCGACCAGTTCGCGCCGCAGATCTCGTTCTTCTTCTACACCCATGGCGATTTCTTCGAAGAGATCGCCAAATACCGTGCCGGACGGCGCCGCTGGGCGACCATCGTGCGTGAACGATGGGGTGCGGCCACCGACAAGGCGTCGATGTTCCGGTTCGGCTGTGTCGCGGGCGGGGCTTCGCTGTATGCGCCCCAGGCGCAGAACAATCTGGTCCGGGTCGCCTACGAGTCGATGGCGGCCGTCCTCGGCGGTGTGCAGTCGATGTTCACCGCGGCCTGGGATGAACCCTTCGCACTTCCCAGCGAGGAGTCGGCGACGCTGGCGCTGCGCACCCAGCAGATCCTCGCTTACGAGACCGGTGTCACCCGGGTGGCCGACCCGCTGGGCGGTTCCTATTTCGTCGAAGCGCTCACCGACGCCACCGAGGAACGCATCATCGAGATCATGGCCGATTTGGAGAACCACGGCGGAATGGTTCGCGCCATCGAGGACGGCTATCTGCAGGGCCTGATCGCCGACGAAGCCTTCAAGATCCATCATGAGGTCGAATCGGGTGAGCGGCCCGTGGTCGGTGTGAACCGGTTCGTCGCCGATGAACCACCGCCCGATATCGCCACCTATGAACTCGACGCCGAAGGCCGCGAAGTTCAGCTCAAACGCCTCGCCCGAGTCAAGGCCGAACGTGATTCCGCTGATGTCGCAGCCAAACTCGCGGCATTGTCGCGCGCCGCCGAAGGGACGGACAATCTCATGCATGCGCTGATCGACTGCGCCAACGCCTACTGCACGGTCGGGGAGATGGTCACCGCGCTGAAGGATGTCTGGGGCGAATTCCAGCAGCCGGTGGTGTTCTGATGGCCCGGGTACTGGTGGCCAAACCCGGTCTTGACGGGCACGATCGCGGCGCCAAGATCGTCGCCCGCACCCTGCGCGACGCCGGATTCGAGGTCATCTACACCGGGATCCGGCAACGCATCGAAGACATCGTCTCCATCGCGCTACAGGAAGACGTTGCGGTGGTGGGGCTTTCGATCCTCTCCGGTGCGCACCTCGCGCTGACCGCACGCACCGTCGACGCACTGCGGGCCGCTGACGCCGGTGATATCGCCGTCGTGGTCGGTGGCACCATTCCGCAGGGTGACGTCCAGAAGCTGCTCGACGCCGGCGCCGCCGCGGTTTTCCCCACCGGGACACCGCTGGATGCGCTGGTCCGTGACGTACGCGCACTGACCGAGACCGCGGGCGAGTCGGTATGACGGCGGGCGCCGATACGCCGAACGTGCGCACAGTGCGACTTTCGGCTCGATTTTTCGCAGTGGACGCACGCTCGGCGTGGCGATCCGGGGGAGGACGGTGCACATGCGGCTGGGAGTGATGATCGGGGCCGAGCGCGGCGATATGGCCCGCAAGGTGACCAAATTCCTGTCCGATATCGAGTGGGCCGAGGCCGCCGGACTCGATACCGCGTGGATGCCGCAGGTGCCCGACGATTTCGACGTACTGACCATGGTGTCGCTGATGGGCAGCCGGTCCAGCCGGATCGAGCTCGGCACCGCCGTGGTACCCCTGCAGCCACAGCATCCGATCGCTTTGGCCCGGCAGGCGTTATCGGTGCACGCCGGTAGCGGCGGACGGTTGGCGCTCGGCGTAGGCCCCTCGCATCACTGGATCATCCGCGACATGCTGGGCATTCCGTACGAGAAGCCGGCCGCCTACACCAGGGACTATCTCGAGGTGCTCAACGCCGCGCTGGCCGGTCCCGGACCGGTTGACGTGGAGAATGATTCGTTCACCGTGCACAACCCGACGGCGCTGGGTGCGCAGCCGCGGCTGCCGGTGCTCGTCGCGGCGCTCGGACCGGTGATGCTGCAGATCGCCGGTGAACTGGCCGACGGCACGGTGCTGTGGATGGCCGACGAGCGGGCCATCGGCGATCACATCGCGCCGCGGATCAACAAGGCCGCCGACAACGCCGGCCGGCCGGCACCGCGCATCGTGGCGGGTATCCCGGTATGCCTGTGCGCCAACTCCGAGATCGATGCCGCCAAGGAACGGGCCAACCGGATCCTGGCCGAGGCCGAGACCTCGCCGAACTATCAGCGACTGCTTGACCGCGGTGATGCCCGCACTGTGGGCGATCTGTGCGCCGCCGGCGACGAAGAGGCAATCCTGGCCCGTTTCAAGCGTTTTGCCGATGCCGGGGTCACCGACCTGTCGGTCCGGTTGCTGCCGATCGGGGACACCCGTGACGAGTTGGTGGCGTCGAAATACCGGACCCGCGAAGTGATCGCGGAACTGGCCGACCAGATCCGGTGAGTTCGACGATGGGACCGTTGGCCGGCGTCAAGGTGCTGGAGGTCGGCACCATGTTGGCCGGGCCGTACGCCACCATGATGCTGGCCGATCTGGGTGCGGAGGTCACCAAGATCGAGCCGCCGACCGGTGATATCTCCCGGCAGGTCGGTGACAGCTATTTCGCCAGCCTCAACCGTGGCAAGCGCAGCGTGTGCCTGGAACTGGCGACCGCTGCGGGCCAGGCCCGGCTCGCCGAGTTGGTGGCCGAATCCCATGCGCTGCTGGTGAATCTGAAGCCATCGGCAATCCACAAACTCGGGCTGACCTATGAAGCCTTGTCGCGGTTCAACCGGCGCATCGTGTGCGTGGCCATCACCGGGTTCGGCCTCTACGGCGGCGACGACCCGGCGTTCGACTACATCGTGCAGGCCTGCACCGGAATCGCGGCGCTCACCGGTGATCCGGACGGGCCCCCGACGCTGCCGGGCTACTCCTCGGCGGACAACTCCACCGGACTGACCGCGGCGCTGGGTCTGCTGGCGCAGATCGTGTCCGGCAACGGCGGACAGGTCGACGTGTCACTTCGCGATGTGATGCTGTCGCAGCTGAACTATCGCGCTGCGGCCTATCTCAACGATGGCGTGGCGCCCCGGCGGCTGCCCAATGGTGCGCACTCGTTCTATGTTCCCGCGCAACTGTTCCCGACGGCTGACGGCTATCTGGCACTGTTCATCACCCACGACGGGTTCTGGCGTGCCTTCGCTGCCGAAGCGGGGATCGGCGAGGGCGCGGCGCTGCCGTTCCCGACGATGGCGCAGCGCGCAGCCGAACGGCCGCAGGTGCTGGCTCTGGTGACCGCCGCGCTGGCGTCCGACAGTGCTGCCGGCTGGGAGGCCAGGCTCAAACCACTCGGTATTCCGGTGGCCGCCGTGCGCAGCCTGCCGGAGGCGCTGGAGGCCACCCCGGAGGTCATCGTGTCGGCCGGGGAGTACCGATTGGTGGGCAGCTCGATACATGTCGACGGTTACCGCCCGGACTATCGCCGTCCGCCTCTGCTCGGTGAGCACACCGACGCATGAGGCGCGGCGTTCAGCAGTCGTAGTCGCAGACGACGGGACCGTCCGGGGTGGCCTGGCAGGTCAGCACGTAACCCTCGTCCACCTCGTCGTCGTCGAGGGCGTCATTGACCCGCATGGTCGCGGTGCCCTCGCGGAGCTGGGCCATGCAGGTACCGCAGTTTCCGGCCTCGCAGGAGAACGGTGGGGTCAGTCCGGCGCGCCGTGCACTCTCCAGCAATGTCTCGCCCGGCCGTAGGGGCAGTGACGCGGTTTTGCCGTCGAGCAGGATCGTCACGGTTGCCGTGCCGTCGGTGGCGGTCGGTGTGCCGCTGGGCGATGGATTCGTCATCTCCCCTCCTTCTGGTATGTGTATTCTACCTTAGCGAGAATACAGTTCTCACTCTCCGATAGGATCTTCTCAAGATGCTGCCATGGTCAGCCACCTCAGCACAGCGGGGCCCGCGGGCGTCTGCTGATGTGGCCGTGGCCGATCGGCCGGTGCTGGCCTTCGAGGACCGCGAATATCGCCGGTCCGACATCGATTCGCTCACCGCCGGGCTGGCTCAGGTGCTGGCCCGCCGGGGCGTCGGCAGCGGGCAGCGGGTGGCGCTGATGTCGTCGAACCGTCCGGAGTTCGTGCTGGCGTTGCGTGCCGTCTGGCGCCTCGGTGCTTCTGTCGTCCTGATCAGTCCGTCCTGGAAGGCTGCCGAGGTCGAGCACGCGCTCGCGCTGACCGAACCCGATCATGCCGTCGGCGACAATGCCGTGTTGGCCGGGCTGATGCCGATGCACCACCTCGACGAACCCATACCCGCCGGCCAGCCGAGCGATACGCCCACCGCCCCGGATCCCGATGCCGAAGCGGTGCTGGTCTTCAGCTCGGGTACCACCGGTATGCCGAAAGCGGTCCGGCACACGCACGGGTCGTTCGCTGCCGCGGTGACGCATTGGCGCACCGCTCTGAGGCTGACGGCATCGGATCGGCTGCAGATCGTCACGCCGCCGTCACACATCCTGGGGCTGTTGAACATCGTCACGGTGCTCGACGCCGGCGGCTGGCTACGGCTGCACCGCCGTTTCGATATCGACACACTGCTCGCCCATGTCGAATCCGACTGCATCACAGTCGAAATGGCGGTCGCGCCGATCGCACTGGCCATCGCGTCGCATCCGCACCTGGAACGCTACGACCTGTCCTCGCTGCGTTTCATCATGTGGTGTGCGACTCCGGTGACGGTGAGTGTCGCCGAGGAGGTGACCCGCCGGACCGGGGTCACGTGGGTGACGGCCTACGGTGCCAGTGAACTGCCGGTGCTGGCGTGTAACGACCTCGACGGAACGCATCTGGACACCGTCGGCCGCGCCGCACCCGGGGTGCTACTGCGCACGATATCGCTCGACGACGGTAGACCGCTTCCGGTGGGAGAGGTGGGTGAGATTGTCGCGCAGTCGAATTCGGTCATGGCCGGATACCTGCCGGCAGAGGCCAGTGCGGGCGCGTTCATCGGCCCCGCCGAGGACCGTTGGTACCGCACCGGTGATGTCGGCTACCTCGACGAGGACGGTCGGCTGCGGATAACCGACCGGGCCAAGGAGATGATCAAGGTCCGCGGCTTCCAGGTTGCGCCGGCCGAGATCGAGGCCGTGCTGCATGGGCACGCCGCCGTCGCGGACTGCGCGGTGTTCGGCGTGCCGGACGCAGTCGACGGTGAGTCCGTGGTCGCCGCCGTCACGACCTGCGCGGCGGTGTCCGATGCCGAACTCATCGAGCTGGTCTCCGCGCAGCTTGCTTCCTACAAGCGGCCCCGCCGCATCGTTTTCGTCCCCGAGATACCGCGCCTGCCTTCGGGCAAGGTACTGCGCCGTGTGCTGAAGGAGCGTCATGGACGTCCGACTGACGAGTGAACAACAACAACTGCGTGACGCCGCTGCCAAGCTGGCCGACGACCTCGGCCCCGGCTCGGTTGCCGAACTGGCCGACGAATCCCGGATCGCCCGGTTGGACAGGCAGATCGAGGCCACCGGCTGGCGGTCACTGCGATCCGATGAAGCCTCCGGTGTCGAGGTCGCCATCGTCGCCGAGGAGTTCGGCCGTGGGCTGCTCGATGCGCCCTTCCTCGGCCCGGTGCTCGCCGACGACGCGGGCAGGCATCTCGACAACGTCTACGACGTGCTGACCACCGTGGCCCACGGCGGTGCGGCGGTCGACGCCCGCGGCGCAGCCAAGGCATTGTGGCTCGACGGCGGCACGGTGTACGGCGCCGATGTCGGCGGCGGGCGTGCCGGTGCCGACCTGACGCGGCCGCGCGCCGATATCGGCGCAGGCGAGCGGCTCGGCGCGCTCGATGACGACGCCGCCATCCGCTGGCACGCCCTGGCGATCGTGGCAACCGCCGCCGATCTGGTCGGGACGAGCCGCGGCACACTGGCGCTCGCGGTCGACTACGCGAAAATCCGCGAACAGTACGGTAATACGATCGGTTCGTATCAGGCCGTCGCGCATCTTCTCGCCGAGAGCCTGACCCTCATCGAAGGCTCGGTGAGCATCTTGCGGTATGCGGCCTGGGCCGTCGACGAACTGACTCCCGCCGAGGCGTTGCGTGCCGCCCGGGTCGCCAAACTGTACTGCGCGCGCAGCGCGCGCACCGTATGCGAGACCTCGATTCAGGTGCACGGCGGTATCGGCAACACCTGGGAGTGCCTGGCGCACGTGTTCCTGCGGCGCGCGCTGACTTCGACCGAACTGTGGCCCGTCAAGCTGGAGGAGATCGATCGTGGACTTTCGTGACTCACCGCAGGAGGCGGCTTTCCGGGCCCGCCTTCGTCAGTGGCTCGGCCTGCACGCCAAAGAGTTTCCGACGTCCGGAGACGAGTACTGGGCACGGGCGGGGGACTGGCACCGCGCGCTGTACAACGGCGGCTTCTTCGGGTTGTCCTGGCCCAAGGAGTACGGCGGTCAGGAGTTGCCGCCGGTTTACGACGTCATACTCGACGAGGAGCTGACCCGCGCGGGTGCGCCTGCGCGTCCCAGCCTGGGTTATCTGGTGACCGGGCTGGGCCATCACGGCAGCAAGGAACTGCAACAACGCTTCCTGCCCGGCATGATCAACGGGACCGAGCGCTGGTGTCAGGGATTCTCCGAGCCCGGAGCGGGTTCGGACCTGGCATCGCTGACCACGACCGCGGTGCGCGACGGTGACAACTATGTGATCAACGGTCACAAGATCTGGACCAGCTACTCCGATGTCGCCGACTGGTGCCTGTTGCTGGCACGAACCGATCCGGATGCCAAGCGGCACAGGGGAATCTCGGCATTCATCATCTCGATGCACCAGCCGGGTATCGAGCAGCGTCCACTGAAGATGATCAGCGGCGTGACCAAGGAATTCGGGCAGGTGAGTTTCGAGGGTGCCATCGTGCCCGCGTCCCAGATGGTGGGTGCTCCGGGTGAGGGCTGGCCGCTTGCCATGACCGTCGTCGGACACGAACGCGAGCCGTCCACGTTGGGTTTCGCCGCCCGATACGGAAAAACCGTGGCACAGCTGTACTCCCGGGTCCAGGGTCCGGCGCCGGAGGAGCTGGCCTGGGCCGCGGTGGAAACCGAAATGCTGACCCATCACGTCCAGCGCAGGCTTTCCGAACAGCTCGACGGCATCTCACACGGGTCCGAGGGCTCCATCGACAAGCTGTTGATGACGTGGGCCGAACAGTCGGTCGGGCACGCGGTGCTCGCGGTCAGCGGAACCCACGACGACGATCTGTTCGGCGCGTATATGTACAGCAGGTCCCAGAGCGTGATGGGCGGGACCTCGCAGATCCAGAAGAACATCATCGCCGCCCGCATACTCGGACTAGGAGTTTGACCTGATGTATGGCATGCCGAAAGAAATCGACATCCAGGCCGATGGCGCCCTGCGCATCGTCACACTGAACCGCCCCGATGCCCTCAACGCGGTCAACGACGACCTGCACGTCGGTCTGGCCCGGGTCTGGGACGAGATCAGTGAAGATCCCGGCGCTCGTGCGGCGGTGTTGACCGGGGCAGGCCGGGCATTCTCGGCCGGTGGTGATTTCAACTATCTCGACGAGCTGCGTCGCGACGAGGCGTTGTGCAAGAAGACGATCAAGCACGGGCGTGATGTCGTCATCGGGCTGGTGCGCTGCCGGGTACCCGTGATCGCGGCCGTCAACGGACCGGCCGTGGGATTGGGCTGCAGCTTGGCGGCGCTGTCCGACATCGTCTACATGGCGGAGAAGGCCTATTTCGCCGACCCACACGTACAGATCGGCCTGGTGGCCGCCGACGGTGGGCCGCTGGTGTGGCCGTCGCAGATCAGCCTGTTGCACGCCAAGGAATTCGCGTTGACCGGACAGCGCATCAGCGCTCAGCGTGCGCTCGAACTCGGGATGGCGAACCACGTGGTGGAAGATCCGCTCGCCGAGGCGATCGCGTGCGCCAAGAAGATGCTGGAGCTGCCGCAGCAGGCCGTCGAGGCCACCAAGCGGCTGCTGAACATCGGGCTGGAGCGATCGGTGCTGGAGGCGTTGAACTACGCCAATCTGGCCGAGCACCAATCATTCGGAACTGCCGATTTCAACCGAATCGTCGACGGCCTGATCGCCAAGAGCTGACCGGGGGCCGCATGACCGATGACATCGCCGAACTCGTCGCCGCCGCGCGGCGCGGCTCGACGAGGGCGGCGGGGCGGTTGTTGAGCCTGGTCGAAAGCCCGCGACGCGATGATGTGCTCGCAGTGCTCGATCCCGCCGATATCGGTGTGGTCGGTGTGACGGGGCCGCCCGGCGCCGGTAAGTCGACGACCGTCGCCGCGCTGGTCACCGCTTATCGGGCCCGCGGTATGCGGGTCGCGGTGCTGGCTGTCGATCCGTCGTCGCCGTATAGCGGCGGCGCCCTGCTGGGGGACCGGATCCGGATGGCCGCCCACATCAACGACACCGATGTGCTGATCCGGTCGGTGGCGGCCCGGGGTCACCTCGGTGGATTGGCGGCGGCGGTGCCCGCGGCCATCCGGCTGCTCGCCGCGCTGTCCTATGGTGTGGTGCTGCTCGAGACCGTCGGCGTCGGGCAGTCCGAGATCGAGATCGGTGCGGTGGCCGACCCCACCATCGTGATCCTCAACCCCGGTGCCGGCGACGCCATCCAGGCCGCCAAGGCCGGCTTGCTGGAAGTCGCGGATCTGGTGGTGGTCAACAAGGCCGATCGCGACGGCGCCGATCAGACCGTCCGGGACCTGCATGCCGAGACGTCGGCGCCGATACTGAAACTTGTTGCGGCACAAGGTATCGGCATCGATGAGCTGGTGGATGCCATCGACGCGCACCGGCGTTCCGATACTCCGGCCAGACGCACCGCGCGGGCTCGCGCGCAGATCCTGTCGCTGGCCCAGAGCCGGTTGCACACGCATCCGGCTCTCGACCAGCTGGCTGCCGCGGTGGCCCAGGGTGACAGCGACCCCTATACGGCCGCCGCGCAGTTGTTGAGCGCGCCGGCCGATCTCAGCCCGCGAACCGAATGAGTGATTCCTGGGCATAGGACGCGACCAGGCTGCCCTGCTCGGTCAGGATGTCACCACGACCGAAGGCGCGAGCGTGTGCGAGGACCGGACTGTGCTGGCGCAGCAACAGCCAACTGTCGGTGACGAACGGACGGTGGAACCACACGGTGTGCGAGGTGACGGCGGAGGCGAACGCCGTCCGGCTACCCCGCTGGCTCGCGCCGTCCACGGGGCGCAGCGCGGTGCCGATGAGGGTGAGATCGGTGGCGTATGCCGCCAGGGCAGGGGCCAGGTCGGCCACGACAGCAGGGGTACGCATCCACATCTCGAAATCCGGCGGACCGACGCCTTCGTCGTCGATATCGATGGCGGTGCGGATCTCCCACGGAATCAAACCGATGGTCACGGCGTGTTCGGGACCGGGCGGACCGGGCACCGGCGCTACCGACTGATGATCGGGCCCGCCCTCGCGTGCGTGCATGGAAACCGCGGCCGTTGCCACCACGTCGGTGTCCTGGCGCGCCGTGATCGTCAAAGTCGCAAAGGTGCGGCCCTCGTGGTGGCGTTGGACGTCGAATCGCATCTCGGTATCGGCACGCCCCTGTTTGGCGAACTGGGTGTGCACCGACTTGACCGACTTGTCCGGGCAGGTCAGCTGCGCTGCAACGATGAACTGGCCCAGGATCTGGCCACCGAATACCCGGTGGTAGTCCAGCGTCTGATTCGGCGCGGTCCAGCCGGCGTCGGAGTCGGCCGGCGTCAGGTCGAGGCAACCGAGCAGATCGCTCCAGAGATCGGGCATCCGTCGAGTGTAAGTATTGTTCTAGCGGAGCGAGAATCCAGTTCTACCGCTAGCTGGCGGCGAATCCGTTGGCGCAGAAACTCCAGACCTCGTCGGCTGAGATCGGATGTACGTCGTCCTCGTCCGCGGGCGCACTCGACTGTGCGGTGAACATCACAGTCTGCATTGTGATGGCCGCCATCCGCCGCGGGTTCAGGCCGGCGCGCAGCTTCCCGGCAGCGGCAGCGTCGACCATGAGTTCGGTGAACAACGTGATGAGCGGAGCGTGTGCGACGCGAACCTCAGTCGGGTGTGAGATGAGTAGCTGAGGCGCGAAATCGGTGAACAATGGCCGCTTGGCTGTCGGGTCTGGGCGAGAAAGCTCGAATAGCAACTCAATTGCGACTTTCAACCGGTCCAGTGGATCGGTCTGCCCTGAGGTCGCGGCCCGGATCTGGTCGGCGGCGCGGCTGAGCGCGTCCTCGAACAGCGCCAGTAGCAGCTCGTGCTTGCCGTCGAACTGCAAATAGAAACTGCGCAGTGACTGCCGGGAGCGGTCGACGACCTCCTGCACCGTGAAGTCGGTGCTGCCCTTCTCGGTGATGATCGCCTGCGCGGCGTCGAGGAACCGCTGCACGCGTTGCGCGGCACGCAGCTTTGCGGTCTTGATGGAGCGTTCGACCGCACGCTGCTTCCACGCGGGCTCTTCGCTGGGGCTACTCACCAGCGGGCCGATTCGTGGCGGTTACGAAAGACATGGATGAACTGTACCGGAGATCAGAGCCATATTGGGGCTGCAGACCGCCCACGGGCGTCACTTTCCGAGATTTCTACTGTCAACTTCAGAGAATGCTATTCTCCGATAGTGCCAATCGGCACGCCGATTCTTCGTGGGGTGACTGATGCTGCTGGAGCTGGACGCCGACCAACGGCTGTGGCGTGACACCGTGCGCGACGTGACGGCCAAGGAGTGCCCGTCGTCGTTCGTGCGCATGATTGCCGAGGAGACTTCGGCCGATCCCGCGCCGCTGTGGCGCAGTTATATCGCCCAGGGCTGGACCGAGCTGACGGAATCCTCCGAGGCCGTCGAGCTGGGCATCCTCGTCGAGGAGCTCGGCCGCGCCTGTGATCCCACACCGTTCCTGGCGACCCTGACGCAGTTCACCCCGCTCGTGCCGGGCTTCGCCGATCCGGCCCGTGCCGGTGCCGCCGTCTACGACGGAGTCACGGCGGCGCGCCACGGCGACGGCTGGCTGCTCGACGGCACGGCCCGCCACGTCCTCGACGGTGACCGCGCCGAACGTCTGGCGGTGGTAACCGGGGCGGGCGTCTTCGTCGTTGGCGCCGAACAGGTTTCGACGCTTCGCGTTGCGGTTTTCGACCCGGTTCTGCATGTGGCCGAGGTGACTCTCGCCGGTGTGGAGGTAGGCCACGCCGAACGGGTCGCCGACGCCGATGTGTCGCGTGCCAAGGATGTCGCACTGACCGGGCTGGCGCTGACGATGGTGGGGGCCTGCCAGCGCATCCTCGACATGGTGCTCGAGCATGTCCGTGACCGGCAGCAGTTCGGGGTGCCCATCGGTTCGTTCCAGGCGGTGCAGCACAAGGCCGCCGATATGCACGTGGCCATCGAACGCGCCCGTGCGCTGGCCTACTTCGCGGCGCTCACCATCGCCGCGGACGACCCCCGGCGCAGGCTGGCCTCGGCGATGGCGAAGGCATCGGCGGGTGAATGTCAGTCCCTGGTGTTCAAGCATGGTGTGCAGTTGTTCGGCGCCATGGGCTTCACCTGGGAGAACGACGTGCAGTTCGCCTTGAAGCGGGCCAAAGCCGGTGAGCTGATGCTGGGTGGGGCCGCCGAGCACCGTGCCTTCATCACCGAATTGTCGGTGGCGGGCGACCGCTGATGCAGCTGACTTTCGACGCCGACGTCGAGGCGTTCCGCGACGAGTTCATCGCGTTCCTCGATGAGCACCTGCCGGATCCGGCCGTCGCGACACAACGCTCACAGTCGACCGCGGACATCCCGGCGTGGGCCCGGGACTGGCAGCGGGTGATGTTCGACCACGGCTGGCTGCTGCCCGGCAACCCTCCGGAGTTCGGCGGGCGTGACGCCACCATCCTGCAGCAGTATGTGCACCGCGACGAGTTGTCCCGGCGACGCATCTACCAGAGTTACAACCCGCAAGGGCTCGGCATCATCGCGGCGTCGTTGCTGTCCTTCGGAACCGACGAGCAGAAACAACGCTGGGCGGTGCCCATCCTGCGTGCCGAGATCACCGCGGCGCTGGGCATGAGCGAACCGGGGGCGGGATCGGATCTGGCCTCGCTGCGGACCGCCGCGGTGCGCGACGGCGACGACTTCGTGGTCACCGGCCAGAAGGTGTGGACATCGGGTGCCCATCACGCCGATGTGATCCTGACTTTCGTGCGCACCGACCCGGATGTCGCCAAGCACAAGGGCATCAGCGTGCTGCTGATCCCCACCGACACCCCTGGCGTGGTCCGGCGTCCGTTCGCCTCCATCTGCGGCTCCGACGACCTCGATTTCAACGAGGTGTATTTCGACGGGGCCCGGGTGCCCGCCCAGAACCTCGTCGGCCCGCTCAACGGGGGCTGGACCGTCGCCAACGGCTCACTGGGCCACGAGCGCACCCTGCTATGGCTCAGCTACGCGGACTGGCTCGAGCAGTTGATCACCGACCACCGGCCCGTCGGTGCCATCGAGCGGGACCGCTACGCGACGTTGATCATGGACGCCTACGCGTTGCGCGCGCTCGGATCCGTCGCACTGTCGCGGGAGGCGCGCGGCGAGCAGGACGTACCGGCGTTGTCGGTGCTCAAACTGTTCGGTTCGGAGGCGTTTCAGAACGCTGCCGGTAATGTGCTGGAATCGGCAGGTGCAGAGGGCCTTTCGCATCCGGCGTCGACGTCGGCGTTCGCCCCGTTCGGCGAGGACGCCACGAGCACCAGCTGGTTCGAACGCTACGCGCGCAGTTTCGGCGGCACGATCGCCGGCGGCGCCTCGGAGATCCAGCGCAACATCATCGCCCAGCGCGTACTCGGCCTGCCGCGCAGCTGACGGCCCCCTCTCGTTTCTTCTCGTCCCCATCCCCGGGGACACGCACGCTCGCGCCAGGGGTGGGGCGGGGCCAAGGGCAGGGGCGAGGCCCGGTTGTTACAGCTGGGCCAGCCGGGGTGCCGAGCCGCGGGCCCGCAGGCCTGCTCCGGCCCGGCGCGTCAGTTCCCTTGAGCTGCCCAGCAATCCGTCGAGAACCAGAGCCCGCTCGATGTGCAGGTGCAGGTCATGCTCGGCGGTGAAACCGATACCGCCCAATACCTGCTGGCAATGTTTGGCTGCCGTCAGCGCGGCCTTGCCCGCCGCGGCCTTGGCCAACAGCGACGTCAGATCCGGGTTGTCGTCGCCGGGCAGGGTAAGTGTGGCCTCGGCGCCCTCGATGGCCACCAGAGTCTCGGCCAGCCGGTGGCGCACCGCCTGAAACGATGCGATGGGCTTGCCGAACTGCACCCGGTCCAGCGCGTGCCTGCGGGCCAGGGCCAGCATCGCGCGGGCCGAGCCGATCAGCCACCAGCCCACCGCCCGGCGGGCATCGGGCAACCGCGGGTGCCCACCCTCCTCGACGGGGTGCAGCGGCAGACCGCCCAGCGCCGTACTCGCACCCTGGGCGTAATCCCACACCACCCAGCGGCCGCCGGCATAGGGCAGCGCCGGCGTCGCGCCCTCGTCGCTGCTTGCGGTCAGCAGTACGACGTCATTGAGAACCGAAGCGTGCGCGCCGGTTTCGCCAAGCAGCCGGAACACCAGGGGTATCGCCAGCTCGGACATCTCCGACAACATCTCGGCCCAGCCCAGCTCGGCCAGTGCGGTGTCCAGCTCGGCGCCGGAGACCGAGAGCATGGTCTTGCGCAGCGTGTTCTCGAGCAGTTCGAGTGAGTCCTGATCCATGGTCACTCCTTCCCGAGGTCCAGTAGGCGACGGGCGATGATGTTGCGCTGCACCTCTGCGGTGCCGCCGTAGATGGTGGCCGCGCGCGAGTACAGGAACTCGGTGCGCCAGTCGGTGGCGTCCAGTTCGATGGCGCCGGGCAGCAGATCGCGCACGGTGTCGTAGAGCGTCTGTTCGGCCCCGGCCAGCAGCACCTTGTCGATCGAGGTGTCCGGGCCCAGCTTGTGGCCGTCGGCAAGCCGGTGCTGGGTGGCCCGCGATCGGCACCGCAGGGTATGCAGAGCCAGGTAGGCGTCACCCATTTCGGTGTCCGCTGCCGCGCCGATGTTCTTGACCTCGTGGATCAGTGCATCGAGCCGCGAGTACAGGTAGGCGATGCGCTGCCAGAAGCACGTCGAGCGTTCGTATGGCAGCAGGTCCATGGCGAGTTTCCAACCGTCGCCGGGCTTTCCGAGCATTCGGCTCGAATCGATCGCCACATCGTCGAAGTAGACCTCGCAGAACTCGTCGACACCGTGCATGGTCTGCAGCGGCCGCACGCTGATTCCCGGGCTGTCGAGGTCGACGAAGAAGGCGGTGATCGCTTCGTGATCGGGTGTGCCGGCATCGCCGGTGCGGGTGAGCAGAATGCACCGGTGTGAGTACTGGGCGAAACTGGTCCACACCTTCTGGCCGTTGACGATGTAACGATCGCCATTGGCATCCGGCACGGCACGGGTGCTCAGTGACGCCAGGTCGCTGCCGGAGCCGGGCTCGGAGAATCCCTGGCACCACTGCTCTTCACCGCTGAGCAGCTTGGGCACCATCTCGGCGGCGAGTTCGGCGGGCGCGTAGTCGATCATGGTCGGCGCCAGCACTTCCAGCATCGAATACGGCCCCGGCTCGGCGAGCCTGCGACCCACCACCTCCTCGCCGACGATGGCGCGCAGCATCGCGGGCCCGCCGAGGCCGCCGGCATGTTCGGGCCAGCCGTAGCGGCTCCAGCCCGCGTCGTAGAGCGCACGCTGCACCCTCGCGAACTGACGCATATGCCCTTGCAGCGAGTGGTCGTCGGGTGGGGTGAGGTCGGACTCGTCGAGCCAGGCGCGTAGCTCGGACCGGAAGTTGGCTGGTTGGTGCAGATCGGTCATCCGGCTTCCGGCCTGCCGATAGCGTGTGCGCGTCCGGAGTCGTGGTCGCCGTTGCGCCGGATGAACGTCATGGCACGGGTTTTCAGCCGCCAGCCGTCCGCGGTGCGCACGTAGCTGTCGCGGTAGTAGCCGATCCGCATATCGTGTTTGGAGTGCTCGATGAAGCACAGCGGCTGGGTGCCCGTGGCGGTATCGGCGCCCTCGACGAGGTCGACCAGAGCGGTGCCGGTCATGAAAAGACCTTTGGGTGCCGCATCGACCAGTACCGGGAACCGGTTCAGAGTGTAGGTGTCGCCGAAGGCGCTGTAGGTGCCGTCGGGAGTGAAGACCTCCACCAACCCCTCGACATCGCCCTGGGTGATGGTGACGGCGTACTTGGCGAGGAGCTGCTGGATCTCGACCAGGTCCTCAGTTCGTGTTGGCGTCATTCTTGAAGACCTTACCGTCTTTCATTACAAATTTGACCCGCTGTGTAACAGTGATGTCGGTCAGGGGATCGCCGGGAACCGCGATGATGTCGGCGAGCTGCCCCGCGGCGAGCCGCCCCAGATCGGGCTTGCTTATCAGGTCGGCGGCCACCACGGTCGCGGCCCGCAGCACCGCCAGCGGCGGCATGCCCCAGTCCACCAACGTCACGAGCTCGTCGGCGTTACGGCCGTGCGGGATCGCCGGTGCGTCGGTGCCGACGGCGATCTTCACCCCGGCCTCGTAGGCCGCCTTGATCGACGTGCGTGCCTTGGGAAACATCTCGGCGGCTTTGGCCTGTAGCTCCGGCGGAGCCTTGGAGACATCCATCGCCTCGGCGAGGCGACGGGTGGTCACCAGGAACCGGTCGTTGTCGACGAGCATCTGGATCGCCTCGTCATCCATCAGGAATCCGTGTTCGATGCAGTCGATACCACAGGCGACGGCATGTTTGACCGCCTCGGCGCCGTGGGTGTGTGCTGCGACGCGCAGGCCGCGGCGGTGCGCCTCGTCGACGATGGCGCGCAGCTCCTCGTCCGAATAGTGTTGTGCGCCTGCCTCTCCCGTCAGTGACATGACACCGCCGGAAACGCACACCTTGATCAGCTGGGCGCCGTGCTTGATCTGGTAGCGCACCGCCTTGCGGATCTCGTCGACGCCGTTGGCGATACCCTCCTCCACCGTCAGCTCCAGTACGCCGGGCATGAAGGCGGCGAACATCGTGGGATCGAGATGCCCGCCCGTCGGCGTAATGGCATGTCCGGCAGGAATTATCCTCGGCCCGTCGATCCAGCCGGCGTCGATGGCCTTACCGAGTGCGACGTCGAGAAGGTAACCGCCGGTCTTGACGAACAACCCCAGATTGCGCACCGTGGTGAACCCGGCGCGCAGCGTGCGGCGAGCATTGCCCACCGCGCGCAGCATCCGGATCGGCGGGTCGTCCTGCACCTGTGACAGGCCCGGGTTCTCACCGCGCCCGCCCATCAGGAGGTTGACCTCCATGTCCATCAGTCCGGGAAGCAGAATCTGATCGCCCAGGTCGATGATTTGCGAATCCGGGGGAGTGTCGCCGCCGATTCCGACGATCCGGGCACCGTCGACGTGCACGATGCCGGGCCGGATGATCTTTCCGGCATCGACGTCCAGCAGACCCGCCGCTTTGAGGGTCAGCACGCTCAGACCACCGGCTCCTTGATCAGTTGGATGTAGGCAGCGCCACTGTCGAGTACGCGGGGCTGTTTCCAGACCTCGACCGGGAAGCTCACCATGACGATCGACTGTCCCAGATGCACCAGGGCCTTGGCATCGTCGGGCATGCCCTTGAGCGGGAAGCGGGCATCGACGTAGACCATGATGTCCTCGAGGCGGTTCAGGCCGGCGTCGTAGAGCTCCTGCATCTCGGCCATGGTCGAGTTCAGGCGCTTGGAGTAGCGCTCCTCCTCGGTGGGCAGGCACCAGTCGGCGAACCGCTCCAGGTCGGCGAACTCCTCGGGCAATTTAGACATGCGCGGCATCCTTCTGGCTGGAGGTGTTGTGGGGCTTGCCGTTTCCGTTTGCTGCACCGTTGCTCAGGTACCGGTCCACATATTGGTGGGCGGTCAGGTGTAGATGGCGCAGCAGGATCTCCTGATCGCACAGCGGGAAGTCCTTGACGACCCTGGTGTTGATCATGCGCTGGGTTGCCTCCAAGGTGTTGGCATCCTGGAATGCGTACTCCTTGAACGTTACGGCAGCCAGTTCCTGGGAGAGCCGTTCACGGAGGTTCTTCGGTGGCACGAAGTACAGGTCGGCCTCGAATATGTGCTTGTCGACCGCGGTCGGCCAGTAGTGGTAGGTCAGGTACCAGCCCGGTGCCCAGAATAACAGGGTGAAATTCGGGAAGAACTCGAAAGAGTCTGTGCCCCAGGTCGTATGACGTCCCGGATTGATGGCCGGCGGCAGCTCGTCGGGCAGGATGCCCTTGATGTCGGGACGGTCCCACGGGCCGAACAGGCCGCTGTGCAGGATGCGTTCGATGGGCTTGACCATGTTGAGGTCCTTCGGCGGGCTCATCCCACCCCAGGACGACACCATGGAGTGGTCACCCTTGATGTCATAGGCCAGCGCCTCGAAGCCGAACTTGGCCAGCTTCTCGGCCTCCTCTTTCTCCGCCTGTTTCATGTGCAGAATCGGCGCGTGGTAGAACTCGGTGAACGCGTCGATGAACAACTTCCAGTTGGCGTTGATCTCCGAGCGGTAGCTGTAGTGCTCGGTCATCTCGTGAAACGGATAGCCTTCCAAGCCTTTTCCGAAATCGCCCAGGTAATCGACCAGGGGGCCGGCGTTGTCGTCGAAGTTGACGAAGATGAACCCTTCCCACACCTCGCAGCGCACCGGCACCAGGCCGTACTCGCTCTTTTCCAGGTCGAAGAATTCGCTCTCCTGCTGCACGAAGGTCAGGTCGCCGTTGAGTCCGTAGCGCCAGGCGTGGTACTTGCAGGTGAACTGCCGGCAGGTGCCGGAAACCTCCTCGCCCGGGTAGTCGTTCCACACCAGCTTGTTGCCGCGGTGCCGGCACATGTTGTGGAACGCGCGCACTGTCGCGTCCTTGTCCTTGACGACGATGATCGACGTTCCCGGCCCGACGGAAGGCATCTCGCGCGTGAAGTAGCTGCCGGTTTTCGGGAGCCGCTCGACGCGACCGATGTTGAGCCAGGTCTTCTTGAAGATCGCCTGCTGCTCGAGCTTCCACTGCTCCGGGTCGACGGAGTCGGTGTAGTCGACCGGGGCGGTGCCGAGCTCGGGCCAGTTCTCGGTCCAGCTGCCCGCGGCGGGTTTGGGGAAGTGTGCCACTTCTCTACCTCTCCTGGTTGTGGTGGTCGTATCGGAGCTGTGCGCGCACGGCTACGGATGTCTCGGTGGGAAGGCGAGCGCGGTAGGGCCCACCGGCGCGGACACCGACATGACCTACCTCCTCTCGCTTACGAGAATCATATTCTCATATCCGGATAAGAGATTTCCACGAACTCGCTGTTTGGTCAATCCCCGCAACCGGCGACCGGATTGACGATTGGGGCGGCACGGTGGCCGCTACCAGCACAAAAGGGGCTTAATCGCATGTCGGGGCGCTGTCCGGATGTTGATTCTCGTCTTGTGAGAAGCTAGTTTTCTACTTACGAGAATCAAAGGGTCCTGGCGGGTCGAGGCAACTCGACCGCCCACGCGCGACGCGCTGGACGGCCGCCGGAACCGGATGCATCGAGGAGAAAGGCACCGCCGTGCACAAGGACGACATGATCTTGATCAGTGTGGATGATCACATCATCGAGCCGCCGGGGATGTTCGCCAATCATCTGCCGGTGAAGTATCGCGATGAGGCGCCGCGGTTGGTGCACAATCCGGATGGTTCGGATACCTGGCAGTTTCGGGACACGGTGATTCCGAATGTGGCGCTCAATGCGGTGGCGGGGCGGCCCAAGGAGGAGTACGGGTTGGAGCCCCAGGGGCTCGATGAGATCCGGAAGGGCTGTTATGACCCCGGTGAGCGGGTCAAGGACATGAATGCCGGTGGGGTGTTGGCGACGATGAATTTTCCGTCGTTTCCCGGGTTTGCGGCGCGGTTGTTCGCCACCGAGGATGCCGAGTTCTCGTTGGCGTTGGTGCAGGCCTACAACGATTGGCATATCGATGAGTGGTGTGCCAGCCATCCGGGGCGGTTCATTCCGATGGCGATCCCGGCGATCTGGGATCCGGTGTTGTGTGCTCAGGAGGTGCGGCGGGTGGCGGCCAAGGGGGTGCATTCGTTGACGTTCACCGAGAATCCCTCGACGTTGGGGTATCCCAGTTTTCATGATCTGGAGTACTGGCGGCCGTTGTGGCAGGCGTTGGTCGATACCGAGACGGTGATGAATGTGCATATCGGGTCTTCGGGGCGGTTGGCGATCACTGCGCCGGATGCGCCGATGGATGTGATGATCACGTTGCAGCCGATGAATATCGTGCAGGCTGCGGCGGATCTGTTGTGGTCGGCGCCGATCAAGGAGTTCCCGACGCTCAAGATCGCGCTGTCCGAGGGCGGGACGGGGTGGATTCCGTATTTTCTGGATCGGGTGGATCGCACCTATGAGATGCATTCGACGTGGACGCATCAGGATTTCGGCGGCAAGTTGCCCTCGGAGGTGTTCCGGGAGCATTTCATGACCTGTTTCATCTCTGATCCGATCGGGGTGAAAAACCGGCACGAGATCGGTGTCGACAACATCTGCTGGGAGATGGACTACCCGCACTCGGATTCGATGTGGCCCGGCGCCCCCGAGGAACTGTCGGCGGTGTTCGACACCTACGGCGTCTGCGATGAGGAGATCAACAAGATCACCCACGAAAACGCCATGCGCCTCTACCACTTCGAACCCTTCACCCACATCCCCAAAGAGCAGGCCACCGTCGGCGCGCTGCGCAAAGCCGCCGAAGGCCACGACGTATCCATCCGCGCCCTCTCCCACGAACGCACCGGCGAGAAAACCAGCTTCGCCGACTTCGCCGCCAGCGCCAAGGAGATCTCCGGAAGCCGGTGACCACCCGTTGGCGAGATGGCGATGCGCGGCGTAATACCAAGGGAGAAAACGTGTCTGGTGGAATGAGTTTCGAGCTGACCGAGGATCAGCAGTTGATCCGCAAATCGGTCGCCGAACTGGCGTCGAAGTTCGACGATCACTACTGGATGGAAAAGGATCTCGCACACGAGTTCCCGCAGGAGTTCTACGACGCGATCGCCGGCGGTGGCTGGCTGGGGATGACCATCCCCGAGCAGTACGGAGGCCACGGGCTGGGCATCACCGAAGCCACCATCCTGGCGGAGGAGGTCGCACGGTCCGGCGGCGCGATGAACGCGGCCAGCGCCATTCACCTGTCCATATTCGGTATGCAACCGGTGGTCGTCTACGGCTCGGAGGAGATGAAGGCCGCCACCCTTCCCCGTATCGTCAACGGGGACCTGCACGTCTGTTTCGGCGTCACCGAACCGGGAGCGGGTCTGGACACCTCCCGGATCACCACCTTCGCCAAACGCAACCGGGACGCCAAGGGTGAGCACTACATCGTCAACGGCCGCAAGGTCTGGATCTCCAAAGCGCTGGAATCCGAGAAGATCCTGCTGCTGACCCGCACAACGCCCTATGACCAGGTCACCAAGAAGACCGACGGATTGTCGCTGTTCCTGACCGACCTCGACCGTGACCACGTGGAGATACGGCCCATCAAGAAGATGGGCCGAAATGCGGTGTCCTCCAACGAACTGTTCATCGACGATCTGCGGATACCGGTCGAGGACCGAATCGGTGACGAGGGCAAGGGTTTCCAGTACATCCTGCACGGGCTCAATCCCGAGCGGATGCTGATCGCAGCCGAAGCGCTCGGCATCGGCAGGGTGGCGCTGGATCGTGCGGTGAAATACGCCAACGAGCGGCACGTGTTCGACCGACCCATCGGGATGAACCAGGGGATCCAGTTTCCGCTGGCCGACTCGCTGGCCCGCCTCGATGCCGCGGAGCTGATCCTGCGCAAGGCGACCTGGCTCTACGACAATGGCAAACCCTGTGGGCGCGAGGCCAATATGGCCAAGTATCTGTGCGCCGACGCCGGCTTCGGCGCTGCCGACCGGGCGCTGCAGACCAACGGCGGGATGGGCTACTCCGAGGAGTACAACATCTCGCGCTACTTCCGCGAGTCCCGGTTGATGAAGATCGCGCCGGTCAGCCAGGAGATGATCCTGAACTTCCTGGGGTCTCATGTCCTGGGCCTGCCCCGCAGCTACTAAGAGGAGCATCTCTCGTACATGTCCACCGCCAATACTCTGTTCGATCTGACCGGGCGTTCGGCCCTGGTGACCGGAGCCGGCGCCGGTATCGGAGCGGCCGTGGCCGAGGCGCTGGCCCGTGCCGGTGCCTCGGTGCTGGTCACCGATATCAGCGGTGACGCGGCCGGCGTCGTGGCCGAACGTATCTGTGCGGCAGGAGGAAAGGCCGACAGCGCCACGCTCGATGTCAGTGACCGGGCGGCCGCCGACGCCGCGGCGGCACAGGCTGCCGGTCTGGGTGAGGGCAAGCTGCACATCCTGGTCAACAACGCCGGAGTCACCGCGCCGGCGATGTTCCCCAAACTCACCGATGAGACATTCCGGCTCACGTTCGACATCCACGTGATGGGGACCTTCCACTGCGCCCAGGCCGCACTACCGCATATCCCCACCGACGGCACCGGGCGGATCATCAACGTGACCTCCTCGGCCGGTATCACCGGCACACTCGGTCAGGTCAACTACTCGGCGGCCAAGGCCGGGATCATCGGCCTCACGAAATCCCTGGCCCGCGAACTTGCCACCAAGAACATCCTGGTCAATGCGCTGGCGCCGCTGGCGGCCACGCCGATGACCGAAACCATCCGCACCAACGAGAAGTTCGCGGCCAACATGATGAACCGCATTCCGTTGAAGCGCTGGGCCTCTGCCGACGAGGTCGCCGGCGCCTTCGTGTTCCTGGCCTCCGATGCCGCGTCGTATGTGACCGGGCAGGTGCTGCCGGTCGACGGTGGCATGGTTATGTGAGGCGCATGACCGTCGAGGACACGGCCGCGCCGCTGGCCGGTATCACCATCGTCGCCATGGAACAGGCGGTGTCCGCGCCGATGTGCACCCGGGTGCTCGCCGACTTCGGCGCCCGCGTCATCAAGGTGGAGAACCCCAGGGGTGGCGACTTCGCCAGGGATTACGACGATGTCGTCAACGGTCCTGGCGGCCTGGCTGCGCATTTCGTGTGGTGCAACCGGGGCAAGGAATCGGTCACGATCAACACCAAATCACCTGCCGGCATGGAGCTGCTGCACCGGTTACTGGATCGGGCCGACGCATTCGTGTCCAACCTCGCGCCCGGTGCCACGGCCCGGTTGGGCGTCTCGGCGGCCGACCTGGCCGTCCGGCACCCCGGTGTGATCCCGGTCGAGATCGACGGTTACGGGCCGGGCGGACCGCTGTCACACAAGCGGGCCTACGACCTGCTGGTGCAGGCCGAATCCGGCTCCTGCGCGGTGACCGGGCATCCCGGAATGCCCGCCAAACCCGGACCCGCGATGGCCGATTTCACCACGGGCCTCTACGCCGCGACCTCGATCCTGGCGTTGCTCTTCGGTCGCGGCCGCCGACCCGCGGGCGCTGCCGCACCCGCGGTCGAGCTCAGCCTTTTCGATGTGATGACCGAGGTCATGGGCTACGCGCTGACCTACACCCAGCACTCCGGTATCGACCAGGAGCCGCTCGGCGTGAGTTCGCCCGCAGTCGCGCCGTACGGCGCCTTTCCCACCCGCGACGGGCAGACCGTGGTGCTCGGCACCACCAACGACCGGGAGTGGCAGCGTGTCGCCCGCGAGATCATCGACCGTCCCGACCTGGCCGACGACCCACGATTCGCCACCAATTCCGACCGCTGCCGCAATCGGGAGATCCTCGATGAAGCGATCGCATCATGGTGTCTGACAAGAGATCTCGCGGATATCCAGGCCATCGCCGATGAAGCCGGTATCGGCAACTCGCGCTATAACCTGCCCAGCGAGGTCGTCGTGCACCCGCATCTGCAGGCCCGTGACCGCTGGCGTCCGGTGGACACCCCGAAAGGCGGGATCAACGCCTTGCGGCCGCCGCCGGTCATCGCCGGATTCGAGCAGCCCATGGGTGCGGTGCCCGGGCTCGGTGAGCACACCGACGCCGTGCTGGCCGAGCTGGGCCTCGGCGACGACGAGATCGCCGAACTGCGGGCCGGGGGAGTAATCGGTCCGTCCTATCCACGATCGGAGTGATATGCCAGAGACGGTCATCGTCGGCGCGGTACGTACCGCTGTCGGCAAGCGCAACGGCGGCCTGTCGGATATGCACGCCGCGGACCTGTCCGCGGTGGTGCTGACCGAGCTGGCGCAGCGCACCGGCCTGGACCCCGACATCGTCGACGATGTCGTGTGGGCCTGCGTATCCCAGGTCGGTGACCAGTCCAGCAATATCGGCCGCTATTCGGTCCTGGCGGCGGGCTGGCCCGAACACATTCCCGGTACCACCGTGAACCGGGCCTGCGGGTCTAGCCAGCAGGCGCTGGACTTCGCGGTGCAGGCGGTGATGTCGGGGCAGCAGGAGGTGGTCGTCGCCGGCGGCGTCGAGGTGATGAGCCGGGTACCGCTGGGGTCCGCTCGATCCACCGGCATGCCCTACGGTCCCAAAGTCCTCGAACGCTATGACGACTTCTCGTTCAATCAGGGCATCTCGGCGGAATTGATCTGCCAGAAGTGGGATTTCGACCGCGCCCGTGTCGACGAATACTCGGCCCGCTCGCACGAGCGGGCGGCCGCGGCCCAGGACGCCGGGGCATTCGACGCCCAGATCGTGCCGGTCGGTACCGGCGGCGGTTCGGTCAGCGCCGACGAGGGCATCCGGCGCGGTACCACGGCGCAGAAGCTGGCCGGTCTGAAACCGGCATTCGCAGAAGACGGAATGATTCACGCGGGCAACTCATCCCAGATCTCCGACGGTGCGGCCGCACTGCTGGTGATGACGGCGGACAAGGCCCGCGAACTGGGGATGACGCCGCTGGTGCGTTACGTCGCCGGCGCCGTCATCGGGGCCGACCCGGTGCTGATGCTGACCGGTCCGATACCGGCGACCGAGAAGGTGCTGGGTAAGGCCGGGTTGTCCGTCGGCGATATCGGGGTCTTCGAGGTCAACGAGGCCTTTGCACCGGTGCCGCTGGCCTGGCAGGCCGAGACCGGCGCCGACGATGCCGTGCTCAACCCGCTCGGCGGTGCGATCGCGCTCGGTCATCCGCTCGGTGCCTCCGGCGCGGTGCTGATGACCCGGATGATCCACCACATGCGCGACAACGGGATTCGATACGGACTGCAGACCATGTGCGAAGGTGGCGGTACCGCGAATGCCACCGTGATCGAACTCGTGTAGTCGAGGCGACTGAGCCAAGCAAGGGAGAAGACTGTGCGCCGTACCCTGTTCACCGAAGATCACGAGGCGTTCCGCGAGCTGGCGCGTGACTTCGTGGAGAAGGAGATCGTCCCGGCCTACCCGCAGTGGGAGAAGGCCGGGCGGATGCCGCGCGAGGTGTTCGCGAAACTCGGCGCGACCGGGATGATGGGTATGGCCATTCCCGAGGAATACGGCGGCGGGGGACAGCCCGACTACCGCTACAACGTCGTCCTGCAGGAAGAAGCCGCGCGGGCGCTGGTGACACTTTCCACGGTGCGCACCCAGCTCGAGGTGATCCTGCCGTACTTCCTGCACTACGCCGACGAAGAACAGCGCAACCGCTGGTTTCCGGGACTGGCTGCGGGCACGCTGCTGACCGCCGTCGCGATGACCGAGCCCGGTACCGGGTCCGACCTGGCGGGTATGCGCACCAACGCGGTCCGAGACGGTGACCATTACGTCCTCAACGGTGCCAAGACTTTCATCACCGGCGGTATGCAGGCCGATCTGGTCATCGTGGTGGCTCGCACATCGACCGATCCGGACAATCGTCGCCGCGGCCTGACACTGCTGGTGGTCGAGGACGGGATGCCCGGATTCGAACGGGGACGCGAGCTGGAGAAGATGGGCTGCAAGGTGCAGGACACCGCCGAGCTGTCCTTCACCGACGTCCGGGTTCCGGTGGCCAATCGTCTCGGCGAGGAGGGCGAGGCGTTCTCCTATCTGGGGCACAACCTGTCCCAGGAGCGGTTGACGGTGGCTGTCGGATCGGTGGCGCAAGCCCGCTCGGCGATCCTGGCGGCGATCGAGTACACCAAGACCCGTAAGGCTTTCGGCACTCCGGTCGCGTCGTTCCAGAACACCAAGTTCGAGCTGGCGGCCTGTTCGACCGAGGTCGAAGCCGCCCAGGCATTTCTCGATCAGGCGGTGGCCGAGCACGTCACCGGTGATCTTTCCGGCGCGGACGCGGCGCGGGTGAAATTGTTCTGCACCGAGATGCAGGCTCGGGTGGTCGACCGTTGCCTGCAGCTGTTCGGGGGCTACGGCTACATGATGGAATATCCGATCGCCCGGCTCTACACCGATGCCCGGGTGGCCCGCATCTACGCCGGCACGAGCGAGGTCATGAAGTTGATGATCGCCAAGTCGCTC
This sequence comes from Mycobacterium sp., assembly GCA_016197405.1. Classification (GTDB taxonomy): domain Bacteria; phylum Actinomycetota; class Actinomycetes; order Mycobacteriales; family Mycobacteriaceae; genus Mycobacterium. The sequence goes on from JACPVR010000028.1 coordinate 80,209, forward strand.
GGCCTCTGAGCCCACCATCGCTGCGCCCAGATCGACGTTCTGGCGCAATCTTCTCGAACTCTTTCGCCCGAACGCACGTTTGGGCAAAAGAGACCCTTGTCACATCGGCGAAACCAACCTACTGTATCTTCATTAAGTAGGTTCGCATCGACGAAAGTCTTCAGCCCCGTGACCACTGCCAGGCCTTATGCCGCCCTGCTGGCGAAAGGTGAGGACCGCAAACAGCGGATCCTGACCGCGGCGCAGCGTCTGCTCACCCGTAACGGGTGGCGCAATACGACGCTGGCGCAGATCGCCAAGGAGGCAGGCGTCAGCGCGGCCGGACTGCTGCACCACTTCGAATCCAAGGAACAGCTACTGCACGCGGTGGTCGATGCCCGCGATCTCGACGACGACTCGCACGCCGACCGCAACGGTGATCTGCTCGAGCAGATCGCCCGGGTGGGCGAACGGGTCGACCGCGCCCCGGAGTTGGTCGGCACCTATTCGGTACTGCTCGTCGAGAACCTGATGCCCGACGCCCCGCTGCACGATCGGCTGCTGTCGCGCCAGCGCGCCGCTGTCGACATCGTCACCGACTTGATCCGGCGCGGACAGATGTCCGGCCGGTACCGCAACGATTTCGACCCCGCGCTCAAAGCAGTCCAGATTGTGTCCCTCGTCAACGGAATGGAAATCTCATGGCTACTCGATCCATCAATACCGCTGCAGGAAGCGTTGCAGGAGTACGCGAGGTCGTTGGCGAGGGAGTTCTCTCCGGACGCATCGTGAGGTACCGGCTCGACGTCGTGGCGCCCAGCGTCGTCGACGCGGTCCGGGCCGCCGGCGGCTGGATGTTCGACCGGGCACTGGCCGGCTGGGATGTCCGGGTGCTGCTGGCCCGCGACGACGACGACCGGGCGCTGCAGATCCTCGGCGCGAACGCCGGCGATCTGGAGAGCGCGTTGGAAATTGGAGCGCAGGGCCGCCATCCGAACGCGCTGGCGGTGGCCGCGGACATGTACGGACGCGACGCACGGATCCGCGAAGGCGTGCGCATGGCGATGGCCAGCGGTCAGACCGAGGTGACCATGTGGGGTGAGACCTGGCCGGCCGAACTCGATCGCACCCGGGTGGACTCCGTCGAGCACCGGCTCTCCGTCGCGGCCCGGGCATTCAAGGCGCAGGCGCTTGCGGCATTGGAAGGCTCGGTGGCACAAGGACATCCGGTGGCCAGCACCGAGATCTTCCGAAGCGGAACCCCCGCCTGCTGTCCGGAAGCCGCGGACCTGGTTCCGGCCAGCTGAGCCGGCGGGCGGCCGTGCGCGGTCTGGTCAGCCCTCGATACGGATGGCCTGCCGCGGACACTGCCGCACGGCCTCCCGGATCTGCTGCTCGTTTTCCGGCGTGACCTCGTCGGAGAGCACATGCAGATCGTCGTTGTCGTCGAGGTCGAACACCTCGGGGATGATTCCCATACAGATCCCGTTGCTCTCGCAGAGCCCGTAATCCACCACGATCTTCTGCGTCATGATCACCTCGTCACCGTCACCGGGACATGGTGGTAGCCGGCGACATTCTGCATCCGGACCCTCGTCAGACCGTCCCAGTTGACCTGGTAGCGCGGCATGAAATCCAGCAGCCGTTCCAGCGCGATCTGGGTTTCCAGCCGGGCCAGTGCCGCGCCGAGGCAGCTGTGGATGCCGTAGCCGAACCCCAGGTTCTGTGCCTGGGTGCGGTCCCGGTCGATATCGAAGATGTGGGCGTCGGTGAATGCCCGCGGATCGCGGTTGGCCGCCGCCTTCATCAAGAAGACCGGCTTGCCCGCGGGGATTGTCGTGCCGTGTAGCCGCGCCTCGCGCAGTGTGTAGCGCACGTTGTAGTGCACCGGGCCGTCGAAGCGCAGCATCTCCTCGACGGCTGCGGGAACCTTACTGCGGTCGTCGAGGAGTTTCTGCCATTGCTCGGGGTGACGCGCGAAGGTCACCACCGCACTGCCGAGCAGCTTGGTGACGGTCTCGGCGCCCGCCCCGCCCAGCAGTGACGCGAAACCGCAGATCTCGATATCGTCGAGCCGGCGCACCTGGCCGTCCTCGCCGACGATCTCGGCGGCTATCAGCCGGCTGATCATGTCGTCCTGCGGGTTGGCGCGCCGCTCCTGGGCCAGGCTGTAGTAGTACATCGCCGATTCGATGGCGGCCTGCATACCGGCCTCGGTGTAGCCGATGTTGCCGGGCTCGCGCGCCAGCGAGGTGTCGATCCAATGCCGGACCTGCTGGCGGTACTCCTCGGGCACGCCTGCCATCCGGGTTATCACCTCGACCGGGAACGGACCCGAGAAATCGCGGACGACGTCGAAATCGTCGGGGTCGACCAGACCGAGGTAGTGATCGACCAGTTCCTCGACGGTCTCGCGCTGCGACTGGATCGCCCGCGGTGTGAACGCCTTGTTGACCAGGCTGCGCAACACCCGGTGCTCGGGTGGGTCCATGAAGATGATCGACTTCTGTGGCGGTTCGTCGCTCTGCACCATCGACAGATCGCAGCCACGGCTGGACGAATAGGTCTCGTGATCCTTCAACGCGGCAGAGACGTCCTCATGCCGGGTCAGCGCGTAGAAATCATGCTTGGCGCTGTAATAGACCGGGGCATCCTCCTGCATACGCAGGTAGGTGTCGTACGGATCGTTGAAGTATTCGTCAGAGAACGGGTCGAAAACGACCTGGGGCTTGGTCACCTTGTGCCTCCGCTGCGGGCTAGGGCGGCAGTTACGGAAATGCGCGCAACTGTAACGCAGTCAGTATTGCAGACGGAGGGTCTGAAATCCGCTTTTTCAGGAGCCCAATCCGGCATCCACGAGGCCGTCGAGGCGGCCGAGGTCGGTACCCAGTTCAGCGGCGGTGCGCCGAACCGTGGCGACATCCTTGCCGATGAATTCGCCGACGGCACCGATGAATGCCGCCGTGGAGCCGGCCCGGGCGATGAGGTCGGTCGCCCTGCTCGCGCCGCTGCCGTGCGGCAGTGCTGTGAGCAGCGCCGCCTCGCTGAGACCGAGCCGCTCTCCGAGCCGCACGGCCTCGGCGGTCATTCCGATCTGAGCGGCGAACAATGTGTTGTTGACGAGTTTGACCAACTGGCCCGACCCGGTCGGGCCGACATGCAACACCGGGTCGGCGTAGGCCGACAGTGCGGGGCCGGCCACGGCCACGGCATCGGCGCAACCACCGACGAACACTGTCACCCGGCCGGCGGCGATATCGTGCGGACCACCGCTGACCGGCGCGTCGAGCACTTCGACGCCCCGGGCCGCTGCCGCCGCGGCCAGTGTCTGGGCGGTGCCCGGGCTGCCGGTGGTGTGCAGCACCAGCACCGCGCCCGCGGGCAGCGTCGCGATCAGTCCCGGCCCGGTGTCGTCGTCCAGACACAGTGCACGGACCTGGTCATCGGTGAAGACGCACACCACGACGACGTCGGCATCGGTGACGGCCGCGGCCGGGTCCTCCACCGCGATGGCGCCCAGTGCGGCAACGGCGGCACGCTTGTCCTCGGTGCGCCCCACGGCCCGCACCTGATGTCCGGCGGCGACGAGTCGGCCCACCATCGGCGCGCCCATCCGGCCCGCACCGATGAAGCCGATCTTCATCGCGGAAAACCCATCGATTCCAGTGCGGCATCGGCAGCGTCGAAGACGGCGGTCTGCGCGGCGGCGGCCGCGTCGGCGAGATCGGCGGCCAGCCGGACGTCTTTTTGCAGCAGGGCGCCGGCGATCGGCGCGAGCTTGTCGAGGGTGCCGCCGAACATGGCGATGCTGCCGAGCGCCTTGCTGTTGGCCGACCCGCGGGTGACCACCTCGCACATCCGGTCCCGGGGCACCCCGAGCGACTCGCCGAGCTCGAGCAGCTTCAGTGCGCTGCCCAGGTTGGCGCTGAACAGCAGATTGTTCAGGATCTTGGTGACCTGGCCGGCGCCCAGCGGGCCCAGATGCACGATGGGGTCCCCGTAGCACTCGAAGACCGGCAGGCATCTGGCCACGTCGTCATCGTCACCGCCGACCATGACCAGAAGCTGTTTGGCCTCGACAGCGGGCGCGCCGCCGCTGACCGGAGCGTCGACCACCGAGATCCCTTGCGCGGAAGCCTTTTCCGCCAGCTCGCGGCAGGTGTCGGGATGCACGGTGCTGTGGATGACGATGACGCCGCCCGGTGCGAGCCCGGCCAGCAAGCCCTGCTCACCGTAGGCCAGCTGTCGTACGTCATCGTCACCGACGACGCACAGGCAGACGATGTCGCTGGCGGCGGCCAGTTCGGCGGGCGTGCCGGCGACCTTCGCCGCGGTGTCGGCGTAGGGCTGCAGTGATTCCGGGCGGCGGGCCCACAGTGTGGTGGGGTATCCCGCCTCCACGATGGCGCGCGCCATCGGCCCGCCCTGGCTGCCCAGTCCGATGAAACCGACCCGCATCAACTTGCCTCCATCGTCAAAGTCGTTGCCCTGCCGGCAACGACACACTCCTCGGCGAATGCCGCGGTGTTCATGTGGTACGCGGTTGCCATGTGGCCCAGGCTCAGATTGTGTCCGGCGCCGCCCTGCCGATGGGTCAGCACGCGCGGTGCCGCGGTGAAAAGCGCTGCGACCTCGGCGATATCGGCAGTCCCGGTGGCCCACACCCGCTCGAACTCGCCGAGGGTGTAGCGGACCGGAACCGTGACCTGCGCGGCGAGGTCCGGCAGATCGCGCCGCCAATTGGTCACCAGCTCCGCCTCGTACCCGGGTGAGACCGGGCCGCCGGTTATGCGAACCGACCGGGAGATGCCGGCCGGGTACAGGTGTTCGGGCTCCCACAGCAGCTCGCGCAGGCCTGCGGGCACATTGGTCCTCGACGCCGAGGCCAGCACGGCTTTGGCGGCGTCCTGCTGGCGAAGTCCGGTTCCCGAGATCTCGACGCCCAGCAGCTCGGCACCACGATCGTGGGCGGCCATTCGCAACGCCAGCTCGCTGCCGTTGGAATGGGCCAGCAGGAAAACGCCCGCGCCGCGATCCCGCTCGCCCATGACCGCATCGATGGCCCGGTATGCCATATCGATACGCCTTGGCGTGGAATCGAATTCCGATGAGTACAGCGCCGAAGCCCCGAACCCTGGCCGATCCAGTGCGAGCACGGTGAAGCCCAGCGCGGGGCCGTGCCGCACCAGACTCAACCGCGGGTGTCCCGGGCAGTCGAAGTACGCCGATGTGGTCGCCCCGCCGTGTAGTGCGACGATCACGGCGCGCGGCTGCGCGGCCTCGGCGAGCAGCCCCGACATCGGGACGCCGTCGACCATCACGACACGCGGCGTGGGTTCGCTCATGGGTTGTCCGTCCGCAGCAGCAGCACGCCGCTGGGCGTCAGGCCACCCGAGCTGGCGATCGCCACGTTGGCATTGGCGACCTGCCGATCGCCGGCTTCGCCGCGCAACTGCGTCACGGCCTCGTGGATGAGCCCCATGCCGTGGGTACGGCCGTGCGACAACTGGCCGCCGTGGGTGTTGAGCGGGATGATCCCGTCACGCGCGATATTGGCCCCACCGTCGAGGAAGTCCTTGGCCTCACCGATACCGCAGAACCCGAGTGCTTCCAGCCAGGACAGACAGTTGAAGGTGAAGCCGTCGTAGAGTTCGGCGACGTCGACATCGCTGGGCCGCAACGATGTTCGGGTCCACAGGTGGGCGGCCTGGCCCAGCACCTGCGGCTCGTGGGTCAAGGTGGTCTGGTCCCAGTCGGTCCGCTCGATGATCTGGGTGCCGACGGCCTCGATGCGGATCGGTGGCTTGGCCAGGTCACGTGCGACATCGACGGCCGAGACGATGACCGCCACCGCACCGTCGCACGGCACGTCGCAGTCGTAGAGACCGAACGGCGTGGTGATCGGCCGGGCCGACAGGTAATCGTCCATGGTCATCGGATCGCGGTAGATCGCCGTCGGGTTGAGGGCGGCGTTGGCGCGCTGATTGAGCGCGATCCAGCCCAGCGTCTCGCGCGTGGTGCCGTAGCGGTGAAAATGCCGCTGTGCGTTGAGCGCCAACGTGTGTGCCGCCGAGGTGGCCCCGAACGGCGCCTGCCAGTTGTTGACCCTGGTCCCGCCGGGCGGGGCGACCTTGCCCTCCTTGAGCAACTGCCCGAACGTCGCTTCCCACAGCGTGCGGAAGCACAACACGTGGCGGGCCATGCCGGTGGCCACGGCCATCACCGCGGCGATGACCGACCCACCGGGCCCGAAAGTGTCCATACCGCCGTTTATCCAGGTGGGCCGGATGCCCAGCGCACCCTCCAGCGCGGTGACACCGCCTTCGCCCATACCCATCGCGTCCATCGATGGATACGTCGACAGCCCGTCGATATCGGCCAGGCTCAGCCCGGCATCGGCGATGGCAGCCTCGCAGGCCGCGATGGTCAGTGACAGCGGCGGCACCATGAGTCTGCGACCCAGTTGCGACGCGCCGATACCGGTGATGGCCGCCGAGTCCTCGAACTTCGCGGGTGTCAACATCGGGCGGACGACCTTGGCGAAATCCTGCGGTGCGATCTCGTCCTCGGGCAGCGGACCTGTCTCGTGGTCAGCGGTGGGACGGAACAGCGGCAGCCAGACATCGTCGTTCTGCTCGAAGACCACCTCGACGACGCGGCCGATCTCGAGGTCGTCGGGGTCGCAATCGATGATGTTGGTGGTCAACCGGACCCGTGGGTCCTCCTCGACGGCGACCTGCGCGACGACGTAGGGGGCGGCCAGGCCGGGGATGGAGAATCGGGTGTTGACGGTGAATGCCGACAGTACGGCGCGTCCGGAGACGTCGCGCACCCCCATGTTGTGGCTGTGGCAGTACCGGCACACCGGCTGCGGCGGGTGGATGAGTGATTTGCAGTCACCGCATTCTGCGATGCGCAGTACTCCGTCGGCACCCGAAGTCCAGAAGAACTCGTTGTCGAATGTCAACTGGGGCAGCGGAAGACGGCTCATCGAGTGAAACCCCACTCCGCCTCGTTGTCCTCGGTCTTCAGCGTTCGAGCCGGGTCGGCGGGCTGCTCGTCGGTGGCCGGTGTTGGCGCGTCGTCGGGACGGCGTTCGCCGAACTCCATGATGGCGTGCACGGGGCAATCCATCAGGGCGCGCAACACCGCGTCGCGGTCGGCGGCCGGGATGTTGCCGTCACCGACGAGCACCGCATATCCCCAGTCGTCCAGCGAGAAGTACTCAGGGGCGTGCTTGGCGCAGATTCCGAAGCCGTCGCACATCGTACGGTCCAGTTTTATCCGCATCTGACCGCTCATCGTCCGACCTCCAGTGCCTCGACCTCGAAAGGCCGGTGTGCGGTGAAAACCGTTGTGGTGCAGACGGTGCAGTCCGCGCGAAGGTGCGCGGAGACCTCGGCCGGGAATCTGGCCAGCAAGCTCGCGGCGATATTGGTGGCGGCATCCAACGTGGCGCAGGCGCCGCGGCCCCGCAGCACCACCGACCAGCGCTGCAGGCGGGCGATGTCGTCGTCGGTTGCGGTGCCGTCGCGTAATGCCTCGGCCACCGCGGCCATCGCGGCGGTGCCGTTGAAGCAGGAACCGCACTGCCCGGCGTTCTCCCGGTCGAAGTAGCTCAGTACGGCCGCGGCAACGGCGACCGGGCATTCGTCGGTGATGACCGACACCGCGCCGCAGCCCAGACCGCTGCCGAGGCCGCGCAGGCTTTCGTGATCGAGCGTCGTGTTCAGGACGTCCCGGTTGAGCAGCCCGGCGAAGTAGCCGCCCATCAGCACTCCGCGCACCCGGTCGGTCGCAATACCGTGCAGTTCGAGGAGGTCGGAAACCGGTGTGCCGAAGGGTAGTTCGTAGAGACCCGGCGTGGTGCCCGCGGCCGTCACGGTGGCAAGGAAGGTTCCCGGCGAGGCTTCGGTGCCATGTGCACGGTACTGAGCCGCGCCGTGGTGCTGGATGCCGGGCACGTTGGCCAGCGTCTCGACATTGCTGATCAGTGTGGGCAGCCCGCCGACGCCGGAGGAGAACGGCCGCGGCGGCTTGTCGGTGGGCTTGGCCGGCCCGCCGTTGATCGCCCGGACCGCGGCGCTCTCCTCACCGGCGACATAACCCGGTTCGACGGATCGTAGGCTGACGGTGAGCCCGCCGAGCGCATCGGTGCCTGCGTGATCCAGTGCGTCCTGCACCGAGGCGCCCGACTGCGAGTCCGAGACGTAGACGTGGGCATGCTTGGCGCCCACCAGGGTGGCCACCAGGCGCAAGCCGTCCAGTATCAGGTGTGGCCTGTTACGCAGCAGCCAGCGATCTTTGACCGATGCCGGTTCGCCTTCCTCGCCGTTGGCGACGACGACGGTGTCACGGCCGCCGGGACCCAACGGGCCGGCGTGGCGCACCGTTCGGATCTTGACCGCCAGCGGGAAGGCCGCGCCACCGCGCCCGACCAGGCCGGCGAGTTCGATGTCTTCGAGCAGTCCCGCAGGGTCGGTCAGCGTGCGGTAACCGCCTGCGGCGCGATAGGAGTCCAGGTCCTCGGTGTGCGGACCGGCGTGTAGCAATCGCGGCTGCAGACCCGGCCAGGGCGCCACGGTGAAGGCGGTGTGCGGTGCGACCGAGTTCATGTCTGACTCCTGCGGTGGGCGCCGCTAGGCTGGCGCGCATGCGAACGGCGGTGGTGCGGGTGCGGGTCGATCAGGCCGGTGAGCTGACGGCCGAACAACTGGGTGCCGGAATGACCGAGCTGGCCACCCTGGCGGCCGAGGCGGGTGCCGAGCTGATCGAGAACAATCTCGCCGCGCTGCCCCCGAGCCGCCGTGAGGTCGAGCTGCTGATGACCGGCATGGATCCGGAGCCACTGACGGCCGCCGCAATCGACATGTGCCACAGAGCTTTCGGCACCGCACCGCAGCCCGGGGTGCTGACGTTCGTCAGTCACGGAACCGACGAGGATGCTCGCGGTGTGCTCGCCGGTTTCGGGCTGACCGGCGTCATCGAACGCATACCCGGCGACGAAGGCTGGGACATCGTCACCGTCACGCTGGACAGGAACGATCTGCGCCGCGTTCCGGAAAGCCGGATCCATACCGCGCTGGAGGCATCGCTGAACTGTGAGGTGCGGATCCTCACGGTGTGAACGGGCGCGCGGCACGGCGGGTGTCATCGGTTCAGGAAGTCGAGAATGGGTGGCGCCGCCTGAACCCAGGTGTCGAACAGGTTGAACCGCTTGACCTTTCCGGAGGCGCGGTCCTCCCCGGCGCGCTCCCAGGCGTCCTCGGGCCAGGGCGGGTCGATCAGCGTCGACCCCTTGATCAGGCAGCTCACCTCCAGTGAGGTGCGTTTGGGATGGTCCCAGTCGTTCTCGCCGCCGCGGATGATCAGCGTGGGGACGGTGATGTTGTCGAACTTCTCGTCCTCGACGCCGGGAATGGTCTGCCCCGGCTTGGGGACGAAAGCGTTGAGCCAACGCAGCATGACCTTGAGGAACTCGTCACCGTCCATGGCCAGGATGCGCTCGCGATTGCGCGGGTTCTCGGCGATACGTTCCTTCCACTCGTCGATGCCGAGCAATCCACCGATACCCGTGCCGCGCACCGCCAGGATGCTCGGCACGATGTAGTACGAACCCAGGACGAACGAGCCGTATATGCCGCCGACGATGTTCCACACCACCAGCTTGGTCACCAGATCGGGGTGCAGCATCGCCGTCAGCATCGAATCCCGTGCACCGCCGGAGCCACCGGCCAGGATGCACGGTCCGAGGTCGAGCTGGCTGATGAGCTGCCGCAGTGTCTCGGCGCGCATATGTGATTCGCTCTGTCCGTAGAACTGCACATCGGAGCGGCCGCAGTTGGGCCGATCCCACAGCAGCACCCGGTAGCCGCCCTTGACCAGCTTGAGTGCCAGCGGGCGCAGACCGGGGATGTCCTTGCTGAACCGGCCACCGGGCGTCAGGACTATGAGATCGCCTTGTTTGCCCAGGATTTCGTACACGACGTTGCCGCCGTTGATATCGATAGTGCGCTCACCACGCTTGAGGGTCACGCTGCTTTTCGCCATGGGCTCTTTCTGCGTCAGGCCTGCACCAGGACGTCGTTGCCGACGACCCGGACCGGATAGGTGCGGATACTCCATTCGGGTTTGACCGCGGTGGTGCCGGTGGCCAGTTCGAAGCCCCATTGATGCCAGGGGCAGTAGATGTACTCCAGATCGCGCACCATCACCGCATCACCGGGCACGCTCTCATCGACGATATTGCGGCCCCTGGCGCGTCCCGAGCACAGCGGGCCACCTTCGTGCGGGCAGTAGTTCGCGATCGCGTAGAACGTTCCGTTGACGTTGTAGACACCGACACCGTGCCGGCCGATCGGAACCAGTTTGTGTGTGCCGGGCGGGATCTCGTCGACAGTGGCGACGACATGTTCGCGTCCCTGCGCGAGCCGGGGCGGCTTCTGCTCGGTCAACGTCAGAACACCCGCACCTGGCCCTCGAGGGCCGGGACGGTGTCGGGTAGGTGGTAGGTCGTGATGCCGTTGCGGAACATGATGTTCTCGCGGGCGGCCTCGGGGAGGTGTTTGACCAGCCAGCGCGGGTCGTCGAAGGTCCAGTGCGGGTAGTCGCTGCTGAAGAGCAGGATCTTGTCGCATTCCATCAACTCGAACGCGCGGGTCAGCTCCGTCTTGTCCTCGGGATAGTCCAGCGGCTGAGTGGTGAACTTGATGTGCTCTTTGACGTATTCGGATGGTCTGCGCTTGATGTCCATCCACTGTTTGCGTGCCTCGTAGATGGCGTCCATCCGCCACATCAGCGGCAGCACCCAGGTGAACGCGTGCTCGATGAACACGATGCGCAGATCGGGGAAGCGGTCGAAGGTGCCGTCGAATATCAGGCTCATCACCTGGTTGGCCGCCAGCAGCGAGTAGGTGACCATGAAATCGTGGTTGTAGCTGGGGAAGCCGACCGGGGGAATGGGCAGTGTCTCGAACTGGCCGCGGGACAGGTGGCAGCTGACGGGCAGGTCGTACTTGGTCGCGGCGGCCCAGACCGGGTCGTATATCGGGTCACCCCAGGACGGGCGCGGTTCGGCCTTGATCAGGACCTGCGCCATGTAGGGATGCTCGGCCCACTTCTCGATCTCGGCCACCGCGGCCGGCTGGTCCTCGATCGCCACGCATATCGATCCACGCCAGCGCTCGTGCCAGTTGTTGTGACTGTCGAGCCAGTGATTGGCCAGCCACTGGTTGGTGGCCGTGCAGAACGCCGAGGTGGCCTCGGCGAGACGCATCTCACCGTGGGTGGGCTCCAGGATCGCGATATCGGACCCGGCCTCCATGATCAGCTGTCTGAACGCCATATCGGGGTCGCTGCAGGCGAATTCGCCATCCGGCGGGAAGGTGTCGAGACGCATCGCGTACGAATGCGCGTAGTCCGGCGCGTCGTAGTAGATGGAATCGCCGACCTTGTGGCTCAGAAAGTACTTGGTGCGCCACGGTTCCGGGATGTACTCGATGAGCTCACCACGCCTGGGCATCGGGTGCACATCGGAGTCGACGCAACGCACCGGAGTCCGCTCGGCGGGGGTCACCCGGTCGCGCGCCCCGGTTACTGCCGGTTGTGCTGTCTGCGTCATCGCGATACGCCTTCCCTTTTCAGCTTCTACTGTGCGACCAGGCCGGCCGGGATGTCTATGCCGTACAGACCGGCGGCATTACGCCAGCAGAACTTTTCGCGCTGTTCGGCGCTGAAGGCTGTCGGCACATCGAGTTCGGCGAGGTTCCAGTGCGGATAACTGGAACCGAACATCGTCATATCGTCCTTGCCGGTGAAGCCGAGCCACTCGCCGGCGAAGTCGACATCGCCCGGACCGTCGAACGCCCCCTGGACGAAGAACACATGTCCCGGCAGATAGTCGCTGGGCATCTTCGGGGCCCAGGGAGTCTGTTCCAGATGCGGCCTGCCGAAACAGTCCATTCGCCAGATGAACGGGGTGAGCAGGTCGGCGGCGCCGTCGGCCCAGACGAACTTCAGTCCGTCGAATCGCTCGAAGACGCCCTCGGCGATCATGTTCATCAGGTGGTAGAGGTAATTCAGCGACATGAAGGACAGGTACTGCTCGTAGGTCCGGGCCTTACCTGAAGGTGTTGGCGGATATGCGATTCCGGCGCCGACCTCGATATGTGCGGCCACCGGCAGGCCGGCCTGCACGGCGGCATCCCAGAGCGGCCAGAACTGTGGCTTGCCGTAGAGCTCCCGCGACTGCAGTGGCACGCCGATCTGCACCACCCGGGGATGGTCTTTGTACTTGTCGATCTCGCGTAGTGCGCCGGCGATATCGTCCGGGTCGACCCGGATGGTGCCGCGGAAGCGGTGGCCGTATTCGTCGTGTTCGAGCCAGCGCGTCACCATCATGGCGTTGTGTGCCGCCGCGATCGCCGAGCCGAGGTGCCGGTCGGGCATGATGCCGCGGGTCATCGGGTGCAGCACCGCGATATCGACACCGCGCTCGGCGAACAGATACTTGGCGGCCACCTCGACATCTGATCCCGGGTACTGCCCATCGGGCCCTGTGGTGCCCTTGGCGTACTCACCGCCGGGAGCGCCATACCAGTCCATCTCGTAGTCGGGGAAGCCCCGGCTGCGGAACGGTTCCTGCATGAAGTTCTGCCGCAGATCTTGGTTGGATCCGAAGAAGATGTGCACGCTGGCGTCGATGACGGGTGTCTTGGTGCCGTCTTTGTGTTCGATCATGACTGCCGTCCGATCATGAGCCGACCACACGTCTACGGGTGGACATGGAACTCATAGTACAACGCCGTTCTTCCAGAGTAAGAATGTAATTCTCAATCGGTTGAAAAGCCAAGAACGACCGACGAAGGCTCTGGTCGCTATCGGCTGAGAGATCTCGATTCCTGATTATGCAGAATGCTATTCTCGCAGGCAATCCCGGGTGAGCGGCCCGGGATCCGAGCCGAGGGAGTGTCGTGCAGCTGAGCTTTGACGCCGATGTCGAGCGGTTCCGGGACGAGTTCGTGGCGTTCCTCGACGAGCACCTACCGGACCCGGAGCAGACCACGCAGCGGCCGCAGTCCTGCTCGCACATCCCGGGCTGGGCGCGCAGCTGGCAGGCGTGCCAGTTCGACAACGGCTGGCTGCTACCGGGCAACCCGCCCGAGTTCGGCGGCCGAAACGCCTCGGTGCTGCAGCAGTACGTGCATCGCGAGGAACTGTCCAAGCGGCGGATCTATCACAGCTTCAACCCGCAGGGCGTCGGCATCGTCGCCGCATCGATCCTGTCCTTCGGTACCGACGAGCAGAAGCGGAACTGGGCGGTGCCGATCCTGCGCGCCGAGATGACGGCGTCGGTCGGGATGAGCGAACCGGGCGCCGGATCCGACCTGGCCTCGCTGCGCACCAAGGCGGTGCGCACCACCGATTCGAGCGGCGACTGCTTCATCGTCAACGGCCAGAAGGTGTGGACCTCGGGTGCACACGATGCCGATGTCCTGTTGACGTTCGTCCGGACCGATCCCGACGCGCCGAAACACAAGGGCATCAGCGTATTGCTGATTCCGACCGATACCCCGGGCCTGGTGCGCCGGCCCTTCCCCACAGTGTGTGATCACGAGGATCTGGACTTCAACGAGGTGTTCTTCACCGATGTCCGGGTTCCGGCCGAGAACCTGGTCGGGCCGCTCAACGGCGGCTGGCGGGTGGCCAACGGCGCACTGGGCCACGAACGCACCATGATGTGGATGCAGTACGCCGACCGCCTGCACAATCTGATCGAGGACTTCCGGCCCACGGACGCCCTGGACCGGGACCGCTACGCCACCCTGCTGATGGATTACCAGGCGCTGCGGCTGTTGGGGTCGGCAGCTGTCGCCAAGGCCAGCCGCGGCGAGGCCGATATGACCGGTATCTCGGTGCTCAAAGTGCTTGGCTCCGAAGCCGAACGGGATGCATCCGAGCAGGCGCTGTCGTCGTCCGGTGTCGAGGGCCTGCGCCACCCGGCCACCACGTCGGCCTACCAGCCCTACGACCTGGACTACCTGTCCTCCGGCTGGATCGAGCGCTACTTCCGCAGCTTCGCCGGCACCATCGCCGGGGGCACATCGGAGATCCAGCGCAACATCATCGCTCGCGGTCTCGGGTTACCGACCGGCTGAGAGGTGCCGGCGCGGCGCGTCAGTCGATGACGACGGCGTCCTTGTGCTCGGTGATGGGCCGCGCGCACTGCTGCTCGTCGACGACGCGCTGAAGTTTCTCCAACGTCTCGTCGAGGCCCGGACCTAGACGCTTTCCCGGTGTGAAGTCCGCGGGCAGGTGTTTCATACCCTGAATGACGCCGATCGTCTCGTAGTGCTCGGTGCCCTCGGGATCGCACACGTAGTCGGGCATCCTGTCGAGTACCGCGGTCAGCATCGACTTGAACACCGTACGGGCCACGTTCGATCCGACGCAGCGGTGCACGCCGATTCCGAAACTGAAGTGCCGGTTGCCTTTTCGGTCCAGCACGAGCTCGTTCGGCTCGTCGAAGACCGACGGATCGCGGTTGGCCATCGCCCAGGAGATCCAGAGCCGTTCGCCTTCCTTGAACCGCTGGCCCTCGACCTCCACATCCTCGGAGAACGTGCGGCCGTCGCCCGGAGCGGGGGTGAAGAAGCGCAGGAACTCCTCGGTCGCCGGGTTGAGCAGGGATTCGCGCTCGCGGCTGAGCAGCTCACGTTTGTCGGGGTGCTCGGAGAGCCATTCCAGCGAATGAGCGGTCAGCGCGGTCGTGGTGTCGAAACCACCGCCGATGATCAGCCCGAGATTGCCGAGGATCTCCAGATCGGGCGCGGGCTCGCCGTCGATACGCAATTGCAGCAGGGCATTGATCAGACCCGGCCGCGGGTTCTCCCGCACCTCCATCATGGTGGTGATCATGTCGATACCCATCTGCCGGTTCATCTCGGCGACGCGCGGTGCGTCGGGAGAATGCTCCGGGGTGGATACCGAGAGATGGGCGGGCTCGCTGTAGACGGGCCATTTCTTCAGCTCGATACCCATCATCGCCAGGGTCAGCACCGCCGGCACGATATTGGCGAGGTCGTCGACGAAGTCGATGTGACCGGACTCGATCTTCTCGTCCAGGGACGCGCGTACGACCTCGTCGACGAAAGGCTGCCAGCGTTTGATGGCGGCGGGGGACAGGTAGGGATTGAGCGCGCCCCGATAGATGCTGTGTTCGGGTTCGTCCATCTCCAGGATGCCGCCCCGCACGACGGTGGCCCGTTGCGCTTTGGGAATGGTGATGCCCTGGTAAGGCGTCTGCCCGGTCAGGTCGTGGTGATTGGAGACCGCGGGGCAGCGCGCCAGCTCGAAGACGTGCCTGCTGTCGGCGGCGACCCAGTGTCCGTTGTAGGTGTCGGTCCAGGCCATCGGGCACCGGGACTGCATCTCCTCGGTGATCTTGCCGAACTGTTCGCGGTACTCCGGCGTGTGCCGGTCGAAGTGGTAGACGTTCTTCTTGCGGTCGTCGTCGGTAGCGACATCGTCGATCGTCACGGCGTCGGGTCTCCCTGGGGTTCTGGTGATCGAGCTGGTGGCGTCACTGCCGCAACGTCATTCGATGACGATGGCCTGCTCGGGGCATGAGTGTGCCGCCTCTTTGACCTGGTCCTCCTGGTCGGCGGGCACGATGTCGTTGACCGGTGAAGCGTGTCCGTCGACATCATCGAGTTCGAACGAGTCGGGCGCGATCATCGAACACAGGGTGTGCCCCTGGCAGCGCTGTCCGTCAACCGAAACCTTCACCCGAACTTCCCTTCATTCATGCTGAAACCCTTTGCAGAACAGCCATTTCGGCTAAATGTGGTAGTCGTACCACTTGAGGTAGCCGCCGGCGTCGACGCGCAGCTGCATACCGGTGACGAAACGGGACTCATCCGATGCCAGCCACAGCACGGCATTGCTGATGTCCTGCGGTTCGACCCAGGGCACCTTCATCGCCTGCTGTACGTAGAACACCGGCTCGGCATCGGCCTGAGTGGGCTTTTCCAGATCGGGCCGGAACGACTGGTACATCGGCGGGCTCTGCAGCATGTCGGTGTTGCAGTTGGTGGGGTGGATGACATTGGCGCGGATACCGCGCACGGCGAGCTCGGTCGCCAGGTCGTGCACATACTGCGACAGCAACCGTTTCGAGGTCATATAGGCCATACCGCCGGGATCGCCGCCCGGGTTCGCCTTGGCGTGCGCGTCCATCAGCGCTGCCGCCGACGCCGTCGCGACGATCGAGGCGCCTTCGTTCAGATGGGGCAGAGCGACCTGGATGGCGTTGATGGTGCCCACTAGGTTGGTGTTGATGACGTCGGTCCAGGCCTGCAGCGGGGGATTTCCCTTCATCCCGGCGATGCCGGCCTGCGCGACCACGATGTCGACCTTGCCGAACTCGGCGAGCCCGGAATCGAGCGCCGCACGCAGTTGCTCGGCATCACGCACATCGGCCTGTGCGGTGACGATGCGCTGACCGGTCTTCTCGACGAACTGTGCCGTCTCCTCGAGGTCCTCGGGGGTGGCCAGCGGATAGCCGATCGTGTCGATGTTCTTGCACATGTCGACGGCGATGATGTCGGCGCCCTCCTCGGCCAGCCGAATGGCATGGCTGCGGCCCTGGCCGCGGGCGGCACCGGTGATGAATGCGACCTTGCCTTCAACACGTCCCACTGAGGTTCCTCTCGTTGCAACAGATGTGGATCGAGGCGGGTGTTCCGGTGTCGGCGGAGGCGGTTCACGCGGCGTGCGGTGAGAAGCCGAGAGATCCCGCGACGGCTTCCGCAGCGGTTGCCGTCTCATACATCAAGAATCGCCCTATCGATTATGAGAACCGTACTCTCGGTGACTGGGATCACGCAAGGTTTGTGAACTGCCAGTCTTGAAATGCGGATATTCGGCGAAGTGGCGATCCGGATTATGTTGACATGGTCGTCGGGAGGCTGGTTAGTTGCTAGAGTTCTCGCTCAGCGGATGTAGCGTTCGCTGAGGATGAGAATGAAGTTTTCGCGATCTGGACGAGGAGGCCGGATGGGATCTCCCGACACCATCACCGAGGGTGCTGTGGACAGCAACGAACCCGCACGACGCATGTTGATCAACGGCGAACTGGTCACCGCGCAGCGGACCTTCGCCAGCCTCAACCCCGCCACCGGCGGGGTCCTCGGGTACGCCCCGGATGCCTCGGTCGCCGACGCCGAGGCCGCCGTCGCGGCGGCTCGCACGGCTTTCGACACCACAGACTGGTCGACCGATGTGGGACTGCGCATCCGGTGCCTGGAGCAGTTGCATCGCGCGCTGGTCGAGCACCGCGACGAGATCGGGCAGCTGACCATCGACGAGGTGGGCGCCACCCCGGCGCTGCTGGCCGGGGCGCAGCTCGATCAACCGGTGGACATCGTCCGCTACTACGCCGACCTGCTCAAGACCTATTCGATGACCGAGGATCTGGGCAACATCACCAGCCGCGGGATGCAGCACCACCGCTGGGTGGAGAAGGAGGCCGGCGGCGTCGTCGCGGCCATCATCGCCTACAACTATCCGAATCAGCTGGCACTGGCCAAGCTGGCGCCCGCACTGGCCGCCGGTTGCACCGTGATCCTCAAGGCCGCTCCCGACACCCCGTTGGTGACCCTGGCTCTCGGCGAGCTCATCGCCGAGCACACCGACATCCCCGCCGGGGTGGTCAACGTGCTCTCCGGTGCCGATCCCGAGGTCGGTGCCGTGCTGACCACCAGTCCGGACGTCGACATGGTGACCTTCACCGGGTCCACTCCGACCGGGCGGCGCATCATGGCGGCCGCCAGCGACACCCTCAAGCGGGTCTTCCTCGAACTGGGCGGCAAGTCCGCGGCCATAGTGCTCGATGATGCCGATTTCGGCACTGCCGCACTGTTTTCGGCGTTCTCGATGGTGACCCACGCCGGGCAGGGCTGCGCGCTGACGTCGCGCCTGCTGGTCCCTGCCGCACACAAGGACGAGATCGTCGAACTCGTCAAGGCCAACTTCGGCCACGTTCGCTACGGCGATCCCAACGATCCCCAGACCTACATGGGTCCGCTGATCAGCGAGAAGCAACGAGACAAGGTCGACGGCATGGTCAAACGCGCCGTGGCGGCGGGCGCGACGCTGGTGACCGGGGGGGAGAAGAAGGGTCCCGGGTACTTCTACACGCCGACCCTGCTGGCCGATGTCGACCCCGACAGCGAGATCGCGCAGGAGGAGGTCTTCGGGCCGGTCCTGGTCGTGATCGCCTACGAGGACGACGACGACGCGGTGCGCATCGCCAACAATTCGATCTACGGACTCTCCGGTGCCATCTTCGGCGGCCAGGACCGCGCCTTGGCGATGGCCCGGCGCATCCGCACCGGCACCTTCTCGATCAACGGCGGCAACTACTTCAGCCCGGACGCCCCGTTCGGCGGTTACAAGCAGTCCGGTATCGGGCGCGAGATGGGCGAGGCCGGTCTCGAGGAGTTCATGGAGAGCAAGACTTTTGCCACCGTGGTCGCCGGGGACGGCACATGACCGGCAAGCCGCTCGACGGCATCCGCGTCCTGGAGGTCGCGATGTACGGCTTCGTCCCGTCGGCGGGCGCGGTGCTCGCCGAATGGGGTGCCGAGGTCGTCAAGATCGAGCACGCGGTCACCGGTGACCCGCAGCGCGGGCTCCGCCAGACCGGACCGCTGCGCGTCGAGGGCGACCCCAATCCGAATATCGAGCACGCCAACCGCGGTAAGCGCAGCGTCGGGCTCGACATGTCGGTGCCCGAGGGCAGAGAACTCCTTCTCGAGCTCGCGCGGCGCGCCGATGTCTTCTTGACGAGTTTCCTGCCCGGGCACCGGCAGAAGTTCGGCATCGACGTCGACGACATCCGTGCCGTGAACCCCTCCATCGTCTACGCCAGGGGCAGCGCGCTCGGCCCGCGTGGCGAGGAGTCGGTCAAGGGTGGTTATGACATGACGGCGTTCTGGTGTCGTGCCGGTACCGCGGCCACCATCACCCCGCCCGGTATCGAGGGCATGATCGGCCCGCCCGGACCGGCCTACGGCGACACCATCTCTGGGACCAACCTCGCCGGTGGCATCGCGGCTGCACTGCTCAAGCGTGAGCGCACCGGCGAGCCGTCGGTGGTCGACGTCTCGCTGTTGGGTAGCGGACTGTGGGCCATGGGACACACCATCGCGCTGACCTCGCACCTGGACCAGCTGATGGTGCAGCCGCCGCCGGGAGTGCACGGTTCACCGATCAATCCACTGGTGGGTCTCTACGCGACCGCCGACGACCGGTTCATCTCGTTCGTGATGATGCAGCCCACCAAGTTCTGGGCCGATGTGTGTCGGCACATGGATCTCGATGATCTGGCCGACGATCCGCGCTTCGCCACCGCCGAGTCCATCGCCGAACACACCGCCGACGCTGTCGAGATCCTCAGGGTCGCGATGGCCAAACGAACCCTGCCGGAGTGGAGTGAACGATTCGCCACCCTGGCCGGGCCGTGGGCGCCGGTACAGGACACCCTGCAGGCGGCCCGGGACGCACAGGTCCGCGCCAACGAGTACATGGTCCGGGCCGGTGATCTCGAACTGGTCGCCAACCCGGTCCAGTTCGACCAGACCGCCCCCGACACCGCTGGTGCACCCGGATTCGCGGAGCAGACCGAAGAGGTGCTGCTGGAACTGGGCCTGGACTGGGACCGCATCATCGAACTCAAGACCGCCGGCGCCATCACCTAGGACGCTGGAGAGACAATGCCGTTCATCGCTGAGACAGGTACGCGCCTGCCCCTTACGGGGTGTGATGCGCGTCGCATTGCCGGCGATATGGCGGGCGATGTCACACTCCCTGCCGGGTTTACACGCTCAGACACCTATGTAGCGGAGGTTGACGATTTCATCACGGGAGTCGAGCCGATCGGCTATGAAGATCTCGGCTCGGTGGACCGTTTCGACGGTCGCAGGCACATCGAGACCGAGGTGACCACAGCAGGAGGAGCGCTGCCCGTGAATCCGAGCGGTGGACTGGAGGTCACCGGACCGGCTGCGCTCGCCGAGGTGGCCAATCCGGAAGGCCCGAACAGACGAGGAGCACCCGGATATGTCGACTAAGGGTGCGGATCGCTGGTCGGTCGGCGTTCCGGCACTGCGGAATCTGTCGGGGCCCATGCAGGCCGTCGGCGGGTTGTTCGCGATGTCGGCAGATGCGGTCAAGTTCGTTTTCGTTCGCCCGTTCTTCTGGCGGGAGTTCCTGGAGCAGTCGTGGTTCGTGGCACGGGTTTCGCTGGCGCCGACGCTGCTGGTTGCCATCCCGTTCACCGTGCTGGTGAGCTTCACCCTCAACATCCTGCTGCGTGAGCTCGGCGCAGCGGACCTGTCCGGTGCCGGTGCCGCCTTCGGCGCGGTCACCCAGATCGGCCCGCTGGTCACGGTGCTGATCGTGGCCGGTGCCGGTGCGACGGCAATGTGCGCCGATCTCGGGTCGCGGACCATCCGCGAGGAGATCGACGCGATGGAGGTCCTCGGTATCAACCCGGTCCAGCGGCTGGTGACGCCACGCATGCTGGCCTCGGGTCTGGTTGCCCTACTGCTGAATTCGCTGGTGGTCATCATCGGCATCCTGGGCGGCTACGTGTTCTCGGTGTTCATCCAGGACGTCAACCCCGGCGCGTTCGCCGCGGGTATCACACTGCTCACCGGTGTGCCCGAGGTGATCATCTCGTGTGTGAAAGCTGCGCTTTTCGGCCTGATCGCCGGTCTGGTGGCTTGCTACCGCGGATTGACGATCTCCGGTGGCGGCGCCAAGGCGGTGGGTAACGCGGTCAACGAAACGGTGGTGTACGCGTTCATGGCCCTGTTCGTGATCAACGTCGTGGTCACCGCCATCGGTATCCAGATGACGACGCACTGATGGGGAACATCCAGACGCTGCGGGGCACCTATCCCCGGGTCTTCAACCAGCTGGGCCGGCCGATGGGCCTGCTCGGCAATATCGGCGACCACATCCTGTTCTACGGGCGTGCGCTGGCGGGAATTCCGCACGCAGCAGTGCATTTCCGCCGCGAACTGATCAGGCTCATCGCCGAGATCAGCATGGGCGCGGGCACGCTCGCGATGATCGGCGGCACCGTTGTGATCGTCGGATTCCTGACGTTGGCCACCGGTGGTGTGCTCGCGATCCAGGGCTACAGCTCGCTGGGCAATATCGGTATCGAGGCGCTGACCGGCTTCCTGGCGGCCTTCATCAATGTGCGGATCAGCGCGCCGATCGTCGCCGGAATCGGGCTGGCGGCCACCTTCGGTGCGGGCGTGACCGCCCAGCTGGGTGCCATGCGCATCAACGAGGAGATCGACGCCCTGGAGTCGATGGGCATCCGGCCCATCGAATACCTGGTGAGCACGCGCATCATCGCCGGAATGATCGCCATCACGCCGCTGTACTCGATCGCGGTGGTGATGTCCTTCGTGGCATCGAAGTTCGTGACGACGGTGCTTCTCGGCCAGTCACCCGGTCTGTACAACCACTACTTCAATACCTTCCTGAACCCCATCGACCTGCTGTGGTCCTTCCTGCAGGCGATCATCATGGCGCTCACGATCCTGTTGATACACACCTACTTCGGCTATTTCGCCACCGGCGGCCCATCCGGCGTCGGGGTCGCGGTCGGCAACGCGGTACGCACCAGCCTGGTGGTTGTGGTTGCGGTGACACTGCTGCTCTCGCTGTCGATCTACGGTGCGAACGGCAACTTCAATCTCAGCGGTTAAGGAAGGAGCACAGTGACAGACCACCTGGGACCGCGCAAGCCGTATCAGTCGGAGACGACCAGTAAGGCGTCCTCGGTCGGCGCCAAGCCCGGCGCCGGCTTCGGCGTCAGCCACTATGCGCGCCCGCTGACCGGTGCCCTCACCCTGGTGGCGCTCATCGCTGTCGTCGCCCTTGCGGTCGGGCTGTTCCGCGGCAGTTTCACCAAGTCTGTTCCGCTGACCGTGCTTTCCGATCGCGCGGGTCTGGTGATGAACCCCGATGCCCGGGTGAAGATGCGCGGTGTGCAGGTCGGCAAGGTGGCCTCCATCGAGAACCGTCCGGACGGGACCGCTGCGCTGCACCTGGCGATGGATCCCGACCAGATGCACCTGATCCCGTCGAATGTGAATGTCGACATCTCGTCATCGACGGTGTTCGGCTCGAAGTTCGTCGACCTCGTTGCCCCCGAGCAACCTTCACCGAAGCCGTTGGCGGCCGGACAGGTGCTCGACGCCGAACATGTCACGGTGGAGATCAACACCGTCTTCCAGCAGCTGACCAACGTGCTGGACAAGATCGACCCGCCCAAGCTCAACGAGACACTCGGCGCAATTGCGAAGGCGTTCAACGGCCGAGGGGAGAAGATCGGCCAGACGCTGACCGATCTGGACCAGTTGCTCGCCAAACTCGACCCGAGCATGACCAACCTCGAACACGAGCTGGAGGTACTGCCGCCGGTAGCCGCCGCCTATGCCGACGCCGCCCCTGACCTGTTGAGTACGGCCGACAACGCCACGAAGATCAGTCAGACCCTCGTCGACAAACAGACCGATCTCGACACGCTGCTGGTCAGCGCGACCGGGCTGGCCGATATCGGTAACGATGTCCTGGGCGGCAATCGGCAGGCCCTGACCGATGTGCTGCATCTGCTGGTGCCGACCACCGATCTGCTGGCCCGGTACCAGGACAACATCCGCTGCGGTATCGGCGGTATCGCCGCGTTCTCCGAGTCGCCGCCGCTGCCGGATCCCGGTGTGCTGGTATCGATCGCCTTCACCCTCGGTATCGAGCGCTATCGCTACCCGCACGATCTGCCGAAGGTGGCCGCCAAGAGCGGCTCGCTGTGTGAATCGCAGAAACTCCCCAACACCCCACCGGACTGGTTCCCGCCCCACGTGGTTGCCGACGTGGGCGCCAATCCCTGGCAGTACGGCAATCAGGGCATCCTGTTGAACTCCGACGGCCTCAAGCAGATGCTGTTCGGCCAGCTCGACGGGCCGCCGAGAAACACACTACAGTTTGGTCAGCCAGGATGACGGGCTCGCGGAACACGATAATCAAGTTCGGCATCTTCGCTGTGGTGATGGTGCTGCTGACCGGCTTCCTGTTCGTGGCTTTCGCACAGGTGCGGACCGGGTCCACCAACGGTTACTCGGCCATCTTCAGCAACGCGTCCCGTCTCAAGGGCGGCGACACCGTCCGGGTTGCCGGTATCCGGGTGGGCACCGTCAGCGATGTGGAACTGTTGTCCGACAACAAGGTAAAAGTCGACTTCGACGCCGATCGCAACATCGTCCTGACCACCGGTACCAAGGCTGCGATCCGCTACCTCAACGTCACCGGCGATCGCTACCTCGACCTGCTCGATGCGCCGGGAGCGACCCGGATCCTGCCTGCCGGTTCGCAGATCCCGTTGGACCGCACCGCACCAGCTCTGGACCTCGATCTTCTGCTCGGTGGCTTGAAGCCGGTGATCCAGGGTCTCAACCCGCAGGATGTCAACGCTTTGACCAACGCGCTGGTGCAGGTCTTTCAGGGCCAGGGTGACACCCTGGAATCGCTGATGTCGAAGACGTCGTCCTTCTCGAATACGTTGGCAGACAACAGTCAGGTCATCGAGCAACTCATCGACAACCTGCGCACCGTCGTCGCCACCCTCGGCGACAACGGCAAGCAGTTCTCCGAGGCCGTCAACAAGTTCGAGCAACTGGTGACGGGTTTCGCCCAAGATCGCGATCCCATTGCCAATGCCGTCGACTCGCTCAGCAACGGCACGGCCTCGCTGGCTGATCTGTTGAGCCAGGCCCGGCCGCCGTTGTCGGGCAGTGTGGATCAGCTCAACCGCCTCGCACCGCTGCTGATCGAGGGCAAAGACAGGCTCGACGCGGCAATCCAGCGGCTACCCGGCAACTACCGCAAACTGGCGCGGCTCGGCGCATACGGCAGCTTCATCCAGTACTACCTCTGCGGCTTCTCCATCCGGGTGACCGACCTGCAGGGCCGCACTGCGGTGTTCCCGTGGTTCAAGCAGACGACCGGAAGGTGCGCTGAGCCAGATGCTTAAGTACCGCGGATCCCACCTCGTCAAGGCCGGCCTACTCGGCACGGTGGTGATCGTCCTGGTCATCGCCATCGGCCTGCAGCCGCAACGGCTCGTCGAATGGGCGACCAATGTGCGTTACCAGGCCAAGTTCTCCGAGGCAGGCGGGCTGACAACCGGCAACGATGTGACCGTCTCCGGTATCAAAGTCGGTTCGGTGCAGTCTGTTTCGCTTGACAACGGCGATGCGCTGGTGACTTTCTCGGTATTGGGTAAGGTTCCGCTCGGATCGGACACCACTGCACACATCCAGATCGGCACGCTGCTCGGCGAGCGCGTGCTGGCCCTGAATCCGCAGGGCGACAGGAAAATTCATCCGAACGATGTCATCCCGGTCGCTCAGACGTCATCGCCATACTCGCTGACCGACGCTGTCGGCGATCTGACATCCAACACCGCAGGCACCGACACCGGGCAGCTCAACCAGTCCCTGGACACCTTGTCGGAGACCATCGACCAGGTCGCTCCACAGCTCGGGCCGACCTTCGACAGCCTGACGCGGTTGTCGAAATCGCTGAACAGTCGCAATGACACGCTGGGTGACCTGTTCAAGAGCGCCGCCGATGTGAGCGGGATCCTGTCCGAGCGCAGCGCCCAGGTGAACACCCTGATCCTCAACGCCAATGACCTGGTGGGTGTTCTCAACGATCGCAGGAACGCCATCTCGACGCTGCTCGCCAACACCAAGGTGGTGGCTCAGCAGCTCAAAGGTCTGGTGGCCGACAACGAGCAGGAACTGGCCCCGACTCTGGCGAAGCTCAACGAGGTGACGGCGATGCTGGAGAAGAACAGTGACAACCTCGCCAAAGCGCTACCGGGCTTCGTGAAATTCCAGCTGACCCAGGGTGAGACGGTGTCGAACGGGTTCTATTACTCCGCCTTCATCCCGAATATCCAGCCTGCCCAGCTGTTGCAGCCGTTCATGGATTACGCCTTCGGCTTCCGCCGGGGCGTCGATGCCGGGCAGCCGCCGGACAATGCCGGACCACGTGCCGAACTCGGCGATGTCACGCCACGCAACGGGATCCCGGGAGGTTCGCGATGAAACGCAAACCCATGATGATCGCCGGTGTCGTCGCGGTGGTGGTGGTGCTGGTCGCAGGCGGTGCGTTCCTGGCTCGCCGGACGGTGCTGGCGCCCAACAAGATCACTGCGGTTTTCCCGACCGCGACAGCCGTCTATCCCGGTGACGATGTCCGGGTTGCCGGTGTGAAGGTCGGCACCATCGAGGCGATCGAGCCCGCAGGCACCGAGACCAGGATGACGCTGCGCGTCGACCGGAGTGTCCCGATTCCGGCCGATGCCAAGGCCGTCCTCGTCGCGCCCAACCTGGTGTCGGCCCGCTACGTGCAACTGACCCCGTCGTATCGCAACGGGGGCGGCCCGAAGATGGCCGACGGCGCGAACATTCCGATCGACCGTACTGCGGTGCCGGTGGAATGGGACGAGGTCAAAACGCAATTGACCCGGTTGGCTGATGAATTGGGCCCCGCCGGAGGGCAGCAGGGCGTGTCGAGCACCTCGGTGTCGAGATTCATCGACAGTGCCGCCAACGCACTCGACGGCAACGGCGACAAGCTGCGGCAGACGCTGGCCCAGCTTTCCGGCGTGGGCCGGATTCTCGCCAGCGGCAGCGGCAATATCGTCGATATCATCAAGAACCTGCAGGTGTTCGTGGCGGCACTGAGCAAGAGCAGCACCCAGATCGTGCAGTTCCAGAACCGGCTGGCCACCCTGACCTCGGTGCTCGATGACAACAGCTCCGATCTGGACGGCGCGCTGACCAACCTGTCGTCGGCGATCGGCGACGTGAAACGCTTCATCGCGGGCTCACGCGAACAGACCAGTGAGCAGATTCAGCGACTGGGCAATGTCACCCAGGTTCTGGTCGACCAGAAGGCCTCGGTGGAGAACGTCCTGCACATCGCGCCAAACGCCTTCGCCAACGGTTACAACATCTACAACCCGGACTTCGGTGATTACGGCGGTGCCTTCGCGCTGCCCAACTTTTCCAATCCGATCCAATTCGTCTGTGGTGCAATCGGTGCCATCGAGAACACCACCGCGCCCGAGACGTCGAAGCTGTGCGGGCAGTACCTAGGGCCTGCGCTGAGACTGCTCAACGCCAACACCGTTGTGCCGGTGCCGCTCAACCCGTATCTGGCACCCTCGGCGAACCCGGCCGATATCCTCTACACCGATCCCGCGTTGGCACCCAATGGTGGCGGCACGGTCCGGCCGCCGGAGCCGGCGCCTGCGGTCTCTGCCTATACCGGTTCCGGTGACATCCCGCCGCCGCCAGGCTTCGGCTTGCCGCCCGGTCCGTCGACGGGAATTCTTGCGCCCAATGGTCTGCCGGCCCCGCAGTCGCCGCCGCTACTCCCGGATGCGCCAGTGGTTCCGCCGGTCACCATCGAGCCGGCACCCGGACTCGCGCCTGCGCCGCCGCCCGCGCCGGGCGCGCCGCCGCCGGCAACCCTGCCGGGTGTCCTGCTACCTGCCGAAGGGACGCCGGGATCATGAGCTTCACAGGGAATTCCCGACGACTGCTCGTTCTGGGCTGCGGTGTCATGCTCACCGCTACGGGATGTGCGTTCCAGGGGTTGAACTCGTTGCCGCTACCCGGTGCGGTCGGGCGTGGCTCGGAGGCGAAGATCTATCACGTCGAGATCGCGAATATCGCGACACTCGAATCGAACTCGCCCGTAATGATCGGCGATGTGGTGGTCGGCAGTGTCGGCAACATGACCGTGCGTGACTGGCATGCCGATGTCGAGGTTTCGGTCAAGCCGGATGTGGTGGTCCCCGCCAACGCCGTCGCCACCGTCGGTCAGACCAGTCTGCTGGGTTCCATGCACCTCGCGCTCAACCCGCCGGTCGGGCAACAACCCAGCGGCAATATGCCTGCCGGCGCGACCATCCCGCTCAACCAGTCCTCGACCTATCCGACGACGGAGAAGACGCTGGCTTCGCTGGCGGCAATCGTCAACGGGGGTGGGCTCGGTCAGATCGGCGATATCATCCACAACTTCAGTACCGCTGTGAACGGTCGAGAGGCCGATGTCCGTGATCTGCTGACCCGGCTGGACGATTTCGTCGGGCGGCTGGACCGGCAGAAGGACAACATCGTCGCCGCCATCACCGATCTCAACCGGCTGGCAGGCACGTTCGCCGGTCAGAAGGACGTCATCGAACGCGTGATCCGCGACGTGCCACCGGCGCTCGATGTCCTGATCGCGGAGCGGCCCCGGATCACCACGGCCCTGCAGAAGCTCGGGACGCTCAGTGACACCGCGACCCGGCTGGCCAACGACTCGACCGCGGACCTGGTGGCCGATCTGAAGAATCTGGAGCCGACGATCAAGGCGCTGGCCGATATCGGACCCGCTCTGCCCGGCGCGCTGGGTTACGCACCGAACTTCCCGTACAGCCAGAGTCTGATCGACCGCGGTGTCCGTGGTGACTATATGAATCTGTTCGGTGTCATCGACCTGACCATTCCGCGGCTCAAACGCACCCTCTTCCTGGGCACCCGCTGGGGTGAGTTGCACGCGAAACTTGTTCCGGCACCCGGTGATCCGTGGTATCTGAACTACACCTACGAGCCGATGAACGCACCGCTGGCGCCACCACCTCCGGGTGAGGCGATACCGCCGGACTCCGCGGATGCGGCTTCGGCGCCCATGCCGGATATGCCGATGCCGCCGGTCGACGGTCCGATTCTGCCGATGGTGCCCCAGACCTTGTCGAATCCGCTCGCGCCGCAGCAGCAGGTCATCGAGAGCACATCCCAGGTGTTCGCCGGGCCCTACCCGCAGGGTGCACCGACGGCCGAACCGGCCCCCGCAGCGCCGCCACCACCACCCGCGCCGGCTGACGGCACATCTGCACCAGGAGGAGGTGGCTGATGCTGACCCGATTCGTCCGTATCCAGCTGATCCTGTTCACCATTGCCTCCGTGGTCGGTATGGCAGTGATGGTCTTCGGCTACATGCAACTGCCGACGCTGCTCGGCGTCGGAAAAATCACCGTCAAGCTGCAACTGCCCGCCACCGGCGGCCTGTACCGCTTCAGCAATGTCACCTATCGCGGTGTCGAGATCGGCAAGGTCACCGCGGTGGACCTGACCCCGACGGGGGCCGAGGCCACCATGATCCTCAACACCTCGCCGAAGATCCCGAAGGACCTCAAGGCGCAGGTGCGCAGCGTTTCGGCGGTCGGCGAGCAGTACGTCGAATTGCTGCCGAACACCGATTCGGGACCCTATCTGGCCAACGGTTCGGTTATTCCGATGGATGTCACCAAGATTCCGCAGGCCGTCGGGCCGATGCTGGACGCGGCGAGCAAGTTGGTCGACAGCATTCCCGGCGACCGGCTCAGCGATCTGCTCGACGAATCATTCAAGGCATTCAACGGTGCGGGCTACGATTTCGAGTCGCTGTTGGACTCGGCGTCGAAGATCACCGGGGATGCCAACGGGGTCTCCGCGCAGACCCGTGCCCTGATCGACGACAGCGCGCCGTTGCTCGACTCACAGGCACAGACCACCGATGCGATCCGCCAGTGGACCCAGAGCCTGGCCGGGGTGACCGACCAGGTAGCGACCAATGACGATTCCGTGCGTAATCTGCTGCAGGAGGGGCCTGGTACGGCACAGGAAGTTTCGCGACTTCTCACCGATATCAAGCCGACTCTGCCGATCCTGCTGGCCAACCTGACGACCGTCGGTCAGATCCTGGTGAAGTACAACGCAGGCGTCGAGCAGTTGCTGGTGTTGCTGCCGCCGTATGTCGCTGCGCAGCAGGCTTATGGTCTGCCGCGCAACAACCCGACCGGTCTGCCGCTCGGCGAATTCTCGCTGATGACCAGTGACCCGCCGCCGTGCACCGTCGGCTTCCTGCCGCCCGACCAATGGCGCAGTCCCGCCGACCTGAGCGATATCGACACCCCGGACAACCTCTACTGCAAGCTCCCGCAGGATTCGCCGATCGGCGTACGCGGCGCGCGCAACTTTCCTTGTATCGGGGAGCCCGGTAAGCGGGCTCCGACCGTTGAGATCTGCGATAGCGACAAGCCTTACGCGCCGTTGGCCCTTCGGCAGCACCTGTTGGGAGCGTATCCATTCGATCCCAACACGATCGCCCAGGGCATCCCGCCGGACACCCGCATCGATCCCAGCGACGGCCTTTACGGTCCTCTTGACGGCACGCCGCTGCCACCGCCTGCCGGTGCGCCGCCGCGTCCGATGGACGGCCCGCCGCCCCCGGATGCCGCACCGTTTGCGCCGGCTTCGGCCCCGGGCCCGGCCGTGACGCCGGATGTTCCCGCGGCGACGCCGCCGGTCACCGGCCCGGCCCCTGGGCCGGTCGACGTTCCGGCACCCCCGGATACCGCACCACCTGGTGATCCCGGCGCCGTCATCGCGCCCAGTGCCTACGGTGCCGGCCCCGCCACAGCCAAGCCGAAGGTCGTGGTCGCGCAATACGATCCCGAGACCGGTAGTTACCTCGGCCCGGATGGCCAACTGGTGCGACAGACCAATCTTGCTGAGGGCAAGGGACTTCCGCAGTCCTGGCAGGATCTGCTGCCGACCTGAACGTGGTGATGGTTCCTGCTCCGGCGCAAGCGGTCATGCGTCAGGCGCACACCCAAACAGGTTGCGGTGGCGCTAGATCCGCTCCAACCGCATGGGGATATCGATGACCAGACCAAGATTCTTCCCGCACGAGCCGCTGTCGGTGTGGGTGTTACTGTGCCCGGCAAGCAAGTCGGCGCTCCTGGTGTTCTGACCGTTGTTGTTGACACCGTAGAAGAAGAACAACTGATGTCCGGTTGCCGCGCCGCCGGACGGGCAGGGGGCCCAGTTCGGGATGTCCCGGCTGGCAACCCAGTGGTCGGCCAGGAACTTTAGCGGTGCGGTCCAGCCTTCCTCGCTGATGATCTGGCCGGTGCACAAAATGGTGGTGGTGCAGGACGACGTCATGTGCCAGACGTCGCGGACAACGGCCTCAGGTTTGAAAACCTCGTTGGTCTTTGCCCATTCACCGTTGGACAGAAAGGAATACGTCCCGTTCAGCTCGAAACCGAACGTCTGGGCGGTGGCCGACGGGGCGCCGAGGATCCCGGCCGAGGCGAGGGTGACCGCGCCGACGATTGCACCGACAGCCCGCATCGCAACACTCCAAACCGGTAGGCGCATTTCAGAAATCGAGAATAGCATTGCCGGACGGGCGTTTTCCGGGGAATGAGCGCAAGCGCGAACCTGTCGGAGGGTGCTCAGACGAAGTCGAGCTGAGAGACCTTGATCTGACCCTCTTCCCGCTTGACCGTGACGACGGCGCGCCAGGTCCGCGGGTCGCGATCCTTGGCTTCTGCGTCACCACGCTGGGTTACCGCCGAGACGAGCACCACGGCCGAATCGCCGGTCATGGATTCCACCGCTGCGTTTTTCACGTTCACCTCGGTGAGCACCTTGGCGTCCTGGAGTGCTTTGACCAGATCCTTCGACGTCGCCTCGAAGTCCTCCTTGAACGTGCCGGTCGCGCTGTTGAGTACGCGCTGAACATCTACCTGCGCGGTGTTGTAGTTGATCGCCATCAGGTTGACCACACCCTGGCGGGCGGCGGCGGTGAACTCCGCGGCTGCGTCCCGATCCCGGGCGCTACTACGGTCTTTGGCAATGATGTAGCCGGCGCCACCCAACAGCGCGAACACCACAAGCACCCCCAGCGTCGCCGTGACCAATGCCGGAACCCGGTGGTTTCGGCGCGGCTTGCGTATGCGCTTGACCTTCGGTGCCGGAGCCGGTGCATCGACGGCCGGCGCCGGATCGGAGTCGCCCTGCGCGCGTTTGCGGGCCTGGTCGGCGCGGGCTCGTGCGGCTGTTGCACGAGCCCGGGCTTCGGCGGCCTTCGCCTCGGCGTCGGCCAGCTCGGCGTGTTCCTCTTTGGCCATCGAGGCTTCCTATCGTCGCAGGCAGGTGGGATCGCGCGGCAGGGTGCCCGCCGGCAGTCGGCAAACCCGGTTGCTGTCACTGTACAGAGCGGTAGTTATCTTCTCCGAGATGGAGAATTAGCTTATTCGATATGCGAAGATTGGGCCGTGCGGATGACAGCGGTAGCCCTCGCCGGACTGCTCAGTGCTGCGGTGCTCGCAGCGGCTCCCGCGTCGGCGGATGACCCGGCACCGAACCCGCCACAGCCGATCATGCCGAACCCGGCGATCTCCGATGTATGTAATGACGCTTTCTGCACCCCGGGCATCACTCCGAACGTGGTACTGGGCGCACCGTGCGGGGACACCTCGTTCTATGTGTTCGGAACGGCCGTCGGCGGACCGTCCATCCAGCCCGGCCGGCTGGTGTTCTGCGGGTCACCGCGGCGGTACGCGCCCCGTTACTTCCGGACCATGCCGATGGTGGGTATCAAGGAGCTCGGCGCGAGCTGTCGAGGGATGATCGACAATATGGCCCAGGCGCCCGACGGTCTGTTCCTGTCGTGTGCGCTCAAAGACGGCAATATGGTCTGGGTGCCCGGCGCCGAATGACGCTGGGGCCCATCGCAACCAACGGGTTTCGGCCGAAGGCTCAGTTCACCAGTTGCGTATCGAGCAGAGCGCGCCTTTGGGGCCTTCGTCTGTCTTGACCACCGTGCCGTCCACTTCGAGAGTGCAGTGGAAATTGGGGTCGACCGGGTGTAGTCCGCTGCTTCCGACGACCATCGCCCACTGGTCGGGGTCGGCGAGCATGGTGTCCATCGTCCAGACCTGGCCAGGCCCGAGCTGGGCTTCGACCTTAGGGCTGTAAAGGTACGGGTCGTGGCTGTATGCGCCCCAGTCGGGCGGATCGGCGGGCCGGTAGTAGATGTCGGCGAGGAAGGGTGTCTCGGTGGTCATGGTGTAGCGGACATGGTGCATGCCATCGTCCGCCGCGGCCGCCGGTGCCACCGCAAGACCGGTGGCGCCGAGCGCGCAGGCTGCCAGCAGTAGCGGCAACCGGCCCGCCACGGTCTCTGCGTGTCGCGTACTCATTCGTTCCACCCTGTCGTCGAACCGGTGCCGGCCAATTCTGGAGTCCTCACATGCGTGACATCGAGAACGGGTAGGTGATGGTGCCGGGCTGGCCGTCTCAGCCGGCGCCGAAGGTCGACGTCAGCGTCCCGCTGAGCGTGTTGGGATCCCAGCTGTAGACATCGTGGGTCAGCACGGTGGGTCCGTAATAGACGTTGCCGCAGCGCAGACCGAACGGATCGTCGACCGTCAGCACCCACCTGCCGTCGACCAGATGCGCCTTCTCGGTGAACGGGTAGGTCTTGGCGATCGGCTGCGAACGTGCCGAGATGTTGAGGCAGTCTTCGCCGCCGTCCAGGCACTGGTAGACCGCCCAGATCCAGGTGTGGAAGTCGTACCGGTCCGGGATGTAGAGGTTGTAGTTGCCGAACACCATGGCGTTGGCAGCAGGGGAGGACACCATCGCCAGTACTGCACCCACGGTCGCCACCAACGACACCAGCATTGCGCGGGCCTTCGAACCCCGCGTTCGCCGTTGCCTCGGGTGAGCTGCCGTCATCGGTGCCTCGTTCCGCTGCGTCGTGGGGCGAGATTGGTATTTCTGCTCTGAGAGAATAGCATTTCCGTTCGAAGGCGGAGGTGGAGTCAGTTTATGCGCGAAATCCCTGACGAACTCGTGAAACGCTATGAATACGAGGGTTGGTGGACACCCGACACCCTGGGCGACCTCCTGGCCCGTGGCCTTGCTGCTGCGCCCGGTGCGGAGTTCCACGTGCACTCCGCCGTGCGCCCTTACAACGGCACCTTCGGCGATGTCGAGCACACTGCGCGAAGACTGGCCGCGGGCCTGGCGGAACGCGGGGTGGGCCCTGGCGACGTCGTGGCGATGCAACTGCCCAACTGGGCCGAAGCGGCCGCGACGTTCTGGGCGTCGGCGCTACTTGGCGTGGTGATCGTGCCGATCGTGCACTTCTACGGCCGCAAAGAACTGACCCACATCATCGCCGATGCGCAGCCGAAGGTTCTCATCACCACGGAGTCGTTTGGTCGGATGTCGTATCAGTCCGACATCTGCGCGCAGGTACCGATCGTCGGGCTCGTCGGCACCGTCGACGCGGGCACCCACGGCGCCAACGCCGCGAGCTTCGATGATCTGCTCGCCGCGATACCCATGACCGGTGTGCTACCGGTCGACCCGGCCGGCCCTGCGCTGATCGCCTACACATCCGGTACCACGAGCGCACCGAAAGGCGTGATCCACAGCCACCGCAGCCTGGTCCATGAGATCCACCAGCTGGTGGGCCAAAACCCCAGGGACAGCGGCAAAATGCTGATCGCCACACCGGTGGGACATTTCATCGGCATGGTGGGCGGTTTGTTGATGCCGGTGCTCGGCGGCGGGCCCATCCACCTGACCGATGTCTGGGATCCCGGTCGGGCGTTGGCGTTGATGAAAAGCGACGGACTGGCGATCGGCGGAGGACCGCCGTACTTCATCACGAGCCTGCTCGACCACCCCGATTTCACCGACGAGCACCTCGCCGGTGTGAGCGTCGTCGGACTGGGCGGTTCCACCGTCCCGGTCGCGGTCACCAAGCGGCTCACCGAATTCGGTATCACGACCTACCGGTCGTATGGCAGCACCGAGCATCCGTCGATAACCGGATCACGCCACGACGCGCCCGAGGACAAGCGGCTCTACACCGACGGCTGCGCGCTGTCCGGTGTCGAGATTAGGCTTTCCGAGGACGGCGAGATACAGTCCCGCGGGCCCGATCTGTGCCTGGGCTACACCGATGACATGTTGACCGCCAACGCCTTCGACGACGAAGGCTGGTACCACACCGGCGATATCGGAGTGCTCGACGATGACGGCTATCTGACCATCACCGACCGCAAGTCCGACATCATCATCCGCGGTGGCGAGAACATCAGCGCCGTCGAGGTGGAGGAGGCGTTGCTGGCGATGCCCGGTGTCGCCGAGGCTGTGGTGGTCGCGACGCCGGACCCCCGGTACGGCGAGCACGCGACGGCAGTGCTGCGCATGCATCCCGGGCATGATCTGCCCGGGCTCGCCGACGTGCAGACGCATTTCGAGGCGGCCGGGATGGCGCGGCAGAAGTGGCCCGAGGAACTGCGCTGCGTCGACGATTTCCCGCGCACGGCGAGCGGCAAGGTGCAGAAGTTCAAGGTGCGCAAAAACCTCACCCTCCCCGCCCAAACGCACGTTTAGGCGGGAAAGTGCGAGAGGTTTACGCCTTTTCGTCGATGTCGGCGCTGCGACCGGTCGCGGCGTGGTGGCCCGCCCGGTAGCCGAAAACCATTGCGGGCCCGATTGTCCCGCCGGCACCTCCGTAGGCCCGACCCGTGACTCCCGCCATCGCGTTCCCGGCGGCGTAGAGCCCGGGGATCACCGCGCCGGAGACGTGGCGCACGCGGCCGTCGGCGTCGGTGCGCGGCCCGCCTTTGGTGCCCATGGCGCCCAGCGCCACCGGGACGGCGTAGAACGGCGCGGTGTCCAGCGGGCCAAGGGTCTGCCCGGCCGGCGACGAGGCGTTCGGGTCGCCCCAGTATCCGTCGTAAGCGCTTGCGCCGCGGCCGAAGTCCGGGTCGGTGGGATCGATCGGATCCGACACGTTGTCATTCCAGGCGGCCACCGTTGCGGCCAGCCCTTCGGCGTCGACGCCGATCTTGCCGGCCAGCTCGGCGAGATCGCGTGACTTGCAGAACCAGTCCGGTGCCTCACCGCCGGGCTCGACACCCAGGAAGCCATACCGCTTGAGGTGCTGATCGTCGAAGACTATCCACGCCGGGTCGTTGACGTAACCCTCACGCGGGTGCAGGTATTGGAATGCGCCCGCCATCGAGTTGTAGTCACACGCCTCGTTGATGAACCGCTTACCCGCCCGGTTGACGATGATGCTGCGCGGCCGGGTGCGCTCCAGGCGCACACTGCGGCTGCGCTGATGCCCGTCGATGGTGTCGCCCGGGATCTGGATCACCGGCACCCACCAGGCCTCACCCATATTGGCCAGGTCGGCGCCGTGTGCCATCGCCATTCGCAGTGCGTCGCCGGTGTTGTTCGGCGGTGACACCGGACCGTGCATCGGCCCACGCAGGAAGGCCTCGACCAGCCCGGTGTCCCACTCGAAACCACCGTTGGCCAGGATCACGCCGCGGCGGGCACGGACCTCGAAGGTGTCCTCACCGCTACTGAACCGGGCGCCCACGATGGCGCCGTCGACGGCCAGCAGTTCGGTGGCGCGCGTCTGTGTGTGTGGGACGACACCGATGTCGAGCAGGCCCTTGAGCAGACCCGCGATCATCGCCGCCCCGGCCACCACGATATCGCCGGAGTCGTCGGTGATGTCTGCATGCAGGCGGGCCCTGGTCTCGGCGTCGATCCCGACATTGCTGAAATCCGCTGGGAACGAGGTGATCCGGTCGCGCCAGTCCGGAATTCGGGACAGGTCGTAGGGGACCGGACCCAGTGAACGACCGCCGCCCGGCCGGCCGCCGGGAAGCTCGGGCTTGTAGTCGGGGAACCCGGTGGCGATCTCGAGGCGCAGCTCACTGTGCGCTTCGACGAAATCGATCATCGGCTGGCCGGTGCGCACGAAGGTCTCCACCAGATCCTCGTCCATGGCGCCGAAGGATTGCGCCCGCAGGTATGCCATCGCGTCGGACACCGTGAGGTTCTCGGCCCGGTCGTGCGCGGGGATCCAGGCGATACCACCCGATACCGCGGTGGTGCCGCCCACTGTCGCCGACTTTTCGAATACGGCGACCTCGGCGCCGTGGACGGCGGCGGTCAACGCGGCGGTCAGGCCCGCGCCGCCGGTGCCGAGCACGATGACGTCGACGTCTCGGGTGTCGTCGGATCCGGGGTGAGTCACTGAGTTGTCCTTTCGAGTCAGGATGAGCCGGGCTCAGCGCAGCAGCTCGGCGAGTTCCTCGGCGGCGGCGGCGACCGCTTCACGGCCGTGCGCGACGACATCCTCGCGATGCGAGATCAGGTTGATACAGGTCGGCGGGGCCGGCGGGAGCCGGTGTACCGCGACCGCCAAACCGTAGGTATTGGGCTCGATTTCACCGTGGGTTATCACCCATCCGCGTTCGCGGGTCAGTGCCACCAGGTCGCGTTCACCGGTTCGCGGCGGCATGCTCGCCAGCAGTGCGATGCCGGCGGCGCCTCGGTCCAGCGGGTAGCGGCTGCCCTCGTGAAAGGACATCTGGTAGACGGGCTGGGTCGGCACGATGACCGCGACGGCCACCTGTTGATCACCCTCGGCGATGAGCAACGACACCGTCGTGGAGAGTTCCTCGGCCAGTGCGCGCAGGCGGGGCAGGCACAGCTGGCGCAGATTGTTGTCGAATGACGCGCCGAGCGTCGCCAGGCCCGAGGCCGGCCGGTAGCGGCCCTCCGAATCCCGGGCCACCATGCGGAATTGGGCCAGGGTGGCCAGCAGGCGGTAGGCGATCGTGCGATGCACGCCGACGCGATCGGCGACCTGCTGGACGGTCAGCCCGTCGGGAGCGGCCGCTACGCACTGCAGGGCCGTCAGCCCCCGCGCCAGGGTCTGCGAACCCGGCATCGCGTTGGCCGGCGCGGTGCCGGCCGGCTCTGCCGCCCGTGGCTGTGGTCCCTTGACAGACGTCACGATGAGAGTGATGCTCTATACATAGTGCACATTGATGTGCGATTTTAGCACACAATCATCGCATGAAAAGAGAATGATATTTCCGCAGGCAGAAGGGTAATTTGTGGCGGAGTTCGAGAGCATCTGGAGCGATCTGCAGGGCGTTTCGTTCTCGCAGGGCTACCTGGATGCGGGTGGTGTCCGGACGCGTTACCTGCAC
The DNA here is from genome assembly GCA_016197405.1 of Mycobacterium sp. Taxonomy (GTDB): domain Bacteria; phylum Actinomycetota; class Actinomycetes; order Mycobacteriales; family Mycobacteriaceae; genus Mycobacterium. Next base: position 117,203 of record JACPVR010000028.1, read on the forward strand.
GCCGGAGATGGCGATAAGCCCGTCCTGATCCTGCTGCACGGCTCCGGCGGGCACGCCGAGGCATATGTCCGGAACCTGGAGGCACACGCCGAGCATTTCTCCACCTGGTCGATCGACATGCTCGGACACGGATACACCGACAAACCCGGCCACCCGCTCGAGGTGTCGCACTATGTCGACCACCTCCTGGCATTCGCAGACACCATCGGCGCCGACCGATTCCACCTGTCCGGCGAATCGCTGGGTGGTTGGGTGGCATCGCGGGCCGCCGTCGACCACCCGGAGCGGATCGACCGGCTGGTCCTCAACACCGCGGGCGGATCGCAGGCCGACCCCGAGGTGATGAAGCGCATCGTCACGTTGTCGATGGCCGCTGTCGAGGCGCCCGAGTGGGAGACCGTGGCGGCCCGGATCAAATGGCTGATGGCCGACAAGACCAAGGATTACGACGATGTGGTGGCCAGCAGGCAGCGCATCTACCGGCAGCCCGGTTTCGTCGGCGCCATGAGCGACATCATGGCGCTACAGGATCCGCAGATCCGCGCCCGCAATATTCTCGGTCCGCAGGACTACGGCGCCATCACCGCGCCGACTCTGGTCCTGTGGACCAGTGACGATCCCACCGCCGATGTCAGCGAGGGCAAACGTATCGCCACGATGATCCCGGGGGCCCGATTCGAAGTCATGCAAGGATGCGGGCACTGGCCGCAGTACGAGGACCCCAAGACCTTCGACCGCTTGCACATCGACTTCTTGCTGGGGCACTGAATGCCCACCACCGCAAAGACTCCCGACGTCGACGTCGACGTCGCGATCGTAGGAGCCGGCCCGGTCGGGCTGACGCTGGCCAACATCCTCGGGCAGCAGGGCGTCTCGACACTGGTGGTCGACGAGCGCGACAGCCTCATCGACTACCCACGCGGCGTCGGCCTCGACGACGAATCGCTGCGCACCTTCCAGTCGATCGGGCTCGTCGACGCCGTGCTTCCGCACACCGTCCCCAACCAGATCCTGCGGTTCTTCGATGCCAATCGCAGACTGCTGGTGGAGATGGCACCGCCGGACGCCCGATTCGGCTGGCCCAAACGCAACGGATTCGTCCAGCCCATGGTCGATGCCGAATTGCTCTCCGGCCTGGACCGATTCGCGCACGTAGGGGTGCGCTGGGGCGCCCAGATGACCGAGTGCGCCGAGGACGCCGACGGTGTGACACTCACACTTGCCGACGGTGAACGGATCCGCACGGCATACGTCGTCGGCTGCGACGGCGGCCGCAGCGCGACCCGGCATCTGATGGGTGTGGCGTTCGAGGGCACCACGTCGCCGACGCGGTGGGTGGTGATCGATCTGGCCAACGACCCACTCGGGCATCCCAACAGTGAGGTCGGTGCCGATCCGGACCGGCCCTACGCGTCGATCTCGATCGCACACGGGATCAGGCGTTTCGAGTTCATGATCCACGCTCACGAATCCGACGAGCTGGCTTCCGATCCCGCATTCGTATCGAAGCTCCTCGCGACCTTCGTGCCGCACCCCGACCGGGTCGATGTCATCAGGCACCGGGTGTACACCCACCACTCGCGCATCGCCGACACCTTCCGCAAGGGCCGGCTGATGCTGGCCGGTGATGCCGCGCACCTGATGCCGGTGTGGCAGGGCCAGGGCTACAACAGCGGGATAAGGGATGCGGCGAACCTGGGCTGGAAGCTGGCCGCGGTGGTGAACGGACAGGCCGGCGAGGAGTTGCTCGACAGCTACGACGTCGAACGCCGTAAACATGCCCGGGCCATGATCGACCTGTCCACCATGGTGGGCCGGGTCATCTCGCCGACGAATCGCCGCGTCGCCGCGATTCGTGATCGGTTGATCCGCGGGGCATCGATCGTGCCGTCACTGAAACGCTATGTGCTGGAGATGCGCTTCAAGCCGATGCCCCGTTACGAGCAGGGTGCGGTGGTACACGACAGCACCCCGCCGGCGCCGGGTTCGGCGGTCGGCACACTGTTCATCCAGCCGCGGGTGGACACGCGCACGGCGCGCGACGTCCTGCTCGACGATGTCATCGGACCGTGGTTCGCGGTGTTGTGCTGGAACAACAACCCGCGCCGACTACTCGGCGACCAGGAATTCCAGCGCTGGAAACAGCTGGGTGCGAGGTTCATCGCTGCCCGGCCGGTCACCCAGCTGGACTGGAATGCCAAGGGCGAGAATCCTGATGAGGATATCGTCGTGATCGGTGACCGCACCGGTGCGCTCAAACGCTTCTTCGACGGCCAACGCGAATCGGTGCTGTTCCTTCGCCCGGACCGTTGTATCGCGGGATCGTGTATCGCCCAACTCGCCCCCGAACTCAGCGCCCGGCTCGTCGATGCGCTGCGTCTCACCGACATCCCCGCGGCAGGAGGTGATTCCGATGACGCAACCAGCTCTGTGCTGTATGTCGCACAGTCCGCTGCTGAACCTTCCGGGGCCGGCAGCTGACGTGCTCGACGACATCGGCGGCGCGCTGGCAGCGGCACGCGATTTCGTGGCGCGCTTCGATCCCGAACTGGTGGTGATCTTCTCGCCGGATCACTACAACGGGTTCTTCTACCGGCTCATGCCACCGTTCTGCATCGGCACCGCCGCCACCGGTATCGGCGACTACGGGACCCAGACCGGACCGTTGAACGTACCCGCGGACCTCGCAACCGCCTGTGCCACTGCGGTTCTCGACGACGGGGTCGATGTCGCGATATCGGCGGGTATCGACGTCGACCACGGTACGGTGCAACCGCTGCAGGTGCTCTTCGGCGACGCAGGTGCGCGTCCGGTCATCCCGGTCTTCATCAACTCAGTTGCCACCCCGCTGGGACCGATCCGGCGATCCAGGGCGCTGGGCACCGCCGTCGGTCGGTTCCTGGCAACCCTGGACAAGCGGGTGCTCATCGTCGGGTCCGGCGGCCTCTCGCATGATCCACCGGTGCCGACGCTCGCGACCGCACCGCCGGCGGCACTGGACCGCATCGTGCGCGGGGCCCCGATGAGCCCGCAACAGCGGGCGGCCCGGCAGGATGCGGTGATAGCGGCCGCGCGGGACTTCGCCCACGGGCAGAGTTCGCTGCAACCGCTCAATCCTGATTGGGACACCGCGTTCCTGGAACTTCTCGATACCAATCGGCTTGCCGACGTGGACAACTGGTCCAACTCCTGGATCGCCGCCGAAGCGGGAAACTCCGCCCATGAAGTCCGCACCTGGGTGGCGGCGTTCGCGGCCCTCGCCGCGTTCGGACCTTATGAGACCTCCAGCCACTACTATCGGCCGGTTCCGGATCTGATCGCCGGCTTCGCCGTCCGGACGGCGGTACCCCGATGAGCCCGACTGAAACCCGGCCGGCTTTCGACCACACGGTCGATGTTCTGGTGGTCGGCAGCGGCGGTGGCGGAATGACCGCCGCGCTGGCCGCCGATGCCGCCGGACTGGACACCCTGCTGGTCGAGAAGTCGCCGCAGTTCGGCGGTTCCACCGCGTTGTCGGGCGGCGGTATCTGGGTCCCCGGTGCTCCCGCGCAACGCCGCGAGGGATATGCGCCCGACCCCGACGGTGTCGTCGACTACCTCAAGCGCATCACCGACGGTCTGGTCAGCGAAGCCCGGATTCGCAAGTACGTCGACGCCGCTCCCGAGATGATGGAATTCCTGGAGAAGCGCAGCGAGTGGTTCGAATTCGTCTGGAAACCCGGCTACGCCGACTATTACCCGGAACTGCCGGGCGGCTCGGAGCTGGGCAGCACCATCAACGTGCCGGCCATCGACCTGCGCAAGCTCGGTGACCTGGAGCCGGACCTGTTGCAACCTCTGGCGCTGGCACCGAAGGGAATCTGGTTCGCGCCCAAGGATCTGCGGCTTTTCTACCAGGTCCGGCAGAACTGGCGCGGTAAGGCCGTGCTGGTGAAATTGATCTGGCGGATGTTGCGCGCCAGGGTCTTCGGTGACCGGATGGCAGCGATCGGCCAGTCGCTGGCGGCACGGATGCGCCTGGCGCTGCGCGACCAGGACATCCCGCTGTGGCTCGGCGCGCCGATGACCGAGCTCATCACCGATGCCGACGGCACCGTCGTTGGCGCCGTCGTCGAGCATCAAGGTGCCACCAGGCGGATCGCTGCCCGCCGCGGTGTCATCATCGCCTCCGGTGGTTTCGACCACGATATGGCGTGGCGCCGCGAACAGCTGCCGGTGCTGGAGAGAGACTGGAGCTTCGGCAATCCCGCGGCCACCGGCGACGGTATCCGGGCCGGGGAGAAAGTCGGCGCCGCAACCGAATTGCTGGACGAGGCCTGGTGGTTCCCGGCGATGTGCTGGCCCGACGGACGGCTGCAGTTCATGCTCAACGAGCGCATGATGCCGTCGCAGTTCGTCGTCAACGGCGCGGGCCGGCGGTTCATCAACGAGGCCGCACCCTATATGGATTTCGCCCACGCCATGATCGACGGCCAGCAAAGCGGGGAAACCCACATCCCGTGCTGGTTGATCACCGACCAGCGCTCGTTTCACCGCTATGTGGTCGGCGGCCATCTGCCCATCCCGAAGATCCCGTTCGCCCCGGTGCCGACCGGAAGAAAACTGCCCAAGGCGTGGCTGGCGTCCGGCATCGTCAAACAGGCCGACACCTTCGCGGATCTGGCAGCCCAGATCGGGGTACCGGCCGAGGCGCTCACCGATACCGCTGCCCGGTTCAACGAGCTGGCGGCCAAGGGGCACGACGACGACTTCAACCGTGGTGACAGCGCCTACGACAACTACTACGGCGACCCGACACTGCCGAACCCGAACCTGTACCCGCTGACCGGGCCGCCGTACTACGCATTCCAGATAATCCTCGGCGACCTGGGCACATCGGGCGGTCTGCGCACCGACGAGTTCGCCCGCGTGCTGCGTGACGACGACAGCGTCATCGACGGGCTCTACGCGGTCGGTAATGCGTCCGCGGCCGTGATGGGCCGCAGCTACGCCGGGGCGGGCGCCACCATCGGGCCCGCGATGACGTTCGGCTATGTGGCCGCCCGCCACATCGCCGAGAACCTCACCACTGCACCGCATGTGGACCACACCGACCTGCAGATCAAACCCCTAGGAGGCAACCGATGAAGATTTCGCTGTTCTACGAGTTCCCGCTGCCCCGGCCGTGGGCCGAGGGCGACGAGCACCAGCTGTTCCAGGACGGGTTGGACGAGGTGGAGGCCGCCGACAAGGCCGGCTTCTCCACGGTGTGGCTGACCGAACACCACTTCCTGGAGGAGTACTGCCATTCCACCGCACCGGAGATGTTCCTGGCCGCGGCGAGCCAGCGCACCAAGGACATCCGGCTGGGCTTCGGGGTCATGCACCTGCCGCCGCCGATCAACAACCCGGCCCGCATTGCCGAACGCGTCGCCACCTTGGACCATTTGTCCAACGGCCGCGTCGAATTCGGCACCGGTGAGGGATCCTCGGTCGCCGAGCTCGGCGGTTTCGACATCGACCCCGCCGACAAACGCACCATGTGGGAAGAGGCGCTGGAAGTCTCCATCCGCGCCATGACCGAGACACCGTTCACCGGATTCAAGGGTGAGCATGTCCAGATGCCGGCCCGCAACGTCATCCCCAAGCCACTGCAGAGCCCGCACCCGCCAGTGTGGGTTGCCTGTACGCGCCCGTCCTCGGTACAGATGGCCGCGCAGAAGGCAATCGGTGCACTGAGTTTCGCTTACACCGGGCCGGAAGCACTCAAGCAGCGGGTGGACGGCTACTACCAGGAATTCGAAGAGCAGGGCGCGCCCGTCACCCCGGCCATCAACCCCAACATCCTGGCCATCGGCGGCGACCTGTCGATGATGGTGGCCAAGACCGACGACGAGGCGCTCAAGCGTCTCGGCATCGGCGGCGGCTTCTTCTCGTTCGGCATCATGCACTACTACATGACCGGTATGCACGTGCCCGGGCGCACCGGGGTGTGGGAACTCTACGAACAGGCCGTCAAGGACGATCCGACACTGGCCTACGGACCGGGACGCGGGGCCATCGGCTCGCCCGACACCGTACGGGAGTTCCTGCGTGGCTACGAGGCCAGCGGTGTCGACGAGATCATCCTGCTGCTCAACCCGCGCAGCCATGAGGGCACCATGGAATCCATCGAGATCATGGGCCGCGAGATCCTGCCGGAATTCATCGAGCGCGACGAAAAGGCCGTGGCCGCAAAGGCGAAACGGCTGGCCCCGGTGATCGAGAAGGTAGAGGCGCGGCGCCAGCCTTCCGATGCCCCGCTGTTCGACGAGACGTACTCCTTCGGTGGTCTGCCCACCGGCCGGGGCGGCAAGTTCACCGCGGGCGAGATCCCCGAGGCCATGGCAGAGATCAACGAGGGCCGGGTGCAGGCGGCCCAGCAGGAGAAACAAGCACGCGAAAAGGCCGCGCGCGAAACGAGCGCCTGAGAGGTTGTATCCCATGGCAGCGGGGCCGCAGGTATGACGGCGTTCGATGAACGAGTGCGCTACGACGGCAGACGCGTCGTCGTCACCGGCGCGTCCTCGGGGATCGGGGCGGCGGTGGCGCGGCAGATCGCCGAGGTCGGCGGGCGGGTGACCGGCCTGGACGTGCGCGCACCCGGCGACCCCCGATACCTCGACGAGTTCATCGGCGTCGACCTCGCCGATCCGGACTCCATCGACGCCGCCGTCGCGGAAATCCGTTCCGGCGGTGGACCGGTGGATGCGTTGTTCAACATCGCCGGGGTGTCGTCGGGTATCGGTGATGCGGCACTGGTCGTCCGGATCAACTTTCTCGGGATGCGTCATTTCACCGAGGCGATCGAGGATCTGCTGCCGCCGGGGTCGGCGATCACCAACGTGTCTTCCCTGGCTGCCTCGGCGTACCGGGAAAATGCCGCGACGACGGCGGGAATACTTGCGACCCGGTCCATCTCGGAGGGCAGGCAGTGGTGTGCCGAGAACCCGGATGCGCTTGCCGACGGCGGCTACCGGCTGTCCAAGGAAGCGATAATCCTCTACGGCATGTCACGCGTCGGTGAACTGGGGGCGCGCGGTATCCGGATCAACTGCAGTGCCCCGGGCGTCACCGACACCCCTATTCTCGACCAGTTACGTTCGGCGTACGGGCAGCACTATCTCGACTCGTTCACCACGCCGCTGGGACGGGTCTCCGGGCCCGCGGAGCAGGCCGGGGTACTGCTGTTCCTCGGCAGCCCGGCGGCCGGCTACATCACCGGGCAGGTGATCTGGGTCGACGGTGGCATTCTCGCCGAGCGCCTGGCCGGCGAACTGACCACACACCAAGCGCAGGGGAGCTGAGCATGGCCGGCACGATGGCCGACTTCCGCAGAATCGCCGACGATGTCCGCAACTGGGGCCGGTGGGGTGACGACGATGAACTGGGCACCCTGAACTTCATCACCGAGGACAAGATTGCGCAGGCGGCCTCGCTGGCCAAGCGCGGCAAGCTGTTTGCGCTTGGCTCGGATTTCGGCTCGGCCGGGCCACAGGGCGCCTTCCAGTTCCGGCACAACCCCATCCACGTGATGACGGTCGACGGTGGTGATGCCAACACGCTGGTGCAGTACGGACCGCAATGGCTGAAGAATTCGGTGGCCGCCGAGCTCAGCGGTTTCTTCGCCGGTCCGGACAACCCGTTCCGGTTCAACGACGACATGATCGTGATGACCCTGCAGGCCGCGTCGCAATGGGATGCGCTGAGCCATGTCTACTACGAGGACAGGCTGTACAACGGGTTCCCGGCGGATTCGGTGACGAGCTTCGGTGCGTTTCACTGCGGTATCGACAAAGTCGACGCAAAGGGCATCACATCGCGCGGTGTCCTGCTCGATGTGGTGCGCCACCGCGGTGCCGATGTCTACCTCGAACCCGGAAATCCCATCACACCAGCCGAACTCGACGATGTCGCCAGGGCGCAGGGTGTGACGGTGACACCCGGTGACATCGTGGTGGTGCACACCGGCTGGTGGACCCGGTTCCAGCAGGCCGTTGGCGGTGGCGAAGCCGGTTCCGGGTTGGACTGGACCTGTGCGTCCTGGATGCACGATCATCAGATCGCCGCCATCGCCGCGGACAATCTGATGGTCGAGGATCCCGATCCGGCATCGGGCGTCGAGGGCACCTTCCTGCCTATGCACATGCTGTGCCTGCGCGATATGGGACTCATGCTCGGCGAGTACTGGGATCTGACGGCGCTGTCGGCCGATTGCGCTGCCGACGGTGTCTACGAGTTCCAGTTGGTGGCACCGCCTTTGCGCGTCATCGGGGCGGTCGGCTCACCGGTCAACCCGATCGCGATCAAATAGTGCCGCTACCGATCCGGACTGAGGCAGGGTGAATATTCAACACAACACGATCGTCGTCGACGGGCTGGTCACCGCCTATCTGGAGGCCGGCGACCGCGATGCCGAGCCCGTGGTGCTGCTGCACGGCGGCGAGTTCGGCGCCAGTGCCGAAATAGGCTGGGAAGAAACGATTCCCGAGCTGGCGCGGTATTACCGTGTGGTGGCACCCGATATGCTCGGCTACGGCGGGACAGCCAAGGTGCTGGACTTCGTCGACGGACGCGGCATGCGGATCCGGCATATCGCGGCGTTCTGCGCCGCCGTCGGTATCGAACGCGCCTATTTCGTCGGCAACTCGATGGGCGCCATCAACCTGCTGGTCGACGCCACATCCGAAACGCCGGTGCTGCCGACGCGCGCCATGGTGGCGATCTGCGGTGGCGGGGACATCCAGCAGAACGAGCACATGGCGGCGCTCTACGACTATGACGCCACACTGCCCGCCATGCGTCGAATCGTGGCGGCGCTTTTCGCCGACCCGTCCTACCCGCAGGACCAGGACTATGTCGCGCGCAGGCACGCCTCGGCGACGCTGCCCGGCGCCTGGGAGGCCATCGCGGCGGCGCGGTTCCGCAGGCCCGGCGCACAACCCGCCGCAGGGCCGTCCAGTGCCCGGGCCTACCACCGGATCGGCGTGCCGACACTGGTCGTGGAGGGTGGGGCTGACAAGCTGCTGCCTGCCGGTTGGGCGGCGCGGATCGCCGCGCAGATCCCGGCGGGGCGGTCGGCCGTCGTCGAAAACGCCGGACACTGCCCGCAACTCGAACAACCCGCAGTCGTCAACAGGCTGCTGCGGGACTTCTTCCTCGATCAGACGGAGCGGACATGAGCAGCGAACTGACCGGCAAGGTTGCCGTCGTCACCGGCGCAGCGGGCGGGCTCGGCGCCGGGATCGCGCGGCGCTTCCTGGCCGAGGGCGCCAGGGTGGTCATCGGCGACCTCGCCCCGCCCCCGGGCGGTACCGAGACTTTCGGCTCCGACGCGCGTTTCGTGCCCACCGACGTCTCCGACCTCGAACAGGTCGCGAGACTGGTGGCGACGGCCGTCGGGGAGTTCGGCGGCCTGCACATCATGGTCAACAACGCCGGGGTGTCGGGCACCATGCACCGGCGGTTCCTCGACGATGATCTCGCGGACTTCCACCACGTGATGGGGGTCAACGTGCTTGGCGTGATGGCGGGGACGCGTGACGCCGCGCGCCATATGGCCGAGCACGGTGGCGGTTCGATAATCAACTTGACGTCGATCGGCGGAATCCAGGCCGGCGGCGGGGTGCAGACCTACCGCGCCTCGAAGGCCGCCGTCATCCAGTTCACCAAGTCGGCGGCCATCGAGTTGGCCCACTACGAGATTCGGGTCAACGCGATCGCGCCGGGCAATATCCGCACCGCGATAGTGCAGAAATCGGCCGCCGGCGCCGACCGTGAGCATCTGGAAAAGTTCGAGGAGTCGATCCGTGCTCAGATGCGGGCCGATCGCCCACTCAAGCGCGAGGGCACGGTCGACGATGTCGCCGAGGCGACGCTGTATTTCGCCGGCGACCGATCCCGGTATGTCACCGGCACCGTACTTCCGATCGACGGCGGCACAGTGGCGGGCAAGGTCATCGTGCGCAAACCCAAAGACTAGATCGGACTAAATCAGTCACTTGACTTAAAAACTCCGGATTGGTTGACTTGCGTCATGGCTCCCCCCGAATCGGTCGACTGCGGCACCGGCCGCACCGACCGTGCCGGCAGCACCCGGGCGGCGATCCTGACCGCCGCCGAACGGCTGTTCGCCGAGCACGGTGTCTTCGCGGTCTCGAATCGTCAGGTCAGCGATGCCGCCGGGCAGGGCAACAACGCGGCGGTCGGCTACCACTTCGGCACCAAGGCCGATCTGCTGCGCGCCATCGTGCGCAGGCACAACGAACAGGTCGAGCGGTTGTGCGAGCGACTCGTCGAGGGCCTCGGACCGGAAGCTGGTCTACGCGATTGGGTGGAATGCCTGGTCCGGCCGATGGCGCTGCATCTGACCGAGCTGTCCGGGCCGGCTAACGAGCCGACGTGGTATGCCCGCTTCTCGGCCCAACTCATGCCCGACCCCGCGCACCGCGACCTGGTGTCGGAGGAGTCGTTGGCGTCGTCGTCGGTGCTGCGCATCATCGAGGGGCTCAACCGCTGCCTGCCCGGCATGCCCGAGGAGGTGCGGGTCGAGCGAAATGCCATGGCGCGTCAGCTGATCGTGCACATGTTCGCCGAACGGGAGCGCGCACTGGCCGCGGGCGACCCGACACCCCACCCGAGCTGGGATGCCATGGCGACCAGCCTGGTCGATGCCATCACCGGCCTGATGTTGGCCCCCAGCACACCACAGCCCCGCTGAGGCCGACCGTTAGGACCACCATGAAAGTCACTGTCGATAGCGGCAAATGCGTCTCCGCCGGCAACTGCGTGGCGCATGCGCCCGATGTGTTCGACCAGGACGAGGACGACGGCAGCGTGATCCTGCTGCAACACAACCCCGCATCCGACCGCGACGCCGATGTGCGCCACGCCGCCGCGGCCTGTCCCGCCAGTGCGATATCGCTCGCGGACTAGCTGCCCGACTTCCAGCCCGCAATCCGATTCGAGGAGCGCCATGTCCGACACCCTGACCGACCCCGTCGCCGATACCGACATCCCCGAGTACCCGATGCCGCGTTCGTCGGCCTGCCCGTTCGCGCCGCCACCGGCGGTGATGGAAATCGCTGAGGCCGCGCCTCTTTCCCGGATCCGGATCTGGGACGGCAGCACGCCGTGGCTGATAACCGGATACGACGTCGCCCGGGCGCTCTTCGCAGACTCCCGGGTCAGTGTCGACGACCGCAAGCCGGGCTTTCCGCACTGGAACGAGCACATGCTCTCCACCGTGGACAAGCGCCCGCGCTCGGTCTTCACCGCCGATGCCGAGGAACACACCCGGTTTCGCCGGATGCTGTCGCGACCGTTCACGTTCAAGCGCGTCGAAGGGCTGCGACCGGCCATCCAGCAGGTGACCGACGAGTGCATCGACGCCATCCTCGCCGGCCCGGCGCCCGCCGATATCGTGACCCAGCTGGCACTTCCGGTGCCCACCAAGGTGATCAGCGAAATGCTCGGGGTGCCCTATGAGGACCACGAATTCTTCCAGCATCACGCCAACGTCGGGTTGGCCCGGTACGCCTCGGCCGAGGACGGCCAAAAAGGCGCGATGAGCCTGCACAAATACCTGATCGACCTGGTGACCAAGAAGATGGAGGATCCGGCAGAGGATGCCGTCTCCGATCTGGCCGAGCGCGTGACCGCCGGCGAGATCAGCGTCAAAGAGGCCGCGCAGCTGGGCACCGGACTGCTGATCGCCGGGCACGAGACGACCGCGAACATGATCGGTATCGGAGTTCTTGCGCTGCTGAAGAATCCGGAACAGGCCGAGCTGCTGCGTGCCACCGACGACCCGAAGATCATCGCGAACGCGGCCGAAGAACTGATGCGTTACCTCAGCATCATCCAGAACGGCCAGCGGCGCGTCGCCCTCGACGATATCGAGATCGGCGGGGTGACCATCAAGGGCGGGGACGGCATCATCATCGACCTGGCACCCGCCAACTGGGACGGCACGGAGTTCCCGGCGCCCGATCGACTCGATCTGACCCGTGAGAATGCCGGTCAGGAACTGGGATTCGGTTATGGCAGACATCAGTGTGTCGGTCAGCAACTGGCCCGCGCCGAACTGCAGATCGTGTTCCACACACTGCTGCGGCGGATCCCGACGATGCAGCTCGCGGTGCCGTTCGAGGAGGTGCCGTTCAAGGACGACCGTCTGGCCTACGGCGTCTACAGTCTGCCCGTCACCTGGTAGCCCGGCTCAGTCGACGTCGAGGACGACCTTGCCGATCGCCAAGCGATCAGCGACGTGGCGCACAGCGGCGCCGGCCTGCTCGAGCGGGAACCGTGCACCGATGTACGGGCGCACCGTACCGTCGGCGAACATCGTGGCGAGCTCGGCGTCGTCGCGGCCGATCGCATCCGGATAATCGCCGGCGAAGGTGCGGATCTCCATACCACGCACGGTTATTCCCTTGAGCAGCACCAGGTTGAGCGGTATCGCGGGAATGGTGCCGCTGGCATACCCCAGGGTGACGAAGGTGCCACCACGACCGAGCGCCCGCAAGGCGGGTTCGGAGTAACTGCCGCCCACCGGGTCCAGGACGACCCGCGCGCCGGCGCCGGAGGTGATCTCACGAATACGCTCGCGCAGATTCTCCCGGTCATAGTCGACACATCGGTGTGCGCCGCGACCCCTGCACACGGCGAGTTTGTCCGGACTGGATGCGGCGGCAATGACCCTGGCCCCCATCGTGACGGCGAGATCGACCGCGGCCAGGCCGACCCCACCGCCGGCGCCGAGCACCACGACCCAGTCATCCGGGTGTGCATCGGCCACCGTGCGCAGTGCGTAGTACGCGGTGCGGTAGGTGACACCGAACGCCGCGGCATCGGCGTAGTCCACACCGTCTGGCAGCACGGTCAGCGTGTTGTCCTGTGCAAGAACCTGTTCGGCGAACGCGCCCACCATCGTCGACCCGGCCACCCGCGTGCCGACGGGTGTCGTGACACCGGCACCGACGGCCAGCACTTCACCGGCGAACTCGCTGCCCGGTGCAAAGGGTGGGGGCACCGTGACCTGGTAGCGCCCGGACATGAAAAGCACGTCGGGATAGTTCACCGCGGCGGCGCGAATCCGGACCACCACCTCGCCGGGCCCGGGTACCGGGTCGGGCAACTCGGTGAGTTGCAGGGTCTCCGGGGGACCGTACTCCCGGCACAGCATGGCCTTCATGGTGTTTCGTCCGTTCAGTCCTGCAGCCCGCGTAGGCAGAACCGCACCAGATGGTCGATATCGTCGGGTTGCGGCGCGGCCGCCGCTCCGACGTAGCGGCGCATGGCCGCCGCGGTCAGTGCGAACACCGCGTCCGCATCACGGCGTGGGTCGGTACCGGGCAGCGCGCTGACCGGTTCGATCAGCAGATCGCGCATCGGTCCCATGATGTCGTCGGCTGCCGATCCGGTGACGGTGGGCAGTTGGCCGGCGACGGCTCGGCTCATCGCGATCAGCTGTGGTTCGGCGATCTGGGCCAGCGCACCGGAGATCCAGCAGGCGATCTTGTCCTGCGGGCGATCCGCCTTGGCCATCTGATGTTCCAGATAGGACACGATGATGGCCACACCGCGTTCCAGCACCGCCAGCAGCAGGTCGTCCTTACCCGCGAAATAGCGGTAGAAGGCCTTCTTCGACGAACCCGCTTCGGCCACGATGTCGCTGACCCGCGGCGCCTCCGGTGTCACGCGCTCCATGACGCGGACGGTCGCCGCCAGAATGCGTTCGACCTCCTCGCTGGCTTCACGGTGCCGGTCGTCCAGTGCGCGTTGCACCGCCTTGGTAGTCAGCGTGGCGCCTCGGCCCGGGGTGCTCATCGGCGGGGTAGCGCCGGTATGCGGTCGAGGCGGTCACCGTATTTCGCTTTCGCATCCGCGATCCGGTTGTCCATGAATTCGCTGGGCCACTCCGGGTCCTCGGGTTGGTAACCCTTGAGCACCATGCGGGCGAGGTTGACCTTGTGCGCCTCGGTGGGACCGTCCGCCAGACCCAGTGCCACCCCGCCGAGGAGGACATTTGCCAGGGGGAGTTGCTCGGTCAGGCCCATGGCGCCGTGCACCTGGATCGCGCGCAGGCCGATCGATTTGAGGACTTGCGACGCCAGGATCTTGGGCGGATTCAACTGGTCGTCGCAACACCTTGATCACGGAGGTGTGGTGTGGCCAAGCGTAAGGACGCGGAATCGGTTGGTAGGCGACGGCAGTGGGCGGCTGACCGTGCGTTGCGGC
>JACPVR010000027.1 GCA_016197405.1 Mycobacterium sp.
GAACCACAACCGCCCAGTGTCCGCCGACACGCCAACAGCCACACCGGCATCAGCCACCGACATCCCAGCACGAACATGAACCCAGAACTGACGAACCTTCAACAACGCAACACCAGGCACTGCAACACTCCTTCACAGACGGTGTTGCAACCACCCCTTGAAACCGCCGCGGCGCGCCGGCCGGGGACACGCACGCTCGCGGGAAAAGTGGGGTGGTGGGTCAGGCCGCGGTCTCGACATAGGTGGTGGTGCGCTGGCGGGCCGGCCGGCCGATGCCTTCGGCGATGGCCACCAGCTCCTCGACCGATTTGGCCGAGCCATTCTCCGAGCCGGCCATCCGCGAGATGGTCTCCTCCATCAGCGTGCCGCCCAGGTCGTTGGCACCGCCCTGCAGCATCACCTGGGTGCGCTCGACCCCGAGCTTGACCCAGCTGGTCTGGATGTTGGAGATCCTGCCGTGCAACATGATCCGGGCCAGCGCGTGCACCGCACGGTTGTCCCGGTGGGTCGGCCCCGGCCGGGCGGCGCCGGCCAGATACAGCGGCGAGGACTGGTGCACGAACGGCAGCGGGACGAACTCGGTGAAACCACCGGTGCGGTCCTGGATCCGGCGCAGCACGTTGAGGTGGTCGACCCAGTGCGCCGGGGTGTCGACGTGGCCGTACATCATCGTCGAACTCGACGGCAGCCCCACCTCATGCGCGGTGGTGACGATGTCGATCCATGCCGACGCCGGCAACTTGCCCTTGGTCAGCACCCAGCGCACCTCGTCGTCGAGGATCTCCGCGGCGGTGCCCGGGATGGATCCCAGGCCGGCCTCGCGCAAGCTGATCAGCCACTCTTTGACGGAGATGCCGCTGCGGGTCACCCCGTTGGAGATCTCCATCGGGCTGAAGGCGTGCACGTGCATCGACGGCACCCGCTTCTTGACCGCGCGCACCAGATCGGCGTAGCCGGTCACCGGCAGCTCCGGGTCGATACCGCCCTGCATGCACACCTCGGTCGCACCGGCGACATGCGCTTCCCAGGCCCGGTCGGCGACCTCGTCGTTGGACAGCGAGAACGCATCCGCGTCGCCCTTGCGCTGCGCGAACGCGCAGAACCGGCAACCGGTGTAGCAGATGTTGGTGAAGTTGATATTGCGGTTCACCACGAAGGTGACGTCGTCGCCGACGACCTCACGGCGCAGTGAATCCGCAAGTGCGGTAACTGCTTCCAGAGCCGGACCGTCGGCGGTGGCCAGTGCCAGATACTCCTGATCGCTGCACCCTGCCGGATCACGCTCGGCCGAGCGCAGCGCCGCCAGCACGTCGACATCGACACGCTCGGGCGCCCGTGCGGCGAGCTCGTGCACCTGCGCGCGGATGGATTCCCAGTCGCCGAACGCACTGTCGAGATCGCTGCGCGTCTCGGTCAGCCGGCCGTCGGTGTCGATCGCGGTGTGCAGATCGGTGCGACCCAACGACTCGGTGGCCTCATCGGGCTCCTGCCACGGCAACCCCGCCGGGATGACGTCACGCGCCCACCCGGTCTGCGGATCGGCCAGGGCATCGACATGCGCGCGGACCCGCGGGTCGATCCACGCCGCGCCTGCCTGCACGTACTTGGGCTGCGCCGTCAGGCGTTCCACCAGGTCGTAGCCCGCTTCCGCCGTCACCGCCCCCAGCTCGTCGAGGGCGGGCCAGGGCCGCTCGGGGTTGACGTGGTCCGGGGTCAGCGGCGACACGCCGCCCCAGTCGTCGACACCGGCACCCACCAGGGCCAGGCATTCCTCGCGGGAGACCAGGTTCGGCGGCGCCTGCACCCGCATCGACGGGCCCAGCACCAACCGCGTCACCGCGATGGTGGCCAGGAAATCGTCCAGGGCGGCATCCGGGGCGGCGGCCATCGCGGTGTGGTCCTTGGCCCGGAAGTTCTGCACGATGACTTCCTGGATATGGCCGAATTCCTTGTGCGACTTACGGATTGCGTGAATCGTCTCGGCGCGCTCGGTCAGGTTCTCGCCGATGCCCACCAGCAGGCCGGTGGTGAAGGGAATGGAGAGCCTGCCGGCATCGGTGAGGGTCCGCAGCCGCACCGCCGGATCCTTGTCGGGGCTGCCGTAATGCGCCTCGCCCTTGGTCTCGAAAAGCCGCCGCGACGTCGTCTCCAACATCATGCCCATCGACGGGGCGACCGGCTTGAGCCGGGAAAGCTCCGACCAACTCATCACACCGGGGTTGAGGTGCGGCAGCAGCCCGGTCTCCTCCAGCACCCGGATCGCCATCGCCCGTACGTAGTCCAGCGTCGAGTCATACCCGCGCTCGTCGAGCCACTGCGCGGCCTCGTCCCAGCGCGCCTCCGGGCGATCCCCCAGGGTGAACAGGGCCTCTTTGCAGCCCAGCTCGGCACCACGGCGCGCGACGTCGAGGATCTCATCGGGCTCCATGAACATGCCCTTGCCCTGGCTGCGCAGCTTGCCCGGCACCGTCACGAAGGTGCAGTAATGGCAGGTGTCGCGGCACAGATGCGTCACCGGGATGAAAACCTTGCGCGAATACGAGACCGGCAGCTTTCCGGTCGCACCCCGGCGCCCGGCTGACTCCAGACCGGCATCACGCACCCGGGCCGCGCTGGCGCACAGATCGACCAGATCATCGCCTCGGGCGGTCAACGCGAGGGCGGCCTCGTCCACGTTGAGCGCCACACCGTCACGGGCGCGGCGCAGTACTCGTCTCAACGCGGCCGAACTGGGGCCGCCGGCGCGCGGAGGGGCAACGGGACTGGGCAGGTCGACACCGTGCTGCGGATTCAGAGCCACTCCCCTGTAACCCGTGTGTGCGAGAGATTCATCCGCGCCGTCCCACTATCTGAAATCTCGGTGTCCGCCCTGACCGCCACCACATTAGCCGTGCTCACCAATCGCCTGGACATCCCCGTGCCGCCGTGGCGGAAATGCCATGCTCAGGCCTGTCGGCCGCGTAGATTTGTCGCTCGGCGAGCAAACCAGGGAGGCCGGCGGTGGGGATATCACTGCGTTCGATGATGATGGCCGGTGTCAGCACTGTTGCGGTCGGTGCGATCGTGATCGCACCGTCGGTGGCACCGCCTCCGCTACCGACAGTGCAGGTGGCCTTCCCGGTGGATCTGGCCGCTGACGTCGCGCCGTTCACCGCCGAGGCGTTGCAATCCACCCTGGAGATCCTGGACAAGGTCGTTCCCAGCTCGGATCTGCCCGCCGCCGCGACCGCTGTCGCCGACGACGCGCCGATCGCGCTGAACACCGCGTCGAATGTCATCGACGCGGTCTATGCCGTCAGTAGGTACTGGGCGAACTACGCCGCGCTGGAGTTGGGTCCCTGGCTGCTCGGCTGGGTGCCGCTGGGCTATCTGATCTCCGATCAGATCTACATCTGGTACCCGACGGTCGTGCTGCCCGTCGTCGACAGCTTCGTCTACCAGTTCCTCGACCCGATCGTGAACGACCCGCTGAACCCGGCGGTGTGGGGTGCCGGGCTGACGGCCATGTTCAACACCGCGGTCAGCGGGATCGGGTCCGCGATCAACCAGGAGATCCAGTACATCCTGAGCCTGCAGTGGCTGCCGTTCCCCATCCCGCCGCTGCCGGGCGCGTTGTCGACCGTGCAGGCGAGCGCCACCGCCGAGACCGACACCGCACTGCTCGACGCCAAGACCGTCGATCCGGCCGCACCGGTCACCGATACCGCGGTTGCCACAACCGAGGACGACACGGCCACGGACGCGCCGGTCGAGGAGTCCGTGGTCACGCCCGTGTCCGCGGTGGAATCCACACCGGCCGACGTCGAACCGGCCGACCTCGAGCAGGCCGACCTCGAGCAGACCGAAGTGGTCACCGAGCCGGCCAGCGCCGCCGAACCCGACGAGGCCGAGACCGAGCCGGCCGACGCCGAGCCGGTCGACGAAACGGCCGAGACTGACGAGTCCGACGCAGCTGACGCGTCCGACGCACCCGATACCGACAAGCCGGAAGCCTCGGACAAAGCCGAGACCACCGAAACGTCGGCGGGCAGTGACCAGGATTCGTCCGACTCGACCAAGACCGCCACCGAGAGCACCAAGACCACCACCGGCAAGACCACCGCCGCTACGGACGACTGAAAGCCTTATCGGACAGCGGTTTTCGAACCGATCTCCGGTCCGCGCCGCCACAGCAGCAATACCGCGGGCCCGGCCCCGAGGATCATCAGCACCAGCGGGCCGTAATCGGCGATCCCGGCACCGCGCAGTACGACGTCGCCGCCGGGACCACCGAGGCTGAGAACCCCGACGGTGACGACCCAGGTGATCAGCGGTACCGCCGCCTGCCGGGTGGAGCGTGCGCAGTTCATCGCGGCCCACACCAGCGCGAGGTTCACCAGCCCGGCGACCAGCGCACTGATCGGAAACCAGAACTGGCCGATATAGAGCGGTAACAGGAAGACCGCGCCCGCCGCGCAGAGCACACCATCGACGGCGAGCAGAACGAGAAGGACGACGCGGAACGCGCCGTCACCGAGGTTGGCGTCGATCAATCAGGTCGGCATGCTGTCCAGCAACGAGACCAGCGAACCCACCACCCACTGGAAGTTGTCCAAACGGTCCTGCCAGTGCTGCAGGTTCGGATCCAGATCCGGGTCCATTGCCGTCCCTTCGCCTGTGGGCTTGCCTCTCCGGGAGCTTACCCGGTGCCGCCACCCTTCATAAGGGCATAGGTAGTCGCTACTCGCATCGCGTCGATTTCGCTACGCGTATGCCCGCGCACCGCCCGATGCGCCGCGCACCGGCCATAGCGTCAGCACAGCGGAAATCGCCGCGGACACAACCTGAGGAGGGGATATGACCAGTCGGGTATGCGCCGCACTGATCGCAACGCAATTGGCCGGTCCGGCGCAGCGGACATCCGGGCGGAGCCGAGTCCGGGCCACCGATAAACACACCCGGGTGCGCAGGTTCAGGCGGTCGCAGGACTGATCGCGTCGGACTCGCCGGCGGGGCTGCGGAGGGGACAGCCTCGCCGGCGTTCGACGTTTGCGGGACGGTCAGTCGAGGTCGATGCCGGCGAGCAGATCGGTTTCATACCCCTGCGCGTCACGCCGTCCACCGGGGCCGGAGACCAGTACGTAATGCTCTTCGCCCACGATCGGCAGCGCCAGGTCGTTGGACAGCGCGCAGGCGCGCGCGGTGGGGCCGATGATGACCTGCGTGGCGTGCGCGCGCAGAGCGCCGATCTTGGCCGCCAATCCGTCGGCGGCGTCGATCCGGGTGGAGATGTGATGGTCGGCGAAGCCGATCTCGTCGGTTCCACCTTCGGGGATGTGCCAGTGCGGCAACAGATCGTCGCTCGTCAATGCCGCGGCGGCCGCGGTGAACGCACTGATCGAGGTCACCGTCCAGTAGAACTTGGGCACCTCCCAGCGCGGCGCCACCGCGGCGACGGCAGCGGTGGTCACCTCGTGCGCGCGGATGTGGTCGGGGTGCCCGTAGCCGCCGTTGGGGTCGTAGGTGACGACGACGTGCGGGCGCAACTCGGCGATGGCATCGGCCAGCTCGGTGATCGCGGCGTCGCCGGAATCCACGAACCGGCGGCTGCGTGAGCGCGGCTCGGTGCCCGCCATCCCGGAGTCGCGCCAGCGTCCGGCGCCGCCGAGGAACATCGGCTCACCGATGCCGAGTTGGTTCAGGGCCGCGGTGAGCTCGGAGATCCGGTAACCGCCGAGCTGGTCGGCGTGGTCGACGGCCAGTCGAGACCACCGGTCGCCGATCACCTCGCCCTCTTCACCGAGCGTGCACGTCAGCACAGTCACCTGGGCGCCGCGGGCGGCGTAATGGGCAATGGTTGCGCCGTTGTTCAACGATTCGTCATCGGGGTGGGCGTGGACGAACAACAGCCGCGGAGTCTGGGTCGGCACCGGCACACCCTACCCGCGACTTTCCCTGGCGCGCGCTGACCAGGTCGCATACAGTCGCCCGGTGACGCGGCGCCAGGTGGAATTCGGCGGTGCCGTCATCCTGATCGGCCTGCTGGCCGGAGTGGCAGGAGCGGCGACCACGGTCCTTCTGCACTGGATCGAACACGCGACCTTCAACTACACCTTCGGGTCACTGCTCGACGGTGTGACCGGCAGCAGTCCGGTGCGCCGGGCGCTGGGTCCGATGCTGGGCGGCGCACTGGCCGGCGCGGGCTGGTGGCTGCTGCGCAGGCGCGTCGCGGTGCCCGCCTTGACCGATTCCATCAAGGCGCACGGACCGTTGCCGCGGCTGACCTTGAGCATCGACGCCGCCCTGCAGGTGCTGCTGGTGGGGTCGGGTGCCTCACTGGGACGCGAGGGCGCACCCCGCCAACTGGCCGCCGCGCTCGGCGACGTCGGTACGTCACGTTGGACGCTTTCGGCCCGTGACCGCGAGATCCTGTTGTGCTGTGCGGCCGGCGCCGGCCTGGGGGCGGTCTACAGCGTGCCGATCGGCGGGGCGTTGTTCGCCGCCCAGATACTGCTGCGGTCATGGCATCCGCGGGTGCTGGGCACGGCATTGATCACCTCGAGCCTGGCAGTGGCCGTCGCGTCGGTGGTCACCCATGACGCCACCCCGCTGGCATGGCCCGATCCCGGGCGGACGCCGGGCCTGCTGGTGATCGCCGTGCTGCTGGCACCGCTGGCGCTCGGCGTCGGTATCGCGTTCGACCGGTTGATGGCGGCGGCCCGGCCCGACCGGCTGATCCGGTCCTGGGTGCTGATCCCGGCGATCGCCGGCGCCGGCCTGGTCATCGGAATCTGCTCGCACTGGTGGCCGGAGCTGCCGGGCAACGGCAAGAGCATCCTGACGGTCAGCATCGACAGCGGGATGACACTGGGCACCGCGGCAACCCTGCTGGTGCTGAAACCACTTGTGACGGCGCTGTTTCTGCGGGCCGGGGCGGTCGGCGGCATGCTGACACCGTCACTGGCCACCGGTGCGGCGCTGGGTTCGGCATGTGCGTTGGCGGTCACCGGGTTGTCTGGATTCGACATCAGTGTGCCGGTCATCTCGCTGGCCTGCGCCGCAGGCGTGCTCGCCGTCACCCAGCGCGCACCGGTGTGGGCGGGCATCTTCGTCTGGGAGCTCGCCCGTCCGCCGTGGTGGCTGCTGGTGGTGTTCCTGGCCGCGGCACTGTCCGCCTACGGTCTGCGCCGGCTCGGCGAACGCTATCTATCCGCCGGTCGGCACTAGCCCGAAAAGCTCTGGCAGCCAGGGATTTTCACGGCGCCTTCACCCAATTGCCGGCATCACCGACGATACCGATCGGCACGGCGCCGGTCAGGCTGACATCGCGGACCGACGGTCCGGCCGCGACGATGGTGCTGTCCTGCAGGATCGGCAACACCGTCGACATCGCCCACAACCTGGGCTCCACGGCATTGATGACGTCCTCGATCTTCTGGGAGCCGTCGAGCGCGCCGTCGATATTCGGCTGAATGCTGCGGTCACAGATACCGGTGAGGTTCGACGGCGCCTGCACCAACGCACCTTCCTCCGGCAGCGGTGGCAGCGGCGCGGCCGGCGTCGGCGCGGGTGCGCGCGGCGGCGAAACGCCAGGTGTCGACGATGCCGTCGGACTGGGTTGCGGCGCAATCGAACCCGCGACGGGCACCTCGGCTGCCTCCAGGGCGGGGCAGCCATAGCGCGACGCCAGCAATGTCGCCAGGTCGCCCCCGGCCTGATGCCAGCCGACGATGGCGTCGACCCGGTTGTTGACCAGCGCGTCACCGTAGAGCACAACGGGATCCAGTGCCGATACCGTCGCGGCGATACCGACGTTGCGCAGCTGGTCGGCCGCGGTGTTGGCCACCGCCACCGATGTCGGATCGTTGGCGGCGACACCGATGACCAGCGTCAGCTGCCTGCCGTCCTTGCTGATCCGGCCGCGGGTGACCTCGGGCGGCGGGACCGGCGCCGAGGTGGGGGTGGGGGCGTTCGACGGCGACACCGGAGTGTCCGGCACGTCGTTGTCGATCTGATAACCGGCTTGTTCGAGCAGGCCCAGCGCGGCGTCCCTGCTCATCGCCGGCGGCGCGGTCGGCACATAGCCGGGATCCGACGGCGACCGGACCTGCGCCTGCGCCAGGGCCACGGTGTTGTCGCTGCCCGCGCCGACCGCGGCGAGCAGATCGACATCGATGAGCCCCATGACTGCCTTGCGCACCAGCGGATCGACGAGATTGGGCTGCTGTGCCCGCAGCAACAGCTGCATGACGCGGGGGGTGTTGATCCTCCCGGTCCGGACTTCCGGGATTGCTGAGAGCTGCGCGAAAGCCGCTGCGCCGCCGTGCACCTGCGCCACCTGGGTGTCGCCGTTGCGGATCGAATCGGCCAGCGCGGCGGGCGCTCCGGCCCGGCGGAACAGGATCTGATCCGGTGTGGCGGGCTTACCCCAGAACCGGTCGTTTCGCGCCAACAGGATCTCGTCACGCTGCGGATCGATACTGTCGACGCGGAACTGCCCACCGGTGACCGGCATGGTGCGCGCCAGGCCCGCCGCGAAACCGCCGGGGACGTCTTTGACGATATGGCCGGGCAGGATGTCGTTGAACAGCTCGCGCCAGGCCGGGTAGGGCTGGGAGAACGTCACCACCGCGGTCTTGCCACCGTCGATGGACTGCACACCGGTGATGAGGTCGTAGCCGGCCGGGTCGACGACACCGGGCTGGCTGACCATCTGGCGCCACAGGTACCAGAAGTCGTCGGCGGCGATCGGCGCGTTGTCGGTCCACTGCGCCTCGGGCCGGATCTTGTAGGTGACCGTGAACGGGTCCTGGTTGGTCACCTCCGCCGAGAGCAGCAACGCCGGGTCCATCTCCCAGCGCGACCCCGTCGGGGATGCCGGGTCGGGCACCGGACGGAAGGCGCTGGGCAGCACCAGCGAGCTGATGGCGGCGTTGACCGGGGACTGATCGGACAGCAGGTGCGGGTTGAAACCCGCACCGATGGTGTCGATGCCCATGATGATCTGGGTCGCCTTGGGCGGCGGCGGCGGGCTGCTCTGCGTGGTGTCGGTGCTCTGCGGCGCCGGTGGCGGGCTGACCGTGCAGGCCTGGGCCAGCAGTAGCACCTGCACTGTCGACAACACGGCCGCAGACTTCGCGAACCGGTGGGCTTTCAGCACGCCACTCAGCGTATCGACCGCCGCGTCGTCGGATGCACTACGTCCGCGCGCACCGCACCGGTCGCCGTGGTAGCCCAGCTCAACGCTGCTATTTCGCCTGCTTGGCCCGCGAGCGGTTGCGCGCGCGGGTGGTGGCATCCAGGTCCACCTTGCGCACCCGCACGACCTCCGGGGTCACCTCGACGCACTCGTCTTCGGCGCAGAACTCCATCGCCTGCTCCAAGCCCATCTCCAGCGGACGTGCCAGCGTCTCGAAGACGTCGGCCGTCGAGGACCGCATGTTCGTCAGCTTCTTCTCGCGGGTGGCGTTGATGTCGAGGTCCTCGGCGCGCGGGTTGATACCGACGACCTGACCCTCGTAGGTGTCGTCACCGGGCTCGACGAAGAACTGCCCGCGGTCGGCGAGCTGGGTCATCGCGAACGGGGTGATCTTGCCGGTGCGGTCGGACACCAGCGACCCGGTGTGGCGGGCCCGGATCTCGCCGGCCCACGGGCGGTAGCCCTCGAACACCGCGTTGGCGATGCCGGTGCCGCGGGTCAGCGTCAGGAAGTCGGTCCGGAAGCCGATCAGCCCGCGGCTGGGAACGATGAAATCCATCCGTACCCATCCGGCGGCGTGATTGGCCATCTCTTCCATGCGGCCCTTTCGAGCGGCCATCAGCTGCGTGACGGCGCCGACGAACTCCTCGGGGCAGTCGATAGTCATGGCCTCGAACGGCTCGTGCAGCTTGCCGTCGACGGTCCGGGTGACCACCTGCGGCTTGCCGACGGTCAGCTCGAAACCTTCCCGGCGCATCTGCTCGACCAGGATGGCCAGCGCCAACTCGCCACGGCCCTGGACCTCCCAGGCATCGGGCCGGTCGATGTCGACGACCTTGATCGAGACGTTGCCGACCAGTTCGCTGTCGAGGCGGGCCTTGACCATCCGGGCGGTCAGTTTGTGTCCGGACACCTTGCCGGCCAGCGGCGAGGTGTTGGTGCCGATGGTCACCGAGATCGCAGGCTCGTCGACGGTGATGCGCGGCAATGCGTGGGCGTGTTCGGGATCGGCCAGCGTGTCGCCGATCATGATCTCGGGCATGCCGGCCACGGCGACGATATCGCCGGCGACGGCTTCATCGGTGCTGGTGCGCTCGACGCCCTCGGTGGCCAGCAATTCGGTGATCTTGGCGTTGGTGATCACCGGATGGCCGTCGACCTCGCGCATCCACGCGACCTGCTGGCCCTTCTTGATCCGGCCCTTGTAGATGCGGATCAGCGCCAGGCGGCCGAGGAATGCCGAGGCGTCCAGGTTGGTCACCAGGGCCTGCAACGGGGCCTCGGGGTCACCCTGCGGCGGCGGGATGTGCTCGAGGAGCACGTCGAAGAGCACGTCGAGGTTCTCACCGTCGGGGTTCTCGCCGTTGGCGGGCTGGTTGGTGCTGGCGATGCCGGCACGGCCCGACGCGTACAGCGTCGGCAAACCGAGTGCATCCTCGGCGGCCTTCTGCGCCTCTTCGTCGAGGTCGGAGGCCACGTCGAGCAGCAGGTCATGGCTCTCGGAGACCACTTCGGCGATGCGCGCGTCCGGGCGATCGGTCTTGTTCACGCACAGGATGACCGGCAGATGCGCGGTCAGGGCCTTGCGCAGCACGAAGCGGGTCTGCGGCAGCGGCCCTTCCGAGGCGTCCACCAGCAACAGCACGCCGTCGACCATGGACAGTCCGCGTTCGACCTCGCCACCGAAATCGGCGTGGCCGGGAGTGTCGATGACGTTGATGACGGTCATGGTGCCGTCGGGGTGGTGGCGGTGCACGGCGGTGTTCTTCGCCAGGATGGTGATGCCCTTTTCCTTCTCCAGGTCACCGGAGTCCATCAGGCGTTCGACGGTGTCGTCGCCGCGGTGCGTCAGTGCGCCCGACTGCCGCAGCATCGCATCGACCAGGGTCGTCTTACCGTGGTCGACGTGGGCGACGATGGCGACGTTTCTAAAGTTGGGGGCAGAATCCACTCCGGAATTGTCGCAGTGTGGGTGCCCGATCACGAAAACGAAGAGATTTAGTGGGTAGTAACGCGTGAAACCCGGCAAGTTCGCCGACATCAAGCCGAAGAAGAAGTGCTGCCGAAGCAAGCCGCGCTGCAAACGGTGCCCGCTGGTGCTGCACAAAGTGCACAAAGCCGAGGTTATGGGCTTGCGCGGCAAGGAATTGGAGAAGGTTTTCAAACGCGCGCGCAAGGCATGACGCGTACCGTTGTGGCATTCGTCGAGGTGATTGAAGCCCTGTGGAGGTACCGGTCATGACGATTTACGAGGCTCTGACGATCATGGTGATTGTGGTGCTCGCCACTGCGACGACGGCCGCGATCTATCTCGGTCTGCTCAATTGGGTCGGCGCATTCCACGTCGTCCGCTGCCGGGAATGCCATCACCTGACGACATCGACGGGCCGGCAGCCGCCCGGCTCCTGCCCGCATTGCCGTCATCCGGCACTGATGCATCCGATCTATGCGGCGCATCATCGCGGCGCGCCGGTCCGGGTGCGCGCCGACCGGCTGCACTACTGACCGATTCGCACTAAGCGCCCAACGCCGCGGCCAGGTCCGGTAACCAGGCGGTGTCGGCGGGCACCCAGGGCAGGCTGTGCAGCTCCCCCGGTCCGATCCAGCGCAGCTCGCGGTGGTCGTGGGCGTATATGTCGCCGTCGATCAGGGTGACGCGGTAGGCCCGCAGGATCATCGCGGGATTCAGGGGCACGTCGGCGCCGAGGCGCGCCCCGACAGCGACGCCGACGCCGAGCTCTTCACGCAGTTCCCGGGCCAGGGCCTGCGCATCGCTCTCCCCTGCGGCGACCTTGCCGCCGGGCAGCTCCCAGCGCCCGGCCAGTTCCGGCGGGCGGGCCCGCTGTGCCACCAGCAGTGCGCCCCCGGAGATCAGCGCGCCGGCGACGACGATCTGAACCGCCATGGCCAGTGACGGTATACCTTCGAAATATGGCTGTGTTGACCGATGAGCAAGTGGATGCCGCCGCGGCCGATCTCGACGGATGGCAGCGCAGCGACGGCGCGTTGCGCCGGTCGATCACGTTCGGGTCATTCCTGGATGGTATCGACGCCGTGCGCCGGGTCGCCGAGCACGCCGAAGCCCAGGATCATCATCCGGATATCGACATCCGTTGGCGGACAGTATCTTTCGCGCTTGTCACGCATTCCGCAGGCGGTATCACCGACAAGGACGTCGCTATGGCGCGGGATATCGACAGGATCGTCGGCCACCCGGAAACCTGATCCGCACCGCCGCGATCCAGCCCAGCGTCAGCACCGTCGCGACGATGTAGATCAGGCCGGCCCACGCCAGGTACCAGGGCCTGCTGATCTCCCAGATGGTGGGCTGGGCGAAGCTCAGCAACCACGGCACGCCGATCAGTGTCAGCACCAGCCAGCCCCAGCCGAGGATCTTCGCTTCGGTCAGGTAGCGGTAGGGCCCCTGGATGAGCCAGATCATCAGCGGTATCAGCCACACCCAATGGTGGGTCCAGGAGATCGGTGAGAGCAGCAGACCGAAGAGCTGCACCACGATTACCAGGCCCAGCCGGTCGCGGTGGGCCGACTCCGATGCCAGCGCGTGCCAGGCCAGCCAGGCCAGCACCGCCGATGCCGCTACCGCGATCAGCACGATCGGCGAGAAGCCGGCGTCGTGGCCCAGGATGCGTGAAATCCCGCCGCGCCAGGACTGATTGAACGATGTCCCGACCGGTCCCACCCGGCCGGCGTTGCCCATCAGATCGGTGAAGTAGTAGCGGGCCTGTTGTCCGACCACGAGCATCGACAGCGCCATGGTGGCCGCGAAGACCACCGCCGAGAACACCGCCGCCCCGCCGCGTCGTACGCCGATCAGATAGAAGCCACTGATGGCCGGGGTCAGCTTGATACCCGCGGCGAGGCCGACCAGTAACCCCGAGAGCCACCACCGGCTGCTGTACACCGCCCACAGCACCATCAGCACCAGCAACACGTTGATCTGGCCGTAGTCGAAGGTGCTGCGCAGCGGTTCGATCCAGATCGCAACGGCGGTCCACAACATCGCGCTGCGGCGCCCGCCGATGATGCCCAGCAATCGTTGACTGACCCGGACCACGCCGTAGAGGGCGGCCATCAGGCCCAGCTGCCAGCCCAGGGCCACCAGCCAGAAGGGCAGAAACGTCAGCGGATAGAACACCACGGCCGCGAACGGCGGGTAGGTGAACGGCAGCGGGAAGTCCGGGGTCTGGTCGGCGTAGACGTAGCTGTAGAGCGTGCCCGGATGGTTGAGCGCCTCGGCGCCGCCGAGGTAGACGTGCAGGTCCACAAAGTTGGCGCCGTTGGGCACCAGATAGGTCCACGCCAGCCGCGCAGCAATCGACAACGCCAGCAGGGCCGGGGCCATGAGACGTGCCTTGACCGGGGAGCCGGCGGCTGCGGTGGTGTCTATTCGTATGACTGTAACGACGATCGCCGGCGCACCCGACGCGCGCGGCCCCAACGTCACCATCGCCGCTCGTCTCCGTAACGGTTGAATAAATGCCACACGTGTCACTTGAGTAACACCAGTAACAAGCTAGCTTCGGTTCATACGAGCTATCGAGGGATTGGAAAGCACATGTCACGGATCAGAAGCGTGTTCACCACCGGAGCCATCCTGGTGGGTTCATCAGTCGCATTGTTGACCGGTGGCATCGCCAAGGCGGACCCGGTGGTGGCGCCGCCGGTGCCCGCACCGGCGGTACCCGGAATGGACATGATCACCCAGCTGGCGGGTAACGCGCCGCAGCTGTTGCAGGCGGCATCGTCGATGTTCAGCCCCAAGCCGGCCGCCGTCGCCGCGCCGCTGCAGACACCGCCGGCCGCCGGACTGGCCCCGCTGGCGCCGCTTGCCGCACAGACGCCACTGGCGCCGCTGGCACTGCCGATGACCGGCGCGCCCGCGGTTCAGCCGCCGGTTCTGGGCAACAGCGGTGACCTGCCCGCGAGCGCGCCCGGTGGGATCGCCATCCCGAACCTGACCGGGCTGCCGGTTCAGCTGCCCCCGCAGCTGAGCTTCCCGGGTGATCTGGCATCGCTGATGCCGGGCGCCCCGGGCGCCACGGCGCATCCCGGTGCGGCAGCACCCGTGCCTACGGCGGCGGCGACGTCGCCGATGCCGGGCCTGGGGACGTTGTTCCCCACCTCTGCGCTGCCCTGAAAAACAACCCAAGATTGGACGACCGCATGTCACGCACCATCAGGATGTTGACAACCACTTCGGTAGCGGTCGGCTCGTCGGCGGCATTGCTGTTCAGCGGTGTCGCGGGGGCAGACCCCGCGACACCGCAACCCATGCCGATCGACGCGATGCAGGCACCGGGACTTTCGGCCGTACAGAGCCTGAGCCCGGCAATCCAGCAAGCCGCATCGGACCCGACCAACGCGGCGTCGATGCTCATGGCAGCGGCCGCCGCGTTCACCGGTAACTCCGCCGCCCCCACCGATTCGAAGAACCTGGCCGCCGCCGTCGGTCAGTTCGTCTCCGACCCGTCGTCGCTGCCGCTGCCCGCTGCCGCGACACCCGCGGGTGTCGATCACGTACCGCCCGCCGGGGTGGTCCCCGGCGCCGAAGCGCATCTGCCCCCCGGTATCGATCCCGCTCACGCGGTCGGCCCGGCACCCGATGCCGCACCGGCCGCCGCGGCGAATCCCGAAGTGCCCGTTATGGTCCCGCCTGCCGCACCGGTCGTCGACGCGTCGGCGCCGGCTCCCGTGGCAGCACCGCCGGCCGAACCGCTCGCGGCACCCGCACCCGCGCCGGAAGCCGCACCCGTTCCCCCGCCCGCACCACCGGCCGATGCCGCACCGGCACCGGGGACCGGCAATATGGCGTTCGGCGGTGGCGCGGTATCGCAGGACTTCCTGTACCCGTCGATCGGCAACGGCTGCCTGCCCGACGGCGGCAATTCGATCGCCACCGCGATATCGGTGGCCGGACCCGCGTCGATTCCGGCGCCGGGAGTCGGCCCCGGGCAGACCGCCTACGTGTTCACCGCGGTCGGCACCTCGGCACCCGCCGAGGTTCAGCGGCTGCCGCTCAATCTCACCTGGGTGAACCTGACCAGCGGCAAGTCCGGCAGCGCGACGCTCAAGCCGCGCTCCGATATCAACCCCGAGGGTCCCACGACGCTGACGGCCATCGTCGACACCGGCTCCGGCAGCATCATGTCGACGATCTTCGGCCAGGTCACCACGGTCGACAAGCAGTGCCAGTTCATGCCGACGATCGGCTCAACGGTCGTCCCGTAACGGTTGAAGCGGAGGCCGCGGGGGCAGTTATGCCTTCGCGGCCTTCGCCGCTGCCTTGGCCTGCTTCTTGTAACTGCGCACCTTGCCCAGCGACTCGGCGTCGCGGACATCGGCGATCGACATATAGCTCCCGGCCTTGCCGTAGTCACCGGCCGCGGCGCGCCATCCCGCGGCGGTCAGCCCGTACTGCTTGCCGAGCAGGGCCAGGAAGATCCGGGCTTTCTGGTCACCGAAACCGGGCAACCGCTTGAGCCGTAGCAGCACCTCGCGGCCGTCGGGATTACCGCGTTCCCACACCGCAGCCGCATCCCCGTCGTACTCGTCGACCAGAACCCGGGCGAGTTCCTGGATGCGCTTGGCCATCGAGCCGGGAAAGCGGTGTACCGCAGGGGTTTCGGCGCACATCGCGGCGAACTTGTCCGGGTCGTATTCGGCGATCTGATGCGCATCGACACCACCGATGCGGTCGGCGATCTTCGCCGGGCCGGCGAACGCGGTCTCCATCGGCACCTGCTGGTCGAGCAGCATGCCGATCAGCAGCGCCAGCGGGTTGGACGCCAGCAGCTCATCGGCCTTGGGATCTTGGACCAACTGCAAAGTGGACACCCGGCGAGTCTAAAGCGTGCGCAACGAGCCCGACAGATTCCTGGGTGCGGTCGCGCGCGATATGCCAATCTGAGCACAGCAAACCGGGGGGATCGACATGACACGTGTACTTGCAGCGCTCATCGCAGCGGTGGCCGCCGCCGTGACCTTGGCCGGTACCGCGAACGCGATACCGGATCAGGGCACGCCGGCGTTCGACGAATACCTGCAAGGCTTGCAGCGCAACGGCTACAACCTCAATCCGGACACCGCCTGGCGCGTCGCGCACCAGGCGTGCATCGGCGGCATACCGGGTTACATCGGTCTGGAGCTGGCCGCGCAAGGAGTCATCGGCCCCGGCGCCCAGGAACGCGTCTTCGACGTGGCCCGCAAGTACGCGTGCCCGGTTCAATAGGCCGATCCCCCGGACCCGATCACTAGGGTCAGCAGCATGTCCGGGGAGTTCGCAGTCGCGCTGGCCGCGATCCTGCTGCTCGTCGCGCTGGTCGCGGCCGTCATCGTCATCCGCACCCGCCGGGTGGTCGCCACCCCCACCGAACGCGCCGTACACGCCGCGCTGCACACCGCGGGCCTGGCGGCGCGGGCCCTGCGCAAAGGCCTCGACGCCGAATCGGCCCGCGCCGCGGTCGGGCATCTGCGCGACCTCACCGGCACCGACGGCGTGGCGCTCTACGACGCCGACGGGCATCTGCTGGCCCATGATCCGCCCGAGGATCCGATGTTCACCGCCGAGCTGGCAGAGCGGTGTGCACGCTCGGCGGCAGCCGCGGTCGCCGGCCGGCGCCGGGTGCTCTCCGGCGAGGGGCCCGCACTGATCGCCCAGCCGCTGCTGCCCGACGACAGCGATGTCCTCGGCGTGCTGGTGGTGCTGACCGCCACCCGTCCCGGCCCGGGGACCCTCGGCGCGGTCGGCGAGGTGGCGCGCTATGTCGCCAGTCAGCTCGAGCTGGCCGAGCTCGATGCCTCCCGGGCCCGCCTGGACCGTGCCGAGGTGCTGGCGTTACGCGCGCAGATCAGCCCACATTTCGTCTACAACGCGCTCAACACCATCGCCTCGTTCGTGCGCACCGATCCCGACCGTGCGCGTGAGCTGATCCTCGACTTCGCCGACTTCACCCGCTACTCCTTCCGCGCTGCCGGGCCCTACACGCTGCTGGCCGACGAGCTGAAGAACATCGATCGCTATCTCACGCTGGAGCGGGCCCGTTTCGGCACCAAACTCGACGTCAAACTGCAGGTCGCCCCCGAGGTGCTCGGCGTGGTGGTGCCGTTCCTGGCGCTACAACCACTGGTGGAGAACGCCGTTCGGCACGGGCTGGCGGGCCGCAGCGGCGGGGCGATAACCCTGATCGCCCGCGACGAGGGCGCCGACTGCGTCATCAGTGTCGAGGACGACGGCGTCGGGATGGATCCGGACAGCTTGCGGGCCACCCACGCCGACGCGCTGACGAGCGAGGGCACCGATCAGAGCGCCCATGTCGGGTTGACGAATGTCGATCATCGGCTGCGGGCGGCGTTCGGCAACGACTACGGTCTGGTGGTTGAGACGGCTGTCGGTGCGGGCACCAAGGTCATCATGCGGGTGCCGAAGTTCCGTCCGGGCGTACATGTCTAGCGCGATGCGGGCTTTGGAGGTGCTCGGGTGACACGGTTGCTCGAAGTGCTCGCCGTCGACGACGAAGCGCCCGCGCTCGACGAGTTGACCTATCTGCTGAGCGCCCACGAACTGATCGGAAACGTCTACGGCGTCAGCGATGCCAACGCCGCGCTCCGCGAACTCGCCGACCGCCCCATCGACGCGATATTCCTCGATATCAACATGCCGGGCCTGTCCGGGCTTGAGCTGGCCGCGGTACTGGCCAACTTCAGCCACCCGCCCGCCGTGGTGTTCGTGACCGCACACGAGGACAAGGCGGTGGCGGCATTCGACGTCGGGGCAACCGATTACCTGCTCAAACCGCTGCGGCGCGAACGCCTCGACGATGCGGTGCGCCGGGTCACCGCGGCGGCCCCGGCACCCGCCGCACCCGACACCGAGGACACCGGTGAAGTGATCCCCGTCGAGCTTGCCGGCATCACCCAGCTGGTACGCCGCGACACCATCGGCTGGGTCGAGGCCGACGGCGACTACGCGCGGTTGCATTCCGCGACCGGGTCTCATCTGGTGCGCATCCCGTTGTCGACGTTGGAAACCCGTTGGCGCAGCGCGGGATTCCAACGTATTCACCGGTCCTACCTGGTGGCGTTGCCGATGGTGACGGGGTTGCGCAGCACCGACGCCGGGATGCTGGTACAGATCCGGCAGAACGGCAGCGCACCCGCGGTCGAGTTACCCGTCAGCCGACGCCAGACCCGCGAACTGCGTGACCGGCTGGTCCGCGATCCGATGCGCACCTACCGGCCGGGCTCCGATGACCAGTAACCCACCCAACCCGCCGGCACGCCAGCGCGTGGTGCTGTCCCATCGGCGCGGCACCCGGATGGTGCGCACCCGGGTGGAATTGCAGGAACAGACCGAGGTCGGCGACGCGCTGGTGCGCGGACTGGTCCGGGCCCAGCTCGGACTCGCCCTGCGACTGGCAGCCGTCGTGGGAGCCATCGTCATCGCGATTCCGTTGCTGGGAAACATTTTTCCTGCCATCGAAGCCATGACGGTGTTCGGTGTGCGCGCGAACTGGCTCGTCCTGGGTGTGCTGTTGTATCCGCTGTTCTTCGTCGTCGGCCGTGTCTATGTGCACCTGGCCGAGCAATCCGAACGCGACTTCATCGGTATCGTCGACGAAGGTGCCGAAGATCCGTGACGGCCGCCGCGTTGGTTCTCGCGGCGCTGGCGACGATCCTCGTCGGCGCCTACGGTGGCCGCCTGTCGCGGACTACATCCGATTTCCTGGTGGCCTCCCGGACCATCGGTCCGCGCTGGAATGCCGCCGCGATTTCGGGTGAATACCTCTCGGCCGCATCGTTTCTCGGTGTCGCCGGACTGGTCGCGAAATACGGTGCGGACGCCCTGTGGTATCCGGTCGGATTCACCGCCGGCTACCTGGGCCTGTTGCTCTTCGCGTCGGCGCCACTGCGCCGGTCCGGGGCCTACACCGTGCCCGATTTCGCCGAGTTCCGGCTCGGCTCGACCCGGGTACGGACGGTGGCGATGCTCGTCGTCGTGGTGATCTGTGTGCTGTACCTGGTGCCGCAGTATCAGGGCGCCGGACTGACACTGAAAATCCTGCTGGGCGTGCCGGTCTGGATCGGCCCGGTGGCCGTGGCCACGATCGTGATCGTCAATGTCGTCGGCGGCGGCATGCGCTCCATCACGTTCGTCCAGGCATTCCAGTACTGGCTCAAACTCACCGCGATCGCCGTTCCCGCGCTGGCCCTCGTGGTGCTGTTCCTCGGTGACCGGCCCACCCTGGGCGGCCCGCTACCGCCGGTGGTGCCGCAGCAGACCACCGTCGCGATCGAAACCGACGCGGTCGTGCAGGTGACGCAGCCCGCCGGTGTGACGATCGACGGTGCCCCGTTGCACGCCCCGGGCCACTACCGGCTGCACCCGGGGTCGACGTTGACGCTGGCCGCGGGCGCGGCCACACCGGTGGTGGCGGGCGCCCCGGCAACCGGTGATGCCTGGCTCACGTCGGGCGCCGGACTGGGCGGTGAACATCCGCTCTACCAAGTGCTTTCGTTGATCGTCGCGACATTCCTGGGGACCATGGGGTTGCCGCACGTCTTGGTGCGCTTCTACACCAACCCCGACGGCCGGGCTGCC
This sequence comes from Mycobacterium sp., assembly GCA_016197405.1. GTDB lineage: Bacteria > Actinomycetota > Actinomycetes > Mycobacteriales > Mycobacteriaceae > Mycobacterium. The sequence goes on from JACPVR010000027.1 coordinate 19,797, forward strand.
CGACGTACCGCACTGGCCGTGATCGGCCTGTTGTCGGTGTTCTACATCTTCCCCACGCTTCTCGGCGTTTTCGCCCGGCTCTATGTTCCGCAGCTGCTGATCACCGGCGCCGCCGATGCCGCCGTTCTGCTGCTGCCGGGCGCGGCCATCGGCGGACCCGCAGGCGCGGCCCTGGCGGCACTGGTGGCCGCCGGTGCGATCGCGGCCTTCCTGGCGACCTCATCCGGTCTGCTGGTGAGCATCGCCGGCGCGTTGTCGACCGATGTGCTGCGTGGCGGGGTGCGCGATTTCCGGATGGCGGCGCTGGTCGGCGGATTGGTGCCCATCCCGCTGGCGCTGGCCGCCTCGTCGCTGGAGTTGTCCCGCAACGTCGGATTGGTTTTCGCGGTGGCCGCGTCGACCTTGTGCCCGCTGCTGGTGCTGGGCATCTGGTGGCGCGGGCTGACCGCGCCGGGGGCGATCTGCGGGCTGGTGGTCGGCGGTGCGCTCTCCGGTGCCGCCGCGACGCTGGCCGTCACCGGCGGTGTCGACGAGGGCGTGCTCGGCGGGTGGCCCGCGGCACTGGTGGGCTACCCCGCCGCGGTGAGCGTGCCGGTGGCCTTCCTGGCGATGATCGTGGCCAGCAAGCTGACGGCGTCACGGGCGCCGCACGACGTGGCGCGGATCTTCGCGCGGATGCATGTGCCCGAACGCCTCGGTATGGGCGTCGAGCGGCTGCCATCCGGCACACGCAACGAGCGCGACTGAGCCGACCGCTTAACCGGCCGCGCTGACCGCTCACCGCACGCCCACCCGGTTTCGGCGCGCCAACCTGGGGAAACACTGTCGATGTGATGTGAGTCTCAATAGGCTCGACCCACGCTGCAGAACACAATCGACCACAGGAGCTTGCGCGGTGCCCACTACCGATAGTCCCCCGGCCCCCACCGGCCAGCAGTTCCTCGAAGCCCAGGCCAGCCCTGAGTTCCAGGAATTGCGAACCCGTCTGCGTCGCTTCGTCTTTCCGATGACGGCGTTCTTCCTCATCTGGTACGGCCTCTACGTCATCCTGGGCGCCTTCGCGCACGATTTCATGGCCACCAGGGTTTTCGGCAATGTCAACGTCGGCCTGCTGATCGGTCTCGGTCAGTTCCTCACCACGTTCGTCATCACCGGCCTCTACGTCCGCTTCGCCAACCGTGAGATCGATCCGCGCGCCGCGGCGATCCGCTCCGAGCTGGAAGGGCAAGCCCAGTGACCGGCAACATCACCATTCTGGCCGCCGACACCATCGGCAACCCGGTTGCCAATATCGGGATCTTCGCCGCGTTCGTCGTCGTGACGATGATCGTGGTGATCAAGGCCAGCAAGAAGAACGCCACCGCCGACGAATTCTTCACCGGCGGCCGTTCGTTCTCCGGCCCGCAGAACGGTATCGCGATCGCCGGTGACTACCTGTCGGCAGCGAGCTTCCTCGGTATCGCAGGCGCGATCGCGGTGTACGGCTATGACGGCTTCCTGTATTCCATCGGATTCCTGGTGGCATGGCTGGTTGCCCTGCTGTTGGTCGCCGAATTACTGCGCAACACCGGCAGATTCACCATGGCCGACGTCCTGAGCTTCCGGCTCAAGCAGCGCCCGGTCCGGATGGCGGCCGCCACCTCGACGCTGACGGTGTCGCTGTTCTACCTGCTGGCGCAGATGGCGGGCGCCGGTGGTCTGGTCGCACTGCTGCTCGACATCAAGAGCCGCAGCGGCCAGTCCCTGGTGATCGCAGTCGTCGGCGTGCTGATGATCGTCTACGTGCTCGTCGGCGGTATGAAGGGCACCACCTGGGTGCAGATCATCAAGGCCTGCCTGCTGATCGCCGGCGCCGGCCTGATGACCGTCATGGTGCTGGCCAAGTTCGGGCTGAACTTCTCCGACATCCTCGGCTCGGCCCAGACCGCGATCTCCGGTGCCACCACCGAAGGTGTGGCCAAACGCGATGTGTTGGCACCCGGTGCGCAGTACGGCGCGTCGTTGACCTCACAGATCAACTTCATCTCGCTGGCGCTGGCCCTGGTGCTGGGCACCGCGGGTCTGCCGCACGTGCTGATGCGGTTCTACACCGTGCCGACCGCCAAGGAAGCCCGCCGTTCGGTGGTGTGGGCGATCGCGCTGATCGGCGCGTTCTACCTGTTCACCCTGGTGCTGGGTTACGGAGCCGCAGCCCTCGTGGGCCCGGACCGCATCCTGGCCGCGGCCGGTGGGGTGAACTCGGCGGCACCGCTGCTGGCGTTCGAACTGGGCGGTGTCGTACTGCTCGGCGTCATCTCCGCCGTCGCTTTCGCCACGATCCTGGCGGTCGTCGCCGGCCTGACCATCACCGCGTCGGCATCGTTCGCGCACGATATCTACGCCAACCTGGTGCGGCACGGAGAACGGAAGGTGACCGAGCAGGAGCAGGTGCGGGTTTCCCGGATCACCGCAGTGGTGCTGGGTGTGGTGGCGATCGGCTTGGGCATCCTGGCCAACGGGCAGAACGTGGCCTTCCTGGTGGCGCTGGCATTCGCGATCGCCGCCGCCGCCAACCTGCCGACCATCATCTACTCGCTGTACTGGGCGCGGTTCAACACCCGGGGAGCGCTGTGGAGCATGTACGGCGGCCTGATCACCACACTGGTGCTGATCGTCTTCTCCCCCGCGGTGTCGGGTTCGAAGACCGCGATGATCCCCGGCATGGACTTCGCCTGGTTCCCGCTGGCCAACCCGGGCATCGTGTCGATTCCGCTGGCGTTCATCCTCGGCATCGTCGGCACCCTGTCCTCGCCCGACCGCGGTAACCCCGAGGTCAACGCCGAGATGGAAGTGCGGTCACTGACCGGCGTCGGCGCCGAGAAGGCCATCGCGCATTAGCGATACACCTGTCGAGACTGCACTGGGGGCGAAGATCAGCATGATTCTTCGCCCCCAGTGCAGTGTCAGTGCGGGAAGTGTTCGGCGCATCAGGGCGTTGAGGGGCAGGTGAACCGCTACGGAATGGCCCTGCTGGCGTATGCCTTCGCGGCGATCATGCTCGGCACGACGTTGCCGACTCCGATCTACGCGCTCTACGCCGAGGAAATGCACTTCTCGGTGCTCACCACCACCGTCATCTATGCCACCTACGCGGGCGGCGTGCTCGTTGCGCTGCTGGTCTTCGGCCGCTGGTCGGATGCCGTCGGCCGCAAGCCGATGCTGCTGGCCGGCGCCGGGTTCGCACTCGCCAGCGCCGTGGTGTTCCTGTTCGCCGACTCGGTCCCCCAGCTTTTGGTGGGCCGCGTCCTGTCCGGGCTCTCCGCCGGCGTGTTCACCGGAACCGCGACGGCAGCCATCATCGAAGCCGCGCCGGAGCGCTGGCGCGGCAGGGCCGCGGCAGTGGCCACCGTGGCCAACATCGGCGGGCTGGGTCTGGGACCGCTGCTCGCCGGCGTACTGGTGCAATACGCGCCCGACCCCCTGCAACTGAGTTTCGCCATCCACATCGGTCTGGTCGCGCTAGCGATCGTCGCGGTGTTCGTCGTGGCCGAGACCTCCGAACGCGGCGCCGGTATCGGGTTCCAGCGATTGTCGATCCCGCCGCAGACCAGGGCGGTTTTCGTGGTCGCGGCGACCGCGGCATTCGCCGGTTTCTCCGTCATGGGCATGTTCACCGCCGTCGCACCGTCGTTCCTGTCGCAGGTCGTCGGCATCCAGAATCACGCCGCGGCCGGCGCCATCGTCGCCTCGATATTCGCGACCTCGGCCGCGGCGCAGATCCTCGCGATCCGGATACCACCGGCGCGGGCCATCGCCGCGGGCTGCGCAGCGTTGGTCGTCGGCATGATCATGCTGGCCGCGGCACTGCACTTCTCGTCATTGCTGGGGCTGCTGGCCGCCGCCGTGGTGGCCGGCGTCGGCCAAGGACTGAGCTTCGGCCGAGGCTTGGCCGCCGTCGCCGAGCGCACCCCACCGGAACGCCGGGCAGAGGTCAGTTCGACGTATTTCGTCGTCGCCTACATCGCGATATCGGTGCCGGTGATCGGCGAGGGTCTGGCCGCCCAGCACTGGGGACTGCGCACTGCCGGGGTGTCGTTCGCCATCGCCGTCGCGGCGCTGGCGGCGCTGTGCCTGGCCGCCGTGATGCTGCAGGAGCGTCGCGAGAATTTGGTTAGTTCTACCTAGATCAACCGCCGCGGGTCGCCCCTAGATTTGCTCTCATGGCATTCCCGACAGCGGCCCAGATCGCCGAACAGACACCGGCCGACCGTGATCGCGCCATCGACGTCATCCGGATCGGCGCTCTGCTGGGCGTCGTATTCGGCCATACGGTGATGGCCACCAGCATGATTCGTGACGACGTCTTCATCTGGGGCAATCTGCTGACCAGCTCGCCGGTGTTCCAGGCGCTGACCTGGGTACTGCAGATCATGCCGCTGTTCTTCTTCGCCGGCGCCGCCGCGAGCGTCACCTCCTGGCAGCCCGGCGCGAGTTGGGGCGGCTGGTTGATGCGGCGGTGCACCCGGCTGTTCCGCCCGGTGTTCTACTACCTGGCGTTCTGGGTCGTGACGTTGGTCATGCTGCACCAGCTGCTGCCGGTGCACGTCTATGAACCGATCGCCGGTATCTCGGTGCAGCTGTTGTGGTTCCTGGGTGCCTACGTGCTGATGCTCGCGGCGATGCCATTGTTGTGCCGGGTGGCGACGGTCACCCAACTGGCCGCCGCCGTCACCGGCGTGTACGTGTCGGTGCTGGTGGTCGACGCCATCCGGATCCAGTTCCCCGCCGCTTCGGCCATCGGATACCTCAACATGACGGTGTGGCTGATCCCCGGACTGTTCGGTGTGGCCTACCGCCGTGGGCTCCTGACCGGGCGCGCGGCGATGTGGGTGTGTACGGCGATGCTGGTGGTCAACCTGGGATTGCTGTCGGTGGGACCGTACGAATTGAGCCTGGTCGGCATCGACGGCCAGCGCCTGCCCAATATGACGCCACCGTCGCTGCTACTGGCCGGGCACGCAATCATGATGTGCACCATGGCAATCGCGGCAGCACCACGGATCGCCCGGTGGGCGCGGCGTCCACGGGTGTGGCGGTGGGCGGCCATCGGGAATTCCGGAGCCATGACGCTGTACCTGTGGCATATGCCCGCGCTGCTGCTGATGCACCTGGCATTCGACGAGGCCGGCTGGTACCGCTACCCCGGTCAGCCGAACTTCCTGGTGCTCAGCATCATTCAACTCGTGCTGATGGTGGGCCTGGTCGGTGCCCTGTTCGTTGTCCTGCGTCCGCTGGAGAACAACCCGCTGCCGGGATGGGACGGTGCGATCGCGCCGGCACCCGGTGCGCGGTCGACGGCCGTCGGCGTGTTGCTGTGTCTGGCGGGTGCGGCGACGCTGGCCTCGGTGAAGTGGGGCCTCAAGGATGACGGGATCATCTGTCTGACAGTGATGTTCGCCGCGTTGCTGGGCGCACGGTTCCTGAGCCGAACGCCCGTACGCGAAACCGTCGCGGTCTAGAGCAGGGCCGCCATCGCCTGGGCGGTCACCGGGTCGTGCATGCAGGTGTCATGGCCGCTGTCGGGTGTTTCGACCACCCGCACAAGGGGATTGACCTCCCGCAATTCCTCAACCGCGGCGGCCGGAACCAACGGCACTCCGTAATGCGTGCCGACCGCCCGGATCAGCACCGTCGGCATCGTCAGCGCGCGCCAGTGCTCGCTCCAGTCCCGCGGCCAGCGCTGCCGCAGGTCCTCTTCGGCCGCGGCCCGCGATGTCGAGGGGGTCCAACTGCCGTCCGGGCGCTGCCGCAGCTCGTAGGAGTAGAAGTCGTCCCAGAACTTCGACCACGGCGCGATCGCACTGATCGAACGCACCAACTGCAGATAGGCGGCGGGCGATTCGACCACGGCGTCGAGGCGATCGAGCCCGGAGCGAACCGGTCCGAGCGCTTCCTTGTTGGCCGGGCCGGCATGGTCGATGAGCGCGACGCTGCGCAACCGGGATCCCGCCCGCAGCGCCACCCGCATCGCGATGAGCGATCCCAGCGACCACCCCGCCAGGTCGAAGCGCTGGGTACCCAATGCGTCGGCGAGCGCCAGGACGTCGTCGACACGGTCATCGAGGCCGTAGCTGCCCGGCGGTGTCACCTCGCTGCGGCCGCAGCCGCGCAGATCGAAGGCCACCACCTGCCGGTCGGCGGACGCCAGCTCCTCGCCGAGGTAGTCGTATGCCGTGAGATTGGCCGACAGTCCGTGCACACACAACAGCAGCGGTGCATCTGCCGCGCCCCACCGGCGCGCACGGACCCGCCCGGACGGTAGTGCCACGTCGAAATCCACCCGGCGGACTTTACGCGGCCGGGCGGATCCGGATGCGCCACCGGCGGGTGTTGACACCGCTCAAAAATCTAATCTAGCTTCGAAACAATGCAGACCAACCCGCGCAACCTGCTCCTGCTGATCTGGACCGGCCCGGTCAGCATCGCCCTGGTGCTGCTGGGCTGGATGGCACTGGCCGGCTTTCTGCCGCCGCCGGCTCCATCGATGGCGCCGGCACAGTTCGCCGAGATGTGGGCCGACCACACCAACCTCAAACGCCTCGGCATGGTGGTGTGCGTGTGGGGCGGGGTGCTCTATGTTCCGTTCACCGTCGCGGTGGGCTTCGTGCTCCGCCGCGTTGAGACCGGCACGCCGATTCTGTCGACGGCACAGGCGGCGCTGGGAACCTTTGGGACGGTGTTCTTTTCGCTGAACTTCCTGGTGCTCGCGGCGGCAGCCTTTCGACCCGAACTACCCGCCGCAACCAACCAGCCCCTGACCGATCTCGGCTTCATCATGACGTTCTCCCCCGTGGCGCCGTTCACGTTTCAGTACGCGCTGATCGGACTGGCCATCCTGCAGCAATCCGCAGTCCATCCGGTGTTTCCCCGATGGGTGGGCTACCTCAACCTCTGGGTGGCCGTCGCGTTCGTCCCGGCGACCGCCATCCCGTTCTTCAGCACGGGAATACTGGCCTGGAACGGGCTGCTGGGATTCTGGATACCGGTAGGTGTGTTCGTCATCTGGTTCGCGGTGATGTTCTGGGCCATGCGCAGGACAGTCATCGGACAGGTTGTGGCGCGGTCCTCCTGAGAACCAGGACGTCGAGAACCGCGCTCAGATGCTCTTGCGGCGGAACTCCCGACGACCGTCGACAGCGCCGTGCGCCTTCGGCTGCTTGAGGCCACCGTCGGTGTGGGCCGTCCTGGCTTCCGTCTTGGCTTTCTTACGCTCCAACGCTTCGCGGAACTTCTTCTTGTTGTCGTCTTCCGGCACTTCATCGCTGGCCATAGGGGCAGCCTAGCGCGACGCGGCGGCCTGCGAGCACAGGTGAGCGGTTACCGTTTGCCGGGCGGCATGCCGTACAGGTGCGATATCGGCAGCGTCATCAGCACCCGGCGATCGGTCACCATCGCCTCGCGGTATTCGTCCCAATCCGGATGTTCGCCTGCGATGTTGCGATACAACGCGATCAGGGCCTCGACGGTGTCGTCGTGCAGGTCGGCCGCCGGCGGCGTGAGGATCGCGTCACCCTCGGCGACCGCATAGGACCAGCCGTCGTCGGAACTGACCTGAATCGAGGCCCGCGGGTCGCGACGCAGGTTGCGCGTCTTGGCGCGCGGTTCGGTGATCGACACCTGCAGCACCACCGCGCGCGGGTCGAAGTAATAGCTCACGTTCGACAGCTGCGGGCGGCCGTCGCGCTTGATGGTCGCCAGTACACCCAGCGAATTCCCCCGGATGACGGCGAGCAGTTTGTCATCGAAAACCTGGCGGGTCATCGTGAAAGCCTACTGCGGTTTCCGGCATGCCAGCGTCGAACGCGGACTCTGCCGGCCGAGCCGTTCGTTCACCGGGGGTCGGTAGGGTCGATGGCGATGACGACTTCCGCACACGACGACGCACCCAGGTACAAGGCCGAGCTCACCGGGGTGTCGGAGACCGCGCTGCTGACGCTCTACAGCCGGGCCCGCGAAGCACGCCGCCCCGACGCGATCCTGGATGACCCGATGGCGGTCCGGCTCGTCGAGTCGATCGACTACAACTTCACCAGGTTCGGCACCACGCGCCAGGATATGGCGCTGCGCGCCAAGGCCTTCGACATCCGGACCCGCCGCTATCTGGCCGATCATCCGCGGGCGAGGGTCGTCGCGCTGGCCGAAGGTCTGCAGACCAGCTTCTGGCGCCTCGACGCCGCGGTTGCCGATTCACAGTTCACCTGGTTGACCGTCGACCTGCCGCCCATCGTCGACATCCGCAACCGCCTGCTGCCCGCGGACCCACGCATCACGACGGTGGCGCAGTCGGCGCTGGACTACAGCTGGATGGACCGGGTGGACACCTCCGACGGTGTCTTCATCACCGCAGAGGGCCTGCTGATGTACCTGCAGCCCGAGCAGGCGCTGGACCTGATTGCCGCGTGCGCCAAGCGTTTTCCCGGCGGAGCGATGCTCTTCGATTTGCCACCGGCCTGGTTCGCCGGACTGGCGCAACGCGGCTGGTTACGGCCGTCCCTGCGCTACACGGTGCCCACGATGCCGTTCTCGATGACCGTCACCGAGGCCGCGCGCCTGGTCCAGGTCGAGGGCGTTCGAGCCGTGCACGACATTCCGCTGCCGCCGGGCCGCGGCGCGTTGTTCAACGCCGCAGTGCAGAACATCTACCGGATCCGCCCGCTCGACGGCCTGCGCGGCGTGCTGACACTGGTGGAGTTCGGCTAGACCACAGCGATGTCGGCTGCCGCCACGGCGGCCAAGACCGGACTCGGCGAACCGCTGAACCGCAGATGCGGGTCTGTCACCGGACCGTCGCGCAGCAGTTTGGCGTCGGCCAGGTAATTCATCGACACCGACCAGGTCTCGCCGGATGCCTGCCGGGGCATCTGGTCGACGGCACGCTGGACGTAACCGGCTGCGAAGTCCAGCAACGGCCGGGTCTGCAACGGCTCGCCGCCCAGTTCGGGACGCACGCTGGTGTAACCGTGCTGGTCCATGTGCGTCAGCAGTCGGCAGAAGTGCTCGCAGATCAGCCCGATCTTCAGTGTCCAGGACGAATTCGTATAGCCGAACGCGTAGACGAAGTTGGGGATCCCGCTGAGCATCATGGCTTTATAGGCGACGGTCTCCGGTAGCCGCACGGGGTTACCGTCGACGGTCAGACAGACACCGCCGAACAGTTGGACGTTCAATCCCGTTGCCGTGACGATGATGTCGGCATCGAGATGCTTGCCGGACTCCAGCTGGATCCCGGTCTCGGTGAACGTGGCGATGCGGTCGGTGACGACCGAGGCCCGCCCAGACCCGATCGCCTCGAACAGATCGCCGTCGGGCACCGCGCACAACCGCTGGTCCCACGGGTTGTAGGCGGGACTGAAATGTTCGTCGACGGGATAGCCGTCGGGCAGTTGCTTGGCGTTTATCGCACGGATCAACCGCCGGGCGGCACGCGGGAAACGTTGGCAGAAGCCGTAGACGGCACGCTGTTTGAGGATGTTCTTGCGGCGAGCCAGCGCGTAGCCGCGGTCGGCACCCAGCAGCTTCTGCGCGGTATTGGCGAAGCCGTCCCGGCCCGGAACCGGCATGACGTAGGTCGGCGAACGCTGCAGCATGGTCACGTGACCGGCGGTGCCCGCCATCGCAGGCACCAGTGTCACCGCGGTCGCGCCGCTGCCGATGATGACCACCTTCTTACCGGTGTAGTCCAGATCCTCGGGCCAGTGCTGCGGATGCACGATCTGCCCGCCGAAGCGTTCGCGGCCGGCGAAGTCCGGGGTGTAGCCCTCGTCGTAGCGGTAGTAGCCGCCGGCGCAGAAGATCCAGTCGGCACTGAGCTGCACCAGTTCGCCCGGCGAATCGGCAGATCCCCGTCGCTCGACGTCGACGGTCCACCGGGCCTGCGCCGAGGACCACGCCGCGGCCAGCACCTTGTGATGGAACCGGATATGGGCGTCGATACCGTTCTCGGACACTGTTTCCCGCAGATAGTCCAGGATCTTGTCGCCGGAAGCGATGGCATCCTCGTCGAGCCACGGCTTGAACTCGTAGCCGAAGGTGTGCAGATCGGAATCCGACCGGATACCCGGGTAGCGGAACAGGTCCCAGGTGCCGCCGGTGGCTCCGCGCGCCTCCAGGATCGCGAAGGTCCGGCCCGGGTGCTGCTGCTGAAGGTAGCGGGCCGCACCGATACCCGAGATGCCGGCGCCGACGATCAGAACGTTGACGTGCTCGGTGCGAACGGGGCTGTCGACCATGACGGACTCCTCGGCGTCGGGATGAAGCAATACGTCGATGGTCTCGTCCGCACCCACCCAGGACCAAGGGCAGAACGTCTCATCATCACCGTCGCACCGGTGCAAAGTGCACCTGCGTGCGTCTACCGTGTACCCATGGCATGGCCTACCCCGTCACCGCACGTGCGCGAGCTGATCAGGCAGGCCGCCCAGATCGCGGTGAACGCACCACCGGAATGGCTCGACGAACTGGACAACGCGGTCCTGGCGTCCAGCCCGATAAGCGACGATCCGGACTTGGCGGCCGCCATCCGGCGGACCAACCGCGCCAACTTCATGCACTGGGTGACCGCCAATGTGCGCGATCCCGGCGCCCCGGTCGCGGCCAACCTCGGTCCGGAACCACTGGGCATCGCGCGGGATCTGGTGCGCCGCGGTATGGACGCCGCATCGCTGGACGCCTACCGCGTCGGCGAGGGCGTGGCATGGCGGCGACTGATGGAGATCGCGTTCTCGATGACCTCCGACCCGGCCGAACTGCACGAGATACTCGACGTGTGCTCGCGATCTGTCAGCGCATTCCTCGACGACACCCTGGCCGGCATCTCCAAACAGATCGACGCCGAACGCGACGAACTCACCCGCGGCAGCCATGCCGAACGACGCGAGACCATAGCCCTGATCCTCGACGGCGCCCCGATCTCCCAGGGCCGTGCCGAAGGTCGGCTCGGGTACGGGCTGACCGGACCGCACACCGCGGCCGTCATCTGGAGCGACGAGCCGAACGTGGATCTGGCGCGTCTCGACCGTGCCGCCGACGCGTTCGGCCAGGCGGCGGGCGGGCCGCGGCCACTGAGCGTGCTGGCCAGCACGGCGACCCGCTGGGTGTGGGTGCCCACCCGCCACAGCGTCGACACCGCCGCGTTGCTGCGCTCGATCGCCGATGACGTCCGGGTGGCGATCGGGCCGGGCGCCGACGGTGTGGACGGATTTCGGCGCAGCCACTTCGACGCCCTGACCACTCAGCAGATGATGGCACGGCTGCATTCACCGCAGCGGATAGCGCTTTTCACCGAGATCCATCTGGTCGCACTGGTCACCCAGGATGCCGATCGGGCCGCGGCGTTCATTCACTACACCCTTGGTGCTTTCGAGTTCGCCGATCCTGAATTACAGGAGACGGTAAGGGTTTTCATCGCCGAGCAGTGCAACGCGTCGCGCACTGCGGCGCGACTGTTCACCCATCGCAACACCCTGTTGCGCCGACTGGCCCGCGCCGAGCAGATCCTGCCCCGGCCGCTGGCCGGGTCGACGGTCGACGTGGCCGTCGCACTCGACGTGGTGCGCTGGCGCGGCGGCCGCAGCCCCGGGTGAGGCAGTCAGCCGAAGCCGAGTCGACGATCCCGCCGAGGCACGAGGCGGGTGAGGAGCGAGGCAATCAACCGAACGCGGTGTTCAGGTACCGCACGGCCTCGGACCGGGTCATCCCGAGCGAGCGGGCCGCGTCGGCATAGGCCTGCGCCGCGGCCGCCATCGCCGCGTCGGCGGGATCGGCACGAGCCACGAAGCTGCCGAAGCGCCCCCGGGTTTCCAGGATGCCCGCCGACTCCAACTCGCGATAGGCACGGGCGACGGTGTTGACCGCCAGCCCGAGCTGACCTGCCAGTTCCCGGACTGTCGGCAGCCGGGTCCCCGGTGCCAGCCTGCCGTCCCTGATCCCCTCGATGATCTGCGATCTCAGCTGGTCGAACAGCGGTTTACCCGCATGATCGTCGACGCGCAGCCATTCCCCCAACTCCACTCGTCCAGTATCCAACAGGCCAGCTAGTTTGGTGGGGTGCGGATAGCGGTGCTCAGCGGGGCGGGGATCTCGGCGGAAAGCGGTGTACCCACCTTCCGGGACGACAAGTTCGGGTTGTGGGCGCAGTTCGACCCCTATGAGCTGTCCAGCACGCAGGGCTGGGCCGAGCATCCGGAACGGGTCTGGGCGTGGTACCTGTGGCGTCACCACCTGGTGCAGCGCGTCGAGCCCAATGCCGGGCATTACGGCGTCGCCGCGTGGCAGGACCGCGCCGAAGTCACCGTCATCACCCAGAATGTCGACAACCTGCACGAACGGGCGGGTAGCTCCGACGTGCACCACCTGCATGGCAGCCTCTTCGAATTCCGTTGCGACGCTTGCGGTGCCGCATACTCCGGACCGCTGCAGGAGATGGCCGAACCAACCCTTGAGGCCGACCCGCCGGTGCATTGGTGCGGCGGGCTCATCCGCCCCGCCATCGTCTGGTTCGGCGAGCCACTGCCGGACGGTCCATGGGACGCGGCCGTCGCGGCGGTGCGCGCGGCCGATCTGCTGGTGGTGGTGGGCACCTCGGGGATCGTCTATCCGGCCGCCGGACTACCGGGACTGGCGCTGGCTCAGGGCACCCCGGTGGTGGAGGTCAACCCGGCGCCGACACCGCTTTCGGAAAGCGTCACGGTCGCGATCCGGGAATCCGCAGGCACCGCGCTGCCGACGCTGTTGGATCGGCTGCCCACGCTGCTCAGCGAGGTTTGACCGCCCGGCCGAGGGCGAATTCGGCCACCGGCAGCGGTACCCACCGCGGCAGCGTCCACTGCCGCCGGGCGGTATCGAGGGTGAAACCGGCGGCGCGCAGCGTGCTCTCGGTATCGCGATGGGTGTGGCAGTTGCCGAAAAGCTTCGGCCACAGGGTCGCGTCGGCGGCACGTTGTAGGCCACCGCGCCAACCCCGGGAGGCGACATGCTCCATGTAGCGCAGTTCGCCACCCGCTTTCAACTGCGAAAAGAGCTGGAGGGCAACTTCATCCGGGCTGTCGACGGTGCACAACACCAACGAGCAGACCACCGCGTCGAACGCACCGTCCTCGGCGCCTGCCAGCGCCTCGACAGTCTGTCCGGTCACGGTGATCGGCACCGGCGCCGCGGCGGCGGCCACGCGCGCATGGGCGAGCAGCTGGGCTTCGGGCTCGACGGCCACCACCTGCGTGACGGTCGACGGGTAGTGCGCGAAGTTCGTCCCGGTGCCCGCGCCGACCTCCAAGACCCGACCCGTCAGACCGGACAGGTTCTCCTGTCGCAGCCGCGTCAAGGCCTCGGTCTCATGCGACGACATCACCGTCCACACCCGGGCGAAAAGGGGGTTCGACACCACCTGGCCGGTCATCGGACGCTATCCGCCGACGCCGCCGCGGCCTCGGTGTTGCCCGGCATCTCCGGACCCGATTCACTGATACCGATGCGTTCGTGCAGGCGCACCAACGGCTTTGGCGCCCACCAGTTCCACTTGCCCAGCACATGCATGAACGACGGCACCAGCACCATGCGCACCAGGGTGGCGTCGACGAGCACGGCCAGTGTCAGGCCGACTCCGAACATCCGCATGAAGGACACCTTGCTGGCGATCAGCGCGGCGAACGATATGGACATCACCAGTGCCGCGGCGGTGATGACCCGGCCGGTGCGGGCCAGGCCGAGCGCGACGGCGGTGTCGTTGTCGGCCGAACCGCTCTGGCCGCCGGCCAGCCAGAATTCGCGGATCCGGGAGACCAGGAACACCTCGTAGTCCATCGAGAGCCCGAAGGCGATGCAGAACAGCAGCACCGGCATGTTGGCCACCAAGGTGCCGGTCGGCTCGGTCCCGAACGCCCCGAGGTGGCCGTCCTGGAATATCCAGACCAGCGCGCCGAATGCCGCCGTCAGCGAAAGAACATTGAGGACAAGGGCTTTGAGTGGGAGTACCACGCTTCCACTGAGCAGGAAGAGCAGGACGAAGGTGATGGCCCCGATCACCCCCAGCACTGTGGGCAGCCGCGAGGTGATGGCCTGCACACTGTCCCGGTTGATCTGGGCGATACCGGTGAATTCGACAGCGCGGTCGCCCGGGCCGGGCACCGCGTGCAGACCGTCGAGCTGGTTCTCCGATGCGTCGGAGAACAGTGCCGCGTCGCTGCCGACAGTGAGGAACGCCTTGCCGTCGGTGACACCGGTGGCCCCCGCCGGCGGGCCGACCTTCCTCCCGCCGACGAAAGTGCCGGACGGGCTCGTCACCGAGGACACATCGGAGACTTTGGACAATTCGGTGGCGTAGCGATCGAAATCCGCTGGTGTCAGTCCGTTCGCGTCGGGCACCACCACCGTCACGGCGGTCTCGGAGTTGTCGGCGAAGTCGGTCCGCAACAGTTCGCCGACCTGATGCGCGGTCGCCGTGCCGGGCAGCACCCTGTCGTCGGGGAAACCCCATTTGACGCCCAGGAAGGGCGCTCCGAGCATCACCAGCAACGCCACCGCGGCCAGCGCGATGGGGATGGCGCGCTTCATGACGAATTTCGTTGAGCGATACCAGAACAACTGCTCCACCGGCTTGGGTGCCGGGTCCGGCCTGCGCAGCACCCGCCGGAACAGCCGTCGCACATCCAACGCATCGAGGCGGGGACCGAGCAGCGCGATAGCGGCGGGAGTCACGATGATCGCGGCCAGCGCACCGAAAGCGACGGTCGCGATCCCGGCATAGGCAAACGATTTCAGGAAGTACATCGGGAACAGCACCATGGCAGCCATCGACAGGGCGACCGTGGTGGCCGAGAACAGCACAGTGCGGCCCGCGGTCGCCATGGTGCGTACCAGAGCAACATCGGGCGCGGCGCCGTCGGCGAGCTCGTCGCGGTAGCGGCTGATGATCAGCAATGTGTAGTCGATGGCCAGTGCCAACCCCATGGCGGTCGACAGGTTGAGCGCGAATATCGACACGTCGGTGGCGAAGGTGATGAGCCGCAGCACCGACATCGACCCCACGATCGCCAGCGCACCGACGGCCATCGGCAGCGCCGCCGCGAGCAACCCGCCGAAAACCCAGACCAGAACCAGGAAGCTCAGCGGTATCGCGATGGATTCCATCAGCAGCAGATCACGCTCGGTCTGATGGTTGATCTGCGAATAGACCATCGCCGAACCGCCGGGCAGCACCTCGACACCGTCATGGGCGGGCACCACGTCGGCGGCGACGGTGTCGGCCAGCGCCTGGGCATGCTTCTGCGCGTTGTTCTCGCCACCGGTTATGCCGGCGACGACCACGCCGGTTGCGCCGTCGCGGCTGATCAGTCCGGCGGCAGCGGCTGGGGGTGAGGTCCACGGTGATTGGACGCCGGCGACGTTCGGGTCGTCTTTGATGTGGTTGACGATGTCGAGACCGGCGGCGCGGGCGGCCGGGCCGGTCGCGCCGCCCGGGGCCACGACGGTGAACACCAGTTGCATATCGCCCTGGCCGAAAGTGCCGGTCAGGGTCTGGCTGGCACGGGCCGACTGTGATGTCGGATCCTGGAACCCCCCGGCCGACAGACTCTTGGCAACCGGGACACCGAAGACCGCGGCGCCGATCAGCACCAACACGGCGACCGCAAGAATGCGCCGAGGCGCGGCAATGGCGAGCAGTGCGATCCGCTGCAACACGTCGCGTCCTTCCACTCGGAGCTGTCAGTACCTGACAGCGCTAACTTATAGACGTCGACGGCTGTGCGGGGACCCGGCGCTGCCGTGAACACGATGTGACCCGCCGAGTAGTTCAGCTTCACCGGATCTTCACAGGTAAGCCTTACACCCCGCGGGTGCCGCCCATAGGGTTACCTCTCATGGGGATGGACTATGACAGCCGATCGACCGTCGGCTCGGGCCTGGATTTCGGCCTGCTCGTGCTGCGCATCGCCGTCGGCGCCGCGACGCTGCAGGCAGGACTGATCAAGGCGTTCGACTTCGACGCCACCGTGGGCTTCATGGAAAGCAGCGGATGGGCCGCCCCGACGGTCTCAGCGGTCATGGTCACCATCGCCGAGACGGCGGGCGGTATCGGACTGCTGGTGGGCCTGCTGACGCCGTTGGCGGCATTCGCGGTGACCGCCGCCCTTCTGGACGCGTGGGCTGTCAACGTGTCCGGTGGTGCGTTCTGGTCCGAGCCGTTCAATGTGCCGTTCCTGCTGGCGTTCGGTGCCATCGCGCTGATGTTCACCGGGGCGGGCAGATACTCGTTGGACGAGCGGTTCTGGGGTCGGGCCGGTTGGCCACGCCTGGTGTCGGCCGTGCTGCTGGTGCTCGCGATCGTCGCCGCGGTGGTCACCTGGGTGGTGCTCAACGGCACCAATCCGCTTCATCTCACCGCCCCGTCGGGTTGAGTCGCCGCCAAATTTGCATGAACGTCAATCCCCGCGGGTGTCTGGCCGCTACCCCTGCCGGAGGCCGGGCAAACCTCCTGGCCAGCGGCATTTCTCCGGGGCAACTCGTCAGTAACTCTACTGACGAGTAAATTGCCACCATTTTCCGAATCGTGACTCAATGATTTCTTAATAGTGACCCATACGCTCAGTCTCATGTGGATCGACGACACCAACGCAGATGTCATCAAGGTCGACTTCGACGCGCTCTACCACGGCGACTTGCTCGTCGAGGGAGACACTTCGGAGCAACTCGAAGACTGGCATCCCATCGCAAGCTAGCGCCTCAGTCGCCGGTCGATCGCAGTAGTTTGCGATTGGCCTGCGACCTGGGTCGGCGGTATTCAGTCCAGACGTAGGAGCGCGGTTTGCGCCTGTCCTGTCGGATGAAGATCCGCTGAAACCCGTCGTGTCCATACCTGGTCATGCACATCTGACCCCGGTGAGCCGCTCCGACAATGCCCAGATTTCGGCGGCATCGGTCTCGCTACGCAGCGGAGGCCACAGATTCTGTTCGCCCGGTGGTCCGCCGACAGAACCGAGACCGCTGGGTCCGCAAAACTGCGCATTCTCCGACGTCGCGGCCATCAGAGCCGGCAGCGCAGCGCTGTCCACCGTCCCGACGACCAGTCGGTGTTTCGACATCCACCGGATCGCCCGAACCTGCAGTGTGTCCACCGATCGTGCGACCTCGGGCCGCGCGGCCAGCAGACTCGTCGGCGCGACACCCGGATGGGCAAGGTTGCTGTTTATGCCCCAGTCGCCGGCGATGCTGCGTCTGTGCAGTTCCAGGGCGAACAGTCCCATCGCGATCTTGGATTGCCGGTAAGCGCGCATCCCGTCGTACTGGTGTTCCCAGTTCGGGTCGGACCAATTGATCGCCCCACTGCGGGCGGCGATGCTGATCTGTGATGTCACCCGCGCGCGCCCCTCCCGAAGCAGCGGTAGCAGGTGTGCGGTGAGTGCGAAGTGTCCGAGATGATTTGTGCCGAACTGTAATTCGAACCCGTCGACAGTCGCCTGCCGGGCCGGCGGTGTCATCACCCCGGCATTGTTGACCAGGAGGTGGATAGGCGCACCTTCTGCTCGCAGCTGGTCGCCCAACGCGGCAACCGATGCCAGGCTGGACAATTCGAGTTCCGCGAGACGTATTGTCGCGCGCGGGAATTCGGCACTGATGACCGCGGCGGCCGCACGACCCTTCGCAGGATTGCGCACCGGCATGACGACTTCGGCGCCGGCTCCGGCCAGCGCGGTGGCGATCTTGAGGCCGACGCCGTCGCTCGCGCCGGTGACGACGGCGCGTCTGCCGGACAGGTCAGGCATGGTGATATCGAACTGGCCTCGCGGCATGTGTGACTCCCGTGTTGTCGGATGCTCGGCGCCGGTAGGTGCCGTCACCAGGCTCGCCCGCCGGCGACGAGGTATCCAGGGACTGGTGATCCGTGGCTTGATGCCATGCGGCGAGAGAAGATGGCGAAGTGATCGATCGAGCGGGCCTGGCGGAGTTTCTCCGAAACCGCCGCGACGCGCTGCGCCCCGAGGATGTCGGACTTCCGGTGGGGCAGCGGCGCCGCACCACCGGCCTGCGCCGTGAAGAGGTCGCCGCCTTGAGTCATATGTCCACCGACTACTACTCCCGACTCGAGCAGCAGCGTGGGCCGCAGCCCTCCGAGCAGATGATCGCCGCAATCGCGCAGGGACTGCACCTTTCCCGCGCCGAGCGGGACCATCTGTTCCGGCTGGCCGGGTGGCAGCCGCCGGTGCCGGGTTCGGGCACCGATCACGTCAGCCCGGGAATGCTTCGCATCTTCGACCGGCTCGCCGATACCCCGGCCGAGATCGTCACCGAACTGGGCGAGACGTTGCGACAGACCCCACTCGGCATCGCACTTGTCGGCGATCTCTCCCGTTACACCGGGGACGCGCGCAGTATCGGGTATCGCTGGTTCACCGATCCCGATGCGCGCCGGTTGCATCCGGCTGCCGATCACGAATTCTATTCGCGGATGTACGTTTCGGGCCTGCGTGCGGTGCTGGCCCAGCGCGGGCCGCGATCGCGCGCGGCGCGTTTGGCCGAGTCACTGCTGGGGCGCAGCGTGGAATTCGCCGAGTTGTGGAAGGAACACCAGGTCGGCATCAAGCCCCGGTCGACCAAGCGGTATCAGCATCCCGAGGTCGGACTGTTGGAGCTCGAATGCCAAATTCTGCTCGATCCCGAGTCGTCGCATGCACTGCTGGTGTACACCGCGGTGCCGGGCAGCGAAAGCCAGGAGAAGTTGCAGTTGCTGTCGGTGGTCAGTGCCCCATGACCGTCGTCGAGAACGCCGAAGCGGCACGGCGCACAGGCAAACCGCCCGGCGGACCTCGCTCGTCACTGTGACGAGCGGGCCCAAACCGGGCGGTTCGTTGTCTCTGACGCCGGTCGCGGCTTCCTTAAGCCGAGACCCGCTCCCCGGAGATCATGCCGGCCAGCCGGCCGGAGATGAGTTCTTCGGATTCGGTGACGATGCGTGAGACCAGGTCGGCGACGGTGGGGATGTCGTTGATCAGGCCCATGGCGGTTCCCACGGTCCAGATACCGGCGTCGATGTCACCGTTGTCGAAGACCTTGCGGCCCCGCACCCCGGCGACCAGGTCCTTGACGTCCTCGAACTGACCGCCGCCCTTCAAGATCTCCACGACCTCCCGCGAGACGGTGTTGGAGGCCACCCGGGCGGTGTTGTGCAGGCTACGGAAGATCAACTCGGTACCACGCTCATCACCGGCAACGATGGCGTCCTTGACATTCTGATGAATGCACGACTCCACGGTGCACATGAACCGGCTACCCATGTTGATACCGTCAGCACCCAACGCC
>JACPVR010000029.1 GCA_016197405.1 Mycobacterium sp.
CGTGGGCTGCGTCAACGCCGTGATGAACCCCAACGCACCAGCATTGGCCACCGCAGCCACCAACTCCGCACGACCCACCCACTGCATCCCACCCTGAGCAATCGGATGCTCGACACCGAACGCCTCAGTGAACTTCGTTGTCAGACTCATGCTTTCCTTTCCCGGACCGATGTCGAGTTATCGGGGCGCCATGCGAATCGCGCCGTCGAGGCGGATGACCTCGCCGTTGAGCATGGGGTTCTCGATGATGTGCGTGGCAAGCGCGCCGTACTCATCGGGATCGCCGAGACGGGCCGGGTGCGGCACCTGCTTACCCAACGAATTCTGGGCCTCCTCGGGCAGCGAGCCCAGCAGCGGCGTCTTGAACAGACCCGGAGCGATCGTCACCACGCGGATCAGGTCGCGCGAGAGATCACGCGCGATCGGCAACGTCATACCGACCACACCACCCTTGGACGCCGAGTAGGCGGCCTGCCCGATCTGACCGTCGAAGGCGGCAACCGATGCGGTGTTGACGATGACACCGCGCTCCTCACCCTTCAGCGGTTCGGTCTTGGCGATCCGCTCGGCGGCCAAGCGCAGCACGTTGAAGGTGCCGATCAGGTTGACCTCGACCACCTTGCGGAAACCGTCCAGCGGGAACGGACCGTCCTTGCCGAGGGTCTTGATGGCGTTGCCGATGCCGGCGCAGTTGACGTTGATGCGCACCGGTCCGAATTCCTCGGCGACGTCGAGCGCGGCCGTCACGGCTTCGGGGTCGGTCACATTGGCCTCGACGAAGCGGGCACGCGCGCCGAGCTCCTTGACGGCGTCCTCACCGCGAAGGTCGATCACCACAACCGATGCGCCCCGGTCAAGCAATCGCTTCGTCGTCGCCAGGCCCAAGCCCGACGCCCCGCCGGTCACGACCGCAACTGCGTCCTTGATCTCCACGTCCGATGATCCTTTCGTCCCTCTCGACCTACTGGTTGGTTGGGACTATACCTACGGGATCTCGCCCGATTACTGCCACTCCTGCAGAACAGCGGCGGTGTCCTCGCCGGGCACGCGCGGAGGCGTCGGGGTGCCGGGTGTACTACGCGAGAAGCGCGGGGCCGGCCGCGGCTGCAGGCCGTCGGCACCGGCGTCGTAGAAGGTGTCGCGTTCGGCGATGTGCGGCTCGTCGAGCACCTCGTTGAATGCCAGTACCGGTGTCACGCAGGCATCAGAGGTGGCGAAGACCTGGGCCCAGTGATCGCGGTCGTGCTTGGCGATGGTCTCGGTGAGCACCGCCCGCAGTTCCGGCCAGCGGGCCATGTCGTTCTGGGCAGGCAGATCGGCATCTGCCAGACCCAGCTTCTCCAGCAGCTCGGCATAGAACTGCGGTTCGATCGCGCCGACGGCGATATAGCGGCCGTCGGAGCATTCGTAGGTGTCGTAGTAGGGCGCGCCGGTGTCGAGCATGTTGACACCGCGCTCGTCCGACCACAGGCCGCTGGCCCGGAACGCCCACATCATCTGGATCAGCACACTGGATCCGTCGACCATCGCGGCATCGACGACCTGGCCCTTGCCCGAGGTCTGCCGTTCGAACAGGGCCGAGAGAATGCCCACGAGCAGGAACATCGACCCGCCACCGAAATCACCGGCGATGTTCAGCGGCGGCACCGGCCGCTCGCCCTTGCGCCCCACCGCATGCAACAGACCGTTGAGCGAGATGTAGTTGATGTCGTGCCCGGACTGCGACGCCCGGGGGCCGGTCTGCCCCCAGCCCGTCATCCGCCCGTAGATCAGGCGTTCGTTGACCGCGGCACAGTCGTCGGGTCCCAGGCCGAGGCGCTCGGTCACACCGGGACGAAAACCTTCGATCAGCACATCGGCCTTGGCCACCAGGGACAGCACCAGGTCCCTGCCTTCGGGCGATTTCAGGTCCGCGGTCACCGACCGACGGTTGCGCAGCATGGCGTCGCGGCTGGGGTTCGGATTCTTCGACGGCCGCTCGACGCGCACCACGTCGGCGCCCAGATCGCCCAGGATCATGGCGGCGTGCGGTCCAGGACCGATACCTGCCAACTCGACGACGCGCAATCCCTGCAGTGGTCCCGCCACGCTCTCACCATCCTTGAATGCCGATTAACAAGTCCCGTGTTCTGCATCTTGTCAGGACCGCCCAACCAACTGACGGGTGGGTTGAGAAATCCCGCGCGCGGGTTTCTATGGTGTCTGTATGACGATCACCGAATACGGCCTCGATGCGCTCCCCGACGTCGACGGGCTCCTTGTCGATCTCACCGGGGGTGTCCTGTCGGTCACCATCAACCGGCCCGAGAGCCTGAACTCGGTGACCCCCGGCGTGCTCGACGGTATGGCCGAGGCACTCGAGGCCGCCGCGACCGACCCCCGGGTCAAGGTCGTGCGCCTCGGCGGCGCCGGGCGCGGCTTCTGCTCCGGGGCCGGTATCGGCTCCGATTCGATCGGCGACGGGCACGATCCCCTCAGCACGCTGCTGCAGGCCAACCGGGTGAGCACCGCCATCATCAACTTGCCGCGGCCCGTCGTCGCGGTGGTGCAGGGCCCGACCGCCGGTGTCGGTGTATCCCTGGCGCTGGCTTGTGATCTGGTGATCGCATCGGAGAAGGCCTTTTTCCTGTTGGCCTTCACCAAGATCGGGCTGATGCCCGACGGTGGTGCATCGGCTCTCGTCGCCGCCAACATCGGCCGCGCGCGGGCGATGAAGATGGCACTGCTCGCCGATCGGGTGACCGCCGCCGAAGCCCTGGAGTGGGGCATGGTCAGTGCTGTCTATCCGGACGAGCAGTTGGAGGCCGAAGCCACCAAGATCATCGATCGGCTGCTGGCCGGCCCGTCGGTGGCCTATGCCAAGACCAAACAGGCCATCAACGGCGCCACCCTGAGCGATTTCGGTGCCGCGCTGGCCCGCGAGACCGCAGGCCAGCACATCCTGCTCAACGCCCAGGACCTGCGCGAGGGCATCCGGGCGTTCCAGGAGAAGCGGCCGCCGAACTTCACCGACTCCTGACCCACACCCCGCCCAATCGCACATTTGGGCGTGAAAGTCCGAGTAAATTCCGCCATTTCGTCGTTCTCGCCGATCGTGGCGCGGAAATTCGTTGGACGCCGGGTGCCTGACTCGGCGACCATCGACAGGTGAGTACCGAACTGGAACACCAGCCGGCCCAGCACGGGCCCGGCGGCTGGCGCGTACTCGCGCCATTCCAGTTCCGCGAGTACCGGCTGCTGATCGCGGCGCTGTCGGTATCGATACTCGCCGAAGGCATGTGGGCCGTCGTGATGGCGCTGCAGGTCATGGCGCTCGACCACGACCCGGCGGCGCTGTCCCTTGTCGCCGCGTGCATGGGTGTCGGCCTGGTGGCCTTCGTATTGGTGGGTGGCATTGCCGCCGACCGGTTTCCGCAGCGCAGCATCATCATCATCGTCGAAGCCGTCAACCTCGCCGCCGTGAGTGCGGTCGCCGTGCTGGGCATGCTCGGAGCGCTGCGCGTCTGGCACATGGCCGTTGCCGCGGCACTGCTGGGGATCGCGGCGGCGTTCTTCTTCCCGGCCTACAGCGCCTACCTGCCCCGCATCCTGCCGGCCGAACAATTGCTGGCGGCCAACGGTGTCGAGGGTGTGGTGCGGCCGGTACTGCAACGCGCCGTGGGCCCGGCCGCGGCCGGCATCCTGGTGGGGGCGACCTTCCCCACCCTGGGCGCTGTCGTCGTCGCGGTGCTGTGCGCGATCGGGTTGGTCCTGCTGGTGGCCACCCGCCCGGTCCGCTCCGGGTTCATCGAGCACGAGGTGGCCGAAAAGCCGCATGTGCTAACCGATCTGCGCGACGGCGTCAGGTTCGTCGTGCGCACGCCGTGGTTGTTGTGGACACTGCTGTTCGCCAGCATCTTCGTGCTCGTGGTGATCGGCCCGATCGAGGTGCTGCTGCCGTTCATCACCGCCGAGCGCTTCGCCGACGGAGCCAAGATGTACGGCCTGGTGATCGCGGCGTTCGGTATCGGCGGGGCGCTCGGCGCGCTGGGTGTGTCATCGCGACGGCTACCGCGGCGCTATCTGACGGTGATGCTGGTGATGTGGGGTCTGGGGTCGGCTCCGCTGGTGGCGATCGGCTGGACGCACTCGTTCCCGCTGATGACCTTGGCGACCTTCGTGGTCGGGGTGACCGACGGCGCGGGCATGGTCATCTGGGGCACACTGCTGCAGCGGCGGGTGCCGTCGGCGATGCTCGGCCGGGTTTCGAGCCTGGACTTCTTCGTGTCGCTGGCGTTCATGCCGGTGTCGATGGCGATCGCCGGTCCGTTGTCCAAAGTGGTGTCGATGCAGACCATCTTCCTGGTGGCCGGCGTCGTCCCGGTGGCGGTGGCACTCGTCGCGTGGTTCGCCGCGCGGATGTCACACGACGAGCTGGCGCATCCGCTGAGTTAGAGCCCAAACATCGGCGGCAGGACCAGCACCATGATCAGACCCCACACGAGATGGGTCAGCATCGGCGCCAGCACCCCGCCGGTGGCGCGCCGCTCCAGCGCGCACACCGTGCCGAGGATGATCGCGGCGAAACCCAGCATGGGGTTGCCGGACGCCGACGTCACGATGACGTAGAGCAGCGTCGAGAGCAGCACCGGGTGGCGGGCGCCCAGCGCGGGGTACACCGCGCCGCGGAAGAACAGCTCCTCGGCCACACCGTTGACCAGCGTGATGACCACGATCAGCGGCAGGGTGCCCTGGTTGGCGAAGGCCAGCACCCTGGTGATGGGTTCGACCAGCGGGTCGATCTCGCGGACTATCAGTCCGCCGATCACGAACACCACGCCGACCAGCAGTCCGATACCCGCGCCGGTCAGCACCGGCCGGACATTGCGGCCCTGCCAGTTGATGCTGCCCATGTGCAGTGGGCCGGACAGGAACGCACCGCCGGCCCACGCCGCGGCCAGCGCGAAGGTCAGCCAGTAGAAGCTGGGGTCACCGGGGCGACGGGTCAGCGAAAGGCCCAGCAGTGCGGCCCCGACGACCAAGGTGATGATGACGACGACACGCCGCCGCTGCACGACCGACGGCGTCTCCTGGTGCGGTGCAGCCACATTGGTCAGCACCGACATCACGTCGTCGCGCAGGCCGGTCACCGCAGAAACACCCGGGGTAACAGGCCCAACGCGGTGTCCGCACCGGCCCTCATCACCCCGGCGATGGGCTTGGGGACCAGGCACAGCACACCGAGCGCGGGTCGAACCGCCGACGGCAGGAAACCACCGGCCAGTCGGCGCAGCCGCAGCGTGTCACCGCCGGCCCAGGTGGCATCGGTGTCGGCGAGGTGGTGCGGATCGGCCAGCGCATCCACCGGCCGCGCCCGCCCACCCGGCAACGACCGGGTGATCGCGTCGGCGATCCCGACCAGGCCGCCCGGCGGATCGGCGACGATTCCACGCAGCTGTTGATCCGACGCGGTCATCGGATATTCAAGGGAGGCAACAAGATCGGCGGCAAGGCCACCGGGGACCGGCAGCACCGCGGCGGTTACCCGCGACAGGAGTCCGATCGGGATGGGCGGCACCGGCAGCGCAGCACGGGTGCTGCCGGACAGCCGCGCGTAACTGCGCATCAACTCCCCGTAGGTGGTGGTCTCCGGGCCTGCGATGTCATAGGACCCGGCCGGGACCTGCGTGCGGTCGGCCGCGGCGACAAGGTAGTAGAGCACATCGTTGATGGAGATCGGGTCGATCGGATTGTCGGCCCAGCCCGGCAACGGCAGCACCAGGAACCGGTCCCCCACGTAACGCAGCATCTCGAACGAGGTCGATCCGGCACCGATGATCAGTGCGGCGCCCAGCCACACCAGCTCCGGGCCGTCGGGCACCGACAGCGCCGCAGCCACCTCGGCGCGGCCCGCGAGATGCTCGGAGAGGGTGTCGTCATCGGGTACGAAGCCGCCGAGATAGACGATGCGTTTGACGCCGGTCTCGGCGGCGGCCCGGGCGAGGTTGCCGGCGGCGGTGTTGTCGGCCTCCCGGAACCCGGCTTCGCCGATGCCGTGCACCAGGTAGTAGACGACGTCGACGTCGCCATCGGCGGCGGCGACGGTCAGCGCACTGCGCGCCGAATCCGGATCCCCGACGTCCAGGACGACGACGTCGACCCGGTCGATCCAGCCGAAGCGGCCGAGCTTCTCGGGGTTGCGGGCAGCGACGATGACGTGATGCCCGGCCTGCAACAGCGCCGTGACCAGGCGAGAGCCGATGTAGCCGGTAGCACCGGTGACGAGTATTCGCATTACTTCCACCGTAGGCGGTGCCAAGCGGCCTTCCGGCGCTCGAGGCAAAACAGCCCGGTGAGACATCTCATGTTTATCTTCGCGCCCGACCGACTCCGGCTGGCATTATTACCCGCGGGGAGGAGACCGCACATGCCACGTTCGCTGCATCGACGTTTCGCCGACGCAGTACAACAGCATCCGGACCGGATCGCCCTGGAGATCGGCCCCACCACGCTGACGTACCGGGAACTCGACGACTTCGCCGGACGCATCGCGAAGAGCGTCGCCGACGAGGTGGGCACGGACCGCCCGAGACTGGCCCTGCACGTCACCCGCGAGGTATCCACCTATGCCGCATACCTAGCGGTCCTGCGGTTGGGCGGCACGGTGGTCCCGGTGAACCCGACGGCACCGCCGGGCCGCAACCGCAATATCGTCCTGGCCGCGGATGCACGCGCGGTGCTGACGAGCAAGGCCATCGACTTCGAGCTCGGCGCCCCGCAGCACGTCATCGCACCGGCGGCCACCTCGGCACCGGCGCGGCCCGATGCCGATCCCGGTGAGCTGGCCTACATCCTGTTCACGTCGGGTTCGACGGGCGCACCGAAAGGGGTGCCGATCAGCCATGGCAATGTCGACGCCTACCTCGAGCGGGTGTGCGCGCGCTATGGCCTGCAGCCGGGCATGCGTGCATCGCAGACCTTCGACCTCACCTTCGACCTGTCGGTTTTCGACATGTTCGCCACCTGGAGCACCGGGGCCACCCTGGTGGTGCCGCTGCGCAGCCAGCTGTTGGCACCGGTCCAGTTCGCCCGTGACAGGCGGCTTACGCACTGGTTCTCGGTCCCGTCGGTGATCTCCTACGCCCACCGGCTGCGGTCCCTGACGCCCGCCAGCCTGCCCGAATTGCGGTGGAGCCTGTTCTGCGGCGAGCCCCTCACCATCCAGCAGGCGCAGTGGTGGAATACCGCCGCACCGTCGAGCACCATCGAAAATCTCTATGGGCCAACCGAATTGACCATCAGCTGCGCCGAATACCGACTACCGCGCCAGCCGGACGATTGGCCCCGAACGGCCAACGGCACCGTCCCGGTCGGCACGATCTATCCCCACCTGGAGCACCGCGTCATCGATCACGACGGACACACCACCACCGACGGGGAATTGGTGGTGCGCGGTTCGCAACGATTCGGCGGCTACACCAACCCCGGCGACGACGACGGCCGGTTCTCGCACAGCGTCGAAGACCGGCTGGTGCCCAACAGCCGCGGCACCCGCCCGGCACCGCAGGACTGGTACCACACCGGTGACCGGGTCACCGAGATCGACGGGCAGCTCATACATCTGGGCCGGCTGGACCATCAGGTCAAGATCCGCGGCTACCGCATCGAACTCGGCGAGATCGAGGCGGCGCTGCGCGGTCAGCCCGGAGTCCACGATGCCATCGTGGTCGCGACCCCCGCCGGCGACGAGCAGGTCCTCGACGCCGCCTGCACCGGAACAGATCTCGACGACGCGGCGCTGCTGCGCGCACTGCGCACGACGCTGCCCCGCTACATGGTGCCCCGGCGCGTGGTCGTGCTGGACTCGCTACCGCTGAACGCCAACGGCAAGATCGACCGTTCGGCGATCGCACGGACCCTGGCGCAGATGCCGGTGTGATACCGGCCGGCGCCTACCCGGCGTCGCGATGCACGTCGATCAGGTGCTGATACGCCATGGCGTTGTGCCGGTTGTGCGTGACCTCGGCTTCGGAGAGCTCGCGGCGGACCTTCCCCGGTACCCCGGCCACCAGCGACCTCGGCGGGACGATCATCCCCTGCGGGACGACGGCACCCGCGGCGACCAGCGACCCGGCGCCGATGACGGCTCCGTTGAGCACTATCGCCCCCATGCCGATGAGCACATCGTCCTCCACCGTGCAGCCGTGCAACACGGCGTTGTGGCCCACGGTCACACCGGAACCGATGGTGCACGGGAATTCGGGATCGACGTGCACCGTGACGCCGTCCTGGATATTGCTGCCGAACCCGACGTCGATGGGCTCGAATTCCGCCCGCAGGGTCGCCGAGTACCAGACACTGGCTCGCGCGGCGAGACTGACGTGTCCGATCAGGCTGGCGTTGGGCGCCACCCAGGACTCGTCGTGCAGTTGCGGGCTTCGGCCTTTGATCGCGATCAGCAGGGGCTCAGGCATCGGGCCATCGTAGGGTGCGCGGTCAGCAACCATGAAAAACTTTGCGATAACTCGTCGGCGACATGCCCAGGCCGCGACGCAGATGGTGACGCAGATTCGCCGCGGTTCCCAGACCGGAGCGCCGGGCCACCTCGTCGACGGGCATATCGGCGCGCTCCAGCAGTTCGCGGGCCCGGTCGAGCCGGCGTTCGCGCACCCACACCCCCGGTGGCTGTCCGGTCTCCTCCCGGAATCGGCGGATGAACGTGCGCGGGCTCATCCCGGCATGCCGGGCCAGCTGCTCGATCGTCAACGACTCGTCCAGGCTGCGCAGTGCCCAGTCCCGCGTAGGCCCGGTCGACGCCGCGTCGCCCCCGGGTAGCGGCCGCTCGATGAACTGCGCCTGACCGCCCTCCCGCCACGGCGGCACGACGCAGTACCGGGCCACCGAATTGGCCACCTGCGCTCCGTGGTCGGCGCGAATGATGTGCAGGCACAAGTCGATTCCGGCGGCCAGCCCCGCGGAGGTCAGCACGTCACCGTCGTCGACGAACAACACGTTCTCGTCGACGGTGACGGTGGGGTGCAGCGCACGCAGGTCGGCGGCGAACTTCCAGTGTGTGGTGGCGCGACGGCCGTCGAGCAGACCCGCAGCCGCCAGCACGAAAGCGCCGGTGCAGATGGATACCAGCCGGGTGCCCGGCCTGATGTGTGCCAGCGCGGCCGCGGCCTCGCCGGACAGCACGCCGGCGTCACGTGCCGGTGCGAACCGGGTGCCCGGTATGACCACGGTGTCGGCGGTCGCCAGCGCCTCTGGACCGGCCTGCGGCACGATGGCGTATCCGTTGGTGGCCTCGACCGGATCGCGGGTCAGCCCGCAGGTCAGCACGTCATAGAGCCGGTTGCCGTCGGCGTCGGTGGCCGCACCGAAGATCGTCGGCGCGATTGTCGCGTCGAATCCCACGACGGGCCCCAGCAGCAACACGGCGACACCATGCATGCCGCCAGTCTGGCATGTTTTTCACGAATGTTGTCATTCATGCCACTTTCGCTCATGGCGGTCACCGGCCAGAGTCGACGTGTGACTGTGACCTCCGGGCAGCCCTCGATGACCCCGGCTCCGGCCGGCCCACGCCTGCACTGGGCCTGGGTGGTGGCATCGGTCAGTTTCGTCGCAATTCTGGGCGCGGCGGGCTTCCGCTCGGTGCCCGGCGTGATGATGCATCCGCTGCACGAGGAATTCGGCTGGTCGCACGGCACCGTCGGGCTGGCGATGTCGGTCAACATGACGCTGTTCGGCCTGACCGCACCGTTCGCCGCGGCCCTGATGGACCGCTTCGGCATCCGTCCGGTCCTCACCGTGGCGCTGACGCTGATCGCCGCAGGCAGCGCGCTGTCGACAACCATGACGGCGAGCTGGCAGCTGGTGTTGCTGTGGGGTGTGCTGGTCGGTGCGGGCACCGGCGCGATCTCGATGGGATTCGTCGCGACCATCGCGACCCGCTGGTTCGAAAGCCACCGCGGTGTCGTCACCGGTGTGCTGACGGCGGCCAGCGCCACCGGGCAGCTGATATTCCTGCCGGTGGTGGCCTCGGTGACCACCCGTCACGGCTGGCGCTGGGCATCGGTGATCGTGGCCGTCGCGGCACTGGCGGTCGTCCCGCTGGTACTGGCGTTCATGCGGAACTGGCCGCGGGACAAGGGGATCGGACCTTACGGCAGCCAGCCCGGCGTCGAGACCGACGCCGTCGCACCACCGGGCAGCACTTTCGGCGCCGCGTTCGGCGGCCTGCTGCTGGGCGCCAAGGTCCCCGCGTTCTGGTTGCTGGCCGCCAGCTTCGCCATCTGCGGTATGACCACCAACGGACTCATCGGCACGCATTTCATCCCGGCGGCCAACGACCACGGTATGCCGACCACGGTGGCGGCCGGGCTGCTGGCGACCATCGGCGTGCTCGACGTGGCGGGCACGGTGTTCTCCGGCTGGCTCACCGACCGGGTAGACGCGCGGCTGCTACTGGTCATCTACTACAGCGGGCGGGGAGTCTCGCTGGCGCTGCTGCCCGCGCTGCTCTCGCCACAGGCCGAACCGGGTACCTGGGTCTTCATCATCTTCTACGGCCTGGACTGGGTCGCCACCGTGCCTCCCACGATCGCCTTGTGCCGCCAGTACTTCGGCGCGCGGACACCGGTGGTGTTCGGCTGGATCTTCGCGGCGCATCAGCTCGGGGCCGCGGTGGCCGCCGCCGGCGCGGGGTGGATCCGCGATCTGCAGGGCGATTACGACCTGGCGTTCTACCTCGCGGCCGGATTGTGCGGTGTGGCTGCGCTGCTGTGTCTTTCGGTGCGGCCCGCGGTGCGCGCGGCATCGGAGTAGCTGATCATCTCGCGCGACAACACCCGGCGCAGCCGCGGCTCACGCGCACAGGCGACCGCGAAAACCGTGAGCAGCACCCACATCAATACCGAGCTGACGAAAACCAGCGCGAACGCCGCCCACATCCCACCGGTGATCTGTTCCGACGCAGCCTGTTTGGCCCACAGCCGCCAATAGATCATCAGGTTCACCGTGAGCCCCACACCGTAGGACAGTGCGAACGAGAACAGATACGGCTTCCAGGTTCCGTCATGCAGCCGTGCCGAAACCGGTTCGTGGCGTAGCGGATACACCACCGAGAGCACATTGCCCACACCGAGCCAGACGAACACCATGGTGATCAGCTGATCGATGAGCGTCACCGGGTTACCACCGTCGGCCACCGTGAGAAACCCGATGACCGGTAGCGCCGCGACCGTCACCATCGCGACCAGTGCCAGGTTCTTGGCCACCAGCACCCGCCACAGCCGCTCCCCGTCCGCGAGCCGTCCACGCACGCGGCGCGCGTCGAAGCACAACGCATTGGTGCACACCACGCTGCCGACCACCGCGGAGAACAGATAGAGGCTGAGGCGGCCGGCGTCGTCGTACCGGGTCAATCCGGTCAGATGGTAGAAGGCGACCAACGACAGGCTCACCGCCAATGTGATCACCAGCCGCAGCAACACCGAGCGCGGCTTCTGCGTCCACACGGCACGCAGTTCGGCGCCGGTGCCGCGAGCCAGCCCGCGCAACACGGTGGGCACCGCGGCCGGCGCGTGCCGTC
The DNA here is from genome assembly GCA_016197405.1 of Mycobacterium sp. GTDB lineage: Bacteria > Actinomycetota > Actinomycetes > Mycobacteriales > Mycobacteriaceae > Mycobacterium. The sequence goes on from JACPVR010000029.1 coordinate 11,576, forward strand.
GCGACGGTTCGACATCGGCCACACCTGCCACACGCACCGCCTGCCACACCGCGAGCACCGCTTCGGCGACCGCCGCCCTGGCCACCCCGACCGCCACCACCGCATCGGCATCGGCGTGTTCGGGCGCCGATGCGGCGCGGGTCAGTTCCGCGGCGCGGGCGTGTTCTGCGGCGCGGGCACGCCAGGCCGCCGACGCGCCGGTGGCGGCGATATCCCCTCCGACGGCCCCGCGTGACGTCCGCAGCTGCGCCTGGGCCTCGGCCACCACGGCGGCCAGCGTGCCGGTATCGGCCCATTGCGCCGCCGCGGCCGCGGCGTCGGCGCGACGCAGCACCTCGACCAGGGAACGCAGTTCGTCCACGGCAATGCTCAGCGACGCAGAGGAGCCGTCTGCGACATCACCGTTTGCGGCATCAGAGGTCACGCCGATACTGAACCACACCACCGCTGACCAGGCGGTTTTGGGCGCCCTCCGCCGCAGCGCTTAGATTTGACCTGGCTTGATGCGTCCTCGTCGCGTCTCGCCGACCGGATAAGACACCGCTTGAGTGCGTAACGGCCGACGAAGGCCCGACGACGTATGACGCGAAAGGAGCCGATGTGACGACTCGTATCAAGACCATGGGTGTGGCCGCAGCGATAGCCGCGATCGCCCTGTCCATCCCCACGGCCGTGACTGCCTACGCCGACGACCCGACACCGGTCCCGGTGCCCGTCGCCAAGGTGCCGGACCCGCAGGGGCCGGGCTGTGACGCCTACAAGAGCAAGTACCCCACCGGTTCGGGATCGTTCGCGAGCATGGCCACCGTGCCGGCCTCGCAGGCGATCGCCAGCAACCCGGATCTGAGCACCTTCAGCGCCGCCATCTCCGGGCAGCTGAACCCCGAGGTCAACTTGATCGGTGTGCTCGACGGTGGCCCGTACAACGTCTTCGCGCCGACCAATGACGCGTTCGCCAAGATCGACCCCGCCGCGTTCGATGCGCTCAAGGCCAATCCGGCCGAGCTGACCAGCGTGCTGTTCTATCACATGGCGCTGGGCTTCCTGGGCCCCGACGACATCCACGGCAAGCTCACCTCACAGCAGGGTGCTCAGCTGACCGTGACCGGTAAGGGCGGCGATATCAAGGTCGACGACACCGCCAAGGTGGTCTGCGGCGGTATCCAGGCCGTGGGTGCCAAGATCTACATGATCGACACCGTCCTGAACCCGGGTGACGCACTGCCGGCCAACGCGACCACCACGACGTCGCCGACCGAGACCAGCAGCACCGAAACCACCAGCACCCAGACACCCGCCCCCGGGGCCCCGGCGCCGTCGGCGATCGAGACCCCCGCAGCCTGAACGACTTCGGCGCGCTTTACTGCGGGTATCGCAGGAAAGCTCGCCGAATCCGTTGTCTAGAGGCCCAGATCGCGGCCGATGATCTCCTTCATGATCTCGGTGGTGCCACCGTAAATCGTCTGGATGCGCACGTCGACGTAATCGCGCGCCACCTTGTACTCGTTCATGTAGCCGTAGCCGCCGTGCATCTGCACACAGTTGTCCACGACCCGCTTGCCGAGTTCGGTGCACCACCACTTGGCCTTGGATGCCTGCACCGCGGTCAGCTCACCGTCGACCGCGGCCCGTAGGCAACGGTCGATGTACTGCTCGGCGATCTCCAGCTCGGTTTCCATCTCTGCCATCACGAACCGGTTGTGCTGGAAACTACCGATCGGCTGCCCGAATGCCTTGCGGTCCTTGACGTACTGCAAGGTCTCGTCGAACGTGGCCCGCGCACCGGCCACCGCGGCGATCGCGATCGACAACCGCTCGGACGGCAGGTTGGTCATCAGGTGATAGAACCCTCTGCCTTCCTGACCCAGCAGGTTGGCGTTGGGCACCCGGACGTTGGTGAAGCTCAGCTCGGCGGTGTCGGCGGCATGCTGACCCATCTTGTCGAGCTTGCGACCGCGTTCGAAACCCTCCATACCGCGTTCGACGACCAACAACGAGAAGCCCTTGTGCCCGGCCTCGGGATCGGTGCGCGCCACCACGACGACCAGGTCACTGTTGATACCGGCCGAGATGAATGTCTTGGAGCCGTTGAGGATCCAGTCATCACCGTCGCGCACCGCGGTGGTCTTGATACCGGCCAGATCGCTGCCCGCTCCGGGCTCGGTCATCGCGATGGCGCCGATGAGCTCACCGCTGATGTAGCCCGGCAGCCAGCGCTGCTTCTGCTCGTCGTTGGCCAGATGCGCGAAATACGGGCCGACGATGTCGTTCTGCAGGCTCAGGCCCGGCGCGGCAGGCCCGAACTTGGCGAGTTCCTCGACGATCACGGCATTGAACCGGAAATCGTCGACGCCGCCGCCGCCGTACTCCTCGGGCAGGTTGAACCCGATCAGGCCGTATTTGCCTGCCGCGACGAAGGCTTCGCGATCGACGAGGCGCTGGCTCTCCCACTTCTCGACATTGGGTGCGCATTCCTTTTCCAGGAACTGCCGTGTCGTCTCGCGTAACTGTTCGTGCTCGGCCTCGAAAACCAGACGCTTCATACTCTCCGCTTCTCTGCTCGGCTCACTTTGCTTTCCATACCGGTTGACGCTTCTCGGCGAAGGCCAACGGCCCTTCCTTGGCATCTTCGGAGCGCAGCACCGCGCCCATCTCCCGCATCGTCCTGGACCATCCGGGCTGATCGCCGGTGATCACAGCGTCGTCGACGCCGTAGGCCACCCGCTTGGTGGCCCAGACTGCCAGCGGTGCGTTCACCGTGATCCGTTCGGCCAGTGCCAGTGCGGCTTCCACGACCGTGCCGTCGGGAACCACCTCGTTGATCAGACCCCAGCGCAGCGCATCGGCCGACGAGATCGGCTCACCGGTGAACAGCAGTTCCATCGCGACCTTGCGGGGCAGGTGGTCGACGATGCGGAACACTCCGCCCGCCGCGGCGATCAGTCCGCGTTTGACCTCGGGCAGACCGAATTTGGTGCGCTCCTCGGCGACAACCAGATCACTGGCCAGCGCCAGTTCGGTGCCACCGCCCAGGGCCGTGCCGTTGACCGCCGCGATGGTCGGCTTGTCGATGTAGTGCTGGACGTAGCCGGCGAATCCCCACTCGCCGTGCTCGGGGTGGAACAGATTCTCCCGGCGCGAGATGGCCTTGAGATCGGCTCCGGCACAGAAACCCTGGCCCGCGCCGGTGATGACGACGGCACGCACCTCGGGATCGTTCTGCGCCCGGTCCAGGCCGTCGCCGAGCGCGGTGCTGACCGCGGCGTTGACGGCGTTGCGAGCCTCGGGCCGGTTCAGGGTTATCAGGGCGACGTTGCCCCGCAGCTCGTAGAGAGCTGCGGGGGCCGTCACGGCGTCTGTCACAGCAGTTCCAGGATGGTGGCGTTGGCCTGCCCGCCACCTTCACACATGGTCTGCAGCCCGTAGCGAATTCCCTTGTCCCGCATGTGGTACAGCATGGTGGTCATGATTCGGGCGCCCGAACCGCCGAGCGGGTGGCCCAGTGCGATGGCGCCACCGTTGGGGTTGAGCTTCTTCTCGTCGGCGCCGATTTCCTTGAGCCAGGCCATCGGGACCGGGGCGAACGCCTCGTTGACCTCGAAGACACCGATCTCGTCGAGGCTCAGGCCCGACTTGGCCAGCGCCTTCTGGGTGGCCGGGATGGGCGCCGAGAGCATCATCACCGGATCGGCACCGGCCAGCGTCGCGGTGTGCACGCGGGCCAGCGGCTTGAGGCCCAATTCCTTGGCCTTCTCGGCGGTCATGATCAGCAGCGCGGCCGAACCGTCGGAGATCTGCGAGGCGTTGCCTGCGTGGATGACACCGTCTTCCTTGAACACCGTCTTCAGCCCGGCCAGCGACTCGACGCTGGTGCCGCGGCGGATGCCCTCGTCCTTGAGTACCGGGTTTCCGTCCTGGTCCTTGATCGCCACGATCTGGTCGTCGAATGCGCCGGAATCCTGTGCGGCCGCCGCCTTTTCATGCGACCCGGCGGAGAAGCCGTCGAGGTCGGTGCGGGAAAGTCCCCACTGCTCGGCCATCATCTCGGCGCCGATGCCCTGGTTCGGGGTCTGGGTGTAGCGGCTGCGGAAAGCGTCCGGGTAGGGGTGTCCACCGTTGGCCAGCGACGAGCCCATCGGGGTGCGCGACATCGACTCCACACCACCGGCGACGACGACGTCGTAATGTCCGGCGACCACACCGGCGGCGGCGAAGTGCACCGACTGCTGGCTGGAGCCGCACTGGCGGTCGACGGTCACACCGGGGATGGTCTCGGGCCAGCCGGCGGCCAGCACGGCGGTGCGGGCGATATCGAGAGCCTGCTCGCCGGCCTGCATGACACAGCCCCAGATGACGTCGTCGATGATCTCCGGGTCGACGCCGGCACGGGCGACGAGGCCGTTGAGAACCTGCGCCGAAAGCTCACCGGGGTGTACACCGGACAAGCCGCCGTTGCGCTTGCCGATCGGCGAGCGCACTGCCTCCACGATCACGGCTTCTGCCATGGGTCGACTCCTTTTCTCGTTCAACTGGTTGTTTGGTTTTTTCCTTTCGACGTTCATAACACCCGCGGGACCGCAAATGCCAACCGGGTTCTCAGTTACCGATCGGTAGGCTCGTCATCAAATGACACATGTCCTCATCGTCGGCGGCCACGGCAAGGTCGCACTGCACCTGGCGCGCCTGCTCACCGAGCGCGGCGACGCCGTGACCTCGGTGTTCCGGAATCCTGAACATCGCGACGACGTCGCGGCCACCGGTGCCGAGCCGGTGGTCGCCGATATCGAGAAACTCGACACCGATGCCCTGGCGGCGTGGCTCGCCGGCCAGGACGCCGTGGTGTTCTCGGCTGGGGCCGGCGGTGGCGACCCGGCCCGTACCTACGCGGTGGACCGCGATGCCGCGATCCGCGTCATCGATGCGGCCGCGCAGGCCGGTGTCCGCCGCTTCGTGATGGTGTCCTACTTCGGCGCCGGCCCGCAGCACGGCGTGCCCGAGGACAACTCGTTCTTCGCCTACGCGCAGGCCAAGGCCGCGGCCGACGCCCACCTGCGTGCGACCGATCTGAACTGGACGGTGCTGGGCCCCGGCGGGCTGACCATGGACGCACCGACCGGCCGGATCACCGTCGGGCCCGCGGCCGCCAAGGGCACGGTGTCACGCGCCGATGTCGCCGCGGTGGCCGCGGCGGTGCTGGCCGATGACACCACGATCGGGCGCACCATCGAATTCAACAACGGCGACACCCCGATCGCCGAGGCGCTGGCCGGCTGAACCTCAGCGGCGCTCGACGTGCACCGGCACGGTGTCGTCCCAGGGCTGGCGGGTGACCATGTCGGCGACTTCGACGTACCCCTGCTCGAACTCGCCGGTGGCGGCGTCGACCAGACGGTAGCGCTGCCGCTGCCGGTGGATCGGCTGCGCGTCGAGCATCACGATCCGGATCTCGCCGGGTTCGAAATGGCATCGCTCGTGCAACGCGGCGACCAACTGCTCATTGCACATGTGGCCGTCGCCGAAGTTCCAGCCGATGGCCGTGCTGACGATCCGCTCGCCGTCGGTCAGGGTGTAGTCGGCCTCGTTCTGGCCGGCCATCGCCCGGTGCGCCAGGGTGAACAGCGCCCGTCCGTGGGTGTTGAACGCGCGGAACGCATAGCCCATGTACATCGGGATCTGCGCGGCTTCCTTGCTGCCGTAGAACTTCTCCAGTTGCGCCGCGGGCATACTCGCGATTGCCACGATGCCCTCGGCGATCTTCTGCTCGGCCGAGGCCTTGATGCACCACAGCGAGGTGTCCCAGTTGCCGGCGTAGTAGCGCATGCCGGGCAGAAAGGACACCTTGCGCGGGAACAGGTTTCCCAGCACCACGGTGCCCGCGACCACGATCAGCAACACGATCGGCAGCGGTGTGGTCAGGTCGGTGATACCGACGCCGGAGTGCCCGACGAAAAGCGCAAGCACCGAGAACATCATGAAGACGTTCCACTCCAGCGGCACACCCATCGGGATGGACGACAGGATCCCGAAGTGGAAGCACAGCATCACGAACGCCGCGATGGCCGTCGGCCAGCCACCGTGGCTGAAGAACAGCACGAGCGGGACCAGGCCTTCGATCGCGGTGCTGAAATGCGCCAGCACCCGCGACGGCCGGCCGGGACGCAGATCGTCCGGGAAATGCTCGAAGAAACTCCGTTTGATCCAACGCGGCCGGAAGACGGGGTTGTTGCTCATCATCGTGGAGATGACGAACGGGAAGTGCTTGTTGAGTTTCGAGGTGGCGGCGCCGATCCAGATGACCATGCACACCAATTTGGCGGCGATGATCATGTCGACGCCGTAGCCGACGAACAGGAATGCGACGGTGAACGAGGCGTACACCTCGCCGCGGGCGGCCAGGAAGATGACCTTGTCGCGCAGCCCCAACACTGCGAGGACGCCGAGGATCGACCAGATCTGCCACAGCGGCAGCACGCCGACCTCGGTGCCCAGCGCAGGCCGCGGGCCGGTGCCGTCGGAGAAGATGGCGATGGCCAGCAGCACCAGCAGCACCCCGTAGAGCGCGGCGTCGAACGGTGTGCGCGCGGTACCCGAGGTGAGCGGGATCCGGTTGGGCCACGGGGGTAGCCGGATGGTGCCGGGCCGCAGCCAGTACAGGATCGATCCCATCGGCGGGAAGAACCGGTTGTTGAGCGGACCGAAACCGCAGCCGAGGCCGACGACCTCGAAGAGCATGGTGTAGAGCACGACCTTCTGGAACACGATCGGCTCGGCGTACCACTGCCCCACGTCGGTGAACCCGTCGATACCCGACGTCGTCAGCGCCACCAGCCAGGCCCCGAGGATGTAGAGCCCGATCTTGACGACGTAGAACAGGTGCAGCACCACCGGTGTCCCGAAGCCGACCTCGGCCCAGTGCCGGGCCATCGGCACTATCTTCTCGGCGCGGGTTCCCTTGCTCCACTCATCGAAGTCGATGACGGGCACTTCCTGCTTGAGAAATCCCATGCGGGCAAGACTAGAACGTGTTCTAGTCTTGCGGAATCAATTGGCGCGGCGAGTATCCGATCAGGACTTCACCGGCGGGCGGAAGAAGATCACCAGTTGGCCGATGCCACCGGCCAGCCCCAGCACGACGGCCACCGCGAAACCGCCCCAACCCTGCAGGTAGTCCCACAGCGCGGTGTTACGGAACAGCACGTAATCCAGGCTCAGCCGGCCGGCACCGGTCGCCGCGATCGCCACGGCGGCCACCGCCAGAATCAGGTTGTACTCCCAACCCTCTTTGACGATGAAGAAGCCGTTGTGCCGGTGCACCGTCCACGCGGCAACCAACATCAACGCGACGAATCCGGCGGCAGGTACCGGGGTGAGCAACCCGAGCGCCAGACCCAGGCCCGCGGCGATCTCGGTCGAGGCCGCGACGCGGGCGTGGAAGATGCCTGGTTTCATGCCGATGCTCTCGAACCAGCCTGCGGTGCCCGGGATGCGGCCCCCGCCGAAGAACTTGTTGTATCCGTGCGCGGCCATCGTCAGGCCCAGCACCACCCGCAGGATCAGCAGTCCGAAATCCACAGCAGTCATGTAACAGAATTTAGGCCATCTGTTAAGCCGCCGCGGCGGTGGGGACCTGCCGTCAGCTCAGCGCGGCTTCCAATCGGGCCACATAATCGTCGACCGCGCCGTCACCGCACAGGGCCGAATCCGCGGCGTGCACGCTGATCGCCACGGTGTCACCGATACCGTGCACGCCGTGCGTCAGGCCCATCATCGGTGACAGCGCCGGGTAACTGGCGGTCAAGGACACCGTCGCGGCACCCAGCCGCAGATCGGCCGCTCCGCGGTTGACACTGGACACCACGGTGTTGCCGGTGACCATCGCGGCCCGGATGTCGGGGTCGAACATCCGCACACCCCAGCGCACCAGCGGCGCGGGTGTCGCCGCCAACGCGCGCCGCTGCACCGCCACCGCGGGGTGCGCTCCCCTGGCCCGCGCGTCCCGCAGATCCCGGCCGATCCGTTCCCGCTGTTCACCGCGCGAAACATCGGCGTACAGCCCCACCCCGACATTGCGGAAGTGGTTGTGCGCGTCCCGAATTCCGCTGTGCGCCATGGGCACCTCGGCACCGAGCAGATCGGCGTCGGTACCGCGTTCGCGCAGCAGCGCGGCCAGCACCCTCCCGATCGCCGCCAGCGCGACCACCGTGACGGTCGGACCGGGCGGCAGTTCGTCGCGGCGCCGGACGAATGTCCGGATCCGCACCGCTCCGGCCGGCCGGGTGTTGGTGAAGAGCACCGGCCGGGACGGAGCGGGCGCCGGCACGCTCCCCGCCGCGATATCGGCATCGAGTTGACGTTGAGCGCGCGCCGCGGCCAATCCCGCCGGCAGCAGATGCCCCGGTCGCGGCGCGCTGATCGGCACCACGGGCTCGTCGCGGCCGAAGAGCCAGCCCGCCAGCTGCGCGGCCCGCAGACCGTCGGCCAGGGCGTGCGCGATCTGCAGGACGGCCACCGTCACCGGCGCCGGCGAGCGCGGCGCACCCGACACCTCGCCGTACAGGTGCAGCCGCCAGGCGGCGACCGTGGGATCGAGTTGATCGCCGGTGAGTGCGGCGACCGCGTCCAGACAGCCCGGCCAGTCCAGGCCGGGCCGATGCGTCACGAACTGTGCCGGGTCCACACCGGCGGACACCCAGCGCGGGTAGCGCAGCAGGCTGTCGTCGGCGATCCGCACCCGCAGGTCGGCACAGGCCCTCGCTCGCTCGCGCAGCCCGGCCAGCACGGTATCCAGATCGCCCGGGTCCCCGCTGAAGGCGTACAGCACGAACTGGTCGCTGGGGATCTTCGCCGACATCCAGAAGGCCTGAGCGTCAACGGCTGCCAGTCGCGCCACGTCTCACCTCCCACCGGGCGGTGTCAGTTCACCGGCCCGATGAACTCAAGGATGCGCGATCCGACGGCCTCCGGCTGCTCGAGCGCCAAAAAATGGCCGGCGCCCTCGACGATCGCGGCCCGGCTGCCGGTCGGCAGGATCGGCGACACCCAACGGGTGAAATCGGCTGTCATACAGCCGTCGTCGGCTCCGTGCAGGTAGAGCACCGGGACAATCGGATCCGAGATCCAGCTGCGGTGCAGATGCCGGTACCGCGGCAGAGGCGTGGTGTCACGGATGGTCGCGCGGTAGGTGGCCAGCGCCGCGCGCCAGTTCGCCGGGTCACCGAGGGCATCCCGGACATGCGCGATATCGGTGCTCGCGTCATAGCCAGGCGACCACCGCCGCCACAGCAGCGGCACCACCCAGCGTGCGGAATGCTCCGGCAACCACGGCAATTGGAAGTAGAACATGTACGAGCTGCGCAACAGCTGAGCAGGCAGCCGGGCCAGGAGCCGACCCCGGTCGCGCACCCGGCCGAACGGGTTGAACGCCGCGGGCGGCGGCACCGACATCACCACCACCTTGGCGAACGGCTTGTCGGGTAGGGCCGCGATACCCGAGGCGGCCAGCGCGCCCCAGTCGTGCCCGATCAGCACGTCACGATCGCTCGGCCCCAAGGCGGCCCGGACCCGCAGTGCGTCGTCCATGACGGCCTCGATATTGGCCGCTCCGTCGGCGGGCACCGACGATGGGGCGTATCCACGCATGAAGGGCGCGACCACCCGGTAGCCGGCGTCCACCAGGTGCGGCGCGAGCGCACGCCAGCCGTGTGCGGTATCGGGAAAACCGTGCAGGCACAGCGCCATCGGCCCGTCATCGGGTCCCCAGGTCAGTGCGCGCAGTTCGACGGTCGGCGCGGTGACCTCGATCATCCGCGGCTCGGCGGACACTGACCTAGACCGGGTCGAACTGCGAGATGAGCCAGTGATCGCCCACCTTGTCCAGAGTCACACGCACACTCGAAGCGGTCGCCGTCGGCGCACTCTGCCCCACGATGACGGTCTGGTTGACGAACACCAGCGCCACGGCGTGGTTCGGCTCGGCCGAAACCGATGCCACGGCAGGCACATTGGCCACCGCCGAGATCTGCTTCTCCTTGGCCCCGGGAATCACCACGTCATTGATCAACTGGGTGTAGGAATCCCGGAAGTCGCCGGTGAGCAGGTCGCGTGCCGAGTTGAGGTCCTGGTCGACGGTGTCTGGCTTGTAGGACAGCAGTCGGACCGTGGAATCCTTTGCCACCTGCAGGGATTCGATCCGCGCGGTGTTGGCCTCGCGCACCGAGGAATCCGACCACTTGAGGTAGCCCGCGGCACCGGCCAGCAGCAGCGCCACCGCAGGCAGCAGACCGAAAGCCAGCACCTTGGACCAGTTGACGGCGCGGCGCGGCTTCTTCACCTTCGCCTTCGGCTTGGGCTTGGGCTTGGCCTCGGTTTCGGTTTCGGCTTCGGCGGCCTCGTCCGCGTCGGCGGTGTCTTCGACGACCTCGGCCTCGTCGGCCCCTGCCTCGACCCCACTGGTCTCGGTGACCTCACGGGCGGCGGTCTCGTCGGCTTCGACGGGCACGGCGGTTGTTTCCTTCTCCGGTGAATCAGTCACCTTGTCGGCGTTGTCGGTCACGGCACGAACTCCACATTCGACACTTTCGCCTCGGCTTCGACCTTCTTGACGGTGATCCGCATCCGCCAGGCCCGCGGCTGCTGTTCGGGCGCACCGGCGTTGGAGGTCTTGACAGTCACCGCGACGAGCACCTGGGCGCTGTCGGCATCCTCGGACTCCACACCTGCCGCCGTCACCTCACCGGTGGACTTGGACTGCGCCTGCTTGACCACTTCGACGAACGGCTGCGACCGCTTCGAGAAGTCGTCGTAGAACGTATCGGTGGCCGAGGCCAGGATTCGTTCCACGTCGGCGTCGGCATGTTCGAAGTCGATCGTGGTCAGGTTGACGGCGGCCTGTTTCCCGACCTGAAGGAACAATTCCCGTTGCTGGTCGGCTTCGTGCCCCTGGTAGGCCCGGTATCCCAGCCATCCGACCAGCCCGCCGAGGACCAACACGGTCACCAGACCGATGATGGTCGCCAACTGCAGATGCGATATCTCGCGCTTCGGCTTGGCCGTCTTCTCGATGGCTTCGTCGAAGTCCTCCGCGTCCTCGGTTGCGTCGGACTCGGTGCTGTCGGTTTCGGATGTCTCCGGCGATTCCGTTGTCCCCTCGGTGGAAGCCTCGGGCGCGTCGACGTCGGTCGACTCGCTCAGCTCCCCTTCGGGGGCAGCAGCATCGTCTGCCATGTTTGCTCTCCTTCGGCACGGGGCGCCAGATTGGCCTGGGTGTAGACCTGCCCGTCTGGTCCAACGTACGTGCCGGTGCTGGGGTCGTATTCAGCGGCTGCGATCGGTGGGGGTGGCGGAGCCGCCGACGGCGGCGGCTGCGCAGGTGGTGTGCCCGGCGGCAACTGCGGAATGGCCTGTCCCGACAGTGTCGCGTTGGGATCGCCCTTCCATGCGTAGCCGTCGTTGAGCGGCACGTAGTTCTCGTTGCTCTCACACAACTTCACGGTCGGTGCACGTTTGCCAGGCACCGTCTCGCACGGCAGGTTGCGCGCACCGCGCACGTTGAACGCCGAGTCCTGCGGGATGCGGCAGTACAGGTCGCCCGCGGCGCGGTCCGGGGCGTCGACAGCGGCCGGTACCCGCTTCTGCTGTGCCGGCAGGAAACCCGTGACGCATGGCGGCGGCAGGTTCAGGTTCAGGTTGAAGTCCAGATAAGCGCCGCGATAGTCCTGACGGGTGTGCCGGTTGGCGACACCGGTCGCCGATGTCACCGCCGCGCCCTGCGGCAACAGCACCAGCAGCTGTTCCAGGTTCGGCTGGTAGGTGACGGCCACCTCGCCGACGCTCACCAGGTTTGCCAGCAGGATCGGCAGGCTGGGCTGCAACCGGTCGAACAAGGCCCGCACCTCGTCGGCGGCGGGAGCGCCCTTCTGCAGCACGCCGGCCACCGCCTGGTCCTGATCCTTGAGCTGGCCGGTGATGGTGTCCAGATGCGACGCCCAGGCCGCGATGGCGCCCGCGGTGTCGGTCTGCGAGTCCAGCACCGGCTTGGACTTGTCGATCAGGGTGGTCAGCTCGTCGAGGTTCGCGCGGGCATCGATCGCCAGCCCGGTGGAACCCTTGACGAACCGCGAGATCTCCGGGCCCAGGCCGCCTATCGCGGTGTAGGCCTCGTCGACCACGGTGTTGAGGTTCTCGTGCGGGATGGCCTGCAGCCCGGCATTGGTGGCCTCGAGCACCGAGTTGACATCCGGCGGGATGTAGGTGCGATCGGCGGCGATGGAGTCGCCGTCCTTGAGATACGGCTTGTTGCCGTTGCGCGGGAACAGCGCGACGTACTGCTCACCGACGGCCGAGACACTGTTGACCTGGGCGTCGAGATCGGCCGGAATCTTGAAATCGGAGTCCATCGCGAGGACGGCCTCGACGCCGGTGTCGGTCAGCTGAACCTTCTCGACGCGACCGACCTCGGTGCCCCGCCAGGTCACGTTGCCGCGCGGGTACAGACCGCCGGCCTCGGGCATGTGCAGGGTGACCTTGTACTGCCCGATGCCGAACAGCATGGCCGGCAGTCCCATGAAATTGAAGATCATCACCGCGCCGGCGACCAGCGCGACGAGCGTCAGGACGAACATCTGGATGATGGTCTTACGGGTCAGATGCATATCAACGCCCCTGGTCCCAGTGGTACGGCACGATGAGCGGGTTTCCGGCGGTGTACGGGCTGGGCAGCTGGCCGATGGTGCGGCCCCACTGCAGTTCCAGCTCGGTCAGATCGCCTTCCCAACGGGTGCCGGTGAAGAAACCGCTGTCGATTCGGCTCAGCGTCAGGTCGAACACCAGGCTCAGGTTGGCGTAGTCGCCCCGGAACATGTTGTCGATGGTTTCCTTGGGCCACGGGAACGTCGGGAAGAAGCTCAACGAGCGGGTGAGCGCGGGTCCGGCGTCGGCGAGTGAGCGCAACACCGGTGCGATGTCCTTGAGCTCCTGCACCAGCGCGTCCTTGGTCTGCTTCGCCGAGTCGGCGGCCAGGGCGCTGAAGGTTCCGAGCTGCGTCAGCGCGTCGGCGAGCTGGTTGCGCTGATCCTTGAGCACCTCGAGGGCTTCCGGAATGGTCTTGAGGGCCTCGTCGACCACCGGCTTCTGCCCGGCGAACTGACCGACCAGCGAGTTCAGGCTCTCGGTCGCGGCGATGATGTCGCCTTTTTGGTCGTTGGCATAGCTGATGAACTTGTCGAGCTGCTCGATCAGGCTGCGCAGGTCGCCTTCCCGTCCGTTGAACGCCGTGCTGAACGCCTTGGTGATGTCCTGGACCTGGCCGACGCCACCGCCGTTGAGCAGCAGTGCGACGGCGGACAGCGTCTGCTCGGTGGTCGGGTAGGAACTGCCATTGGCCAGCGGGATGAGCGAGCCCTCGTGCAGGTGCCCCTCCGGCGCGACATCGGTGGGCGCTGCCAGTTCGATGTGCAGCGAACCCAGCAGGCTGGTCTGGCCGACCTTGGCCGTCGCGTTCGCGGGCAACTGGACATTGCCGTCGAGCTTCATCGTCACCAGCGCGTTCCAGCCCTGGCGTTCGATACGGGTGACGTTGCCGACGGTGACGTCGCCGACGCGGACCCGGGAGTTCTGCTCGATGTTGTCGACGTCAGGCATCTGCGCCTGAATCGTGAACGCGCCCGGGCCCTTACCCGCGGTGCCCGGCATCGGCAGTGAGTTCAGGCCCTGCCAGTTACCGCAGGCGGTCATCGCCGCGGCCGCCAGACCGATCAGCGCACCCCCGAAGACGCGGGTCAGTCGGCGGGTCATGATCCACCTCCCGTGGGCATCATCATGCCGGGCAGACCGTCGGCGGGGTTGGTCGCCTGCGCCTCCGCGGCCAGCGGAATGCTGGGGTCGCGGATCAACGCCGGATCGGGCGCCGGCGCCGGAGCGGGCGCAGGTGCCGGCGGGTTGGGCCCGGTCGGCGGGATGTAATCAGGCCGCAGCCAGTCCTCGCTGTAGGTGATCTCGTTGGGCCGCGCCTGCGTTCCCACGAACAGGTTCTGCCCGATCGGCAGGAAGTTGTACTGCCGGTTCTTGATGATCGGTGCGAGGTACTGCGTGCACAGCTTGGCCGACTGCTCGGCGCCGAGCCGCGACGCCGCCTGGACGGCGCCGCACAGGAACGACACCGGGTTCTGGAAGTTGGCCAGTGCCAGCACGCTGGTCGCCGCGCCCTGGGCGGGCTGATAGATGTTGACGTAGTTCTGCAGCGTGTTCGGCGCGACGTGCAGCAACTGCTTGATGTCGTCGAGGCTGTTGTTGAGCGTCTGGCTGACCGACGCCAGCTTGTCCGACGTGGTGCCCAGCGTCTCGCGGTTGTCGGCGACGAAGGTCTGCACCTCCCCGACGGCGCTGTTGAGGTCGCGGATCGCCGCGGACACCTCACCCGGATCGTCGGCGAGCAGCCCGGTCACGTTGGCCAGGTTCTGATTGAGCTGACGCATCAGGTCGGTGCTGCTCTGCAGCGCATCCACCAGGATCGACAGATTCTTGATGGTGCCGAAGATGTCGCCGCTGTGGTCGCCGAGCGCCGAGAACGCCTGTGACAGCTTGATCAGCGTGTTGCGGATGTTGGCGCCCTCGCCGCGCAGGTTGTCGGCGGTGGTGTTGATCAGCGAGCCCAGCGTGCTGGTGCCGCCCGGCTCGGTGGGCTGCAGGTTCTCCGAGAGTCGCAGCAACTGCGCACGAATGTCGTTCCACTCCACCGGGACCGCGGTGCGCTCCTGCGGTATCACGGCGTGGTCCTCCATCACCGGTCCGCTGGAGTAGACCGGGGTGAGCTGGATCGAGCGCCCCGTCACCAGGGCGGGCGACAGGATCGCGGCCTTGGCATCGGCAGGCACCTTGACGCTGCTGTCGTACCAGAACGTCACCTTGACCCGCTGCGCCTCCGGTTCGATCTTGGAGATCTGGCCGACCGGGACGCCGAGGACACGGACGTCGTCACCGACGAAGATCATGTTGCTGTTGTCGAAGTAGGCCACGACCTCGTTGCGGTTGATCGGGCCGCCCGAGCGCAGCAGCACCGCGACGCCGGCCAGCAGCGTCACGATCAGGACCGCGGCGATGCCGATCTTGCTGTTCCGGGAGACGTTCACTGGCCGCCCTCCGTTCCTGCGACGGGCCCGGGCGGCGGTCCCAGCGGCGCCGGAACCGACTGCGTCACCTCAGGAATCTGCCCGGGTGCCGGGATCGCGGTGGGCGCGACCGACGGCACCGGTGTCGACGCGACGCCGGGCGGCGCGATGGCCGGCGGTCCCGGCGGCGGGCCGCCGGGCGGCGGTGCGGGCAACGGCTCGCGGTACGGGTAGCAGCCGGTCGGGCCGGGCAGCGGCAGCCCGGGCGGACCGCAGCCCTGATCGCCGGGATTACCGGTGATCGCGTCGGGCAGATTGAGATTCGGTTCGCCGCCCTGCCCGGTGCGCGGGTACGGCACCGGCAGCGCCGGCGTGCCGGGCTGACCGGTCTGCGGATCGGTGAGCTCCGAAGGCAGTTTGACGTTGGGGTCCAGACCGAGGTCGGAGAACGCGGCGTCGATGAACGGCTGAACGAACTGGCCGGGCATCAAGTTGGCGATATAGGACTTGAAGAACGGTCCACCGGCCACGGATTCGCCCAGCGCCATGGCGTAGGTGCTGAGCATCTTGATCGACTTCTGCACACGGTCCTTGCGGTTGTCGATGGTGGTCAGTACACCGTTGAGCTTCTCGAGGGCGGGCTTCATGGTGGTGCGGTTGTCGGCGATGAAACCCTGCACCTGCTGGCTCAGATACGAGATGTTGCCTGAGATCTGGTCCAGCGCCGCACTCTGATTCTGCAATTCGGCCATCAGCGCGTTGGTGTCGCGGATCAGGCTGACCACCTGGTCACTGCGTTCGGAGAGCACCGTGGTGGCCTTGTTGGCGTTGGACAGCAGATCGCGCAGCTGCTGGTCCTTCTGGTTGAGCACATCGGAGAATCGCGCCACACCCTCGACGGCGACCTTGAGGTCGGGCGGGGTCTGCGAGAACGTCTCGGACAGCACCCGCAGCGAGTCCGACAGCTGATCGGTGTTCAGGCCGCTGATGGTCGCCGACAGATCACCCAGGGCGTCGGGCAGTTGGTACGGCGAGGTGGTGCGGTCCGCCGGGATGGTCTGCTTGAGATTGCCGTCGCCGCGCGGGGTGATCTCGAGGTACTTGGTGCCCAGCAGGCTCTTGGTCTTGATCGCCGCCTCGGAGCGGTCGCCCAGGCGAATGTTCTTGTCCACCTTGAACTTCACCAGCACGTGCTGGCCGTCCAGCGAAATGCTGGTGACCTGGCCCGCCCGGAATCCGGAAACCTGGACTTCGGCGTTACCGGCCAGACCGCCGGCCTCGGCGAAATACGCCGAGTAGGTCTTGCCCTGGTTGAAGCCGGGCAGCTTCTGGTAATTCAGCGCAGCCAGCACGATCGCGGTTATGCCGATGATGCCGACCAAGCCGATGACGAAGGGATTGCGTTCAGCGAAGGGTTTCATCGCGGCGCGCACCTCCCGGTGTCCTGCCCGGCGACCTTGACGTAGACCGGTTGGCCGCCCTTGCCGTTGAGCTTGAGCGACACATCGCACAGGTAGAAGCTGAAGAAGTCACCGTAGAGACCTTGACGGTTGAGCACCTGATAGGCGTCGGGCAGCGTGTTGATCAGGTTGTCGAAGTAGTCGTTGTCGGCGACGACGATGCCTGCGGCACGGTCGGTTTCGTGCAAGGTGTCCTTCAACGGTGCCCTGGCCTCGGTGAGCAGATCGGCGATGGTGCCCGCAGCGGCGTTGGTGTACGCCAGCCCGTTGGCGATATCGGACTTGCGCGCCGCCAGTCCCTGCACGAGTTCGGACAGTGCGCTCACTCCCTTACCGAACTGATCGCTCTGTCCGGCAAGTGAACCCATGACGGTGTTGAGGTTGACGATGACATCGCCGATGAGCTGATCGCGGTCGGCCAGCGTGTTGGTCAGTGCCGCGGTCTGGGACAGGAACGAACCGATGGTCGCACCCTGACCCTGCAACGCGCTGATCAGCTGACCCGAGAGTTTGTTGATCTCGTCGGGACTCAGCGCCCGGAACAGCGGCCGGAAACCGCCGATGAGCGCATCCAGATCGAGCGCGGGCTCGGTCTGCGCCAACGGGATGGTGGCGCCCGGGTTGAGCTTCTTGGTGCCACCGGCACCCTCGACCAGCGACAGATAGCGTCCGCCGATCAGGTCGTCGTAGCGGATGACCGCGCGGGTGCCCTCGGTCAGCACCACGGTGTCGTCGGCGGTGAAATCGACTGTCAGGGTGCCGTCGTCGTTGACGGCGATGTCCTGCACCTTGCCGACCTCGACACCGGCGATGCGGACGAAATCGCCGCCCTTCAAGCCGGTGACGTTCGCGAACTGCGCGCGGTAGTCGTGCTCCTTCTCGAAGCGCAACTGGCCGAAGACGGCGAACAGCGCAAACATACCGAGCAGGCAGACCACCACGAAGATGGTCAAACGCCAGATGGCGCCGCCCAGGTTGTCTTTCACTGCCTTTGCCTTTCAGCTGTCTGCGTTGTCGTGCGTCGGAGTCGGTGGGGTGCGGTTACGGCGACGGCGCCGCCGGAACGGGAAGCGGGACCGGTGGCAGCGGCGTGGGCTGCTGGCCGGGGAACGGAACCGTGAAGGGTTCCGAGCCCGGCGTCGCGCCGGGATCACGCGGTGCCCCCGGCGGCGGGGCCGGCGGCAGGTTGTTCCAGATCGGGGTGCCGTCGGGGTTGTACATCGGCGCGCCGTAGGGGTAGTCACCCGGTGCCGGAATGACCGCGGGCGGATTGCCGGCGTTCGGTCCGGGCGCGGGGCCGCCGAACAGGTTGCGGATGCTGGGCGGTTCCGGCACGCCGCGGGTGGTCGGCAGGTAGTTCGCGTAGGCCGGGAAGCCGATGCCCGGGTTGGGCCGGATGTCCACGCCGGTACCCCAACCGGTGTTGGTGACGAGCTGACGCACCGGCCAGTTGTTGTCGACGATGGGCAGCGAACCGCAGCCCGGCTTACCGCCGGGGCCGCCCTTGGCGCCGACGATCGGCAGGTTCTGCGGGTAGCGGTACTGGTCGTCGCCGGCCAGCGCGCCGCCGTCGACGATGAACGATTTGCCGTTGCCGCCGGTCGCGTCGTAGGCGCCGTTGTCCAGCAGCCACTTCGCGCCGACCAGCATGCAGGTGTACTCGGGGTTGTACTTGAACAGCAGGTTGGTCGTCGGTTCCAGGACGTTGACGGCCTTGATCAGGTTCTGCTGGTTGGGTGCCAGCAGCGCGATACCGCTGTTGGACAGTCCGATGACGTTGAGCAGCAACGCATCCAGCGGTTTGGCGTTGTCCTTGATCGTGACGCTGGTGGTGCTCAGCTGGTCAAGGGTGTCGATGATGTTCTTGGCGGCGCCGCTGTAGGCATCGCTGAAACCGGCCAGTGCCTGCCAGTCGGCCCGGATGGTCTCACTGCGTGGATTGAGTGCCAGCAGCACCTGGTTGGCGTCGGTGGTGGCCTGCCCGATCCGCTCGCCCTGGCCGCGCACACCATCGGCCAGTGCGGTGAGCACGGCGTTGATCTTGGAGGTGTCGATCTGGTCGAGGAGCCCCACGAGGTTCTGGAAGACGGTGTTGACCTCGGTGCTGACGTTCTTGGAGACCAGCACCTGGCCCGCCGCCAACCGTTTGGCGCTGGGATCCTCCGGATAGACGAGGTCGACGAACTTCGCGCCGAACACCGTCGTCGCACGGATCTGCGCGCCGACGTTCTCCGGGATGTACTTGACCTGGTCGGGGTCGATCTCCAGGCGCAGCGAGACCGGGGTGGGGCCCGCGCCGCCGCCGCTGATGGAGCTGACCCGGCCGACCTGCACGCCGCGCAGCTTGACCTTGCCACCGGTTTCCATCACCAGACCGGAACGATCGGAGGTCAGCGTGACATCGACGTATTTCTTCAGGGACCCGGTGAACAGTGCCCCGGTCCCCCAGGCCAGGAACATCAGGAAGGCGATCAGAATCGCCGTCCACCAGGCCGGATGCAGTCCCTTGCTGTCGTCGTCCATCGATACCCCGGGCCGCTATCCGGCCAAGTTGAAGCTGCCGGACTGACCGTAGACGGCCAGCGAGATCATCACCGTGACCAGCGCCGCGATGATCAGTGACGTGCGGACGGCACGGCCGACGGCCTCGCCGACACCCGCCGGACCGCCCGAAGCGGTGAAACCGTAATAGGTGTGCACCAGCATGATGGCGAACGCCATCGCTACGGCCTGCAGGAACGACCAGATCAGGTCGACCGGATTGAGGAAGGTCCGGAAGTAGTGGTCGTAGACGCCGGTGGACTGTCCGTAGATGAATGTGGTGCCCACCCGGGCGGCCAGGAATGACATCAGCACGGCCACGCAGTACAGCGGGATCACCACGATGATGCCGGCGATGACGCGCGAGGACGCCAGGTAGGCGATGGTGCGGATGCCGATGACTTCGAGGGCGTCGATCTCCTCGTTGATGCGCATGGCACCCAGCTGTGCGGTGGCACCGGCGCCGATGGTGGCGGCCATGCCGACACCGGCGGTCAGCGGGGCGATGAGCCGCACGTTGAAGAAGGCCGATGCGAAACCGGTGAGGGCCTCCACGCCGATGGACGCGAACTGGTTGTAGCCCTGGACGGCGACCAGCGCGCCGGTGGACAGCGTCAGGAAGCCGACGATGGCGATGGTGCCGCCGATGACCGCGAGCGCACCCGCACCCAGTCCCATCTGCGCGATGAGCCTGATGACCTCGCCGCGGTAGTAGACGACGGCGTCGGCCATACCGCGCAGCGTGTAGCCGTAGAACTTGGTCTGGCGCCCGATGCGGTTCCAGCCGTCGGCCCAGCCGTCGAGGGTGCGGCGAAGCCTGATCCGGCCCGTCGTGGAGTAGGCGGTCATGACGTGGCCTGCACGCCGACGGCGGTGGCGAGGACGTTGATGACGAACAGCGCGATGAAGGTGAAGACCACGGTCTCGTTCACCGCGTTACCGACGCCGGCCGGGCCACCGCCGACCGAAATGCCCTTGTAGCAGGCGATCAAGCCGGCGGACAGGCCGAACAGCGTGGCCTTGACCAGGGCGACGACGACGTCGGCGGGACCGGTCAGCAGGGTCAGGCCTGCGACGAAGGCGCCCGGCGTGACGTGCTGGACGAAGACCGAGAAGAAGAAGCCACCGGCGATACCGACGACGACCACCGAAGCCGACAGCAGCAGTGCGACCAGCGTCGCGGCCAGGACGCGCGGTACGACGAGGGCCTGGATCGGGTTGATCCCCATGACCCGCAGGGCGTCGAGTTCTTCGCGGATGGTGCGGGCGCCGAGGTCGGCGCACATCGCGGTGGCGCCGGCGCCGGCGACCACCAGCACCGTGACGATGGGCCCGATCTGGGTCACCGTGCCGATCGCGGCGCCGGTTCCGGAGAAGTCTGCGGCACCGAACTCCACCAACAGGATGTTGAAGGTGAAGACCAGCAGCACCGTGAACGGGATGGACAGCATCAGGGTGGGCACGATCGAGACCCGGGCCACGAACCAGGTCTGCAAGATGAACTCCCGCCAGGCGAACGGCGGCCGGAACATCGCCACAAAGGTGTCCAATGCCATGGCAAAGAACCCGCCGACGGAACGTACGGGTTTGGCGAAGGACGCAGCGGTGACCATCTATTGGGCCTGAAGGCTGCCGGCGGCGACCGGGGCAGCTCGCGGAGCGCTATGTGGGATGGCTCGACGTGGCTTCATCCGACGTTTTACCTCCGACCCATTTCCCGTTACCTGCGTGAAAATTGTGACTCCTGACACAGAACTGCCGACGAACGTACACCACCGTTTTCCTGGCGAGCAACAGATCCGCAATCCTAGTGACAGCACTGCGGGAACCCGCGTCCTGGGCACCCACAGCCACGTGATCTTCGCACATCGTGCGGACTCGGGTTACTCGTTCTCCTGGTTCACGTCCGCCGTGGGACCGATCCGGGACGCTCAGCAAACACGGCGGAGCGCAGCGCATTCGGCGCTGTTTTTCGGTTTTCACCGTGGGCGAAATTACCTGACATCACCCGTTGCCGCGGACGCTATCCGACCGCGGAGAATCTGCGGGCGGAATTTGTCGAACTGCGATCCAGATTGCGGTCCTGGTACTCCGCGCACTGCGTTAACGTCTTTTCATGACATCGTCGGCAGCAGCCGATGAACCGGGTAGCCGGAACCGGGCAGCCGACCCGACCGTGCAATCCGGCGTGCCACAGCGACGGCGCCGCTGGGCCAAAACCGACGCGACGCAGGAGCGCATTCTGCAGGCGGCCACCGCCGTATTCCGGGAGAACGGTTATAGCGCCGCCACCATCGGCGATGTGGTGGTCGCGGCGGGCGCCAGCATCGGCAGCATCTATCACCACTTCGGCGGGAAATCCGAACTCTTCCTGGCGATCAACGAACAGATGGCGGCGGGGGTGGCCACCCGCATCGACGCCGCAGGCAGTGCCGATATGCCGGCGTCCTTCGAGGCCCAGGCCCGGGCCTACCTCGAGGCGGTCTGGGCCTACCGCGATATCGCAGTGGTGCTGGCCGCCGACGACGTTCCCCCGGGATTCGACCGGATTCGGCGTGAAGCCATGCGGGCACGTTTCCAGAAATGGGTCGCGATACTCGATATCGATGCCTCGGTGACCGGTCAACTGATGGCCCGCGCCGTGATCGCGGTGCTCAACGAATCGGCGTTGATGGTGATGTGTTGTCCCGACGCTGACACCGCCCGCCCGGTGATCGACGCCGCGGTGGATTGCCTCAACCGGCTCACCGCAACTGCGACGTCGTCGCCATCGACGTAAAGCAGTTATCTGTCGACTTTTGTCTACCCTGACGTCGATCGGCGTGACGAATATTCGACGCCGATAAAGGAGCGCAATTCCGGCCAATGTCGCACGGCCGCCGACATTTCCCCGCAGCCCGCGACGATGACCGCTGTTCGCCGTCCCGATGCCCGTCGGTAACGTCTCCGGCAAGCCCGTCGAGAGGACTGCCGTGAGCACATCCGAGATCGTTGAATTCTCCGGCGTCGACGGGGTCACCCTGGTCGCCGACGAGTGGAACCGCACCGCCGAGCAGCCCGCCGGCCGGCCCACCATCCTGATGCTGCACGGCGGCGGCCAGAACCGGCACTCCTGGAAGAACACCGGACAGGTGCTGGCTGACCTGGGTTACCGCGTCGTCGCGGTCGACACCCGCGGACACGGTGACAGCGACCGGGCGCCGGGGGCCGACTACGCGCTGGAGACGCTGACCACCGATGTCCTGCACATCATCGACGACATCGGCACGCCGGTGGTGCTGATCGGGGCCAGCATGGGCGGGCTGACCGGCATCATGGTCGCCGACGCCGCCGGACCGGCCAAGGTCACCAAACTGGTCCTGGTGGATGTGGTTCCCCGGTTCGAGAAGACCGGCAGCGCCCGTATCCGGGACTTCATGTTCAACCACGTACACGGTTTCGACTCGCTGGAAGAGGCCGCCGACGCCGTCGCCGAATACCTGCCGCACCGGCCCAGGCCTCGCAGCCCCGAGGGGCTGAAGAAGAATCTGCGGTTTCGCGACGGCCGGTGGTACTGGCACTGGGATCCGGCGTTCCTGTCCAAGCCGCAGGACGACCCGTTCGAGCGCACCGACAAGATGGAGGCCGCGGCGATGCGGCTACAGATCCCGTTGCTGCTGATCAGGGGCAAACTGTCCGATGTCGTGAGCACCGAGAATGTCAACGACTTCCTGGCGAAAGTGCCGCACACCGAGTTCGTCGAGCTCTCCGACGCCGGGCACACCGCGGCCGGCGACGACAATGACGCTTTCAGTGACGTCGTCGTCCAGTTCGTGAATCGCTAGCGGCCGTCAGCCGGCCGACTTCTGTTCGGCTTTCTGTTCGGCGTCGGCCAACCGCTGGTGCAGTCGGGCCCGAATGTCGTTGGGTGTGTACGCCTTGCGCCTGCGTTGGTCTCGTGCCACCAGCACCCCGCCGGCGGCGACACCGACGACTCCGGCCAATCCGATCCATTTCCAGACGTTGCGCATGCCGCCAGTGTGCCTAAGCTGCGCTGGTGAGCGCGAGCCTTCCGACCAGCAGCGTGTCCCTGGACCAAGCCCTGGAGGCCACCCGGACCGGCGATATCTGGCTGTTTCGCGGCGCGTCCGGACCGGACCGGGCGATCCAGACACTGACCAACAGTCCGGTCAATCATGTCGGCATGACCGTTGCCATCGACGATCTGCCACCGCTGATCTGGCACGCCGAACTCGGCGACAAACTGCTCGACATGTGGACCGGCACCAACCACCGGGGTGTGCAGCTCAACGACCTGCGAGCGGCCGTCGAGCAGTGGATGGACCGCTACGGCCAGCGGTGCTGGCTGCGCCAGCTCAATCCGTACGGCAACACCGAGCAGGAGGACAGGCTGCTGCAGGTGATCGCCCGGATGGACGGCACGGCCTTCCCCACCACCGCGCGGCTGACGGGCCGCTGGCTGCGCGGGCGGCTGCCCACGATGAGCGACTGGACCCGGGGAATCCCATTCGTGCACAGGAGGGTCCGTCAATCCGCCGAACAGGACAAGCGACAGCGCCGCAGCGTGGGCCTGGAAACCGCATACTGCGCGGAGACGGTCGCGATCACCTACGAGGAGATGGGCCTGCTGACCACCGAGAAGCGGGAGAACTACTTCGATCCAGGTTCGTTCTGGAGCGGTGACACCCTGCCGCTGATCCCTGGTTACGAACTCGGCCGGGAGATCTCGATCTTCCGGTGACCGGTGCCGTGGGTCGAGCATGATCACCGCCACCACCGGCAAGAGGTTTGCGACTCCGGGCGACGAGGTATCCGTGGGCAAGGTTCAGTTCCGAGCCACGTCTCTCACGTCAATCGAAGGAGAACCACCATGGGCGCCGAAGACAAAGCAAGCAACAAGATCGACGACCTGGGCGGCAAGGCCAAAGAGGGCCTCGGCAAGCTGACCGGTGACAAGAGCACCGAGAACGAGGGCAAGCTCGATCAGGCGAAGTCCAGCGTCAAGGACGCCGCCGAAAAGGTCAAAGACGCGTTCAAATAAGAACACGTCCTGCGAGTTCGGCCTGTCGCACTGGGGAGGGCGGCGGGCCGAACGCGCGTATATCGGCCCGCGGCCCCAATCGGCTGCGGGCCGATTATTTTGTCGGGCAACGGGGTAGACACCTGAAACTATCGCTACCGTCAAAAAATCCAGGAGAACCCAGTGATCGCTCTCGGCATCATCCTCATCATCGTCGGCTACCTGTTACCGGTACCGGCATTTGTCGTGACCATCGGATGGATCCTGCTCGTCATCGGCTTGGTACTGCTGGTGCTGGGCGCGACGGGCCGCGCCGTCGGCGGTCGCAAATACTGGTATTGATCCCCCGCACCCGGTGAATCCTGCGGCACCCGCCTTTCGGTGGGTGCCGCAGGATTTTGCTCTCAACATGAAAATCCCTTGTCCGCATACTGTTTGACGATCTCCCCGATGTCCGATTGCGACAGGAGTTACGGTTCACCGTGCCCTTGCGTTACGTAGACCCCACGCGAAACCGCGGCGAAGCCCACGCCAAAGCTGTCCGCTTCGGCCGTTCCCGGGCCGGCCAGTTCATTGCGCGCCACATCGCCCGGCACACCGATCCGATCCTGTTCCGGCTGACCAAGGGCCGGGTCAACATGGGCACCATCATCAACGCGCCGCTGGTCACCATCGGCGCGAAATCCGGCAAGCCGCGCGAATGTCAGCTCACCTACTTCCACGACGGGTCCGACGTCATCCTCATCGCGTCGAATTTCGGTGAGGCCAAACACCCCCAGTGGTACTACAACCTGCGCGCCAACCCCGACTGCCTGTTCGGAGCCGAGAAGTTCACCGCGTCCCAGGTCACCGACGCCGCCGAGTACGCCCGGCTGTACGGCCTCGCCGAGCGGGTCTACGCCGGTTATGGCGACTATCAGGCCAAGACCGAAGCCGTCGGCCGCCAGATCCCGATCTTCCGTCTCACGCCGCGCTAGCCGATTCGGACCGACTGGATCGCGCCTCACCCAACGGGACCGAGTTCGGCGGTAGCCTCGGCGCGTGCCGTCCCGAAGCCCCAGTCGCGCGGTCAGGTATTCGCGCAGGCGCAGGCGCCGCATCGCGCAGAACACCCATGACCTCACCGTCGCGCAATGGACCGCGCTGGTCGCGGCCTGGGAGGGGTGCGCCTACTGCCGGGCGACCGGCACGGCGCTGCAGAAGGATTGCGTGCTGCCGATCTCCCGGGGCGGGCGATACGAACTGGCCAACGTGGTTCCCAGCTGTCGATCCTGTAATGCCAGCAAGTGCAATGCCGAGGTGACCACCTGGATGCGGCGCAAGAAGCTCGACGAGCGTGAGTTCCTGACGCGCTGGGTGCAGATCAGCCGGATGTTGGCCGACGAACCCGAGTGAGTAAGCCGCGGTTCAGTGCCCGCCCTCGGTCCGGCGGATCTGTTCGGAACTGTCGGTGCCGGAAAGCTGCGCATCGAGGAATCCCGCGGCGCGGGGTATGCGCAGGTGCAGATCGCTGATCGTGCCGATCCGGATAACCCCGTGACGCATCTGGAAATCCAGCGCGTGCCCGCCGCGGGCGTGATCGTCGGCGAGGAAATGCAGGTGGTAGCCGGCCACCGATATCCCCTGGTCGTAGTCGGGCATCCGGAATCCTGCCAGGGTGCCTGCGATATCGGTGAACTGCATCTGCGCCTGACCCGCGGTCGCCTCGACCAGCGGCGGATAGGGCGCGGCCTGCTCCTTGACGGTGCGCGTGCTCACGGTGCCGAACACGCCGTCGATCCTGATGGCATACATCAGGTTGACGCTGTCGATCATGCTGTCGATGCGACCTGTCACGTCAGCCCAACCCATCGGGTCATCCACGGCGACAACGGAATCGGCGTGAAATCGGGTGACGGCGGCGAACGGTGTCTGTTCGGTGGGGGCGGCGACCACCGCGGTGCCGTCTGAGCGTAGGTGGTGGCAGGTCCCGTCGAGCACCACCATCTCGCCATCGAGGTGATTGAAGGTCCCCAGCCCGAAGTCGCCGTGCTCGAGCAGTTCGGCGATGGTGAGGTCGCCGTCGTACACCCCGGCCAGCAGTGCGTTCATGGTGGACGACTGATAGAGCTCGGTGCCGGCCCGGCGGTGCGCCAACACCATCGAGAGCCAGTGGTGGAGGTGGCCGTGACCCACGGCGTCGGTGTTCTCGCTCATGTCATTCGAACTGATCGTCGTGCAGCTGCGCGGCCAGATCGGTGTTGTGCCGGTAATCGACGGCGACATCGATCACCGAGGGCCCGTCCTCGGCGAGCGCCTGCTGCAGCACCGCGACGAAGTCCTCCAGGCGCTCGACGCGATAACCGTTGGCGCCGAAGGCCTTGGCGTAGGAGACGATGTCGTAGTCACCGAGTTGGACACCGGACTTGCGGCCGTATTTCAGTTCCTCCTGAAATCCCACCATGTCATAGGTGTTGTCGCGCAGCAGGATATGGGTGAAAGTCAGTCCGAGACGCGCTGCGGTCTCCAATTCCTGTGCCGAGAAGAGGAACCCACCGTCGCCGGATACCGACACCACCTGAGTGCCGGGCCGTACCAGGCTGGCGGCCATCGCCCAGGGCAGACCGACCCCGAGTGTCTGCTGGCCGTTGGAGAACAGCAGATGCCGGGGCTGATACACCCGGAAGTGTCTGGCCATGTAGATGTAGACGGAACCGATATCGCACGCCACGGTCGCGTCGTCGTCCAGACCGTCCCGTAGTGCCAGAACCAGGGCTGCCGGGTTGACGCCGGGACCGTCGTCCGCCGCAGCGCGGGCGTGCGCGTCCAGATCGTCGAGAGCCTTTCGCTGACTGGCGAGTTCGGTCGCGAAATCGCTGTCGATGCGCAGATCGGTCAGACCGGCGGTGAGCGCGTCCAGGGTGGCGGGGATCGCCCCGCACAGTTCGAGGACCGGCTGGTAGTGGGCGTCGATCTGGGCGACCACGGCATCGATGTGGACTATCGGCCGGGTCGGGTCGCTGTTCCACAATGCCGGGTCGTACTCCACCGCGTCATAGCCCACGGTGATCAGCAGGTCGGAGTGCGCGACGACGATGTCGCCGGGCTGATTGCGGAACAGCCCGATCCGGCCGTGGTAATGCTCTTCGAGATCACGCGAGATCACACCGGCGGCCTGGAAGGTCTCCACCACCGGTAGTCCCGTCGCGGCGACCAATGAGCGCAGCGCGGCGCAACTGTCCGGGTCGGCGGCGCGCATGCCTGCGAGCAAGACGGGACGCTTGGCGTCTTTGATCAGCTTGAGCGCGTTGGCAATTGCCTCACCGGCCGCCGGACCCTGGGCCGGGATCGGCATGGCGGTGCCCACCGCGGCCCGGGTGGGCGCGGCCAGTACGTCCGAGGGCAGCACGACTGCCGCCGCTCCACGCGGTTCGGTCATCGCCGCCCGGAGTGCGTTGACGACGGCCTCGGCGACGTTGTCGGGATGGTCGACCTCTCCGGCGGACTTGGTGACGGTGGCCAGCATCGCCTGGGCATCCATCGACTGGTGGGTCCGCTTGAGCCGGTCCTCGCGGCCCACCGCCCCGCACAGGGCGATCATCGGGTCCTGCTCGGTATTGGCCGTGAGAAGACCGGTGGCGAGATTGGTCGTGCCCGGTCCGGACGTCACCAACACCACGCCGGGCGTTCCGGTGAGTCGACCGACCGCGCCGGCCATGAACGCCGCGTTCTGTTCGTGACGGCACACCACCACTTCCGGTCCGCCGTCGCTGAGCGCATCGAAGACGGCGTCGATCTTGGCGCCGGGAATGCCGAACACATGGGTCACTCCGTGCGCGCTGAGCACGTCGACGACGCGTTGAGCACTTCGTACCGGGGCGGGTGCAGTTGCGGCGTCCATGGCTTCAGTCTTCCAATCCGCAAGCGGGCGAGTCCATACCGGCT
Source organism: Mycobacterium sp. (assembly GCA_016197405.1). GTDB lineage: Bacteria > Actinomycetota > Actinomycetes > Mycobacteriales > Mycobacteriaceae > Mycobacterium. Next base: position 39,625 of record JACPVR010000029.1, read on the forward strand.
AGCGGGCATCTCCGGGGTGCGTTGCCGGTATTGCGCCGGCGTCCAAGTCCTCTACTATCTACGTATGAATGCAGGTAATGGTCCGGAGCGTCTCGGTGACGATCAGGCCGCGCTGATCGTGGAGGTGTTCCGGATGCTCGCCGATCCGACCCGCGTCCAGGTGCTCTGGGCGTTGGTCGGCACCGAGTTGTCGGTCAACGACCTCGCCGAACACGTCGGCAAACCTGCCCCATCGGTCTCCCAGCATCTGGCCAAGCTGCGGATGGCACGCCTGGTCCGCACCCGCCGGGCCGGAACGACGATCTTCTACAGCCTGGAGAACGACCACGTCCGTCAACTGGTCTGCGATGCGGTGTTCAATGCCGAGCACGCCGGACCCGGGGTGCCCGCACATCACCGCGACGAATCCGCTCTGCACGCCGTGCAATCCCCCCGCCGTACCGGCGACACCACGTAGGCCCTTCGGTGATCACCATCCTGGGCAACCGCACCTTCGCCGCGCTGTTCACCGCACAGGTCGTGGCTTTGGTGGGCACCGGTCTGCTGACCGTGGCGCTGGGGCTGCTCGCCTACGACCTGGCCGGTGACGACGCGGGCGCCGTTCTTGGTACCGCACTGGCGATCAAGATGGCGGCCTACGTCTTCGTCGCGCCGGTGATCAGCGCGCTGGCGCATCGGTGTTCGCGTCGCGGACTATTGCTGAGCTCCAACATCATTCGCGCCGCTGTCGCGGTGCTGCTGCCTTTCGTGGATCACACCTGGCAGATCTACCTACTGATCTTCGTGCTGCAGGCCGCCTCGGCGACGTTCACCCCGGCCCTGCAGTCGGTGCTGCCCACCGTCCTGGTCGACGAGCGCGATTACATCCGCGGATTGTCACTGTCACGGATGGCGTACGACCTGGAGTCCCTGCTGAGCCCGGCACTTGCCGCCGCCCTGCTGTCCGTGATGACCTACAACTACCTGTTCCTGGGCACCGTCGCCGGGTTCGTCGCATCGGCGATCATGGTGGCAGCCACCCAGCTGCCCGGCGGCGCCGCGCGGGCGCCATCCCAGAACTTCTGGCAACGCAGCACTTTGGGGTCGCGCATCATGCTGGCCAACCCGGTGCTGCGGGCACTGCTCGCACTGAACATGTCGGTCGCGGCCGCCACCGCGCTCGTGGTGGTCAACACCGTGGTCTACGTCCACGTCGTGCTGCACGGTTCCGGCTCGGCGGTCGCGATCCTGTTGGCCTGTTTCGGCGCCGGTTCGCTGGCCGTGGCGCTGGCGGTGCCGCGGCTGCTGACGGTCACTGCCGACCGGAGGCTCATGCTCGTCGGGGCCGGCGTGCTGAGCATCGGCTTGGCGTCGGCCGCGGGCGTACTGGCCACCGAACCGAACCCCACCCTGGGCTGGATAGCGCTGTCGGCCTTGTGGATTGCATTGGGCGCCGGCACCTCGTTGATCAACACACCGTCGGCGCGGCTGTTGCGTTATCAGTCCGACGGCGAAACCCGGTCGGCGGTTTTCACCGCACAGTTCTCGTTGTCCCACGCCTGCTTCCTGCTGACCTACCCGCTGGCGGGATGGCTGGGGTCGCTGCTGGGCCAGCCGGCCGCCGCAGGGGCGCTGACGGTGCTGGCCGCGTTCGCCGCCGTGCGCGCGCGCCGGATCTGGCCGCGAACGGTTGCCGTGCAACCGATTGCGGCAGTACCGGTGGCGGCCTGAGGCGTCGGCATCTCAGGGCATGCCCTCGGCCACCACGGCGTCCAGGGCCGCCAGCGACGAGGGCTGCCCACTGGTTTCCACCGAACCACCCCGGGTCCACGCCCAGAGGGCGATATCCCGGACCGGGCCGGACACCGTCGCCGTCGCGTCCGCGGTGTGCGCCCGCCGCGCCGTCGGGCCGCTGCGCTGTCCCGGCGCGGTCCAGGTGCCGACGTCGACGAACCACTGTTGGCCGGTGTCGGTGGCGACGAATTTCACGATGCTCTCGGGGTGATAGCTCGCCGCCTCCGGCATCCATCCCCACATGACGTCGACGGCATGATCGACTGCGCCCGCGGCGACATCGTCGGCGATCGGGCCGACCGGCACGGCGGCCGTCAATTCGGCATCGACGCGGTGCATCGTCGCTTCATAGGTCTGCATGCGGCGCGTGAAGCCCACGGTTTGGTCGGGCGCCCACCACGACCAGCACGGCTCGTCGTCGGCGCGGCTCGCGAGCTGTTCGATCAACGCCGCGGTCCCCTGTTCACACAGGGCCAGCAGGTCCGGCATCGACGCGGGACGGCTGGGCTTGGCGCCTTCGACCGCCGGCAGGTCCGCCTCGTCACAGATCCGGCGCTGCAGAATGCCGGCCCAGAAGAAGTGCACTTCGGTCAGATGCCACAGCAGGTCGGCAGCGGACCAGTCCGGGCAGCTCGGACACCGCCAGGCCGGATCGATGTCACCCAGCACCTCGGCGAAACGCTGGGATTCGGCCGCAATGATCGCCAGACGATCCATCACCCCATCGTGCCGCAACCGGTCGCATAATCTCGATCGATGGCAGATCGTCGCGGACGCCGTACCGTCGCCGTGGTCATTCCCGTCGCGGTGCCGGTGACGATGGCATTGGTCTTCGGTGGTCTGCGCCGTCTCGCGAGCGCCCGAACGGCGTACAACATCGGCTTCGCGGTGTACTGGATCGTGTGGTGTCTGGCTGTCCCGGGGTGGCTGCTGGGCCCGCGGGACGCTGCGCGGTTGCTGATCACCGGGCGAGGTCTGCCTGCCCGGTATCTGATGCTGCTGGCGATGCCGGTTGCCGGCGCGGCGGGGACACAGCTGATCCCGCAGCGCAGAGACGTCGACATCCCGACCGCCGCGGCCATGGCGTCGACGGCCATCGTCAACGCAGTGGGCGAGGAACTGCTCTGGCGGGCAGTGTTCCTGCGGGAGTTCGATTCCCGGCCCCGCCTGGCGATGGCGTGGTCGCTGTTCGGGTTCTCGCTGTGGCACGTGGCGCCGCAGCTGGTCTTGCCGTCGCCGCTGGGGCGAGGACGCTTCGTCGCGGGATCGGCCGTCGTGGGTCTGGCCTCGTCGCTGGCGGCGTGGAAGGCCGGCGGCCTGCGCCAGGTCGTCGTGGCCCACGCCATCACCGACGCCTGCGGTGTGCGCGCCGCACGGTTTCGGCTCGGCCGCTGAGCTCTTATCGATGCACTCGGCGAGTGTGGGCCTTACGCAGGGAAATCGGGCTCATTGGCTGCATATCCCCCACACTCGATGCCACCGCGACGTCGAATTCCAACGCTCGACGCCTCACACCCCGAATTTGGCTCGCGCCTCGTCACTGACCGGAGTGAACAAGTTGACCAGGTTACCGTCGGGGTCGCGGAACAACAGCGCGCGGTTGCCCCACGGCATTGTGGTCGGCTCGGTGACGACCTCGGCCAATTGTCCTTGTAGGCGCGCATATTCGGCATCCACGTCACCGACGATGAACTCGATGATGGCGCTTCGATTGGCTGCCGGCTCGGCAGATCCCACGCCGAACAGGGGCACCGTCTTGTCACTCCCGATGGCCAGGGTGCCGGCCGGTGTGGGGATCTCGGCGAACAGTTCGTTGCCCCAGATCGCATCGGCTCCGGTGACCATCTCGTAGAACGAGACGAGGCGCTTCACGTCGGCGGTGATGATGCGGATCGAAACGAGTTTCATCCCGGCGACGCTAGACCTGACCACCGACAAGCTCGGAACCACCGCTCCACGGAGCGGCCCGGTAGAAACGCCGACGGCTTCAGCGCACGATGCCGACGATGAGAATGATGGTCGCTGCGATCATCGCGGGCGCCAGCGACACCAGAAGGAAGTTGACGAGGCCCTCCTTGATGCCGGATGCCACGTGGTCACCCGCCGCGCCCGGCGCGAACTTCCGGCCGGCACCCCAGATCGCTGCGAGCTGAGTCGCCAACCAGTTTGCATATGCGCCATACACCAGTAAGGCCACAGCAGTGACCTGCCAGAGGTGAGTCAGACTGATATAAGGCCACAGCAACCCCACGATGATGAGGACCGGACCGTTCGTCATTCCTTGCAGGTGACTGGCGAGTGCCATCCGCGGATTCTTCACCACGGGGACCGCAACCCCCGTGATGAGTCCGAAGAGGAACAGAATCAGACCAGAAGCGAACAGCAGCGTCTGCATTGTCGGATCGTATGGACCCGCGTCACCTCGGACAACAATTGTTGCGTTGTCATCGGGCGGATCACCGCTACTGCTGGCTCCTGGCCGTCGGACCGGAACTCCACGAACCGTTCTGAGCTCAGCCGTTGACCGCGTCGGCAATGTAGCGGGCCACCTCACCGGGGGTGCGATGTGTTGTGTCGACAACTTCAGCGGATTGGTGCAACCAGGTTCGGGCCGCCGCTGCGTAGAGGTCGAGGTGGTCGATCCGAAAATCCGAAGGGACCATGATGTGGTCGTCTTCAATGCGCTTGCGAAGGGTGTCGGGATCGGTGTGCAGCACGAAGTGACGCACGTCCAGTCCGTAGCCGTCGAGACCATCGCTGATTTCGCGCCAGTACTGCTCCACCAGGACAGTCATGGGAACAACCAACGGGCCGCCGGTGTATTCGACGAGTCGGCGAGCGGTTTCGACCACCAGCGGCCGCCAGGGCGGCCAGTGCTGAAAGTTATCCGTGTCGGGCAGACCCGGGTAGATGTTCATCAGCAGTTGGCCGACCATCTCCGCGTCGAACACCTGCGAATTGGGAATCAATTCTTGGACAAGCGGACTCGTCGTCGTCTTGCCGACACCGTGAGTGCCGTTCAGCCATACGATCACGTGTCGACCCCCGCTGATAACTCGCTACGCGTCGGAACTCTCTCCCATTGACATTGTGATCGGCTCGCGCCGGCCGGCGACACTCGAGCACGGTCATCGACAGCAATGCTCTGCCCGTGCCAGGGCTCAGAGAACCTTCTTCACCACGCTGGACTTCAACTGCATCTGCCCGAAACCGGGCACCTTCGCATCGATGTCGTGATCGCCTACACCGTCGGAGATAAGGCGAATGCCGCGCACTTTGGTGCCGATCTTGATGACTCCGCCCCCGGCACCCTTGACCTTCAGACTCTTGACGATGGTGACGGTGTCGCCATCGGCGAGCGGGTTGCCCACCGAGTCGGTGACCACACCGCCGGACTCGGCGGCATCGTCCACGCTTGGCGCCCACTCGTAGGCACACATCGAGCAGACCAAGAGTGCGCCGGACTCGTAGGCGAACTCACTCGCACACGCCGGGCACGGCGGCAGCACCTCAGACATTGAACCGGAACTCCACCCTGTTTCGTTTCCCTACGGCGCTAGTCTCCAGTAGGTCGGCCGCCACCAGTAGAGCACGGTCTTATCACCGGGCCAGTTCACAATTGGTCCCACTCCCCAAGTCTCGAAACGGTCCCGCTCCTCATCCACCGGTCGCCAGCCAGGCTCCACACCTTCACCATCTGTCGGCGGTCGCACGCGCGCGATGTGTCTCCGCTCCTTGGCACCGAAGGCACGAAAATTCGCTTGGGCCTCGATAAGAGACACCCTGTTCGCGCCGCCGCTCATCGTAGGCCAGCGAAGCTGAACGTCGTCGTCCTCCCAGAAGCAGATCGGACAGATGTAATAGCTTCCCGGCGGTTCCGGCACCGACAGGTGCCCGCAACATACGCAGGGATACACGGAGGCCTACTTCTTTGGTTGCTTACACATTGAAGCGGAACTCCACCACGTCACCGTCGGCCATCACGTAATCCTTGCCTTCCATCCGGACCTTGCCGGCGGCCTTGGCGGCGGCCATCGATCCGGCGGCCACCAGGTCCTCGAAGGACACGATCTCGGCCTTGATGAAACCCTTCTCGAAATCGGTGTGGATCACCCCGGCCGCCTTCGGCGCGGTATCGCCCTGGTGAATAGTCCACGCACGCGCCTCTTTCGGGCCCGCGGTCAGATAGGTCTGCAATTTCAGGGTGTGGAAACCGGCGCGCGCCAACGCATCCAGTCCGCGTTCGGTCTGACCGATGGACTCCAGCAGCTCCATCGCGGACTCGTCGTCGAGCTCGGCCAGCTCCGCCTCGATCTTGGCGTCGAGAAACACCGCGTCGGCCGGGGCCACCATCTCGCGCAGTTCGGCGATCTTGGCCTTGTCGACGAGCACCGACTCGTCAGCGTTGAAGACGTACAGGAACGGTTTGGTGGTCATCAGGTTGAGCTCACGCAACGGCGCCGAGTCGACACCGGCGGCGAACAGCGTCTTACCGGAGTCGAGGATCTGCTGGGCGGCCAGCGCCGCCTCGTGCACCGGCTTGCGGTCCTTGTTGTTGCGGGCCTCTTTCTCCAGCCGCGGCACCGCCTTCTCCAGCGTCTGCATATCGGCCAGGATCAGCTCGGTCTCGATGATCTCGATATCGGCCTTGGGGTCGACCCGGCCGTCGACATGCACGACGTCGTCGTCGGCGAAGACCCGCACCACCTGACAGATGGCATCGCATTCGCGGATGTTGGCCAGGAACTTGTTGCCCAGCCCGGCGCCTTCGCTGGCTCCTTTGACGATGCCGGCGATGTCGACGAACGTCACCGGCGCAGGCACCAGCTTCTCCGAGCCGAAGATCTTCGCCAGCTCACCGAGCCGCGGATCCGGCAGCGGGACCACACCCTCGTTGGGCTCGATGGTCGCAAACGGATAGTTGGCGGCCAACACGTCATTGCGCGTCAGCGCATTGAACAATGTGGACTTACCCACATTCGGCAGGCCGACGATTCCCAAGTTCAAGCTCACAGGCTGCAGAGTCTAGGCCGAGACGACATGCGGGGACGACGCGCGCTGTCAGCCGCACCGCTGGTGCAGCCGGTACGGTCTACGTGTGTCAGCTCAGCGGGCGACGTCGGCGGTGCCGGCTGAAAATCGCTCGATCCTCCCCGACCTGCCTGGTCTGCCGTGGTGGGGCGCCCTGCTGCTCGCGCTCGGCGGCGCGGCCGCGGGGATCGCCATCGACGCCCTCAAGGGCGGGCGCGAACTGACGATGGTGTTCGCGGTGCTCTACGTCCTCGGCTGCCTGGCCGCGGTGCTGCTGGTACAGCAGAGCGGTGTCTTCACCGCCGTCGTGCAGCCACCGCTGATCTTGTTCGTTGCGGTGCCCACCGCGTACTTCCTGTTCCACTACTCCGATATCCACGGCATCAAGGACATCTTGATCAACTGCGGGTATCCGCTGATCGAACGCTTCTTGCTGATGTTCGGCACCGCGGTGGCGGTGCTGCTGATCGGTATCGCCCGCTGGTACTTCGGCAAGTCCGCACGCACCGCGGGCGCCACCCAGGCCGCGACGGCGACGGTGGCCGGTGCCGGGTTGTTCGCCACCCTGCGCTCCGCGCTGGCCGGCCGCGGGACCGATGACGACGACGAACCCGCCGAGCCGGGAGCCCGCACCCCGCGCCGGCACAACATCGATCGTGGACCCGGTGCGCCGGCCGCCAAACCGGCCCGCGAACGCCGGCCCAGCCGGGAAGCCACGGGCCGCTCCCGGCACGCCCGACCGCCGATGGACGACCCCGCCGGTGTGCCGCCCGAGCCGCCGCGGCGCCGCCGCAACACCCACGCCCGTGACGAAGACGACATTCCGGTCACCCCGCCGCGGCGGCGGCGTGCACCGCGCGATCCCGAAGGCCGGTCCGAGGGGCGGTCCGAGGGACGCGGTGTGCCGCGTGAATACCGGCGCGAGCCACGTGAGTATCCGCGCGATCCTCGCCCGACGTGGCAGCCGCCGGAACCTCCGGAGCGCGGGCCACGGCGGCCGAACCGCTACGAAAGCTACGAACCGGTCGAGGCCTACGAACCGCCGCCCACCCGGGCAGGCGGCACCAGCACACATCTGCCGTTCTCGAATGTCCGCTACCGCGGGACGGGCGAGGACGAGGAGCGCCGCACCGAACACCGGCGGCAGCCACGCGCCCGCCACGAGCGGGATTCCGAACGCTGGCGCTACGACCGCTGAGCGGTCGCGTCGACTAGCTGGACGCGGCGCGCCGCGGGGGCCGGATCTCGCGCGGCAGCGTGAACACCAGCGTCTCGTTGGCGGTGGTGACCGGCTGCACGGTGTCGTAGCCGTACTCGGCCAGGCGTTCGAGCACACCGCGCACCAGCACCTCGGGTACCGATGCACCCGAGGTCACGCCGACGGTGGTGACACCGGACAGCCACGCCGGGTCGATGTCCTCGGCGTAGTCGACCAGCTTGGCGGCATTCGAGCCGGCACCCAGCGCGACCTCGACGAGGCGCACCGAGTTCGACGAATTACGCGATCCGACGACGATCACGAGCTCGCACTCGGGTGCCATGGCCTTGACCGCGACCTGACGGTTCTGGGTGGCGTAGCAGATGTCGTCGCTGGGCGGATCCTGCAGCGTCGGGAACTTCTCCCGCAGCCGGCGCACGGTCTCCATGGTCTCGTCGACGCTCAGCGTGGTCTGCGACAGCCAGATGACCTTGTTGGGGTCGCGCACGGTGACCTTGTCGACAGCGTCGGGGTTGTCGACGACCTGCACGTGGTCGGGGGCCTCACCGGCGGTGCCGACGACCTCTTCGTGGCCTTCGTGGCCGACCAGCAGGATGTCGTAGTCGTCGCGGGCGAACCGCTTGGCCTCGTTGTGCACCTTGGTGACCAGCGGGCAGGTGGCGTCGATGGTCTTCAGATTGCGCGCGGCGGCCTCTTCGTGGACCGTCGGCGCGACGCCGTGCGCGGAGAACACCACGATGGCGCCCTCGGGCACCTCGTCGGTCTGCTCGACGAATACCGCGCCGGCCTTGGCCAGGGTGTCGACGACGTAGCGGTTGTGCACGATCTCGTGGCGGACGTAGACCGGCGCACCATGCTTCTCCAGGGCGCGTTCGACGGTTTCCACCGCGCGGTCCACGCCGGCGCAGTAGCCGCGCGGCTCCGCCAGCAGGACTCTTTTACCCGTTACCGGAGTCGCCACCGAGCCGGCAGCGCCGGGAATACCCATATTGACTGTTGGTGGCATGGCTTCCAGCGTACTTTCCCGCGACATGGCGGGGCCACTCAGCGAACCGGAAGTACTCTGGCAGCCATGTCTAGTGCACCGTATGGGGTCCGGCTGCTCATCGGGGTCGCGGCGACTGCCGTCGAAGAGACCATGAAGCTGCCGCAGACCATCCTTACGTACCCGATGACGGTCGCCAGTCAGGTCGCCCACCTGGTGATGAAGATGCAGCAGGATGTGGCCGACCTGGTGATCAAGGGTGACGCCACCCTGGAATCGCTGTTCCCGCCGCGCGATGAGCAGCCCGAGTGGGCCACGTTCGACGAGGACGAGATCGGCGACGCCGATTCCGATGAGGCCGTGCCGGCACCACGCCGCACCGAGGGCCGGTTCGCGCTGTACTCCGCGCCCGACGCCGGCGAAGCCGAGACACCGCTCAACGGTTCGGCCGATACCGGCACGCAGGCCGCACCTGCGGTCGCCGCTGACATCGACTACCAAACCCTGACGCTGGCTCAGCTGCGGGCACGCCTGCAGCACCTGTCGGTCAGCGACCTCGAGGCGCTGCTGGCCTACGAGGAGAGCACCAAGGCGCGCGCGCCGTTCCAGACGCTGATCGCCAACAGGATCACCCGCGCGTCGGCGAAGTGACCCAACCCGAGCAGGGTAAGTCTCCCGAAAATCCCTGGCCGGTTCGTGCCGTCGCGACCCGGGTCGCCAAATACATCGACCGGCTCGGGATGGTGTGGGTCGAAGGGCAGCTGACCGAGCTCAAAGTGCGCCAGAGCACGGCGTGGATGGTGCTGCGTGATCCGGCGGCGGATATGTCGCTGTCGGTGAGCTGCCCGCGCGACCTCGTCGCCAATGCCCCGGTCCCGCTGACCGAGGGCACCCAGGTGATCATGCTGGGCAAGCCGCAGTTCTACACCCGCAACGGCTCATTCAGCTTGCGGGTCAGTGAGATTCGAGCGGTCGGCATGGGTGAGCTGCTCGCTCGCATTGAGCGGATGCGCCGCCTGCTGGAGGCCGAGGGGCTGTTCGATCCCCGCCGCAAGAGGCCCATCCCGTTCCTGCCCACCATGGTCGGGCTCATCACGGGCCGGGCCAGCGCCGCCGAACACGACGTGACGACGGTGGCAACCCTGCGCTGGCCTGCGGTGCGCTTCGCCATCCGCAACACCGCGGTGCAGGGTCCCGGCGCGGTGGCACAGATCGTCGAGGCGTTGCGCTCACTGGACCGCGATCCGCAGGTCGACGTCATCGTGGTGGCCCGCGGTGGCGGCAGTGTCGAGGATCTGTTGCCGTTCTCCGACGAAACCCTGTGCCGCGAGATCGCGGCGTGCACCACCCCCGTCGTCAGCGCGGTCGGTCACGAGCCCGACAACCCGATCTGCGATCTGGTGGCCGACCTGCGCGCGGCGACGCCGACCGATGCGGCCAAACGCATCGTTCCCGACGCGGCGGCCGAGCAGGCCCTGGTCGAGGACCTGCGGCGCCGGGGTGCCCGGGCACTGCGCAACTGGGTGGCCCGCGAGGAACGCCATCTCCTGCAATTGCGCAGCCGTCCGGTTCTGGCCGATCCGCTACGGGCCATCACGACGCGCGCCCAGGAGATCGACCGGGCCAGGTTGGCCGGCCGGCGCGATATCCGCCGGATGGTCGCCGTCGAGGGTGAGCGGGTTGCGCACCTGTCGGCGCGGTTGTCGACCCTGGGACCGGCGGCGACGCTGGCGCGCGGGTACGCCGTGGTCCAGGTGCGGCAGGATTCGACGGTGCTGCGATCGGTCGCCGATGCCCCCGAGGGAACCGAATTGCGGATCAGGGTTGCCGATGGGGCTGTTGTGGCAAAAAGTCAGGGTCCCGAAGACCGATGAGTCCGCAGAGATACGAGAGGATCTAGTCCGTGGCCGAGGATGCGACGCCGATCAGTGAGCTCGGCTACGAAGAGTGCCGCGACGAGCTGACCGCCGTCGTGCACGCCCTCGAACAGGGTGGACTTGATCTCGATGCTTCGCTGAGCCTTTGGGAAAGAGGCGAGAAGCTGGCACGACGTTGCGAAGAACACTTAGCTGGAGCGCAGCGACGCATCGAAGCTGCCCTGGCCGGCGACGATGCCGAAGAAGCCGAATCCGACGACTGAGCACCGACCCCGAAGAGAAACTGGAACACGTTTCACTTCTTGCGTATGCTTGCCCCCCATGGGTGATTCAACGCTGACCACCGAGCTCGGCCACGTCCTTGTCACCGGCGGCTCCGGATTCGTCGGCGCCAACCTGGTGACCACACTGCTCGATCGCGGCCTGCAGGTACGGTCCTTCGACCGGGCCCCGTCACCGCTGCCGGAACACCCCCGGCTGCACACCGTCGTCGGCGATATCACCAGCGCCGACGATGTCGCCGCGGCCGTCGCGGGCATCGACACGATCATCCACACCGCGGCGATCATCGACCTGATGGGCGGCGGCTCGGTCACCAAGGAATACCGCGACCGCAGTTTCGCGGTGAACGTCGGCGGCACCGAGAAGCTGGTGCACGCCGGACAGGCCGCAGGGGTTAAACGGTTCGTCTACACCGCCTCCAACAGTGTGGTGATGGGCGGTCAGGTCATCGCCGGCGGGGATGAAACCCTGCCCTACACCCAGCGTTTCAACGACCTCTACACCGAGACCAAGGTGGCGGCGGAGAAGTTCGTGCTCGCGCAGAACGGCCAGCACGGCATGCTCACCTGTTCGATCCGTCCCAGTGGGATCTGGGGCCGCGGCGATCAGACGATGTTCCGCAAGGTCTTCGAGAGCGTGCTGGCCGGACACGTCAAGGTCCTGGTCGGCAACAAGAACGTCAAACTCGACAACTCCTACGTACACAATCTGATTCACGGGTTCATCCTGGCCGCCGAACACCTGGTTCCCGGCGGTTCGGCGCCCGGCCAGGCGTACTTCATCAACGACGGCGAGCCGATCAACATGTTCGAGTTCTCCCGGCCGGTCGTCGAGGCCTGCGGTGAGCCGTGGCCGAAGTTCCGGGTTCCCGGCCGGCTGGTGTGGTTCGCGATGACGGCTTGGCAGTGGCTGCATTTCCGGTTCGGTCTGCCCAAGCCCCTGCTGGAACCGCTGGCCGTCGAACGGATCTACCTGGACAACTACTTCTCGATCGGCAAAGCCCAGCGCGACCTCGGCTATCAGCCGTTGTTCACCACCGAGCAGGCGCTTGCCGACTGCCTGCCCTACTACACCGAACTGTTCCACAAGATGAAAGCGGTGCACGGCCAGGTCGCGGTCCCCGCGCACGCCTGAGGTTTGTCGAAATTTTCGCGGCGTTGCTGACATAGCGGCCGCGCAACGCATAGCGTTGACCAGATGCTGGAGTCATGGACCGACGGCCCGACCAAGAAGGCGATCACCGATTTCGTCGCACGTGTCACCACCAAGGGCCCGGATTACGTTGCGCCCGAGGCACGTATCGCAGTGTTCGACAACGACGGCACCTTGTGGTGCGAGAAGCCGATGTACATCCAGCTGGACTTCATCGTGCGCAGACTGTTCGAGCGGGCCACCGCCGAACCCGCGTTGGCCCAGGAACAGCCCTATCTGGCTGCGACCACCGATGACCTGCAATGGTTCGGCGACGCCATCACCAAGCATTACCAGGGCGATGACACCGACCTCAAAACCCTTGCCGGAGCCGTTCTTTCGCTGCATGCCGCGATGCGGGTGGAGGAGCACGCCGCACACGTGACGATGTTCTTCGAGGAGGCCGAGCACCCCACCCTGGCCCGGCTCTACCAGAACTGCACCTATGCGCCGATGGTCGAACTACTGCGCTACCTGGAGGCCAACGGCTTCACCAACTACATCGTCTCCGGCGGTGGCCGCGACTTCATGCGTCCCATCACCAGCGTCATCTACGGGATACCGGCCGAACGTGTGGTGGGCAGCGCCCAGAGTCTGCGCTTCGAGGGCAAGGACGGCACCGGCGACCTGCTGATCGAGCCGGCGTTGGACATCTTCGACGACGGCCCCGAGAAGCCGGTGCGGATCTGGAACCGGATCGGCCGCAGACCCATCCTGGCGGCGGGCAACTCCAACGGTGACGACGAGATGCTCATGTACACCGGCAATCCCGGATCGCCGTCGCTCAAGCTGCTGGTGCGCCACGATGACGCCGACCGGGAATTCGACTACACCGCGGGGGCCGAGCGGGTGCTCGAGCATGCCGACACCTACGGCTGGACCCTCGTCAGCCTCAAGGACGATTGGACGACCGTCTTCGGTGACTGAGCGCACCCGTGCCGGCGACTTCGCCTGGATCCCGGAACAGACGACCGTCCTCGGCGCCGACAACGACTATCCCGAAGAGGGCCCGGCCCGGACCGTCACCGTCGCCGGGTTCTGGATTCAGACCCATCAGGTCACCAATGCCGAATTCGCGGAATTCGTCTCGGCCACAAATTATCTGACCGTCGCCGAGCGGCCGCTGAACCCGGCCGACTACCCGGGCGCGCCACCGCAGAACCTGCAGCCGGGGTCGATGGTCTTCCACCGCACCCCGGGCCCGGTCGATCTGCGGCATATGAGCCAGTGGTGGACCTGGACCCCGGGGGCCTGCTGGAACCATCCGCGTGGCCCGCGCTCGTCACTCAAGGGCCGCGATCGCCATCCCGTGGTGCACATCGCATTCGAGGATGCCGCCGCCTACGCCGAATGGGCCGGCTGTGCGCTGCCCACCGAAGCGCAGTGGGAGGTCGCCGCCCGCGGCGGCCTGCGGGCGGCGACCTACACCTGGGGCGAGGCACCCGAATCAACCGGCGAGAAGCTCGCCAACTACTGGCACGGCGAGTTCCCGTACCTGCCCGACACCGGTTACGGGCAGACCGCCCCGGTGGGGAGCTATCCCCCCAACGGCTACGGACTTTTCGACATGGCCGGCAATGTCTGGGAGTGGACCACCGACTGGTACGGCGCGACACGCGATATCGGGCCGTGCTGTGCCGCAGACAGTTACGATCCCGCGCAGCCGCAGTTCGCCGTGCCCCGCAAGGTGATCAAGGGCGGTTCTTTTCTGTGCGCCGACTCCTACTGCATGCGTTACCGCCCCGCGGCGCGTCGGCCCCAACCCGTCGACACCGGCATGAGCCATATCGGCTTCCGCTGTATCGCCGCCGAATAGTCCGAACCCGCCGCCGACCGGTGCCCGGCGTGCTGTGCTGGACATGTTCGGATCGAAGGAGACGATATGGCGCAACACACCGGGAACCGGCGCACCGACCATGATTGCCGCTGTCAGTGCGGCAAGTGCAAGAGCGGCAATCACTGCCACAACCTGGCCACCGGCTGCCGCGCCCAGCACTGGTAGGCGCGCCGGACGCAATGCCCTGGTGTAGATCCCCGGGGTAGGCCATGATGCCTGCAACACGTTTCACTTCTGGCGCGGGAGATGCATGACGGTATTGGTCACCGGGGCGTTCGGCCTGGTCGGATCGGCAACGGTCAAACAGCTGAACGCCGACGGCAGACAGGTGGTCGCCACCGACCTCGACCTGCCCGTCAACCGCAAGGCAGCCGGGGAGTTTCCGTCAGGTGTCAGCGCCCGCTACGCCGACCTGACCGATCCGGCGGCCGTCGACGCGCTCATCGCCGAGGTCGCCCCGACCGCGATCATCCACCTGGCCGCCATCATCCCGCCGGTCTGCTACATGCGGCCGGAGCTCGCACACAAGGTCAACGTGGGCGGGACCGCCAATCTGCTCGACGCCGCAGCCAAACTGGCCCACACGCCGCGGTTCTTGCTGGCCTCCAGCATCGCGGTCTACGGTTCCCGCAACCCTTTCCGGACCAGTGACCTGCTCACCGCCGACACCCCGACCAACCCGTCCGATATCTACGGCGCACACAAGGTCGAAGCCGAAAAGCTGGTGCGGGCCACCGCACTGGACTGGGTGATCCTGCGACTGGGCGGGGTGATGACGGTCGACGCGGCCTCGCTGATGAACCTCGACAACGTGTACTTCGAGGCACTGCTTCCCATCGACAACCGGATCAGCACCGTCGACGTTCGTGACGTCGCCCAGGCCTTCGCGGCCGCCGTCACCGCCGATGTCGTCGGCGAGACACTGCTGATCGGTGGCGACAGTTCGCACCGGCTGCGCCAGGGCGATATCGCCCCCGCCGTCGCCGCCGCGATGGGTCTGGTCGGCGGCCTTCCCATCGGCCTCAAGGGCAACCCCGACAGTGACACCGACTGGTTCGCCACCGACTGGATGGACACCACCAGATCCCAGGAAGTCCTTGACTTCCAACGTCATTCGTGGCCCGACATGCTCATCGAGACGGCTGCCAAAACCGGCAGGCTGCGGCCGCTGCTGCGCCTTATCGCGCCGTTGTCGCGCGCGGTGCTGGCTCGCCGCGGGCCCTACTACCGCGCGACCAAACCCTATGCCGACCCGTGGGGTGCGGTGCAGGCCAAATGGGGCGATCCCCGACCGAGAGAAGGTGAGCGGGAATGACCAGACGCGCCGTCGTCATAGGCGCCGCCTCCGGCATCGGCTGGGCGATTGCGCAGACCTTGGCCGCCGAGGGACACACCGTCACGTTGGCCGACCGCAACGGCGACGGGGCCCGGGAGCATGCCGAGGCGCTCGGCCACCAGCACAGCTGGGTCGCCGTCGAAGTCACCGACGAGGACTCGGTGCAGCGACTGTTCGCCGAGACCGGTGCTGTCGACGTCGTGGTGAACTGCGCCGGATTCAGCGGTTTCGGTGCCATCACCGACCTGCCCACCGAACAGTTCCGCGAAGTCCTCGACGTCTGCCTGACGGGGGCGTTCATCGTCATCAAGCACGCGGCACCGTGTCTGGGACCCGGCGGCACCATCGTGTCTTTGGCATCGCTGAACGCCCGCCAGCCCGCGATCGGCATGAGCGCCTACTGCTCGGCGAAAGCCGGTCTGGCCATGCTCACCGAGGTCGCCGCACTTGAACTCGGCCCGCGCGGTATCCGCGTCAACGCCGTCTCCCCCGGTTTCGTCGCCACCCCGCTGACCGAGGGTGCCGCGCTGATCCCGGGTGTGGTCGAGGAGTACACCGAGAACACCGCGCTGGGCCGCACCGGCACGCCACAGGACATCGCCGACGCCGTGGCATTCCTGTGCTCGGACAAGGCGTCCTGGCTCACCGGTGAGGTCCTCGACCTCAACGGCGGCGCGCATCTCAAGCGCTACCCGGACATCGCGGCACACCTGGACAAGCTCATCGCCGGATGAGCATCGCCCACTAGAACGCCGACGAGCGGGTTCACCGACGTCGGCAGCT
Organism: Mycobacterium sp.; assembly: GCA_016197405.1. Taxonomy (GTDB): domain Bacteria; phylum Actinomycetota; class Actinomycetes; order Mycobacteriales; family Mycobacteriaceae; genus Mycobacterium. The sequence continues at coordinate 55,939 of JACPVR010000029.1, forward strand.
TAGGATTGCGCCCGATGCTCGACGAGTTCTCCCCCACCCAGAAGCGCGCCCTGGCGGTCATGACCGTCATCGCGCTGGCGTTCGGCGCGTACTTCCTGCGGCGCTACCTGATCCTGATCGCCGTCGCCGCGGTGCTGGCCTATCTGTTCCGGCCGCTGTTCGACCGGCTGCGCACCAAACTCAACGTCGGGCTCTCGGCCACCGTCACCTTGCTGGCGGCCACCACCATCGTGGCCGTCCCGCTGGGCGGCGTGATCTTCCTGGCGGTGCTGCAGATCAGTCAGATGGTCACCAGCATCAGTCACTGGATGGAACGCAACGATCTGACCGAGGTGGGCCAGCGGCTACTGGAGTCGACCAACAAACTGCTGACCAAGGTTCCCTTCCTGGATATCAACCTGACACCGGAAGCGGTCCGAAACACCATCGCCAAGGTCGGCCAGAACGCCGGCGAGATGGCGCTGCACTTCGCCAGGGACTCCGTCGGTTCGATCGCCGGGATCGTCACCTCCGGCATCATCTTCCTCTACGTGTTCCTGGCGTTACTGGTCAACGGGCCGCGGGTGCTGGCACTGTTCCGCGATCTCAACCCGTTGGGGCATCAGGTATCCGACATCTACCTCGCCAAGATCGGCGCGATGGTCACCGCGACGGTGCGCGGTCAGTTCATCATCGCGACGTGCCAGGGTGTGGCGGGCGCGATCTCGATCTACATCGCCGGAATCCATGACGGCTTCTTCATGTTCGTCATATTCCTCACCGCGCTGTCCTTCATCCCGCTGGGCAGCGGCATCATCACCATCCCGCTGGGCATCGGCATGGCGCTGTTCGGAAACATCGTCGGCGGCGTCTTCGTGGTGCTGTTCCACGTCATCGTGGTCACCAGCATCGACAACATCCTGCGACCGTTCCTGGTACCCAAGAGCGCGCACCTCAACGCCGCGCTGATGCTGCTGTCGGTCTTCGCCGGGCTCGGGATGTTCGGCTTCTGGGGCATCGTGCTGGGCCCGGTGCTGATGATCATCATCGTCACCACCATCAGCGTGTATCTCGCCGTCTACAAGGGCGCGCCGCTGGAGACCGTCAACAGTGTCGACGACGAGGACGTCGCCGAACGCAAGACGCCGTGGTGGCGACGGATACTGCCGGGCAAGGCCGCCGCCGAGCCGGAACCCGCTGCGGCTACCCCAGACGAGTCTTGAGGAACTCCACCACGCGCTTGCGCGCCTCGTAGGCCTGCTGCCCCTCTTCTTCGCGGACCTCGAGGGTCAACACCGAATGCGCCGTCGGCCCGAATCCGCCCGGATTGCCGCGGCTGGAATCGATTTCGATGACCTCGAAGGCGTCGCCGAGGCGGGCTTTGAGTGTCTGGAAGCGCTCGCCAGGCGCCATCCGGTCGGCGCTGAACCGCAGCCCAAGCGCACACAGCCCCTCGTCGGCGGCGCGGCGCTCGATGATCTGCAGCTCCTCCTCGGACAATCCCGGGTCGCGTTTCTGCGCCGCCGTCAGCGCCAGCGGCAGCGACGGTTGGCTCAGCACCGGCGCCAGCACGCTGTCGTCGACCGCCGCGGCCAGGGCGAAGCCACCGGAGAAGCACTGCCCGATGACACCGACACCCTTACCCGGGGTCGAGGCGTTGAGGTCGCGCGCCAGCGCACGCAGGAAGTCGGCGACCGGACGCTTCTTGTTGGTGGCGAAGGCAGCGAATTCCTTTGCCACACACCCCTTGGCCAGCACCGGCACCATGCCCGGGCGTACCGCGGCGGCACCGGGCGTGCCGTACAACGACGGCGCTGCGACGGTGAAGCCGTTGTCGACCAGATGATTTCCCAGTCCCAGCACCTCAGGGGTCAGGCCGGGCATCTCCGGGATGAGCACCACACCCGGGCCTTCACCACGGCGGTAGACGTCGTGTGTGTAACCGCCACCGATGAAGGGAGCGCATGACCACCCGGTGAGATCTGCCTGCGGAGCCTTGGTCACGAGCGGTCCTATCTGCGGTGGCGGACTATCTGGGTGTTGCGGGTAACGGCGCCTGGTTCTGGATCGCTGTGGCCAGCGTACGGAACTCGTCGGCGCTGCCCGCGCCGGTTATCGCAATCTGGGTACCCCCGCCGGAACCGGCGAGACGGGTGGTCCAGACCGGCTCGCTGCGGCCGTCGACGTCGGTGCCACCCTCGTAGACGATCCAGCGCACCCCGGCGACATCCTGCGCGCCGGTCGGATAGGCGTCGGCGTGCAGCGAGCGCACCAGCTTGTCCTCGTCGGCATTGCTCTGGGTCATGCTGACGTACATGCCCGACGGCGTCAGGTAGCCGACGGTGGAGACCTTGGCCGGCACGGACTGGCCCGTCGCCGGGTCGGTGCGCCCGCCCTCCAGGCCGGACCGGGCGCCGGAATTGGGTTGCCAGCCGGCAGGCAGTTGCGGAAGCCGGACGGGGAAACCGAGCGTCTCGGCATCGGATTTCAGCGCCGTCGCGGCGGGATAGGTCGGCACCGGTCCGGTGCTGGGCCCGCGCCCCTGGATCGAACACATACCGGCCACGCCCGCCAGCACTATGCAGGCCACGACCAGCGGCGCCATCGACCAGAACATGTCGCGGCCGTCCTGCAACAACCGCGACTTGGCGGGCGGAGGAGCCGGCTGCGGTTGGGTGCTCACCCGACCAGTATCCCAGCTCCCAACACTGCACCCGCTTCTGGGACAATCACCGCATGAGTGACGCCACACCAGCCAAGCGCCGAGAAGCACCCGACCGCAACCTCGCCATGGAACTCGTTCGCGTCACGGAGGCCGGGGCCATGGCCGCCGGTCGCTGGGTCGGGCGCGGCGACAAGGAGGGCGGCGACGGTGCCGCCGTCGACGCCATGCGTGAGCTGGTGAATTCGGTGTCCATGCGCGGCGTCGTCGTCATCGGCGAGGGCGAGAAGGACAACGCGCCGATGCTCTACAACGGCGAAGAAGTCGGCAACGGCGACGGCCCGGCCTGCGATTTCGCGGTCGACCCCGTCGACGGAACCACCCTGATGAGCAAGGGCATGCCCAATGCCATCTCGGTACTGGCCGTCGCCGAGCGCGGCGCGATGTTCGACCCGTCGGCGGTGTTCTACATGAACAAGATCGCCGTCGGCCCCGACGCCGTCGACGTCATCGACATCACCGCCCCGATCGGTGAGAACATCCGCCGCGTCGCCAAGGCGAAGAACCTCACGGTCGCCGACCTGACGGTGTGCGTGCTCGACCGACCGCGCCACACCCAGCTGATGGCCGATATCCGTGAGGCCGGTGCGCGCATCCGGCTGATCTCCGACGGCGACGTCGCCGGCGCCATCGCGGCATGCCGCCCCGACTCGGGCACCGATCTGCTGGTCGGCATCGGCGGCACCCCGGAGGGCATCATCACCGCCGCCGCGATCCGCTGTATGGGCGGGGCGATCCAGGCGCAGCTGGCCCCCACCGACGACGCCGAACGGCAGAAGGCCCTCGACCGGGGCCACGATCTGGACCGCGTGCTGCACACCGAGGACCTGGTCTCCGGTGAGAACGTCTTCTTCTCCGCCACCGGCGTCACCGACGGCGACCTGCTCAAGGGTGTGCGCTTCTTCGGCGGCGGCTGCACCACCCAGTCGATCGTGATGCGTTCCAAGTCCGGCACGGTCCGGATGATCGAGGCCTACCACCGGCTGTCCAAGCTCAACGAGTACTCCGCGGTCGACTTCACCGGGGACCTCTCCGCCGCACACCCACTTCCGTAATTGCGTCATCACACGAACAAAGGGAGCAAATGACCGACAGTGCTGTCGAAGGCGAGTACCGGATCGAGCACGACACCATGGGCGAAGTCCGGGTGCCGGCGAAGGCCTTGTGGCGGGCGCAGACCCAGCGCGCCGTCGAGAACTTCCCGATCTCCTTCCGCCCTCTGGAGCGCACCCAGATCCGCGCGCTGGGCTTGCTGAAGGGTGCCTGCGCCCAGGTCAACAAGGACCTCGGCCTGCTGGCCCCGGAGAAGGCCGACGCCATCATCGCCGCGGCAGCCGAGATCGCCGACGGTCTGCACGACGACCAGTTCCCGATCGACGTCTTCCAGACCGGCTCGGGCACCAGCTCCAACATGAACGCCAACGAGGTGATCGCCTCGATCGCCGCCGCCAACGGCGTGACGGTGCATCCCAATGACGATGTGAACATGTCGCAGAGCTCCAATGACACGTTCCCGACGGCCACCCATATCGCGGCCACCGAGGCCGCCGTGCGTCACCTGATCCCGGCACTGGAGATCCTGCACGAGTCGCTGGCGGTCAAGGCCAAGCAGTGGCGCACCGTGGTCAAGTCCGGCCGTACCCACCTGATGGACGCCGTGCCGGTCACCCTGGGCCAGGAGTTCGGCGGCTACGCCCGCCAGGTGCAGGCCGGTATAGAAAGGGTGCGCGCGTCACTTCCAAGGCTCGGTGAGCTCGCCATCGGCGGAACCGCGGTGGGAACGGGCCTCAACGCACCCGAGGGCTTCGGCGCCAAGGTCGTCGAGGTGCTGGTGAGCGAGACCAGCATCGCCGAATTGCGCACCGCGACAGACTCTTTCGAAGCACAGGCAGCACGCGACGGTCTGGTCGAGGCGTCCGGGGCGCTCAAGACCATCGCGGTGTCGCTGACCAAGATCGCCAACGACATCCGCTGGATGGGCTCGGGCCCGCTGACCGGCCTGGGCGAACTGCAGCTGCCGGATCTGCAGCCGGGCAGCTCGATCATGCCGGGCAAGGTCAACCCGGTGCTGCCCGAGGCCGTCACCCAGGTTGCCGCGCAGGTCATCGGAAACGACGCCGCCGTCACCGTCGGCGGCCTGTCGGGCGCGTTCGAACTCAACGTCTACATCCCGATGATGGCGCGCAACGTGCTGGAGTCGTTCACGCTGCTGGCCAATGTGTCGAAGTTGTTCGCCACCAAGTGCATCGACGGCCTGGTCGCCAACGAGGCACACCTGCGTGAGCTGGCCGAGTCCTCACCGTCGATCGTCACACCGCTGAACTCGGCGATCGGCTACGAAGAAGCCGCCAAGGTGGCCAAGGAAGCGCTCAAGGAGCGCAAGACCATCCGCCAGACGGTGATCGACCGCGGGCTGCTGGGTGACAAGCTGACCGAGGCCGAGCTCGACAAGCGGCTCGACGTGCTGGCGATGGCGAAGGTTCGCGACGGCGACTAGCCAGACGCGAGACTGCGCCAGGATCGCCGATCATGCCTGATCGGCGATCCGGGCGCAGTTTCGATTCAGGCCTAGACGGGTCCGGTCGGGCGGTATCCGGCCGCCGATTGGCGCAGCTGCCAGGTTTGCGCCGGGCACAGTTCCTGGGCGGCCTGGCTCAGCAGATACGACACGGTGAACTCGTCGTTGGTGTTGAAGTCGTTCTTGATCTGGGCGGCCATATCGGTGAAGCTCGCCTTGGATTCGATCCGGCCGCACAGCCCGTAGCCGTAATCCAGTGCCGTTTGCGCATTGGGGAAGTTGTACGTGGGTCGCACCGTCACGTTGATGAGGTAGCCGAGCTGGTCGGCCTGCGCGGCCGGAGCGGCGCCCAGCAATCCCGCGCAGCTGGCACCGCCCAGCAGTCCGACGACAGCTAACTTCAAACCCGTCCTCATGACTGGTGAGCGTAGATGATCGTCATCGTCTGCACCGCAGATACCGGGCAGCGGAAGCGAATCGCCTCTTTTGTCGGGGGCTTTCGACTGGCAAGATGAGGTCGTCACACACTCCTCGGAGGCTCCCGATGACCACTGCGGGCCCGGCACCCGCTGAACGATTCGACGACCGCGCGCTGGCATTCCTGCGCTCGGAATTCGCCGGTGACATCTATCTCGACTGGCCCATCGAACGTCGCCTCGAGGTCTACCTACGCCATGAGGGACTGAGCCGCCTCGCCGACACAGGCGAGATTTTCGAGCAACTGCTGCAGCGGGTGATGACCAATTTCGCCCGGGCCCGTCGCGAAGGCGTGCTCACACCGAAGGCTCACGGCTAGCAAGCAGCCGGTCGGCGGAGACCAGCTTGATGCCCAACGGGGCGGTGACACTGTGCACCACCAGGCTGATGCTCACCACGACGGCGACGACCTGCGTTATCAGGGTTGCCTGCTCGATCTGGCCCTGTTCGATGACCAGCAGTCCCAGCACCAGCGTGCCGATACCGCGGGGACCGAACCAGCCGATGAAACCCCGGCTGCGTGGCGGCAGTTCGGTACCCCACAGTGCCACCAGCACCGCGATCAAGCGCACCACGAAGACCACCACCACCGCGAAACCCACCACCCGCCAGGACACGTCGCGCCACCCGATGATCAGCGCGTAGCCACCGAACATGGCGAACAGCAGGAACTCCAGCAGCTGACCGATCGAATCGGAGAATTGCATCGGCTGCGAATCGCCCGTGCGCCGGGCCACCAACGCGAACCCCAGCCCGCCGGCGAACGCGGCGACGAAACCACTGCCGTGCACCCCTTCGGCGGTCGCGAAACACACCAGCGCCACGGCCACCGTCGCCAATTGGGCCCAGCTGCTGATCATCCAGCCGTGCCTGCGGAAGGTCGACATGACCAACCCGCCTGCGGTACCGATGACGAGCCCGATCAACAGCGACAGCACCTCGGTCCGCACGAAGAACCAACCCCACGCCGACGCGTTGCCCACGACGCTCTCCGACGCCAGGGCCAATGCGGCGAACAATGCCGCCAACGCGAAACCGTCGTAACAGCCGCTCTCCACCGACAAGGCGTGGCGCACCTGCTCGGGGATGCGCCGGTCCTCCAGCAGTGCGTCGATGAGCGCCACCTCGGTGGGCGCGACGATGGCCGCCAGACACACCGCCTCCCACAACGGCAGCACCGGCAACAGCAGCACGGCGGTGCCCGCGCCCAGCGCGATGGTCAGCGGGATACCGATGAACAACAGCCGGAAGGTGGCGTGCCGGCGCCGGAACGCACTGTTCAGGTCGAGCTGGGCGGCCTGGTTGAACAGGATGACGGTCAGCGCCAGCTGGCCCAGAATGGTGTAACTCTCAGCGTCGGCACCGACGTCGATCAGGCCTAAGCCGAACGGGCCCAACACCATTCCGCACGCCATGAAGATCAGTGCGGGGGCGACATACCACTTCCGGATCAGGCCGGATATCACCGCGTAGCACAACACCACAACCGTCAGTACGAACGCGGTTTCGTTGTGCATACGCCGGGATCATAGGCGCGAAACCCCTCGCGCTCCGGTTACGCGCCGTTGTTGGGCCCGCCCGAGTTGGCGTCGGGGATATCGGTGATCGGGAAGTTGGGCATCGGCGCGGGCGACGGGGTGTTGGGCAGCGACGGGATCTGGTCGGCCGGGATATCGGTCAGGGCGTTGACCGGGGGCCCGTTGTCGCGGCTGCCGTAGCTGGTGCCCGGCGCCCGGGTGCCCAGCATCTGGGTCACGGTGACCAGGTGGTAGCCGTTGGCCCGCAGGACCGGGATGAACTGGTACACCAGGTCGACCGTCGAGGAGTAGGTGTCATGAAACAACACCACCGAGTTCGGCTTGATCTGGGTCATCAGCATGTAGCGGGTGGCCGCGGTGTTGGCGTCGTTGGCCCAGTCGAACGGGATGACATCCCAGTTGATGTCGGCCAACCCCTGCCGTCCCGCCTCGGCCAGGACGTCGTCGTTGATGAGCCCGCCTGCCGTGCGCACCAATTTCGGCCGCTGGCCCGTCGCCGCCTCAATGGCATCGCTGGCCTTGCTGAACTGGGCCGGGATGTCCTCGGGCGGGATGGTCGTCATATTGGGGTGTTCCCAGGTGTGCTGGCCCAGTTCCATACCCGCCTCGACGACGCGCTTGGCCCCGTCGGGATTGGCCGCCACCTTGTTGCCGATCTGGAAGAACGTCGCCTTGGCGTCGTTGTCTTTCAGGATCTGCAGCAGCCGGTCGGTGTACGGGCTCGGCCCGTCGTCGAATGTCAGCGCTATGCACTTGACCACCGCACAGTCGACGTCGGTGGCGGCCTCGGCCTTTGTGTCGACCTTCACGTGGCCGGTGCAGGCCCCCACGACCACCACAGCGACGGCGGCGCACACGCCGAGCACCGTGCGCCAGTAGGACGAGGACGGGGTGTCAGGGCGCCGAGCCACCCTGGCAGCCTACCGGGGTTAGCCGGTAGGCCGTCCCAGGTGCAGGTGGTAGCGGGTCAGGGCAGCGCGCCCGGTGTGATCTCCTCGAGCATCTCGGTGACGAGCGCGGCGATCGGCGATCGCTCGCTGCGCAGCAGCGTGATGTGGGCGAACAGCGGATGGCCCTTGAGCTTCTCGATGACCGCCGCGACACCGTCGTGGCGCCCGACCCGCAGATTGTCGCGCTGGGCGACGTCGTGGGTCAGGACGACACGGGATCCCGACCCGAGCCGGCTCAGCACCGTCAGCAGGACGTTGCGTTCCAGGGACTGCGCCTCGTCGACGATGACGAACGAATCGTGCAACGAGCGGCCGCGGATATGGGTCAGCGGCAGCACTTCCAGCATTCCGCGGGATTGCACTTCCTCCAGTACCGCCGGGCTGGCCAGTCCTTCGAGGGTGTCGAAGACGGCTTGCGCCCACGGACCCATCTTGTCGCTCTCACTGCCCGGCAGATAGCCCAGTTCCTGGCCACCGACGGCATAGAGCGGCCGGAACACCACGACCTTGCGCTGGGTGCGTCGTTCCAGGACCGCCTCCAGGCCGGCGCACAGGGCCAGCGCCGATTTGCCGGTGCCGGCCTTGCCGCCGAGGGAGACGATGCCCACCGACTCGTCGAGCAGCAGATCGAGGGCGACGCGCTGTTCGGCTGACCTTCCCCGGAGGCCGAACACCTCGCGATCGCCACGTACCAGCTGCACGCGCTTGTCGGCGTTGACCCGGCCGAGCGCATGCGAGCTGCCACCGAGAAGCCGAATACCGGTGTGACACGGAAGATCCCGCGCCGCTTCCAGGTCGATGTCGCCATCGGCGAACAGCGCGTCGATCTCCTCGGCGTTGACGTCGACCTCGGCCATCCCGTTCCAGCCCGAGGTGATGACATCCTGCGCGTGGTATTCGTCGGCGGCCAGTCCGACCGCACCGGCCTTCACCCGCAGCGGAATGTCCTTGCTGACCAACGTGACTCGCTTGCCTTCGGCGGCGAGGTTGGCCGCGCAGGTCAAGATGCGGGCGTCGTTGGTGTCGGTGCGGAACCCGGCAGGCAACACCGTCGGATCGCTGTGGTTGAGCTCGATGTGCAGCGTGCCGCCCTGTGTGCCGATTGGTATCGGTTCATCCAGTCGGCTGTGTTCTAGTCGGAGGTCGTCGAACATGCGCAGCGCCTGACGCGCGAACCAACCGAGTTCGTGGTGGTGGCGTTTGGCCTCCAGCTCGCTGATCACCACCAGTGGAACCACGACATGGTGTTCAGCGAACCGGGTGCACGCCCACGGGTCGGACAGCAGAACCGATGTGTCGAGCACATAGGTCCGGATCTGGTCCGGTGAAACCGACGGCGAATCAGTCACGTGGCGCTCCTCGACCCCGCGCGGCCCCGCGGAGGTTCTCGGCGGAAACCAGCGGCATCGGGACCGGGGCCGGTCCCGTCGTAGTAGCTACGAGAGGTGCCGCCCGGACAGCAGAGCTTGTCGCTAGCCATCGGAAATGACGCTACCCCCGCCGCGCCATTCGCGCCGTGCAGGCGCGCCGCGCACCGTTTTCCGACGCCGCGGCCCACCGCGGAGGAGAGCTAGGAGACGACGAATTCGCGCAGTTCAGCGCGCTCGCCCAGACCCAGCGCGACGATCTCGTCGGAGATCACCTGGCGCAGTTGCTCGGGGCCGAAGATGCCCGCCGCGGCGATGTTGGCCAGCTTGCCCGGGTAGGCCTTGATATCGGCACCGGGGACCTGCAATTCCGCGGCCCGCGCGGCGAGCGCACGCACGGTTTCGGCTTCGTCGAACTGCACACACCAGCGCAGCAGGTTGGAGAAGAACAGCTCGTGGCGCTCCTCGTCGATGGCGATCTTCTCGATCAGCCCGCGCAGTACCGCATCGTCGACCTGGTCGGCCAGCCGGCGGCAGAACACCGCGTTGGAGCGCTCGAAGAGCGCCATGAACGCCAGCGTCTCGATCTGGGTGAACTGGTCGGCCCGGTAGCCGGTCTTCCACACATGTTCGAAGCGGACGTCCTCATTGGCCGTCGGGTCGCAGTTGCGGGTCACCACCAGGTAGTTGCGCAGCACGATGGCGTGCAGGTGCTCCTCGGCGGTCCACCGGCCCAGCCAGCGGCCCCACTTCCATTCCAGGATGAAGTGTTCGACGAGCTCGCGGTGGTAGCCGGCGAGGTTGTCCTTGGTGATCAGCAGGACCTCGAGGGCGTCCACGACATGCTCGGGCAGCGTGACCTGGGACGGCTCCCAGTCCTTACCGCCCAGGAAGGCGAAGTTCTCGCCCTCGTCGAACGGCACGTAATCGTGGGCGAACCAGACCTCTGCAGTGTCCAGATGCCGCTGCAGATTCTCGCCCACCACGGGATCGATCTCGATCGTCAGCGTGTTGGCAACGGGTGTCTCAGCCATGGAACTAAATGTAACCCGAGTTCACATGTTTCTAGAAATTGCCGCGCGTGGTGTTGCGAATTGGTGACCAAAGGCCCCCAAGGAACTACTTCAGAGCGTCAGACCGGGGTAGAGCGGGTTGGCCGACAGCAGTTCCGCGGCGGCGGCATGGACGCGTTGTGCGGTGCCGTCGGCCAGGGTGTATTTGGCCTTCGACGGGCCGTTGGACGCCTGCGTGGGCGAGGTGTCGGTCAGCACCTGCACGACCAGTTCGGCGACCCGGTCGAAATCGTCGGGACCGAAACCGCGCGTCGTCAACGCCGGTGTGCCGAACCGGATACCGCTGGTGTACCAGGCGCCGTTGGGGTCGGCGGGGATGGCGTTGCGGTTGGTGACGATGCCCGAATCCAGCAGCGCCGATTCGGCCTGCCGGCCGGTCAGGCCGAACGAGGTGACATCCAGCAGCACCAGGTGGTTGTCGGTGCCACCGGTCACCAGGCGGGCACCGCGGCGCAGGAATCCCTCGGCCAGCGCCTTGGCGTTGTCGGCGACGCGCTGCGCGTAACCCTGGAACGAGGGCTGACGGGCCTCGGCCAGCGCGACGGCCTTGGCGGCCATCACATGCGACAACGGACCGCCCAGCACCATCGGGCAGCCCTTGTCGACGGCGTCGGAGTATTCCTCGGTCGCCAGCACCAGGCCACCGCGCGGGCCGCGCAGCGACTTGTGCGTCGTGGTGGTCGTGACGTGGGCGAACGGCACCGGGTCCTCGTCGCCGGTGAAGACCTTGCCCGCGACGAGTCCGGCGAAGTGCGCCATGTCGACCATCAGGGTGGCGCCGACCTCGTCGGCGATCTCGCGCATCTTGGCGAAGTTCACCCGGCGCGGGTACGCCGAGTACCCGGCGACCAGGATCAGCGGCTTGAACTCGCGGGCGGCCGCGGCGACGGCGGCATAGTCGATGAGCCCGGTCTCCGGATCGGTTCCGTAGCTGCGCTGGTGGAACATCTTGCCGGAGATGTTGGGGCGGAAACCGTGCGTCAGGTGTCCGCCGGTGTCCAGCGACATCCCCATCAGGCGCTGGTTGCCGAGCTTGGCGCGCAGCGTCTCCCAGTCCGCTTCGGACAGGTCGTTGACGTGCTTGGCACCGAGCTCGGCCAGCCCGGGCGCCTCGACCCGGGTGGCCAGGATCGCCCAGAACGCCACCAGGTTGGCGTCGATGCCGGAGTGCGGCTGGACATAGGCATACGGCGAACCGAACAGCTCACGGGCGTGCTCGGCGGCCACGCTTTCGACGGTGTCGACGTTCTGGCAGGCCGCGTAGAAGCGGTGCCCGATGGTGCCCTCGGCGTACTTGTCGGAGAGCCAGGAGCCCATCGTCAACAGCACCGCGGGTGAGGCGTAGTTCTCGCTGGCGATCAGCTTGAGCGAATCCCGTTGATCGGCAAGCTCTTTGCGGGTCGCTTCGGCGATCCGAGGCTCGACGGACTCGATGACCTGCAGGATCGAGCGGTAGGCGGCGCTCGCGGTGTCGGCGTATTCGGCGCCGGGCGCGGCGGCCGCGGTCGCGATCGAGTCTGACGTCATGCCCTCTAGGGTAGTGCCCTGCGTTCGTCGGGCCTATCGCCCGGTGCGCTGCAGGTCAGCTTCGCAATGACGACGGGATCAGCGGCTCGTCGAGCAGGCGGGTGAACCGCGCCGTCAGGTCGACATCCGCGGGCCGCTCGTCGAGCCAGGTTCGCAGCAGCCGGTACCCCTCGACGTAGGTGCTGGTGTAGGCGCGCCACAGCGGCGAGGACAGAAAGCGCAGCATCTGCCGGGCCCTGGTGTCGTCGACGAGCAACCAGCGCTGCAGGTAGGCCACCACGTCGTCGACATCGCGGTGCTCGTCGTGCAGCATCAGCGCCGCGTCCTGGCGCACATCGGCCAGTGCGGCGGCGGCCGACGAGATGGTCTGCGCCCGCTCACCGTCGAAACGCAGACCCAGGTCGGCATAGATCTCGGCGGCCCACGGACCCCAGTCCGGCCCGATCGCGGCGTAGAGCGCCAGGTCGGCCAGACCCTCGGCCATCAGGCACTGCGGGGTGTTCACCAGGAAGATGGTCTGCTCGGATTGGCCCAGCCGCTCCACCAGGCCGGCCTCTTTGCGGCAGTGCTCGGTGTGATGTCCCGGGTAGGACTCGTGGGCCACCAGTCGCGGCAGGTTGGACATCTGCTGTTTGAGGTCGGCGTTGACGGCGACCGTCGAGGTGTAGTCGCCCTCGTAGTAGTTGAAGCCCGACCACGGTTTGTCGGTGACGATCTCGTATTTGACGATCTCGCGTTCCGGCAGCGGGTACTGGGCGCGCACCCTGTCGCGCAGCGCGCTGGAGAACGCCTCGATGCACTCGCCGAGGCGATCGGGCGGGATCTCGTCGGCACGACGATCGGCCTGCATCCGCTCGGCAAGCGGGCCGGTGCCGCCCAGCGCCTCGTCGAGCTGGCGGTGCGCTTGGCGGTAACGGTCCTCGGAACCCTTGGTGATCGTGACGTCGAAGTAGTCACGGACCTCGTCGACGAAGCCGACCGATTCGCCGGCGAATTTGCGGCCCGCGCAGGCCAGTGCGCGCAGGTGGGCACCGAGGTAGTCGGCGCGCGCTTCGGTGAAGGAGGCGTCGCGCGGCACCTGCGGTAGGGCGTCGAGCAGCCGGTGGGCCTGGCGGGTCAGATCGGCGGGGTCCGGGGCGGCCTCGTCGGCGACGATGCGGCGCAACTGCTGATCACCGGTGAAGGAGTCGACGTAACCCTCTTCGATCCGGTCGAAACGTAGACCGAGCAACAGGTAATCACGGATCAGCGCGGCGGACTCCATGCCCGTCAACGCTAGCGTGACGCGCCCTGCGGGGCACCCAGACGCCCGGGGCGCGGCCCATGCTGTAACACTTACCGCCATGGCAAGGCTGAGCGAGCCGAGTCCCTATGTGGAGTTCGATCGTGCCCAATGGCGCTCGCTGCGCATGTCGACACCGTTGAAGCTGACCGAAGAAGAGGTCGTCGGCCTACGTGGTCTCGGCGAGCAGCTCGACCTGCTCGAGGTCGAAGAGGTCTACCTCCCGCTGGCCCGGTTGATCCACCTGCAGGTCGCGGCCCGCCAGCGACTCTTCGCGGCCACCGCGGAATTCCTCGGCGAACCGCAGCAGAACCCGGACCGGCCGGTGCCGTTCGTCATCGGGGTGGCGGGCAGCGTCGCGGTGGGCAAGTCGACCACCGCCCGTGTGCTGCAGGCGCTGCTCGCCCGCTGGGAACCGCACCGACGGGTCGACCTGGTCACCACCGACGGTTTTCTCTACAACAATGCCGAGCTTACCCGGCGAAACCTGATGCACCGCAAGGGTTTTCCGGAAAGCTACGACCGCAGGGCACTGATGCGATTCGTGACGACGGTGAAGGCCGGTGCCGAGCTGGCGTGTGCACCGGTGTACTCGCATCTGCTCTACGACATCGTGCCGGGCGAGAAACATGTGGCGCGCCACCCGGACATCCTGATCCTCGAGGGCCTCAACGTGCTGCAGACCGGCCCGACGCTCATGGTGTCGGACCTGTTCGATTTCTCCGTCTATGTCGACGCCCGCATCGAGGACATCGAACAGTGGTACGTCTCACGGTTCCTGGCGATGCGCGCCGGCGCCTTCGCCGACCCGGCGTCGCACTTCCACCACTACTCGACGCTGACCGACGAGCAGGCCGAGTTCGCCGCGCGCGATATCTGGCGGTCGATCAACCTGCCCAACCTGATCGAGAACATCCTGCCGACCCGACCGCGGGCCACGCTGGTGCTGCGCAAGGATTCCGACCACTCCATCAACCGGCTGCGGCTGCGCAAACTGTGATTTGGGCGTGTTTTGCCACGCTGAGCGTGGCAAAACGCGCCGAAATCACCGGGAAGCCGGCGCGGGGTAGCAGACCGTAACCTCTTGCGGTCCACGCCCCGCACCGGCGGGTCTGGTGGGGCTCACGCCAGGCGGCGCACTCCCAGGTACTGCAGCACCGCGAATGCCGCGGTGTAGGCCGCACTGCCTAAGCACGCCGCCACGCCGGCCCCGGTGAGCGGGACGACACCCTCGGCGACCACCAGGATCGCGCCGAGCGTGTAGGCGGTGTTGGCAGTGATCACCGCGAGCCCGGCCCGGCGCAACACCGGTAAGGCAGCCAGGCTGTAGACGACGACGCCGTAGGCCACGAACGCCGCACCGAGCACATAGCCCGCGGTCGGGGTGATTCCGGTCAGTTCCGCCACGGGGTTGGCGAAGGCCGCGATGCCGACTCCGGCCAGCCCGGACAGGGTGGCGTCGAGGCGCAACGCGAAGCGCAGCAGCGAGTCGGTGGAGTCGCCGACGAGCCGGGTGTGAAGGGTCGAGCTGGCGGTCATGAGTGCTCCTGTCGGGTCAGGTGTTCCGGACACCTCCGACACTGCTGGGCAGCCACTGCCAGATCGACACGAAACACTGCCAGGAACTGCCAACCGCAGGTCGGCGACGTCGAGCCGTCAGACGTGTTGCGCGACGGGCCGGCCGCGCAGGTCGGCGGCGATCACCCGGGCGGCCGCACTCTGCCAGTTGTGCAACGAGCGCTGGGGCACCTCGGTGACCAACCACTGCCACGCCTGGCGCGCCACCGGGTCCAGCCCCGCAGCGGTGGCGTTCTGCGCGTAGGCGCGCACCCCGACGACGTAGGGGAAGTACAACGAGTTGTAGTGCCGCCATTCCTCGGAGGTGCCGAAGTCACGCCCGTCGCGCGGTTTGAGCGCGGCGATGCGCTCGGCGAGCACCGCCTTGAGTTCGTTGGCCCGCTCCAGCGGCTGATCGGGCGCGCCGCGGGCGGCCAGTCGCTCGTCGATGATCGGCAGCGCGGTCAACGGGCTGGCGATGAGTTTGGGCAGATCGCCGTAATGCCCGAGTGCGCGCCGGGTCAGCCGGACGAAGGCGTCGTCGTCGAGGTCGTCGAGCGGGTGGGGTGAGCGCAGCGGCAACGCCGCCTCGGTATTGCGCAGCGCGGCGCGGTCGGCGCGCAGTGCCGGCGACCGGGAGAACACCAGCCGGTCCAGCAGCCCGGCCAGCGGATCGGCGAGCACCGTGATCGCGATCGCCACTGCCAGGCTGGTGAACATCAGGACCGTCACCACGGTCCGGCCTTCGACGGGAGTGACCGCGAACCCGATGAGCGCCTGGCCGCCGAAAACCACCGCCACCACCATCGTGCCGACGAATGAGCGCAGCATGCCGGCGCGCAGCGCCTGCCCCTCGTCGAAGGCGTCCCACAGCGCGACCGCGACGCCGAGCAGCAGGATGTCGAAACCCGTGGAGGCCAGTGCCAGCCAACTGGGCACCAGGCCCAGCGGGATCACCAGGATCGCGTTACCCAAGGCGAAGAACAGCGTCGCCACCAGCACCACACCGGTTATCGACCCGGGCCGGCGCGGGTGACGCGTCGCCACCACCATGGCCGAGAGGGTGGACAGCGAGATGACCGCGAACATCAGCCAGTGTCCGGCGCGCAGCGGTCCGTCGACACCGCCGGCCAGCATGGCGCCCACCGAGGCCAGGACCGCCACCACCGCCACGAGCGTGAACTCGGTGACGCGGCTGCGCCAGGCGTCCCGCGGGCGCGACAACTCCAGCAGCACCGCGAACCAGGCCACGCCCGGCAGCACCACCAGGTGGCTCTCGATACGTCCGAGCAGCTCGGAGTGCACGGCGGTCGCGACGCGCACCGCATCGAGCATCACCACGGCGGCGAAGCTGCACAGGCCCACCGCGGCCAGCACCAGCACCGGCTTACGCGGGTCGCGCGCCAGCAGATACAACCCCAGCCACCAGCTCAGCGTGAACACCAACGCCGAGAGGGCCAACACGGCTACAACCCGAACCGGCGGTGCCGCTTGGTGTAGTCACGCAGGGCACGCAGGAAGTCGACACGGCGGAATGCCGGCCAGTGCGCCTCGGTGAACCACATCTCCGAATACGCCGACTGCCACAGCAGGAATCCGGACAGCCGCTGCTCCCCCGAGGTCCGGATCACCAGGTCGGGATCGGGCTGACCCGAGGTGTAGAGATTCTCCGAGATGCCCTCGGCCGTGACGGCATCGATGAGCTGTTCGGCGGTCGCGCCGTTGGCCAGTTCCTTGCTCAGCAGTGCCCGGACCGCGTCGACGATCTCCTGGCGTCCGCCGTAGGCCACCGCGACGTTGACGTGGAACGTGCCCGGTGTGCGAGTGCTGTCGACGGTGCCTTCGACGGCGTGCCGCAGCCGCTGCGCCGCCTCGTCACCGAGCAATTCCAGATCGCCGACCGTGCGCACACTCCATTGGTTTGCCGGTGCGCAGATCTCCTCGACGACATCGGTGATGATGGCGATCAACTCGCCGAGTTCGTCGGGATCGCGTTGCAGATTCTCGGTGGACAGCAGGTACACGGTGGCCATTTCGATGCCCGCGGCCTCACACCAGCGCAGCATCTCGGCGATCTTGGCCGCCCCCATCCGGTAGCCGATGCTGACGTCGTCGTAACCGGCATCACGTGCCCAACGGCGGTTGCCGTCGCACAGCACCGCGATATGGCGCGGCAGTTGTGATTTGGACCGACCCAGGTCGGCACGGAGTCGCGCCTCGTAGAGCCGGTACACAGGCTCCTTGAGACGAGGGGGAATGAACTCCACGAAGATCAAGACTACTGTGAGGCGGGGGAAACCCCGCACAATCCGGGCACGCGATCACCGTTTACGGAGGTGCAATGACCGCTCCCGCCAGTCGGCAGGCCGGTGACGAACAGCACCGGCGGCCGTTGACCCAGATAGATCTCGCCGAGGACTTCCCGGAGGCCGTGGTCGACGGTGTCGTCGATTTTCTCGGCAAACCCCGTGCGCGCGGCTGGATCCACGTCTACTCGGCCGTCGTGGCCGCGATCGCCGGCGCCGCACTGGTATCGGTGTCCTGGGCCGTGGATTCCACCCGGGCCGGTATCGCGACACTGATCTACACCATCACCATCGTCGCGATGTTCACCGTCAGCGGCACCTATCACCGGGTGAACTGGACATCACCGACGGCGCGCAAATGGATGAAGCGCCTCGATCATTCGATGATCTTCATCTTCATCGCGGGCAGTTACACGCCGTTCGCGCTGCTGGCGCTGCCACAGCACCGGGGCTGGCTGCTGTTCTGGATCGTGTGGAGTGGCGCGCTGGCCGGGGTTGCTCTCAAGATGCTGTGGCCGTCGGCGCCGCGCTGGCTCGGGGTGCCGCTCTACATCCTGCTGGGCTGGGTGGCGGCCTGGTTCATCGGTCCGATCATGCAGGGCGCCGGCGTCGCGGCGGTGGTGTTGCTGATCGTGGGCGGCGCACTGTATTCGATCGGCGGTGTGCTCTACGCGCTGAAATGGCCCAACCCGTGGCCGCGCACTTTCGGCCACCACGAGTTCTTCCACGCCTGCACCGCGGTCGCGGCGATCTGCCACTACATCGCGATGTGGTTCGCGGTCTTCTAGCGAACGTCCTACAGCTGAGTGACGTTGGCGGGCGACCAGTACGCCTTCATCGAGGTGATCTGACCGGAGCCGTCGAATGTCATGACCTCCATCGGCTCGATGCGCATCGCGCCGCCGACGGTGATCGCGAACAGGAACGCGGCCTCGTGCCCACCGGAGCGGAAGGTCAGCAGTTCGGTCTTGATCTCGGCGCCCTGAACCGCTTTGTAGAACCCCTCGATGGCCTGACGCCCGATGTGCACCTCACCGCAGCCGACCGGGTCCTCCAGGGTGGCGTCGGAGGCGTAGAGCGCCGCGACGTCAGCCGCGCTGCCGGATGCGACGGTGTCGAGGTAGCGATTGACGAGGGCTTCCAGCTCTTCGGGACCATGGGTCATGGCCCGCAATTTACACGGGCACATCCAGTGCGGCGGCCAGTTCCACGGCGCCGGTGACCGGCAGGTCGCACAGCCGGCCGCGGCACACATAGGCGGCGTCGAGGCCGCCCACCTTGCCGCGACCCATCAGCAGCTCCGAGCTGTCCCTGGCTCCCCCGACGACGACGGCACCGCCCGGCGCCAGCCGCCGCGCGGCCATCAGGAGGTCCGAATCGGCGCGATCGCAGGCGACGGCGATCTGCAGTGGCCCGCGTACGGCAGCTTCGGCGACCGCCAGCCAGTGCCCGGCCGAACGGGCCGCGCCGGCCAGCAGTGGCGTATGCGCCCGCAGGGTCTCGGCGGCGGCGCCGGCATAGTCGTCGACCCGTCCGGAGTCGGCCAGGTGCGCGGCGATCAGCAGCGCTTCGGCCATCAGGGACGCCCCCGACGGGGTGGCGCCGTCGACCGGATCGGCGGGACGAATCATCAGCGCCTCGGCGTCGTCGGCGGCGTCGAACCACCGGCCCGGGCGCTCGGCGTCGGCGAAATGTGCACGCGCCGTGTCGATCAGCCCGACCGCCGCATCGAGCCAATGTTGTTCGACGGTGAGCTGGTGAAGCGTCAGCAGGGCCGTCGCCAATGCCGCGTAGTCCTCCAGGATCGCCGCGCTGTCGCCGACGACACCGCCCAGGCTGGCCCGGCGCAGCCGACCGTCGACGAGGTGCAGCGCCAGCAGTTGCGTGGCGCAACGCCGCGCCGCGTCCAGCAGCTCGGGCCGCTGCAGTGCCACGGCGGCCTCGGCCAGCGCGGTGATCGCCAGGGCGTTCCAGGCGGTGACGATCTTGTCGTCCCTGCCAGGCTGCACCCGGCTCGACCGGGCGTGCAGCAATGCCGCCCGGACCCGCGCCAGCCGCGCCGGTTCGGCATCTTCGGGCAGC
The DNA here is from genome assembly GCA_016197405.1 of Mycobacterium sp. GTDB lineage: Bacteria > Actinomycetota > Actinomycetes > Mycobacteriales > Mycobacteriaceae > Mycobacterium. Next base: position 75,317 of record JACPVR010000029.1, read on the forward strand.
CGCAGCACCGACTCGCGGTTGTCGAAATTCCCAACCGCGCCGACCGCGAAAACGTCTGCGGCCCAACGTCCGTCGTCGTCGCCGAGGACATCGCGCAGCTGCTCCGGTGTCCACACGTAGGTGGAGCCTTCACGTCCGTCGGCGTCGGCATCCAGCGAGGAGATCAACAGGGCACCGTCGGACAGATCACGCAGCAGGAAGTCCGCGGTCTCACCGGCGACCCGGCTTGCCAGATCCGAGCCGGTGCGCCGGGCCCAGTGGGCGTACGCACGCAGCAGCAGCGCGTTGTCGTACAGCATCTTCTCGAAATGCGGTATCACCCAGGCATCGTCGACGCTGTAGCGGGCGAAACCGCCGGCCAGCTGGTCGTAGATGCCGCCGCGCGCCATCGCGGTAGCGGCCCGCTCGGCGGCGCCGAGAGCGGCCGTCGACCCGGTCCGTTCGTAATCGCGCAGCAGTGCCTCCAACAGCGCCGACGGCGGGAACTTCGGCGCCCGGCCGAAACCGCCGTGTTCGCGATCCTCGTCGCGCAACACCGCGGCGACCGCTTCGTCGCACAGTTGCGCCGATACCGGCGGGCCGTCACCCGGGACACGGTCGGCCAACGTCCGCAGCTCGGCGGTGATGTGATCGGAGGCGCTCTCCACTTCGCCGCGGCGCTGGGTCCATGTTTCGCGCACCGCCGAGAGCAGCTGCAGGAACTGCGCTTTCGGGTAGTAGGTTCCGCAGAAGAACGGCCGGCCGTCCGGCGTCAAGAAGCATGTCATCGGCCAGCCGCCCTGGCCGGTCAACGCGACCGTGGCGTTCATGTACACCGCATCGAGGTCGGGCCGCTCCTCACGGTCGACCTTGATGCAGACGAAGTCCGCGTTCGCGACCGCCGCGACGTCAGCGGACTCGAACGACTCGTGCGCCATCACATGACACCAGTGGCAGGCCGCGTAACCGATCGACAACAGGATCGGGACGTCGCGCCGGGCCGCCTCGGCGAGCGCTTCGGGCGTCCATTGCTGCCAGTGCACCGGGTTGTCGGCGTGCTGGCGCAGGTAGGGGCTGGTGGCCGAGGCCAGCCGATTAGCCACCGGGCTCCCGGGGTGGGTCGTCGGTGTCACCGGCCCCGGCGTCGAGGGCGTCCTCGTGGCCGACTTCGACGGTGCCGTCGTCGAGGGCCTGGTCGGGCTCGGGGTGTTCCGGGTCGAAGGATTCCGGCAGCCGGTTGAGGTGACGGTTCATCGACCAGACCAGACCGAACGTGCCGATCAGCAGCAGCACCACGACGAGCAACCCGAACGGACTGGCCTTGCCGAAGTCCGGGCCGGTGTTGCGGGGCGCATCGTCAGCGAGGATGACCAGTGCCGCCGCGGTCCAGGTGCTCATGGCCGCAGCCCGGCGAAGAGGTCGGTTTCGGGCAGGTCGGCCGGAACCCGGGAGCGCGCCAGTTCGAACTCCTCGGTGGGCCACAGCCGCTGCTGCCATTCGATGGGCGCCGCGAAGAAATCACCCTTGGGATCGATCTGGGTGGCGTGCGCGCGCAACGCGTCGTCGCGCTGCTGGAAGTACTCCGAGCATTCGACGCGGGTGGTGACCCGTTGGGCGAACAGATCGTGGTCGGCATCCCAATGTTCGAGCCACTTGTCGAACGGGCCTTTGCGGCCGTGCTTTTCGAACTCCTCCTGCAGCAGCAGCATGCGCTGACGCAGGAAACCGTGGTTGTAGTACAGCTTGGACGTCGCCCAGGGCTCTCCGGCATCGGGGAAACGACGGAAATCCGCGGCCGCCTCGTATGCGGCCACCGACACCTGGTGGCAGCGGATGTGGTCGGGATGCGGATAGCCGCCGTTCTCGTCATAGGTGGTCATGACGTGCGGGCGGAACTCCCGGATCAACCGGACCAGCCGTTCGGTGGGTTCTTCGAGCGGAACCAGCGCGAAGCAGCCCTCCGGTAGCGGCGGCAGCGGGTCGCCTTCGGGCAGGCCGGAGTCCTCGTATCCCAGCCAGGCGTGCTCGACGCCGAGGATCTCGGCGGCCTTGGCCATCTCGTCGCGGCGCACCTCGGCAATGCGCCCGTGCACCTCGGGAAGGTCCATCGCGGGGTTGAGGATGTCACCCCGTTCCCCGCCGGTCAGGGTGACGACCATGACCCGATGCCCTTCGGCGGCATAACGGGCCGTCGTCGCAGCACCCTTGCTGGACTCATCGTCCGGGTGGGCGTGTACCGCCATCAACCGCAGCTCGGTCACCGTCCGCCTTCACTTCGTCGCATAGAGTTGCCAGTCTCAATAGTTCCATCCCCGCCATCACGGTGATGAACCCGATCCCCCGACCAGAGACAAACGCCACAAGATGTCAGTCGATTCCTCCACCTCCGGGCCGCTACAGCGCCCCGACGACAGGTACGGCCGCCAGCGGTTGTCACCGGCGTCGCGTCGCGCGGTGGTGATAGCCCTGACGGTACTGGTGGTGGCCGCCGGCATCATGGTCGCCGTCCTCGGCTACCAACGCCTGGGCACCTCCGATGTCAAAGGCGAGTTGGGTGGTTACCAGCTCGTCGACGCCGATACCGTCGACGTGACCATCAGCGTCACCCGGACCGACCCGTCCCGGCCGGTGGTCTGCATCGTGCGGGCGCGCTCGGCCGACGGCAGCGAGACGGGCCGGCGAGAGATTCTGGTTGCGCCGTCGGATCAGACGACGGTGCAGGTCACGGCCCCGGTCAAGACCAGCAGGCCACCGGTGACCGGTGATGTGTACGGCTGCGGCACCGATGTGCCGGCCTATCTCGTCGCACCCTGATTCCGGGGTTCGCCCGGGGGCGTCCGCCGGCGCCGGCAACCAACGGTATTCGTCGGTTGCGCGTCGAAACCGTGAATTCGCCCTGACACACCGGTGGTATGCTGGATCACATACACGGCTCCTGCGGGGGACCGTGTATTGCTTCTTTAGCGCGTCCCACCGCCGCTTCGGACAGCAATACACGCGGCGTGAATCGCCATGTTCCCGGCAGCGGCATGCCCACCAGACTGCAACGCGAGAACTGCGCCAGCCAACAAACCGAGGAGCGCGAACGATGACCGACACCCAGGTGACCTGGCTTACCGAAGAGTCCTACCACCGGCTCAAGGAAGAACTCGACCAGCTGATCGCCCACCGCCCGGTGATCGCCGCCGAGATCAACGACCGCCGCGAAGAGGGCGATCTGCGGGAGAACGGCGGCTACCACGCCGCCCGCGAGGAGCAGGGCCAGGAAGAGGCCCGCATCCGCCAACTGCAGGAACTGCTCAACAACGCCAAGGTCGGCGAAGCCCCCAAGCAGTCGGGTGTGGCACTGCCCGGATCGGTCGTCGAGGTCTACTACGACGGCGACAAGTCCGACAAGGAGAAGTTCCTCATCGGCACCCGTGAGCAGGGCGTCAACGGCGGCGACCTCGAGGTCTACTCCCCGAACTCCCCGCTGGGCGGCGCCATCCTGGATGCCAAGGTCGGCGAGACCCGCACCTACACAGTGCCCAACGGCAACACCGTCGAGGTGACTCTCGTCAGCGCGGAGCCCTACCACTCCTAGCCTCGAGGGCCCCGCGGACCATGGCGCATATCGCCGAGGATCTGCTGCTACTGCTGCTGGACAATGCCGCGGGACGTCCCGCACTCGACGACGATCGGCGCCGGCGCCTGCTCGGCGCGGCGGTTCTGCTGGACCTGGCATACACCTGCCGTATCAGGCCTTCGGAACCCGGCGACCCGGTGGCGCCGAACCGGCTCGTGGTGCTCATGGGCGGCGCGGCCCCCGATCCGGTCGCGGCTTCGGCGCTGAAGCTGTTGGCGCGCAAGCCGATCGCTGCCGCCGCGGCGATCAACAAGCTCAGCCGCACCGCCGAGCGCCAGCTCTTCGAGCAGCTCGAACTCACCGGTCAGCTGGAGACCACCCGGCTCTACACCAAGGGCATCCGACGGCAGTACGCCTGGACGCTGGTCGACCGGACCCGCCCCGCCCGTGCCCGCGCTGCGATCCTGGCGGCGGTCGCCGATTACCAGCCACCCGGGCCGTCGGCCGCGGCGATCATCACGCTGCTCCACAGTGCGGACGCCTTGGGCGCGCTGCTGTCATTCGACCCGGCCGGTTGGCAGCGGGTCAACGGCAGAGCCGGCGAAATCGCCAGCGGCAGTTGGGTCAACGAATCGCCGACCGGGTTGCCCGAGATGAATCTGGCGGTGACGGCCGCGGTGGTCCGGGCCGCGTTGCGCGAGCCCTAGCCGCTACTGCAGCGCCTGTTCCAGGTCGCCAAGCAGATCGGCGATGTCCTCGATGCCGACCGACAGCCGAACCAGATCGTCGGGCACTTCGAGCTGTGAGCCGGCCGTCGAGGCGTGCGTCATCGCACCCGGAAGCTCGATGAGCGACTCCACCCCGCCGAGTGATTCCGCGAGGATGAAAATCTCAGTGCGCGAACATAATTGGCGTGCCGCTTCGATACCGCCGGTCATCCGCACCGAGACCATGCCGCCGAAGCCGCTCATCTGCCGGGCCGCGACCTCATGCCCGGGATGCGACGGCAGACCCGGGTAGAGCACCTGGGAGACCGCCGAACGCCCGTCGAGGAATTCCGCTACGGCGGCGGCGTTCTCACTGTGGCGCTGCATCCGCAACGGCAGCGTCTTGAGCCCGCGCATGGTCAGGTAGGCGTCGAACGGTCCGGGCACGCCACCGGCACCGTTCTGCAGGAACGCGAACGCCGCGTCGAGTTCCTCGTCATCGGTGACCAACGCGCCGCCCACCACATCGGAATGGCCGCCGATGTACTTGGTGGTCGAATGCAGCACGATGTCGGCACCGAGCGACAACGGCTGCTGCAACGCGGGTGAGGCGAACGTGTTGTCGACCAAGACTTTCGCCCCGTGTTCGGTGCCCAACTCCGCGATCGCGGCGATATCGGCGATCGACAGCAGCGGGTTGGTGGGCGTCTCGACCCAGATCAGCCGTGTCTGGTCGGTCAGCGCCGCACGCACGGCATCGACATCGGACAGTGCCACCGGGGTGTGTGCGATGCCCCACTGGGTGAAGACCTTGTCGATCAGCCGGAAGGTGCCACCGTAGGCATCGTCCGGGATCACGATGTGATCACCGGGACGCAGCACCGAGCGCAGAGCACAGTCGGTTGCGGCCATCCCGGAACTGAACGCCCGGCCGTAGGTCCCGTTCTCGACGGCGGCCAGGGCAGTCTCCAGCGCCGCCCGGGTGGGGTTGCCGGTCCGGGCGTATTCGAATCCGCCGCGCAGCCCACCGACACCGTCCTGGGCGAATGTCGAGCTGGCGTAGATCGGCGCATTGACGGCACCGGTCGCGGGGTCCGGCCGGTAACCTGCGTGGATCGCTCTGGTCGCCGGGCCCATGGCCCGGTGTGCGTCGGCACGGCTGCGCTGCTCACTCATGTCACCGAGCCTAATCGCCCGGGTCAGCGGTCCGGCACGCACACCGTGGACATCATCTTGTCGGCCAGGGTCTGACGTTTGGAATCCCACAGCGGGAAAAGAAAGCCGACCCAGCACGGGAGCGCGTCGAGGATATGCGCCAACTGGCGCACTATCGACCTGCCGAAACCGACGGGCTGCCAGGTCTTTTCACTGAGCACGACGAATCCGAGCAGGGACTTGCCGATGCTGCGGCCCGTGCGGCCCTGCCGGTAGCCGATATTCCACAGCAGGAAGGCCAGCGCGATCAGCGCGCTGATCGGGACCGCGAGCTGGCCCGCGGTGGTGGCGCCGCTGGAGCACAGCGGAGCGATGTCGTACGGGGAGGGATCCGGCAGACACGCCTTGTCGCGGTCGCCCAGCAGCACACCCCAGCCGATGACGGTGACGACGAACACCGGCAGACCGTCGACCACCGCGGCCAGCACCCGCCTGATCCACCCGGCGTAGGACTTTCGGGGCAGCACCTGCGGTGTGGCACCGACGACCATCAGTCCTCCTCGCGGACCATCCTGGGTTGCGGCCCGTCGGTGGCCACAATACGGCGACGCCGGCCCGCGACCGAGAAGTCAGCGGACCGGCGCGCGATCGAGGTACTCAGGGGTTGGTGGGTAGACAGACCGTCGTCATGATCTTGTCGGCCAACGTCTGCCGCTTGGCGTCCCACAGCGGGAACAGGTAGCCGATGTAGCAGATCAGGCCGTCGATGATGTGGGCCAGCTGGCGCACGACGGACAGGCCGAATCCGATCGGCTGGCCGGTCTTCTCGCTGACCACCTTGAACTTCATGATGCCCTTGCCGATGCTCGACCCGGTGGTGCCCTGGCGGTAGCCGTAGTTCCAGACCAGGTACGCCAGGCCGATGAGGGCCGACAGTGTCACCGCCGCGACGCCCAGCGACGAGTTGCCGGTGGCGCAGAACTCACCGAGGTCGTACTCGGAGGTGTCGCTGACGCACGCGGTCTCCTGCGTCGCCAGCTCGATGCCGTATCCGATGCCCACGATGATGGCGTACGGGATGTAGTCGATGATCCAGGCCAGCACCCGGGTCAGCCAGGGCGTGTAGGACTCTTTGGGCAGCGGCGGGATCGCCAGGCCGGGCGCCGCGGGCGCGTAGCCACCACCCGGAGGCGGCGGGGGCGGATATCCCCCGCCGGCGGGCGGCGGAGGCGGGTAGCCACCACCCGGAGGGGGCGGCGGCGGATAGTTCCCACCGGGCGGCGGGGGCGGGTAGTTCCCCGGAGGCGGTCCTGGTGGTTGTTCGGTCATGATGCGCCTTCCACTCAAACGCGGTTCAGCTGATACGAAGCGGACTCACAATAACTGAACAGCCCGCAAAAACGCGCGTCATCAGCGCAAACAAAATGGCATCGGAATTCGGCGGCAAACCGAATTCCCGGTGTACCGGCTATTTGCGATGTCAAATTGATGCGACAATGTCGCGGCGTTCGCGGCTATTTGCGTCGCGGCGGCTCCGACAGGAATCCCAGCAGGTCACTGCGGGTTATCAGACCGACGGGCTTACCGTCTTCCACGACCATGGCCGCATCCCATTCGCGCAGAGTCTTCGCTGCCGCGCCGACGAGTTCGCCGGAACCGATCAGCGGCAAAGCCGGACTCATATGTTCCGAAACCGCGTCGGCGAGCTTGGCGCGACCTTCGAAGACCGCCGAGAGCAATTCGCGTTCGGACACGCTGCCCGCGACCTCACCGGCCATGACGGGCGGTTCGGCACCGACGACGGGCATCTGCGAAACACCGTATTCGCGCAGGATCGTGATGGCGTCGCGGACCGTCTCCGACGGGTGGGTGTGCACCAGGTCGGGTAGCGCACCGGACTTGCCGCGCAGCACATCGCCGACGGTCGGCTCCGACACCGAGCCGTCGAGCCGGTTGCGCAGAAATCCGTAGGACGACATCCAGCCGTCGTTGAAGATCTTCGACAGGTAACCCCGACCGCCGTCCGGCAGCAGCACCACCACCACCGAATCGGGACCGGCCTTCTGCGCCACCTCGATCGCGGCGACGACGGCCATCCCGCAGGACCCGCCGACCAGCAGCGCCTCTTCCCGGGCCAGCCGACGCGTCATATCGAAGGAGTCCGCGTCGGAGACGGCGATGATCTCGTCGGGCACCGTCGGGTCGTATGCGCTCGGCCAGAAGTCCTCGCCGACACCCTCGACCAGGTAGGGCCGCCCGGTGCCACCGGAGTAGACCGACCCCTCGGGGTCGGCGCCCACGATGGTCACCTTTCCGCCGGACTTCTCCTTGAGGTAGCGGCCGGTGCCGGTGATGGTGCCCCCGGTGCCGACGCCGGCGACGAAATGCGTCACGGTGCCGTCGGTATCGGCCCAGATCTCCGGGCCGGTCGTCTCGTAGTGACTGTCCGGGCCGTTGGGGTTGGAGTACTGGTCGGGCTTCCAGGCGCCGTCGATTTCCTCCACCAGCCGGTTGGAGACGCTGTAGTAGGAGTCCGGGTGTTCGGGGGCGACCGCCGTGGGGCACACAACGACCTCGGCGCCGTAGGCGCGCAACACGTTCTGCTTGTCCTCGCTGACCTTGTCGGGGCAGACGAAGACGCAGTTGTAGCCGCGCTGCTGGGCCACCAGGGCCAGCCCGACACCGGTGTTGCCGGAGGTCGGTTCGACGATCGTCCCACCCGGTTTGAGCAGCCCTTCGGCTTCGGCGGCGTCGATCATCTTGATCGCGATGCGGTCCTTGCTGCTGCCGCCGGGGTTGAGGTATTCGATCTTGGCCACGACCCTGCCCGCGCCCGGCGGAACGACAGATGTCAGTTCGACGAGTGGGGTGTTGCCGATGAGTTCACTGATATGCCGCGCGATCCGCATGCCTACATCTTCGCTCAGGTCCCGACCTGTCGATGATGCGGGGAGCCGCGGCCCGTTCGGGCGGTTACCCGGTGGCCTCGCGGATGTACTCGCCGATCTGGCGCAGCGACCGATTCGCCTCCGGCACGATCGGCGCCGCCAGTTGGAAATCGTGGATCTGGCCACGCCAGACCCGTACCTCGGCGGGCACTCCGGCGGCCGCCAGCCGGCGGGCGGCGAGCCGGGCGTCGTGCAGCAGCACCTCGGATCCGGACACGTGAATCAGGGTGCGAGGAAGGCCGGGCTCGATATGGTCCAGCGGCTCATAAATGTGCTCCGGCTGACCGTCGACGACGTTCCTGGCGGCTGCTCTGGCAACCAATCCCAGGAGCGCGTCGAAAGCCTTCGGCGGGAACATCGCATCGGTGTGGATATTGGGGTGGGCCAGCTTGGGCTCTTTTGCCAACTGCAGCAGCGGCGAGATCGCGACCAGCGCGGCGGGCTCTTCGTGGGCGGCCTGCAGCCGCTGCGCCAGCGTCAACGCCAGGTAGCCGCCGGCCGAGTCACCGGCCAGCACGATCTGTTCGGGGGCGTAGCCACGTAACCGCAGCCAGCGGTAGGCGTCGTGGCAGTCGTCGACGGCCATGCCGACGCTGTGCTTGGGGATCAGCCGGTAGTTGACCACCAGGACCGGGGAATCGGCGTACTTCGACAGGGCCGCCGCGATCCGGCTGTGCGAGTTCACCCCGCAGGTCAGAAAGGCGCCTCCGTGCATGTAGAGCACCACGCGGCGTTTGCCGTCGGCGGGCAGCACACCGGGGGCTCGGACCAGTTGGGCCTCGGCGTTCGGCAAACCGATGGTGGCGCGGATGGTGCCCGTCGCCGGCGCGAGGGCGCGGGCCGCGAAATCGAGCACGCCCCAGGGCCAGGGCAGATGGGGAACGTAGCTGGCGGCGGCCAGGGTGGGCCGCACCGTCAGCCGGCAGGTCAGCGACGCCAGCCGGCCCATAAGGCTCGTACCAGTCTCGACGACCTCGACCGGGGCGCCGTCGCTGACCGGGAACTTGCGCGGCCGGACCGGCGGGCGAACGGGGTGTGCCGCGCCGATGTGCTCGCGCGGTGAACCGGAAACCTTGCTCGGTGCAGTCATTTCAGCACTCCCCTACGTCGTTGTAGCGGCTTGTCCACCGGGCGTTCAGCTAACGTCCAGCCAACTTCGGTAACTTAGCTTGGCATCTCTTAGAGTTTCAACAAATGACAATTTCGAATTGATTCCTGATCTGAGATCTCATCGTGACCCGCCCACGTGGAACGCAGCCGTTGCGGAACACGACTAGCCCGGCGCGGCCGCCTAAACTGGGCGGCGTGGCTAGACGGTCCGGACTGGCGCTGCTCGGCGCGGGCGTACTGGCATCCTCGGTGCTCGGGACCCGCAATCTGCTCACCTGGCAGGCCGTCCGCGCCCGGCAGGTCATCCCCAAATCCTGGGATGTACCACCTCGTGCCGACGGCGTGTACGCCCCGGGCGGCGGCCCGGTCCAACGCTGGGAACGCGGCGTGCCGTTCGATCTGCACCTGATGGTCTTCGGTGATTCCACGGCCACCGGGTACGGCTGCAAGACGGCCGACGAGGTTCCCGGTGTCGTGATCAGCCGCGGTCTGTCCGAGAACTCCGGTAAGCGAATCCGGTTGAGCACCAAGGCAATTGTCGGCGCCACCTCCAAAGGACTGGCAGGCCAGGTCGACGCGATGTTTGTGGCCGGCCCGCCGCCGGACGCCGCGGTCATCATGATCGGCGCCAACGACATCACCGCCCTCAACGGCATCCCACAGTCGGCTCGGCGGCTCGGCGATGCCGTCAAGCGGCTGCGCGCCAGCGGTGCGGTGGTGGTCGTGGGAACGTGCCCGGACTTCGGTGTCATCACCGCGATTCCGCAGCCGCTGCGCTGGTTCACCCGCAGCCTGGGTCTGCGACTGGCCCGCGCGCAGGCCGTCACGGTGCGATCCGCAGGCGGTGTTCCGGTGCCGCTGGCCGATCTGCTGACACCGGAGTTCATGCAGCAGCCCGAGGTGCTGTTCTCCGACGATATGTTCCACCCGTCGGCCGCCGGTTATTCACTGGCCGCCCAGCAGCTGCTCCCCGCTCTGACCCACGCGCTCGGCGAAAGCACCGAGGAGCTGCCGTGGTTGTCGAAGGCCGCCGAGAACCGCTCGCTGGGCACCCGCCTGCGGATGCTGGCCCGCCGCTGGCCGCGCCGCACGACAGGGGTGCCCGCGCCCCTCGTCGTGACCGCGAGCTAGCGTCGTACCCATATTTCCGGACCCCCGTCCCGGACACGCACGGAATCTCCCAAGGAGTTGTCATGCCCGAAGCCGTCATCGTCTCCGTCGCACGCTCGCCCATCGGCCGCGCCATGAAGGGTTCGCTGGCCAGCATGCGGCCCGACGATCTGGCCGCCCAGATGGTCCGCGCCGCGCTGGACAAGGTGCCCGCGCTGGACCCACGCGATATCGACGATCTGATGATGGGCTGCGCGCAGCCCGCCGGTGAGGCCGGTTACAACATCGCCCGCGCGGTTGCCGTCGAGCTCGGTTACGACTTCCTGCCCGGCACCACGGTGAACCGCTACTGCTCGTCGTCGTTGCAGACCACCCGGATGGCCTTCCACGCGATCAAGGCCGGCGAGGGCCACGCCTTCATCTCCGCCGGTGTCGAGACGGTGTCGCGTTTCGGCATCGGTGCCGCGGACGGCGCACCCAACAGCAAGAACGCCTTGTTCGACGAGGCGCAGGCCCGTACCGCCAAGCAGGCCGAAGGCGCCACCGACTGGCATGACCCGCGCGAGGACGGCAACATCCCGGACGTCTACATCGCGATGGGCCAGACCGCCGAGAACGTCGCGCTCTACACCGGTATCAGCCGCGAGGAGCAGGACCGCTGGGGTGTGCGCAGCCAGAACCGTGCCGAGGACGCCATTAAGAGCGGTTTCTTCGAGCGCGAGATCGTCCCGGTGACGCTGCCGGACGGCACCGTCGTCTCCACCGACGACGGCCCGCGCGCGGGCACCACCTACGAGGGCATCTCCCAGCTCAAGCCGGTCTTCCGGCCCAATGGCACGGTGACGGCGGGTAACGCCTGCCCGCTCAACGACGGTGCCGCCGCCGTGGTCATCATGAGCGACACCAAGGCCAAGGAACTGGGCCTGACGCCGCTGGCGCGCATCGTGTCCACCGGTGTCAGCGGCCTGTCGCCGGAGATCATGGGCCTGGGTCCGATCGAGGCCATCAAGAAGGCGCTGGCGAATGCGGGCAAGACGATCTCCGATATCGACCTGGTCGAGATCAATGAGGCGTTCGCGGTCCAGGTGATCGGTTCGGCCCGCGAACTCGGTATCGACGAGGACAAGCTCAACGTCTCCGGCGGTGCGATCGCCCTAGGCCATCCGTTCGGTATGACCGGCGCCCGGATCACCGCCACCCTGCTGAACAACCTGCAGTCGCACGACAAGCAGTTCGGCATCGAGTCGATGTGCGTCGGCGGCGGCCAGGGCATGGCGATGGTGCTGGAGCGGCTCGCCTAGGTTTTCCGTTCGAGACTGCGCTCCCTGCGAAGAAGTGCGAGTAGACCTCGCGGGGAGCGCAGTCTCAACGTGGCCATGCGCGCTTGACCCGGCGAATGATGTCGGGTTCGCGATCACCGGCGACGACGCGTAGAAGTCGCCAGCCGCGTTCCGCTATCTCGTCGAGCCGCCGGATGTCTGTGACGTACTGACGCCGGTCCGACCGATGTTGCTCGCCGTCGTACTCCACCGCGAGCATCACCTCCTGCCAACCCATGTCCAGGTAGTAACGCGGATAGCCGTCCGGCCCTGGGACCGGGATCTGGGTCTGCGGTCTCGGAAACCCCGCGTCGATCAGCAGAAGTCGCAGCCACGTCTCCTTCGGTGATTGCGCACCGGTGTCGACGAGCTCGAGGACATCGGGAAGTCTTCTCAAACCCCGGACATGCCAATGCCGTTCGGCAAGCGCGAGAATGTCGGCGGTCTTCAGTCCGGTGACACGAGACAGCGCATCCAATCTCGCGACCGCATCGCGGACCGGCCCGCGCCGGGCCAAATCGAACGCGGTGCGCTCCGGCGTCGTCACCATCAGTCCGCGGACCGACTGGATCTCGTCGTCGAGCACCGTGTCGTTGCGGGTGATCACGCCGTGCGGCGCCCGATGATTCGGCCAGATCAGTTCGACGGCAGTGTCATCGCCTACCCACTTCGCGCCGTGTAGTGCCGAAGCGGCCAGACCGGACACGACACCTTCCCGACGAGACCACAGCCAGGCGGCTTCTGCCCGTTCGGCAAGCCCCGGCGATGTTCGTGCCGGGACGTAGACGCCCGGCAGCAGCCGTCGGCAATAGCGGCGCAGCTCATAGGGTGTCACCGCACCGGCGGCCAGCGCTTCGGCTCCGATGAACGGTCCGTGCATGCGGCGGACGCTGCCACAAAGCTCGCCGACGACCCGTCGTCCATCCACACCCCGTCATTGAGACTGCGCTCCCCGCGAAGAAGTGCGAGTGGACCTCGCAGGGAGCGCAGTTTCAACGCAATACAAAACGGCCCGGCACCTTTCGGTACCGGGCCGCCTCGCACGTGGTGCTAGTCGTTCTGGAAGTAACTGAGCAGACGCAGGATCTCGATGTAGAGCCAGACCAGGGTCACGGTCAGGCCCAACGCGATGCCCCAGGCCGCCTTCTCCGGCGCGCCGGCGCGGATCATCTGGTCGGCAGCGTCGAAGTCCAGCAGGAAGCTGAACGCCGCGATGCCGATGCACACCAGCGAGAAGATGATGGCGATCGGACCGCCGTCGCGCAGGATGCCCGCGCTCTGGGTGAACAGCCCCATGATCAGGTTGCCGACCATCAGGACCAGGACGCCGATCATCGCCGCGAACAGCATGCGGGTGAACTTCGGCGTCACTCGGATGGCGCCGGTCTTGTAGACCACGAGCATCCCGAAGAACACGCCGATGGTGCCGAGCACCGCCTGTGCGATGAGCCCGCCTGCGCTCGCGCCCTGGATGTTGAACGTCAGCAGGAACGAGATCGCGCCGAGGAACAGGCCCTCCAGCGCGGCGTAGCTGAGCACGATCGCCGGGCTGTCCTGCTTGCGCCCGAACGTCGCGATCATCACCAGCGCGAAGCCGCCGAGGCCGCCGACGAGGGTGAACGGCATGGCGAGCCCGAGGTTCTGGGTCACCAGGAAGTACGAGATGACCGCCACCACGGACAGGACGCCGAGCGTCATGCCGGTCTTGGTGACGACATCGTCAATGGTCAGCGGGCGCGACACGCCTCGCTGCTGCTGGTCGAGGTAGGGCTGCTGATAGCCCTGATCCATGACCTGAGCGGCCCCGGCGACGCCGGAGCCGAAAGTCGCGTACCCGCCCTGCTCCTTTGGCAGCGAGCGGAATATCGGATTGCTGGTTTCCCGCACCGTCGGATCCTTTCCTGTGAAGTCCCTGAAAGTCTTACACGAACATCGGTCCAACGAACCAGTACTGGGTCGAAGTTCCCGTCAGCAGGGAAATTATTCTCCTGGCCGTGTCCAGACGGTACCCCTGCCGACACCCGCCGCAGACCGCGACGAACCGGCCGGACATAATTACTTGCATATCCAACCTTTCGCCGATCGACCGCAGACAGGACGGGCCCTCTCAGTGACGGATGAATCCGACGACATCCTGACCCGCGTCGACAACGGGGTAGGCATCCTCACCCTGAATCGACCGAAGGCGATCAACTCGCTCAACCAGCACATGGTCGATGTGCTGGCAGTCGTGCTCAACGCCTGGGCCGACGACGACGGTGTGCGAACCGTGGTCATCGACGGCGCCGGAGAGCGGGGATTGTGCGCCGGCGGCGACGTGGTGGCGCTCTATCACAGCGCCCGCGCCGACGGCTCCGCCGCTCGCAAGTTCTGGTTCGACGAGTACCGGGTCAATTCCCTGATCGGCCGCTACCCGAAGCCTTACGTGGCGCTGATGGACGGCATCGTGATGGGCGGCGGTGTGGGCGTCTCCTCGCACGGCAACGTCCGAGTTGCCACCGACAAGACGAAGATGGCGATGCCCGAGGTCGGCATCGGCTTCATGCCCGACGTCGGCGGCACCTACCTGCTGGCCCGTGCGCCGGGGGCGTTGGGACTGCACGTCGCGCTCACCGGTGCACCGATCTCCGGTGCCGACGCCATCGCGCTGGGCTTCGCCGACCACTACGTCCCACACGACGAACTCGCGGCGTTCACGCAGGCGATCATCGACGGCGACGTCGACGCCGCGTTGAGTAGATACACCACCGAGGCGCCGCCGAGTACCCTTACCGCCCAACGTGATTGGATCGACCACTGCTATTCGGGTGCGACCGCGCTCGATATCGTCGCCGCGTTGCGCGAGCACAGTTCGGCGGCGGCGCAGGATGCCGCCGACATCATCGCCTCCCGGTCTCCGATCGCGGTGTCGGTGACGCTGGAGGCGGTTCGCCGGGCCGCCGGGCTCGAGTCGCTCGAAGACGCGCTGGTTCAGGAGTACCGGGTGTCGTGCGCGGCGCTGCGTTCCCACGATTTCGTCGAGGGTATCCGCGCGCTGCTGATCGACAAGGACAAGAATCCCCAATGGTCGCCGGCCGCACTGGACGACGTCACCGCCGCTGACATCGAGAACTATTTCGCCCCTGCCGATCCCGATCTCACGTTCTAAGGAGAGCCCATGACCGATACCGCCTGGGAGACCATCCTCGTCGAGCGCGAGGACCGCGTCGGCCTGATAACACTGAACCGCCCGAAGGCGCTCAACGCCCTCAACGGTCAGGTGATGAACGAAGTGACTGCGGCCGCAAAGCAATTCGACGACGATCCAGGGATCGGCGCGATAGTGCTGACCGGTAGCGAGAAGGCGTTCGCCGCCGGTGCCGACATCAAGGAGATGGCATCGCTGACCTTCGCCGACGTCTTCGCCGCCGACTACTTCGCCAAGTGGAGCGAATTCGCCGCCGTGCGCACCCCCACCATCGCCGCGGTCGCCGGCTACGCGCTGGGCGGCGGCTGCGAGCTGGCGATGATGTGCGATCTGCTGATCGCCGCCGATACCGCGAAATTCGGCCAGCCCGAGATCAAGCTCGGCGTGCTGCCCGGTATGGGCGGCAGCCAGCGACTGACCCGCGCGGTGGGCAAGGCCAAGGCGATGGACCTGATCCTGACCGGCCGCAACATGGACGCCGAAGAGGCCGAGCGGGCCGGGCTGGTGTCACGCGTGGTCCCGGCCGCGGACTTGCTCACCGAGGCCAAAGCCGTCGCCACCACCATCTCGAAGATGTCGCTGTCGGCTGCGCGGATGGCCAAGGAGGCCGTCGACCGCGCCTTCGAATCGACACTGGCCGAGGGGTTGCTCTACGAGCGCAGGCTGTTCCATTCGGCGTTCGCCACCGAGGACCAGACCGAAGGCATGGCGGCGTTCACCGAGAAGCGGGCTGCGAACTTCACACACCGCTAAAGTGCATGCGTGACTGACGCGCGTACACCGGTGGCCCCCGGTCCGTTCAAGACCGAGGACGAGCCGTCGATCACCATCGACCCGGTGCTGCCGACCCCGCCGCCCGAGCCCGGTCCTTGGTGGGCACGGCATTACACGTATTTCGGCACCGCGGTCGGGTTGCTGTTCATCTTCTTGTCGCTGACGCCGTCGCTTCTGCCGCGCGGTCCGTTGTTCCAGGGGTTGGTCAGTGGCGCCGCGGGTGCCGTCGGCTATCTGATCGGTGTGCTCGCAGTCTGGCTGGTGCGGTACATGATGAGCCGCGAGACCAGTCCGCTGGCACCGGGCTGGGCCTGGATCATGCTGGTGGTCGTCGGCATCATCGGACTCGTCGGTATGCAGTTCTACTTCCACAGCTGGCAGGACGACGTCCGCGACCTGTTCGGCGTGCCACGGCTGAGCTGGTACAACTACCCGCAGGCAGCCGTCATCGGCCTGATCGTGCTGTTCTTCTTCGTCGAAATCGGCCAGCTGGTGCGCAAACTCGTGCTTTTCCTGGTCCATCAGCTGGAGCGCATCGCACCGCCGCGAGTGTCCGGGGTGATCGCGGTGGGGCTGGTTCTCGCGCTCACCATCGCACTGCTCAACGGTGTGGTCGCCCGGGTGGCGATGGACTGGATGAACGAGACCTTCGCCGCGGTCAACGACGAGCAGGATCCGAACAACCCGGCGCCGACGACACCGCTGCGTTCGGGCGGGCCAGAGTCGTTGGTGACGTGGGGCTCGCTGGGTCATCAGGGGCGGATCTTCGTCGCCGGTGGACCCAGCGTCGAGGATCTCACGAAGTTCAACGGCGCCAGGGCAACCGAGCCGATCCGCGCCTACGCCGGTATGGGTTCGGCAGACGATATCCGCGCCACCGCCGAGATGGCGGCCCGGGAGTTGCTGCGCACCGGTGGCCTGCAGCGCAAGGTGATCGCGGTGGCAACCACCACCGGCACCGGCTGGATCAACGAGGCCGAGGCGTCGGCGCTGGAGTACATGTTCAACGGCGACACCGCGATCGTGTCGATGCAGTATTCGTTCCTCCCGAGCTGGTTGTCGTTCATCGTCGACAAGGAGAACGCCCGGCAGGCGGGACAGGCGCTGTTCGAGGCCGTCGACGCGCTCGTGCGAACGCTGCCGGAGGCCAAGCGCCCCAAGCTGGTGGTCTTCGGTGAGAGTTTGGGATCGTTCGGCGGTGAGGCGCCGTTCCTGAGCCTGAACAATCTGGTGGCCCGCACCGACGGCGCGTTGTTCTCCGGTCCGACTTTCAACAACACCATCTGGACGGATCTGACCCGCAACCGGGACGAGGGCTCGCCCATGTGGCTGCCGGTGTTCGACAAGGGTTACAACGCCCGGTTCGTCGCGCGGCCGGAGAATCTGGGCCGGCCCGCCGACGAGTGGGGTCACCCGCGGGTGGTCTACCTGCAGCACGCATCGGACCCGATCGCCTGGTGGACGCCGGATCTGCTTTTCGACGAACCGGATTGGCTGCGGGAGCCGCGGGGTTACGACGTCTCGCCGCGGATGGACTGGATCCCGGTGGTGACGTTCCTGCAGGTTTCCGCCGATATGGCGGTCGCGGTCGATGTTCCCGACGGGCACGGGCATCGGTATGTCCGTGATGTCGTCAACGCCTGGGCGGCGATACTCCAGCCGCCGGGGTGGACGCCGGCGAAGACCGAAAAGCTCCGCCCCATGATGCATTCCGGTGAGTGACGATGCCGTGCGCGGAGAACGCCGAGATCGACGTTTTGGCGGCCCGCACTCGCAAGTTTTCGCCCAAATGTGCGTTTGAGCGGAAAGGGTTAGACGAGCTGGCCGTGCGCGACCAGTGCGTGGTAGCCGCCGATGACGTCGGTGGCCCGGTGCAGGCCGAGATCCTGCAGGGCGGCGGCGGCCAGGCTCGACGTGTAGCCCTCCGAGCACAGCACCACCCATTCGACGTCGTCGTCGACGGCCTGCGGAATCCGGGCGTCGCTGGTCGGATCACAGCGCCATTCCAGGACATTGCGCTCGATGACCAGCGCGTCGGGAACCTCACCCTCGGCGGCACGCTGCGCGGCGGGCCTGATGTCGACCAGCACCGCTCCGCGCCGCAGCGCGTCGGGCACGTCCGTGGCGCTCAGCCGGTTCAGCCGCGACCGCGCGGAATTCAGTACGGCGTCGATACGACTCATCATTGGCCTTCGGGGTGTTCGGTCAGCTCGGTGCGCGCCCGGCGCAGAGTCCCGCGCGCCGTCACGTCGTAGTACGACATCGCGGTCAGCGGCGGCGAATACGCGTGCACACTCAGGGTAGGTGCCGGTGCGGGCGATTTGGCCCAGACCACGTCGTGCACCCAGCCGAGCGGGAACGCAGCCTGATCTCCGGCGTCCAACCGGCGACGGCGCAATCCATCGCCGTCCCAACGGAATTCGTTGAGGGCTCCGGACAGCACCGTCAACGCACCCAGCGATCCGCCGTGGTCGTGCAGTTCGGTGGGGTGTCCTGGCGCCCAGCTGATGAGCCAGACGTCGAGCTCGTCGTCGCCGTGCAGTCTGGTGAACCAGCGATCGTCGGACGGCAGCCCGCCCGCGGGCAGCAGGTGGTCGTAGAGGCCGTCGAGGTAGTCGGCGGCGGCCTGGTCGGTGGCGTGCAGCAGATCGGGCAACCGCAGCCGGGTCGGGCCGGAAACGGACGGGACGGCGAACGAGGGCAAAGCGGTGACGGTCATGGAACAGCACTCCTGGAACGACGAATGAGTAGGGGGGTCAACGGCTCGAATCAGAGAGCCGGACAACACTCCCGATAACCCATGTGCTCCGTCATGACAGCCAGTGTTCCACAGATTTGCCGCACCGTTCCAGGGCCGGGCTTTAACCTCACGGTGATTCTGACAAAGCACAGGTCGCCCGCGTGCGCAGGTACCTTGGACGGGGTGCGAATGCTGCGGGTTGCCGTCATCGTCGCGGTTGTGGCCGCGCTGGCCCTGGTCGAGACGCAGACCCGCAGCGGGGTGGGCTGGCGATTGGTGACCTTCACCTACCAGGCCAACATCCTGGCCGCGGCGTACTACGCCTGGACGTTGGCCTCGCCGCGCGCCGACGAGCGGGCCGGGCTGCGCGGTGCCGTGGTGCTCTATGTCGTTGTGGCGGGCGTGATCTGGAATCTCCTGCTGGTGGATGCCAGCATGGGCTACACCCCGGCCAATGTGCTGCTGCACATCGTGGTGCCGATTCTGGCGCTGGCCGACTGGATCTTCGTCGGCGGCAGCCAGAGCGCGGTCCGGTGGTGGCAGCCGCTGGCCTGGTTGATCTATCCGTCGCTGTATCTGGGCCTGGCGGTCGTGGTCCTCAACGACATGGGTCGCCGCGCGCCGTACTACTTCCTGGACACCGGCTCGATCGGCGGCGCGGCGGTGGCCGGCAACGTCGCGCTACTGGCGGTGGCCTTCATCGGGCTCGGTTACCTGTTGTCCATGGTGGGGCGGCTTTCGGTGCGCGCGGGTGTAGCGGCCGGCGGGGGTCCGGGCAGCGTTGCATAGATTGGAGGGCATGCGTCCGAACCCCTCCACCGCCCTGCTGGGAATCGCGGCGACTGCGTGTTTCGCGATGCTCGTCAGCGCCGGTTGTTCGTCGGCCGAGGAGTCGACACCCGATTCCGCCACGTCGACGTCGGCGACGTCGACGACCGAGTTACCCCCGTTGCCCGCCGGACCGGCCCCGTCGGAGGCGATCGGCGTATCCCCGGGCGGGGTCACCACCAGAGTCGATGCACCATCGGATGCCACCGAGTCGCAGTACGGTCAGGCCTGTCATGCGGCCAAGATCTGGATGAACGGTCAGCAGGGCGAGCCGGCGGTGCTCGTCGAGAATTACCTCAAGACCGTGCAAGCCCCCGGTGTCGTGGATCCGGGGAATTTCAACACCCCGTGGGAACAGCTGACCGCGCCGCAGCAGGCCGGGGTCATCATGGCGGTGACGGGCGCGGCCAACGGCGAGTGCGAATAGGTCGCCGCACCGGCCGCAGCCGTTAGGATGCGTGACATGTCAGGCAAATCGCCGACCGCATCCGAAGGCGGAAAGTCGGCCAAGCCTTCGCGAAAGGGCCAGTGGCTCAACGCCTCCCAGGGGCGTGCCTGGCTGAGCTTCATGCGCGTCTACCATCGCCTGGAATACGAGATGAACAGCCAGCTGCAGGCGGAATGCGGTCTCTCGCTGGGCGACTACACCGTGATGAACGCCCTGTCGGCGGCCCCCGATCATCGGGCCCAGCTGACCAGCCTGGCCACCACCATCGGTTGGGAGCGCAGCAGGTTGTCCCATCATCTGCAACGCATGACGCGCCGCGGCCTGGTGGTCAAGGAGCAGTCGGCCTCCGACGGGCGCGCCACCGATGCCGTGCTGACCGACCTGGGCTGGGACACGCTGCGCACCGCGGCTCCTTTGCACGCGGCGTGGATCCGCAGGCTGGTGTTCTCCGATACGACCCCCGGACAGGAAGCCGAACTGGCCGGCATCCTGTCCGTGGTCTACGAGAGCATCCTGCGCGAGGGCACCCTGCCCCGGCCCGATTAGACCTGCTCGGCGCCACCGTCGACGAACAGTTCGGCGCCGGTCATGAAGCTGCTCTGATCGGACGCCAGGAACAGCACCGCGTTGGCGATCTCTTCGGCGCGACCGATCCGGCCCAGCGGTACCGTGGCCGCCTGTTGGTCCAGCAGCGCCTGCTGCTGGCCCGCGGGTGCCAGCTCCTTGAGCCCGCGCGTCTCCACCGGGCCCGGGACCACGGTGTTCACCCGGATACCGCGATCGACCAGTTCGGCGGCCCAGGTCCGCCCGAACGACCGGATGGCGGCCTTGGATGCGGCATACGCCCCGAAGGCCGGGGTGCCGTTGGACGCCGCCGTCGAGCCGGCGAGCACTATCGACGCCCCCTCATTGAGCAGCGGCAGCATCTTCTGGACCGTGAAGACCGTTCCGCCGACGTTGCGGTTGAAGGTGTCGGCCAGGTGTTCGGGTGTCTCGTCGGCCAGGGTGGCGAACTCGCCACCGCCGGCATTGGCGAATATGACGTCGAGCCCGTTGCCCAGTCCCCCGATGACCTCGGCGAGGCGGTCCAGATCGGCGGTCACGGTGATGTCACCGGCCACGCCGGTCGCCGCACCCTCGATGGCAGCGACGGCGGCATCGACGCCGTCCTGGCTGCGTCCGGTGACGACGACGTGTGCGCCCTCGGCGGCGAGGCGCTGCGCCGTCGCCAGTCCGATCCCCGAGGTGCCACCGGTGACCAGTGCCGTCTTGCCTGCGAGTTGTCCCATGATGTCTTCTCCTGATTCGTCGGTGCCGGTGAGAGCTGCTCAGCACAACTACGTGACATGTCACGTTATTCCACGGCGGCCGGACCCGCGGGAAACCGGGTGGCTCAGGTGGCCAGGACGCTCAGGTCACCGTCGATATAGCGCTGCAGATTGGGAGCTATCGCCGTGACGGCGTCCTGAGCCGACATCGAGGCGACGGGTTCGATCTGCCAGACGTAGCGCATCAACGCGAACCCGAGTATCTGCGACGCGATGAGACCGCTGCGTAGCGCCCGCTCGGTGTCGTCGGAACCCAGCTGGGACACCCCCATCAAACTGCGCTCGACGATCAGCCGCAGCTTGTCCCGGGTGCGCTGCTCGTGCGCCGCGGTCAGCAGAACCGCCCGCAGTGTCGGGGACACGTCGTCATCGTCCCAGCTGTCCATCATGTATCGCAGCAATGCCTCGGCCAGTTGCGCCGGCGGGGTGGTCCAGGTGTCCGCGACACCGGCGATCCACTTCGGCGGTGGATCGGTGGCGGCGTCGAGCAACTGCGCCTTGGAGCCGAAATAGTGGTAGACCAAGGCGGGGTCGACGTCTGCGGTTCGCGCGACGGCCCGGATTGTCGTTCCGGCCCAGCCATTTTGGGCGAATTCGTCGCGCGCGGCGGACAATATCCGGGCTGCGAGTACACCGCGCTCATGGCGGGGTCCCGGCGTCACCGGCTTCGTCGGCACGAGTTTCATCATAGTGTGAAATTCGTCCGCCGATGTTGACCGCACCCCCGGCTGCGCGAAGATAGAGGAATGCGGGTGGCGCTCTGTCTGGGTAGTGGTGGCGCCCGCGGCTATGCGCATATCGGGGTGATCCACGAGCTGCGCGAACGGGGCCACGAGATCGTGGGCATCGCCGGGTCGTCGATGGGCGCGCTGGTCGGCGGGCTGGAGGCCGCGGGCAAGCTCGATCCCTATTCCGAATGGGCCAGGTCGCTGACCCAGCGTGCGGTATTGCGGCTACTCGATCCGTCGATCAGCGCGGCCGGGGTGCTGCGGGCCGGCAAGATTCTCGATGCCGTCCGGGAGATCCTTGGCGAGGTGACGATCGAGGAACTGCCGATCCCGTTCACCGCGGTCTGCACCGACCTCATCGCGGGCAAGTCGGTGTGGTTGCAGCGCGGTCCGGTTTCCGACGCCATCCGCGCGTCGATCGCGATACCCGGTGTCATCTCCCCGCACGTGCTCGACGGTCGGCTGCTGGCCGACGGCGGCATTCTCGACCCGCTACCGATGGCGCCGATCGCCGCCGTCAACGCCGACGTGACGATCGCGATAAGCCTGTCCGGTTCCGATCCGGAAACCCGCAACACCGAAACCGAACCGCGCGCCACGGCGGAATGGCTCAACCGGATGTGGCGCAGCACATCGTCACTGCTCGACACCAAGGCCGCTCGCTCGCTGCTGGAAACCCCTTCTGCGCGTTCGGTACTCAACAGATTCAGCGCACCCGGCGACGAGGACCCCGACGATATCGCGCCGACGCCCAGGCTGGGCGGCTTCGAGGTGATGAACCGGACCATCGATATCGCGCAGTCCGCGTTGGCCCGGCACACCCTGGCGGCCTACCCGCCCGATCTGCTGATCGAGGTGCCTCGCAGCGTGTGCCGCAGCCTGGACTTCCATCGCGCCGACGAGGTCATCGAGATCGGCCAGCAGCTCGCCGATGCCGCGCTGAGCAACTGGCGCACCGCGGACCGCAAGGCTTAGCGGCCGAGGAACTCGGCGACCGCCGACGCCACCTGCCTGCCCTGCGCGCGACCGGCGACGGCCGAGGGCACCCGGCAGCGCGGATCGAGCGGGTTGGGGCCGAACGCCGCCAGCGCGTCGGCGTCGGCGAACACCGCGAACGTCCTGCCACCGAAAGCGGCGATCTCCGCTGCGGCTCCGGTGTCGAACGGCGACGGGGCGTCCTGGCCCGACGGCACCAGAACCACCGCACTGTCGCAGTCGGCGGCGGCCACCATGTTCACCGTGCTGTTGACACCGCCGTCCATATAACGACGGTCCCCGATCGTGACCGGGGGCCACACGCCGGGGACCGCACAACTGGCGGCCACCGCGTCGATCAGGTCGACACCGGAGTCGCGGTCGAACAGCACCAACTCGCCGGTGGCGGTATCGACGACGGTGAGGCGCAAAATCCGCTCCGGCCAGCCGTGTGACGGCAACCGGCCGGCGATGACCGCGCGGCGAACCTGTTCGGGCACCGTCGCGGTGGCCAGCGCCACCGCACCGATGCGTTGCAGCTTCTGCGTTTTGGTGGTGCCGGGTTCGGACACCGCCGCCAGGAACAGTGCAGCGATATCGTCGACCGCCACGCCGGGGTCGAGCTCACGGGATTCCGCGCCGAGCTGGCGGGCGAACAGTTCGGGCAGCGGGGTTCCGCTGCTGATCTGCGCGGCCACCGTCGAGCCTGCCGATGTTCCCACCAGCACATCGGAGCTCAGCAAGGCATCGGCCACAGCGGGTGCCTCATCGGCGATGCCCTGCAGCACGCCCGTCTCCCAGGCGATTCCCGCCAGCCCGCCGCCGGCGAGCACCAGTCCGCTCGTAGTCGTCACGGTGTCCGAGTGTGCCAGTAGGTCGCCAGCGCCGGCCGGCGGGCGTCAGCGGGACCCGGCGCCCAGATGCGTGCCGAAGAATTCGAAGACCCGGCGGTAGGCGTCTTCGGTCACCGCGGCGTCATATCCGAATCCCACAATCCGCAGGAAGGGCTGCCCTGGCAGTTCGTTGGCGAACGAATGCCCGGCGCCGGGATAGGTCTTGACATCGTTGGGGATGCCTTGCTCGTCGAGCGCCTTGCGCAGTTTCTCACCGCTGCCGATGTTGAGCACATCCCGGCGGCCCAGGCTCGCGACGACCGGACAGGAATCCTGTACTTTCGGGCCGTACGCGCCGAAACTCGACGGATAGAACGGCGCCGAGGCGTCAAAACCCTTGGACCCCATCACCAGTGCGAAACCGCCGCCCATGCAGAAACCGGCGATACCGACGCTGCCGGTGCAGTCCTCCCTCGCGCGCAGGGCGTCGCGGGAGGCCAGCAGATCGTCGATCGCTCGACCTTCGCGTCGTTGCGCCGCCAGCAGCGTCGACACCACACAGCGCACCCCACCGCGGGCGTACAGGTCGGGGGCCAGCGCCAGGAATCCGTTGTCGGCGAAACGTCTTGTGTTACTGCGGATATCGTCACTGAGCCCCAGCGCATCGTGCACGACCACGACACCCGGCCATGGACCCGAGC
This sequence comes from Mycobacterium sp., assembly GCA_016197405.1. Taxonomy (GTDB): domain Bacteria; phylum Actinomycetota; class Actinomycetes; order Mycobacteriales; family Mycobacteriaceae; genus Mycobacterium. The sequence goes on from JACPVR010000029.1 coordinate 99,752, forward strand.
CTTCGGGCACCGCCAGTTCAGCCGGACACGGACCGGCCGGCGTGGGCACCGATACGCGGATCATCTCCCGTGGATTGGTCATGAGCCGATCCTAGGCCGACGGTCCCGCCAATCGCGGTGCCGCTTTCCCGGAGATCAACGGCAGATCCAGATAGGTCGCGACGCCGGGAGCAGCGGCGCACACCGCAGGTATCGAGTTCACGCAGTGCGCGGCCGTCGCGACCACACCGGACTCCAGCTCGTCGCCGGGCTCGCCCTGGAAACCCTTGACCGAGACGGTGAAGTCCGGATTGCCCTGAACTTCCATCTCGTAGCGTTGGCCAGCAGCTCCGAAAGTCCATGCAGGGTCGAGGTTTTCCTCACCCATCAGCCAGTTCACCGTCACCCGGACCACTGGTTCGCCGTCCACCAGGGCCTCCCAGTGAAACTTCCGGGCGGCGACCTGACCGGGTTCGATGGGTCCGATCGGCGAGTCGATCGTCGCGGTCGCCACCGCGATCTCCTGGGTGGCGCGGATCTTCGGATCGGCATTGAAGCCCACGGTGTCGACGACCATCTTCACGGCCTGGATGAATCCACCGTCGAGCAGTTTCTGCATGGGCCCCGTCAGCGCTTTGTCCGGGGTGTCCCCGAAGCCCATGACGTGGCGCACCACATCCGGCGCATCATAGGTCCGCAGATCGGAAAACTCCTCGGCGCGAACGAATGTCACGCCAGTGGACATCGCCGAAAGCAGCAGCGGGAACTTCTCGCTGATGCCGCCGGGGGCGATGCCGGTGCCGTGCAGGGTGGCGTTGCCCGCCAGGCCGGCCTCCCGCATCGGCGCGGCCTGTTTCTCGCTCGGGTAGAGCCAGCCCACCGGTGTCACCACGTTCTTGCCCGAGCGCAGCAGCGCTGCCACTTCATCGGGGTTGGGCATCAGCGGCGCATAGATGACGGCGTCGGCGTCCAGCGCCAGGATCTCCTCGGCGCTGTTGGTCGCGGTCACCCCGAGCGGGTCGGTGCCGATCAGGTCGCCCACGTCCCGGCCGTGTTTGGCCTCCGAGTGCACCCAACAGCCGACGAGCTCCAGATCGGGGTGTTCCAGGACGCCCTTGATCGCCGCGACCCCGACGCCACCGGTTGCCCACTGCACGACCTTCAACGCCATCTGCCACTCCCGAGGAAACTAGAACACGTTCTAGTGATCTTGCACCGGGTCCGGCGGTTTGTACACAACGCTGTCGCGCGGCAACGCCACCAGCGCGGCGGACAGGAAGCACAGCGCCCCGACGAAGGTCCCCATATTGGCCAGCCATTCGTCGGCGGTCAGGCCGGTTCGACGCACGAAGGCTCCCACCGCGGACACCCCGAAGGCCAGCGATCCGACCATGTTGATCCACGCGGCCTGCCAGTCGCGTGAGTTCGGCGAGAAGAACCCGATCCGGACCACGATCGCGGCGATCGCCACCACACTGCTGACCAGGAACAGGATCGACCCGAAAGCGTCCGGGCTCCACACGAACCGCCGCTCGGTCGGTATCCGATGGGCCCACAGCGCGCTACCGGTGCTGATGTTGAACAGCAGCGTCCCGACGAACTGGGTCTGCGCGGCGATGCGATCGGACCGGGCGTCGTCCTCACGCGGCACCAGCCGGAGCTGGATGAAGGCCGCGCTGGTGAAGAACCACGACCCGATGAAGCACAGCGTGTTCGTCACCGTCGCATTGGCGGCCAATGCGAAGCCGGGAGCGGTGCCGACCGCGAAGAACGCGGAACCCACCACGAAAAGCCAGCATTGCAGGCGCAGGGTCATCGGAAGCCGAGACTAGCAATCCCCTACATTCTTGTGCAGCGAAGCCATCCAGCGATCAAAGGGGATTGAACAATGGCCCGGAACAATGCCGCCAACAAGGTCTACGTCATCGGCGTCGGTATGACGAAATTCGAGAAGCCCGGCCGCCGTGAGGGCTGGGACTACCCGCAGATGGCCAAGGAATCCGGCACCAAGGCGCTCGGCGATGCCGGTATCGACTACACCGCGATCGAGCAGGGCTACGTCGGTTACTGCTCGGGTGATTCGACGTCCGGGCAGCGCGCCCTCTACGAGCTCGGCATGACCGGCATCCCGATCGTCAACGTCAACAACAACTGTTCGACGGGTTCGACGGCGCTGTTCCTGGGTGCGCAGGCCATCCGCGGCGGCCTGGCCGACTGCGTGCTGGCACTGGGTTTCGAGAAGATGCAGCCGGGCTCGCTGGGCGGCGGCGCCGACGACCGCGAGTCACCGATGATGCGTCATATCGTGGCCCTCAACGAGATCGACGAGATGGCCTTCCCGGTCGCGCCGTGGATGTTCGGGGCTGCCGGCCGCGAACACATGAAGAAATACGGAACCACCGCAGAGCATTTCGCGAAGATCGGCTACAAGAACCACAAACATTCGGTGAACAACCCGTATGCACAGTTCCAGGACGAGTACACCCTCGACGACATCCTGGGCGCCAAGATGATCTCCGATCCGCTGACCAAACTGCAGTGTTCGCCGACCTCGGACGGTTCGGCGGCCGTCGTGCTTGCCGGTGAGGATTTCGTCGCGCAGCATGACCTGGCCGGGCAGGCGGTCGAGATCGTCGGTCAGGCCATGACGACCGATTTCGCCTCCACCTTCGACGGCAGCGCCGCCAACATCATCGGCCACGACATGAATGTCCAAGCGGCGCAGCAGGTTTACGCGCAGTCCGGTCTGGGGCCGGAGGATTTCCAGGTCATCGAGCTGCATGACTGCTTCTCGGCCAACGAGCTGCTGCTCTACGAGGCGCTGGGGTTGTGCGGCCCGGGCGAGGCCCCGCGGCTGATCGACTCGGGCGATACCACCTACGGCGGACGCTGGGTGGTCAACCCGTCCGGCGGGTTGATCTCCAAGGGACATCCGCTGGGTGCCACCGGTCTGGCGCAGTGCAGTGAGCTCACCTGGCAGCTGCGCGGCACCGCCGACAAGCGTCAGGTCTCCGACGTGACCGCGGCGCTGCAGCACAACATCGGGCTCGGCGGGGCCGCCGTCGTCACGGCCTACCAACGCGCAGAGCGCTGACCCCCTGCCCCACCCCGGGGCGTCAGGTGAGGGTTATCACCTCGTACTCGCCTTCGGCATGGCGGGCGCGGATGGTCTTCTTGTCGTACTTGCCGACGCTGGTGCGCGGCACCTCGTCGACGAACGTCCACCGCTCGGGCAGCCACCACCGGACCACCTTGTCGGCCAGGTAATCCCGCAGCTCCTGCGCGCTGACCTGGGCGCCGTCCTTGAGGGTCACCGCGGCCAGCGGACGTTCCTGCCAACGCTCGTCGGGCACGCCGACGACCGCGGCCTCCAGGACCGCCGGATGGGCTATCAGCTTGTTCTCCAGGTCCACCGACGAGATCCATTCACCACCGGACTTGATGACGTCCTTGGCCCGGTCAGTGAGGGTGACGTAGCCCTGCGCGTCGATGCGGCCGACGTCCCCGGTCCGCAGCCAGCCGGACTGGAACTTCGATTCATCGGTGTTGCGGTAATACGAACCCGTGATCCAGGCTCCGCGTACCTCCAGCTCGCCGACGGCCTCGCCGTCGTTGGGCAGGGCCTGGCCCGCGTCGTCGACGATGCGGGTCTGGACTCCGCACAACGCCCGGCCCTGCGTGCCGCGCAACTCCCAGTGCCGGGTCTCGTCGGCACCCGGCGGCGGCCAGGCCAGCGTCGCCATCGGCGAGGTCTCCGTCATCCCCCACAGTTGGCGGATCTGCACGCCGTAGCGCTCTTCGAAGGTCTGCATGAGCGACACCGGCACGGCCGAGCCTCCGCAGGCCACCAGGCGCAACGACGAAATGTCATGGCCGGGATGGCTGTCGAGGTGGTTCATCACGTCGTTCCAGATCGTCGGCACGGCGCCGGCGACCGTCGGGCGCTGCGTCTCGATCAGGTCCACCATCGACGCGGCGTCCATGAAGCGGTCGGGCAGCAGCAGATCAGCTCCGGCCATCAGCGCGGCGTACGGCAGGCCCCAGGCGTTGGCGTGGAACATCGGCACGATCGCCAGCGCCCGGTCGGAGAACCCCAGGCCCAGCGCATTGCCGCTGCACACACCGGTCGAGTGCAGGTAACTCGAGCGGTGGCTGTACACCACGCCCTTCGGGTGGCCGGTCGTTCCGCTGGTGTAACACATTGCGGCCGCGGAGTTTTCGTCGATATCCGGCCAGTCGAACACGTCGGACTCGGCGGCGAGCAGCTCGTGGTAGCGCACCACCCGTTTACCCGAGGCTTGTAGCGGAGCCAGGTCGCCGTCACCGACGGCGATCACGGTGTGCACGGTTTCCATCGACTTGAGCACCGGAGCGAGCACCGGGGTCAGCGACAGGTCGGCGATGACGACGCGGTCCTCGGCTTCGTACGCGACGAACTCGATCTGTTCGGGGAACAACCGGATGTTCAAGGTGTGCAGCACCGCGCCCATCGACGGCACCGCCACATACGCGGTCAGATGCTCGGCGTTGTTCCACATGAAGGTGGCGACCCGCTCGTCACCGCTGACGCCGAGCCGACGCAGCCCGTTGGCCAGGCGCGCGGCCTGCTCGCCGATCTCGGCATAGGTGGTGTGCCGGTAGCCGCCGTCGCCGGTCGCGGTGGTGGCCGTGCGATCCGGGTGAACGGCGACCGCGTAACGCAGGATCGCGGCAATGGTCAACGGAAAGTCCTGCATGGTGCTGCGCATCGTTGGAAACAGCCCTTCCTCGGGTCGGGAACAACCAGCTCGGTTGGCCTACGCTAGCGCCGGTGACGGTTGCGAAGTCTGTTTTGTTGTTCGTCGTCGCGGCGGTCTTCGAGATCGGTGGAGCGTGGCTGGTGTGGCAGGGCGTCCGCGAGCACCGGGGGCTGGCCTGGGTGGGGCTCGGTGTCGCCGCCCTCGGCGTATACGGCTTCGTCGCCACCTTGCAGCCAGACGCCAATTTCGGCCGGATCCTGGCGGCTTACGGCGGTATTTTCGTCGCTGGCTCGCTGGCCTGGGCGATGGCGCTGGACGGTTTCCGGCCGGACCGCTACGACATCGTGGGCGCGTTGGTCTGCCTGCTCGGTGTCGGAGTAATCATGTACGCACCGCGCGGCGGCTGAACCCGGCGTGACGCGCGACCGTGTCACCGATGCGAGCGGGAACGAAATACCTCGCGAATGCGATGTACCAGGTGGGATCATGATGGGACGGGCTCAAGCGCGGAGGCGGAATATGTGGAACACGGCTAGGACCGCGGCAGTGGCCGCGGCGGCACTGGGAGTTCTCGCCGCACCGGCAGGAGCGGCGTGGGCCGACAAGAACGCCCAGGAGACCATCGACGATCTGCAGAACCAGGGTTACAGCGTCACGATCGACCGGGTCGGCAGTAAGCCACTCTCGGAGTGCTCGGTCACCGCAGTGCGAAACCCGCAGTCCATCAGCCAGTGGCTCGACCTCGACGACAACGCACCGTTCAACGGACCGGTGCCCGTGGTGTTGCGTCAGTCGATCACGGTCTCGCTGAACTGCTCCTGAAACAGGCGGCGACCTCAGACGGTCGCGCGCTCCAGTTCCAGCATCGGCACGTCGATGATGTCGGCTGCCATCATCTTGGCCAGCAGTGACTCGGTGGACGACGCCACCGTCAGCAGGGTGACCCCGCCGGTGTAGTCGGCGATGAACAGTCGCTTGCCGTCGGCGCTTTCGGCGATACAGGACGGATCCGCCACCACGGTGATGGTGTCGACGATCTCGTGGGTCGCCGGGCAGATCACGCTGATCCGGTCGCCGTTGACGACGTAGAGGCGGCTGCCTTCGGCGTTGACCATCAACTGGGTGACCGCCCCGCCGACATGGATGCTGTCGACGACGCGCAGGCTGCGGGTGTCGACGATGTCGACGATGCCGCCGTCGGCGGAGTCGCCACTGGCGACGAACACCGTGCCGGCCGGGCCTGCGACGACATCGCGCAGCGGCGACGGGAATGCCAGTCCGCCCAGGACCCGACGCGACCGGGTGTCGATGGCGATGAACTCGCCACCGATGTGGTCGGCGGTGACGACGTACAGTCGCGAGCCGTCACGGCTCATGGTGATCGCCTCGGCGCTGGCCTCGACGCGGGTCTTGAGATCGATGGTGACGACCTGACCGTCGGCGGTATCGATGACCGCGACGTCGGCACCGTCGCGCCCGGTACGGGCGGCGTACACGTAGCGGCCGTCGGCACTGACGGTCAGGGCACGGACAGCCATCGACACCGGATGGGACACCGGCTCGCTGGTCGCCAGGGTGTCGATGACGGTCACCGCGTCATGCGCGCCGGTGACGGTGGAGACGTAGGCCCGGCCGTTGCGGGCCTGGATCGCGAAAGCCTCGGTCACACCGCTGATGATCTGGGCCGGGCCCAGTGTGACCGGGTCGAGCACCGCGACGCTGTCGTCGACGTGGTTGGCGACGTAGACCAAACCGTCGGAGGGGTCGACGCTGATATCGGCGATGGGTCCGCGTCCGACCGTGAGCTGGTGCAGCGCGGAGAAACCGGGCGCGGTGTCGGTCTCGATGAGCGGTGCCTCGGCGATGACCGGGCTGGCCTCGGGCAGCTGGCGCAGGTGCGACCGCAGAGCCTCGGTGGGCACGTTGTGCAGGTCTTGCAGACCACTCAGTCCGGGCAGCACGTTGCGCGGATCGGGACGCTCGGCGACGGCAACCCCACCGATCGCTTCAGTCACATCGTTCACATTCGCCACTTTGTTTGCCATGTCTGTCGGCACCTCCTTCGTGGGCGGACCTCACCACACGGTCCGGCCGCAATATTCGGCGCCACAGTGACACCGAACCTGATCGAGTGTATCGACCGAACCGACAGCGAAAAACTCTCGATGTGACCGCCCGCCGGAATTGCAGAAGAACCGTTCAGCAGACACTTAAGTCCGTTTGTTATGCAATCGTGTCATTGGAAAACAGCAACCAAGAACACGCAGTTTGAAATGGGATTTTGACTATTTTCGCTAACGGCCGAAATGGCCTTCTTGGAGTCTTCTCAATAAGAGTTTCTCAGCCGTGATCGCATGGGGTGAGGGCTAAATCACACTTGATTGCGGGCGTGTTACACGCGCGCGAGGGCAGCCGGGCGGCGCGACCCACGTCGGGTCACCGCCGCCGACGCCGCCGAGCCGGCCGACGGGACGGCCACCGTTCGCTGGAAAGACCGATTTCATACTTTGTTCACAGAACCCGGCGACACCCCGCCGCAACGGTTTCCACACCGCCGCTGCGGCGCCGCCGAGTTTGCAAGTTCCGCGTTCGCACGCCGGCAGCCGGCCCACCGAATCGCCACCGAGACGGCTCAATCGCTCCTTGCGGCGATGGCCCAGGTGATACAACCGATGGGCGCTGACATGTGGGATCACGCCGATCCCCGGCGAAACGGTGGAGGAACGGCGAGTGCGGGGATCGCTGAATTTGCGTTGGGTTTCGTCGGCACTCGTGGCGGGGCTGGCCTTCGCTGTTGTCGTCGTGTCATCGGTTTTCTCGCCGCTGGGAATCGGCGTCCGGCTACTTGCGGGCACGTTGGTCGTGATCGGCGGTAACAGCAACCCGCACGGCAACGGAATGGAGCAGATCCTCGGCGGCGACCCCTTCCCGGGCGCCGGCGTACCCAATACGACAGGCCTGCCGGTCGGCGAGCTCGGCCACGGCTACATCGACCCCACGAACGCCGACTCACCGTATTTCGGCTACGGCTTCGACCGCATCAGCTGGCCGTCGCAGATTCCGCTGTCGACGGGTTGGGACGGGCACACCAGCTTCGATCAGTCCCAGGAGCAGGGCGTGACCAACCTCGGCATCGGCCTGGACGATGCGATCGCCACCGGTGGACCCGTCGTCGTCGTCGGCTATTCGTCGGGAGCCAACGTGGTGGTGCGCAAGATGCGTGAGCTGCAGGAGTCGGGCGCGCCCGGTACCGACCAGATCGAGTTCCTCTTGATCGCCGGGATGAACCGCCCCAACGGCGGTCTCGGACAACGCTTCCGGGGCTTTTTCCTCCCGTTCTTCGGCGTACCGTTCGACGGCGGCAACCCGACCGATACTCCGTATCACACCACCGATGTCAGCTGGCAATACGACACCATCTCGGACTTCCCGGCGTATCCGCTCAACGCCGTGGCGGTACTGAACGCGCTCATCGGATTCACCCTGCACATCAACTACTACCCCGCTGATATCAACGGCCCCAGGGCTTTTCCGGACACCACGGTCGGCAACGTCACCTACGTCACGCTGAAGTCACCGGGCCGGCTTCCATTGCTCATGCCGCTGGAGCGCCTCGGCATGCCCAAACAGCTGCTGGACTTGGTGGAACCGGCGCTGACGGTGCTCGTCGAGCTCGGATACGAGCGCGGCATCAGCCCCGGCGTGCCCGTGGCCGCCGGCCTGCTACCCAGCCCGAGCCGGCTGCTCGCACTTCCCTTCGACCTGCTCAAGGCCGTCGGTGTCGGCATCCAGCACGCGCTCAACCCGGCATGGGACAAGCAGACAACCGACACCACCACAACACAACTCACGACCCAACCGGAGTCCGCCGCGGCCGTCACCACATTCCGGACGACCGGCAATGTCGACGCAGAACGTACGGTCCACGACACTGCCGACAGCGTCGAGCCGACCTCCTCCCCCGAGGCAGACCCGCAGCCGGTCACTCCCGCCGAACCGGATACCGAACCCGCCCGCGACGCGCCCACCGACGACACCGTCGCCGAGGACACGGCGGACACCGCACATGTCGAGACGGACAACAAAGCCGACGACGCGGACACCGAAAAGGGCACCGAGAAAGACACCGTCAAGGACGCCGATGAGGACACCGCGAAAGACACCCCGAATGACACCGAAAAGGACAAGCCCGGCGTTTCGGTGACCGGCGCCGTCGCGGACAAGGATTCGCCGTCTCGCGCCACCACCGGCGACGCCGGCACCGGAAATGCAGACAAGGCTGCCGCCTGAGGCGTCGAAACGACGACGACAACACGCATCTCGCAGAAGTCCGGCGCCGGTCTTCCTCTGGCACTAGCGTGGCAGTTCCGCAGCACGCCCAACACAGCAGACACCGCGGGAGGCAGTCATGCGCGCGATTCGGTCCCGGCACACCAGATCCGGGAGTCGCCGGCGATATCCGTACGCGGCCATCGCGCTCCTGATCACTGTGCTTGCCGGCCTATTGGGCTCGGCGCTGCTGACACCCGCGACCGCGTCAGCCGATGGTGAGACCTACACCATCGCCACCGATACCACGTTCGCGCCGTTCGAATTCCAGGACGACCAGGGCAAATTCGTCGGTATCGACATGGATCTGATCCGGGCCATCGCCAAGGACCAGAAGTTCAACGTCGACATCAAGCCGCTGGGTTTCGATGCCGCCCTGCAGGCCGTTCAGGCCAACCAGGTCGACGGTGTCATCGCCGGTATGTCCATCACCGACGAACGCAAGCAGGTGTTCGACTTCTCCGAACCCTATTTCGAATCCGGCATCCAGATGGCGGTGCTGAAATCCAACGATGACATCAAGTCCTACGAAGACCTCAAAGGCAAGCGGGTAGCCGTCAAGAACGGTACGCAGGGTTCCGATTTCGCCAACTCCATCAAAGACAAGTACGGCTTCGAGGTGGTGTCGTTCGCGGATTCGTCGACGATGTTCGACGAGGTCAAGACGGGCAACTCGCAGGCGGTGTTCGAGGACTATCCCGTCCTGCTGTACGGCATCGCCCAGGGCAACGGCTTCAAAACCGTCACGCCGAAAGAGGACCCGACCGGGTACGGCTTCGCCGTCAACAAGGGCCGCAATGCCGACCTGCTGCAGAAGTTCAACGCCGGTCTGGCCAATCTCAAAGCCTCGGGCGAATACGACAAGATCGTCAGCAGCTATCTCGGCGAAGAGGCCAGCACCGCCGACACCTCCTACCCCGGCCTGATCAAGAGCACCTACCGAATCCTGTTGGAGGGGCTGAAGATGACCGTCATATTGACGGTCGTCTCCATCGCGATAGCGCTGGTGCTCGGCATCATCTTCGGGTTGCTCCGGGTGTCGCGGTCCATCTGGCTGCGCGCCATCGGCACCACTTATGTCGACATCTTCCGCGGTACACCACTTCTGGTGCAGGCATTCTTCATCTACTTCGGTATACCGTCGGCGGCGGGGTTCCAGATGTCGGCCTTGACGGCAGGCATCATCACCCTGTCACTCAACGCCGGCGCCTACATGACCGAGATCGTCCGCGGCGGCATCCTCTCAGTCGACAAGGGCCAGATGGAAGCCGCCCGCAGCCTCGGCATCAGCTACCTGCCGGCGATGCGAAAAGTCATTCTGCCGCAGGCGATCCGGACCATGATCCCGTCCTATATCAACCAGTTCGTCATCACCCTGAAGGACACCTCGATCCTGTCGGTGATCGGCATCGCCGAGCTCACCCAGACGGGCCGGATCATCATTGCCGGCAACTATCAGTCCTTCAAGATGTGGCTGATCATCGGCATCATCTATTTCGTCGTCATCATGGCGCTCACCAAACTCTCCGATCGACTCGAGAAGAGGATCAACAAATGACCGATCTCGTTTCCGAAAGCGCTGCCGCCGAGCCCGAGGGCACCGTCAAGATCCGGATCGAGGGGCTCAAGAAGTCGTTCGGCGACCTGGTGGTGCTCGACGGCATCAACACCACCATCAGCAAGGGTGAGGTCGTCTGCGTCATCGGCCCGTCGGGTTCGGGCAAGTCGACGTTTCTGCGGTGTCTGAACAAGTTGGAGGACATCACCGCCGGGAAGGTGACGGTCGACGAATTCGACCTCACCGACCCGAAAGTGGACCTCGACAAGGTGCGCCAGCACATCGGGATGGTGTTCCAGCATTTCAACCTGTTCCCGCACATGACGGTCATCGACAACGTCATGCTCGCGCCACTGCTCACCAAGAAGATGGACAAGGCCGCCGCGGAGAAGAAGGCGTTGGCGCTGCTGGAACAGGTCGGGCTGGCCGAGAAGGCGCATGTCAAACCGGCGACGCTGTCGGGTGGGCAGAAACAGCGGGTGGCGATCGCCCGCGCGCTGGCGATGAACCCGTCGATCATGTTGTTCGACGAGGCGACCAGCGCGCTGGACCCCGAGATGGTCGGCGATGTCCTCGAGGTGCTTCGGGAACTGGCCGAGGCCGGCATGACCATGGTGGTGGTGACGCACGAGATGGGCTTCGCCCGCGAGGTCGCCTCCCGGGTCATCTTCATGGCCGACGGCAACATCGTCGAGGACGACGCGCCCGCGGAGGTGTTCGACAATCCGAAGCATCCCCGCCTGCAGGATTTCCTCTCCAAGGTGCTCTGACAGCCAACACCTGGTGCCCCAGCCCGGGCGGACGTAGCACGGTCCTGACTGCGATCGTCGGTTAACATCCCCCCAGGGTTTGCAGCGATGGGTTCTCATCGCGCCGGAGGAGGGGTGTGGGCTTGACGAAGCGTCGTCGCTCACGCCGCTGGCTGCATGTCACGAACGCCGCCGCCGCGCTGAGCCTGACCGCGGCCCTGGTCGTCACATCGGTCCCCGCCCCCGTCGAGCACGTCGACGTCCAACCGGCCGGCGTCACGGTGGGCGTCGGCCCGCTCGGTGACGGCTTCGGGATTCTGCCGCCGATCTTTCTGAATCTGGGGACGGTGCCTCCCGGCGACACCTACCTCCCGGTGGTGTATTCGGCCCTGGTTTTCGGGGTCGATATGCCACTGGGACGCTTCCCCTATGTGCCGGTCGCCTATGACCGGACGATCGCCGCGGGCTCCGCTGCTCTGCGCAAGACGCTGTCCACGATCGAGCCCGGCGAGCGGACCCGCGTCGTCGGGATGTCGCTGGGCGCCATCGTCGTCGACTCGGTCCGGGTCGATCTCCCGAAGACCGACACCAGTCCGGATCTCAGCTTTCTGTTGATCGGTAATCCGCTGCGTCCCGATGGTGGGTTCATGACCCGTTTCGGGTCGTTCACGATTCCGATCCTGCACTTCACGTTCGGGCGCGGCGCGTCCGATGGCGACTTCCCCACCACCGACCTGACCTACGAATACGACTTCATGTCGGATTTCCCCACTTATTTCAACCCGCTCGCCATCGCCAATGCCGTGTCGGGACTTGTCTTCACACACATCTTCCCGGGATATGTGTTCGCCAATCCTGACGACCCGGACGCTGTGCGGACCACCGTCGGCAACACGACCTATGTCCGGCTGCCGACCGAGCTGCCGCTGTTGTTCCCGGTGCGCGCGGTGACGACGCTTTTCGGTGTCCAACGCATCGCCGACGCGCTAGACGCGCTGTTGCGGCCCATCGTCGATGCGGGCTACGACCGCACCGGGGACCCGTCGGTGGTGCGGCAATTCGAATGGCACACGCCGCAAGAAAAGATTGACGAGGCCAAGGCGAAACTGCCCGCGGCATTCCACCAGGCCATGTCGATTCTGTTCGGTCTGCCATCGACGACGAAGCACACCGACGACGCCGAAAAGGCTGCCCCCGAAGCGGCCGTCCCGGACGAGACGACGCCGCAGCCCAGCTCGACCGACGACGACCACGACGCCGAAGCTGCCGATGACGTCGCCGAGCCGACGGCGCAGGCCGAAACCGAGACCGATGACGGCACCGCGCCGGCAGGGGCAGGCAGCAGCGATGCCGACGACACAGCCGACCCCGCCGACGACGACGAGCACACATCGGAATCCGATGACGCCGACGATGCGCAAACCCCGGCCGAGCCGTCTGAGCCAGCGGAGCCAACGGAGCGATCCAAGGCCAAAGACAGCGACGCCGATGAGCGCGACGCCTCGGAGTCCGATTCGGCCTCCGAAAAGTCCACGCCCGCAGACAAGCCGGCAGACTCCGCCGCCGGGGACGCGGCGGCCTGACCAATACCGGCCGATCCGCGCAGACCGATAGCTTGTCGCGTGGCTGGTGTGGGAGCATCTGCCCATGAACCCGCAGGACGACCCGGAAGCCCGGATCCGGGACCTGGAGCGCCCACTGAGCGAGCAGGCACACGCCTCCGAGCTGGGCACCGAGCCTTATCACGGCGGAACGGGCTCGTTCCCGCCACCGCTGCCGCCGCCACCGTCGCCCCCGTGGTCTCAAGGCCAGGGATATCCCCCGCCGTATCCCCCCACTTATCCGATGCCGCAACCGATGTCGCAACCGATGTCGAATTCCGGTGGCCGCGGCGGTTTCGTGGTGCTCGCATTCGTCGTCATCGGGCTACTTTTGGCCGGCGGCGGTTACGCCATCTACCTGACGTTCACCAGCTCCACACCCGGCACCCCGAACAATCCCGGGTTCTCCGGCGGCGGTGGTCCCGTCGCCAGTCCCACCAAACGCCCGGGTTCCACCAAACAATTGCCGACCACCGCACCCACTCAGGCCGGCCCGACCGCCGCGTCGCCGGCCGGGCCAGAGGTGGTGCCGGCGGGGCAGCCGGTGAGCATCTCGGGTATCGGCGCGAACCGGACGATCGCCTGCGCCGACAACCCGGTCAGCATCAGCGGGGTTTCCAACACCGTCGTCATCACCGGGCACTGCGTCAGCGTCACGGTGTCTGGTTTCGAGAACGTGGTCACCGTCGACTCGTCCGATGAGATCGGCGTCTCGGGTTTCGACAACCGGGTGACGTTCCATTCGGGCGCGCCGGCGATCACCAACTCCGGCGGCAACAACACCGTCGGGCAGGGCTGATCGGTCAGCTGAACTGGGTCTTCGGGCGCGCCAGCGCGACGCCGTCGACCGTGATGTCGAGTTTCTCGTTGTAGAAGGCCACCAGGCCGGCGATCGGCGCGACGGCGGGCAGCGGATAGTGATACGTCCACGCCAGGTCCGGGTGCACCGTGTCACCGGCCCGCACCGACCAATAGCCCGATGTGACTCCCTTGTAGGGGCACAGGGTCTGCGTCGGGCTTGCTTCCAGATGTTCGAAGGCGATGTCGGTGGGGTCGATGTAATACCTTGTAGGAAGCCCGGTTTCGAACAGCAGGACAGGCGACCGGGTGTCGGCGAGCAGGATTCCGTCGAGTTCCACCCGGACCTGGCGGTGCGAACGCAGCGCGTCGACCCGGGAGTACGGATTGCGTGGATGCCCGTAGATCGGCTCGTCCTCTTCGAACCATCGCAGCGTGCTCCACTCGAAGCGCACCGTCCCGGCCACCGGGCCGTCGCCGTCGAAGACGCGGGCCGCGGACTCGTGTGTCTGGCCGGCGCCGGTCAGCGTGTGCAGCCGAGACGGCCCCAGCTGGACGCGTTGCGGGTGGTCCTCGTCGCGCAGGAACTCGGTGCGGACATCGGTCAGCGGAATGTAGTACTGCGGGTAATACGGCACCTCCCAGACGTATAGCGCCGCGACGGTGTCGAAAACCAGCTCGTGTCCGAGGTAGCCGCGCACCCGCCGTGGTGCCGGTTCGACGCGCCCGCGCGCAGCCGCCGTCTGGGGGAAATCCCGGTCGATGCTCAACCTCTGGCCTCCTGCTCGGTAACTGCGCTCACCCCATCATGCGCCGCATACCGAAGGCCGCCGTGGAGAACCGGCGATCGGTTACCGTGCACCCGCACGCCCCGGGTGGAATCATCGGCGGACGTGGCCACAGATAACCCGCAGACCATCGCCTACCCCGCTCCCGGGGCGCGTCCCCGCCGCCTCGACGAGGAGGCCCTGGCACCGCACGTCATCGTGTTGTTCGGTGCCACCGGCGACCTGGCCAAGCGCAAGCTGCTGCCCGGGATGGCATATCTCGTGCAGTCCGCACTGGCCCCCAAAATCCGGGTGGTCGGCACCTCACTGGAGGATCTCAGCCCCGACGAGTTCCGGGCCCTCACCAAGGAAGCCGTCAACGCGTTCGGCACGCACAAGCTGACCGACGCGCAGTGGGACGCCTTCGCCAAACGCATCACCTACGTCCCACAGGGCGCCGGCCCGGAGGCGCTGGCGGCCGCGGTGGCATCCGCCGAGGCCGAACTGGGTCCTGATGCCCGCCGGCTGCATTACCTGTCGGTGCCGCCGAAGGCTGCCAAGGCCGTCATCACCATGCTCAAAGAGGCCGACCTGGTGGACCGCTCGCGGGTGGTGATGGAGAAGCCGTTCGGCACCGATCTGGCCAGCGCCATCGAACTCAACGATTTCGTGCACGAGACCTTCCGGGAACGGCAGATCTTCCGCATCGACCACTTCCTGGGCAAGGAGGCTGCCCAGAACATCCTGGCCTTCCGCTTCGCCAACGGTCTGTTCGAGCCGATCTGGAACCGCAACTTCATCGATCACATCCAGATCGACATACCCGAGACGCTCGGCCTGGATCAGCGCGCCAACTTCTACGAGAGCACCGGCGCCTTCAAGGACATGGTGGTGACGCACCTTTTCCAGGTGATGGCCTTCGTCGTGATGGAACCGCCGACAGCGCTGGAGCCGCGCGCCATCAGCGAGGAGAAGAACAAGGTATTCCGGTCGATGCTGCCGATCCACTGCGACCAGGTGGTCCGCGGGCAGTACGCCGGATACCGCGAAGAAGCCGGTGTGGCAAAGGATTCCGACACCGAGACGTTCATCGCCCTCAAGGTCGGCATCGACAACTGGCGCTGGGCCGGTGTACCGATCTATCTGCGGACCGGCAAGAAGATGGCGGAGGGGATGCGCATCATCTCGATCGCCTTCAAAGAGGCGCCGCGCACCATGTTCCCGGCCGGATCGGGTGTCGGTTCGCAGGGACCCGATCATCTGACCTTCGACCTGGCCGACAGTTCGAAGGTGTCACTGTCGTTCTACGGCAAGCGGCCCGGACCAGGGATGAAGCTCGACAAGCTTTCCATGCAGTTCTCCACGCAGGAGACCGACTCCCAGGGTGATGTGCTGGAAGCCTATGAGCGGCTGATCCTCGATGCCATGCGCGGTGACCACACGTTGTTCACCACTGCCGAAGGCATCGAGTCACTGTGGGAGCGCTCGGCGCAGCTGCTCGACGACCCGCCGCCGGTCAAGGTCTACCCGCCGGGCACGTGGGGGCCGAACGCCATTCACCAGTTGATCGCACCCAACGCCTGGCGGCTGCCGTTCGAACGGGCCTGGCGCGAAAAGAAGTCCTGATCTGGCGTCAGCGCCAGAACGCGGCCTTCTTGTGCTTGCGTTGGTCGCCTTCGACATCGGTCCACTCCGCGGCGGAATAGCTGTGCGGCTCTTTGGAACCGGTCCGCACGATGTCGAGGGAGCCGTCGCTGTGTTTGACGTAGGCATCGCCGAAGCGCATGTACTCGTCACTACCGCCGTCGGTGAGTCTGACAGTCACGGTCATATCGGGCCTCCAAAGTGCCACTGTCCCCGGCCGATGGATGAACGGCGCTGAGCCAGGTGGTTCAGCGCACCGTCTCGGGGATCGAGTTCAGCACGTGCAGGACGTGTACCGCGAGCTTGCCGGCCTTGTCGTCGTCGAGTTTCGAATGGCTCGTGATGGCATCCCGGACAAGGTCGAGACGCTTGTCGTAAGGGGTACGGATGGTGGTGGGCGAGGTCATCGCAATGTCCAATTTCAGCCGGATATGACTGCCCGCTGGTCGAGCTATCCGATACCGCCACTGTACTCTGCTTTTGCGCAACGAGTTTCGATACGCTCATACGGGTAGGACGACGATCGACCCTGAAACGCGAGGATGTCCGGGTTCACGATCGTCCCGTCGACGATCTCGATGGCCCGGCGCACGCTCTGATCGGCTTCCCACGCTTTGGGGCCGGCGAGAACCGTTCGCAGATAGGGCAACAACGCCTCACTGATCTCCCAGGTGGCGGCATTCCACAGATAAGACGGGCTGTGGTCGACGGCGTAATAGGTGATGAAATCGCCGAGAACAGTTGTCGGCTCTTCGAACGAGGTCGGCTTCGCCCAGCTGAAACCCATTGCCTCGTCACAAGATACGTCGATGATGAGGCTTCCCGGCCGGAACGAGTCCAGGTCGTCCTCGTAGAGGAACGTCAAGGGGGCGGTCGGGTCCTGTAGGACGCAGTTCACGACGATGTCGTGGTCGGCGAGGTACTCGGCCAACGGCACCGCGCCCTGTGGGGTGAGTGCGGTGCTCACCGCGCGTCCGGTGTCCGGATCTACACCGTGATCGAAATGCACGATCTGAGCCGAGTGAATGGGTGAGGCCACCTCGGTCACACCACGATTGGTCAGGATGTCGATGTCGTGGATGCCTTGCGCGTTGAGCCCCGTCACGGCGCCGCGCGCGGTCGCCCCGAATCCGATCACCGCGGCGCGCAGCCGGCGACCGTAGGTCCCCGTCAGCCCGGCGATCTGCATGGCGTGGAACACCGAGCAGTAGCCGGCCATCTCGTTGTTCTTATGGAACACATGCAGTTTGAACGATCCACTGTTGCGCCACAGGTTCATCGCCTCGAACGCGATCAGCGTCTGCCTGCGGTCGATCGCCTGCTGGGTGAGTTCGCTGTTCTGCACACAATGCGGCCACCCCCACAGAATCTGGCCGACACGCAGCTCGGCGAGGTCAGTGGCGTCCGGTTTGGCCAACAGGATGACATCGCATTCCTCGATCAACTGCTCGCGGGTACGCATCCCCGCCACCAGCGGTGCCAACTGCTCATCGGAGGCACCGAAGCGTGCGCCGTATCCGTGTTCGAGATAGATGTTGGCCCGCAGGTCGACATCGATGCGCCCGAAGTGGTCGGGGTGAATGGGAAGTCGGTGCTCGTTCTCCTTGTGTGTCACGCCGATGACGCCGAGCTTCAGTTCGATCATGTTGGCACGATGGAGAATTGACGAGCCTGCTGCAGGGTCGACAGCACGGCGAGCGCGGCTTCCGCACCTTGGTCCGGGCTGGCACCGTCGGCGCTCAGATGATCGAAACCGGCACCGGTCTCGGGATTCCACATCGGTTGTCCGGCGTCATTGTCGCCGTTGAACCAGCCGGCTGCGCTGAGCACACCGTGCGGCCACGCCGGGCTGGCGTCGACGGATGCCGCGCGGGCACAGGCATCGGCGAGCACCGCAACGTCGATCGGCTGTTGGTCGAATCCCGATCGCATATCGCCGGGCCCGGCGCCGCCGGCCGGGATCGGCGAAAGGTGACCGTCGCGAGTCTGCACGTCGAGCAACCAGGTGAGCAGATCCAGGCCGCGGCGGCACAGGTCCGGCCGGTCCACCGCGACCCCGGCGGCGATCAGCGCCTCGGCGATGATGGCATCGGAGCCGTCCAGGCGCGGCTGCGGCCAGGGCCAGCTGTCGTCGGTGGCGGGTTCGGCCAGGGTGCGAACGTAGTGGTTGATCAGTTCGCGGGCCAGCGCATGCTTGGGGTCGACGGCAAGCAGTTCAGCGGCACCCACGGCGGCGAAAGCCATTGCCTTCGGGTGCGGGGACCGGATCTTGGCGGCGCGTTCGAACTGGATGACGGCAAGTCTGCGGACCAGGCCGACATCGCTGCGCGCGGCGGCGGTGCCCAGCGCCCAGATGCACTGTCCCCACCACATGTCGACGGTGTGTGCGTCGAGCCAATTGCCGTTGCTGTCCATCTGGTTGCGGCAACCGCCACCGTAGGACTGCGCCTCGTTGAGGAATCGCACGGCCACCCCCGCCAGGCGGTGCACATTGCCGTCGGCCAGGGGTTCCCGGGTGGCGACAGCGAGCACCCTGGCCATGTCCTCGGTGCGGTAGCCGTGCGAAGGCTGCCCGATGGCGCCGCTGGCTTGGGCATAGCTACCGCGTTGATCGGTGAGCGCGAGCAAATGACCGAAGACCGGCTGGGCGGTGTCGTTGTTCATCGACGTACCGCCGTCACCGGAGTTTCGAGTTCTACTGGGGCAGAACATTTCTGAATTTGCGGCGACCGGTTGAATGGTCGCCGAATGGTTGGTGAATTCACAATGATCCCAACTTGCGGTTGTCACCGACGTGTCAGCGAGAGCGGCTGCTCGGCAGGAATTAGCGAGCGAACAGCTGACTCAGTCCGGGACTGGTTGGGTTTCCAACTGCCCTCAGCTTACACCCCCGGAATCCCGACGAATATCCTCCAGCCAGCGCAAACGCGTCCCCGTATGCCGCTCCGCGGTCGACACCGTCGCTTGATCGGCACCGCTGGTGTGATTGCGGATTTCTTTGCGAAAGAACAGATTTCCTGCCCGCCGAGGCGGCAACGTGCGGGTACCCGGCCACCGCGAGCAGCAGCGGCAGCATGATCGAGGGCGCCCGGCAGCCGGGATATCGATCTCACGTTGTACCGCTACTTGATAGCCAGGACGCCCAACCGTGACGTGTCGTAGCCGGTCGGGGACCGTCTGGGTCACCACCACACGGAGACACCGATGACGTGATCCAGATCACTTATCGTGTGTCCCCCGATGCCTCAGGCAGCGACCATTCCCTTTCGCGCCGCATGGCGGGCAGCGATATACCGCATTTTCGGCGAAACAATTCTTCTTACCGCGCCGAAATTGATGCCCTCGGGCCGGTCACCGGTTAAGGTTTGCTCAATATTCACGGAGGGGACAAATACGTGGCTGCACTGCACTCGAAGCGCGAGGCGAACCGGCACCGCCACCGTCGAGCAGACAGTCTTCCTGTACGACGCTGGCTTGCGGCCGGTGCCGCGTCCGCG
This sequence comes from Mycobacterium sp., assembly GCA_016197405.1. GTDB lineage: Bacteria > Actinomycetota > Actinomycetes > Mycobacteriales > Mycobacteriaceae > Mycobacterium. Next base: position 119,413 of record JACPVR010000029.1, read on the forward strand.
GGGATGGCCGCTGCGCTGTGGGGGCTCTCGGTTTCCGAACCGACGCTGGCCGTCGCATCGGCGGAGGAGAGCAGCGCCGCTTCGGCATCATCGGGTACGTCCGGATCCGACAGTTCCGGCGCATCGTCGTCCTCGGCTTCGTCCAGCTCCCCCAGTTCTTCCAGTTCTAAGTCCTCCTCGGACGACACCGGTGACGCGTCCACGTCGACGACGAGTTCCTCGACCTCGACGAAATCCGAGGACGCCGGCTCCGACACGGACGAGCCTGCGGTGGCCACCGGCACGGCGACTTCCAACGACGCCGACGACGCCGGCACCACCGACGATGTCGACACCTCCACCGTCGAGACCCACCACAGCACCGCGCCGTCGAGTGCCGCCGAACAGGAGTCCACCGACTCCGATGACGACAGCAGCACCGACGCGACGACCGAGTCCAGTCCGGTGGTCAGCCCCGCTTCGGCAGTCACCCCGACGACGGAGTCGACCGAGTCGGGCGAGTCCACGCAGACCGCCACCGCGGCCGTCGCCGAGAAACCGGCGTCCACCGAAGAGGACTCCGAGACGATCGGCAGCTCGGTCGAGACGCTGACCCCGCAACAATCGGTCGTGGTGTCCGTCGACCCGACCGATGACAACCGGCAGGCCGTGGCCAACCAGATCGCCATGCTCATGGGCGCCGCCAGGACACTGATCTCGATCCTGCCGGTATCCGACCAGACCAGGCAGTGGCTCTACGACTCGCTGGCCGGCACCCGGCGCACGATTTTCAACCAGGCACCGTGGCTGACGCCCGTTCAGATCAGCGGCGAGGGACTGGTCCCCATTGTCGGCAGCCTCAACGCGGTAGATCTCGAAGGTGACGCGATCAAGTACACGATCGTCACCGGCCCGGCGTCGGGCACCCTGACAATCGCGGACGACGGAACCTTCACCTACGTCCCGAACAACGGGTTCACCGGCGTCGACAGCTTCGTGATCTCGGCGACGGACCTCGGTAAGCACATCAACCTCCTCGACCCGATGCGCAGTGCCAGCACCGTGGCGTCACTGCTGGTGAACCAGAGTGCGGTCACGTTCGTCTTCAACTACACCACCGGGGCGCAATACTGGACCGAGGATGCGCGCGCCGCTCTGCAGAAGGCAGCCGCCAACCTGGTCGCCTATTTCGTCGTCGCGAAGCCGGTCGTCATCACCTATGAGATCACCGGTCAAAATTCTTTGAGCACAACCACATTGGCCTCCGCGTCGAGTGCGCTCATCAGCTCCGGATCCGGCTTCTTCCCGACGGTGGTACAGAACAAGCTGCTGACCGGAGTGGACTCCAACGGCGCGACCGCCGACGGCACCATCGCGTGGAACTTCGCCTACCCGTGGGCTTTTGGCGACACCGTATCGGGCCTGCAGTACGACTTCGCGACCGTCGCGATGCATGAGTTCCTGCACTCCTTCGGATTCCTGTCCTACGTGCAGGTTCCGGCCAGCGCGACCCGGCGGTCGTGGACGATCTACGACAGCTTCCTGCAGTCCGCCGACGGCACCAAGCTCATCGGTTCCGACTTCAAGTTGAACTCCGCACTCAGCGCCAACCTGACCGGATCCAACGGCGGCATCTACTTCGGCGGCGAGGGTGCCGTCGACGAGTACGGCACCCTTGTTCCGCTGTACACCCCGTCGACCTGGGCGCAGGGCAGCTCCATATCGCACCTGGATTCGACGACGTTCACCTCCTCGAATCGCAAGCTGATGAACCCGCAGGTGCCGACCGGCAAGGGTGTCCGGGCGCTCAGCGATATCGAACTCGGCATCATGAAAGATCTCGGGTTCACCTTGGCACCGCAGGGTGCGACCTCCACACTTGCCCTGGTCGGGTTCGTGTTCTTGCGGCGCCGCCGCGATCAGCGGGCCGAGAGCCCCGCGAAGTCGCCGGTCGCCATCTGATCTCAGCCCGCCCGGTCGAAGCGGTATCCGGCGCCCGCGGGAGCCGGCTGCGACGGGCGTGGTCGTACGCTCACGAACGACCCGGACCGCACCACGCCTATTGGACCGGCGCGGGCGAAACGCGCGATGCCGGCCCGGTGCATCGCCAGACCCGCCTTGGCCTGGCGGTACCCGATGCGGACCCCGACCGCGCTGATGGCCACGAGCCCGCCGAGACCGGCCAGAACCACCCCCAGTAAGGCCCACAGCGAGGCCCGGACCAGTCCACTGACCGCGGGCATCGTCAGCAGGTTGGCGACCGGGAACATCATCGCCTTCTGCGACGTGGTCGGCGTCTGAGTCACCAGCGACGCCGCTTCGGCAAGCCCCGTCGTCGCGATCCGCCCGACGACGGCGAGGGCATTCTGACCGTCTGCGAGTGTCATCGCGGGGAACGCCGAAAGCGGTAGACCCAGCGATCCGCCCGGCACTTGCCGCAGGACCGCCGCCAGCATCAACGCGTCGAACGTCAGCGACTGCTGACCCCCTGGACCCCGGCCGGATCCTGCCTCGGCCATGGCGCGGTCGGTACCGCACCCAGGCAGCTGGACGAGCCATTCGAGCTGGGCCAACAACTGCATCGGGGCCCGCCAAACCCACTGCGCCAACAGCTGCAACTGCAGTTGCAACAGCCATTCCAGCTGGGTCAGCAGTGGCGCGACGGTGACCACCGTCGTCACCGGCACCGCCATCACCTCGACCGCGGAGGTCGTGACAGCCGGCACCGCGATCAGCGTGCTGTCGCTGGACGTGGCCACGACGTCATGCGTGACGGCCGGTGCGGACCGGTTTTCCGCCGCGGCGACGTCGATGGCCTGTTGTTGGGTATCGGGCGTCGCGGTCACCGCGGTGGTATCGGCAGTCACCGTGGAAGCAACCGCCACCGTCTCGACGGCGACCTCGGTGGCCGTCGAGACGGGGGCTTCGTAACCGCCGCTCGATGCGGTCTCGGCAGGCGGGTCCGGCAGCGGGGGAAGGGGCGGCGGTTCGGGTTCGGTGACAGGCGGATCCGGGTTCACGGTCGGCGGATCCGGTTCAGCGACAGGAGGATCCGGTTCGGCGACGGGAGGATCCGTCTCGGCGACGGGGGTCTGGGTCGACCCGCCATCCGACCCCGAGTCCGACTTGGAATCGGTGTCAGTGGTGCTGGTATCGGTGGTATCGCTGGTATCGGTGTCGTGGTGACAGCTCGACTTCACCGAACCGTCGTCGGTGCTGTCCGCGTCACTGCTGTCGCGCTCCGAACTCTCGGCATCGGCAGCGTCGGACTCTGCCGTTTTCGAGCCCTTGTCCGTCGGAGCACTGTCCGAGCCTGCGGAATCAGACGACGACGTCGAGCTGCTGCTCGATGAGGTACCGGCGCCGGATCGCTCCGGACTCGAAGCACCCGAAGTCCCACCGGTGCCGGTTTCCGACTCGGCAGCCGCGGTCGCACCCCCGGCGCCCCAGACGAACAGCCCACAACACAGTGCGCAGGCGCCGGCCGCGATCCGCCAGTGCTGGCGAGTCCCGCTATCGCGCTTCCGGCGGATAGACATCGTGAGTGGCTAACGCCCGAATACGGTGATCAGCGGGACGGCAGCTATGCCGTCTGCGAATCGACGATGTTCTCGGCACGCCGCAGTTCGTCGGCCCGCTGCGCCAGGTCCTGCTGCGCCTCCGCCGACAGGCCGATGGTGCGTGCCGCAACGCGCCGGACGCCGTCGTCACGCAGCGCCGCCAACAAGCTCAGCTCATGGTTGAGCTTCTCGTAATAGCGGTCGTCGGTGAAGAATTCGGGCTTGATCCGGAAGAAACTGGCAAGCGCGTACATGGTCGCTGCCGACGGGTTCACCCGAGTCCCCGACCTTAACTGTGAAAGGTAAGGCGCGGACATGGTTATGCCCTCCGCCTTGAGCGCGGCCACAACTTCGGCAGAAGTGTGCGGACCCCGTCCCGGCGGATACACCGTGTCGAACAGTCGATTCAAACGAAACGCGAATGTAGTGCTCATTAAATCCTCCCCGCGTGGGAAACGCATCTCCCCTATGCGCTTCCCCCGGTTAGTTGGTAGCTGCCACTCCGACAGTGCTTTCGTGCACGTCAATATGGTAGAGCCTTTGTCTACCAAGCGCTCGAATTTCTCTGCTATGAGCAGTAATTCGTAATACGAAATCCCTCAATGGCGTCGATTCGCCTAGCGCAAAACAAGATTCGTACAGCTATGTGCGTATAGCTATGCCGCCGTTGGCAAAGGAAAAATGGTCGAAAAGCAATCAATAAATAGCAACGGCCCTGATATGCGTCCACTTGGGACTAGGCCGAACTGGCTAACGAATTGCCACCCATCGGCGGCCGCCGGACACCCGACTTCGGGCTAATGACAGGCACTGTGCCGCTCACCGAGCGTCCGCACCCGGCGGCTCACCTTCGCTGCACCGGGACTGGCGAAGGATCGCAAGGCCGGCCAGGCCCTGAACTGGGCCCGCCGCCAGCTATCGCGGCTCGCTCGACGGGGTCGGCGCACACTCGGCGGGTCCCGCGGGGCACCAGCACACCATCACGCGGCGGGCTCGGCGGGCGAGTCTCCGGTGCCGGCAACTCCTGCCCGTGATGACGTGTCGGTAGTGGCAGACCCCGCCTCGTCGGCCCCCTGTTGCCGTCCTGACCCGTCGGTATCGGCCGGATCGTCGGAGTCGGCGGGGTCGACGTCACTCGCTGTCGGTGACAGGTGTGGCGCCGACGTCTGAGGTTGCGAGTCGGGGGAACCGTCCAGCTCCCCGGCGTCGGCCGGTTCCGGGTCGTCACCGTCATCGCCCTGGTCGTGAGTGTCCGACTCCACCGACCCGGGCAGTTCTTCTGGCTCAGATCGTCGACGCTCCACCGCGACAACGGGTTCGGAATCATCGGTACGCTTCGCCGATTCGCCGATCTCCGCCGTCCGGTTATCCGGGTGATCGTCCTGCGCGGTGGTTAGTTCCCCGATCGTCTGGGTGCTCGGGGCGGTCGGTTTGGTCCACACCAACTGCCCGCGCTCGATATGCGGTCCGAGACCGGGTGTCATGGTCGAGTAACCGGCCGCAACCAGCGGCATCAGCAGGGCGTCGAGCCGCTTGACGACCCCGGCCGGGACCCCGAGTCCGAGCAGCGGCCTGGTCAGCGGCAGTTGTTTGCCAGGAATCATGTAGGTCGAAGTGGTGCCGCCGCGCACGTTGGTCGTCTCCGACACCAGCACCGCGTCCGCCATGTGCGCGAGGGCTGCCTGCGAATGATCGTTGGACACCGCGATGACGCCCATCACCGCATTGAGGACCGACAGCAGGTGCCATGGCCTGTCCGGTGGGTTGGCCCAACCGTCCCACTGCGCGTAGACGACGACCACGTCGTATTGACTCTCCGGCACCGGATCGAAGGTGACACCGAGCAGCGGAACGGTGGCTCCGCGCGCATACTTCTCACCGAATCCGCGCGCCTCGCCGCCGAAGATGTAGAACGTAAGTGCTTCTCGCGCAGGCGCATCCGCGGCCGTCAACAGATGGGTCAACTCCCTGTCGATAACCAGCGTGCCCATGCTGACGCCCGTGACCGCGACGGTCTGCCCTTTGTCCAACTCCGCTTTGATCGCGGCGTGCAGATTCTGCTGACCCACCGTGATCGATTGATCACCGGTCAACGCTCCGGGGCCCCACAACGGCCCCAGTTGGGCCGGGTAGTCCACCGGGACCGACGCAAGGCCCGGCAACCAGTTCTCACCGACCCGCGACGCGAACTTCAGCCAGCCGTCCTGTGTCAGGCCGGCACCGTTCAACGCGTCGCTGATGACCGGCAGCTCGCTCGGGCGGGCACCGTTGAGCCCGATGCGAGTCTCGGCGGCGTGCACCCCCGGAGCGGTGATCAGCATCAAGATCGCTGCCAGCGCGGCTGCCCCACCCCGCAGTCGCGATCGCAGCCGCGCTCTGGCCGGTGCCGGCCCGATGTGCGCGTTCGGTCCCCAAGACATTGCGCCACCCCCCAGGTGCACTACGCCCACACGACGCCCCCGCGCCGCACATCGCTGCCGAAGCCGGTAGCGATGTGGCGAAAGTACTCCCCCGGCGAACGCCGGGAAACGTCCTGGACCGGCGGCGTTACAGGTAACAGCCATCTGCACAGAACGCGGGCGGGTCGCTCGATGTGAGCCCGCTGCCAGTCCCGCCCGCCGCGCTGCGAAACGGGCGATCAGCCCCGTATCGTCCACATCGGTAGCTGACATTTCCCCGGGACGAAGGAACATCGCCGATGCCGACACCGCTGACCGTCATGTTCTGGCCGGAGTCGGCGTACGGTCCGACCAACCAGTGCATCGGGCTGGCCGCGATTCTGCGCGACCGTGGTCACACCATCGTCTTCGCCGCGGAGAGCTCGTGGGCGGGCAAGCTCACCCCGTTCGGTTTCATCGAAGAGTTGGTGGACCTCGCCGAGCCGGCCGAAGACGCCGGGGAGGACGACGCCGGGAAGTTCTGGACCGACTTCATCGCCGAGACGGCGCCGGAGTTCCGCAAGCCCACCATCGAACAGCTGGAGACGTTCATCCAGCCGACCTACCAGGCCCTGATCGACGGGGCCAAGTACTGCGAGCCGCGGTTGCGCGACATCATCGCCCGGCACCGCCCGGACGTCATCGTCGAAGACAATGTGGTCCTGTTTCCGGCGTTGGTGACATCAGGGGAGCCGTTCGTCCGGATCGTCTCGTGCAGCCCGCTGGAGGTTCCGGGCCCCGGCGTCCCACCGCCGTTCTCCGGTCTGCCGAGCTCCGACCCCGCGCAGTGGGACGCCTACCGTGCCGAATTCGATCGCACTCATCGCGGCATCTGGACCGAATTCGATTCCTGGTCACAAGCACAAGGCGCGCCCCCGCTGCCCGAGCTGGAATTCATGCCGCGCGCAAACGCCGCCAATCTGTACGTCTATCCGGCCGAGGCCGATTACCTCGACGCCCGGCCCCTGGACACCACCTGGACCCGGATGGATTCCAGTGTGCGCGAGACCGATGACGAATATTGCGTGCCCGCAGCGGTCGCCGATCGTCCGGCCGACAGCGCGCTCATCTATCTGTCGTTGGGTTCCCTCGGCGGGGCCGACGTGGAACTCATGCAACGACTCGTCGACGTGCTCGGCACCACCCGACATCGCTTCATCGTCAGCAAGGGCCCCCAGGCCGATCGGATCACCTTGGCAGACAACATGGTCGGTGCGCAGATGCTGCCGCAGACCAAGGTGATCCCCCAGGTCGACCTGGTGATCTCGCACGGCGGCAACAACACCGTCACCGAGACACTGCACTTCGGAAAACCGCTCATAGTGTTGCCGCTGTTCTGGGATCAATACGAGAACGCCCAACGCATCGACGAACTCGGATTCGGCATCCGGCTCGACACCTACGGGTTCGCCGATCACGAGCTCACCAGCGCCGTCGACAAACTGCTGGCCGACACCGACCTTCGGACCCGGCTCGCCGAGATCGGTGCCACCATCCGCAGCAGGGACGGATTGCGCACCGGGGCCGACGTCATCGAACGGGTCGGCCGCCAGTACCGGTCCTCGATTGACTGAGCTCATCGATACGCTCGAACTCGCACCGGGCAGAAGGCTTTCGGTGATCTCGGGCGATGCGGGCCTGTCGGCGGTCCCGATGGTGCACGACGACAGTCGGCACTGGCGCCGGGCGAAACCGGGTGACGGTGTGGCCGAGGCACTGTTGGACGTGCTGGCGCAGACCGCCGGCTCGGTGCGCCGGGGACGCTTCACGGTGCGCTCGTGGTCCGGGCGATCGGCTGCGGGGGAAAGATCGGTCGGCGTCGATCAGACCAACGAATCGGTGATCGTCGGCGAAAAGGCGGTGGTCAAATGGGCCACCCATCTGCAGGACGGCCCGCACCCGGCGCCCCGGCGCATCAGCGCGCTGCGGGAGGCCGGCTTCTCCGGTATGCCCGCGCCGTGGGGCCTGGTCACCTGGCAGCAACCCGACGGCGCCGACACCGTGGTCGCCAGTGTCGACGAGTACCTGCCCGGTGCCGTCGACGGCTGGACCTGGGCAGTCGACCTGATCACCGACGCCGCCGGTGTGGGACGGCCGGCACCGTACGTCGACGCCGCCGGCCGGGTCGGTGAGCTGATCGCCGAGATGCACGCGGCGCTGGCCGCCACCGCCTCCGAGGCAACGCAAGAGGACGCATCCGGATGGCGCGATGCCGCCCAGCAGACGCTCGAATCCGTCTGCGCCCTGGGCGATCACGCCAGCACCCGGTGTGCCCGGGCGCGGCGCGATGAACTCACGGCGGTGCTGGACGGTCTGGGCTCGCTTGCCGGCACACCGATCATCGAGGGGCACGGCGATCTGCATGTGGGTCAGATACTGCGCACCGCGGGACGCTTCGTGGTGACCGATTTCGACGGAAACCCGGTACTGGCCGCCGCGCAGCGCGCCCAACCGATCCCCGCGGCCCTCGATATCGCCGGGATGACGCAATCGCTCGCGCATGCCGCGATCGTGGCCGCCAAGTACACCTCTTTCGATGCCTCGACATTGGCCGACGTCGATGCCGCCGGCCGTGCGGCGTTCCTCGAGGCGTACACCGGGCGGCTCGCCGACCTCGGTCACGCCGGCATCTACGACCCCGGCTCGTTGCGGGCTTTTCGCGTGCAGCAGGTTCTGCGTGAGATCCTCTATGCCGCACGGCACCTGCCCCGGTGGATGTACGTACCGGATGCGGCTCTGCCCGACGTGCTCGACGAACGGAGTCCCTCGTGAAGCCCGATGGTTTTGCCGCCGATCTGGGCCGCAAGCCCACCGTCCTGCGGCAGCTTGCGGCGACCTTGGCGACAGGTAACCCCTGGGCAGCCGCGCTGCCCGCCGACGTCGAGCGGGTGGTGCTGCTCGGTATGGGTTCGTCGGCCTATGCCGGCGGGGTCGCCGCCGCGAGGATGCGCGCCCAGGGACTGGTGGCAACCTCGGAACTCGCGTCCTCACAATTACTTCCGGCGTGGGGTCCCGGAACCCTGGTGGTGGCGACATCCGCCAGCGGCGGCTCCGTCGAGACGCTGGATGCGTTGCGGCACCTGCCCGACGGGGTGCGCACCATCGCGCTGACGAACACACCCGGCTCGGCGATCACGCAGCACTGCGATGCCGTGGTGACCCTCGACGCCGAACCGGAGGTCGGCGGGGTCGCCTGTCGTAGCTATCAGCACACCCTGGCGCTGCTGCTGGCGTTGCAGTGTCAGCTGCTCGGCGTCGGCACCGACGCAGTCGTCGCCGCGATCACCGGTGCCGCCGAGGCGACCGCACATCTGCTCGACACCGAGGATGACTGGCTGCCAACCGTTTCCGGCTTGCTGCTCGGGCCGTCCGGCACGCATCTGGCCGCTCCGGCCCACCGCTTCTGCTCCGCGCAGCAGGGTGCGCTGATGCTGCGCGAAGGCCCGCGGGTGCCCGCGGTGGGGTGCGAGACCGGCGACTGGAGCCATGTGGACGTCTACCTGACCAAGACCACCGACTACCGGTTGCTGGTGTTCGCCGGATCGGCCTGGGAGACGCAGCTCGCGGAATGGACCACGGCCAGGGGCAGCACTGTCGTCGGGGTGGGGGGCACCGTGCCGGGCGCCGGCTACGAGCTGCGCTACCCGGGCGATTCCGAGGACGTTGTCCGCCTGCTCACCGAAACTCTGGTGCCGGAACTGATCGCCGCCCGCGCCTGGCAGGCCTCGACAGTCGGTTAACCGGTGGCCGGGGCGATGTCCGCGGTGCTGATCTCGGACAGGTCGGGCACGTTCTGCATGAGTTCGATGCGGGTGCCGTCCGGGTCGGTCAGGTAGATGAACCGGCCCGACGCCGGGTCCTCGACGTCGCCGAGCACTGTTCGCGTCGACTCCACGAATGTGCCGCCCGCGGCGATGATGGCCTCGGTCAGCCCGTCGACGTCCTCGACGCGGAAGGACAGGTGCGTGAACCCGAGTTCGGTCATCGGCTTACGCTGCCCCGAACCGGTCGTCTGGACGTCGACCCACTGCAGGAGTTCGATGCGGATGTCGTCGCGGATGAGCATCGCCGACCGGAATCGGCCGTCCTGCTCCATGGTCGCGGCGACTTCGTTGTTGTCGAAGTCCAGCTGGTAGAGCATGGCGAAGCCGAACACGTCGGTGTAGAAGCGGATCGACCGGTCGAGATCGGTCACACAGATACCGATATGCGAGAAACCCTGGATCATGGGCAAAGTCTGACAGGCCTGCCCGGACGACGGCAGCGTTATACCGCGAGAAGCCGTTGGAAGAAGTCGCGATAGTGCTGCAGTGCGATCCGCAGGTCCTCGGTCGAGGCCTGCTCGCCTCGTGCCCACTGCTCCTCCAGACGTGACCGCGCGTTCGCGAAGCCGGCGGTGAGTTGTTCCACCAGATCGGAAACCAGGCCGTCGGCCTTGTGGACACATTCCCGGGGATCATCGACGAATGCCGCCTGCACGGCATCCCAGCGTGCCCGAAGCTCGACAAGCTCGTGCTCGGCGAACAGTTGACTCTCCGTTGAGGATTCGCTGACTCCTACCGGACCGGTGTCGGGTGGTGCCGCAACTTCCGCATCTGCCGCTTCACCCGCCGGTCGCAGGTCATCTTGCGGCAGCGCCGGTTCCGCAGCAGCGGTGGCCGGGTCGACGTGCACCGGCGGCGCGGCGGCCTCGGTCGCGTCTTGCTGGTAGGTATCGCCGAAGTCCGTGGGTTGCTCGTGAGTGGTCATGCGCTGGCCTCCTGTGCCGTATCTGATTTGGTTTCCAGCAGCGTCTCGAACAGTGCCCGGTAGTGGACGAACGCTTGGCGCTGTTGCTCGGTGCCGACGTCGGCGCTCTGCTGTGCCAGGTGGATGGCATGAGCGGCACGGTAGTTCTCGACGATGTTCGGGTGGTCGACCGAGATATCGGCCGCCCGCTGCTCGAAGTCGTCGACCGGGTAGCCGCGTTCCTGCATCACCTCGGTCACCAGGACATCGGCGGTACCGACCGCTCCGGCCGGATCATCGACGAATGTCTTCTGCAGCTGCAGCCACCGATCGCTGAAAGACGCTGCGACCGTTGGCGGTAGCGCCACCAGTTCCAGCTTGTCGTGTCTGCGCTGACGGCTGGCCAGTTCCTCTTCTGCGGCCTTCTGGTCACCGACCTCGGAGACCGTGCGCTCGTACTCGTCACCGAAGTGCCGCTTGAGCCGCTCGGATTTTCGGCGTCCGCTCAACATGAAGGCCCCCGCGACAAGCACCGCGAGCACCACGACGGCGGCAAAACCCACGATCAACGTCCATCCCCAGCTGGGCATTTCGACCTCCTTAGATTGCCACCGGGTACCCCAGCGGTATCTACGCAAACGTCAGTTCGCGAAGCGTGCGCTGGGGGTTGCCGGCGGTTCAGAAGTAGTGGCGGCGTCCGCCGACGGCCCGCCCGGTGGAGCCGACGATGGCCAGGATCGCGCCGACCACGAGCAGGATGATGCCGATGGTCCAGAGGATGGAGATCTTCAGGATGAATCCCGCGATGAGCAGGATGAGGCCGAGGATGATCATGATGCGCCTTCCGTTTGAGGGTTGTCCGTCGGGACAGTTCGTGTCATCCCGACGCCTCTTGAGTCGACCACCCCAAAGGGGGGTACCAATACACCCCTAGGGAGGTAATCTTCGGCGCATGCCGGCGCCGAGCTCCACCCCGATCACGGTGGCACTCGTCGACGACTACGACGTCGTCGTCAAAGGTGTCGCCAACATGCTCGACCCGTACCGCGACCGCATCGTCATCGCCGAACTCGACGCGACGATGCCCGTCGAAGACCGGGTCGACATCGTCCTCTACGACTCCTTCGCCCAACCCGAATCCGATCACGAGGAGATCGGGGAGCTCGTCGCCAACCCCCGAGCGCATCGAGTTGTGGTGTACACCTGGAACTTTCACCCCGACCTGATCGACAGTGCGCGACGTCACGGCGCCCACGGGTACCTCTCCAAAACCTTGCCTGCCCGCGAACTGGTGGCCGCACTGGAATCGGTGCACGCGGGCCAGACCGTGATCAGCGAGGTGGCGTCCCGGGCCCGCAGCGCGCCCGGCCTGGACTGGCCAGGCCGCGGCGAGGGCCTCAGCGACCGTGAAGCCGAGATTCTGGCGCTCATCACCCAGGGCAAGAGCAATGCCGAGGTCGCCAAGCTGACCTATCTGAGCCCCAACACCGTGAAGTCCTACATCCGGACGGTTTATCGCAAGATCGGTGTCGGCAGCCGGACGCAGGCGGTGCTGTGGGGTGTCCAACACGGTTTCACCCCTGATCATCACCGCATCGAGCACTGGCGCGGCGGTCCCTGACGTCACTGGGTTTCACACCGGCGAGCGGTGCGAACTACCGTGAAACCCATGGCCAACATCGACCGTCGGAAAATGATGATGCTGTCCGGGCTCGGCGCCCTGGCGACTGCGCTGCCCGTGGCGCCGGCTCGCGCCACCCCGTCCCTGCTGCCGGAAGCGCCCGCAGGCGGCACGGCGTATGTGTTCGCAGACGAATTCGACGGCCCCGCCGGGTCCTCGCCGGATACGTCGAAATGGACCATCGCCAAGGCCCGCGAGACCATCAAGGACCCCACCTACTGGGAGCTGCCCGGCAATATCGGGCAGTACCGCGATGACCGCAAGAACGTCTTCCTCGACGGCAAGTCCAACCTCGTCATCCGGGCTGCGAAAGACGGCAACACCTACTACGGCGGCAAGCTCGCCAGCGTGTGGGAGGGCGGCGCCGGCCACACCTGGGAAGCCCGCATCAAGTTCAACTGCCTGACCCCGGGAGCCTGGCCGGCGTTCTGGCTCGGCAGCCTCGGACAGGGCGAAATCGACACCATCGAGTGGTACGGCAACGGCAGCTGGCCGTCGGGTACCACGGTGCACGCGAAATCCAACGGCGGCGAATGGGAAACCCACAACGTCGCCCTCGACAGCGGTTGGCACACCTGGCGTACACAATGGGATGCCAACGGCGTGCGCTTCTGGCAGGACTACACCGAGGGTGCCAGCCCCTACTTCGAGGTGGCCGCGAGCGCACTGCCGGACTGGCCGTTCAACCAGCCGGGCTACACGATGTTCGTGGTGTTGAACCTGGCGATCGCCGGTTCCGGTGGCGGCGACCCGTCGGGCGGGACCTATCCGGCGGACATGCTGGTGGACTGGGTGCGGGTCTGGTAGCAGGGCCTGAATTCCCAGCCGGCGGCCAGGAGGACGGAATCGGCAGCGCCGTAGTCTGATCCGCGTGGAAAACGATGCGCTGCTCGATCAGCTGCAAGGCGACCTGATCGCCATCCAGGCCACTGCCCTGGCCGGCGGACCGGACCTCGATCGACAGGTACCGACCTGCCCGGGGTGGACGGTCACCGACCTGCTGGGTCACCTGTGGGTGGTGCAGACCTGGGTGCGATCGATCCTGCGCGGCCGTGAACCGCAACCAACTCCGGAACCGGGTCCGGCACCCGTCGCCGATTTCATCGACGGCATCCCCGACTTCCTGACCGCCATGCGCGCGATCACCGCCGACGAACCGTGTTGGAACTTCGGTCCCCAGCCGCGAACGGCGGGCTGGTGGATCCGCAGGCAGGCCCACGAACACGCAATCCACCGCGTCGACCTGGAATCAGCTTTGGGCACCACGCCCACCTTCGACGCGGCCTTCGCCGCCGACGGTGTCGACGAGGTGCTGACGATGTTCTACCCACGCCAGCTGAAACTGCAGCGCACCGAGCCGATCTCCGAAACGATCCGGATCGTCGCCGCAGACACCGGGAATCAGTGGACGCTCGGCGACGGTGACCCCGTCGCGACGGTTACCGCCGACGCAGAAGCGCTGTATCTGGGCGTGTGGAAGCGCGGCGATCTGGCTGCGGCGCGCATCGAGGGTGATGGTGACGCGGCGAGAAGGGCGTTGGGGGTGGCTCTGACGCCTTAGGGGGTGGGCGCGTCGTAGGCAATCTCGATCCACCCGGTCTCGTTTCTCTAGATTTGAGACGTCGGTGGGTGCGTGTTGGTTGGTGCGAGGGTGTCGTGGATCATCGCTCTGAGTGCGGCGACGCCGGGGTCGTTGTCGACACGGGTGTGCCAGTGCAGCCGAATCTCGAATTTCGGTAATTCCAAGGGTAATTCGAAGATGTCGAGCGCCGACTTTCCGGCGTGATATTGCGCCAGTCGACGCGGCACTGTGGCCACACAGTCCCCGTTTTCCACAACGGCTATCAGCGCGCTGTAGTAGGGAACGGTCAGTTGGATGTTGCGTGTCAGACCCAGCCGGGCCAAGGCGTCGTCGACCTCTCGACCGCGCCCCGGTGTGACCCTGACATGCGCATGGGGGAGGTCCACGAACCGCTGCAGTGTCATGGTTGCGTCCCCCATGGGGTGGTCACGGGCGACGATGCCGACGATATCGTCGGAGAACACCGCCTCGGAATGCCACGCCGGTGAGGCTGCCGTGGGGATACCCAGGTACAGGTCGAGCTCGCCGGTGGCGAGGGCATCGGTGACGGCGATCCGATCCAATGCCATGACGCGCAGCGAGGATCGCGGAGCTTCACGCCGAAGCCGTTGGTGGAGTCCAGGAAGAAGCAGCGGGCCGTACAGCTCGGCGAAGGCGATGACCCATTCGCGGGTGGTCGACGCCAGATCGAAGTCGTCGAGGTCATGCACGATTCCGTCCAGCAGTCCCAACGCCTCCTTGAGGCGAGGCTGAATGGCAGTCGCGGCGGGGGTGGGGCTCAGACCGCGACCGGATCGCACCACCAGTTGGTCGCCGAGCAGTACACGTAAACGCGCCAACGCGTTCGACACCGTCGGCTGGGTGATATGAAGCCGCGCGGCAGCTTTCGTGGCGCTGCGCTCTTCGAGCACAGCATCCAAGACGACAAGCAGGTTCAGATCGACCGACACAAGATTCACCACATGAATATTGCACATCAGAAAACATTGCTTGTAGCAATGATGACGGCTTCCTACAGTCGAAAACGACCACATTCGTTCGACTCGAAAGGGACGTCGCCATGCGAGTACTGGTGACCGGAGCCGCCGGCGGCGTCGGCAGCAACATCATCGATCAACTGCGTGACACAGGAGTGACGGTTCGGGCCACCTGCCGCCACCCCGATGCCCAGCGCTGGCCGTGGGCCGAGACCCTGGCAAGCGACCTCGATGACCCGCACACGTTGAGACCTGCACTCCAGGGCGTGGATGCGGTCTTCCTCTACAGCTTCGCCCACCCGGATAACCTCGACGGACTCGCCGCCGAAATGCGCGCCGCCGGGGTGAGCAAGGTGGTGGTGCTGTCCACGATCGACACCACTCGCAACGAGGTGTTCGTCGAGTACAACAAGCAACGACACCTCGCCGTCGAGAATGCCATGCAGAACGGTGGATTCACTACCGTCTGCCTGCGCCCCGGAGCGTTCGCCCGCAACGCGATCCGGTTCTGGGGCAACCAGATCCGCTCCGACAGGCAGGTCCGCCTTCCATTCCCGGATTCCCAGCAGGCGCCGATCGCCGACGAAGACATCGCCGCGACCGCGGTGTGCGCACTGACCAAGCCGCAGTTGGACGGTCAGAAGATCGTTATCACCGGACCGCACTCGCTGACGATGCGCGAGCAGGTTGGGGTAATCAGTCGATCCATTGGTCAACCGATTGAGGTCATCGATATCTCGGACGCCGAAGCCCGCGCACTGTACGGGCAAATCCTGCCGCCGAAGTACCTCGAACTACTCATGAGCCAGTGGGCTTTCGAGGTCACCGAACCGGCCGTCGTCACCGACGCCGTGGAACGAATCACCGGCCGCCCGGCCATCACCTACGCGGATTGGGCCGCCGGCCACACCGACGCATTTGTCTAGAGTGCGCTGGGCTCCGGTCACCACAGGGCACATCGGACGTCGGGGCCGTGAGACAGGAACTGATCACGCCCGAATCTCTCACTCGGAGCCGCGTCACAAGCTCGGAGCAGGGCCGAGGGCTACCACGACCAAGGTGACGGGGTCCGGTAAGCAGCATTGCGCGCCCGATGTGGCCATGGCGGTGCCCCCAGTCGGACTCGAACCGACACCGTGCGGATCTTAAGTCGCACTCTTCAGGCCACTAGCAGGTTGCGCGCGAATTCGGCGCGATGTAACTGCAACGCCTCGGCGCGATCCATCAGAGGCCACAAAAGTGCATCTTGACAGACGGCACTGAAACGGCATCTTCGATCCGTTGCCGCAGATCCGCATGTTGTCGTACGTTTGCTGGCGCGGCGCTGAGACCGATGCAGCCCGTAGGTACCGCGTCGATGGGACGATCTCATGCATGACTGCATTGACATGTGATCGTTGCAAGAATCTGATCGGGTCCGGCTGGCTCTACCTAGAGGCTCACCGAAATTTCACTGGCCTCAATCCAGGTGAGACGGAGAAGGTAAAGTACATCCACGTGCCAGGCGAATGCCCCAAGGGCGCAAAGTTCGGTCCCGCACCCTCCTAAAGCCTTGGTGTGTCACTTTCGGTCGAACTGACCGCGCCTTTACTACGATGTTGAGTCGGGCGGTCTCCATGGAGGAGGCCTGAGGGGACTAACTCTATGAGCGTGTGGGAGCGGCTCGGCTTCCGAGAGAACTTGTATTCGACGCCACCTCTACCGGGTACTGAGGAAGGATCGCGCCTGCTTGTCGGGCGAGACGCAGAGGTCGAAGAACTTCAGGACCATTGGGCGTCTTATGACACTCACGCTTCAATTGAAGGCTCGAATGGTGTCGGTAAGACAAGCCTCGTAGCAGTTGCGGCATATCGTGACATGGTCGCTCGCGAAAAGGCCAAGAAGCCGCTGATCATCCCGCTCGGTGAGACTTTCCAGCTCACTTCGGACGCTAAAGGGTTTGAAACCAAGGTGTATCTTGCCTTATCTCGAGCCTTGCTGGACAACCAAAAACGTCTAAGTAAAGCCGGATATCCAATTGCAAATCTAAAAGGCCTCCGCCAATGGCTTGACTCGCCGACAAACGTAACCAAAGCGACATCGGCCAGCGCCCTCGGATTTGGAGGCGGCGGTACCTATGGCGTCGCGTCGAGCACCTCCGTTGGATTTACGGAGGGGGGTCTAGTTGAAATGGTGAACCTGAGCCTGAGCACCCTTTTCCCTTCACGCGCTGCAGGCGGATTTATAGGGACTCTCGACAACATAGAGTTGCTGTCTACGTCGAAAGAGGCCCGTAGGCGCCTAGAGGAAATGCGTGACGGGGTGCTGAGCATCCCCGGCGTGCGGTGGGTGTTGTGCGGGGCGAACGGTATCGTGCGAAGCGCAGTCGGCTCTCCACGGTTGACCGGACGCATAGCGGACCCCATACGTCTACAACCACTCAAACACTCAGATGTTCCAGAAGTCATCCAGCGTCGCATCACGCAATACAGCATGGATGTAAAAATGCCGGATCCTCCCGTTGATCCAGCCGGCTTTTCACACCTCTACGCCGTCTTCAATAACAACTTACGGATTGCGCTCAAACATGCGGGGGAATTTACAAAGTGGTTCGACAAGAACCATCTTTCAGACAACGCTCGTAATAAAAAGATCCTTGAGATGGCGTCCTTGCGGGGGCCAATGGAATTGCAACGAGTTCTTCGCGAAAGAAGCGACGCGCGCAAACGTTACCTAGAAGTCTGGCTCGCCGAGCAGGCGGACCAATACTCAATCGACGCAGGCACGCTGACAGAGAGGACATGGCGATTCTTCGACGAATTGATCATCATCGGAGGCAGTTGCAGCCCCAGCGAGTTTGAACAATTCGGCTTCTCGAGTAGAGAGGCGATGCGTCCGTACGTGAAGACATTGGAGGACGCCAACCTTGTGAATAGCGCGATAGACGAGGACGACTCTCGCAGGCGAACCATCGAAATCACGCCGAACGGTTGGCTGGTTCATTACAAGCGTTCGGGCTACCGAGAGCCGGGGTCCTGATCAGAGTGGCTGCAATTTCCGCTAGTGCACTCTCGCTTCAGCTGACTCAAAATCATGTACCCGCTGGTCCTCGACCTTGCCGCTGACGGTGTGCCCGTCCCGGTGACCTGCCGGGTCCTGGGATTCTCCACCCAGGCGTTCTACAGATGGCGCAAAGCACCCCTGTCACAGCGTGATTGGACGACCCACACCTGATCAACGCAGCCCACGACATCCACGCCGATGACCTCGCATTCGGGTACCGGTTCATCGCGGATGAGTTGCCTGGGCGCGGAATCATCGCCGGCAAGAACCGGGTTGCACGGCTGTGTTCCCAGGAACAGATCTGGTCGATCTTCGCCAAGAAGCGCGGACTGAGCCGCCGATCCGAACCGCCGTTGCGTAAAGACCTCGTGCAAACCCAGTTCAGCGCCCAAGCTCCCAATCAAGTCTGGCTGGCTGACATCACCGAGCACCGCACCGATGAAGGCAAGCTCTTCCACTGCGCCATCAAAGACGCGTACTCCAACCGGATTGTGCGCTACTCGTTCACTCCCGGATGAAGTCTTCGTTGGCCGTAGCGACGCTGGACCACGCTGTGGCGCTGCGCTCACCGGTCGCGCGATCGTCCGCTCCGACGGGGGCAGCCAATACACCTCGATCGCCTTCGCGGAACCCTTGTCCTGGAGGACATTGCCGCGTCTATCGGTAGCGTCGGCGACGCCTACGACAACGCATTGGCCGAGACCACGATCGGGTGGTTCAAGACCGAGGCAGTCGGTGAGGATAGCCCGTTTCGGCCCGGGCCGCTGCGAACCCTCGACGAAGTCGATTACCCAACGATCGAATGGGTCGACTGGTACAACAACCGCCGCCTGCACAGCGTCCTGGAATACGTCCCACCCGCCGAATACGAGACCGCCTATTACGCTCAACTCCGGGATCCCAGACCGCGATGTCTCAAACATGAAGCCGGCATCAAACTCCGGACGGTTCAGACGGATCGGCTACCTTGCGGTTGGTGATCGGGGACAGCGATTTCGACCATAACGAGCTTTTGGCCGCAATCGGGGAACTTAACCAACCGTTGCGCGCCGCAGAGGTGAACTAACAACTTCATCCGGTCGTCCTACCCTGACCACCGGCTCTCCGCCCGGAAAGAACTGACCCCGGCCATCGCCCCGGGGGCGGTTTTTCCTGTCGGCCTAGATAAGTACGCTGCTATCCAAATGAGCGGCGACTTTGAAAGGCGGGACGGTAGGTGGATTGGGGAAGCTTAGCGGGCGTCGTCGTGGGTGCAGTCGTCGCGCTGTCCGGTCAGGTGATAGTCGCATCCACCAAGCGTGGCGATCGAAAACACCAGACAGCCCTAGAGTTCGAGAAGCGGGTCGGAAACGAGAAGCGAGAGGCACTCCTTGCCGTTATTCGGTGGGCCAAGGGCATCCAAAAGAAGACAACCCCGAACACTGATCCACTCCGGTCATACCATCCGCTTACTAACGTTCTGGTCTTCGCCGTCACACATCCAATGGAACTCGATGAGGAAGTCACGGCGTATACAGGTAAGGACGTTCAGGCGAAATACGAGGTGCTGAACAATCTATTGAGCAACGCCCTAGCGACCCCCTACCAAATGCTTGTCTGGCAGATCAAGGCCTACGACGACGAGTACTCCGCCAGCATGGAAGCGCGCGCGCAAGCGCTAGCGGCACAAGATGAATCCGAATATGACAAGCACGCCGACATCGCCGCCGTCATGAAAGCTGGAACATCCGCCTCACACGCGCTCGGGCTACGGGAGCAAGTCGAAGGTTCGTTGAAGCTGACACTCGACCCAGACCGACTGCATCGGCTTGCGGTTGAGCTGATTGCAGTTGCACGAAAAGACATGCGTGGCGGAGGTTGACCCGAAATCAAAAATCCTCCAACCACTCAGTTGGGCAGTGGCTCATCTCGATTTTGGAGCCAATGGGGCTCGACTTATCGCCGCCACCACCGTCGCCGCTTCAGGCGCGGATCTGTAGCCGGGACTTCAAAGATTCGTTCTGGCGGCGTTACCGACGCGGGTTGATGCGCGGTCGTTTTCTCTTTCCGATGAACCCAGAGCCACCAATACTGACTGAGCACTTTGAGCAGTGCCCTGCGCCTCACCCTGAACTTGCCGATGAGCTTCATTCGTCCCCGCATCCCTGTTCCAAGGGAGTGCGGCGAATGGTGATAGCCCGACTTGTACAACTTTCCGATCATGCCCGGCGCGGGCAGTAACTCGCGCTCCCACGGCAGACCCATGGCATCGAGGAAATAGAGCCGATATTCACGAGAAGGGTGGTACAGGATCATCTTCGGATCGAGAGAGAACCCCCTGGTGTCACCTGCTGCAAGACGGCGAGCATCGCCAAGCTGGTAGCCCAGGTTGTGTGTCCCGCCGGCATTACGATAACCAAGGATCTCCCCCTTATGGCTAACCCGGAGATACGCGTCATGGAACGGGCCAGATGACATCACCGGAGTGCCGTCTTCCTCAGTCGCGATATGCACTTCGCGGTGTGTGTACATCGATTCTCCGGCGAGTAGAGCGCTACGAAAGGACTTCTCGCGGTAGAAAATCAGCTCTAACGAAATTGCACGGTCGGAGTCATTTATTACCGACACCTCGAACTTGCTGGGGCTCGGATACAAGTATCCGCGCACAAGCCGCGCTTGCGTCCATTTCTCTGCCTTCTGACCCTGCGAGTAGATAACCACCGCAGCAGCCGCGGAAGCGGCTGTGCCTACGCCGCCGACCCATTCCCCGACGGTTCCCCAGATCTCGACATTGAACACAACGGTGAGTGTGCCATCGATCAGATACTTACGACGTGATCTTCTGCGCCAGCACGGTTACCTTGATGACCCCGCCCCGCAGATCCTCGTAGGGACGCACCGCGCCAACAATCTGGTACACCACGCCGTCTACACGGATCTCGCCGGACGGCTTCGCACCGAGCACCGCAGGTTCCGGCGGGCAGGTGGCCTTCCACAGCTCGCTGACGAAGGTTCCGACCTCGGTGGTGTGTTGGTCAACCTTGAGCGGTCGGAATCGGCAACCGTGAACATCAACCTCGGTGCGAACCTCGGCCAGCTCGTCGTATCGGTCCCGATTGTCGAGATCCTCCGTGACGGAGATGAACGCGACAGTGGACCCGCCTAATCTCGTACGGCAAACCACTTCCGGCGATCGCCATCGAGAAGGTCGCGGATATCAGAGTGAACGCCGCCGGACGCCCACCCCAGCGTCACATCGTCCCCTGGCGGGAGGTAAGAGCAGCTAGGCCCTCGTTCTCCGCGATGGCGAACGCTTGATCGACCATGCTTAGCCTCAATCCGTGGACTGACTTGAGTGGTGTGGTTCGACGGTGATTCTGACGGCGGTTTGTGGGGTGGGCAGGATGTAGCCGCTGGTCTGCCCAGCTTTTCCTGTGTGCTTCGGTGGGGCCTGTTCGGCGACGGTTA
>JACPVR010000009.1 GCA_016197405.1 Mycobacterium sp.
GCGCCCTGGTGAGCGCATCGCAGGCCGCAACGCACGGTCAGCCGCCCACTGCCGTCGCCTACCAACCGATTCCGCGTCCTTACGCTTGGCCACACCACACCTCCGTGATCAAGGTGTTGCGACGACCAGTTGAATCCGCCCAGTTCACCGGAGTCGAAGTGCAACCGCAGGTAGTGCGGGCTGATCTCGGTGCGTCCGGTGACCGTCAGCTCGTAGTCGCCTCCGCGCCACAGCTTGACGAGTGCACCCGAGAACCCGCGGGACGGCTTCCGTTCGGCCATGTTCCACCTCCAGAGCAAGTTAGGTAATCCTAACTTTACCCCGTGGGTGTGGAGATCAGTCCCGTACCCGGGTGAACCGGTGCAGCAGCCACGCCACCGGGATGGTCAACACCATGGTGACGGTGAAAAGCGCCAGCGGTGAACCGGTGTAGACCGGCTTGTGCAGCACCTGGACCATCGCGATCTCCATGATCACCAGGTGGACCAGGAATATCTCGTAGGAGATCTCGCCCAGCCACACCATGGGCCTGCTGGCCAGGATGCGCGCGTACCAACCGTCATTGCCCAGCGCCAGCGGCGCGATGAGCAGTGCGGCGATCACCGCGTAGAAACCGGTCTTGATGAGTGCCTCGTAGAGCTCGGCCGGTGAGGTGGTCGGCTCGCCCCCGATCGGCGTCGACACGATGAAATAACACAGCACCGCTATCGGCACCGCCACGAATCCGTAGCACCGCACACCCATGGCGGCCAGCACCGTGAGCACCATGCCACCCAGGAACCAGGTCAGATACGTCGGCAACCACAAGCGGGCTCCGTCGGGCAGCCACTGCGTGGTGTGCACCAACGTCAGCCAGGCCGGTGACACCGCCATCAACGCCACCAGACCGGTCAGCAGCAGACCGGGCCGCCACCGCCGGCGGCACAGCACGACCAACAGCAGCCAGGCCAGTGCCGGCAGCGCGACATAGAACGCCGCCTCCACCGCCAGGCTCCACATCTGGGTGAGCCCTTGGTGCAGATAGGAATACAGGTAACTGTCGGTATAGATCTGGGTCAGTGTCAGATTGCGCAACAACCCGATCCAGGTGTGGCCGGGGTTGGGCCCGGCGAACCGGAAGTGGTAGATCGCATAGGCCAGCAGCACCGTCACCACGTACGCCGGCATGATCCGCCGGATTCGGTGCCAGGCGTAACGGCGCACCGACGGCGCGGGATCACCGGCCGCGGCCGCTTTCACCCACGGCCGGAACAACAGGAAACCGGAGAGGGCGAAGAAGATCGGCACACCGATCTCCATCCGCGAATACACCAGACCCAGATAGCCGCTGTTGTACTTACCGGTGGTGTACGCGGCGTGGGTGGCCACCACGAGCAGCGCTGCCACCGCCCGGATCCCGGTGAGCGAGCTGACCCGGTTCGCGGCCACCACCTGCTCCAGCCCGCCGCGGGCACCTCGGTCCAGCGACTGCGTCATTGCGACTTACGGTGCCTCTCGGCCTTCTTGTACGGCTTCTTCGGCGGGCCGTTGAACGGGCGCTTGCCGGTCTTCTGGTACGAATCCCCATCCCGCGAGCCTGCCGCGGCACCATCGGGCTGCAGGTTGATCAGCACACCCTGGATACGGGTCCGGGCAAGCGCTTTGAGTGTCTCCGGCGGCAGATTGGGCGGCAGCTCGACCAGCGAATGGTCCGGCTTGATGGTGATATGACCGAAATCGCTGCGGTGCAGCCCACCTTCGTTGGCGATGGCGCCCACGATGGCGCCGGGCATCACCTTGTGCCGCTTGCCGACATCGATGCGGTACGTCGCGAAACCGCCGTCGCGGCGGATCGGCTTGTCGGGCCGCGGCGGACGATCCTCGCGCTGACGCCGCTCCTGCGGCGGCGGCTCGGACAGCAGGAATTCGGTGCCGTTGCGCGCCTGCAGTGCCAGCGCGGCCGCGATATCGGCCATCGGCACGTCGTTGTCGCGCTCGTAATCCTCGATGAGCCTGCGGAACATGTCGAAACCCTTGGCCCCGATGGAATCGGTGATCGAGTCCCGGAACTTCTGCACCCGCTGGGCGTTGACATCGTCGATCGACGGCAACTGCGACTCGACGAGCTTCTGTCGGGTGACCCGCTCGATCGAGTTGAGCAGGTGGCGTTCCCGCGGTGAGACGAACAGCAGCGCGGCGCCCGAGCGGCCCGCCCGACCGGTCCGCCCGATGCGGTGCACATAGGACTCGGGATCGTGTGGGATGTCGTAGTTGAGCACGTGCGAGATGCGCTCGACGTCGAGACCGCGGGCGGCGACATCGGTCGCCACCAGGATGTCGGTGGTGCCGTCCTTGAGCGAGGCGATGGTGCGCTCACGAACCGCCTGCGCGATGTCGCCGTTGATCGCCGACGCGGCGAATCCCCGGGCGCGCAGCTTCTCGGCGACCTCTTCGGTGGCCTGCTTGGTGCGCACGAAGATGATCATCGCCTCGAAGGGCTCGATCTCCAGCAGCCGCGTCAGCGCATCCATCTTGCGGTTGCCCGCGACCTGGATATAGCGCTGCGTGATGTTGTCGGCGGTCGCGGTCTTCGAGTCGACCTTCACCTGGACCGGATCGTGCAGGTACTTGGTGGTGATCTTGCGGATGGCCTGCGGCATGGTCGCCGAGAACAGCGCGACCTGCTTGTACTCAGGGGTGTCGACGAGAATGCGCTCGACGTCCTCGGCGAAACCCATCTGCAGCATCTCGTCGGCCTCGTCGAGCACCAGGTAATCCAGGCGCGACAGGTCCAGGCTGCCCTTCTCCAGGTGGTCGATGACGCGGCCCGGTGTGCCCACCACGACCTGGGCGCCACGTTTGAGCCCCGCCATCTGCGGACCGTAGGACGACCCGCCGTAGATCGGCAGCACATTGATGTTCCGGTGCGCGCCGTACCGGCTGAAAGCCTCGGCGACCTGCAGGGCCAACTCTCGCGTCGGAGCAAGCACCAGCGCCTGGGTGGTGCGGCTGGTGGGGTCGATCTTGGACAGGATCGGGATCGCGAACGCCGCGGTCTTACCGGTACCGGTCTGGGCCAGACCGACCACATCGGAGCCGGCCAGCAGGGCCGGAATGGTGGCGGCTTGGATAGCTGAGGGGGTCTCATAGCCGACGTCGGCGACGGCCTGCAGCACCGCGGGGTGAATTTGCAGGTCGGCGAAGGTCACGGGGGCTGGCTCTGGAGCGGTGTCCGGAGCCGGGTCGACGATGGTCATCGGGATATCAGTCTAGTGTGCGGGGGGCGCCCCGCCTGCCAACTGCGTTCACAGCTGCCCGGTAGCGTGGCGCGCATGCGATCACGGCCCCGGTTCTCACCTGCCGCAGCGGTCGCCGGTGCGGTACTGCTGAGCGTGCTGACGGCCTGCGGATCCGGCGACTCGACGGTCGCCAAGACCCCCGAGCCGACTGCCACCCCGGTCACCACCACCTCGGCGGCACCCCCGCCGCCCCCGCCCACCACGACGACACCACCGCCCGATCCGTGCGCGGTCAACCTGGCGGCGCCCGTAATCGCCCAGGCCATCTCCGAACTGCCGCGCGACCCGCGCACATCGCAGCCGTGGAATGCCGAGCCGATCGCCGGAAACTACAACGAGTGCGCACAGCTGTCGGCCGTCATCGTCAAGGCCAACACCAACGCCGCCAACCCGAACACCCGCGCGGTGCTGTTCCACCTCGGCAAGTTCATCCCCACCGGCGTCCCGGACACCTACGGGTTCAACGACATCGATGCCGCGGCCAGCACCGGTGACACCGTCGCACTGAAATACTCCGGCGGCGTCGCCGGATTGTCGAGCGTGGTCAAGTTCCGCTGGAACGGCAACGGAGTCGAGCTGATCGGCAACACCCCCGTCGGCTGAGCGGCACCCGCGGCCGCCCGAATCCGGCCCGGTGAGGTGTCGGCGCACCGGCCTAGGGTGGACCTGTGTTCGTAGCCGACGATCGGGTGATCTTCAGCGCATCGGATCTCGCGGCGGCGGCGCGCTGCGAGTACGCGCTGTTGCGATCCTTCGACGCTCGCCTCGGCCGGATCGCGCAGGTGCCCGCCGAGGACGAGCTGCTGGCCCGCACCGCGGTGTTGGGCGGTGAGCACGAACAGCGCCACCTCGACGAACTCCGTGCCGCCACCGACGGCGACGTCGCCGTCATCGGCAAACCGCGCTACACCCTGGAGGGGCTGACGGCCGCCGCGCGGGCCACCCGCGCCGCCGTCGACCGGCGCGCGTCGGCCATCTACCAGGCCGCCATGTTCGACGGCCGATTCCTGGGTTTCGCCGACTTCCTGGTTCTCGACGGCGATGCCTACCGGCTGCGCGACACCAAGCTGGCGCGATCGGTCAAGGTCGAGGCATTGCTGCAGCTCGCTGCCTACGCCGACGCCTTGACGCGCGCCGGCACACCGGTACATCCCGAGGTCGAGCTGATGCTCGGCGACGGCGCGGTCGTCGGCTACCGCGTCGACGAGCTGCTACCGGTCTACGCGCCGCGGCGCGCCGCGTTGGAGCACCTGCTCGACGCGCACCTGGCCTCCGACGCGCCGGTGTCCTGGCAGGACGAGGGCGTGCGGGCGTGTTTCCGCTGCCCGGACTGCGCCGAGCAGGTGCGTGCCCACGACGACCTGTTACTGGTCGCGGGTATGCGGGTCAGCCAGCGGGCCCGGCTCATCGACGCCGGGATCACCACGACGCACCAGCTGGCCGGCCACACCGGCGCGGTGCCCGAACTGCCCACCCGCACCGTCACGGCGCTGACGGCGCAGGCCCGGCTGCAGGTCGCCGACCGGGTGGGCGGGAAACCCCCGTACGAGGTGGTCGACGCGCAGCCGCTGATGGTGCTGCCCGAACCGGACAAAGGCGATGTGTTCTTCGACTTCGAAGGCGACCCGCTGTGGACCCGCGACGGCCGGGAGTGGGGACTGGAATACCTGTGGGGCGTGCTCACCGTCAGCGACGACTTCCATCCGTTCTGGGCACACGACCGCGCCGACGAACGCAAGGCCCTTGTCGACTTCCTGGCGATGGTGCGAAAACGCCGTAAGCGCTACCCACGCATGCACATCTACCATTACGCGGCCTACGAGAAGAGCACCCTGCTGCGGCTGGCCGGACGCTACGGTGTCGGCGAGAACGAGGTCGACGATTTACTGCGCAGTGGCACCCTCGTCGACCTGTATCCGTTGGTGCGCAAGAGCATTCGCGTCGGTGCCGAGAGTTACAGCATCAAATACCTCGAACCGCTGTACATGGGCAACGAGCTGCGCAGCGGTGAGGTGACCACGGCGACCGACTCGATAACGCAGTACGCGCGCTACTGTGCGCTGCGCGACGAGCAGCGCACCGACGAAGCGGCCACGGTGCTCAAGGAGATCGAGGACTACAACGTCTACGACTGCCGGTCGACACGCCGGCTGCGCGACTGGCTGATGGCCCGCGCCATCGAGAGCGAGGTCCCGCCGCGCGGCCCGCAGCGGGTGGCCGACGGCGCCGCGGTGCTGACCGAGATCGGTGACGATGTCGAACGCGCACTGCTTGCGTTCGCCGGCGACGGCGTCGAGGCCCGCACGGCCGAGCAGACCGCGGTCGCGATGATCGCCGCCGCCCGGGGCTTTCACAAGCGTGAGGACAAGCCGTTCTGGTGGGGACACTTCGACAGGGTCAACAACCCCGTCGACGAATGGGCAGACAACAGTGACGTTTTCGTCGCCGAGCGGGCCGAGATCGTCGCCGACTGGCACCTCCCGCCGAAGGCCAAGGTGCCACAACGCCACCTGCGGCTGACCGGCGAGATCGCGACCGGCGAACTGTCCACCACGATGTACGCGCTCTACGAACCGCCTGCGCCGGCCCATCTCACCGACGACCCGGATCGGCGCGGATTCGGCAGTGTCACGGTCACCGGATGCGACAACCCCGAGGCACCCACCGAGGTCCTCATCGTCGAGCGCCAGCCCAAGAACGCCGGGGAATTCTCCCAACTCCCGTTCGCGCTGACGCCCGGTCCGCCGTTTCCGACCAAGGCGCTGCAGGAGTCCATCGACACCACGGCCCGCGATCTGGCGGCCGGTCTGCCGAAGCTGCCCGCCGATGCCGTGACCGACATCCTGCTGCGCCGGCCGCCGCGCACCCGCAGCGGCGGGCCGCTCCCCAACGGTTCGGCGGTCGCCGACGACATCACCGCCGCCCTGTTGGATCTCGACTCGTCCTATCTCGCGGTGCACGGGCCGCCCGGCACCGGAAAGACTTTCACCTCCGCGAAGGTGATCGAGCGACTGGTCAACCGGCACCACTGGCGCATCGGTGTCGTCGCGCAATCGCATGCCGTCGTGGAGAACCTGTTCCGCGATGTCCTCAAAGCCGGGGTGGACGCCGACCGGGTGGGCAAGAAGAAGTCCGCCGACATGCCGTGGTGCGATGTCGACGAGAAGAGGTACGCCGCATTCATCGACGAGCACCCCGGTTGTGTGATCGGCGGGACCGCTTGGGATTTCGCCAATAGCGGCCGGGTCGTGCGGCAAAGCCTCGACCTGCTCGTCGTCGAGGAGGCCGGCCAGTACAGCCTGGCCAATACCATCGCGGTGGCGCCGGCTGCCCGCAACCTGCTGCTGCTCGGCGATCCCCAGCAGCTACCGCAGGTCAGCCAGGGCACTCACCCCGAACCGGTGGACACCTCGGCGCTGGGCTGGCTCGTCGACGGTCACCACACCCTGCCTGCGCAACGCGGTTACTTCCTGGACCGCTCCTACCGGATGCATCCCGCAGTGTGCGAACGGGTTTCACGACTGTCCTACGACGGGCGGCTGCACTCGCACGAGGCGATCAGCGCCGCCCGCCACCTCGACGGTGTGCCGCCGGGCGTGCGGGTACTGCCGGTCGACCACGACGGCAACTCGACCGACAGCCCGGAGGAGGCCGACGCCATCGTCGCGCAGATCACCGGACTGCTCGACACCGCGTGGACCGACGAACACGGCACCGTGCCGCTGGGCCAGCAGCACATCCTGGTGGTGACGCCGTACAACGCGCAGGTGGTGATGTTGCGCCGCCGACTCGATGCCGCCGGGCTGGCCGATGTCGAAGTCGGCACCGTCGACAAGTTCCAGGGCCGCCAGGCCCCGGTGGTCTTCGTGTCGATGACGGCATCGTCGGCCGACGACGTGCCACGCGGTATCTCGTTCCTGCTCAACCGAAACCGGCTCAACGTCGCGGTGAGCCGGGCCCAGTACACCGCGATCGTGGTGCAGTCGTCGATGCTGACCGAGTATCTGCCCGGTACGCCGGACGGCCTGGTGGAACTGGGCGCCTATCTGACCCTGACCGCCCCCGCACAGTGATGGTCACGACGGTGCGATGGCCCGGGCCGGCAGCGGGCTGGAGTAGACCACGCTGGTGGTGATGCTTCCCAGGGTGGCGAGCTTGCCGGTGATGCGCTCGAGATCCGACATCGAGCGGGCGATGACCTTCATGATGAAGCAGTCGTTGCCGGTGACGTGATGGGCCTCCACCACCTCCGGGACGACGTCGAACAGATCGTGCAGCGGCTTGTAGTTCCCGGACGGATACGCCATTCGCACGAATGCGGTGATGTCGTAGCCCAGTGCGGCGGCATCGACGGTGGCGGTGTAGCCGGTGACGACACCGGCGTCGACGAGTCGCCGGACTCGGTCGGCGGTCGAGCTGGGCGATAGTGACACCGCGCGAGCCAGGTCGGCGGTGCTGATACGGCCGTCGGCCTGCAGGGTGCGCAGAATCAACTCATCGGTGCGGTCCAGGACGATCCGTTGATTATTCGGCACACACCGGATTATGCCGTTGATCGGATGGCAGGAATGCGATATTGCCGCACCGCCGCCGTTCCCGCCGGAACCGATTCCGGGTTCGATCGTGACATGACCATGACCGCACAGGATTTCTTCGCCGCCAAACTCGCATTCGAGACCGATCCCGCCGACCTGGCAGCAGCCCGGGCGGCGGGACGCGCGCCGATCGTCGTGGACACCAGGTCGAAGGCGGCCTGGGATCAGGGCCACATCCCGGGGGCGCGGCACCTGCCCGGGTCCGAGCTGGCCGACCGCGCGGCAGCCGAATTGCCCGACACCGCAGCCGAAATCGTCGTGTACTGCTGGGGACCGGGATGCAACGGGTCGACCCGGGCGGCACTGACCCTGACCGAGTTGGGCTACTGCCGGGTGCGCGAGCTGATCGGTGGTTTCGAGTACTGGGCCAGGGAAGGCTTCGCGATCGAGAGCATCCACGGCCGTACCCGCCGCGACGTCGACGGACTCACCGCACCCCTGCAGGGATCAGCCGCCTTGTGAGTGCCTGCCGTAGACCGGAGCATCCTCGGGGATCACCGCGAGCTCAGGTTCTTCGGCATCCTCCCGGTAGTGGCGCCCGGACCGCGCCGTGCCCTCGTACTCCGGCAGCCGGTGCCGCGAGGACACCGGGCCCACCGGCGGTGGATCGTCGTGCCCGCCGAAAAGATCGGCGAAATCGGCGGACATCTCCTCGATGCGGCTCGACAGCCGGTCGAATCCGTCACCGCCCCGCGTCCACTCGTCGGCGACGACATGAAAACCGTTGTGGCCGTAGTCGATCGGCTCTGTTCCGGGATCACCCGGATCAGGTTCGGTGAGCAGGCTGCGCCAGGATTCGACGGGCGCGCTGTGCCAGGTGTCGGCAGGAGCATGCCGCGGACGTTCGACTCGGATGCCCAGCGGTTCGGTCACGCCGTCGTCGGCCGAGACCGGATCGACCGGTTCGGTGTCGGGCTCACGGATGACGATCAGTTCGATATAGCTGTCGTCATCGTCGTGCACGAAACCGTCGGGATAGCGGACCGGATCGGGGTCTGCGGCCGGTGTGGGCGCGGTGTCTCGCACCCTGGCCCGCAGCGCGGTGTTACCGCGCGGGGCCCGGGGCGCCTCGGCCCTGCCTGCGGTCCGCCCGGCCACCGCCCCGAGCAGGAACATCGCGGCGATCACCCCGAACAGTGCGACGAAGGCGGGCAGCAGCATCGACTGGGACAGCGCCGCGGCGAACGGTTCCCGCAGGAACTCCGGCAACTGCGCGACGGCGGCCCCGGCAGGTTGGGGCGGGCGGCCGTCGGGCACCTCGGTGCCGATCCGCGACGACATGAACGCCGCGATACCGGCGCTGCCCAGAACCGAACCGACCTGGCGCACCGCGTTGTAGACCCCGGATCCGGCACCGGCCTTGTCCGGCGGTAGGTCGCGGGTGGCGGTCGCGGCCAGCGGCGTCCAGATGAACGCCATGCCGACGCCCATCCCGACGAACGGCAGCACCAACCGCCAGATCGGCGTGGCCGGCGCCATCTCGATCGACAGCCAGGTCAACGACACCGCAAGCATCGAGAATCCGAAACCCACCACCGGACCCGGGTGCGCGCGGTCGACGATCCTGCCCACGACCGGCGCGAGCACACCGGTGGCGATCGCCATGGGCGCGGTCAGCAGCGCCGACTCGGTGGGTGTCAAACCGCACACCACCTGGGCGTAGAACATCGCCGGCACGATCATCGCGGTGACGACGAACCCGATGACCGCGACGCCGACGTTGGCGAGGCTGAAGTTCCGGTCGGCGAAGATACTCAACGGGATGAGCGGCTCGTTGGTGTTGACGGCCTGCCAGTAGACGAACGCGGCCATCAGCACCAGGCCCGCCGCGACCATGCCCCAGATCCACAACGACCAGTGGTTGTCCTCGCCCTCCTGCAGGCCGAACACCACCAGGAACATCGCGGCGCCGGACAGCAGCACACCGAGCACGTCGAAGCGTCGGCGATTGGTGGGCAGTGACGGGATCAGCCACACCGCCAGCACCAGGCCGATGACGCCGATCGGCACGTTGACCAAGAAGATCCACTGCCAGCCCAGGTGGTCGACGAGCACGCCACCGGCCAACGGACCGACCAGCGTCGCCACCCCGGCCGTGGCGCCCCACACACTCGTCGCGGCGCCGCGGCGCTCCGGCGGGAAGATCCGGGTGATCATCGACAGTGTCTGCGGTGTCAGCAGTGCCGCGCCGATGCCTTGCAGCACCCGGGCAGCCACCAGCACCCCGATGGACGGGGCCAGCGCACACCACAGCGATGCGGCGGTGAAGACCGTCAACCCGACGATGTAGAGATTCTTGGGCCCGAACTGGTCGCCGAGCCGGCCGGCCAGCAGCAGCGGGACCGCACAGGCCAGCAGATAGGCGCTGGTGACCCACAGCACGGTGTCGTAGTCGGTGCCCAGCTTCTCCATGATGCTGGGATTGGCGACCGCGACGATCGTCGAGTCGACCAGGATCATGAAGAAGCCGACCATCATGGCCCACAGCGCGTGCCACGGATTGGACGAGCCGGTGGACACCGACCATGCGGGGGCGGACCGGCGCTGGGCGTTTCGCCCGCGTGTGGGCGCACCCATCATCGCCACCTCGTTCCGGCCGGATCCGTCGATGTCCGGTTCACCCGCATGGTGCCAGCCCAGACTGGCGGGCCCCCAGCGGCACCGACGTGATCGCCGCGACGATACCGGACGTCGTGGAGGTCAGGCGGGTTCGGCAACCAGTTCCCGGCGGCCCTCACGCACCGACAGCAGCGCGAGCAATGCGATGACCAAAGTGCTGGCCATGACGATCGCGAGCGCAGGCTCGTCGTTGCCGAGCACCCCGACCAGCGGCGCGATCGCGGCACCGACGCCGAACTGCGCGGCGCCCAGCACCGCCGCCGCGGTACCGGAGGCTTCGTGGTGCCGCGACAGTGCGACGGCGGGCGCGTTGGGCAGCACCAGCCCGACTGCGGCGAGGATGGCCCACACCGGCAGCAGGAACCCGACCACCCCACCGGTGTGGGTCAGCGTCAGCACCACGAACACCACGCCCGCGGTGGTGGCGCCGAACAGCGCCCACTGCATGATGAGCTGCGGGGCGAACCGGCGCAGCAAGACCACGTTGAACTGCGTCGCCGCGATCAGCGCCACCGCGCCCGCACCGAAAACCAGCGCGAAGACCTGCTGGTCGAGGCCGTAGTGACCCTGCAGGACGAAAGGTGCCGCGGCGATGTAGGCGAAGAGCCCCGCCATCCCCAGCGCACCGACCACCACCAGGACCACGAATTTGGTGTCGCGCAGCAGTACGGCGTAGGTCGCCAGCACCGAACGCACCCGCAGCGGCCTGCGATGCTGCGGCGGCAGGGTCTCCGGAAGCGCGAGGATCGCCAGCAGCAACAGTCCGCCCGCCAGCACCGCGAGCGCCGCGAAGACCCAGTGCCACGATCCGTACAGCAGCACCGCGGCGCCCAGCGACGGCGCCACCACCGGCGCGACCCCGAGCACCAGCATCAGCCGCGACATCACCGTAGCGGCCACCGACTCCTCGAACAGGTCACCGACCACCGCGACGGCGACCACCATGGCCGCGGCCGCACCCATGCCCTGCAGCGCCCGGGCCACCCCGAGCAATGCGATGTTCGGGGCCAGCAGGCACAACGCCGAGGCCACCATGTGCAGCACGATGCCGGCCATCAGCGGCCTGCGCCGTCCCAGTGAATCCGACAGCGGACCGACCACCAACTGACCGAGCGCCAAGCCGGCCAAGGTGCCGGTCAGCGTCAGCTGCGCCACCGACGATGTCACCGACAATTCCTCGGCGATGCGCGGCAGCGCGGGCAGATACATGTCGATCGTGAGCGGACCGAGTGCCACCAACGCACCGAGAACGATGATCATCCGGGTCCGACTGGGCGCGCGCATACCCGAATCCAAGGCCATGACTCTGCACAGCGCGACTTCGGCGCGAATTCTTCCCGATCGACCGGACAGTGACCGCGGTCACTGCCGGGCACTCGATAACGGCTGCTGTTCGTTGCCCTACAGCTAGCCTGATTGTCAGGTACTTCCCAGGAGGAAGATATGAGTTTGGGCCGCAAGAAGACCGATTCGACCAATCTGCCCGCCACGATCGACGACGACCCCAGCGCCGCGGCGCGACTGCTGTCGCATGTCATCGAGTCGGGCTCACGCGTGCAGGCGCCCGCGATCCGCGCCTATGTGGACAGGCTGCGCAAGCAGAACCCCGGCGCCGGCCCGGCCGAGATCGTCACCAAACTGGAGAAGCACTATCTGGCCGCGGTGATGGCCAGCGGTGCCGCGGTGGGATCGGCGGCACTGCTGCCGGGTATCGGGACGCTGGCGGCGATGTCGGCGGTGGCCGGCGAGACCGTGGTGTTCCTGGAGGCCACGACGGTGTTCGCACTGGCCGTCGCCGAGGTGCACGGCGTGCCCGCGACCGATCGTGAACGCCGGCGCACCCTGGTGCTGGCCGTCCTGGTCGGCGAGGACGGTAAGCGCGCGGTGGCCGACCTGATCGGGCCCGGACGCACCAACGGCGCCTGGCTCGGCGAGGGTGCCGCGGCGCTGCCGCTACCGGCGGTCTCCCAGATCAACTCCCGGCTGCTGAAGTACTTCGTGAAGAAGTACACCCTCAAACGCGGCGCGCTGGCGTTCGGCAAGATGCTGCCGATCGGTATCGGCGCCGTCATCGGTGGCGGTGGTAACCGGCTGATGGGCAAGAAGATCGTCAACAACGCCCGGACCGCCTACGGCCCGGCGCCGGCACGCTGGCCGGGCACCCTGCACGTGTTGCCGTCGGCGACCCCCTAGCAACCGCTGAGCGCACGAATGGCAGTGACGTGGTCCGCGGTGCCGCCGAAGGGTTAGCCTTTATGCGGCGGAATGGCCGGGTGCCCGCCGCGCGCAACGACGACGCTTGAGCCCGGCGCCGACAATGTGGCAAGCAGCCGCAGCGCAACGCTTGCCGAACCGAGAATGAATTGAGGCGAGTAGCTGCCGTGAGCAGTACAACTTCACCCTTCGGCCAAAACGAGTGGTTGGTCGAGGAGATGTACCGGAAGTTCCGTGACGATCCGTCATCGGTCGATCCGAGCTGGCACGAATTCCTCGTCGACTACGACCCGGATCCGATCACCGCGGTCCCCGCGACCTCCGGTAACGGCAAGGCCGCCGCCCCGGCGCCGCCGGCCGCTCCGCCCGCACCCACGCCTGCTCCGGCAAAACCGGCACCGCCTGCCGCGGAGCCCGCCAAGGCCGCCAAGCCCGAGTCGCCGGCCAAGGAGTCTGCACCCGCCAAGCCCGCCACCCCGGCCAAACCGGCCGAATCCTCCGACGACGAGACGCAGGTGCTGCGCGGTGCCGCCGCGGCCGTCGTCAAGAACATGAACTCCTCGCTGGACGTCCCGACCGCGACCAGCGTCCGGGCCATCCCGGCGAAACTGATGATCGACAACCGCATCGTCATCAACAACCACCTCAAGCGCACCCGCGGCGGCAAAATCAGCTTCACGCACCTGCTGGGCTTCGCCATCGTGCAGGCGGTCAAGAGCTTCCCGAACATGAACCGGCACTTCGCCGAGATCGACGGCAAGCCCAACGTGGTCACCCCGGCCCACACCAATCTGGGCCTGGCCATCGACCTGCAGGGCAAGGACGGCAAGCGCACGCTGGTCGTCGCCGCCATCAAGAACTGCGAGACGATGGCCTTCGGCCAGTTCATCGCGGCCTACGAGGACATCGTGCGGCGGGCCCGCGACGGCAAGCTGACCGCCGAGGACTTCGGCGGCGTGACGATCTCGCTGACCAACCCCGGCACGCTGGGCACCGTGCACTCCGTGCCGCGGCTGATGGCCGGCCAGGGCGCGATCATCGGTGCCGGTGCCATGGAGTACCCCGCCGAATTCCAGGGCGCCAGCGAAGAGCGCATCGCCGAGATGGGCCTGGGCAAGCTGATCACGCTGACCTCGACCTACGACCACCGCATCATCCAGGGTGCGGAGTCCGGCGATTTCCTGCGCACGGTGCACCAACTGTTGCTGGCCGACGAGTTCTACGACGAGATCTTCTTCGAACTCGGTATCCCCTACGAGCCGGTGCGCTGGCGCATCGACAACCCCGACTCGATCGCCGACAAGAACGCCCGGGTCATCGAGCTCATCGCGGCCTACCGCAACCGCGGTCACCTGATGGCCGATACCGACCCGCTGCGGCTGGACAAGACCCGGTTCCGCAGCCACCCCGATCTCGACGTGCTCAGCCACGGGTTGACGCTGTGGGACCTCGACCGCGAGTTCAAGGTCAACGGGTTCGCCGGCAAGGAATACAAGAAGCTGCGCGATGTGCTCTCGGTGCTGCGCGACGCCTACTGCCGCCATGTCGGTGTGGAGTACACCCACATCCTCGAGCCCGAGCAGCAGCAGTGGCTGCAGGAGCGCATCGAGGTCAAGCACGAGAAACCGACGGTCGCCCAGCAGAAGTACATTCTGAGCAAGCTCAACGCCGCCGAGGCGTTCGAGACCTTCCTGCAGACCAAATACGTTGGGCAGAAACGCTTCTCGCTGGAAGGCGCGGAGACCATCATCCCGATGATGGATGCCGCGATCGACCAGTGCGCCGAGCACGGCCTCGACGAGGTCGTCATCGGTATGCCGCACCGCGGCCGGCTCAACGTGCTGGCCAATATCGTCGGCAAGCCCTATGTGCAGATCTTCAACGAGTTCGAGGGCAACCTGAACCCGTCGCAGGCGCACGGCTCCGGTGACGTCAAGTACCACCTGGGCGCCTCGGGCAATTACATCCAGATGTTCGGCGACAACGACATCGAGGTGTCGCTGACCGCCAACCCGTCACACCTGGAAGCGGTCGATCCGGTGCTGGAGGGCCTGGTCCGGGCCAAGCAGGATCTGCTCGACAAGGGTGACAACGCCGACGGGTTCACCGTCGTCCCGTTGATGCTGCACGGTGACGCGGCGTTCGCCGGTCAGGGCGTGGTGGCCGAAACGCTGAACCTCGCCCTGCTGCGGGGTTACCGGGTCGGCGGCACCATCCACATGATCGTCAACAACCAGGTCGGTTTCACCACGTCGCCGGAGAACTCGCGGTCCAGCGAGTACTGCACCGATGTCGCGAAAATGGTTGGCGCGCCGATCTTCCACGTCAACGGTGACGATCCGGAAGCCTGCGTGTGGGTCGCCAAACTGGCCGTCGACTTCCGGCAGAAGTTCAAGAAGGACGTCGTCATCGACATGCTGTGCTACCGCCGTCGCGGGCACAACGAGGGTGACGATCCGTCGATGACGCAGCCGTCGATGTATGACGTCATCGACCACAAGCGCGGTGTCCGCAAGACCTACACCGAAGCCCTCATCGGCCGCGGCGATATCTCGATCAAGGAGGCCGAGGACGCCCTGCGCGACTACCAGGGTCAGCTCGAGCGGGTCTTCAACGAGGTTCGCGATCTGGAGAAGCACGAGGTCGAGCCCAGCGAGTCCGTCGAGAGCGATCAGGTGATACCGCAGGGTATGACCACCGCGGTGGACAAGGCCATGCTGGCGCGTATCGGTGATGCGCATCTGGCCTTCCCGGAGGGCTTCACGGTGCATCCGCGGGTCAAGCCGGTGCTGGACAAGCGGCGCGAGATGTCCTACGAGGGCAAGATCGACTGGGCGTTCGGCGAACTGCTCGCGCTGGGATCGCTTGTCGCCGAAGGCAAGCTGATCAGGCTTTCGGGTCAGGACACCCGCCGGGGCACGTTCACCCAGCGGCACTCGGTGATCATCGACCGCAAGACCGGCCAGGAGTTCACCCCGCTGGACCTGCTGACCATCAACGAGGACGGCACCCCCACCGGCGGCAAGTTCCTGGTGTACGACTCCCCGCTGTCGGAGTTCGCCACCGTCGGTTTCGAATACGGATACTCGGTGGGCAACCCGGACGCAATGGTGTTGTGGGAGGCGCAGTTCGGCGACTTCCTCAACGGTGCGCAGTCGGTCATCGACGAGTTCATCAGCTCCGGTGAGGCCAAGTGGGGCCAGACCTCCGATGTGGTGCTGCTGCTGCCGCACGGCCACGAGGGCCAGGGACCCGACCACACCTCGGGGCGTATCGAGCGTTTCCTGCAGCTGTGCGCCGAAGGGTCGATGACGGTGGCGCAGCCGTCGACACCGGCGAACTACTTCCACCTGTTGCGCCGGCATTCGCTGGACGGGATCCACCGGCCGCTGATCGTCTTCACACCGAAGTCGATGCTGCGAAACAAGGCCGCCGTCAGCGATATTCGCGATTTCACCGAGCAGAAGTTCCGCTCGGTGCTCGAGGAGCCCACCTACGAGGTGGGTACCGGCGAACGCGACAAGGTCACCCGGATCCTGTTGTGCAGCGGCAAGCTGTACTACGAGC
Source organism: Mycobacterium sp. (assembly GCA_016197405.1). Classification (GTDB taxonomy): domain Bacteria; phylum Actinomycetota; class Actinomycetes; order Mycobacteriales; family Mycobacteriaceae; genus Mycobacterium. Next base: position 16,274 of record JACPVR010000009.1, read on the forward strand.
TGGTGGCGCGCAAGGCCAAGGACAAGCGTGACGATGTGGCCATCGTGCGTATCGAGCAGCTCTACCCGCTGCCGCCGCGCCGGCTGGGCAAGGTGCTCGCCTCCTACGCCAACGCCAAGGAGTTCTTCTGGGTCCAGGAGGAGCCGGCGAACCAAGGTCCGTGGCCGACATTCGGTCTGGCACTGCCCGAGTTGCTGCCCGACATCCTGACCGGGATCAAGCGGATCTCCCGGCGCGCGATGTCAGCTCCGTCATCGGGATCGTCGAAGGTGCACGCCGTCGAGCATCAGGAAATCCTCGACGAGGCTTTCGGCTAGAGCTTGTAGGCACGAGTGTGGGCTTGTGTCACGCGATTTCGTCCAGCGCGTGACATAGGCCCACACTCGTCTGCGCACTAGAGGCAGGGGGCGTCGCCCGGCGTGTAGTAGGGCACCCCGTAGCGGGTGTAGCACGGTGGACGTCCGGCGGCGCGCTGCCGGGCCTCGTCGATGGCGTCGGCGACCACGACACCTTCGAGGGCGCCGACGCCGGGCACACCGTTGGTGCATCCGTTGACCTCGCCGTTGGGCCCGTTGACCGAACCGCACACATCGGCATGCGCGACCCCCACACCGGCCATCGGAATGACGGCGAGCGCAGTCGCGACGAACAGCGAACCCACGAGTCTCTTCACGACGCTCACTGTAGGGCCGGGACGGCCGTCAGCGGGCCGAATGACGCTCAGAAAACGTTGCCGAGCAGTCCCAGCGGAAGCGGCGCCTGACCGTTGGCGATGTTCTGTACCGCGCCGGGGCAGAAGATCGATATCGCCACACCGGTGAACATCGTCGCCGGACCCAGCGGACGGCCCAGGGTGTCGGACACCCGCGAGGCCACATCGGCGACGTTCTGACCGCTCTCGGAGAGCATCGGGCAGACCGACTGGCCGACCGCCACGGCGTTACCGGGATCGATACCGGTCAATCCGGAGTCGGCGAGCGCGTCGAGGAACGCATCCGAGGGATCGGCCTGGGCGGGGGCGATACCGAACGCACATCCCAGCAGGCCGGCGGATACGGTGAGCGACGCCAGGGCCGCGATGCGATTGCGCTTCATAACGTGGCCATCGTATGCCGGAACGCCGCCGTTACCGTCGGCGTAGGCGACGGGCGAACACATTGCCCTGCAGATCGCCCCAATTAGGTGCAATTTGTACCTAGCGCCGCGCGGCCGGAAGTCACAGGCTCGGTGACGTGCCTGAGATCACAGCAAGCCTGCCCGCCCACGTCGACGTCCTGATCGTCGGGGCCGGCATATCGGGTATCGGTATGGCCCACTACCTGGCCGCCGATCAGCCCGGACGCACCTTCGCCGTGGTGGACAGCCGCAACGCGATCGGCGGTACCTGGGATCTGTTCCGCTACCCCGGTATCCGGTCCGACTCCGACCTGCACACCTTCGGCTACGAGTTCAAGCCGTGGACCTCGGACAACGCGATCGCCGACGCCCACGAGATCCTGTCCTACCTGCACGAGGTCATCGAAGAGGACGACCTGGCCCGGCACATCCACCTGGGCTATCACGTCAGCGCGGCGGACTGGTCGTCGGCCGAGCAGCACTGGACCATAAGCCTGCAGCGCAGCACCGACGGCGAGACCGTCGAACTGACCAGCTCGTTCCTGTTCTGTGCCAGCGGCTACTACGACTACGACAGCGGCTACACGCCGGAATTCCCCGGCAGCGCCGACTTCGGCGGCACCATCGTGCACCCGCAGCACTGGCCGGAGGATCTGGACTACACCGGCAAGAACGTCGTCGTCATCGGCAGCGGCGCGACGGCCGTCACGCTGATCCCCGCGATGGCCGACCAGGTCGCCCACATCACCATGCTGCAGCGGTCACCGTCCTACGTGTTGTCGATACCGCGCCAGGACCCCATCGCCAACGGGTTGCGCAAGGTGCTGCCGGCCAAGCTGGCCTACCGGATCACCCGGTTCTTCAACATCCGCCGCCAGCAGCTCATCTACTACCTGGCTCAGCACCACCCCACGCGGGTGCGCAAGGTCATCCGCAACCTGGTGGCCCGCGCGCTGCCCGAGGGTTACGACGTCGACACCCACTTCAACCCGAAGTACAACCCGTGGGACCAGCGACTGTGCATGGTGCCCGACGGAGACCTGTTCCGCGCCATCGGCAGCGGTAAGGCATCGGTGGTCACCGACCGCATCGAGACCTTCACCGAAAATGGCATCCGGCTGGCTTCGGGAACCGAGCTCGACGCCGACATCATCGTCACCGCAACGGGTTTGCAGATCCGGTTGCTCGGCGGTATGACACTGCGGGTCGACGGCGAACCGGTCGCGGTCAACGAACGCCTGGTCTACAAATCGATGATGCTCTCGGGCGTGCCGAACTTCGCCTTCCTGGTCGGCTACACCAACATCTCCTGGACGCTCAAGGTCGACGTGGTGGCCTCGCATCTGACCCGGCTGCTGGCGCACATGGACCGGCACGGCTATGCCGTCGTCACCCCGGTCAACGACGACGCCGCGATCGAAACCTCGCCGCTGCTGGACTTCCAGGCCGGCTACGTCCAGCGCGCCGCCGATGCGTTACCGCGGCGCGGCTCGCGCGGACCGTGGACGGTGCAGTACTACGCGCTCGACCAGAAGCGCCTGGCCGGACCCGTCGAGGACACCGCGCTGCAGTTCACCCGGGCCCGTGCGGCGCTGCCCGCAGGCACGCCCGCATGAGCGCACCGCACCTGATCGACGTCGACGGCCGGCCCACCCGGGTCCGCGTCGGCGGCGACCCGCAGAATCCACCGGTGCTGCTGCTGCACGGGATATCGCGCAGCCTGGAGGACTGGTCGGCACTGTTCGTCCGGCTCACACCGCGCTACCGCGTCATCACACTGGACATGCCGGGTTTCGGCTTCTCCGCACGCCCACCCGAGGCGACGCTGGCCGCGCTGGCCATCGGCGTCGCACAGACACTGGACGCCCTCGGCGAGACCCGGTCCTGCCACGTCATCGGCAACTCGCTGGGCGGCGCGGTCGCGATGCAACTGCTCACCGCACACCCCGACCGGGTCGCGACGCTGGTGCTGCTCAACAGCGCCGGATTCGGCTCCGAGGTGACACCGCTGCTGCGAATGCTCTCGGTACCGGGTCTGGGCCGCTACCTGGCCACCCACAGCACGCCGGCCGGCGCGCGGTTGATGGAACGCCAGATCTTCGCCGACCCCGCGCTGGCCACCCCGCAGCGCGTCGAACACGCCCTGGCGATCGCCGCCCAACCCGACAGCGGGACCTTCCTGCACGAGGCCACCGGGCATCTGGGCACCGTGCGGGGCGTGGCCAAACGCTGGCGCCACGATCTGCTCACCGCGGCGGCGGCCCATCCGCGTCCCACCCTCATCGTGTGGGGCGAGAAGGACCGCATCCTGCCCGCCCACCATCTCGACGCCGCCCGCAGGCACTTCCCGGCCGCCCAGACACACCTGTTCGCCGGCACCGGTCACATGCCGCAGATCGAGCGCCCCGACGAATTGGCGCAGCTCGTCGAGGATTTTTACGTCCACGGGCCGACCCTGGCGATGCCGGTACCGTCGGTAACGACTAGGGTCGATCCAAATCGAACAGGCAGGAGAGCAACCATGGAGGGCTTCGCCGGGAAAGTCGCCGTCGTCACCGGTGCCGGATCAGGTATCGGCCAGGCACTGGCGATCGAGCTGGGACGGTCCGGTGCCCGGGTCGCGATAAGCGACGTCGACACCGAAGGTCTGGCGAAGACCGAGGAACAGCTCAAGGCGATCGGCGTCGACGTCAAGGCCGACCGCCTCGACGTCACCGAGCGGGAGGCGTTCCTGCTCTACGCCGACGAGGTCAAGGCGCACTTCGGCAAGGTCAACCAGATCTACAACAACGCCGGTATCGCCTTCACCGGCGACATCGAAGTGAGCCAGTTCAAGGACATCGAACGGGTCATGGACGTCGACTTCTGGGGTGTCGTCAACGGCACCAAGGCTTTCCTGCCGCATCTGATCGCATCCGGTGACGGACATGTCGTCAACGTCTCCAGCCTGTTCGGCATCTTCTCGGTCCCAGGTCAGGCGGCGTACAACTCGGCCAAGTTCGCCGTCCGCGGCTTCACCGAGGCGCTGCGCCAGGAGATGCTGGTCAGCAAGCATCCGGTGGCCGTGACAACGGTGCACCCCGGTGGCATCAAGACCGCCATCGCGCGCAACGCGACCGCCGCCGAAGGACTCGACCCCGCCGTCATGGCCAAAGAGTTCGACAAGAAGCTGGCCCGGCTGTCCCCGGAGAAAGCCGCCCAGATCATCCTCGCGGCGGTGCAGAAGAAGAAGGCCCGCGTACTGGTCGGCGCCGATGCCAAGATCCTCGACGTGATCGTCCGCATCACCGGGTCCGGATACCAGCGGTTGTTCTCCACCGCGGTGTCCAAGGCGCTGCCGAACGTGCACTGAGAGCGCCGGTCAGCGTCCCAACGGGTTGTCCGCCAGCCACGCCTCGGCGACGGTGCGCGGATCCCGGCCCTCGGCGACGTCCTTGCGCATCCGTTTGAGCGCCGCGGTGTCGAGCACCCCGGCGATCTGGTTGATCGCCAGCACCTGCTGCTGATCGAGTTCGTTGCGCCGGTACAGCGGAACCGCGTTGTCGGCCTGGATCAGCATGGGCTTGCGGTCGGCCAGCACCACCACATCACCCGGGGTGTCCGGATCGGCGGTCGTGGTCCACGCGATGTTGATCTCGCCGGCCTTCAACGCGCTGAAAAGTGCTGCCGCATCCGGATATTGACGCGGCTTGGGCATCTTGCAGGTCCCGATGTCCGGCGGCGTCGCCACACCGCGCACCACCCCGGCGCTGATGCGCTCACAGTTGGTGACCAGATCGGTCAGATCACGACCGCCCCAGGCGACCGCCGTCGCCTCGGTGACCACGACGGCCGGTTTGTCCTCGGCGGCGGTGGTGAAATCGCCTGCCGCGACACCCTCGGGTAGCGCGGCCACCATCGCCTTGTACACCTGCTCATCGGAGCGTCCCGGCGCCGTCGGGTCGAACCGGCGCAACAGCCGACCGGTGAAACCCGGCACGACACGCAGCGATCCGGCATCCAGTTCGGCCAGTGGGTTGGCCACCACCTCGACATCGGCGGGCTGACCGTAATAGCGCAACGCGGCGGCATACAGATTGGCCAGCAGAACCGAGTCACGGTCTTCGGTGGCACCCACCTCGACCGGCGCCGGGCCGCCGGACTGCGGGCCGCCGCACGCGGTCAACAGCACCGCGACGAGCAGGCCCCAGATCAGGCCCCAGCGAGATCGGCGGATGTTAGTGGTCGTCCTCATCAACAGCGGATGCTACGGCCGAGGCCACCGCGGGGCCCACTCTGGGATCCAGTGGGCTGGGCACGATGTACTCCGTCGTCACGTCATCACCGACCACGGCGTGAATCGCCTCGGCGGCCGCCACCGTCATCTTCTCGGTGATCCGCCGGGCCCCGGCATCCAGCGCGCCCCGGAACACGCCGGGGAACGCCAGCACATTGTTGATCTGGTTCGGGAAATCGCTGCGGCCCGTCGCCACCACGGCGGCGTACTTACGGGCGATATCGGGATGGATCTCCGGATCCGGGTTGGACATCGCCATCACGACACCACCCGGCGCCATGGTCGCGATGAGCTCCTCGGGCACCACACCCGCGGAGACCCCCATGAACACGTCGGCACCGGCAAGTGCCTCGGCCAGCCCACCGGTGAGCCCGCCGGGGTTGGTCCGCTGCGCCAGTTCGGCCTTGAACGGGTTGAGATCACTGCGACCGGTGTGCACGATGCCCTTGGAATCGAGCACCGTGATATCGGCCATGCCAGCGGCCAACAGGATGTTCGCGCACGCCACACCCGCCGCACCGGCACCGGAGATGACGACGCGCAGCGCGGTCATGTCCCGGTCGAGGGCCTTGGCCGCACCCATCAGCGCCGCCAGCACCACGATCGCGGTGCCGTGCTGATCATCGTGCATGACCGGACAGTCCAGCGCTTCGATGACACGGCGCTCGATCTCGAAACAGCGCGGTGCCGAGATGTCCTCGAGGTTGACCGCACCGAACGTCGGACGCAGCCGGATCAGGGTTTCGACGATCTCGTCGGGATCCTTGGTGGCCAGCACGATCGGGATCGAGTCCAGCCCGCCGAAGGTCTTGAACAGCGCGCTCTTTCCCTCCATCACCGGCAGCGACGCCTCGGGCCCGATATCGCCGAGACCCAGCACCGCGGTGCCGTCGCTGACGACGGCGACCAGCCGGCTGGCCCAGGTGTAGCGCTTGGCCAGCGTCACATCGGCGGCGATGGCGCGGCTCACCTGTGCGACGCCGGGTGTGTAGGCGATGGACAGGGCGCGCTGGGTGTCGAGCGGGGAATTCAGCCCGACCGACAGCTTGCCTCCGATATGCGCTTGGAAGATTTCCTCGTCGTCGATGACGAGGTGGGACGTGCTCACCGTTTCGGCCACGAAGCTCACGTTACTTCACCAAACGGGCTCACAGAATGGGGTTCCCCCACCGTGAGCAGGTACTGGTCAGTAACCGCGCGTAGCATTTTCGGCGACCGTTCATCCGAGCCGCATACGTTTCCAGGGGAGGTTGGATATGCCGTCGTTCCGCGCACTACCGCCGTCAATGCTCGGGGCGACCCGATCCCGCAGCGACGGTGTCGATGCCAAACGCATCCACGTCCCCGTTGCCCGCGCCATGGTCGATTGCGCGGTCTACGTCGACGGCTCCCGGCTGCCCGGCAAGTACACCCATGCGGCCGCGGTCGGCAAGGCCGCCGAACTCAACGCGCTGGGCCAGCAGGCTTTCGTCTGGGTCGGCCTGCACGAACCCGACGAGCACCAGATGCAGTCGGTCGCTGAGACGTTCTGCCTGCATCCGCTGGCTGTCGAAGACGCCGTACACGCCCATCAGCGGCCCAAGTTGGAGCGCTACGACAACACCCTTTTCCTGGTGCTCAAAACCGTCAACTACGTTCCGCACGAATCGATCGCGCTGGCCCGCGAGATCGTCGAGACCGGCGAGATCATGGTTTTCGTCGGGCCCGATTTCGTCGTCACCGTCCGGCACGGCGATCACACCGGCCTGGCCGGCGTGCGCAAGAAGATGGAGAACGAGCACCAGCAACTGGCATTGGGGCCCTACGCCGTCATGCACGCCATCGCCGACCACGTCGTCGACAGCTATCTCGAAGTCACCCGCTTGATGGAATGCGATATCGACGCCATCGAGGAGGAGGCCTTCTCCCCCAACGCCAGAACCGATATCACCCAGATCTATCTGCTCAAGCGCGAGGTCGTCGAACTACGCCGGGCGGTCGAGCCGCTGTCGACCGAACTGGGGCGGATCAAGTCCGACCACAAGGATCTGCTGTCCAAGGAAGTGCAGCGCTATATGCGCGATGTGGTGGATCACCAGACGCACGCCGCCGAACGTATCGCCAGTTACGACGAGATCATGTCGTCACTGGTGCAGGCGGCGCTGGCCAAGGTCGGTATGCAGCAGAACACCGATATGCGAAAGATCTCGGCCTGGGTGGCCATCGCCTCGGTACCCACCGCGATGGCCGGTATCTACGGCATGAACTTCGAGCACATGCCCGAACTGACATGGACCTACGGCTATCCCGCCGCCCTGACCTTGATGGCGACGGTGTGCGTATTCCTGCACCGCAACTTCCGCCGCAACCACTGGCTGTAGATCCTCAGGTGGGTTGACGGCCGGCCCGCTGCGGATCGGCGATGTCGACACCGTCCTGACGCCACGTGTCGCGCAGCGCCTGCGCGCCCTTGAGCCGCACCCAGGCCGCCTCGTTGGCGGTTATCGGCGTCGCCGCCAGGAAACTCACCGGCTCCCGGGGCGGCTCCAGCGCGAGATCGCCGATATCGCTGGGGCCCAACAGCACAGCGCTGAACGGTGGCAGGCCGGCGGGCCGTTCCCACAGTGGCGCACCGAGATCGATGAGGGCATCGGCCACCAGCACCACACCGTCGACGGCCGGGGTGGCGGCCAGCACCGCGATGGTGCGGGCCAGACCCGGGGTCTGGATGCCCGCCCGCAGCGTCAGCACCAGCTCGGCACGCGGGCCGCGCAGCGGGTCGACCGTTAGTGCGGCCGGATCACCCATCGGATGGCGCGCGCACCCCAGCGACACATAGTGCAGCATCGAATCGCCGTCCGGGCCGAACCGCAACACGTCGATCCGTTCCACACCGAGGAAAGTGACGCTCGCCGAATCGGGTTCGCGCTCGTATCCGTGGCCGGCGAAGTGCCGGTCGAGGTGGGCTCGAACCTCGCGCAGTACGTCGGCCACTAGGCCCGGGCAGCCGGAATGGTCAGATTGGCTCCCGAATCGGCATCGAAGACAGCCACTTTCGCGGTATCCAGGGCCAACTCGATGGTCTGTCCCGCGACTGCGGCGGATTCGGTCGACACCCGCGCCACATACCGGCCGCTGACAGCGCCCGCCTCCGCGGCAAGCTCGGCGAGCTGCTCGGACTGCGCGGTGTCACCGCCGAGACTGAAGTAGACGTACTTGTCGGCGCCGAGCGACTCCACCAGTTCGACCTGCACCGAGAAGGTCAGCGCCCGAATCCGGTCGTAGCCACCGATCAAGGCGGCGTCCTCGAAATGCTCCGGACGCACACCGACGATCACATTGCGCGGTGTCGGATGCGACCGCACCGTCTCGTACGCCTCCGGCGTCAGGGTGACCTCGCCGAACTGCAGTTCGGCGCCCACATCGGTCAGTTTGGCCGGGAAGAAGTTCATCGCCGGCGAGCCGATGAAACCCGCGACGAAAAGGTTGGCGGGACGGTTGTAGAGCTCGTCGGGGGTGCCGATCTGCTGGGCGTGACCGGCCCGCAGCACCACGACCCGGTCACCGAGTGTCATGGCCTCGGTCTGGTCGTGGGTGACGTACACCGTGGTGGTGCCGAGGCGCTGCTGCAGCCGGGCGATCTCACCGCGCATCTGCACCCGCAACTTGGCGTCGAGGTTGCTCAAGGGCTCGTCCATCAGGAATGCCTTGGGATTACGCACTATTGCGCGTCCCATCGCCACCCGCTGGCGCTGGCCACCGGAGAGCTGGGAAGGCTTGCGATCCAGATAATCGGTCAGGTCGAGGACCTTGGCGGTCTCGTCGACCTTGGCCGCGATATCGGCCTTCGACAGCTTCGCCAATGTCAGCGGGAACGCGATGTTCTGCCGGACCGTCATATGCGGGTACAGCGCATAGGACTGGAACACCATGGCGATATCGCGGTCCTTGGGCGCCTTCTCGTTGACCCGCTCGCCACCGATACGCAGCTCACCGGAGGTGATGTCCTCCAGTCCGGCAATCATGTTCAGCGTCGTGGACTTCCCGCAGCCCGACGGGCCGACCAGGATGATGAACTCGCCGTCGGCGATCGTCAACGACAATTCCTGCACCGCGACGGCGCCGTCCGGGTAATTCTTCGACACCCGGTCCAATACGATCTCGGCCATCGTTACCCCTTCACCGCGCCGGAAGTCAGGCCGGCGACGATTCGTCTCTGGAAGATAAGAACAAAGATGATGATCGGGATGGTGATGACGATCGCACCCGCCGCGATCGAACCCGTCGGTTCCTCGAATTGTGAACTGCCGGTGAAGTTCGCGATCGCCACCGGTGCGGTTATCGCGGCCTTGGTCGCCGTCAGCGACAACGCCAGCAGCAGATCGTTCCAGGCGAAGATGAACACCAGGATGGCGGCCGTCACGATACCGGGGGCGGCCAGCGGTGCGATCACCTTGCGGAACGCCTGCCCGGGCGTGGCACCGTCCATCTTGGCGGCCTTCTCCAGATCCCACGGGATCTCCCGGAAGAACGCCGAGAGCGTGTAGATCGCCAACGGCAGCGCGAAGGTGATGTACGGGATGATCAGTCCGGGCCAGGTGTCGAACAGCCCGAGCTGGCGCTCGATGTTGAAAAGCGGTGTCACCAGCGAGATCTGCGGGAACATCGCGATCAGCAGCGCCATCCCGACGAGCAGCTTCTTGCCGGGGAACTCCAGGCGCGCAACCGCGTACGCCGCCATCGCCCCCACCACCACCGCGATCACGGTGGTGATCAGCCCGATGCCGATCGAGTTGAACAGCGCCGAGTTGAAGGTGTCGCCGGTGAAAATCGCCTTGTAGTTGTCGAAGGTGATCTCGGACGGAATGAGCTTGCCGTCCTTGACACTTGACGTCGGCTTGAGCGACAACGACAGAATCCACAACACCGGGAACAACGCGTACACAACCACCAGCACGTTGATGACGGTCCATCCGGTGGCCCGCCGCGCTCCGATCGGTCCGGCCATCTGGTTATCGCCTCCCGTTACGCACGGTCACCATCCGCGCCCGGCGCCGAGGCGCCGAAGAGCTTGATGAATATGAACGCGATGATGGCCACGCACAAGAAGACCAGCACGCTGATCGCCGAGCCCAGACCCAGCGAGAATCCCTTGAACAGGTTGTCGTAGCCCAGAATCGACACCGATGCGGTGTTGTTGGATCCGCCGGTGAGCACGTAGATGTTGTCGAAGATGCGGAAGGCGTCGAGCGTGCGGAACAGCAGGGCCACCAGGATCGCCGGTTTCATCATCGGCAGGATGATCCGGGTGAGCCTGCTCCAGCCGCCCGCGCCGTCGACCTGTGCCGCCTTGAGCAGATCGTCGGGCACCAGCGCCAGACCGGCCAACAACAGCAGCGCCATGAAGGGCGTGGTCTTCCAGACCTCGGCCAAGACCACGACAGCCAGTGACGGAATCTGCTCTGTCAGCGGCGCGCTGCCCTCGGGCAGCAGGTTGGCCAGGTAGCCGGTGCCCGGCGTCCAGGCGTAGTACCAGCTGTAGGAGGCCGCCACCGTCACGATGCCGTACGGGATCAGGATCGCGGTGCGAACCAGGCCCTTACCGAAGATCGTCCGGTGCATCACCAGCGCCAGCGCCAGGCCGAGCACGAACTCGATGGCGACCGAGACGACGGTTATCGCCGACGTGACCGCCAGCGCCGACCACCAGTAGCCGTCCGAGAGCACCGTCACGTAGTTGTCCAAACCGACGAACGCGGTGTCGTCGGGCTGGGCCAGGTTGTAGCGCTGCAGACTCAGCCACACCGCGTAGACGATCGGGTATGCCGTGACCGCGAGCATCAACACCACGGCGGGCGATATCAGCAGAAAGGCCAGCCGCCGTTCGGAACGCTTGTCGTCGGAGGCATGCGCGCTGGGCGCCGCGACGGAACTGGTCACGGAATCAGCCCCTTACCGTCGATGGCCTTCTGGACCTGCTCGGCGAGCCGGTCCGCGGTGCGCTCCGGGTCGATGGCGGTGATCGGCGCCAGTGTCGCCGAGATCATCGTCGACACCTGCTGGTAGAGCGGCGTCGCGGGGCGGACCGCGGCGGTGCTGAGCTGGTCACGGATGATCGCGTACTGCGGGTACTTCTGCTGAAACGCCGGATCGGAGTAGAGCGATTCGCGCACCGCAGGCAACCCGCCCTCGATCGAGGTGTACTTCTGGTTCTCCTCGTTGCGCAGGCACCGGACGGCCTCGAAAGCCTCGGCCTTGTGCCGGGTGGTCTTGGCCACCGCCAGGTTGAGCCCGCCCAGCGTCACCCGAGCGGGCTGGCCATCGGAGACGGCCGGATACGGAGCGAAACCGAACACCTGCTTGCTGGCCTCGTAGGCGGCGTTGAACTGCTCGTCGTCGGGCGAGAACGTTCCAGCATCGTTGATGGCACTCTGCAGTTCGGGCCGTTCGTTGAGCGGCAGGAACGACACCCCACCCTTGACCGCGTTCTCCAACATCGACGGCAGCACGAACGGCCAGTTGATCTCGAGGGCGGCATTACCCTGCTCGAGCGCCAACCGGGCGGTGCCTTCATCGGTTTGGGTGATGGACGGATCGGCCCCCGGCGCGGTGGCCACCGACTTCATGATGGACAACGCACGAACCGTCGCAGCGCGGTGTTCAGGTGTGTCGGTGAGCGTCACCGTCTTACCGTCATCGGAGAGCACCTGCCCGCCTGCGCTCTGCAGCAGCGTGTTGAACCACACCACCAGGCCCTCGTATTGCTTGGCCTGCAGCGCAATCCAGCTCGGCTTGCCTTCGTCGTGTAAACGGGTGGCCTCGGCCACCATGCCGTCCCAGGTGGTCGGCGGAGCCGGCATCAGATCGGCGCGGTACCAGAGCAACTGGGTGTTGGTGGTGATCGGCGCGGCGTAGAGCTTGCCCTGCCACTTCGCCGATTCCAGCGGGCCCTGAAGCGTGTTGGTGGTGGCGTCCGCCTCGGCCTGTCCGGCCGGATCGTCGGAAAGCGGGAGCGCCCAACCGGCTTCGGCGAACTCCGCGGTCCACACCACGTCGAGCGCCATGATGTCCAGTGAGTGGTCGTTACCGGTGAGTCGGCGCGCCAGCTGCAGGCGCTGGTCATCGGCCGCCTTGGGCAGACTGATCTGCTCGATGGTGAACTTGCCGCCGAGTTCCTCGTTGCACCGTTTGGAAACTGCGGTGAACGTCGCCATCTCACTGGCCGGGGTGTAGTAGGTGATGACCAGGCCCTGGTTTGCGGTGCCGCAGGCCGTCACAACCGAGGCAGCGGTCAACGCCGCCAGCGAGGCCGCGCCCAACCGCCGTGCACGCGTGCCGCGCATCTCTGCGATACCGCCTTTCGCGGGCCGTGCCAAGTTAGGCCCGCGCGTGCACCGTAGAGCGAAAAGAGCGTGACATGCAACACCTTCGGCGGCGCGTCGCGACGCCGGTTGCCCGGGATGACCTCGGCAGACGCCCGCGCGAGGTTTGCTACAGCGTCAAACGCGCCAGCATGTCTCGCGCCTTCTCGGCGTTCTGCGGATCACACAGAACGTCGTAGCGGCCGGCGACGAGCTGCATCGTCGAGCTGAAATCCCTTGTGCCCTTTGCCATCGCATACGGCACCGCGGAGGTGATGAGGCCGAAGACGACACCGGTGGCCAGACCCAGCAGCAGCGACGACCACGGGTTGGGGCTGAAGAAGCCCAGGACCAGACCGACGAAGATGCCCAGCCACGCACCGGTGAGCACACCGCCGCCGAGCACCTTGGGCCAGCTCAGCCGTCCGGTGACGCGCTCGACCTGCATCAGGTCCACCCCGACGATCGTCACCTGCTGAACGGGGAACTCCTGATCGGACAGATAGTCGACGGCTTTCTGCGCCTCGGCGTAGGTGGGATAGGAGCCGATGGGCCATCCCTTCGGCGGGGTCGGCAGGCCTACCGGGCCGCCCCGGCCCGCGCGCGCCGCGCCACCCCCCGGTCCCGGTGTCTGACCGGGCTGAAAAGGACTCGTCATGAGGTCAATCTCCTCTGCTCGGATATCACGCTGTCGCTGGCTGTCCTCAGACAACGAACCGGGCCGCACAAACGTGCCACCGTCCTGCAGCCCCGGTCCGACCAGCGCATACGCTAGATTCACAGCATGACACTTCCCGGCGGCGATGCGAATCGGAACCCGTCGGCGCGCTTGCACGGCGCGGTGATCCCGGCGACGGTGAGCTGACCGCGATGGGACAGCCAGATCCCCCGCGCGGCCCGGAGTTCGGCCCGCAGGACAACCCCGCCTACTACACCGATCCCGCTGCGCCGCTGGACTACCCGGCCGACTATCAGGGACCGCCGGCACCGGGATATCCGCCGCTGCCACCGCCGGTCTATCCGCCGCCCTACCCGGGCACCGCGGGCTATCCCGCACCGCCGCACTACCCGGGCAGCTATTACGACCCGTACAACCCCTACGGGCCCAGGGTGCCCACCGGGACCAACGGCAAGGCCATCGCCGCACTGGTGTGCGGTGTGGCCGGACTCCCGCTGTGCGCCTGCTATCTGGCGTCGATAGCCGCGATCGTGCTGGGCATCATCGCCATCACCGAGACCAGGCGCACCGGGCAGGCCGGCACCGGGATGGCGATCGGCGGCGTGGTACTCGGCGTGCTGACGCTCCTGATGGGCGTGCTCTTCGTGGCCGCCGGATCCTTCGGCAGCTGAGCGCGGCCGGTTTCAGGCCGGCGGTGTGAAGGGCTCGGCCAGCCGCCGCATCCCGGCGGCGCGCCCCTTGGCCGAGATCACCAGTGCCATCTTGCGGCTGGCTTCGTCGATCATCTCGTCGCCGAGCATCACCGCTCCCCTGGCGCCGCCTGCCGACGAGGTGTGCCATTCGTAAGCCTCCAGGATCAGCTCGGCGTGGTCGTAATCCTCCTGGCGCGGGCTGAAGATCTCGTTGCCCGCGGCGATCTGGTCGGGATGCAGAACCCATTTGCCGTCGTAGCCCAGCGCGGCCGCCCGGCCCGCGACGCGGCGGAACGCCTCGACATCGCGCACCTTCAGATACGGCCCGTCGACGGCGGCGACACCGTGCGCCCGCGCGGCCACCAGAATGGTCATCAGCACGTGGTGATAGGCGTCGCCGACGTCATAACCCGGCGGCTGCTCCCCCACCACCAGCGTGCGGGTGTTGAGGCTGGCCATCAGATCGGCGGGCCCCAGCACCAGGGCATGCACCCGCGGGTGGGCGGCGATGGCGTTGATGTTCGTCAGGCCGCGGGCGTCCTCGATCTGTGCGTCGATCCCGATCCGGCCGACTTCCAGATCGTGGGTCAGTTCCAGCTGCGTCAACAGCAGATCCAGCGCCTGCACATGCGAGACGTCGGTGACCTTCGGCAGCACCACCACATCGAGTGCCGCGCCCGCGCCTGCCACCACCTCGATGATGTCGCCGTGCGTCCACGGCGTGGTCCAGTCGTTGACCCGAACGCCGCGCAGCTGACCGGCCCAGCCGGGCTCGGCCAGCGCCGCCGCCACGGTGGCCCGCGCGGCCACTTTCGCCCCCGGCGCCACCGCGTCTTCGAGGTCGAGGAACACCTCGTCGGCCGGCAGTCCCTTGGCTTTGTCGATCATCTTGCGGCTGCTGCCGGGAACCGACAGGCACGTTCTACGGGGGCGATACGCGGTCTTCACGGTTTCACTCCTACCCTTTGAGGCATGTCGTCGGTCAACAGGGTCTACGTGGCTCGCCTCGCGGGGTTGGTTGTCCTCGGCCCCGACGGGGAGTCCCTCGGACGGGTGCGCGACGTCGTCATCAGCATCAGCATCGTGCGGCAACAGCCCCGGGTGCTGGGCCTGGTGGTCGAATTGCTCACTCGGCGCAGAATTTTCGTCCCCATTCTGCGGGTGACGGCCATCGAACCGCACGCCGTGACGCTCAACACCGCCAACGTCTCGCTGCGCCGCTACGCCCAGCGTCCCGGCGAGGTGCAGGTGCTGGGTCAGGTGCTGGAGACGCGGGTCCGCGTCAACGATCCCGAGCTGCCGCAGCTGCAGGGCATCGACGTGGTGGTGATCGATCTCGCGATCGAGCAGGGCCGGTCCCGGGACTGGATGGTGACGCGCGTCGCGGTGCGCAGTCATCGACGGCTGCGCCGCACCACCGTGCACGTCGTGGACTGGAACGACGTCACCGGGTTGACGCCGTCGGCGCTGGCCATGCCCGGCCAGGGTGTCGCACAGCTGCTGCACCAGTTCGAGGATCAACGGCCCGTCGAGGTGGCCGACGCCATCCGTGAGCTGCCGCCCAAACGGCGTACCGAGGTGATCAACGCCCTCGACGACGAACGGCTTGCCGACGTCATGCAGGAGCTCTCCGAGGACGAACAGACCGAACTGCTGCTCAAACTGGACACCGAGCGCGCCGCCGATGTGCTGGAGGCGATGGATCCCGACGACGCCGCCGACCTGCTCGGCGTCCTCAACCCCGGCGAGGCCGAGGTGCTGCTGGCCCGGATGCATCCCGAAGACTCCGATCCGGTGCGGCGACTGCTGGCGCACTCGCCGGACACCGCGGGTGGCCTGATGACCTCCGAGCCCGTCGTGCTGGCACCGGACACGACCGTCGCCGAAGCCCTGGCCCGGGTGCGCGACCCCGACCTGACGCCGGCGCTGTCGTCGCTGGTGTTCGTGGTGCGCCCGCCGACGGCAACTCCGACGGGCCGCTACCTGGGCTGCGTGCACCTGCAACGGTTGTTGCGCGAACCGCCTGCCTCGCTGGTCAGCGGCATGATCGACGCCGATCTGCCGTCGTTGACCCCGGACAGCTCACTGGCCGCGGTGACGCGGTACTTCGCCGCCTACAACCTGGTGTGCGGGCCCGTCATCGACGAGGAGAGCCATCTGGTCGGCGCCGTCACCGTCGACGATGTGCTCGACCATCTGCTGCCGCATGACTGGCGGTCGTCGGCCGAGGAGCCGTCGTTGCCGCTCGCCGAGGGCGCCTCATGAGCGAGTCCACCCGCAGCCGGCTGGACACCCCGCGCACGTCCCGCTTCAACGCGCCCAGGTTCGACCTGGAGGCCGTGGGACGGGTCAGCGAGTCCATCGCCCGATTCCTGGGGACCGGCCGGTATCTGGCGATCCAGACCGTCATCGTGATCATCTGGATCGCGCTGAACTTGTTTGCCGTGGGCCTGCGCTGGGACCCGTATCCGTTCATCCTGCTCAACCTGGCGTTCTCCACACAGGCCGCCTACGCCGCGCCCCTGATCCTGCTGGCACAGAACCGGCAGGAGAACCGTGACCGGGTGGCTCTCGACGAGGACCGCAGGCGAGCGCAGCAGACCAAGGCCGACACCGAATTCCTGGCTCGTGAGCTGGCCGCATTGCGGTTGGCGATCGGCGAGGTGGCCACCCGCGACTACCTTCGCCGCGAGCTCGAAGACATCCACGACAAGCTCGATGCCATGCAGAACGGCAAGCCTGCCAAGAAGTCCGGCAAAGGCCGGACGCCGAAGATCGAGCCGTCCGAGGAATCCCTGGCGTGAGCGCCGACGGCGTGCATTCCGGTCGGCGGCACCATTGTTGCCACAGCTGCCCCAGGAGTATGTATGGTGACTTGGTTCACAACTGTGTCCGGCGCGTGACCGGACTTCGCATCCCGAGGACGGTCGAGTGCGCATAGGGGCAGGCCGCGGTTTCCGCCCGGCCCGCGCGACAGACGAGGAGTCTGGCCGCATCCGGGTCAACCGGACCACCCGCACACCCGCATTCGGAATCGCCGTCATCACACCGTTGGTGCTGGCCGCCGCCGTCGGCGCGGCAGGCCCCGCCACACCGGTCCGCAACGCCGACGTCACGCCCATGGCCGCCGTCGCACCCAAGCTGCCCGACACCAGCGGGCCGTCGGTGGTCCCGGTCGTCACACCGCAACGCAGTTTCCGGGTGGCCGCCACCGCCGCCTCGGCGCCGCCGCCGGCCAGTGTGGTGTCGGCACCGGGAGCCCTGCGGATACCTGCGGTGGCACTGGCCGCCTACCGCAACGCCGAGGCCATGATGGCCCGCGGAGCGCCGGGCTGCGGTGTCAGCTGGAACCTGCTCGCCGGTATCGGACGGATCGAATCCGGGCACGCCAACAACGGCGCCACCGATACCCGCGGCAACCCCGTCAACCCCATCTACGGACCGTCGCTGGACGGCACGCTGCCCGGCAACGAGATCATCGTCGCGACCAGCCCGCTCGGAAAGCCGACCTACGCGCGCGCCATCGGGCCCATGCAGTTCCTGCCCGGAACCTGGTCGCGGTACGCCTCCGACGGTGACGGCGACGGTAAGGCCGACCCGCAGAACGTCTACGACGCCGCGCTGGCGGCGGCCCGCTACCTGTGCAGCGGCGGGCTCAATCTGCGCGACCAGCGCCAGGTCATGACGGCCATCCTGCGCTACAACAACTCGGTGGCCTACGCCCGCAATGTGCTCGGCTGGGCCGCCTCCTATGCGACGGGCGTGGCCCCGGTAAATCTGCCGCCGATCACGGGGGCGCCGCCGCCGCTGGCCGACAGTCATCTGGACAACCCCGAGGGCCTGGGACCCGGCTTGCCGCTGAACGCCAACGGGCTGCCGTCGACCGATCCGCTGGCCCAGATGCCGATCTTCAGCCTCACCCAGTCCGGTGTCGCCAACCAGCTGCCGGTACCGCCCGGACCAGCTGATCCGGCGGCGCAGGCCGTACCGCTGACCGCGCCCTGCACCATCTTCTGCATCGACACCCCGGCCGCGCCGGCCGCACCCGCTGTGCCGCCGCCACCGGTCTGGCTACCGCCGTGGATGCAACCGCCACCACCGCCGGAGGCCGAAGCACCGGTCGCGCCTGTCGCCCCGGTCGTCCCGGGACCCGTCGCACCCGGACCCGCACCGGGCCCGGCACCCGGACCCGCCGCCTGACCCGGAATCCTGGGCGTTGAGCCTGAACCACGGGCGGGGATATTGCCGAAAACCCGCCCTACGTTCAGCCTCAACGCGAATGAGGTTTTCTTGGGTCCTCCGCCCGACCCCCAAGGCGACTCCTCAACGGGGCTCGTTCCTCGCCCCGCATCGTCGTCCGCCTAGACTCAGCCGTGATGTCTGAACTCGAATCCGCCGTCCGCGCGGCACTGACCAAGGTGATCGACCCCGAGCTGCGCAAGCCGATCACCGAACTCGGCATGGTCAAAAGTGTCGACATCCGGCCGGACTCCGCCGTGCACGTCGAGATCTACCTGACCACCGCGGCCTGCCCCAAGAAGACCGAGATCAGCGACCTGGTCAGCCGCGCCGTCGCCGATGTCGCGGGCACCGGCACCGTGACCGTCGCGCTCGACGTCATGGACGACGAGCAGCGCGCCGAACTGCGCAAGTCGCTGCGCGGCGACTCCGGCGGCGGCGAACCGGTCATACCGTTCGCCCAGCCCGGCTCACTGACCCGGGTCTACGCCGTGGCCTCCGGCAAGGGCGGCGTCGGAAAGTCCAGCGTCACGGTGAATCTCGCGGCCGCGATGGCCGCCCGCGGGCTGTCGGTCGGCCTGCTCGACGCCGACATCTACGGCCATTCGGTCCCCCGCATGATGGGCACCGACGACCGGCCCACCCAGGTCGATTCGATGATCATCCCGCCCGTCGCCCACGACGTGAAGGTCATCAGCATCGCGCAGTTCACCCAGGGCAATACGCCTGTGGTGTGGCGCGGACCGATGCTGCATCGCGCCCTGCAGCAGTTCCTGGCCGACGTCTACTGGGGCGATCTGGACGTGCTGCTGCTCGACCTGCCGCCCGGAACCGGCGATGTCGCGATCTCGGTCGCACAACTGGTTCCCGGCGCCGAGATCATCGTCGTGACGACACCGCAGCTGGCCGCCGCCGAGGTCGCCGAGCGCGCCGGGGCGATAGCCCTGCAGACCCGCCAGCGCGTCGTCGGTGTCGTCGAGAACATGTCCGGCCTGGTCCTGCCCGACGGCTCCACCATGCAGATCTTCGGTGAGGGCGGCGGCGCGCAGGTGGCCCAGAGCCTGTCGCGCGTCACCGGCGCCGACGTGCCGCTGCTGGGCCAGGTGCCGCTGGACCCCGCGCTGGTGACGGCCGGGGACTCCGGGCTTCCGCTGGTGCTGTCGGCACCGGACTCGGCCGCAGGCAAGGAGCTGCTCGGCATCGCCGACAAGCTCTCGGCGCGCAGACGCGGACTGGCCGGTATGTCGCTGGGCCTGGACACCAACCGGCGCTGAGAACTCAGGTCGCGTCGGTGTCGTAAGGCGTCGACGCCGGCGGTGCGGATGGTTCGGCACTCGCCGGCCCGGGGACCTCGGTGGGCCCGCCCGACGACACCGGCTTGACCTCTGGCGCGTCGAATTTGCCGGTGAACAGCGAGTCGTCGCCGTCCAGCAGATGCTTGGTGATGGCGGCGCGCGGTGTCAGCCCACGCAGTTTGTTCAACTCGCTGAGCGGCTCGCGTAGATCCTCGAAGTCCGGCCCCAGATCTTCACGCAACTGACTGGTGGCGCCGCTGACGTAGTCACGGGCCTGCCGCAGTGAGCTCGCGGTCCAGCGGATGGCGCCGGGCAGCCGTTCGGGGCCCAGCACCACCAGGCCGATGACCAGCAGCACCAGCATCTCGCCCCAGCCGACACTGGCGAACACGGCGGGCTAGCTGTCCGGAGCCGGGGTCACCGTGAGGGTCACACGGCGACCGTCGCGGACGACCTCGATCGGCGCGGGTTGGCCGATCTTGAGCTGACGGACGGCGACGGTCATCTCGTCGGCATCGGCCACATTGCGATCGCCGACCTTGACCACCACGTCGTTCTCCAGGATGCCGCCCTTCTCGGCGGGGCCACCCGCTTTGACGTTGGCGACCTGGGCACCGGACGCTATCGAGTTGCTCACCGAGCGGGCGCTCAGGCCCAGCGTCGGATGCGAGATCTTGCCGTCCTTGATCAGCGTCTCGGCCGTGGTCTTGACCTCGTTGACCGGGATCGCGAAGCCCAGGCCGCTGGCGCTGTCGGACAGCGATTTGCCCGCGGTGTTGATGCCGATGACGGTGGAGTTCATATCGATCAGCGGACCACCGGAGTTGCCGTGGTTGATCGAGGCGTCGGTCTGAATACCGTCGATGACGGTGTCGGTGTCGGACCCGTCACCCGACAGCGGCACCGGGCGGTGCAGCGCGCTGACGATGCCGTGCGTGACGGTGCTGCGCAGACCCAGCGGGGCGCCCGCGGCGATGACCTCTTCACCGACCTGCACCTTGTCGGAGTCGCCGAGCTTGGCGACCGTCAGGTTGTCCACATTGTCGACCTTGAGCACCGCGAGGTCGGTCTTCGGGTCCCGGCCCACCAGGTTGGCCGGCACTTCCTTGCCGTCGTTGAAAACCACCGTCGTCTTGTACTGGGCGGGGTTGTTGGCGGCCTCGGAGATGACGTGGTTGTTGGTGACGATGTAACCGCGACCGTCGATCACCACACCCGAACCCTGTGAGCCCTGGTCGTTGCTGGTGGCTTCGACGGTCACCACCGAATCGGCGACCGATGCCGCGACCTTGGCGAACCGGCCCATCGGCTCGTCGCCGCTGTCGGTGGTCGACAAGGTGACCTTGGAGGTCGTGAAGGCCTCCACGACCTCGGCGGTCTTGCGCCCGATCCAACCGCCGGCCAGGCCTATCACCAATGCGACCACGGCGAGCACCGCCAGCGCCCGGTAGGAGACCTTGCCGCCGAACAGGACATCGCGAACGCCCAGCTTGCCGGCGTCCACCGCGGTCGCCGCGGGTGCGGCCTGGGTGACGGCCGGGCTGCCCAGCGCGGCCGCGGCCGCCGGGTCGCGCCACGGGTCGGCGGGTTCTTCGGGACCGGCGTCCTTCTCGGCTTCCAGGGCGCCGGCGTCGACGGGATGGCGCTGTAGTGATTCGCCGCCGCCGTTGGGCCTGCCGAATGCTTCCGACAGGACCGGGTCGGGGTTCTTCTCGCGCGGCGTGAACTCGGCGGCGTCGCGGAACTTCTGCGGGCGCAGGTCCTCGGCGACGAAGGAACCGTCGACGCCGTTGGGGCGCGCGAAGGTGCGGCGGGACGCCTCGTCGACCGGGGGCCGGGAGACAGGCCGCGGCGCCAGGCGGGGACCGCTGGCGCCCTGGCCGGAGTTGTCCTGGTTGGAGCTCAAGTCATCCTCTTCCGGGGCCTCGCGAGAACACGGCTATGTGAGCCGTCCCGGGGCACGGTCCGGCTTGGTCCACCCTACCGGCGACGGCGCCGGGGTCGGGGTGTGCCGGGAGCTAACTCGCCGGTGACGGGGTTTTCCGCAGTCTCGGGCGGTGTGACCGGCGCATGCGGGATCTGCGACAGCAGACCCAATAGCGAACTCGGCATGTCGATCGGCAAGGAGTCGCGCAGGGCGGAACGGGCCTGCTTCTGCGCCTCCACCTCGGCGGCGCAGTCGGCGCACATCGACAGGTGGTGGGCGGCCCGCAGGTAGGCGTTCATCCGCAGCTCGCCGTCCACATAGGCGGCGATGGCCTCCACGGCCAGGTGTTCGGTGGAGCCGAACTGCCTGGGCGCTCCTACCGGGGCGTCACTCTGCGATGCGAACTGGGCGGGCAGCCAGGAGAAGGCCCGGCGGAACACGTGACCACGGTCCACCATCACGGCTCCTTCCTGTCGTTCGCCCGGTCGCAACATGCGTCTCCTTGAATGTAGCGCGCCAACTCCAACGCCACACCCTTGCGGGGCGCATCCGCGCGGTCTCGTCAGGCTGAGCGGCCCGCCAGCTCCGAATCCTGTGAATGTGCTGCCAGGTAGTCCCGAATGCCCTGTCTGCCACGGTGAATACGGCTCCGGACGGTGCCGAGTTTGACGCCGAGGGTGGCGCCGATCTCTTCGTAGGACAGACCTTCGATATCGCACAGGACGACGGCCGCGCGGAACTCCGGCGGCAACGAGTCCAGCGCCGCCTGCAGGTCCGGGCCCAGCCGTGAGTCGTGGTAGATCTGCTCGGGGTTCGGATCGGCGGCGGGCACCCGGTCGTAGTCCTCGGGCAGCGCCTCCATGCGGATCCGGGTGCGGCGACGCACCATGTCGAGGAACAGGTTCGTGGTGATGCGGTGCAGCCAGCCCTCGAACGTGCCGGGCTGATAGTTCTGCACCGAGCGGAACACCCGGATGAACGTCTCCTGGGTCAGATCCTCGGCATCGTGCTGGTTGCCGGACAGTCGGTAGGCCAGCCGGTACACCCGGTCGGCATGCTGACGGACCAGGTCGTCCCAGGACGGCATGGCCGCCTGGTCGCCGGTCGCATCGAAGACCGCGGTGCCGTGCATTTCGTCCGCCTGCTCCACCCAGTCGCCGTCGCGGTACTGCTCAAGATGCGCCATGCTGCTCGGTGCCGCCAGTGTGCTGCTCGTCGGATCCTCCTGGTCCACGCTGCCGTTTGGACTCGGCAGACCTTCTACGCCCGAAACGTGGGGCTGTTCGCTGCTATTCCCGGACCAGCGCCCACGGAGTTCCATGGGGATAACCGTCGTGCACCGGGGTGTGGTTGGCATATGAGCTAACTGAACTTTTCCTGAGAAAGCATCGCCTGGCCGCGTCAGCTGGGGTGATCGGACGAAATCGGTCGTCACGAGCATCACCCGTCGGGCGTGTCGCGGCGCAGACCGCCCGGCGCGGCCCGGGTTGGCTCTACGCTGCGGGCATGGCAGCTGATGAACCGCCCACCCCGGGCCGGCCGAGTCGCGCCGAATCGGTGGTCGCCCATGCCGAAGGCTCGATTTCCGAGGACGCGGTGCTGGCGGCCGCGCGAGAACGCGCCGAGGACATCGGCGCCGGAGCGGTCACACCCGCCGTCGGCGCGCTGCTGAGCCTGCTGGCGCGGCTGTCGAGCGGCAAGGCTGTCGTGGAAGTGGGCACCGGCGCGGGCGTCAGTGGCCTGTGGTTGCTGTCGGGTATGCGCGAAGACGGCGTGCTGACCACCATCGATATCGAGCCCGAGCACCAACGCATCGCCAAACAGGCGTTCATCGACGGCGGTATCGGTCAGTCGCGTACCCGGTTGATCGCCGGGCGCGCGCAGGACGTGCTCACCCGGTTGGCCGACGAGTCCTACGACCTGGTGTTCATCGATGCCGAGCCGGCCGATCAGGCCGATTTCGTGGTCGAGGCCATCCGGTTGTTGCGCCCGGGCGGCGTCGTCGTGGTGCATCGTGCCGCGCTCGGTGGCCGCGCCGGAGATCCGGCGGCGCACGACGCCGAGGTCGCGGCCGTCCGCGAGGCCGCCCGGCTGATCGCCGAGGACGAACGGTTCACCGCCGTCCTGGTCCCGTTGGGTGACGGCATCCTGGCCGCGGCCAGGGACTGAAGTTTCTTACCTCAGCTTTTCGGTCATCACCCATTGACCCTGCGCTAAACGCATGTTTAGCATACTAAACATGCGTTCAGTCGATGATCTGACGACAACCGCCCGGATCCGCGACGCGGCGATCGACCAGTTCGGCCGGCACGGATTCGGCGTCGGGGTGCGCGCGATCGCGACCGCCGCCGGTGTCAGCCCGGGTCTGGTCATCCACCACTTCGGATCCAAGGACGGGCTGCGCAAGGCCTGCGATGACCACATCGCCGAAGTGGTCCGGGAGTCCAAGAGCGAGTCGCTGCGCAACGCCGATCCCGCCGCCTGGTTCGCCGCGGTGGCCGAGATCGAGGAGTTCGCGCCGATGATGGCCTATCTGGTGCGCAGCATGCAGAACGGTGGCGACCTCGCGACGGTGTTGTGGCGCCGGATGATCGACAACGCCGAGCAGTACATGGACGACGGTGTGCGCGCCGGGACCATCAAGCCGAGCCGGGATCCCAAGGCGCGCGCCCGGTTCCTCGCGCTGACCGGCGGCGGCGCCTTCCTGCTGTACCTCCAGCTGCACGAGACTCCGACCGACCTGCGCGCGGTATTGCACGACTACGCCAATGACATGGTGCTGCCCGCACTGGAGGTCTACACCCAGGGTCTGCTGACCGACTCGACGATGTACGACGCATTCGTCGATCGGCGGGAGCACGGAATTGCGATCACCACACCCCCAGGAGAAACCGATGACGTCACCAGCCGATAGCGACCGCTTGGCCATCGAGATCGCCGGGCTGACAAAGAACTTCGGATCCGTCCGGGCGCTCGACGGACTCGATCTGAGCGTGCGCGAAGGCGAGGTGCACGGGTTCCTCGGCCCCAACGGCGCGGGCAAATCCACCACCATTCGCGTTCTGCTCGGCCTGGTTCGCGCCGACGCCGGAAATGCCCGGCTGCTGGGCGGCGACCCCTGGACCGATGCGGTACGCCTACACCGCGATATCGCCTACGTGCCAGGCGATGTCACCCTGTGGCCGTCACTGACCGGCGGAGAGACCATCGACCTGTTGGCACGGATGCGCGGCGGTATCGACACCACGCGCCGTAAAGATCTCATCGAACGGTTCGACCTGGACCCGACCAAGAAGGCGCGGACGTACTCGAAGGGCAACCGGCAGAAGGTGTCCCTGGTTTCCGCGTTCTCCTCCAACGCCCGACTGCTGCTGCTCGACGAACCCAGCAGCGGCCTGGACCCGTTGATGGAGAACGTCTTCCAGCAGTGCGTCCGGGAAGCCCGCGATCGCGGTGCGACAGTGCTGTTGTCCAGCCACATCCTGGCCGAGACCGAGGCGTTGTGCGACCGGGTCACCATCATCCGGGCCGGCAGAACAGTCGAGAGCGGAACGCTGGAGTCCATGCGGCACCTGTCACGGACCTCCATCAAGGCGGAGATGGCCGGTGATCCAGGCGATCTCAGCCGGATCGCCGGCGTCGACGACATCAGCTTCGACGGTCACACCCTGCGCGCCCAGGTCGACGCTGACAGCCTCGGCGCGGTCATCAAAGCACTCGGTGACGCCGGGGTCCGCGGTCTGGTCAGCCAACCACCGACACTGGAAGACCTCTTCCTGCGCCACTACGGCATCGACGAAGACAGCGACCGGCACCACAGCGAGCAGGTGCACGCATGAGTACCGTGACCCTGGACCGACACCACCACCCGTCGCACCAGGCGGCTCCCTCCGGTTCGGCGTTCACCGGAACCTTTGGGCTGCTTCGGCTTTATCTGCGACGGGACCGTATCGTGCTGCCGCTGTGGATGGTGCTGCTCTCGGTGCCGCTTTCCACCGTCTACGTCGGCAGCATCGCGGCGGTCTATCCCAGCCCGGCCGACCGCGCGGCCTTCGCCGCCACCATCATGGCCAGTCCCGCCCAACGCGCGCTCTACGGCAACATCTACGCGGATTCCCTTGGCGCCACCGGTATCTGGAAAGCCGGCATGTTCCATGTGCTGATCGCGGTCGCGGTGATCCTGACGGTCATCCGGCACACCCGCGCCGACGAGGAGACCGGACGCTCCGAACTGCTGGAGTCCACCGCTGTCGGGCGGTACGCGAGCCTGACCGCCGCCCTGGTGATGACGGCGTCGGCGGCAGTGCTGACCGGTGCGATCGGATTCGCCGGTCTGCTGGCGCTGGACGTTCCCGTCGCCGGGTCATCGGCATTCGCATTGTCTTTGACGTGTTCGGGGCTGGTTTTCGCCGCGGTCGCCGCCGTCACTGCGCAGCTCTCGCCGAGTTCACGTTTCGCCCGCGGATCGGCTTTCGCCGTGCTGGCGGCGGCATTCACGTTGCGCGCGGTCGGTGATGCCAGTTCGGCCACCGGGGACAGTGTGCTGTCCTGGCTCTCACCGCTGGGCTGGTCATTGGAGGTCCGGCCGTATGCCGGCGACCGATTTTCGGTGTTGTTGCTACATGTCCTGCTCACGGCGGTCCTGGTGGCGGTGGCGTACCGACTGCTGGCCCGGCGCGACCTGGGCGCCGGCCTGCTCGCCGAACGGCCCGGCCCGGCAGCGGCAGCCCGTCGTCTGCGCGGAGTATTGAGCCTGGCGCTACGGCTGGACCGCGGATCGATGCTGCTCTGGACGGTGGGGCTGCTGCTCTACGGGCTGATCATCGGATCGGTGGTCAACGGCATCGGCGGTGAGATCGGCGACAATGCCGCGACACGCGATATCGTGGCCCGGCTCGGCGGCACCGACGTCATGGAACAGGCCTTCGTCGCGGTGGCGTTCAACATGCTGGCGATGGTGGCGTCGGCGTTCGCCATCTCACTGACGCTGCGGTTGCACCAGGAGGAGTCCGGCCAGCGCGCCGAACCGCTGCTGGCCGGTGCGGTCAGCCGCAACCGTTGGCTGGCAAGCCATCTGATGATCGCGATCGGGGCTTCGGCCGTTGCGATGCTGATCGCCGGCCTGGCCGCGGGCCTAACCTACGGCGCGGCCGCCGGCGATATCGGCGCCAAGCTACCCGCGGTGCTCGGCACCGCGGCCGTTGCGTTACCCGCGGTGTGGCTGGCCGCGGCCGTCACACTCGCACTGTTCGGGCTGCTGCCCCGATTCACCCCGGCGGCCTGGGGTGTGCTGGTCGGCTTCATCGCCGTCTATCTGCTGGGATCGCTGTCCGGTGCCCCGCAATGGCTTCTGGACCTGGAGCGGTACGCCCACACCCCGCGGGTCGGGACCGGAGATTTCACCGCGATCCCATTGGTGATCCTGCTGATACTGGACGCTGCGCTGATTGCCGCCGGCGTAGTGGCTTTTCGTCGTCGCGATCTGCGCTGAGAGGAGCGGGCATGAAGATCGCATTGCAGATGCTGGGCTCGGTCGTCTTCGGGATGTTGTTCTTCGGGCTTTCGCTGTTCATCCCGGCCGGCACCGTGAACTATTGGCAGGCTTGGGTTTTCATGGGCGTCTTCATGATCGCGACGATGGGCCCCACCAGCTGTCTGATGATCAACGATCCGGCCGCACTTGCCCGGCGGATGCAAGCCGGCCCGACCGCGGAAACCCGCCCGGCGCAACGGATCATCATCACGGCCATCATCGCCTCGGTGATGGCGACGCTGGTCATCAGCGCTCTGGACCATCGCTTCGGCTGGTCGTCGGTACCGCTGTGGTTGATCGTCGTCGGCAACATCCTGGTCTTCACGGGCCTGACCATGGCGCAACTGGTCATCGTGCAGAACAGTTACGCCGGCGCCAGCATCATCGTCGAACGCGATCAGCCACTGGTTACGACCGGTCTGTACGGTGTGGTGCGCCATCCGATGTACAGCGGCACCCTCGTCATGATGATCGGCCTTCCGCCCGCGCTGGATTCGTTGTGGGGACTGGTCGCCATCGTCGCGTCGCTGCCTACCCTGATGGCCCGCGTCCTCGACGAGGAGAAAATGCTGTGCGCCGAGTTGCCGGGTTATCGCGATTACCAGACGGCGGTGCGGTACCGGCTGGTGCCCGGGGTGTGGTGATCTGACCCGATCCGGTACGTCGGGCACCGCATACTGAAGCCATGGAGCAGTTGCTCACCGGACTGGGCCTGTCGACCGCCGCCGGCCTGAACGCGTACATCCCGATGCTCATGCTCGGGCTGCTGGCCCGCTGGACCGATATCGTCACGCTGCCGTCGGGCTGGTCCTGGATGGAGAACGGCTGGGTGCTGGCCATCGTCGCGGTGCTGCTGCTCGTCGAAGTCGTCGCCGACAAGGTGCCGGCACTGGATTCGGTGAACGACACCGTGCAGACGTTCGTCCGTCCGGCCGCCGGAGGCATCGTCTTCGGCTCCGGTACCGCCGCGCAGACCGCGGCCGTCGCCGACCCCGGCCAGTGGGCCGCGTCGGGTCAGTGGATCCCGGTGGTGATCGGTGTTGTCATCGCCTTGGCGGTGTCGCTGACGAAGTCGGCGGTCCGGCCCGTGGCCAACGTCGCGACCGCAGGGGTGGCCGCGCCGGTGCTGTCCACGGTGGAGGACATCGCCAGTTTCAGCCTGGTGTTCATCGCGCTGCTGATCCCGGTGCTCGTCGCGGTGGTGGTGGCGGTGCTGGCCTGGGCCGGCTGGCGGATGACGCGGCGCATCCGGCAGGCCCGCCGCGGGCGCGCGCCGGCCGACTGAAGGCCGGATCTCAGTCCGGGCTGCCCTCGCTGTCGTCGAAGAACGACCACTGCCCGTCGGCCTCGACTTCCATGCGCCAGCCGAGCTCGTCGTTGTCGGCCTTGCTGTCGACGAACCACGCGTGCGCATCGCCTGCGCTGTCGATGTCCTTGGTGGCGACCACATCTCCGTGCGGATCGAGAACTCGGTACTTAGCCATCCCGCGGGCATTCCCCGAACCGGGCGGCCCCAATCAGATCCAGACGCCCTTGCCGACCGCGACGATTCCTCCCGAGCTCACCGCGAACCGTTCGCGGTCCTTCTCCAGATCGACGCCCACCATCTCGCCGGGCCCCACGACGACGTTCTTGTCCAGGATCGCCTTGCGCACCACCGCACCGCGGCCGACCCGCACGCCGGGGTGCAGCACACTGCCCTCGACGATCGCGCCGTCCTCGATCACCACATTCGACGACAGCACCGAGTTTCGGACCGAGGCCGCCGAGATTATGCTGCCCGCGCCGACCACCGATTCCTGCGCCGAGCCGCCGTTGACGAACTTCGCCGGTGCCAGATTCTCCGAGCCGCCGCGAATCGGCCAGCGCTTGTTGTACAGGTTGAAGACCGGGTGCACCGACACCAGATCCATATGGGCGTCGTAGAAGGCGTCCAGCGTTCCCACATCACGCCAGTAGCCGTGATCGCGTTCGGTGGCGCCGGGAACCTCGTTGTTGTTGAAGTCGTAGACCGAGGCCATCCCGTCGGACACCAGCCGCGGGATGATGTCGCCGCCCATGTCGTGATCGGAGTGGTCCTCGTCGGCATCGGCCTTGATGGCGTCGATCAGCACCTTGGTGGTGAAGATGTAATTGCCCATTGAGGCGAACGTCGACTCGGGATCGTCGGGGGTGCCCGGCGGGTCGGCGGGCTTTTCCACCCAGCCCCGGATCCGTCCGGACTCGTCGGCGTCGATGCAACCGAACGCCGATGCCTCCGCGCGCGGCACCCGGATACCCGCGACCGTCGCACCCGCACCGGTGTCGATGTGGTGTTGCAGCATCTGCTCGGGGTCCATGCGGTACACGTGGTCGGCGCCGAAGATGACGATGTAGTCCGGATCCTCGTCGTAGATCAGGTTCAGCGACTGGTAGATGGCATCCGCCGAGCCGGTGTACCAGCGCGGGCCGAGGCGCTGCTGCGCGGGCACCGGGGTGATGTACTCCCCCGCCAGACCGGACAGCCGCCAGTTCTGTGAGATGTGCCGGTCCAGCGAATGCGATTTGTATTGCGTGAGAACGCAGATACGCAAGAACCGGGCGTTGACAAGGTTTGACAGGACGAAGTCGATCAACCGGTAGCCACCACCGAACGGGACAGCGGGTTTGGCCCTGTCCGCCGTGAGCGGATAAAGCCGCTTGCCCTCCCCGCCGGCTAGGACGATACCCAGCACGTGTGGCGCTTCCCTCATGACGACAAACCTATCGGGACGCGCCTACTGCGGCCAGCGCTATCGGTTTAATTGGTTGATTTGTGCCCGCTTCCCGGCGATTTCACCCCCAAATCGTGTTGAGCTTCAAGACATGCTGCGGTGCCGCCGCGGCCCTACTACGGTCGTCGGTATGCGGGTAGCGATGATGACTCGGGAATATCCGCCGGAGGTCTATGGCGGCGCAGGTGTGCACGTCACCGAACTGGTGGCCCAGTTGCGCAACCTGTGCGAGGTCGACGTGCACTGCATGGGGGCGCCCCGGCCCGGGGTGATCCTGGCCCAGCCCGACCCCGCTCTGGCCGGCGCCAACGCGGCGCTGTCGACGTTGTCGGCAGATCTGGTGATGGCCAACGGCGCGTCGCAGGCCACCGTGGCGCATTCGCACACCTGGTACACCGGTATGGCCGGACATCTGGCCTCGATGCTCTACGGCATCCCGCACGTGGTGACCGCACACTCGCTGGAGCCGTTGCGACCGTGGAAGGCCGAACAGCTCGGCGGCGGCTACCAGGTCTCCTCCTGGGTCGAGCGCACCGCGATGGAAGCGGCCGACGCCGTCATCGCGGTCAGCGCCGGTATGCGCGAGGACGTGCTGCGGGTCTACCCCGCGCTGGACCCCAACCGCGTGCACGTGGTCAAGAACGGTATCGACACCCAGGTGTGGCATCCGGTGCAGCCCGGCGACGACTCTGTGCTGGCCGAGCTGGGCGTCGACCCGACTCGGCCGATGGTGGCGTTCGTCGGCCGGATCACCCGGCAGAAGGGCGTCGCCCACCTGGTGGCGGCCGCTCATCAGTTCGCCCCGGAGGTTCAGTTGGTGTTGTGCGCCGGCGCGCCCGACACCCCGGAGATCGCCGCAGAGGTGGCATCGGCCGTCGAGGAGCTGTCGGCCGCCCGGACCGGGGTGTTCTGGGTACGGGAGATGCTGCCGATCGGCAAGATCCGCGAAATTCTCTCGGCAGCAAATGTTTTCGTCTGCCCCTCGGTGTACGAGCCGCTGGGGATCGTCAATCTGGAGGCGATGGCCTGTTCGACGGCGGTGGTCGCGTCCGATGTGGGCGGTATCCCCGAGGTGGTGGCCGACGGTACGACGGGCACTTTGGTGCACTACGACGCCGCCGACGCCGCGGGCTTCGAGGCCGGTATCGCCCGGGCCGTCAACGCTCTGGTGGGCGATCCGGTCCGGGCTGACGCATACGGCCGCGCCGGGCGGGCACGTTGCATCGAGGAATTCTCGTGGGCCCATATCGCCGAGCAGACCTTGGAGATCTACCGAAAGGTCTCGGCGTAGTCCGGTATGTCGGTTGCCCCCCGGCAACACGAACCCCGCGCCATGACGCGGGGTTGCACTCCAGCTAGCTGGTGACGTTCTTCAGTTCGTCACCCAATGCGGCAGCTTCGTCGGGTGTCAGTTCAACGACGAGCCGTCCACCACCTTCCAGTGGTACCCGCATCACGATGCCGCGCCCCTCCTTGGTTGCTTCCAGAGGACCGTCGCCGGTCCGGGGCTTCATCGCCGCCATCGAGTGCTCCCTCCGATCTGCGCCATCCCGCAGTCGCGGGCCTGGACGTCGCCGGCATTGCCCACCTGCTGCAATTCACGGCGCCGAACTGACGATTCAACTACCCATTGTTCCCTATCGGCGTCGGAGCGTGTGCAAGACCCGGCCGTGCAGGCTCAGGCAATCGGTTCTGACGGCCCTATTTGACCGCGGGCACCCAGCAGGACCGGACGTGGTCGTCGACCATCCCGGTGGCCTGCATCAACGCATAGGCCGTCGTCGGCCCGACGAACTTGAAGCCGCGGCGCTTCAGTTCCTTGGCCATGGCGGTGGATTCCGGGGTCACGGCGGGGACATCGGCCATCGTCTTGGGACGGGCCCGGCGCGGCGGCGCGAAGGACCACAACAGGTCGGACAGGTCGGTGTCGAGGTCGGCGGCCACACGGGCATTGGCGATGGTGGCCTCCACCTTGGCGCGGTTGCGCACGATGCCCACATCGTCCATGAGGCGTGCGACGTCGGCATCGGAATAGCGGGCCACGGTGTCGATGTCGAAACCGTCGAACGCGCGCCGGAAGTTCTCCCGTTTGCGCAGGATGATGAGCCAGGACAGGCCGCTCTGGAACGCCTCCAGGCTCATCCGCTCGAACAGTGCGACCGAACCGCGCAGCGGCCGCCCCCACTCCTGATCGTGGTAGTCGCGGTACAGCTCGGTCTGGGCCTGTGCCCACCCGCAGCGGACCTTGCCGTCGTCCGGCGCCGTCACAGGGTGTCCTCGGACAGCTCACCGGCCGTCGCCGAGACCTCGACTTCCTCGTCGTCGCGCGCCGCGGTGCCCCGCAGGACCGCCAGCTCACCACGCAACGAGTCGAGTTCCTGACCGAGGCGGTCGAGCACCCAGTCCACTTCGCTGGTCTTGTAACCGCGCAACACCTGGGTGAATTTGACCGCGTCGACGTCGGCGCCGGTGACATCGGAGGCCGGCAGGACTGTCGCGGTGGTGGCCCGCGGCAGCGGAGGTAGCCGCTCACCGCGGCCGAAGACGACGCTGGCCACGCCGAAGAGCACGACGGCCACCAGGACGAGTACCACCAGGTACAGCAGAACCATTGTCACGTCACCGATACTGCCTGATGGGTCCGACACCCGTCGCGGTCACGGGGTCGGCGGCGGGATCAGCGCAGGGTGTTCATCGGCGGCCGGTCGGTCAGTGACACCGTCGAGGTGCGCGGTGTGTAGTCGTCGCCGTCGGCGAAGAACTGCGTGAGGCCGACACCGGAGTCCGGGATGCCGCACCGTGACAGCAGGGTGGCGATCACCTGCCGGCTCATCGACGCCAGTTCGGTCAGCGGCCTGTTGCGGTGTTCGCGGACGCCCAGATTGACCTGCGCGATGCCGTCCAGGCCCAGCCGGTCATAGGTGTCGATGAGCAGCCCGATCTCGACACCGTAGGCGGGTGCGAACGGTATCGATGTCAGCAGCTCGCGGGTTCCGGCGTATTCGCCGCCGAGGGGTTGCAGCAGGCAGGTCAGCTCGGGCCGCAGCGCCGCCAGCAGCGGACGGGCCACCAGTTCGGTGACGCGGCCGCCACCGTTCTTGTCCTCGGCACCGCTGACCTTGAGTGGGCGCCGGTAGAAACCCTTCACCAGGTGCACACCGTCGGTGGTCAGCAGCGGACCCAGCAGTTTGGGCACGAACATCGGATCGGGGTCGATGAGGTCGGAGTCGACGAACACGATCAGGTCGCCGGAGGCTGCGGCCAGCGAGCGCCACAGCACCTCGCCCTTGCCGGGCGCGGGTTCCAGTTCCGGCAGCGCCTGCTCACGGCTGACCACCCGGGCACCGGCCGCGACGGCCCTGATCTCGGTGTCATCGGTCGAGCCGGAGTCCAGCACGATGATCTCGTCGACCAGCCCGCCGAGCAGGGGTGTGATGGTCTCGACGACCGACCCGACGGTCTCTTCCTCGTTGAGCGCGGGCAGCACGACCGACACGGTGCGTCCGGCCTTGGCGGCTTCGAGTTCGTCGAGTGTCCACTTCGGCCGGCCGAAGCTGTGTGTGCTCATCCAACGGTGGCCTGCCACGGCATCTGCGGCGGACAGTTCCGGTACGACGGTCATGCCAGTCCCCTTACGGTCCGGGT
Organism: Mycobacterium sp.; assembly: GCA_016197405.1. Classification (GTDB taxonomy): domain Bacteria; phylum Actinomycetota; class Actinomycetes; order Mycobacteriales; family Mycobacteriaceae; genus Mycobacterium. The sequence continues at coordinate 49,769 of JACPVR010000009.1, forward strand.
CGGTGGACGCACCCCCTGGATCGACGCGACCATGTCGAGAACGCGCCGGGTCGGGCCGACCTCGTGCACTCGGAACATCCTGGCGCCGTCGGCGGCGGCTAGCGCCGTCGCGGCCAGGGTGCCCTCCAGGCGCTCGGTCAGACCCACACCCAAAGTCTCCCCGACAAAATCCTTGTTACTCAGTGCCATCAGGACCGGCCATCCGGTCTTAACAAGATCTTTTACGTGCCGCAACAAAGTAAGACTGTGGTAAGTGTTCTTGCCGAAATCGTGCGTCGGATCGATCAAGATCGCCTCTCGGGCCACCCCGGCAGCAACCGCCCGTTCGGCGGCGGCCGTCACATCGGCGATGACATCGTCGACGACTCCGCGTGTGGTGGTGCCGTAGTGCACCCGGAACGGGCGGGTGCGCGGCGTGGCGCCGCCGGTATGCGAGCAAACCAGCCCGGCACCGAATTCGGCGGCCACCTCCGGGAGCGCCGGATCGGCCCCGGCCCAGGTGTCGTTGATGAGGTCGGCACCGGCCGCGCACGCGAGCTTGGCGACGTCCGCGCGCCAGGTGTCGACGCTGATCAGCTGGTCGGGATAGCGGCTGCGCAACCACTCGATGAACGGCACCACGCGGGCCGTCTCGGTGTCGGCGTCGACGAACTCGCCGGGTCCGGCCTTGACCCCGCCGATATCGATGACATCGGCGCCTTCCTCGATGACGCGGTGCGCCGCGGACTTGGCGGCCTCGTCGGTGAACGTCGAACCGCGGTCGTAGAACGAGTCCGGCGTTCGGTTGACGATGGCCATGATCAGGGCGCGATCACCGGCGACCGGTCGGCCCAGGAATGTCGACGCCACCAGACCAGGCTAGTTGGCGACGCCGTCGGCAACCTGCGCGACTTCTGCGTCAGGGTCGCGATCGGGCCGTATCAGCAGCCCTCGTGCAGAAGTCAGCGGGCAACTCAGCCCTTGGGCCGCTGGCCGTCGGCCACCTCGGCGGCGTAGCCCTCGTAGAACGGCACGTAACCCTCTTCGCGACCGGCCAGCACATACAGCGGATCACCGACATCCGACCCGTAGGCCTGATCACGCAGGTCCACCTTGCGGCTCTTGAACGTCGAGGTGTGCTCCAGCGAATCGACAACCCGCACGAACAGCGGCACCGCGTACGACGGCAACCGGCCGTACACAGCCTGCGCCAGCGCCTTGCCGTCGAACTGCGCGCCCTCGCGCAGCTTGATCGCCGCCATTCCGGCCCGGCCGCCGGTGTTGGGCACCTCGACGCCGTACACCGTGCATTCCTCGACGTCGTGGTCATCGACGAGCGCCGCTTCCACCTGGGTGGTGGCGACGTTCTCGCCCTTCCAGCGGAAGGTGTCACCGAGCCGGTCGGCGAACGCGGCGTGGCCCATACCCTGCGGGTTCATCACGTCGCCGGTGTTGAACCAGACATCGCCGGGCTTGAACGCGTCGCGGATCAGCTTCTTCTCGCTGGCCGCCGAGTCGGTGTAGCCGTCGAACGGCGCGAGCCGGTTGACCGGGCTGATCAACAACCCGGGTTGTCCGGCGGCGACCCTGCGCACCCGCCCCGACTCGTCGCGTTTGGGGGCGCCGGTGTCGGCGTCGTATTCGACATACGCCATGGGCAGCGGGCTGATACCGGTGGTCTTGGAGACGTTGAAGATGTTGATGAAAACGGAGTTGCCCTCGCTGGCGGCGTAGAACTCGCAGACCCGCTTGATACCGAATCGCTCGGTGAACTCGTCCCACATCTCCGGCCGCAACCCGTTGCCGGTGATGACCCGGACCTTGTGCGAACGGTCGGTGTGCTTCTGCGGCTGGTTGAGCAGGTAGCGGCACAGCTCGCCGATGTAGATGAAGGCCGTCGCCTCCGAAGCGATCACTTCGTCCCAGAAGCGCGATGCCGAGAATTTCTCACCGAGGGCCAGGGTGGCGCCGGCGTTGATGACCGAGGACACCGCCACCGTCAGCGCGTTGTTGTGATAGAGCGGCAGGCAGCTGTACAGGGTGTCGTCGGGGCGCAACCGCAGCCCCAGACCGCCGAACATCGCCAGGGCCCGCAGCCAACGGAAATGCGACATCACGCTGGCTTTCGGATACCCGGTGGTTCCCGAGGTGAAGATGTAGAACGCGGTGTCGCGGGCCTGCACCTGCGCAGCCGACGGCGGGTTGGTGGTGGGCGCACTCTGTGCCTGACGTTCCAGCTCCTCGATGGTGACGAGCGCATCCAGGCTCGCGCCGCTCTCCGACACCGGATCCACGAAATCGCCTTCGGCCACCAAGACCGTGGGGGTGATCAACCCGAGGCTGTGGGCCAGCACGTCGCCACGCTGGTGGTAATTGATCATGCCGGCCACCGCGCCGCATTTGACCGCGGCGAGCATCACCAGAACGGCGTTGGGCGAATTGCGCAGCATGACGCCGACGACGTCACCCTTGCCGACACCGCGTGCGGCCAGCACCGCCGCGTACTGGTTGGCCAACTCGTTGGCCTGCGCATAGGTCAGGTGCTGCGAGCCGAACTTGATGAAGATGCGATCGGCATGGCGTTCGGCACGGTCCTGGAAGACCTTGCCGATCGACGTCTTGGTGGTGGGCCGGGCCAGCAGACCGGTGGCCACGCCGCGCACGATGGACGGCGCGTCCTTCACCAGTGTCGGTACCTGGCTGGCTATGTCGAGGAGGCCTACTGAAGTGCGGGAACCGGACTCTGGCATGTCAGCCAGACTATCGGTGGCCGGTTCAGGCGGGTGCGCACAGGTCCAGGGCGGCTTCGATATCGGTGGTCACCTTGAGCCGATCCAGCGCGTCGGGGGCGACGTAACCGGTGTCCAGCAGACCGTTCAACCAGGTCAGCAGCCCGGCGTAGTGACCCGACGGATCCAGTAGCACCACCGGTTTGTCGTGCATGCCCAGATAGCCCGCAGTCCAGGTCTCGAAGAGCTCTTCGAGTGTGCCGATGCCGCCGGGCAACGCGATGAACGCTTGCGACCGGTCCTCCATCACCTGCTTGCGTTCCCGCATGGTGTCGGTGACGACGAGCTCGTCGGCATCCACATCGGCGAGTTCGCGGTGCACCAGGGCTTTGGGGATGACGCCGATGGTCCGGCCCGCCCGGGCACGCGCCCCGGCCGCGACCGCACCCATCGCCGAGACGTTTCCGCCGCCGGAGACCAACGTCCACCCGCGGTCGGCGATGGCACCGCCCAGCCGGGTGGCCAGCGCCAGCAGTTCGGGATGCGTCGGGCCCGACGCGCAGTACACACAAACCGACCAGTCTTCTTGCACACCGTCAGCGTATTTGCCGCTATCGCACAACGGGGTCGCGGCTGCGCCATACGATCCGTCGGGTGCCGATGCAGTGGAGCGTGCCGGAGCACGCCGACGCACTCGGCCGGCTGCACGAGGCGCTGGCCGATCCGCGCTGCGCCGGTGCCGTCATCGTCGGTCCGGACGGGGCAGGCAAGTCGACGCTGGTGCGGCTGGCTGCCGAGCGGTACGCAGCCGACCACCCGGAGGCGGTGATCCGCCGGGTCACCGGAACCCCCACCGAACGTGCGGTCCCGTTCGGCGCGTTTCGGCATCTGGTCGACATCGCCGACGCCGGCAAGCCCGCCGCCTTGTTGCGCGCCGCGCGATTGTCGTTGCGCGCACAACCTGCCGATCTGCTGATCGTCGACGAGGCGGGTCAGCTCGACCCGTTGTCGGCGACGCTGGTCTATCAGCTGGCACTGGCGGGCCAGACCCGGATGGTGGTCACGGCGCGCGGCGAGGACGCTCCGCAGCCCATCCGTGCGTTGTGGGACGACACGTTGATGCCGCGTATCGACATCGACGCGCCGGCGGCATCCGGGATCGATGTGGACGCTTTCCTGGCCGCGCTGCCCGCACCGGCCCGCGAGGTCGTCGAGTTTCTCGCGGTCCAGGAGCCGATCCCGCGTGCCGACCTGGTCGGTGTGACCTCGGCGGACGCCGTCACCGATGCGCAGCGCCTCGGTGCGGTGGAGGTGCTCACACGCGGCGACGACGAGTTGGTGTTCACCGCGCATCCGTTGTTCGCCGAGCGGGCCCTTGCCGCGCTGGGCGCCGACGGTGGGCGCCGCGTTCGCACCCTGCTGGTGCCCGCGGCCCGCGCCCGGCTGCGCGATCATCCCAGCGACCGGCTGCGGCTGGCGCTGCTGACGATCGACAGTGACGCCCCGCAGCCTGCCGAGGAAACCCTGGCGGCCGCGGGAGAGGCGCTGCGGCTCGGCGATGTGGTTCTGGCCGAACGTCTTTCACGTGTGGCGCTTGCGGGTGCGGAATCGTTGGACGCCCGGCTATTGCTGGGCCAGGCGCTGGCCTGGCAGGGCCGCGGCCGGGAGGCCGACGACGTTCTGGCAGCGGTGGCGGCACCGACACTGACCGAGCCGGAGTTGATGGCGTGGGCATTACCGCGGGCGGCCAACCAGTTCTGGATGCTCGGTGAACCCGAGCAGGCCACGGCATTTCTGCGCAACACCCGCGAACGGTTGCGCGAACCGGCCGCGCGGGCCACGGTCGACGCGCTGAGCGCAACCTTCGCGATGAACGCGGGCGGTCCGCAGCGCGCGCTGCAGATCGCCGAAGAGGTGCTGGCATCGCAGGTGGCCGATGACATTGCGGTGGCATGGGCGGCCAGCGCCGCGTCGTTGTGCAGCGCGCGGATCGGGCGGTTCGCCGATGTCGAACCGTTCGCGCAGCGGGCGTTCGGCGCCGAACACCCTGGCCTGCTGCGGTTCACCGCGGGCTTGGCGCAGACCACCGCGCTGCTGATGGCCGGCGAGCTCGACACCGCCGAGCAGGTGGCCAGGGAGTACACCGATTTCGCCGAGCTGCAGCAGCCGGGCCGGGCGATCGGCGAGGTGCTGCTGGCGCACGTCCAGCTGGAGCAGGGTGATTTCGAGGGTGCCGCAGCATTGTTGGGTCCGGCGTCGGCGACACTGGATCGCACCGGCTACTCCTGGGGACCACTGTCGTTGACTCTGCTGGCGACGGCGCTGGCGCGGCTCAACCTGCTCTCCGACGCGTCGAAGGTGTTGGCGCGCGCCGAAACCCGGCATGGCACCAAGTCGGCGTTGTTCGCCCCGGAGCTCGGCCTGGCCAAGGCATGGCGAGCGGCGGCGGCACGCGATGAGCACGCAGCCGTCACCGCAGCCCGCGGCGCCGCCGGGATGGCCGAGCGCTCCGGGCAGGCGGCGGTGGCGGTGCGTTGCTGGCGGGCGGCGGTGCAGCTGGGCGATGCACACGCCCTGGGACCATTGACACGCGTTGCCGCACAAGCTGATTGCACAATGACCAGGGCGGCCGTCGCCGAGGCCCAGAATGCCGCTCAGCGGCTCAGATAGGCCCGCAGCACATCCGTCACGGCGGTTATCGCGGCGACCTCCACCCGCTCGTCGCGCTTGTGGGCCAGGTTGGGGTCACCGGGTCCGTAGTTCACCGCCGGGATGCCCAGTGCGGCGAATCGGGCGACGTCGGTCCAGCCGTACTTGGCGCGAACCGCTCCGCCGGCGGCTGCGACGAGCTGCGCGGCGGCCGGTGCGGACAGCCCGGGCAGCGCCCCGGCTGCCACGTCGGTCTGCTCGACGGTGACGTCGAGCCCGTCGAAAACCTGCTGCACATGTGCCAGCGCGTCGGCCGGGCTGCGGTCCGGCGCGAACCGGAAGTTCACCGTCAGCGCCGCGGCGTCCGGAATGACGTTGCCCGCGACACCACCTTCGATGCGGACCGCCGAAAGTCCTTCACGGTAGACACAACCGTCGATGTCGACGCTGCGTGGCACATATGCCGACAGCCGGTCCAGCACGGCACCGAGTTTGTGAATCGCGTTGTCGCCCAGCCATGATCGGGCCGAATGCGCTCGCGTGCCCGTCGCGCTGACGACGACGCGCAGGGTGCCCTGGCAGCCGGCTTCGATATAGCCGCCGGACGGCTCACCGAGGATGGCGACATCAGCGCGCAGCCAGTCGGGCAGGTCCCGCTCGATACGGCCCAAACCGTTGGCGGAGGCTTCGATCTCTTCGCAGTCGTAGAACACCAGCGTCAGGTCGTGCGCCGGGTCGGCGACGGTGGCGGCCAGGTGCAGGAAGACTGCGTCGCCGGATTTCATGTCGGAAGTGCCGCAGCCGTACATCTGGCCGTCCTCGACGCGGCTGGGCAGGTTGTCGGCGATGGGGACGGTGTCCAGGTGGCCGGCAAGCAGAACCCGGGTCGGTAACCCGCGGTTGGTGCGCGCCAGTACGGCGTCACCATTGCGGATGACCTCGAAACCGGTGGCCTGTTCGCGCAGGGCCGTCTCGACGGCGTCGGCGATGTGGGCCTCATCCCGCGACTCGCTGGGGATGTCCACCAGCGCCGCGGTCAGGGCTATCGGGTCAGCATGCAGATCCAGCACAACTGCCCAGCCTAGCCCTGGCATCAGAACGGCGGTTCGTCGTCGTCGGGTGGCGGTGTGTAGGGCGGCGGTTTCCAGTCGGCCGAGATCGTCTCCGGTTCGGGTGGCTCGTTGACCCAGGTGAGATAGGCACTGCTGCTGGGGCGACCTTTGAAGAGCAGGAGTCGGTAGCGAACCTCGTTGCGCCACTTGCGGATCTCGATCTCATGGCGACGCGCGCGGTTGACCCGCAGCGTCTCTGCATTTTCGCGTCGCTTGGCGTCGATGGCGCGACGGGCCAGGCTGTGGCGGGCCTGCCGTTGCAGGTGGCGGTTACGGGCGCGCGGTTCGGGTTCGGCACGGGCAGGCGCGAACTCCGCGAAGAGGTCCGCTCCCGCCGGTGTGGTGCGGTAGTTCCGGCCGGTCGGTGAGGTCAGCACGATGGTGCCGTCCGGCTGCTGGGTGTCGCGCCAGCCGCCCGGTCCGCAGTGGAAGGTCTTGAGGCGGTGATGCTGGCGGCAGTAACACGCCAGGTTCGACGGCACCGTCAGCCCACCGGCAGCGGGGCGGGCCTTGTCGAACGGTCTGGTGTGGTCGATATCGGTGATCCAGGCCGGGCGATCGCAGCCCGGGAAGCGACACGTCAGATCCCGGCAACGAATCCAGCGTTCCAGCGCGGCGCCGGGTTGGTAGCGCACCGCCGCCCGGGTATCGACCGCCGGCCGGGACAGCACGCGCACTGTCGCGTGCTCGGCGAGTTGCCGGACCTGGTCGGCATCGATGACGCCGTAGCCTTCCAGATAACCGGGCCTATCACTGTGCCCGGTCACGGTGTCGCCACCGGCCAGGACGTTGACCACGAAACGCGGCCCGTTGGCCGGTTCGCCGGAGCGAGCGGCCGGGCAGTCGGATCGGCCGCAGTCGCAGGCCAATTCGCGGCCCTCACCGAGGGCCTGCAGGGCGTCGGCGCGCCGCTGCGCGACCGTGCGGGAATCCGCTTTGCACACCGACATCGCCATCTCCGAGAGCCGCTTGTCGAAGATTGCCGCCGCGGGCGCCGGCAATGATCCGCGCAGCGCGGCCATCCCGTTGGGTTGCGCGGCCACCCGGACGTGCCGGGCGGTGTCGGCACTGACGCGGCGCTCCTTGGCGGCGCCCGGGTCGAGAGCGCCGATGGCGGCGTCCACGGCGTTGATGACGCGACGCCGCGACCAGCACTGCCAGCCCGCGAACTGTTCGGCCATCCGCTCGTCGAGTCGGGCGATCACATCGTGGGCGACCAACTCGGTGCGGGTTATGACCAGCTGCACCGTGGGCCAATCGACTGCCCCGGTCGCCAACAGGCGGGCAACCGCAGGTAACCGGGTGTCGAGCGCCTCGGCGTGGGAAATCAGCCGGCTCGCGGCCATCGGCGACAGGTTCAGCACCGCACCGACCTCGGCGGTGGTCCGGGCGAACCCGGTTATCAACGCGTAACCGGGATCATCGAGACAATGCCCCTCGGCCTCCTCGGTCCGGCGCCAGAGCAGCTCGGCGACGGCAGCCATCCGGCGCGCCATCAACACCGACTCGTCCCGCTGGGACCGCTCGACCTCATCGAGCAGTTCACCGGACGAACGCATCTCGAACATACGTTCGATACTAAACCCGGCCTCCGACAAGCCGGCCGGGCTCACTCGAGGTAGCGCCGGACCCGCCTGCCGCCGATACCGGTGAGGATCTCGTAGTCGATGGTGTGCGCCAGCCGGGCCCATTCCAGCGCGGTGGGCTCGCCGCGTGTGCCGGTACCGAACAGCACCGCCCGGTCCCCCTCGCGGACGCCGCCGCCGTCGGGTCCCAGGTCGATGACGAACTGGTCCATGCACACCCGGCCGACGTTCGAAAAGCGCCGCCCGTCGATCCACACGACCAACCGATTGGAGGCCACCCGCGGCACGCCGTCGGCGTATCCACAGGCCACCACCGCGATGACGGTGTCACGTGGGGAAACCCAGGAGTGGTTGTACGAAATACCCTGTCCCGCAGTTACTTTCTTCACCTGGGCAATCTCAGCGGTCACGGTCATCGCGGGAATCAGGCCGAAGTCCCCCAGCTGCGGCACCGGGGTGCGGCCGTAGATCGCGATACCGGAACGCACCAGGTCGCGGGACAGGTCGCGACGGGTGAGAGCCGCGGCAGAATTCGACACATGCACCGACGTCGGGCCCGCACCGCAGCGGCGCAACTCGGCCACGCACCGGTCGAGCCGGTCGGCCTGCGCGCCGTTGAGCGGATGACCGGGCTCGTCGGCGAATGCCAGATGGGTCATTGCCGTGCGCAGCACAACGGCCTCCGATGCCGCGTATTTCGCCAGAGCATCGCGCAATTGCGGCCAGTCCCGGTCCACGGCACCGCTGCGCCCCAGCCCGGTGTCGACCTTCACACCCACGACCGCGGTGCGGCCCAGCGCGTCGGCGGCCGCGACGACGGAGGCGAGCTGCGTCGTCGACGACACCACCACTTCGACACCGGCCTCGATGGCCGCGGCGAAATCAGTTGTCGGCGTGTGCAACCAGGCGATCACCGGAGCATCGACACCACCGGCCCGCAGGGACAGGGCCTCGTCGACGGTGGCCACACCGATCCCGGCCGCACCTGCGCCCAGAGCGGCACGGGCCACCGGAACCGCACCGTGCCCGTAGCCGTCTGCCTTGACCACCGCCAGCACCGAGGTCCCGGATCGCTGCTGCAACACGCCGACGTTATGGGCGATCGCCGCCAGATCGACGACCGCCTCGACGGCGGCCATGCTCAGTACTGGATGGCTTCGATCAGTGGTGAGGGCTCATCCATCAACGCCCAGAACCGATCCCGGATCGCGACGGTGAGCGGGCCGGGTTCGCCGTTGCCGATGGGTTCACCGTCGAGCGAGTTGATCGGTGTGACACCACCGGCGGTGGTGACGGCCATCAGTTCGTCGGCATCGTAGAGTTCGCGACTGGTGACATCGCGCAGCGTGGCTTCGATGCCCATCTGGTCGGCGAGTTCGAAGACCGTCTTGCGCGTGATACCGGGCAGGGCGTTGCGCGACGGTGAGGCCAGCTTGCCGTCTTTGACGATGCAGACGTTGAAGCCCGGCCCTTCGGCGACGCAGTTGTCGGAATCGAGCAGTATGGCGGTGCGCGCACCGCGGTCCTTGGCTTCGAAGCTGGCCGCCGTGAGGTCACCCCACTGGTAGTTCTTGATGGTCGGGTCGACGGTGTTGCGGCCGGCCCGGCGGACGTGGCGGGGCACGATCGCGGTGGTACCGAAGATCTGCTCGGCGGGCGGGAACGCCCACAGATACGGGATGGCGTAGATGTACACCTGATGGGTGAGCTTGGAAAGGTCCTTCTCGCCCTTGCGTTTCCCGTATCCCCGGGTGACCGTCAGGTTGACGAAGGACTCCCGCAGTTGCGACATCGAGATGCATTTCTTGGTGATCTCGGCGAGTTCGTCCTTGCTCATCCCGGCGTCCAGGCGCAGCTTCGCCGCTCCGTCGAGCAGACGATCGAGGTGATCGCCGAGCCGAAACACGTTGCCGTGCCACACATGCGCGACGGTGTAGGTCAGATCCGAGTGCCCGAAACCGGTGTCAAAGATCGAGATCTTGGCTTCCTCGGCCGGCATGTACTCGCCCTCGATCCAGGCCACGCCACCGGCGAACGGACTCGAGGTGTCCAGTTCGTAGTCGCTGTACTGGATCACCGAGCCGGGCGGGGTGTCCTCGCGGATGGCGCCGGGCTCGACGGCGACCAGGTTGCTGGTACCGAGTGCGGTGGTGAGGGTCATTTCTGGGATTCCTTTGGATGAGTTGGGGATACGAGCAGATCAGGCCTGGTGGGTGCGGGCATAGTTTGGGCCCGCATCGCCGCGCTTCAGGCGCGCACGCAATCCGGTTCCCCACCACAGCGCTCCAACGGCGATGATGCCGAGGAAGACGTAGCCGTTTCCGGCGAACTGCGGCAGGAATATCAGTGCGACAGCGACCGCCAGGAACGCCACCAACGAGACCACATAGATCGGCGCCCGAAATCGACCGAGGTCGAATGTGCCGGGTTCGCCCCGGGGGATGGTGTCTTTACGGATGCCGATCAGCAGGCCGATGGTCTGCAGGATGTAGACCGAGAAGAACAGCAGCGCACCAATTCCCAGGATGAAGTTGAACGCTTTCACACTGACAAGTGCGCTCAACAGCAGCACCGATGCCAACGAGCCGAGGCCGATCACCGCATACGTCGGCGTCTTGGTCTTGGGCGAAACATGACGCCACAGGTGCGAGAACGGCAGCATGTTGTCGCGCGCCATCGAGTAGGTCAACCGGGTGGCCACCAGAACATTCGACAGCAGGCACGCCAAGATGTTGGTCAAGGCAACGGCGACAATGATTTTCGTCACCACCGGACCTGCCTGTTGGTTGATGATCTCCTCGATCGGTGCCGCGGCGGCGTTCTCCACTGCGGCCTGATCGCGGATGGCAAGGACGTAGACGACGTACATGAGGAACTCGATGACGACCGACGCGACCAGCGCGTAGAGCATGGTGCGCGGCACGACGTAGCGCGCATCCTTGGTCTCTTCGGCGACGTCCGCACCAGACTCGACACCGATGAGACCGAAGAAGGGGCCCAGCGCCGCCGCCAGCCATGCGACGGCATACGAACTGTGACCGTCGGAGGTTCCGCCGGTGAACAGCACCGAGAGCGGTTGGTGATGGTCCGGTGCGGCGAACGCGATGACGGCCACCATCGCGGTGGCGAGCACAGTGACGACGAGTTCCAGCCCGACACCGACGTTGTTGACCATGGTGGCGAATCGAACTCCGTAGATGTTGATCATCACGCAGACGAAGGCGACTGCGATCGCGATCAGGATCTGTTCGGTCTGGGTCATATTCCAGCCGAACAGACCGCCCAGATAGCCCGACAGAATGAAGCTGACCCCGGCGATACCGCTGAGCCAGCCCATCAATGCCACGAACCCGGTGAACCAACCCAGACTGGGCCCGTTGATCCGGCTGGTCCACTGGTAGGCGTAACCGGCCAGCGGGATCTTTGCGGTCAGGTCGGCGGCGATCAGCGCCCACAGTCCGAACACCACACCGGCCAACAGCAGCGTCCAGACGAACGGGCCGCCGGCGGTGAAATACCCCGCACCGAAGCTGGCGAAGACGGCGGTGGTGGCGCTGATGGTGGCGAAACCGATCGCGAATGAGGCGACCTTGCCGACGGAGCGATCCAGTCGCTGTTCGTAGCCGAACTCGGCGAGCCGGGCGTCTTCTGTCTCACCCGCCTTCGACGGCGGTATCGGTGATGGCGAATGTGTGGGCGTCAGAGCATCTGTCATGGTCACTCCAGGTCGAACGAGACGTGAATCGCAGGTGGTGACAGGAAATCGTGTCGGCGCCCATTGCGGAAGTTCGATATTTTGATCTGGTGATAACCCACGGTTATCAGTCGACCTCTTCGCCGAAATTCCACTGCTCCTGCACATGTCTGACCAGCGCCTCCGCCTGCGGCGACAATGATCCGGGCCGCCAGGCCAGCGCCGTGCGACTGAGCGGTCGGCCGGTGATCGGAACGTAGGAGATACCAGGGCGGTCGTAGAACTCGGCCACCGACGACGTGGTGAAGCTGATGCCCAGACCCCGGGCAACCATGGTCGTCTCGGCTTCATAGGTCGCTGCCACCCCGCCGATGGTCGGCGGGCGGTTCTCCCGCAGGTCCATCGCCATCCAGTAGTCCCGCCACGGGCCCGCTGACACCGGGGCACAGATGATCGGGTCGTCGAGCAGTTCCCGGATCTCGATCTCCGTATGGCCCGCGAACCGGTGATCGCGGGGCAGGCAAGCGACCCAGGTTTCGGTGTCCAGGATCAGCATCCGGTGTTCGGGCAGGTCCACCGGTGGCCGGATGAGCGCGACCTCGGTGCTCCCGTCGGCCAATCCGGCCGTCGGATTGGCGAAGTCATATTCGATAGGTTCGACGATCACGTCGGGATAGGCGGTTTCAAAGTGCCGGACGATCCGGAACAGCAGATCCGCGCCGGTACCGATCAGGTAACCCAGCCGCAGAACGCCTTGGCGGGTGCCCGAGAGGGTGACGAGATTGGCCACCACCGTGTCGATGCCGCCGAGGGCCTGCTGGACCTGGGGCAGCCACGCCGCACCCAGGTCTGTCAGTGCCACTTCGTGGGTGTTCCGGGTGAAAAGCGCGACGCCGAAGCGCTGCTCGAGTTGCTTGATCGCCGTCGACAAAGCCGGCTGGGTGATGAACAGCTTCTCAGCCGCGCGTCGGTAATTGAGTTCTGCGCCGAGCACGGCGAAATATCGCAGCTGACGCAGGGTGACATCGGCAGACGTAGGCCCTCCTCAGTCGGCTGTCCCCGGGCCTCGATGCTAGACAGGCCCGGCGATCTGCGTCGGCTATCCGGGCTCAGCCCGGCGTCCGCGACAGCCAATCCGTGACGATCGCGACCCACCCAGCCGGGTCCTCCTGGAATGTCATGTGGCCCGCGTCGATAGTGGCCAGCTCGCCTCGCGGTAGTCGGTCTGCCAGCGGCTCGGCGAGTTCGGGACGGGTCAGGATGTCTTGTTCACCGGCCAGCACCAATGTCGGTCGGGCGATGCGGTGGATCCGATCCAAGGTGTCGTGGCCGGCGCAGGCCCGGGCCGCAGCCGCAAAGCCGAGCAGATTGAAGCCCGACCCGTCGGCCCAGTCCGCTTCCGGGTGGCCGGCCAGGTACTCGGGGCTGAAGCTCAACAGGTTGGCGAACTGCGCCAACTCGGTCGCCAACCCCTTGTCGGCCAGCGTGATCAGGTGCTCGAACAACAGGACACAGAAGGCATCCGATTGCGCCCAGGTATTGGTCAACACGGCCCGGCGGATCGCGTCGGGGTGAGCGAGCATCCACTCCTGACAGATGGCACCGCCCATCGACGAGCCGACGACGGTCAGGTCCGCAAGCCCCAATGCGCTGGTCACCGCGTGAGCGTCAGCGGCCAGTTGAGCCACCGTGTAAGGGCCCGGCGAGGTGATGCTGCCGCCGATACCGCGGTTGTCGAAGGTCAGGCACCGGTAGCAGGAGAACGCCGGAACCACATCCGACCACGAACGGTGGTCATCTCCCAGCCCCGCGACGAATACCAGCGCACGGCCGTCCGGATCGCCGGACTCCTCGACGAGGAAAGCACCGCGCGCGGTCTCTACAACCGTCGTCATGCCCCTACCGGCCGCCGCTGTGACCGTTCGAAGATCCGCACGCGACCAGCGTAATGGAGGTTGGTGGGCAAGATTCGGGCATGGCAGAGGCGCCCAGTAGCCTTGACCATCGTGACTGGAGCTTCTGGTATCGGATTGGCGACTCTGACGACTGACGGAACGGTGCTCGACACCTGGTTCCCGGCGCCCGAGCTGGGCGCGTTCGACCAGGGTGGGACCACCCGGCTGTCGGTGGCCGAGGTTACCGACGAACTGTCGGAGCTGGTCGGCAGCGACCCGGACCGGGGCACCGAGACGATTCTGGTGCGGACCACGATCAACGATCTGTCTGCGGAGGCCGCCGACACCTACGACGTGTACCTGCGACTGCACCTGCTCTCGCACCGTCTGGTCGCACCGCACGGGCTGAACGCCGCCGGATTCTTCGGCAAGCTCACCAACGTGGTGTGGACCAACTTCGGTCCCTGCGCTGTCGACGGTTTCGAGTCGGTGCGGGCCCGGCTGCGCCGCCGGGGTCCGGTGACGGTGTTCGGCGTCGACAAGTTCCCGCGCATGGTCGATTACGTGGTGCCCGCCGGAGTTCGTATCGCCGACGCCGACCGGGTCCGCCTGGGGGCGCATCTGGCCTCCGGAACCACGGTCATGCATGAGGGTTTCGTGAACTTCAACGCGGGCACGCTGGGCACTTCGATGGTGGAGGGCCGGATCTCCGCGGGTGTGGTGGTCGACGACGGCTCCGATGTCGGGGGCGGCGCATCGATCATGGGCACCTTGTCCGGTGGCGGCAGTGAGGTCATATCGCTGGGCAAGCGCTGCCTGCTGGGCGCCAACTCCGGGTTGGGCATCTCGCTCGGCGATGACTGTGTTGTCGAGGCCGGTCTGTATGTCACGGCGGGAACCAAGGTGACGGTGGACGGGAAGTCGATCAAGGCCCGCGAACTGTCGGGCTCCAACAACCTGCTGTTCCGCCGGAATTCGCTGACCGGCGCCGTCGAGGTGGTCGGCCGCGACGGGCACGGCATCACGCTCAACGAGGCACTGCACGCGAACTGACCACAGGAACCCGCGGGGGCGGGTGCTGGATCAGGCCGTGGCCTCGCCGAGGCCCACCGGGCCCTCGTTCTCCAGGGCGACACCGTAAAGGAAGCTGCGGATCCGTTCGGCGAACATCTCTTTGACGGTCAGCTCGTTCGCGCTGAGCGCCTCGGCGAGATGCGGGTATTCGGCTGCCTTGATGTCGGGGAACAACGCATGCCTGCCGCGCGGACTGCGCACCGCCTCGGCCAGAACGGCACCGATACAAAGAGTTTCGATACCGTCGAGGATCCGCACGTGCAGGTGAACCGCGACCCCCGATTCGCCGAGGAATCTGGCGGCATCCTCGAAGCTGGTGACAAGCGTCTCGCGCGGCAGGTGCTCGATCAGGATCGGTGCCGCGTTGCGGTGCCGCAGAACCGACTGCCGGAAGTTCAGCGCCAGCGTGACGAAGTACTCCGGCCAGTCCGGACCGGGCGCACGCCGCGGTTTGATGACGGACTTTCCGGCGATATGCCGCGCGATCGCGGACAGGATCTCGTTCTTGTCGGCGAAGTGATGGTAGAGCGACGGTGCGCGCACACCGAGGTGATTGGCCAAGCGCGGCAAGCTGAACGCATCGAGACCCTCGGAGTCGATGATCTCGATCGACGCCTGCACCGCCGCCGTGCGACTGATCAGCGGCTTGGACGGTCGCCCCATGTCACACTCCCCGATAACCTAATGGAACTCGCTTACCTTACCCCGTCGCACGGCCCGAAAGATGTTCACACGAGCCGAACCCGCTGTCAGTGACGCCCGGTGATTCCCAGTCGCCGGCGCCAGTCGTGGGCACCGAGCAGCCGTGTCGCCCGGGCGATCACGCGCGCTTTCGCAGGCAACACCGGGTACCACAACGGCTCCGACTTCAGCGAAAAGCGTTCTTCCACCACCGATTGCTGACGGCAATACTTCAGCACGCCGTTCGCCCCGCCGAACCGCGTGCCCAATCCCGAGTTCTTCCACCCACCCATCGGAACCGGCATCTGGAATGTCGCGACCAGGGCATTGTTGACCGATACCGACCCCGCCTCGATACGCCGGGACAACCGGTCAGCGGTCGCCCGGTCGCGCGTCCACAGACTCGAGCTCAACCCGTAATCGGAATCGTTGGCCAACCTGATCGCCTCTTCGGCATCGGCGACGCGCATGATCGCCAGGGTCGGTCCGAACGTCTCCTCACGCATGCACGTCATGGAGTGGTCGACGTCGACCAGAACCGTGGGAGCGAAGAAGTTGCCGTCCGCGCCTCGGGTACCCCCGCAGAGGATCTTGGCGCCTTTGGCGACCGCATCGGCGACGTGTTCGGCGACGATGTCGACTTGCGCGGACGTGACCATGGCACCGATATCGCATGTGTAGCTGCCGGGCTCGTCCATTCCCTGCCGCAGTGCGCTCACCTTCTCGGTCACCAGGGCGACGAACTCGTCATAGACGGCCGACTCGACGTAAACGCGTTCCACACCAACGCAGGCCTGCCCGGAATTGGTCATACCGCCCCACACCGCCGCGCCGGCGGCTCGTTCGACATCGGCGTCGGCAAGCACGATGAAGGCATCCTTGCCACCGAGTTCGAGGCTGCACGGGATCAGCCGTTCGGCACATCGCACGGCGATGGCACGTCCGGTCCGCACGGATCCGGTGAACATCACCATGTCCACTTCGTCGACGACGGCCACACCGGCCGCGCCGCCGCCGGTCACGCAGGCCAGCACCGCCGGCGCACCGATCTCCTCGTTCCAGCCACGCACCGCCTCGGCCCAGGCGAGCGGTGTCACCTCGGACGGTTTGCACAGCACCGCGGCCCCGGCCACCAGCGCTCCTGCGACATCCATCATCGGCCCCGCCAACGGCCCGTTCCACGGCGTGATCAGCCCGACCAGCTGGTGTGGCCGAACCTGAACGCGCAAGCGTCGCACCGAGTTCGCCGGTCCTGCCGGTTTCACCTTTCGATCGGTCAGGAATTTCTCGGCGTTCTTGGTGAAGTAGTTGACGACGTCGATCACGACCGCCATCTCCATCGACGCATCGGCCCAGGACTTACCGGTTTCCTGTTGTACCAATGTCAGTATTCGGCGCTCGTTGTCCAGTAGCCAGTCCAGCCACCTCAGCAGATGCGCGCTGCGCCCACGGGCGCCCAACGCTTCCCAGGCCGGCTGGGCCGATCGCAGCCGGGCCGCCAGGGCGCTGACGTCGACGGCGCCCAGCTCGGGCACAGAACCGACGATCCGACCGTCGGCCGGGCACCGCACCTCGATGCGCGACCGAACCTCCGGTGCTGGGGCGGTGACGATTTGGTCCATCGGTGATGCTTCTCCTCGGTAACGGTGTCGCCCGATATATCTACATATATAAGTTTTATGACGTGCCACTCCACTATGGACTTCAAAACACCTAAATCCTATAGTTTTCTACCGTAGTCAACGCCCATCGGCCTAGGAGTGAAATGAAGCTTCGACTGGAACAGGCCAAATGTGCCGGCCATGCCCAGTGCTACGCGGTCGATCCGGACCTCTTCCCCATCGACGACGACGGATACTCCACCGTACAAGCCCACGTCGTCGATGCCGGACAGGAGCAAGCGGTCCGCGACGGTGTGGCGGCCTGTCCGGAGTTGGCGTTGATCATCGACGAGGATTAGCTAGAGCCGGTTCTGGACCTGCCGCGGCACATGGCCGCCGCAGGCACGTCTGAACTGGCCATATCGTCCTGTCAAGCGCCGTATGACACTCCTTGATTGACGTCTCTTACCTATCGGCGTAAGGTTTTTTACACCGGTGGCCAGAGTCACAGGACGTGTGCCGTGCACCCGCCACCGATGACGGGACAACCGTCAGTGCACAGCCTCGCCGGTCGTATTCACCGAAGAAGAAGTAAGGCACATCATGACCACATCGCTCCCCAGACAGGACCGCATCCGACGGGCGCTGGAGCTGCTGCGTAACGAGACGACCGACAAGTTCGACGATGTCGTCGAATTCTCCGCACACGAGTTCACCGATCCGGTTCTGGCCCAGCAGGAGCGGGACCACATCTTCGGCAGAGTCCCGTCGATCGTGGCGCACAGCACGGAGCTGTCGAAGGCCTACGACTTCCTCGCCGTCCAGATGCCGCGAAACAACGTCATAGTCGTCCGGCAGAAAGACGGCGGCATCAAGGCTTTCGTCAATCTGTGCCGGCATCGGGGCGCCATGCTGGAGGAAAGCGAGAAGGGCCGCTGCCGGTTCTTCTCGTGCCAATACCATCGCTGGTCGTACAACCCTGACGGATCACTGCGAATGGTGACCCGCGACAACACATTCGGTGAGATCGACCATGGTGAACACGGACTCATCGAGTTACCGTGCGAGGAGCGACACGGGTTCATCTGGCTCGTCGACAATGCGCACGCCACCATCGATGTCGCCGATTGGCTGGGTCCCGAGATGGATACCATCCTGGCCGGCTATCACCTCGACGAGCTGGAATGTGTGCGCTCGGCCGGGTTCGACGAACCCACGAACTGGAAGATCATGCAGGACGCCTTCCTGGACGGCTACCACATCCAGTACGCGCATCCGAACACCGCGGGCAAGATCATCCACACCAACGTCATGGCATTCGAGGATTTCGGCAGGCACTGCCGGTTCATCGCGCCGCGCAAATCGATCGACCGTTGGCTGGAGGAGGACCCCGGCGACCGTCAGCTCGACCGCTACGTCACCGAGACACACTTCCTGCTGCCCAACAGCACCCTGCTGCGGCAACCCGACCACTTCCAGTTGCTGACCTTCCGCCCGCATCCGCAGGATCCGACCCGGTCCCGGATGGAGCAGCGCCTCTTGGTGCCGTCGGTGGAGAACTCGGGAATGACCGAGGAACACTGGAACAAACTGTGGGACAAGAACTGGCAGATCCTGCTCGCGGTGTTGCACAACGAAGACTTCCCCCTGCTGCGAAACTCGCAGCGCGGGATGTCGAGTGCCGATGCCGGTGATATGTTGCTGGGCCGCAACGAGACTGCCAATCAGGTTTTCCGCCGCGAGACCAAGAAGCTGATCGCCGAGGGCACCGGCACATGCTGACCCGATGATCAAGTACGAGTGGCGCGAGAGCCTGAGCCCCACCGAGTCCATCGAACTCGCCGACATGCTCAGTCGAGCAGCAGATTACGATGCCGAGCCGGAGTACACGACAATCGATTTCCGTGATGTCGAACAAGCGATGAAACAGCCGGACCCGTCGTTTCGGCACCTGCTGGTCTGGATGCTTCCGCACGCGACGGCGATGGGTGCGCCCGATCAGCCGGAGCGGATCGCGGCATTGCTGCGGATTCGCGTGTTCGGCAACGGCGCAGGCGAGGCTGCACTCGTCGTCGATCCGCGGCTGCGCTCGATCGGTATCGTCACGCTGCTGCTGGAACGCGTCGGCCTGGACACCTCGGCGGTTGACGGCTGGCTGGGTACCGGTGTGCACACGCTGACCGCCTGGGCCCAAGGCAATCACCCGGCCGCCGGCCGGATCAGCAATCGATTCCTCATCCCCCGGACGAGGCGCGTGTGGAAGCTCATCCGCGCCACGGATTCGGTGCGGGAGGCAGCCGGCGCACCGGTCCTGGAGCCCATGTCGGTGGCAGCCCTCGATGACCTCGGTTGGGCTTGCAAGCTCTCGGCCACCGCACCATGCCACGCGCTACGCGAGGGCGGACGGGTCATCGGCGCCGTCACCCTCGACCTCACGCCCTCGTCATCGGAGGAGTTCGGCTCCTGCGCCACGATCCGCGCCGTGGCCAATGCACCCAACGCCGATGCGCAGCAACGCAGGAAACTGCTCGACGGTGCGGCCGCCATCGCGCACGACGCGGGGCGCACCGGCCTCGTCGTCTACGTCGACTCCGACGATTCCCGTCTGGTCATTGCCTGCCGGCTGACCAACTTCCAGCACGATCGCACCGATGTTCTCCTACAGCTCGGAGGCTTTTCATGACCGTCGAGATCGACGCCATACCCGCCGACCTCGTCGATACCGTGCAGTCCCACGGAAACGCCGTGGCGGCCGGGCGGACCCGAAGCGTGCTGGCGGACTTCCTGCCCGACCGGCTCGGGCAACTCATCGCCTCGGCGGATGTGCCGAACCGGCTCAAAGGCGCCCAGGTTCAGTCGATCTCCGATGTCGGCGGCGGTTTCTACGACGCCGTCATCCGGTACACCAAGCTCGACGACGAATCATTCGAGCTGCGCAGTCGCTGGGTACGTTTCGACGACGGCAGCTGGCGGGTGTTCAGCGTGCGCAACATACCGGCAACCGCGCCGTGGATGGACATCACCGGCCCGGCCGACGACGGTTCCGACCGGCCACACTGGGACGGCCTGCGCGAGGGCGTCCTTCGGATCCAACGCTGCGCGCAGTGCCGGACCTGGATCTGGTCCCCTCGCCCGATCTGTCCGTCCTGCCACTCGTTCGACACCCGATGGGAAGCGGTGCAGCCCGTCGGCACGATCTACTCCTGGACTCGCACCTGGCAGCCCTTCGCGCCCGAGAGCACAGGTCACCTGCCTTACACCGTGGTCCTGGTGGAACTGCGCGATGCCGGCGGATCGCGAGTGGTGGGCGTCCTCGCGGATGCCGACGGCGTGACCCCGGCCATCGGTGCCGAAGTCCACGGCGCCATCGAGGCACCCCCGGATCAGCGACACTGGCCGTTGCTGCGTTGGCACCTGACAGATGGGGCATCATGAGGGACTTTCGCGGCTCCACCGCCGTGGTCGGCGTGGGGACGACGGGCTACTACAAGCGTGGAACGAGCCCGCTCACCTCGATTCAGCTTGTGCTGCAGGCGATCCTGCGGGCCTGCGAGGATGCCGGCACCGATCCACGTACCGTGGACGGATTCGTCTCCTACGGCGGAGAGTCCAGCGACGGTCTCGCGATCGGCGCCGCTCTCGGCGTGGACGAGCTGCGATGGTCCACCGAGGTGTGGGGCGGTGGCGGCGGTGGTATCGCCGCGGCGATCAACTGCGCCGCGGCCGCGGTGTACAGCGGCCAGGCCGACTGCGTGGCGGTGTACCGCGGCCTGTCCGAGGCTTCCGATGGCCGTCGAGCCTTCGCCAAAGGCCACCTCGGGCCGCTGTATGCGGCACACGGTGTCCTGGCCCCGGCCCAGGTGTGCGCGCTGCGCACCCAGCGGCTACTGGAAGTCGACGGTGTGCCCCGGTCGGCGCTGGAAGCCGTCTCGCTGGCCGGCTATCACCACGCCCGCAACAATCCCGATGCCGTCGGCTACGGCAACACCGTCGATCACGAGCGCTATCACAACAGCCGGTGGATCTCCGAACCGCTGCATCTGTTCGACTGCTCGCGCGAGAATGACGGTGCCGCAGCCATTCTGGTGGTCCGGGCCGAGCACGCGGCCGACTATCGCGGCGTACCGGCGTTCATCCTGTCCGGAGTTCAGGGCGCGGCGGCCGGGTGGGCCGAATCGGTGGAGAACGAGCAGCGCTACACCACTGCCGGTTTCCATCCTGCCCTGGTCGAACGGCTGTGGGCGGGTGCCGGTATCGGACCCCGAGAGGTCGACGTGGCACAGGTCTACGAGAACTTCACCGGACCCGCTGTCGCCTCGATCATCGACCACGGATTCTGCCCGTCCGGCCCGGCCGCGGGTGAGTTCCTGACGGTGGAGAATCTCACCGTGGGCACCGGCACGTTTCCCGTCAATACTGCGGGCGGGAACATCGCGGAGGGATTCGTACACGGTATCGGCCTCGCGGTAGAAGCGGTGCGCCAGATTCGCGGTGGCTCCCCCAACCCGGTGAGCGGCGCCGACGTGTCATTGCTGATCGGCGGTCCGATGGCGCCACTGGTCAGTTCTACAGTGTTCGGGTCACCGGCGACGGTCTGACAAGGCTTCACGGAGCGAGGAGACAGATGGCAGCGACGGTCGGTTCCGCCCTCAACTGGTGGGCCAGGACCAAGGGCGATCAGACCGCTCTCATCGTGGCAGAGGACCGGTTGACCTACCGGGAACTGCACGACTGGTCGAGCAGACTGGCACGCCGGCTGGCCGATGACGGCGTCAAGCCCGGCGACCGCGTCGGACTACTGGGCTCCAACACGCTGGCCTGGCCGGTCGCCGCGCTGGCCATCGTCAAGACCGGGGCAGTGCTCGTTCCCCTCAACGCCCGACTCAAGCCGGCCGAGATCCGCAAGGTCGCCGACGATTCCGGCCTCAGTCTCCTCATCTCCAGCCCCCCGCTCGTGACGGCCGCACACGAAGCACGGGCAGGCGGCCGGGAGTTCGCCGTCGTGGACTTCGACATCGTGGATGCCCACCGATTCGGGACGAGCGACGATTTCCGGATCGACCGGGCCCCGGACGATCCCATCGCAGTGATCTTCACCAGTGGTTCGACGGGGTTGTCGAAAGGCGTCATCCTGACCACCGCGACGCTACTCGGCATCGTGCTGGAGAACACGCTGACGCAGGAGGGGTTCAGCCCGGGCACCGTGACTCTGCTCCTGCTGCCACTGGCCTTCACTCCGGGCTTGGTGTACGGCGTGCTGGTCACCACCGTCCTCGGCGGGACGCTCATAGTCGAACCCGAACTGAACCCGTCTCGCGCCGTCGGTCTGATCGCGGAGCACCGGGTGCGTGCGCTGTTCGGTGTCCCGCTGATCTTCGAGGCCCTGTCGAAGACCCCGGAGTTCGATCATGCCGATCTGAGTTCCCTGCAGACCGCGATCATCGGCGGTGCTGCGGTGCCCACCGATCTGCTGGGCCGGTGGGCCGCCAAAGGCGTTCTGCTGCGCCAGATTTACGGGATGACCGAGGCCGGAGGGGTCGCGACGGCCACCCTGGCCCACGAGGCGCTGGAGCATCCCGGATCTTGTGGCATCGGATCCATATTCACCGATGTGGCGGTGATGGGTGCCGACGGGGCTTTGCTGGGCCCCGGGGAGTTGGGCGAACTCGTGGTCCGCGGGCCAGGTGTCACCCCCGGCTACTGGGAGGCTCCCGAAGAGACCGCCGCGGCCATTCACGGAGGGTGGCTGCACAGCGGCGACCTGGGAACCAGCGACGAGTCGGGCCGGATCACCTTCGTCGACCGGCTCAAAGACCTGATCATCTCCGGTGGTATCAACATCTCCCCCGTCGAACTGGAGGCCGTCATCGCCGGCCTCGACGGGGTGAGCGAAGTCGCGGTGATCGCCGCGGCCGACTCCCGGTTCGGCGAGACACCTGCCGCCATCGTCACCGGATTGGTCGACGACGAGGCGGCCGTGATCCGACACTGCGAGGCCCTGCTCTCCGATTACAAGGTGCCGCGGTACGTGGTGTTGCGCACGGAGCCGTTACCCCGGCTGCCCAGCGGCAAGCTCGACAAGCGTGCCATTCGCGAGGAGTACCGGGACGTGGCCGAACGATTCCCTCGCGCCCGCTGACGCCACTTGACACGTCGCCGACATCGACTGCCCTACAAAGGTATTACGGCAGCTCTGCGCGCTGGAGAGTTCCCGGGAACTGTCTTCTGACACATTTTGATTGACGTCTCATACCTATCGGCGTAAGGTTTCGCTGCAGGTGTTGCACGTCACAGTGCCGCCGCGTCGTGAGTGACAGTGCATACCGCCGGTCGGCGGGTCAACCCTGAGGAGGGTCATGAAACTAGACGGCAAGGTCGCATTGATCACCGGAGCCGGTTCAGGTCTCGGTCGTCAGAGCTCGCTGTTGTTCAGCGCCGAAGGGGCGAGGGTCGCTGTCGTCGACATCGATGGCGACCGAGCCGAACAGACATGCAAGCTGGTCTCCGAGGCCGGCGGTGACGCGATCGCGATCACCGCCGATGTGGCCGCGAAGGACGAGATCGATGCGGCGGTACGGCAGACCGTCGAGCACTTCGGCAAGCTGGACATCGCGTGGGCCAATGCCGGTGTGGTGTCCCGCGGCGGCGTGCCCTCGGTGGCCGGCGGCGAGTACGTGGCGTTCGAGGACCTGACCGAATCCGATTGGCAGGACGTGCTCGGCGTCAACCTGTCCGGCGTGGTCTACACCGCCCAAGCCGCGGTGCCGCATCTGAAGGCCAACGGCGGCGGAACCATCCTCGCGACGTCGTCGGCCGCATCACTGGTCGCGTACCACAACATCGCGATGTATTCGGCGACCAAGGCCGGAGTGAACGGCTTGGTACGCGGCCTCGCTCTGGATCTCGGCCGGTGGGGAATTCGCGTCAATGCCATCGCCCCCACTCATGGGATGTCGCCGAACTTCCTGATGCCGCCGGGTTCTCCGGTGGTGGGCCAATCCTACTAAGAGGTCGCGGGCCCATGGAACCCGACGGTCTCCCCCATACCGCTCAAGCTGCAGCGACCGCCCTCGTTGCACGACAACGCAAAGGTCGCTCTGTTCCTGGCCAGCGACGACTCGGCATACATCTCCGGCGCGACCATCGGGTCCACCGATGGCGGCACGTTGTCGCGCGTCGGTATGTGGTTCGACGAAGACCTCAACCCTGCGCCCGTCTCCTGACTGCCGACCCTGAAGGACAGCCCCTGATGACCGCAACAGCCAGCGTTCCGACAGAACTCGTCGTCGACTTCGACGTCTACGACCCCGCCCTTGCCACCCCGGTGGACGTGATGCAGGACAAGGTTGCCGAGTTGGCGGCAATCGGACCGGTCGTGTACTCACCCGCCTACGGTGGGCACTGGATTGTGACGCATTACAAGGAGATTCAGCAGGTCCTCACCGATCCGCAGACCTTCTCCAGCTACCCCAACAACCTGGTGACCTCCGATATCGGAAAGTTCATCCCCCTCGAACTCGATCCGCCGGAACACTCCTCCTACCGGCAGGCGCTACAACCGCTGTTCAGCCCGCAGCGGATGAAGAAGCTCTCCGACGACATCCGCCGCGTGGTCAACGAGCTGATCGACGAGTTCGCCGCCGAAGGCGAAGTCGAGTACGTGTCGGCGTTCGCCCACGAGCTCCCCGCCCGGGTCTTCCTGGCCTTGATGGACTGGCCGTTGTCAGATGCACCGATATTCACCGAAGCCACCAACACGATCTTGTTCGGCAAGCCGGGGGGCACCGAGGAAGAGTCCAATCAAGCCCGGATGATGGCCGGTTTCCAGATGTTCGGCTACTTCCAGAACATCGTCGAGACGCGACGGGCCAACCCCGGCACGGACATCACCTCGACACTGATCCACACCGAGGTCAAACTCCCCGATGGCACCCGTCTGCTCACCGACGAAGAACTCAACCGGATGTTCTTCCTGCTGCTGATCGGTGGCCTACACACGGTGCAAGGATCGTTGTGCTGGGCAATAGTCAATCTGGTGAACAATCCCGAACAGCGGGCCGCCATCGTTGCCGACCCCGAGCTGATCCCCAAGGCTGTCGAGGAGATCCTCCGGATGGAAGCGGCCATCATCCCCGGCCGGCGCGCGACCCGCGAGGTCGAACTCGGCGGGGTCACCATCGCAGAAGGTGACCAGCTGATCGTCATGTTGTGCGGAGCAAACCGAGACGCCGCCGAGTTCACCGATCCGACGGAATTCGACATCGAGCGATACCCCAACCGGCACTTGTCATTCGGTGCAGGCGTGCACCGTTGCCTGGGATCTCACCTGGGCCGCGTCGAGCTGGTCATCGCGCTGGAGGAGATCCATCGCCGAATCCCCGATTACCAGCTTGTCGAATCGGATCCGCCAGTCTTCCACTCCAGCCAGGTTCGCGGATGCGCCAGGTTGCCGATCCGTTTCACCGCGGAGACATAGCCGGAATCGTCGACATCCGCCGGCCCATCAGGAGGGGGACATGGCTCGCCACAAGAACGGCACCATACTGAGCCCCGACGCCGACGAGGCACGCGCGCAGATCTTGGCCGCTGCCGAGCGGGTGATCACGCGCTACGGCGTGCCCAAGACCACGATGGACGATATCGGCAAGGAGGCCGGCGTTTCGCGGCCCACCGTCTATCGGTATTTCGGCGATCGGGATGCGCTACTCGGCGCGCTCATCGAACGACGGTCCCGATTGCTGTTCGCTCGTGCATACGAATTCATCAGCAGCCAGGGCACTTTCGCGGATCAGTTGGTGGAGGGTCTGGTCTACCTGGTGGACCACGGCCGCAGAGATGCGATCGTCCGCATTCTGGTGAGCCCCGAGCACATGGAACTGAGCGCACCCATCGTCGGTGGCGGCGATCTGGCCACCCGTCTCACCACCGAGATGTGGCGGCCCATCTTCGAGCGGGCCGCCAGGCGCGGTGAGGTGCGCCCGGATCTGGACATGGCAAGAGTCGCAGAGTGGCTGACGTTGGTGCAGTTCATCCTGGTCGGCCGGTTCGACTTCGCACGGGCAGACGATCCGGGTCACCGAAGACTGCTACGCGATTTCGTCTTGACCGCTTTCGAGCCGATACACGTTGTTAATTGACGCTTCCTTAAAACTATCATTCATAGATTATCTCACCAGTCTCAAGCTGCGGAAATGGCCCTGAATGGCACTCGATAATGACCATTGTTGACCATCAATATCTATCGATGTAAGGTTTGTTCGGTTCGGTGGCGCGGATCACACTGTCCCGCAACATGAGTACCGAATCACCGGGGACGGATCGCGGCGGTAGCGAGGCACCGGTGATCACCGAGGGAGAGAAATGCATGGAGTGAGCGGCCCGACGGGCACGCACAGCGGAATTCACGTTCCCGCTGACGCGAGCCGACTCCAGACACGGCTCGATCAGGTCTCATCCGCCAAGTCCGCCAAACCGTTCCACGCACTGGGCGGCTTCTTCGCCATGGCGCTCGACGTCCTGGTTCTTCTCCCGCGGCGGCCGTTTGCCTGGCGTGAATTCCTGCTGCAGTCCTGGTTCGTCGCCCGCGTGTCGATGCTTCCCACACTGCTGCTGGCCATTCCCTTCACAGTCCTGATGGTGTTCACCTTCAACATCTTGTTGGTGGAGTTCGGTGCGGCGGACTACTCCGGCACCGGCGCCGCCTACGGCACGGTGACGCAAATTGGGCCCGTGGTAACGGTATTGGTGGTATCTGGTGCCGGCGCGACCGCGATGTGCGCCGACCTGGGCGCCCGCACCATCCGAGAGGAACTCGACGCCTTGCGGGTGATGGGGGTCAATCCCATCCAGGCGTTGGTGGTACCCCGGGTTCTCGCCGCCACGATGGTGGCCACCATGTTGTCCTCGGTGGTGATCCTGGTGGGCCTGATCGGCAGCTTCGGTTTCTCCGTCTTCGTCCAGCATGTCACTCCGGGATCGTTCATCGGAGGTCTCACCGTCATCACCAAGGCTCCTGATGTCGTGATCTCCTTGATCAAGTCCATGCTCTTCGGCCTGGCAGCGGGCCTGATCGCTTGCTACAAAGGCATATCCGTGCAAGGCGGGCCTGCCGGTGTGGGCAACGCCGTCAACGAGACCGTGGTCTTCACCTTCGTCGCACTCTTCGCGATCAACATCATCGCCACCGCGGTCGGAGTGAAGGCCACCCTATGAGCACAAGTACACCGAGCGGGCTGCATCCGGCACTGCGTCGCGCATTCGGGAGCCGCATCGACCAACTGACCCACCTGGGCACACAGGCACAGTTCTACTTTCGGACCATCGGGGCGATGCGCGACGCCGTGGTTCACTACAAGGTCGAAACCGTACGACTCATCGCGCAGATGAGCCTCGGTACCGGCGCACTGGCGATCATCGGTGGCACGGTGGTCATCGTCGGATTCCTGACGTTGTCGACCGGAGCGCTTGTCGCAGTGCAGGGTTACAACCAGTTCGCCAACGTCGGTGTCGAGGCGCTCACCGGGTTCGCGTCCGCATTCTTCAACGTCCGGCTCATATCACCGGTCATCGCCGGTATCGCGCTCGCCGCGACGATCGGCGCGGGGGCCACCGCCCAACTCGGCGCCATGCGGATCAACGAAGAGATCGACGCACTGGAGGTCATGGGCGTCCGCGCGATCGCCTACCTTGCGTCCAACCGGGTTATCGCGGGAGTCATCGTCGTGATGCCGCTCTATTGCGTCGCCATGATCACGGCATTCCTGGCCGCCAGGTTCGGGACGACGGTGGTCTACGGCCAGTCCAGCGGCGTCTACGACCACTACTTCAACACCTTCCTCAACCCGACCGACATCATCTGGTCGTTCTTCCAGGCCGTGCTGATGGCAGTGGTCATCATGCTCGTGCACACCTACTACGGCTTCAACGCATCCGGCGGACCGGCGGGTGTCGGCGAGGCCGTCGGTCGCGCCGTCCGCACCTCGATGATCTCCGCGGTGTTCGTGGTCCTGTTCGTTTCGCTGGCCATCTACGGGCAGTCCGGCAACTTCAATCTGTCGGGATAGCACCGTGCACACCAGAAGCGCTCGACGCCAGGTACATCCGCTGTGGTGGGCAGTGGCCCTCATCGCCACCATCGTGGCGCTCGTCGCGGTCTGTGTGGCGTCCTTCGCCGGAGTCTTCAAGAACTACCTAACGGTCACCGTCACCTCTGACCGCACCGGCTTGATCATGGAGACGGGCGCGAAGGTCAAGATGCGGGGTGTCGAGGTGGGCCGGGTTGCCGGTATCGCCGGCGGTACGCAGCCCGTCAGTCTCCGGTTGGAGATCTTTCCGGACCAGGTCGCCAGAATTCCGGAGAATGTGGAAGTCGAGATCAAGGCCACCACAGCCTTCGGCGCCAAGTACGTCGATCTCATCCTGCCCGATAACCCCAGCACGGCCCGGCTGGCTGCCGGTACCGTGCTTCGTTCGCGCAATGTCGGAACCGAGGTCAACACCGTCTTCGACAGCCTGGTCGGCATCCTGCATCAGGTCGACGTGGCCAAGCTCAATTCGGTGCTCACCGCATTGTCCGAGGGCTTCCGCGGTAAAGGCGAGAAGATGGGCCAAGCCACCACCGCCGCCAATGAGGTCCTGCAGGCCCTGAATCCGCGGATGGACACCGTCGCCGAAGACTGGCGCTCGTTCAAGGGATTCAGCGACGCCTACGGCGCCGCGGCCAAGGACATCATGTCCACGCTGGACGCCGCCGGCACGACAAGCACCACGATCGCCGACAATGCCGGGAGCCTGGATTCCCTGCTGCTCAACGTATCCGGATTCGCCCACAGTGGTATCACGCTGCTGTCCTCGAAGGACACCTTCATCGAAGGTGTCAACGTCCTGGAACCGACGACGGCGCTGCTGCTCAAGTACAACCCCGAATACACCTGCACAATCCAGGGTTCGAAGCTCTTCCTCGACGTCGCGGGCAACAAATGGTTCGGCGGCAATGGACGCACGGTCTACCTCGATGCCGGCATCTCACCGGGCGACGACCTCTACACCTATCCGGAGAACCTGCCGGTGGTCGCGGCCAAGGGCGGCCCGGGCGGCAGGCCGGGCTGCGGTTCACTCCCGGACGTCGCCAAGAACTTTCCCGTCCGCCAGCTGATCACCAACACCGGCTTCGGCACCGGGTTGGACTGGCGTCCCAACCCCGGTATCGGTCAGACCTGCGCGGTGGACTACTTCCCCGTTACGCGCGCTGCTCCCGAGCCGCCGCACGTGGGGACATGTATGCCGGGACCCGCGCCGGGCCCGCCGCCCCCGTATCCGGGTGGGCCGCCGTACGGAGCGCCGTGGTACGCGGCAGACGGGACACCCCTGTACCCCGGTCTTCCGCAGGAAGCGCCGGCTCCGGATCCGCAGCCGGTTCCGCCTCCAGCGACTCCCCCCTCACCGTAACCAGGAAGCCGAGGACACCCGCCCGTGAATCGCAATCTCCGGCGCGCGACGATAAGCCTGACGATCTTCGTGATCGTCTGTCTGGTAGGGACATTCGCACTGCTTGGCATCTTCTCCCAGTTCAGGTTCTCCAGTGAGCAGCAGTACCGAGCCGAGTTCGCCGACGTAAGCGGTTTGAACGAAGGTGATTTCGTTCGGATCGCCGGTGTCGAAGTCGGAAAGGTCAAGCGCGTCACGGTCAACGACGCTTCACTGGCCGTGGTGGATTTCACCGTCGATCCGACGGTGGTGCTCACCGAGTCCAGCAAGGCCGCGGTCCGCTGGGAGAACCCGATCGGTGACCGGTACCTGGCGCTGACCGAAGGCAGAGGCGAGCAGCGCAAGCTGCGCCCCGGTGGAACCATCGCACTGGCCAATACCGAACCCGCACTGGACCTCGACACCCTGCTCGGTGGCTTCCGGCCGCTCTTCCGGGCGCTGGATCCGCAACAGGTCAATGCGCTGTCCGGACAACTCATCGAAGCGTTCCAGGGTGAAGGTGCCACCATCAACTCGTTCCTGAGTCAGGCCGCGACGGTGACGAGCACGCTCGCCGATCGAGATGAACTGATCGGTCAGGTGATCGACAACCTGGATTCCGTGATGGGTTCCTTCGGTGAGCAGAACAAGCAGTTCGCCAAGTCCGTCGATTCGTTGTCACAGTTGATCGACGGCCTTGCCGCACGCAGATCCGACATCACGAACTCGGTGGCCTACACCAACGCCGCGGCATCGTCGATAGCCGATCTGCTCAGCCAAGTCCGCAAGCCGTTCAACGACTCGGTTCAGCAGACTGATCGCGTGGCGTCGATCGTGGCGACCGATCACGAATGGTTCGACAATTACCTTGAGACACTGCCCCATTCGTACAAGGTGCTCAGCAGGCTGGGGATCATGGGCGATTTCTTCACCTTTTACCTGTGTGACCTGATCTTGAAGGTCAACGGGAAAGGCGGGCAGCCGGTCTATGTGAAGCTGGCCGGACAGGACACCGGGCGGTGTGCCGCCAAGTGAAGTCCTTTGCAGAGCGCAATACTTTCGTCATCGGCGCCGTAGGCGCGATCGTCGTCGTCGGGATCGTCTGGTTGTCGCTGGAGTACGACAAGCTGCCCTTCTTCAACGACTCGAAACAGTACTCGGCCTACTTCACCGAAGCCGGCGGACTCCAGTCGGGTGCGGCCGTCCAGGTCGCCGGTTCCCGGGTCGGCGAGGTCTCCTCGGTCGACCTCGACGGTGCGCGGGTACTCGTCACATTCGATGTCGACGAAGGTGTCCGGCTCGGAGAGCAGAGCGAAGCCAAAGTCAGGACCAAGAGCTTGCTGGGCGCCAAGGTCCTCGAGATCACCCCCCGCGGCGAAGGCCAGCTCACGCAGACGATTCCGGTGGAGCGCACCAAGGCTCCCTACCAATTGCCCGATGCGCTCGAAGGTCTGTCCACGACGATCGAGGGCCTGAACACCACGCAGGTGTCCGACTCGTTGGCAACCCTCGCCGAGACCTTCAAGGACTCGCCACCGGCGCTCAAAGCAGCGGTGCAGGGTGTCGGGAGGTTCTCGCAGGTACTCAGCACCCGCGACTCCGCATTACGCAACCTACTCGCCAACGCGAACAAGGCGACGACGGTGCTCTCCGATCGCGCGCAGGCGATCGCCAAGCTCGTCAGCGACAGCAATGCACTGCTGGCCGAGTTGCGCACCCAAACCGATGCGCTGTCACAGATTTCGGGGAATCTGACCGCCCTGGCCGGACAGCTGCATGTGTTCATCAGCGACAACAAGGCACAGCTGCGGCCCGCCCTGGACAAACTCAACACTGTCCTGTCCATCGTCGACAACCGCAAGGCCGGGCTGCAGCAGGCCATCAAGTATCTCAACCAGTATGCGATGTCACTTGGCGAATCTGTCGCCTCGGGCCCGTTCTTCAAGGCCTACATCGCCAATCTGCTCCCAGGTCAGTTCATCCAGCCGTTCGTCGACGCGGCGTTCAAGGACCTCGGTGTCGATCCCAACGTTCTGTTGCCCTCGCAGCGCACCGACCCGCAGATCGGGCAGCCGGCCACACCGCCGCTGCCGGTGCCCTTCCCACGCACCGGTCAGGCTGGTGAACCCAGATTGAGCGTGCCCGATGCCATCACCGGCAATCCCGGCGACCAGCAGTGCGGCCCGCCCGGGATTCCCCTACCGGGGCCGGGGTGCTACCCGTACCGAGAGCCGGCGCCCGCTCCCGCACCTGGCGGTCCGCCTCCGGGGCCGCCGGCCCTGATGCCGAGCCCAGCGTCCGGTGATCAGACCACCCCACAGGCCGATCCATCCGATGGAGGACAGTGATGAAGTCACGCAAGTGGCGGATATCCCTCGGGATTGTGCTCGTCGCATTGTCGGTCTGCGGTATCGCCATGCAGGCACGCGTGATCGACACCCTGGACCGCAAATACATCGTTGCCTATTTCGACAACAGCAACGGGCTGTTCACGGGTGACGAGATACGCATCCTGGGGGTTCGCGTCGGCCGCATCGAGACCATCGAACCGCAGCCGCAACGGGCCAAGATCACATTCTGGATAGCCGGCAAGTACCAGGTGCCGGCGGACGCCAAAGCAGCCATCATCGCCCCCCAGTTGGTGACCGCCCGCGCCATCCAGCTGACGCCCGCCTACACCGGTGGGCCCACCATGTCAGACGGTGCCGTCATCCCTCAGGACCGCACCGCCGTACCCCTGGAGTGGGACGATCTCCGTGAGCAGCTGCAAAAGCTCACCGACGCGCTACAGCCCACCAGCCCGGGCGGGGTGAGCACACTGGGCGCGTTCATCGACACCGCAGCGGCGAACCTGCGCGGTCAGGGTGCCGATATGCGCGAGACGCTAAAGACGATGTCCCAGGCATTTTCGGCGCTCGGCGATCACAGTGACGATATGTTCGCCACGATCAAGAACCTGTCCGTCGTGGTGTCCGCGCTGCAGGACAGCTCGAGCCTGCTGGGTCAACTCAACGACAACTTTGCGGCGGCCACGGCAGCGGTCGCTTCCTCCCCCGATTCGGTGGGCACGGCGATCAAGAGTCTCAACGATGTGGTGGGAGAGACGACCGATTTCATCTCCGACAACCGCGAGACGCTGGGCACCACCACCGACAAACTCGCATCGGTGACCACCGCCGTGCATGACAGCATCGACGACGTGGAGCAATCTCTGCACCTGTTCCCGAGCACTCTGCAGAACTTCATCAACATCTACCAGCCGACGCAGCAAGGCATCACCGGCGCCCTCACCCTGCAGAACTTCGCCAACCCGATCTCGTTCCTGTGCGGCGGAATTCAGGCGGCGTCCCGACTGAACGCCGAACAGTCGGCCAAACTGTGTGCCCAGTACCTGGCCCCCATCGTCAAGAACCGTCAGTACAACTTCTTTCCGCTGGGCGCGAACTACGTCGTCGGAGAAGCGGCTCGACCCAATGAGCTCACCTATTCCGAGGATTGGCTGCGGCCCGACTTCCGGCCCGCACCCGCTCCCCCGCCGCCCGATGACACCGAATCCGGACCTCCGGTTCCCGCCCAGCCGACAGATCCCAGCGCGGGATTGCCAGGCATGATGCTGCCCGGAGGTGGCTCCTGATGCGCACCGGCATCGGCAGACGTTGGCATACCGCAGCGGCCACCATCGCGGTCGTCGTCGCCGGTACCACCGGATGCCAGTGGCATGGCCTGAACTCCCTGCCCATGCCCGGTACCGAAGGCGGTGGTCCGGGCTCCTACACCGTGCAGGCGCAACTCCCCGATGTCGGTTACATCCAGCAGAACTCGCGGGTTCGGGTGGGTGATGCCAACGTCGGGACGATCACCAAGATCGAACGGCAAGGCTGGCACGCGCTGGTCACCATGACACTCAACAACGATGTGGTCCTGCCTGCGAACGCCACAGCCAAGGTCGGGCAGACCAGTCTGCTCGGTTCATTGCACATCGAACTGGCCCCGCCCACCGACGTACCGCCACAGGGCCGGCTTCACCAGGGCTCAGTGATCCCGTTGGAGAGCGCGGGGGCCTATCCCGGCACCGACGAGACGCTCGCGGCCCTGTCGCTCATGCTCAACGGCGGCGGCATCGGCCAGGTCCAGGACGTCACCGCGGCGTTCGCCACCGCATTCGCGCACCGTGAGACCGACCTCAAGAGTCTCATAGGACAGATCGATCAGTTCGTCGGGCATCTGAACGCACAGACCGACGACATCATCTCGGCGACAGAGAGTTTCAACGGCCTCGTCGGGCAGGTCGCCGAACAGAAGCCGGTGCTCGACCGCGCGATCAAGACCATTCCCGACGCCCTGGCGGTGCTGGCCGACCAACGCGGTCACCTCGTCGAGGCCGTCGATGCGTTCGGGAAGTTCAGCGCGCTGGCCACCGACACCACCAATCAGACCAAGGAGAACCTCGCCAAGGAGCTCAGGGAAGTCGCCCCGGTGCTCGAGTCCCTTGCCAACGCCGGTCCCGATCTCACCCGGTCGCTGGACTTCCTCGGCACGTTCCCCTGGCCGAAAGGCCCGCTGGACAAATGGATCCGCGGTGACTACGCCAACATCACCGCCATCGCCGATCTGACGCTGAGCCGTATCGACAACAACCTGTTCACCGGGACCCGATTCGAGGGAAAGCTCACCGAGCTGGAGATGCAGTGGGGTCGCACCATCGGCCAACTTCCCAGCCCGTACACGGCCGTCAACCCGCTGGTTGCCCCGTACCACCTCGACCAAGGCCCGTAAAAGTATGCGACTAAACAGATGGATCAAGATTCAGCTGGCGATCTTCGCCACGGTCGCCGTCGTCGCCGGTGCGGTGATGATCTTCGGCTACATCAAGGTACCGACGATGCTGGGCATCGGCCGCTACACGGTGACGATGCAGTTACCGAAGGCCGGCGGCCTCTACCCGACGTCCAACGTGACCTACCGCGGGACCGAGGTGGGCAGGGTCACCGATGTCCGCCTCACCGACGACGCGGTCGAAGCCGTGCTGTCACTACGGTCGGATGTGCCGATCCCGGCAGACCTGAGAGCCGAGGTGCACAGCACGTCGGCAATCGGTGAGCAGTATGTGGCACTGCTACCGCGCAGCGGCGACGCCCCCGCGCTGAAGGATGGCGACGTGATCCCCCTCGCGGACACCTCGACACCGCCGGAGATCGGCGCGCTGCTCGATGCGACGAACCGCGGCCTGCAGGCGATCCCGAAAGACAACCTCAAGACCGTCGTCGACGAAAGCTACACGGCGGTAGGAGGTCTGGGGCCCGATATCTCCCGGCTGGTCGACGGCACCACCGCGCTGGCCATCGACGCGCAGAACAACCTCGATCCGTTGACCACCCTCATCGATCAGTCCAAACCCCTGCTCGATTCGCAAGCCGACTCCGCCGACTCGATCCACACCTGGGCAGCCGAGCTCGCCGACCTGACCGAGCAGGTGAAATCCAACGACGGCGCCGTGGCCGGCCTGATCCAGAATGGCGGCCGTGCCGCAGACGAGGCGCGTGCGCTCGTCGACCGGCTCCAGCCGACGCTGCCGGTACTGATGTCGAATCTGGCCGGTATCGGCAAGCTGGCCCTGACCTACAACCCCGGGATCGAACAACTCCTGGTCCTGCTGCCGATGGGTGTGCAGGTGATGCAGGCCGGCACTGTCGCCAACCGCAACAGCAAGAATCCCGGATTGGTGCTGTCGTTCAACCTCAACCTGAACCTGCCACCACCATGCACCACGGGATACCTTCCCGCTCAACAACAACGCATCCCATCGATGGTGGACACCCCCGACCGTCCCGCCGAAGATCTGTACTGCCGGATCCCGCAAGACTCCTGGAATGCCGTGCGTGGTGCCCGCAATCTGCCATGTATGACCAAACCCGGCAAGCGTGCGCCGACCGCCAAGATGTGCGCGAGTGACGAGAACTACGTTCCGCTCAACGACGGCTTCAATTGGAAAGGCGACCCGAACGGCACGCTGTCCGGGCAGGACATCCCGCAAGCCCCGCCGGGATCACCTGTCGCGACCGCATCCTATGACCCTGCCACCGGGAACTATCTGGGGCCGGACGGCCGTGTCTACCAGCAATCCGACCTGGCGCCAACGACGGGAGAAAAGACATGGCAGAGCATGTTGATGCCACCAGCCGGCTAGACGAGCACATCCCCGACAGGCGCATCGGATGGTCGCGCAACACGTCAGCGGCGGCGGTGTGCGTCGCAGCCACGGTGGCACTGGCCGCCCTCGGCGGTTGGACGGGCTACCGAGAACTCAGGCTGCAACACGATCGGCAGACCCGCACCGAAATGCTCACTGCGGCAAGCCAGGGCGCTGTCGACTTGACCACCATCGACGTGGCCACCGTTGACGCCGACGTGAAGCGCATCCTCGATGCATCCGCGGGCACCTTCCATGACGATTTCGCCGAGCGGTCTCAGCCGTTCGTCGACGCCGTCAAACAGGCAAAGTCGAAGACCGAGGGCACCGTCACCGCCGCGGCACTGGAATCGCTCGACGGTAGCGACGCAAAGGTTCTCGTCGCGGTGTCAGTGGCGACGTCGAATGCCGGTCAAGACGATCCGGGGCCGCGCTCCTGGCGTATGCGCATCAGCGTTCACAAGTCCAACGACACCGTGAAGGTGACCGACGTGCAGTTCGTCTCATGACCGTCATCAGTCCCACCGAAACGGAGATGAGCGTGCCACCCGAAGCCGAAGTCGGGCGGCACATCTCGACAGCCCGGATCGCCGCCTTTGTCATCCTGCCCGCGATCGTCATGTGTGTGGCTCTCGGCGTGGGTTTCCTCAAGTGGAAGACGGAATCGGCCGGACAGGCCGATGGCGCAGCGGGGTCCGCAGTCCAAGCGGCCAGTGCAGCCACCATTGCGATCCTGGCTTACCAGCCGGACGACGCCGACAGGCAACTGCATGCGGCCGCGGACCGGACCACCGGCGATTTCCGCAACGACTATCTCAAGCTCATCAATGACGTCGTCATACCGGGCTCCAAGGAGAAGCGGATCTCGGCAACCGTCACCATCCCGGCTGCCGCGGCCATATCGGCATCGGAAAACCGGGCCGAGGTATTGGTTTTCATCAATCAAACGACCACGTTCGGCGCAGGATCACAACCGTCGAACTCGATCTCCAGTGTGAAAGTCACCCTCGTCAGAGAACATGACCGCTGGTTGATATCGCAGTTCGAGCCGATCTGAGCGCCGCGCTAGTCGGTCGTATCGGCGCAGTACATCGACTTGGTGACCCGGTATGCTTCCAGGCCTTCGGGGCCCAGTTCGCGGCCCCACCCACTGGACTTGACGCCACCGAACGGTGATTGGATATCGAGCTGGTAATGGTTGATACCAACCGAACCGGTGTGCATCGCACGCGCGATGTCGATGGCACGGGATCTGTCCTGCGACCACACTGTCCCGGCGAGGCCGAATTCGGTGTCGTTGGCCAGTCGCACCGCGTCGGCATCGTCTCGATATGCGGTGACGGTGATGACAGGACCGAAGATCTCCTCTTGGGCGATACGGGATCGGTTGTCGACATCGGCGAAGACCGTCGGTGAGACGAACCAGCCCCGGGGCTGGTCGGCGGGGACCGATCCGCCGGCGACCAACCGGGCTCCGGACGCACGACCGATCTCGATGTACTCCAGCACCGTGTCGCGCTGACGTGCGCTGACCAACGGGCCGATCTCGGTGGTCTCGTCGAGCGGATCGCCAACCGTCAAGCTGTGCGCCAGATCGGCTATCTCGGAGACGAACTCGCCGTACCGCGACTCCGGCACCAGAATCCGCGAGCTGAGGTGACAGGTCTGTCCGTTGTTGACGAACGACACCTCCCGCAGCCCGGCAACGGTGGCGTGCAGATCCGCATCGTCGAGAACTATCGCGGCAGATTTGCCGCCCAGCTCCAGGGTCACGGGTCTGATCAGCCGGCCGCACTCAGCGCCGATGACCCTGCCGGCATCGGTCGATCCGGTGAATGCCACCTTGTCGATTCCGGGATGACCGACCAGATGGGCTCCCGCCGCGGTACCGCCCGGCACGATACTCAGCACCCCGGGTGGTAGACCGGCGTCCAACGCCGCCGCACCGAAAACCAAGGCGTCCAAGGCCGTCTCCGGGGCTGCCTTGAGCACCACCGGGCAGCCGGCAGCCAGGGCGGGAGCGATCTTCATGATCGCGAGCGCCTGTGGGTAGTTCCACGGCGTTATCGCTGCCACCACGCCGATCGGTTCCCTGCGGACGATGGTGTGACCGACGAATGCCGGGCGGGTCTCCTCGGGAACCCAATTGCTTATCAGCCTTGCGTAGTAGGCGACCAGCGCAGCGGGAAAGACCCCGTTGACTTTGCGTGACAACGTTATCGGCATGCCATTTTCACGACTGACCAGTTGCGCGGTGCCCTCAGACCGGGAGCGTAGCGCGGCCGCGAAACGCTTGAGCGTGTCGGCCCGCTCGGCGGGTGCCGCCGCCCTCCACTGCGCCGCAGGTTCGCCGTGCGCGGCCGCGACCGCATCGTCGATGTCGGATGCACCGGCACAGGGTGCGTGCGCGAAAACCTCACCGGTGGCGGCCTCCACGACGGGGATGGTGTTCTCGGTCCGCCGGAAGGAACCGTCGACGAACAGCCCTTCGGTGCCTGCAGTCTCGGAAAGGACGGTGAGCCGGGTCATGCAGGTTGCTCCTGTCCGGTCGGTCTCGATGTGCAGGGGGCGTGCAGCACGCCCTCATCGAGCAGCCGGTCGATCTCCGGCCGGCTCAGGTCGAGGAGCCGGCGGCACACATCGACGGTGTCCGCACCGAGCAACGGTGCGGGGCGGAGCTCTGCCGGGGGGATTCGCCGATAGGGCGCCGGCCCGGCCTCAGCGGGTAGCACGACATCGAACAACGGGTGCGTCATATCCGTATACACACCACGGGCGCGTACCTGGGGTTCGTCGAGGATCTCGCCTGCGCGCAGCATGGGCGCCGCGGGGACACCCCGGTGTTGCAGCGCGGTCGCGATGGCCTCCCGGTCGAGGTGACGAGTGTGATCAGCGAGCAACAAAGAGATTTGGGTTCGGTTGCACCAGCGGTCCTCCGCAGTGCCGAAGCGTTCGTCGGTCGCGATGGCGGCGGCCCCGATGACATCCAGAACGGCATGCCACTGGGCATCGGTCGATATCGAGATGACGCACCATTCGTCATCACCCGCGCACGGGTAGACACCGTGCACGGAGAGATCCTCCGTCACCGCGGTCCCGTCCTCTCGGGCCCATTCCGTGGCGAACAGTACGTCGAGTTGGCTGACTGCGGTCTCGGCCTGCGAGATGTGCACGTGGGCGCCCCGGTCGGAGCGGCGGCGCCGGATCAGCGCCGCCAATGTCGCGATGGCGGCGAGACGCGCGACGATGTGGTCCGGATAGACGGTGACCGCGTCGGAGAAGGGATGACGAGAATCCAGGCGTACCGGGTGCTCGGTGGCCCACAGTTGGGTGATACCGGTCGAGGCTCGCACCAGCGGGCCGTAGCCGAGCCGAGAACTCCACGGGCCGCGGTCGCCGAATGCGCTGCTCTCGGCGAGGATGATGCGGGGGTTCAACTGTTGCAGGGCTTCGAAGGAAAAGCCCAGTCCCGCCAGCGTTCCCGGTTTGAAATTGGCGAACACCGCGTCGGCCTGCCCGACGAGCTTGCCGAAAACCTCCGCTCCTTGTCCGTTCCGCAGATCCAATCCGAGCGCCCTTTGATTGCGATGCGTCCAGGCGAATGATTCACTCATCACCTGTCCTGGCCTCGCTTGCCGCAGCCCGTCGGGATATGACGGGCTCTCGACCTTGATCACCTCGGCACCCATGTCCGCGAACAGCCTGCCGAGTTCCCCGCCGGCAACGATGACGCCGAGATCGAGGATCCGCAGTCCGTCGAAGGGTCGTAGTGCCGGTTCGCTGGTGACGGTGACTGCCGGCCGGTCTGCCCACCAGGTGTCGGGCTCGCCTGTGGTGGGTGCCAGCCATCGGATCCCGGCCCGCTGTCCGTCGATGACCACGCATCCATCGGGCACGGTGACCGAAGTGCCGCCGGCGATCTCAGCCGTGGTCCAGGCTGATACGGAACGAAAATGGTCACAGCTCGCGACCTCCGCCGGGGTGAGGATCCCGGCGATGGGTACGCCCCGTGCTGCCCCCTGTTCGACGAGTTCGGCGCCACCATGTGTGGCGAACAATTCGGCGATGAGCGTGCGAATCCGGTCGAAATCCGCTGCGCGCGCGCTGATCGCGTCGTAACGGGGGTCCTGGAACTCGGCCGGCTCACCCAGCCACGCGCGCATGGCGCGCCACTGACGCGGTGCCAGAATGCAG
This sequence comes from Mycobacterium sp., assembly GCA_016197405.1. Classification (GTDB taxonomy): domain Bacteria; phylum Actinomycetota; class Actinomycetes; order Mycobacteriales; family Mycobacteriaceae; genus Mycobacterium. The sequence goes on from JACPVR010000009.1 coordinate 89,618, forward strand.
ATCCGGACCCACCCGTCCCGACACCGGAATATCGGATAGGAATCCTGATTCCGGGGACGACCGCGACGCACGGTGTCGAGGCCACGGGCGGCGGCGGCCTGCCCCTGGGCGCCGAAGGGCGGATCGAGCGCCTGCAGCACGGCTTCGTATCGGGAGAAGTCGATGACGTCACCGCGTCCGGTGCGCAACCTCTGGTAGTAGGCGACCAGGACCGCCCAGGCAGCCTGAGCCGCGGCGGTGGAGGCGGCAAGCCCGGCCGGTGGCAGCACAGGTGCCCCGTCCGGCGCCCCCGAGCGGGAGAGCACCGATGCCATGGCCAGCAGAACGGCGTCGGTGGCCTGCCAGTCCGCGCGCGGCCCATGCGTACCGAAGTCGGTCACCGACATCGCGACCAGGTGATCGATCCGGGCGGCCAGCGTCTCGCAGGATGTTCCGAATGCTTCTGCCAAGCCATGCTTTCCGCTGTCGACGACGATGTCCGCGGCATTCACCAGATCCAGGAATCGCCGGCGGTCTAACGGTTTCGCGGCATCGAGCCTGACGACCCGCTTGTTGGCATGACGTAAGGAAAAGCCGATGCTGTATCCGTCGACCAGGGGAGGTTGACTGCGCCCGGGGCAGCCCGAGCTCGGTTCGAGCTTGATGACGTCGGCGCCGAGATCCGCCAACAGACGGGCAATCTGGCCCGCCTCCCCGACCGTGGTGTCCAGTATTCGAACGCCACTCAACGGCGCGTCGGTCGATGGCACGGTCTCCGCGTCCCCTTTCCCCAAGTTGGCCGGATATGACCGGTCGGCTATGCATCGCGGTATGACGGCATGTCCATTCGCGGATTACCTTATGCGCGTTGATACATGATCGTCAATACCTGTAGCCATTAGGTTTAGGCGGACACCTAATCGCAGGACGGAGTGACGCGCAGCATCGTGACACCGTGCGCGGGCACCGGCGGACCGCCGATTGCACCCGACGTTCGACTCTCGGTATGTGCCCACAGATCACGTACCAGATAACATTCCGCGTCAGCCAGGCCGACAGCACGGGTGTCGGTGGTGAGCGCCGTCGGCGCTTCGGTGGTGTTGAGCAACGCGACGGCGACTGACCCGTCGGCAAGCCGCTTGACGAAGACGCGGCGATCCTGGGCTGTGGGCCGGCCCTGGTCTGCCAGCGGGTCCTGGTCGACGGCGATCACCTCGCTGTTGGTCAGGATGGCACGGGTGGCGGGGCTCTGCGAGCGGATGTCGTTTCCGGCCAGCAGTGGGGCGGCCAGCATGGCCCACAGCGAGAAGTGCGCGCGCTGTTCGGCTTCGGTCAGATCTGGCCGGCCCGGCCGCAGTCCCAGGCTGGGGTGCGTGGTGGCGAATTCATCCCAGGGCAGTCCCACGACCATCATGTCGGGATCGTTGAAATATCCCGGCTCACTGCGTTGCTCGACTCGGTCGGCGGTCTCGAATTGTTGTGCGACACCGAGGAACCCGCTGGCCAGCAGTGCAGTATCGCCCCAGGCCGGTGCCAGGTCGATCGAGGTTCGGCTCATGTCGGCGATGCCGGACCAGTCGTAGCGCACACCGGCTGCCGGATCTCCCGAGCTGTTGGGATTGATGCTGTAGAAGATCTGCCGTCCGCTGGCGCGTAACGCGTCCCGCATCGCGGTGAAGTACTGCACCTGCAGATCGTGATCGGAATCGCCACGGCACCAGTCGTATTTGAGATAGTCGACACCCCAGTGGGCCATGGTGGCGGCATCGGTGGACTCGTGTCCCGCACTGCCGACCCGCGGATCCTGACCACAGCCGGCGTTGAACGGGCTGTTGTAGAGACCCAGATACAGTCCGCGGCTGTGGACGTAGTCGGCCAGTGCGGCCATACCGTGCCGGAAGCGGTCGGGATCGGCGCGAAGTTGTCCGTCGGCATCCCTGGTCGGTGCCGACCATCCGGCGTCAAGGTTGACATACCGGTAGCCCGCGTCGCGCATACCGGAAGCCACCATGGCGTCGGCGACGCCCTCGATGTTCTGTTCGGTCAGCTCGATACCGGAGTTCCACGAGTTCCAGCCCATCGGTGGGGCGGTGTAGCGATGGGTCGCCTTCGGACTTGTGGTGCAGGCCGAAATCAGTAGCAGAACGGCCAGCAGGCCCCACAGACGGCGCACCCGCCCAGTGTGACAGCCTCAGCTGTGCGTACGGCTACTGCGCTGACAGCACACAGAATTCGTTGCCTTCCGGGTCGGCGAGCACGACCCAGGACTGCTCACCCTGCCCGATGTCGACACGGCGCGCACCCAGACCGAGCAGTCGGTCCACCTCGGCCTGTTGATCGTCGGGAGTGAAGTCGAAATGGATGCGGTTCTTGACGGTCTTGCCTTCGGGTACCGCCAGGAACAACCAGCCCGGGGCGGCGCCGCCGGGTGGGCGCAACAGCACATCACCGTCCTCGGTGATCTCAGCGGGCCAGTTCAGCGCCCGCGACCACCACTGGCCGAGGGCGTGGATATCGCGGGCGTCGATACATATCTCGGAGAATCTCAATGCCACGTCAGCAATTCCTTCTTGAGCACCTTGCCCATCGCGTTGCGCGGCAGGGCATCGACACGGTGCACTTCCCGTGGCCGTTTGTGGACCGAAAGTTGTTCGGCCACAAAGGCGATGAGGGCCTCTTGGTCGGCGTCGCCCACGATGTAGGCGACGATGCGCTGGCCCAGGTCGTCGTCGTCGACGCCGATGACGGCCACCTCGGACACGCCGGGATGCGCCAGCAGCACGGTCTCGATCTCGCCGGCGCCGATGCGGAATCCACCCGATTTGATCAGGTCGACCGATTCCCGGCCGACGATGCGATGCATGCCACCGGGATCCACCGCGGCGATGTCACCGGTGTGATACCACCCGTCGGCGCCCAGTACCTCGGCCGTGGCATCTGGCCGGTTCAGATATCCGTCGAATATCGTCGGGCACTGAACCTGCAGTCGCCCGATGGTGTCCCCGTCATGGGCCACATCGGCACCGGACTCGTCGACCAGCCGGGTCCGCACGCCGGCCAGTGGCAGCCCGACCCAGCCGGCCCGACGTTCACCGTCGGCCAGTGTGCTCAGCGTGATCAGCGTCTCGGTGCTGCCGTATCGCTCCACCGGTGCATGCCCGGTGCGGGCTGTCAGTTCGTCGAAGACCGGCACCGGTAGCGCGGCGCTTCCGGACACCAGCAGTAGGGCGCTGCGCAGCGCCTCGGCAGCGGAGGCATCGCCTGCCACCCGCGACCACACCGTCGGTACGCCGAAGAACAGCGTGCCACCGGCGCCCGCGGCGGCGGCATAGGCCTCGGCGGTCGGCTTTCCGGTGTGCACGAACCGGTTCCCGACCCGCAACGAGCCGAGCAGTCCGAGCACCAGACCGTGCACGTGGAACATCGGCAGCCCGTGCACCAGGGTGTCCTCGGGCGTCCACTGCCACGCCGCGGCGAGTGCATCCAGCCCGGCTGCCACCGCACGCCTGCTGGTCTGCACGCCCTTGGGTGCACCGGTGGTGCCGGAGGTGTACATGACGTAGGCCGGTGCATCGGGCGGTGGCTCGGCGTAGCGGTGCCAGGACCGGGCGTGCAGCCGCACCGGGATATGGGTCAGACCGGCCTGGTCGTCGGGTTTCTCGCCGAGCCAGGCCCGCGCCCCGGAATCGGTCAGGATGTGCCGGCGCTCGGCGACACCGACATCGGCGGGCACCGGCACGAACGGCACACCCGCGATCAGGCAGCCGGTCACCGCGAGCACCGTGGCGGCGGTGGGCCGGGCCAGTACTGCCACCCGGGAGGCTCCCGCGACCCGCTCGGCGACCGAGGTCGCCGCACCCAGGAGATCGCTGCGGCTCAGCACCGCACCGTCGATGCGGACGGCGTCGGGGATATCGGATCCTGCGGCGACGACGGCGGGGTTCAGGGAGGCCAGCAACACGACTGCGACGATACTGGTCCGATGTCGCGCATTGAGCAGATCGCCAGTCGGCAGGTGTACGCCAACAACTGGATGACGGTGCGTGAGGACGCCATCCGCAGGCCCGACGGGTCCGACGGTATCTACGGTGTGATCGACAAACCCGATTACGCGTTGGTGATCCCCCGCGGCCCCGGCGCGGACGACGACCATTTCGTCCTGGTCGAACAGTTTCGCTATCCGCTGGGCCTGCGGCGATGGGAGTTCCCGCAGGGCACCGCCCCGGAGGGCCATGTCGAACCCGCGACACTGGCGGCCCGCGAGCTGCGCGAGGAGACCGGGCTGCGGGCGCAGACCATGACCCTGCTGGGCCTGCTCGACGTGGCACCGGGGATGAGCAGTCAGCGTGGCCGGGTCTTCCTGGCCACCGGTATCGACGAGGGCGCACCCGAACGCGAGCACGAGGAGCAGGACATGCGCAGCGCGTGGTTCCAGCGCGCGCAGGTCGAGGAGATGATCCGCGCCGGGGAGATCACCGACGCCCAGTCCATCGCGGCGTGGGCGCTGTTGTCGATGTACGAACGGTCGCGATAGCGACTCGTTTCTGCAGGTGGTCACCGCCGCAGGCTGCGTCCACGTCACGCTTGAGACACGGTTTTATTGACGACCGCGTCCGCGGCGGGAACACCCCGGCACGCTCACTAGCCTGGGTCGAGTGTTGACCGGGCGGCTCAGGACCGCGGCGCTGGCTGCCGCGGTCCTCGTCATAGCCCCAGCGGTAGCCGCGGTCGCCGTGGCACCGGCGGCAGACGCCGCACCGACGGCCTGGAACGGCAACTATTCGATGGTCACCTATGCCTCCCAGAAGGGCGGCACCAGCGTCGCCAACCGGCAGCGCGAAAACGACTTCGGTGCGACCTTCACGCTGTCGACGAGTTGCGCGACCGGCGTCTGCATCGCCACCGCGAACGGTCCCGGCTCGTCGAATCCGACGGTCCCCAGCCCCGCGCGCTTCACGTGGGACGGTGAGCAGTGGAAGACGATGTACGAATGGGTGTGGCAGTGCTCGCTCGGTGACGGTGGCACCTCGCAGTGGAGCCCGGCCACCTCGTTCACCTTCTACGCCCCGCAGCCCGACGGATCGCTGCGCGGTATGTGGCATACCGATATCGCGTCCGGACCGTGCCGCGGCAGCGTCGTGATGCCGGTGGCGGCCTTCCCGGCCTAGTTCCGCCGTTCGGCCAGCGCGCGCAGGAAGAACGTCAGGTTGGCGGGCCGCTCGGCCAGGCGCCGGACGAAATAGCCGTACCACTGTGTCCCGAACGGCACGTAGACGCGCACGTGGTTTCCGCCGCGGGCCAGTCGCTGTTGCTCGTCGGAGCGGATACCGTAGAGCATCTGGTATTCGAAATCGTCTGCACCACGGTTGTTCCGGCTGACCAGCGCGGGCACGGCGTCGATGATCGCCGGGTCGTGCGATGCCACCATCGGGTAACCGTTGCCGGCCATCAGCACCTGCAGGCAGCGCAGATAGTTGGCGCTGACCTCGCCGGGATCGCGGTAGGCCACCGCCGCCGGCTCGTCATAGGCGCCCTTGCACAACCGGATTCGGGCGCCCGAGGCGGCGAACTCCCGGCAGTCGGACTCGGTGCGTTTCAGGTAGGCCTGCAGCACCGTCCCCAGCCACGGGAAGTCGGTGCGCAGCTCGCGCACGACCGACAATGTCGAATCGGTGGTGGTGTGGTCCTCGGCATCGACGGTGACCCAGGCGCCGACTTCGCGGGCCCGGGTGCAGATCGCGTGCGCGTTCTCCAGCGCGATCTTCTCGCCGTCGCGTTCGAGCGCCTGACCCAGAGCCGACAGTTTCAGTGACACCTCGACGGGTCGCGGCCCCCCGGCGGCAGTGGCCGGGATGGCGTCGAGCAACCCGAGGTAGGCCGCCACGGTGGCGTCGGCCGCCGCAGCGTCGGTGACATCTTCGCCGAGGTAGTCCACCGATACCAGTCGTCCCGAACTGCGCAGTGCCGCAACGGCTGTCAACACATCATCGGTGGTCTCGCCGGGTACGAACCGGTCCACCACGCGCCGGGTCAATGGCAACCTTTCGGCGGTGCGCCGCAGTCCGGCCGACCGGCCCGCGGCCAGGATCGCCGGTCGCGCGACGTGGGCGAAGACGCTGCTCATGACTGCTCCATATGCGGGTAGTTGTGGTCGGTGGGCGGCACGAATGTCTCCTTGATGGAGCGCGCCGACGTCCAGCGCAACAGGTTGAGCGACGAGCCGGCCTTGTCGTTCGTGCCCGAGGCCCGCGAACCACCGAAGGGCTGCTGGCCCACCACCGCACCGGTCGGTTTGTCGTTGACGTAGAAGTTGCCCGCGGCGTTGCGCAGCCGGTCGGAGGCCCGCAGCACCGCGGCGCGGTCGTCGGCGATGACGGCGCCGGTCAGTGCATAGCGCGCGGTCTGATCGACGACTCCGAGGATGTCGTCGAACTTGTCGTCCGGGTAGACGTGCACCGCCAGGATCGGGCCGAAGTACTCGTCGGCGAAAGCCTCGTCGGTGGGATCATCGGACAGCAGGACGGTCGGTCGCACGAAATAGCCTTCGCTGTCGTCATATTCGCCGCCGGCCGCAACGGTGACACCGGCGGCGCCTTTGGCCCGTTCGATGGCGCGCGCGTTCTTGGCGTAGGCCCGCTCGTCGATCAGGGCGCCGCCGTAGTTGCTCAGGTCGGTCACGTCGCCGTAGCGCAGCGCCTCGGTCGCCGACAGGAAGTCGTCGCCCATCTTCGACCACACCGAATGCGGGACGTAAGCGCGCGAGGCCGCCGAGCATTTCTGGCCCTGGTAGTCGAACGCACCGCGAATCAGTGCAGTGCGCAACACATCCGGTTGCGCCGAGGAATGCGCCACCACGAAATCCTTGCCTCCGGTCTCGCCCACCAGCCGGGGGTAGGTGTGGAAGCGGTCGATATTGGTGCCCACCTCACGCCACAGGTGCTGGAACGTCGCGGTGGAACCGGTGAAGTGGATACCGGCCAGCCGGGGATCGGTGAGCACCACCTCCGACACCGCGAAACCGTCACCGGTGACCAGGTTGATCACACCCGGTGGCAGGCCCGCGGCTTCCAGCAGCTGCATCGTCAGATAGGCCGAAAAAGTCTGTGTCACCGACGGTTTCCACACCACGGTGTTGCCCATCAGAGCCGGGGCGGTGGGCAGGTTGGCGGCGATGGCGGTGAAGTTGAACGGGGTGATGGCGTAGACGAAACCCTCCAGCGGCCGGTAATCGGTCCGGTTCCACACCCCGCGGCCGCTGACCGGTTGCTGCGCCAGGATCTGGCGGGCGAATGCCACATTGAATCGCCAGAAGTCGACGAGTTCGCAGGGCGCGTCGATCTCGGCCTGATAGGCGGTCTTGGACTGGCCGAGCATGGTCGCTGCGGCGATCTTCTCCCGCCACGGACCGGACAGCAGGTCGGCGGCGCGCAGGAAGACCGCAGCGCGTTCGTCGAACGGGGTGGCGGCCCAGTCATCCTTGGCGGCCAGTGCCGCGTCGACGGCCGCGACGGCCTCGTCGTGGCCGGCATTGGTCAGCGTGCCGAGCACCGCGCGGTGGCGGTGCGGCTGCACGACGTCGATGCGCTGCCCGCCGCCCATCCGGCGCCTGCCGCCGATGACATGCGGAAGATCTATCGGGTCGGCGGTCAGACTCTGCAAGGCGGTGGTGAGGCGGGTGCGCTCCGGAGAACCCGGGGCGAAATCGTGTACCGGTTCGTTGGCGGGAAGTGGCACGTCGGTGATCGCATCCATAGCGCTCAGAATCGCTGACGGGGACCCATCAACTGTTGGCCGATCAGCTAATACTCTTGCTAACTGTTAGTAGAATCAGCCAATGGAGAATGCGGGCGTCGGCTTGGGACAGTTGCTGCTGGCCTTGGACGCCACCATGGTGAGCCTGATCGAGGCGCCGCGCGGGCTGGATCTGCCGGTGGCCTCGGCCGCGCTGATCGATTCCGACGATGTACGGCTGGGGTTGGCGGTCAGCGCCGGATCCGCCGACATCTTCTTTCTGCTCGGCGTCTCCGATACCGATGCGTTGCGCTGGATCGACCGGCAGGCCGCCACCAGGGCCCCGGTGGCGATTTTCCTCAAGGAGCCCTCCGCCGCCGTCATCGCGCGGGCGGTCGGCACCGGCACCGCCGTGGTGGCCGTCGAACCACAGGCCCGGTGGGAGCGGTTGTACCGGTTGGTCAACCACGTCTTCGAACACCATGGCGACCGGGCCGATCCACGCTACGACTCGGGCACCGACCTGTTCGGCCTGGCGCAGTCCATCGCCGACCGCACCCACGGCATGGTCAGCATCGAGGACGCCCAATCGCATGTGCTGGCCTATTCAGCGTCCAGTGACGAGGCCGACGATCTGCGCCGGCTGTCGATCCTGGGCCGGGCGGGACCGCCCGAACACCTGCAGTGGCTGGCGCAGTGGGGTGTCTTCGACGCGCTGCGCGCCACGCCCGATGTGGTGCCGGTCGACGCGCGCCCGGAACTGGGGTTGCGTCCACGGCTGGCCATCGGCATCCATCAGGGCAGCGCCGACCAGCGTCGCGCCGCGGCCTACGTCGGCACCATCTGGGTGCAACAGGGGTCGCGAACGCTGGCCGATGACGCCGAGGAGGTGCTGCGCGGTGCCGCAGTGCTGGCGGCGCGCATCATGGCCCGGCTGGCGGCGACGCCGTCAACACATGCCGTGCGGGTGCAGCAGCTGCTCGGGCTGCGTGACCGCGATGACGCGCAGACCGACGATATCGCGCGTGAACTCGGCATCGCCACCGACGGGCGGGCCGCGTTGATCGGTTTCGAGAATGCGACACCGCATCCTCGGCTCGCCGACGTACTCGCGTTGAGCGCCAGTGCTTTTCAGCGTGACGCACAGGTCGCCAGCACCGGCGGCCGGGTCTATGTACTGCTGCCAGCCGCGGGCAAACCCGCCACCGTGACGTCCTGGGTGCGCGGCACCGTCGGTGCGTTGCGCAACGAACTGGGATTGGAACTGCGGGCCGTGATCGCCTCGGCGATCGCCGGCCTGGGTCAGGCAGGCGCGGCCCGCATCGAGGTCGACCGGGTGCTCGACAGTGCGGGTCGCCATCCCGGTGCGTTGGGTCAGGTGACATCGCTGGCGGAGGCCCGAACCACGGTGCTGCTCGACGAGATCGTCACCCGGGTGGCCGCCGACGCACACCTGATCGATCCCCGGATTCGTGAACTGCGCGAACATGATCCGGCGCTGGCCGACACCTTGCGGGCCTATCTGGACAGCTTCGGTGACGTCGCCGCCGCCGCGCAGTGGCTGCATGTGCATCCCAACACCGTGCGCTACCGGGTGCGGGCCATCGAGAAACTGTTGGCGACGTCGCTGGCCGATCCCGATGTGCGGCTGCTGTTCTCGCTGGGGCTGCGGGCGCTGGCCTAGCTGCGTTTGACGGCGTGCAGCGTGTAGGTCAGCGGTAGCCGTTCGGGGTGCTCGAGGAGGCGCCATTCCCCGTCGTCGCCTCTGCGCATGCGGCCCGGTAACGCGTCCCAGGGCACCGAGTCGTGCTCGACCAGCAGTGTCAGATCCAGACCGGCATCCAGTAGCGCGGCGATCACCTCGCCGAGGCCGTGGTTCCAGTCGCGCGCCTCGTTGTGGCCGAACTCGGTCTCGGTGTCGACGTATGTTCCCGGGTTGTCGAAGATCGTCGGTTCCGGTTGCTCGAAGTACGGATAGCGCAACACCAGGGCATCGGTTCGCTGGTCGTCGATCGCCCACAGCACCGGATGACCTTCGCGCAGAAAGAGCCGGCCGCCCGGCCGCAACAGTGCGGCCACGGTCTGTGCCCAGCGCCGGATGTCGGGCAGCCAGCACAGCGCGCCGATACCGGTGAAGACGAAGTCGAAGCTGTTGTTCGCCAGCACTTCCGGCGCGCCGTAGACGTCGGATTCGACGTAGGCGATATCGGCACCGGCGTCGCCGGCCAACTGCCGGGCCAGGGCGATCGCGGTCGGCGAGAAATCGAGGCCGGTCATGGTGGCGCCGAGCCGGTGCAGCGAAAGGGTGTCGGTGCCGATATGGCATTGCAGGTGCAGTCCGCGCTGCCCGCTGAGGTCGCCGAGCCGGGGCATATCGAACCGCACCACGTCGGAGAGCCGGTTCGACTCCGAGATCAGCTCGGCCGCAGCGTAATCCGGTGACGTGAAGTGGGCGGGCGCACGGTCCTCCCAGAACGCCCGGTTGACCGCGTCATGCTCGGGATCCATCGTCAGCCCAGCCGGGCGACAGCCGCATCGATGCGTTCGTCGGTGGCCGTCAGCGCGATCCGCACGTGCTGTGCGCCGCGCGGGCCGTAGAACTCACCGGGTGCGGTCAGGATGCCGCGCTCGGCCAGCCATGCGACGGTGTCCCGGCAGGGTTCGCCGCGGGTCGCCCACAGGTAGAGACCGGCCTCGGAATGGTCGACGGTGAAACCGGCCTTGCGCACCGCGGGTAGCAGGACGTCTCGGCGTCGGGCATAGCGCTGTCGCTGCGCGACCTCGTGCGCGTCATCGTCGAGTGCGGCGACCATCGCAGCCTGCACCGGCGTCGGGACCATCATCCCGGCGTGCTTTCGCACCGCCAGCAGCTCGGCGACCAAGGCCGGATCACCGGCGACGAAACCGGCTCGGTAACCCGCCAGCGACGACGTCTTCGACAGCGAGTGCACCGCGAGCAGTCCGGTGTGGTCGCCGTCGCTGACCGAGGGGTGCAGCACCGATACCGGTGCGTCGTCCCAGCCCAGACCCAGGTAGCACTCGTCGGAAGCGACGATGGCACCACGCTCGCGCGCCCAGCCGACCACCTTGCGCAGGTGATCGACGCCGAGCACCCTGCCGGTGGGGTTGCTCGGCGAGTTCAGGAAGATCAGCGCGGGGCGTTGCGGTCCGAGCGCCGTGAGCGAGTCCGCAGCCAGCACCTGCGCGCCCGCCAGCCGTGCACCCACGTCGTAGGTGGGATAGGCCAGCTCGGGGATGACCACCAGATCGTCGCCGCCCAGCCCCAACAGTGTGGGCAGCCAGGCGATGAGCTCCTTGGTCCCGATCACCGGCAGTGCAGCATCTTCGGCCAGATCGGTGACGCCGTAGCGGCGCGCCAGCGCATCGGCCATCGACCGGCGCAGCTGCGCGGTACCCGCGGTCGTGGGATATCCGGGCGCACTGCTCGCCGCGGCCAGCGCCTCCCGGATGACCGGGGCCACCTCGTCCACGGGGGTGCCGACCGACAGGTCGACTATGCCGTCAGGGTGTGCGCGGGCCTTGGCGGTGACATCGGCCAGGGTGTCCCAGGGAAAAACCGGGAGCTCGGCCGACAACGGCCGGCGGGACATCGGTGCGCTCAGTCCTCGGCCTGGGGCGGCAGATCCTTGACGGCCTGCGGGTCGTTGTCGGTCTGGCCGACCTTCGAGGCGCCGCCCGGGGAGCCAAGCTCCTCGAAGAAATCGGCGTTGCTCTGCGTGTAGCTGGTCCACTGATCCGGCACATCGTCTTCGTAGAAGATGGCCTCGACGGGGCAGACCGGTTCGCAGGCTCCGCAGTCCACGCACTCGTCGGGGTGGATGTAGAGCATGCGTGCGCCCTCGTAGATGCAGTCGACGGGGCACTCTTCGATACATGCCTTGTCTTTGACGTCGACGCAGGGTTGAGCGATCACGTATGTCACAGAACTCTCCTCGGCTCCTATTCAAGCGGGCTGCTGTGCGCTTAGTTCGGTGTGGGCTGTCGACCAGTATCCGGTGGCTGTAACCGGACGACTGTGCCAGTGTGCCCTAACTTTCGCGGGCGCGATTACCGGGTCCGCGGTTACTGATACTAGACGTCGCATTCAGAAAGCTCAGCAACGACGCTGGTATGCATTTTGTTGCACTGCAACTTGTTGCATACCAACGGGTGCTCACCTACTGTTCTCCCGATGGCACTGCCCCACGCGATCCTGGTATCGCTGTGCGAACAAACAGGTTCGGGCTACGAGCTCGCCCGTCGTTTCGACCGTTCGATCGGCTACTTCTGGAGCGCCACCCACCAGCAGATCTACCGCACGCTGCGCACCATGGAGGACGACGGCTGGGTCCTGGTGAACCCCGTGATCCAGCAGGGCCGGCCGGACAAGAAGGTCTACTCGGTGTCCGATATCGGACGCCTGGAGCTGGCCCGGTGGATCAGCGCCCCGCTGCAGGGTAAGGGCAGTGCGGTCACCGATACCCGTACCCGCGACCTGGCGGTGAAGCTGCGCGGCATGCAGTACGGCGGTGCCGGCGCCCTGAGCGCACTGCGCGAACAGGTTCGGGCACTGCGGGCCGAGCGCGCCGCACTGCTCGATACCTATCGCGGGTTCGAGAAACGCCAGTTCGCCGACCCGGCGGCGTTGACCGGCGCCGCGCTGCATCAGTACCTGGTGCTGCGCGGCGGGATCCGCGCCGAAGAGGGCTCGGTGGACTGGCTCGACGAAGTACTGGCCGCGATCGGGGGTAGCTAGATGCCGTCAACCGTCAATCCGTATCCGAACCTGCTGTCGCCGTTGGATCTTGGTTTCACCACACTGCGCAACCGCGTCGTGATGGGTTCGATGCACACCGGCCTGGAGGATCGCGCCCGCGACACCGGACGGCTGGCCGAGTATTTCGCCGAACGCGCCCGCGGTGGCGTCGGGTTGATCATCACCGGGGGTTATGCCCCCAACCGGACCGGGTGGCTGCTGCCGTTGGCCGCGCAACTGATCTCCTCCGCCGAGGCCCGGCGGCACCGGCGTATCACCTCGGCGGTGCACGACGAAGGCGGCAAGATCCTGCTGCAGATACTGCACGCGGGTCGCTACTCCTATCACCCGTTCTCGGTCAGCGCATCGTCGATCCAGGCGCCCATCAACCCTTTCCGGCCGCGCAAACTGTCATCGCGCGGTGTGCAGCGGACCATCGACGACTTCGTGCGATGCGCACTCCTGGCCCGCGAGGCCGGCTACGACGGTGTCGAGATCATGGGCAGCGAAGGCTATCTGCTCAACCAGTTCCTGGCGCCGCGCACCAACAAGCGCACCGATGCCTGGGGCGGTACACCCGAGAAGCGCCGACGGCTGCCGGTAGAGATCGTCCGGCGCACCCGCGCGGCGGTGGGACGCGACTTCATCATCGACTACCGGATGTCGATGGCCGACTATGTCGAGGACGGGCAGAGCTGGGACGAGATCGTCGCGCTGGCAACAGAAGTCGAGGCCGCAGGCGCGACGTTCATCAACACCGGCGTCGGTTGGCACGAAGCGCGGATACCCACCATCGTCACCTCGGTGCCCACCGCCGCATTCGTCGACATCAGCAACGCACTGGCCCAACATGTCTCGATTCCGGTGGTGGCGTCCAACCGCATCAACATGCCCGAATCCGCCGAGCAGATCCTGGCCGAGACCCAGGTGCAACTGATATCGATGGCCCGGCCGCTGTTGAGCGATCCGGACTGGGTGAACAAGGCGGCCGCCGACACGGCCGCCGAGATCAACACCTGTATCGCCTGCAACCAGGCCTGTCTGGATCACGTGTTCGTGCACAAAACCGTTTCCTGCCTGCTCAATCCGCGGGCCGGGCACGAGACCACGCTGGTGCTGGCACCGACCAGGCGGACCCGCACGGTGGCGGTGGTCGGGGCCGGTCCCGCTGGCATGTCGGCGGCGGTCACCGCGGCGCAGCGCGGCCACCGGGTGACACTGTTCGACGCCAACGACTTCCTCGGCGGGCAGTTCGACATGGCCCGGCGGATTCCCGGCAAAGAGGAGTTCGACCAGACCATCCGGTACTACACGACAATGCTTGCCAAGCATGACGTTTCGGTGCGGTTGGGCGTGCGGGCCGGGGTCGACGACCTGTGCGATTTCGACGATGTGGTGCTGGCCACCGGCGTCGCGCCGCGGCTACCGGATATCGACGGTATCGACCATCCGATGGTGCTGTCCTACCCCGAAGCCATCTACGGCACCCGACCGGTGGGCAAACGCGTCGCCGTGATCGGTGCGGGCGGAATCGGTTTCGACGTCAGCGAACTGCTGGCCACCGACCAGTCCCCGACACTGCACCTCAAGGAGTGGAAAGCCGAGTGGGGTGTCGCCGACCCGCAGGAGACCCGCGGCGCGCTGACGACGCCACTGCCCGCGCCCGCGGTCCGGGAGATCTACCTGTTGCAGCGCAGCAAGGGGCCGCAGGGCAAGGGTTTGGGCAAGACCACCGGCTGGGTGCATAGAGCGTCGCTGAAAGCCAAAGGCGTGCAGCAGCTTTCCGGTGTCAACTACGAGCGGATCGATGACGCCGGGCTGCACATCAGCTTCGGCTCCGACCGCAGCAGCCCGCAGCTGCTCGAGGTCGACAATGTGGTGGTCTGCGCCGGTCAGGAACCGGTGCACGATCTGGCGGACGGCCTGCGCCGCATCGGGATCGAGCCGCACGTCATCGGTGGTGCGGCAGTGGCAGCCGAACTCGACGCCAAACGAGCCATTCGCCAGGGCACCGAACTGGCCGCCCGCCTCTAACCCCTACTGCCCACCACCCCTACTGCGCGAGCGAGCGTGTCTGTACACGAAACGCCGAGAGCATCTGTACAAACACGCTCGCTCGCGGGTGGGGTCAGGCCTGCTTGAGGGCTTCGATCTCCAGGGTGATGGTGACCTTGTCGCCGACGACGGCGCCACCGGTCTCCAGCGGCATGTCGATATCGATGCCGAAGTCCTTGCGGTTCAGCACAACCGACGCCTCGAAACCGGCGACGGCGCCGTGGCCCATACCGGGGTTGACACCGTTGAACTCCAGTGTGAGGCTGATCGGCTTGGTGACACCCTTGAGGGTGAACTCACCGTCGAGCACGTACTCATCGCCCTTGGCCTGCACACCCGTCGAGCGGAAGGATGCGCTGGGGTGGTTCTCGACGTCGAAGAAGTCGGCGGCCTTCAGGTGGGCATCGCGCTGCTCGTTGCCGGTGTTGACCGAGGCAACGTCGATCTCGGCGGCAACCGATGCGGTGCCGTCCTCGGCGACGGTGATCGCGCCGGAGAACGTGCCGAAGGTACCGCGGACCTTGCTGACTACCAGGTGTCGGACCGAGAAACTGATCGACGAGTGCACCGGGTCGATGGCCCAAGTCCCGGCTTGCAGATCGGCAGCGGTTACGGCGGCGGTCATGGTGTCTCCTCAAGTGTGGGCGCCGGACCTCCCGGCACCTTCACGAGTCAAAACGGACTACGGTCCACATCTATTCCGGGCGGCCGATGAGCGTGCGCAGATTACGAGAAATCCGCGGGCGGTTTCAAGGGGTGGTTGCAACGGGTGGGTTTTGTGACAGTAGTTCGGTGAGGGCTTCTGCGGGTGTTTTCCAGTTGAGGGTTTGGCGGGGTCTGCCGTTGAGTTCAGCGGCGACCATGTCCAGATAACCTGGTCC
>JACPVR010000010.1 GCA_016197405.1 Mycobacterium sp.
ATTGGCCGTCGGCGGCGACGATGGTCATCGGGGTGATTTGGGCTTGTGCTGACCAGGAATGGAACACGTGCTTGCGGTCCAGTTCATAGGCACGCGCGCCTTCAGCGATAGCAGAATCCAAATCCTGCCCACCAGGCAAAGTGTTCACAGTTGATGTCATGGTGAAAGTTCCTGATCCCTAACCGTTTTCGGGGAAGCCGAGGTTGATGCCGCCGTGGCTGGGGTCGAGCCAGCGGCTGGTGATGGCTTTGCCGCGGGTGAAGAAGTGGATGCCTTCGGTGCCGTGGGCGTGGCTGTCGCCGAAGAGGCTGTTTTTCCAGCCACCGAAGCTGTAGTAGGCCATGGGGACGGGGATGGGGACGTTGATGCCGATCATGCCCACTTCGACTTCGTTCTGGAAGCGTCGGGCTGCACCGCCGTCATTGGTGAAGATGGCGGTGCCGTTGCCGTAGGGGTTGGAGTTGATCAGCTCGAGGGCTTGGTCGTAGGTCGCGACGCGCACGACGGACAGGACGGGGCCGAAGATCTCATCGGTGTAGACGCTCATCTGCGGGGTGACGTGGTCGATGAGGGTGGGGCCCAGCCAGAAGCCGTCCTCGCCGCCGTTGGCTGCGACCTGGCGTCCGTCCACGACGATCTTGGCGCCGTCGGCCTCGCCGGCGTCGATGTACGAGGCGACCTTGTCGCGGTGCGCCTTGGTGACCAGCGGACCCATGTCGGAGTCTCTTGTGCCGTCGCCGATCTTCAGGCCGGTGGTGCGTTCGGTGATCTTGGCGACGAGGTCATCGGCGATGGGTCCGACGGCCACACACGCCGAGATGGCCATGCAGCGCTCCCCGGCGGAGCCGAAGCCGGCGTTGACCATGGCGTCGGCCGCCAGGTCGAGGTCCGCGTCGGGCAGGATCACGGCGTGGTTCTTGGCGCCACCGAGGGCTTGGACGCGTTTCCCGGCGGCGGTGCCGGTGGCATACACATATTGGGCGATGGGGGTGGAGCCCACGAAGGACACCGACTTGATCTTGGGGTTGGTCAGCAGTTCGTCGACGACGGTCTTGTCACCTTGGAGGACGTTGAAGACGCCGTCGGGCAGGCCGGCTTCTTTCCACAGTTCGGCGAGCCACAGCGAGGCGGTGGGGTCTTTTTCCGAGGGTTTGAGGACGACGGTGTTGCCGGTGGCGATGGCGATGGGGAAGAACCACATCGGGACCATGGCGGGGAAGTTGAAGGGGGAGATGACGGCGACGGGGCCCAGCGGTTGGCGGATGGAGTAGACGTCGACGTTGGTGGAGGCGTTTTCGGTGTATCCGCCTTTGAGTAGGTGGGGGATGCCACAGGCGAATTCGACGACTTCTTGGCCGCGGGAGACTTCGCCGAGGGCATCGGAGACCACTTTGCCGTGCTCAGAGGTGATGATTTCGGCGAGTTCGCCCTTGCGGGCGTTGAGGAGTTCGCGGAATGCGAACAGGATCTGGGTGCGTTTGGCCAGGGAGGTGTCGCGCCAGGCCGGGAATGCGGTGGCGGCGGCGTCGATGACGGTGCGGGCGTCTTCGACGCTGCCGAGGGCGACCTGGCCGGTGACCTGTCCGGTCGCCGGGTTGGTCACCGGCGCAGTGGCACCACTGTTGCCTGCAAACGCCTTGTTATCGAACCAATGCGAAATCGTGCCGGACATGTCGGCCTCTCTGTCGTGAACGCCGTAGGGCGTCGGTGCGTCCAGTTTGAGGTACCGGCATGTCGAGCGCCGATGACAAAGTGTCTCCAGTTCAGCCTATCGCATTACGATGTGTAAATGCCGTTGACCTTGGCCGAGATCGTCGGGCTGCCCGTCATGCAACAGGGCGCGCCCGAAGTACGCAGCGCCCGCCGCTGGCACGAGACGATCCGGTGGGTCCACGGCAGCGACCTGGCCGACCTGTCGACCCTGCTGCAAGGCGGGGAGCTCGTCTTGACGACCGGCGCGGCTTTGGTGCGTGCGCCGCGCAAATACCTTCGCGGTTTGGCTGACGCCGGAGCCGTTGGAGTCGTCGTGGAGATCGGTTCCGTCGTGCCCGAGCTACCGGCAAGCGCCGGCCGTATCGCTGAGGAGTTCGACCTCGCATTGGTAGTGCTGCACAAGAAGATCCGCTTCGTGGAGGTGACCGAAGCGGTGCACCGCCTGATCGTCGCCGAACAGTATGCGGAGGTCGCATTCGACCGCCAAGTGCATGAGGTTTTCACCGAGCTCAGCATGAAGCGCGCCTCGCTGAGCGGGATCGTCGACGCGGCCGCGCGAATCCTCGACGAACCCATGGTGCTCGAAGACCTGTCGCATCAGGCGGTCGCGGTGTCCTCCGGCATATCTGCCGATCTGCTCCACGATTGGGAGCGGCGGTCGCGGCGTACTGGTGATCTCGAGCGCTGGGCCGTCACCGGTGTGGGTCCGCGGTCACAACAGTGGGGACGGCTGGTCGTGCCGCGCCAACCGGCGGACCCGAGTCGGGCGAAGATGGTGCTTGAGCGCGCCGCGGCCGCGCTGGCGATGCACCGGATGATCGAGCAGGACAGAACCGGACTGCAGCATCAGGCTCAGAGCGGCCTGATCGACGATGTACTTCGCGGCCGGATCACCGACGAGCGCGACGTCGTGGCGCGTGCCCAGGCGCTGGGGCTTCGTACGGCCGCGCACTATCTCCCGGTGGTCGTGCGGGTGGCAAGATCGCTGCAGCCCGCCGATCCGGTGGCCGGACATCGGCGCAATGTCGCGCTCGTCGATGCCGTCGCACATACCGTGAATGCCGCCGGCCACTCGGGTCTCTTCTCGTTGCGGGGTGACGCGGAGGTGGGAGCCGTACTGGCGCTCAAGGATTCGCGCGCGGGCGTGGTGGACAAATCGCTGGCGGCCCTGGGGAAGCGGTTGCGTGCGGAGGTACGTCGTGTCGACGGTGCCGAGTCCAGTGTGCTGGCGATAGGCCAGGCCGTCGATCAGGTCACCGACGCCATCGGCGGACTGGCGGCGACTGCCGGCGTTGCCGAGGTCGCGCTGTCGATCCGCGACGAAGATCGCCCCTTCTTCCGCGCGTCAGACGTGCGACTCCGCGGACTCGTTTCGCTCCTGCGCGACGACCCACGCGTGCAGCAGTTCGCCGAGACCGAGCTCAGATCCCTTCTTGTCAGCGAAAGTGACTCCACACCAACCAATGTGACGGTCCTGCGGGAATACCTCCGGCTGGCGGGCAACAAGGCCGAACTTGCCAAGCGTCTGCACATCAGCAGGCCGGCTCTCTACAAGCGTCTGGCCGGTATTCGTGATGCGCTCGGCGTGGACCTTGACGACGGCGAGTCGATGACATCCCTGCACGTGGCCCTGATGATTCTCGACAGTGCGGGTGTCAGCGGCGCGCAATGACCGCGCAATGACCGCGCAATGACGTTGCCTCAGTTCGTCGTTGACGGGGACAACGACTTCGAGGGCTGCCAGGCGGCGAAGCCCACGACCAGGCCCACGAACGGGATCGCCGCCAGGACGGTGCTCAACGTCGCGCTGCCACCGGTGACCAGGGTGAAGTTCGACAACACCAGCCACAGGCTGCCGAGCAGGCCGAGCACGGCCAGCGCCGGCGCAATCCGCGTTGCCCACATCCCGCGCGATGCGTCGTTGCGGAGGAAGAAAACCAGTACGGCGATCGAGGTGGTGAGCATCAGCAACACCATTCCCACCGTGGCGATACCGGCCATCGAGCCGAAAACTCCCACCAGCGGATCGATCTGCAAGACCGCCAGGATTCCCACGATGACGGCAGCCGTGACCGTTTGCACCACCGACGAGAACGACGGCGCCGCATGGTCGTCGTGGACCTTGGCGAGTCGCGTCGGCAGTAGACCCTTGCCCGCCAACACGAACTGGTAGCGCGCGATCACGTTGTGGAAGGACAGCACGCACGCGAAGAGGCTGGTGAGCAGCAGGACGTTGACGATGTCGCGACCCACGGTGCCGAGCATGTCGCCGGTCGTGTCCAGCAGCATGTTGCCTTCGCCGGCGAGGGTCCGTTGCGCCACGGCGCTCACCTGGTCCGGGCCGATGGCGACGACGAACGCCCACACCGTGATCGCGTAGAACGCGCCGATGATGATGACCGCGGCATAGGTGGCACGCGGGATGGTGCGCTCCGGATCGCGCGCCTCGTCCCGGAATACCGCGGTGGCCTCGAAACCGATGAATCCGGTCAGGGCGAAGAGGATGGCGATACCGATGGTGCCGTTGGAGAAGACTGCGGGATCGAAAGAGGCGAAGGTGATGCCGGCCGGACCGGGCTTGGCCACCATCACCACATCCAGTACGACGACGATGCCGATCTCGAGGGCCAGTGCCACGCCGAGCACTTTCGCGCTCACGTCGATGTGCCGGTACCCGAGTACGGCGACGATGCCCAGAACGACGAAGGAGTAGACGGGCCAGGGGATCACCGGACCGTCGTAGTGCGCGACCGTATCGGAGATCGCCCAGCCGATGTAGCCGTAGATGCCGATCTGGATCGCGGTGTAGGCGATGAGCGCAACGACCGCGATGCCCTTGCCCATCCGTTGGCCCAGGCCCACGGTCACATACGAGAAGAACGCCCCGGCTTCGGGCACGTACGGCGTCATCGTGACGAATCCGACGCTGAATACCAGCAGCACAACGGCGGCGATCAGGAAGCCGACCGGGGCGCCCGCACCGTTACCGAGCCCCATCGCCAACGGCATGTTGCCACCGATCACGGTGAGCGGGGCGGCCGCGGCGACGACCATGAAGACGATACCGACGGAGCCGAGCTTCCCGGTCAGTCGCGTCCCTTCGTTCTTGGCGGTCATGGTCATGAGATCTCCTGGGGTCGAGGGGACTTGGCATTCAGAGCGTGGCGCAGCAGGTCGTGGTCGAGGGCGTGGGCGGTGAAGCCGTTGTGGCCCGTCATCGTGGTGGCGGCGACCATCGCGTTGACGATGGCCTCTTCGGTGGCTTCGATCGTCAGGTCGAAGAGCCGGGTCATCAGTTGTGGTGCGACCATTCGCACCGGCACCTCGGGGCTGGCGGTCGCGGGATCCTCATCCCATGCATACGGCGGGATACCGCGGTTGCCGGTGGAGAACGCGAGCATCAGGTCGCCGCTGTACTGCTCGCCGGCACCGCCGAGGCGGCTCACCGCGAGAGCCGAACGCTGTGCGAGCCGGGAGCATTGGTGGGGTAGCAGCGGGGCGTCGGTGGCGATGACGACGATGATCGAACCCGAACCGGGTTCGTATCGGGCCGGCAGGTCAGGTAGCGGCACCTCGGACGGGCCGATTATTTCGCCGACGGGCACGCCATTGATCCGGAGCCGCTCGCGCCGGCCGTGGTTGGCCTGAACGAGCGCACCGACCGTGTAGCGGCCGGCGGCGATCTCGGTGACGCGCGACGCCGTGCCGATACCGCCCTTGAAACCGTGGCAGATCATCCCCGTGCCACCGCCGACGTTACCTTCGTCCGGTGGCGCCGCGGAGGCGTTCTCCAGCGCGCGACGCGCGTGTTCGGGGCGCACGTGAAAGCCGTTGATGTCGTTGAGCAGTCCGTCATAGGTCTCACCGACGACGGGAAGCGACCAGTAGACGCCGTCGCCGCGGGCCCGAACCTGCGCGGCCACCAGCTCATCGCGGACCACGCCGACACTGTGCGTGTTGGTCAGACCGATGGCGGTCGTGAGCTCCCCGGACTCGCGGATCCATTCCAGTCCGGTCAGTTCACCACTGCCGTTGAGCCGGTGCGATCCGGCGAAGACCGGCTCGGTCCAGATGTCGTCGTGCGGGACGATCACCGTGACGCCGGTCCGTACGACCGGGGGGCCGTCGGCGTGCAGGGTGGTGTGGCCGACCCGGACGCCTGCGACGTCGGTGATGGCGTTGTCCGGTCCGGTGGGGTGGGTACCGATGACCACGCCGAGGTCTCTCGCACGCATTGCGTTCGTCAACTCCCGATAGTTATTTTCCTAATTGGAAAAGAACTATCCGCCCGTGTGATCCACAACGCAACAGGTAGCGCAAAATTAGGTTGGCAACCGTCACTGACCGGGAGGGGAACATTCGGATGGCTCGGCCGAACCGGCAGGCGGAACGACGCGGCGACATCATGGACGCCGCGATCGCACTCATCGAGCGGCATGACCTGGCCACGCTCAAGCTCGCCGACGTCGCCGCCGAACTCGGCCTGACGACGAACGCGGTCCGTTACTACTTCAAGGACATGGCAGCCCTGCTGTCGGAGCTGGCGCTTCGCTCCGACGTGCGTTTCTATGACGATCGGTTGCGGCTCGGGGCCAGTGTCGACGACCCGGCTGCCCGACTGGCGATGACCATCGCGGCCGGTTTGCCCACCGGACCCGAGGACGCCGAGTGGCGTGCAATCTGGCGGGCCGTACTGGCCGCCGGTTTCGAGCTCGATCAACGGCGCGACGTCCAAGGCATCTATCACCGTCAGGTCGGTCTCTACACCGATCTGTTGAACATCGGCTCGGATGCGGGGGCATTTCAGTTGTCCCACCCGGCGTCCGATATCGCCATGACGTTGATGTCCATGGAGGACTACCTGGGCTACCGCATCGTCGCCCGTGACCCTCAGATGAGCCGGGCAACCGCCCTGCGGCTGATGCGTCAGTACGCCGAACTGGCCATCGGATCGCGGCTACCCAAGACGGTCTGACGACCGTCGCGCCACGGCGCCGTCCGCATCAGACCCCTGGGCGTCGGCGACCCGCAGGTGTGCGGTCATGAACAGCCGGTCCAGCGCTGACCGGGCCGGAAGCTTCTCGTCATATTCCAGTCCGAGGAAGTCCTCCACCAGCTGTACGGCGAGCGCCCGCAGCTTGGTGTTGGTCTCTTGTGATCGCCATTTGAGCAGTTCGAAGGCCTGTTGCGCGTCGATCCGATAGGCCAGCATGAGCATGCCTTTGACATGCTCGATCGGGCCGCGGGCGTCGGTGATCTCCTCGACCCTCTTGGTGATTTCGCGGTTGACGGTTTGATCGGGCCCGGTGCCGTCCGGTCGGGTGTGCGTCACGTCGATGTAGTGCCCGTGGATACCGATCACGCCCGCGGGATCGTCGTGCAGCAGCTCACCCAGGACGATGACATCCCGGACGGCACCCGTGGCATCGATGATGCGGTGCCGGGTGCTGATGGGCTCCCGGGTGCGGCGGACGTGATCGAGGATCGCAGCCATCTTCGGACGGTCGTCGGGGTGTTTGTGCTTCATCACGAGGTCGGTCGTGGGCGAGACCGCTCCGGGCTCGTAGCCGTGGATTCGCGCCAGCTCGGGGGACCATTCCCAGCGCTCGCCGTCGAAGAAGAAGTTGAACCACCCGGTGAGCAGCGGATTCTTGGCCTCGGCAGGGGTGTCGGCAGATGCGGGGCGGTCCACGACGAGACTCCTTCAGGAAACGGCAGTTGTGCCCGATGCCTCGAAATGAGGCGATGTGGGGCGGCCGCGCAGAACGCTCATGCGCCGGCGGATACAGGACTGTCGGTGTGGAGCGCCTGCGCTGGTTGCTCAACACAGGGGCCGGAGCCGCACACCGGCATGAGACCGAACACCGGCCGCATTCTGGCTGGATGTTACTGCACGACGATTTCCGGTGACGCTGATTCCCTCGTGGCGTGGATGGGAACACCCGTCGGATGGAAAAGTCCGGGGTTGAGGCATTCGAAGAGCTGGTGGCGCTGCTGAACTATCCGATGTTCGTTGTCACGACCAACAGCGAGGCGGCGGCGGCTGGTTGCCTCGTCGGCTTCGCCAGTCAGACCAGCATCCATCCACCGCGTTTTCTGGTGGGCCTGTCGATCCGTAACCGCACGACGCGCATCGCCGCGGACGCCACGCACCTGGCGGTGCACATCTTCGACCGCCGACACCTCGACGTGGTGGAACTGTTCGGGGGGCAGACGGGCGACGACATCGACAAATTCGAACGCTGCAGCTGGCACCGCGGCCCGGAGAAGATGCCGATACTCGATGACGCCGCGGCGTGGTTCGTCGGTCGGATCGTCGAGCGATTCCCGCTCGGTGACCACCGGGGCCATCTGCTGGAACCCGTGCAGGGCGAGCCGCCGCACGAGCTTGAGCATTGGGTGTCCTTCCTGGATGTGCGCGAGCTGCAGCCGGGACACGAGGCATAGGCGGTGACAGCGGATCCACGGGTCGGTCTCGTCACCGACTTGGACGAACTGCAGCTGCACTACGCCGAACCGCCGTTGGGTGTGCGGGCCAATATGATCTTCAGCGCCGACGGCGCCGCCGCATTCGGGGGACGCGCCGGGCCGCTGTCGTCCCCGATCGACCAACAACTGCTGGCGAGTCTGCGATCGTTCGCCGACGTCGTCCTCGTCGGTGCCGGCACCGCGCGGGCCGAGAACTACGGGCCGGTCCGGCTCACCGCGGCACAACGCCACAGGCGGGCCGGCGAAGGCCGTGATGCGCCACCGCCCATCGCCGTGGTGAGCCGGACCGGCGTGCTACCTCCGCGATTGTTCAGTGACGCACAGCAGCGGCCGATCCTGATCACCAGCGCTGTGGCCTCGCGACAGCGAGATCTCGCCGCCGACACGCGCTGGCAGCTGCTGACTGCGGGGCAGGACTGTGTGGATATCGGCGATGCCGTCGCACAACTGACGGCGCTGGGATGGCCCCGCATTCTTTGCGAGGGTGGCCCCACGCTGCTCGATGACCTGGTGGATTCGGGCTGCCTCACTGAGATCTGCGTGACGATGGCCCCAAAACTGGCGTCCGGCCAGCCGGTGGGGAATCGCGTGCGGCGCTCGGCACTGCCGGTTCCCACCGATATGCAGCTGGAGCACGCACTCGTGCACGATGACTACCTGTTCCTGAAGTATCGGCGTCCGCAGGTCATGCACCGACCTTGAGTGGCTTGCCGCAACGGTACCGACTCGATCCGGCCGGAAAACGCATCCCGGGGGAGCTGCGCTGTCTCGCTCAGATGTGCCGGTTGGCCCAGCCGTCGTCGTTGTTGGTCAGCAGGTAGAGCTCGCGATCCCAGGCGCGGGCCCGGGAACCGTCCAGCGCCCTGCGGAAGACGAAGGCGAGCAATGCACAGCACATCACCATGCCGGTCCACGCGAGCCCCGCGGCGATGAACGCGTTGAGCTTGGCATCGGCGACCGACAGTGGGGCGGAAACCACCTCACCGGTATCGTCGAGCCAAATCTTCAGTGTGTCACCGGGTTTCACCGTTGCGGGGGCGACGACCTGCGCGCTGTGGGGCGTCGACCCTTCGTGCCACTGGGCACGCACGTAATCGGAACTGTCGAAGTCCACGGGCAATGCGGTCCGCCCTTCGAGGGCAACCGCGTCCACAGAGTGCCGATGACTGCCTTGCTCGGCCGCGGTGCGTACGCCCGCCTCGTACACCAGCGCTCCGGCGTGCGAGGCGAGCGGGATCACCAGCGGTGCGCTGAGCACCAGCAGAATGACGGCGAGGCCCTGTAGCCGGTCACCCGCGCGCAGTATCGGATTCGTAGCAAATGTGCGAAGGTGCCAACGCAGCCACTGAGCAAACATTGTGGCGTCCGTCACCACAGCTCGGTCGCGGTTGGATCAGTTCTCGCAAACATCTCACCAAGCTTGCACCGGCACTCGGCGCGCCGCCAGCGCAGGACCCTGCAAGGCGAGCGATATCACATCTGTGCCGCACTCACCAGGGCGCGAAGGTCGCGGGCGTTTCGCACCGCGTTGCCGTCGCCGTCATTGTTGAAGTAGCACAGCACGTCACGGCCCTGGTGCTGCCACTCAAGTATCCGGTCGGCCCACCAGTGCAGGTCCTGGCTGCTGTAGGAACCGGCGTAGAGCGTCGACGGATCGGGACCGTGCAGGCGCAGGTAGACGAAATCGGTCGTCGCCCGCAGGATGCAGGGCAGACCGGCGCCGCTCATCACCACGTACGCGGCGCGGTGGCGTTCCAGGATGCGGTACACCTCGTCGTCATTCCAGGACGGGTGCCGAAACTCCACTGCCACTTTCATTCCCGGTGGTATGGCGGCCAGGAAATGATCCAGTCGTGCGTCGTCGCGCTCATGTGCGGGGTGCAATTGGACCAGGAGTGCACCGCGGCGATCGGCGAGATTCTCCCAGCAGCGGCTGAAACGTTCGATCCATTGCTCAGGCGAGCCGAGACGGCGGCCGTGGGTGAGTCCGCGCGCCGCCTTCACCGACATCACAAAACCCTCGGGGAGCCGGTCGCGCCATCCTGCGAACGTCGCGTCGCGCGGCCAGCGATAAAAGCTCGCGTTCAACTCCACGGTGTCGAACTCCTGCGCGTACCGGTCCAGTCGCGCGCCGGCCTTGACGCCGGGTTCATAGAGGACACCGCGCCAATGGTCGTACGACCACCCCGATGTGCCCACCCGAACCACCATGCACTCCCTGTACCCGCGGCGGCCCGTTGTCACCCGTGGACGTGAAACCGACTATCGCCGAGCAGTATTGGCCTTTCGCCGTCGGCGAACCGCCGGACAATCTCTCGCATAAAATCTGGCACTCTCCGGTTGAGAGTGCTAATTTTGGTGTCGCACAGTGATTGGCTGCCCGCCAGGGTGGTGGGCTTTCGAGTGACGTAGGAGGTGAATTGCTGTGCTTCGTTTCGACCCCTTCGGTGACCTTGGTGCCGTTACCCGCGACTTGCTGACCGCGCAGGCTGGATCGAATCGCACGCCCCGGTTCATGCCGATGGATCTCTGCAAGGTCGACGACCACTATGTCCTGACCGCCGACCTGCCCGGAGTCGATCCTGGCTCGGTCGATATCGACGTCGACAACGGCACGCTCACGATCTCGGCGCAACGCACCGACTCATCGGGTGAGGCGCTGCAGTGGTTGACCAACGAACGCTTCTACGGCAGATACCGCAGGCAGCTGTCCCTTGGTGACGGCATCGATACCGCGAAGATCTCGGCGACCTACGAGAACGGCGTGCTGACCGTCACCATTCCGGTGGCCGAGCGGGCCAAAGCGCGCAAGATCGAGATCGCGCACGGCGAGAATCAGGCGTCGATTCCCGCCACGGTCGACGCAAGCTGACGCCGAGCGGGCGGGTGGCGCATCGGTGCCACCCGCCTGCTCGCCTTCGGCGCTCAGCGCGAGAGTAGCTCTCCCATTGCGGCGATCACGGTCTGCAAGCCCTTGAGCGGTCGGATCATCACCGTGAAGCGGGTGATCTTGTCGCGGTCGTTCCAGTGGATCATGTCGATACCCTCGATCTGGATCCCGTCGATCTCCACGGTGAAATGCAGGATTGCCGATCCGTCGGCATGCCACTCGTCGACATACCGGAAGTTGTTGCTGGACAACATCTTCTCGGCGGCCAACAGGTAGGCGGCGGACTTCTCCCGGCCGATCTGGGGAGTGAACATCGCGGGGGAGTGGAACGTGACCTCGTCGTCGAGCACGTCATGCAGGACCTGTGGGTCGCCGGCCGCCATGAAATCAAGCCAGCCCTGGATCGCGCGGGGTTTACTCATACCGTCGAACTCGCCGGCACCGCAACCATGTTCGCGAGCCGGCCGGAGATGAGTTCTTCGGATTCGGTGATGATGCGTGAGACCAGGTCGGCGACGGTGGGGATGTCGTTGATCAGGCCCATGGCGGTTCCCACGGTCCAGATACCGGCGTCGATGTCACCGTTGTCGAAGACCTTGCGGCCACGCACCCCGGCGACCAGGTCCTTGACGTCCTCGAACTGACCGCCGCCCTTCAAGATCTCCACGACCTCCCGCGAGACGGTGTTGGAGGCCACCCGGGCAGTGTTGTGCAGGCTACGGAAGATCAACTCGGTACCACGCTCATCACCGGCAACGATGGCGTCCTTGACATTCTGATGAATGCACGACTCCACGGTGCACATGAACCGGCTACCCATGTTGATACCGTCAGCACCCAACGCC
>JACPVR010000032.1 GCA_016197405.1 Mycobacterium sp.
ACACGCCAACAGCCACACCGGCATCAGCCACCGACATCCCAGCACGAACATGAACCCAGAACTGACGAACCTTCAACAACGCAACACCAGGCACTGCAACACTCCTTCACAGACGTGTTGCAACCACCCCTTGAAACCGCCTCGGCGCGTCGGCCGGGGACACGCACGCTCGCGGGGGTGGGGCGTTAGAGCTTGCGGCCGAGCTCGTGGCTGAGAGCCTCCAACTCGTTGCCGCCGGCCATCTCCTGGGTGAGATGTTCCAGCGAGATCTCGTCATAGGTGCAGTCGAGCTTCTGCCGGCCACGGTTGAGCAGCACGAAGTGATCGCCGACCATGTGCGCGTGGTGCGGGTTGTGCGTGATGAAGATGACGCCGAATCCCTGCTCCTTGGCAGCGGTGATGTAGCGCAACACCATTCCGGACTGCTTGACGCCCAGTGCGGCCGTCGGCTCGTCGAGGATCAGTACCCGCGCTCCGAAGAACACCGCACGGGCGATCGCCACACACTGACGCTGCCCGCCGGACAGCGAGCCGATGGGCGCATCGACGTCAGGCAGGTCGATTCCCATCTTGTGCAGCTCGGAGATCGTCGTCGCACGCATCGCGTTGATATCGAGCGACCGCAGGAATCCCTTCTTACGCAGCTCCTGGCCCAGGAAGAAGTTGCGCCACACCGGCATCAGCGAGACGACGGCAAGATCCTGGTAGACCGTCGAGATGCCATTCGCCAGAGCATCTTTGGGCGATTCGAAGGTCATCGGCTGCCCGTCGACGAGCAGTTCACCCTCGGTCGGCTTGTGCAGTCCGGCGATGATCTTGATCAACGTCGACTTGCCTGCAC
Organism: Mycobacterium sp.; assembly: GCA_016197405.1. GTDB lineage: Bacteria > Actinomycetota > Actinomycetes > Mycobacteriales > Mycobacteriaceae > Mycobacterium. The sequence continues at coordinate 842 of JACPVR010000032.1, forward strand.
CGTTGTCGCCGAGCACACCGGTCACCTGCCCCGCACCCACCCGCAGGTTGATGTCCTTGAGCGCGATGATGTTTCCGTAGCTCTTCCCGACACCCCTGAGCTCGACCAGCGGCGCCTCACCACCCGACGGGGTCTCTGCGATCGGAGCTTCAGCAGTTGTACTCATGTGTCTCTCCTACCGCTTCGCGGCGTAGTTACGGAAGGCGTTGTTCGCGATCACCGCGAACAGCAGCATGGCGCCCAGGAAGAACTTGAACCAGTCGGGGTTCCATCCGGCGTAGACGATGCCCTGGTTGGTCATGCCGAAGATGAAGGCGCCGATCAGGGTGCCGATCGCGGTGCCGTAGCCACCGGTGAGCAGGCAGCCACCGATGACCGCGGCGATGATGTAGAAGAACTCGTTGCCCACGCCCTGTCCGGACTGAACTGTGTTGAACGAGAACAGCAGATGCATGCCGACGAACCAGGCGCAGAACCCGACGAACATGAACAGGCCGATCTTGACCGCGGTCACCGGAACACCGACGGCGCGGGCGCTGTCCTGGTTGCCGCCGACGGCGAAGATCCAGTTGCCGATCCGGGTCTTGAACAACACATAGGTGGCGATCAGGGCGAACAGAATCCACCACAGCACGGTGACGCGAACCTCGACCGGTCCCAGCGATATCGACGAGGCGAACACCGTCTTGCCGGACTCGAAACCGGCCATGTTCGAGACGCTCGGCGTGGCGACCTGATTGGACAACAACTTGGTCACCGCGAGGTTGACACCGGCCAGCATGAAGAACGTGCTCAGCGTGATGAGGAAGGACGGAATCTTGGTCCGCATCACCATGTATCCGTTGAAGAACCCGACGGCCAGCGAAACCGCGAGCGCCAAGACCGCACCCACCCAGAGGTTCAGGTGCAGGTTGTACGAGAGCATCGACGCCGCAAGGGAACTGGTGGTGACCGCGACACCGGTCGACAGGTCGAACTCGCCACCGATCATCAGCAAGCCGACACCGACGGCCATGATGCCGATCGTCGAACTGGCATAGAGCACCGTCGCCAGCGATTCCGGTGAGCGGAACGGTGGTGCCACGATCAGGAAGAAGACGAAGATTCCGACCGCACCGACGGCGGCGCCCATCTCGGGCCGGATCAGTATGCGCTGCAGCTTGTTCTGTTCCTTGACCCGTTCGTCGTGGACGACCTTATGGGTGTCGAGGTCGAGATCAGCCTGGGTGGACATCAGCGGGTTCCGTTCTTCGCATACTCAGCCACCGCTTCGACATTGGTCTTGTCGATGAACGACGGCCCGGTCAGGGTGGGCTGATTGCCACCGATGACGTTTCCGTTGTTGAGGTAGAGCCACAGCGAATCCACCGCGAGATAGCCCTGCAGGAACGGCTGCTGATCGACCGCCCACTGGACGTCACCGCTGGTGATCGCGTCGACGAGTGCCGAGTTGGTGTCGAAAGTGCCGACCTTTGCGGTGCTACCGGCCGCCTTGGCGGACTGCACGGCGGTCAGCGCGAACGGTGCGCCCAGTGCGACGATGTAGTCGACGCCCGGATCTTGCTGAAGTTTGGCGGTAATGGTCGCCTCGACCGAGGGCATGTCCTTGCCGTTGACGTTGAGAACCTCGGTTGCCGGGAAGGTGTTCTTCACACCGGCACAGCGGGCTTCCAGGTCGACGTGGCCCTGCTCCTGGATGACGCAGATGGCCTTCTTGGCGCCTTCGGCGGCGAGACGCTTGCCCGCCTCCTGGCCCGCGATGTAACCGTCCTGGCCGAAGTATTCTTTGATACCGAGTGCCTGCCACGAATCCAGGCCGGCGTTGAAGGCCACGACCGGGATGTTCTTGGCAACCGCAGCGGCGACACCGGGCTTCATGGCGTCGGGCTTGGCCAAGGTGACCGCGATACCCTGCACGCCGCTGTCGACGGCGGTCTGCACGAGGTTGGCCTGGCTGGGGCCCTCGGGATCGCTGGAGTAACGCAGTTCGATGTTGTCCTTCTTGGCCGCTGTCTCGGCGCCCTTGCGGACCAGATCCCAGAACGAGTCGCCGGGTGCCTCGTGGGTGATCATCGCGATCGTCGCCCGCGGGGTGTCCGCGGAGCCCGCGCCCATACCCCCGCCGCCATTGCTGTCCTGCTTGCCGCCGGTGCTCGAGCACGCGGCCGCGCTCAAGACGAGTACGCCCGCTCCGGCTGCCGCCACGAGCCGAGTGAACCTCATTGTGTCTCCTTGTCCTCGACATCGCCGCGACGCTTGGGAGTCTCAAAGATCCAGTGGCAAGCGACACGGCCTCGTAGTCGATGTAATACCGCTCACACTCGAAAGTCAAGACTTTGTTCTGACATTAGGACCACAGATCAAATGCCTCGACGGCGGGAATGCCGCCCCGCCCAGCACGACGGCACGGCGGTGACGCGGGCCGAGAATTGCCACACCCGGCGAGCCCGATAATTCTAAACTGTTGCGCACCAACAGTTTTGGTCAGCGATCCACCAGAGTGGTCTCGAAGTAGTAGCGCGATGCGCGGTACACGTGACTGCCGTACTCCACGATGCGGCCGGAATCGTCGAAGGCCGTCCGGTTCATCACCAGCAACGGCGCCTTGGGCTTTTCGTCGAGCAGTCGGGCCTCTTCGCGGTCGGCCGCCTTGGCGCCGATACGCTGCCGAGCCAGCCGGATATGCACCCCGCGCGACCGCAGCGCCTGGTAGAGCCCGGCCCTCTCCAGCTCTTCTCGGTCCGGCGCGAGCGTGGCGGGCAGATGATTCGTCATCAGGGCCAGCGGTTGGCCACCGGAGCTGCGCAACCGGCGCACCGTCAGTACGTCGGCGTCGGCCGCGAGATTGAGGTGGGTGGCGATCTCGTCGTCGACGCGCCCGATCCGATAGTCGAGGACCACGGTCGCCGGCTCCTGACCCGCGCGCGCGAGATCGTCGAAAAGGCTGGTGAGTTCGACCGGCCGGTGCACCGGTGTCTGCACCACCTGGGTACCGACTCCGCGCTTGCGAACGAGCATGCCCTTGTCCACGAGCTCCTGGATGGCCCGCCGCGTGGTGGGACGCGAGAGATTGAGCCGCTTCGCCAGCGCCAGTTCGTTCTCGAACCGGTCCCCCGGCTTGAGTTCCCCGTCGACGATCGCCTTCTCGAATGCCTGGGCCACCTGGAAGTACAGCGGGACCGGACTCGAGCGCTCGAGTTCGATCTGCAGTGTCGTGACCACCCTGGCTCCGTTCCTCGACGACGGCGGGAAGTTGCTGTCAGTGGACCACAGATTACCTCGCCGGGAAAGAAAGTAAGAATGTCAGGACAAACTCTTGACATGACGTGGTGACCGAGCGCACAGTTGAAAACGAGCGCCACGCAGAGCGCAGCGATGCTCTGGGCAGGCACGGGCCATGCAGCCATCAACCGGGAGTCGATCTTGACCGACCAAGCAAATCAACGATTCGACGTCCTCGCCATCGGGCGAAGCGGCGTCGACATCTACCCGCTCCAGATCGGTGTGGGTCTGGAGGACGTCGAGTCGTTCGGCAAGTTTCTCGGCGGCAGCGCCGCCAACGTCGCGGTGGCCGCGGCCCGGCTCGGAAACACGACGGCGCTGATCTCCGGCGTGGGCGACGACCCGTTCGGTCGCTTCGTCCGGGGCGAATTGGCGCGCCTCGGTGTCGACAACCGATATGTCGGCACCCACGACGAATACCCGACCCCGGTGACGTTCTGCGAGATCTTCCCGCCCGACGATTTCCCGCTGTACTTCTACCGCAAGCCCTCGGCACCGGATCTGCAGATCACCGCCGACGAACTCGACCTGGCAGCCGTGCGCAACGCCCGGTTGTACTGGTCCACGGTGACCGGCCTGTCCGAAGAGCCCAGCCGCAGCGCGCATTTCGCCGCATGGCAGGCCCGCGATCGGGCGCCCCTGACGGTGCTCGACCTGGACTATCGGCCGATGTTCTGGGCCACCCCGGCCGATGCCTCCGCGCAGGTGCAGCGCGCGCTGCAGCACGTCACGGTGGCGGTCGGCAACCGGGAGGAGTGCGAGATCGCCGTCGGCGAGACCAACCCGCACCGCGCCGCCGACGCCCTGCTCGACCTCGGTGTGCAGCTGGCGATCGTCAAGCAGGGCCCGCGCGGTGTGCTCGGCAAGACCAAGCACAGCTCGGTCACCGTACCGCCCAATGCCGTCGACGTGGTCAACGGCCTCGGCGCCGGAGACTCGTTCGGCGGCAGCCTGATTCATGGATTACTCCACGACTGGCCGCTGGAGAAGACGCTGCGCTACGCCAATGCCGCGGGAGCCATCGTCGCTTCCCGTCTCGAATGCTCGACCGCGATGCCGACAGCCGCCGAGGTTGCCGAACTCGCCGAACAAACCGCCGTGGAGGCCGTGAATGTCTGACACATCCGTCGCACCGAAATGCAGGGATTACGCCGCGATCACCGAACTGCGGGCCGCTGATCCCGGTGCGGTGGCACGAGCCTGGCAGAGCAGGACAACCCGCCCGACGGTTCGCGGTGACGGCCGGCTGATGATCGTGGCCGCCGATCACCCCGCCCGTGGAGCACTGGCCGTCGGGTCGCGGCCCACCGCGATGAACAGCCGCACCGATCTGCTGGACCGGCTGCAGGCCGCACTGGCCGACCCCGGCGTGGACGGCGTCCTGGCCACCGCCGACATCCTCGACGACCTGCTGCTGCTCGGAGCGCTCGAAGACAAGGTGGTGTTCTCCTCGTTCAACCGCGGCGGGCTGGCGGGAGCCTCCTTCGAGTTCGACGATCAGATGACCGGAGCCACCGCCGCGTCCACCGCCGCCGCCAAGATGAACGGCGGAAAGATGCTGTGCCGCATCGCTCTCGACGACCCCGGCACCGTCGCGACGATGGCGGCGTGCGCTCGTGCCGTCGACGAACTCGCCGCACACGGGTTGATCGCGATGCTGGAACCGTTCCTGTCCACCCGGGTGGAAGGCAAGGTGCGCAACGACCTGACCCCCGACGCGGTGATCAAATCGGTGCACATCTGCCAGGGCTTGGGCTCGACGTCGGCGTACAGCTGGATGAAGCTACCGGTCGTCGACGAGATGGACCGGGTGATGGAGTCCACCACCATGCCGACGCTGCTGCTCGGCGGCGATCCGACCGACCCGGACGAGGCGTTCGCCAGCTGGGAGAAGGCCCTGGCCCTGCCGTCGGTGCGCGGCCTGATCGTGGGTCGCACCCTGCTCTACCCGGCCGATGACGACGTCAGTTCGGCAGTCGCCACGGCAGTCGCGATGGTGCGCTGACATGCACAGCAAGCTCTACATCCCGGCCCGCAGCGCAGACCTGCCGTTCACGGTCGACGTCACACCGGAGTCGGCCGGGTGGGCCGAATCCTCGTTGCAGGTGCTCGAGCTCGACGAGAGCACTCGAACCCAGACGCTGCACACCGGGGACAACGAGGTGATGATCCTGCCGCTGTCCGGTGGCGGGACGGTCGACTGTGGCGGCGGGACATTCGAGTTGTCGCCGCGGGCTTCGGTTTTCGACGGCCCGGCCGATATGGTCTATCTCGGTATCGACCAGGAGTACCGGATCTCCGGTACGGGCCGGTTCGCCGTCTGCGGGGCCAGGGCCACCCGGTCGTTCCCCAATCGCCGGGTCGCCGCGGCCGATGTCTCCGTCGAGTTGCGCGGTGCGGGCAACTGCAGCAGGCAGGTGCACAACTTCGGCACCGCCACCACATTCGAGGCCGATTCGCTCATCGCGTGTGAGGTCATCACACCCGGCGGCAACTGGTCGAGTTACCCGGCGCACAAGCACGACGAGAACAGCGCCGTGGAGACCCAGCTGGAAGAGATCTACTACTTCGAGATCGATGACAGTCCGGCAGGCACACCGGGATTCGGCTACCACCGGGTGTACGGCACCCCCGAGCGGCCCATCGAGGTGCTCGAAGAGGTGCGCACCGGCGATGTCGTGCTGGTCCCGCACGGCTATCACGGACCGTCCATAGCGGCCCCCGGACACCACATGTACTACCTCAACGTGATGGCCGGCTCCGGACCCGAGCGCTCATGGCTGATCTGTGACGACCCCAATCACACCTGGCTGCGTGGCAGCTGGGAGCACCAGGAGATCGATCCCCGGTTGCCGTTCGGCACCGCCACCACCCGAGGAGCATGACCGTGGTATCCACCGCGCCCAAGTCGACCGAGAAGTACACCGACTCCGAGGCCACTGTGCGACTCACGGTGGCGCAGGCCACCATTCGATTCCTCGCCAACCAGTACGTCGAACGCGACGGGCAGCGTGGCAAGTTCTTCGCCGGGTGCTTCGGCATCTTCGGCCACGGTAACGTCGCCGGGCTGGGCCAGGCGCTGCTGCAGGACGAGATCGAGGCACGGGACGCCGGACGCGAGCCCGGACTGAAGTACGTGCTGGGCCGCAACGAGCAGGCCATGGTGCACAGCGCGGTCGCGTTCGCACGGCAGAAGGACCGGCTGCAGACCTGGGCCGTGACCGCCAGTGTCGGACCCGGGTCCACCAATATGCTCACCGGCGCCGCGCTGGCCACCATCAACCGGCTGCCCGTCCTGCTGCTGCCCGCCGACACCTTCGCCACCCGGGTCAGCTCACCGGTGCTGCAGGAGCTCGAACTGCCGTCCTCGGGTGATGTCACCGTCAACGACGCGTTCAAGCCGCTGTCGCGGTACTTCGACCGGGTGTGGCGGCCCGAACAACTGCCTGCCGCCCTGCTCGGTGCCATGCGCGTGCTCACCGACCCGGTCGAAACCGGGACGGCGACCATCTCCATACCGCAGGACGTGCAGGCCGAGGCCCACGACTGGCCGGAATCGCTTTTCGCCGAACGCACCTGGCATATCGCCCGGCCGCTGCCGGAGCGCTCGGTGATCGCCCGCGCCGCCGAGGTGATCGCCGCCGCCAGCAAGCCGCTGATCGTCGCGGGCGGCGGGGTCATCTATTCCGATGCCACCGAAGCGCTCGCGGCGTTCTGCGCACAGACCGGTATCCCGGTCGGTGAAAGCCAGGCCGGGAAGGGCTCGCTGCGCTACGACCATCCGCAGGCCGTCGGCGCCATCGGATCCACCGGCACCACCGCCGCCAACGCCCTGGCCGCCGAGGCCGACGTCGTCATCGGCATCGGCACCCGGTACAGCGATTTCACCTCCGCATCGCGGACGGCGTTCAACAACCCCGACGTCCGGTTCGTCAACATCAACGTGGCCTCGCTGGACGCCGTCAAACAGGGCGGTATCAGCGTGGTCTCCGACGCACGCGAAGCACTCGAGGCGCTGACGGTGGCGCTGGACGGCTACCACGTCAGCGACGAATACCGTTCCCGGATTAGCGAACTGGCCACCGAATGGGACGACACCGTGAGTTCGGTGTATGCCACCGATGATGGTGCGGCACTGAACCAGAACCAGGTGATCGGGTTGGTCAACACTCTGAGCGACCCTCGCGACGTCGTGGTCTGTGCCGCCGGTTCGATGCCGGGTGACCTGCACAAGATGTGGCGCACTCGCGATCGCAAGGGCTATCACGTCGAATACGGCTTCTCCTGCATGGGATATGAGATCGCCGGAGGTATCGGCGTCCGGATGGCCGCCCCCGACCGCGATGTCTTCGTCATGGTCGGCGACGGCTCGTACCTGATGATGGCCACCGAACTGGTCACCGCAGTCCAGGAGGGCGTGAAGATCATCCCGGTTCTGGTACAGAACCACGGCTTCGCTTCGATCGGTGGGCTTTCGGAATCACTGGGTTCACAGCGTTTCGGCACTTCGTACCGGTTTCGCAGCGAGGACGGTCGGCTCGACGGCGACAAGTTGCCCGTCGATCTGGCCGCCAACGCCGCCAGCCTCGGCGCCGACGTCATCCGTGTAACCACGGCCGCCGAGTTCGCCGACGCGGTCAAGGTCGCCAAGGCCGCCGAGGGGACCACCGTGATCCACGTGGAGACCGACCCGATGATCTTCGCCCCGGACAGCCAGTCCTGGTGGGACGTCCCGGTCAGCCAGGTGTCCACCCTGGAGTCCACCCAGACGGCATATGAGCGCTACGCCGATTGGAAGAAAGTTCAACGCCCGCTGATCAATCCGTCCGACCGCTAGTTGGGAAGCATCGTGAGCACCATTCTGGTTGGGTCCGCGCCCGATTCGTGGGGTGTGTGGTTCCCGGACGATCCGCAGCAGACCCCCTACACCCGGTTCCTCGACGAGGTCGCGGCGTCGGGCTACCAGTGGATCGAACTGGGCCCGTTCGGGTATCTGCCCACCGACCCCAGGCAGCTCTCCGACGAACTGGCCGCCCGTAATCTGAAACTGTCGGCGGGCACCGTCTTCGAGCACCTGCATCAGGACAACGCGTGGGATTCGGCGTGGAAACAGATCGAGGATGTCGCGAAACTGACGGCCGCCGTGGGCGGTAAGCACGTCGTGGTCATTCCGGAAATGTGGCGGGACCCGTCGACCGGCGCGGTCCTGGAGGACCGCAACCTGACTGCCGAGCAGTGGAAGAAGAAGACCCAGGGCATGAACGAACTGGGCAAGGCGATGTTCGAGCAGTATGGGGTCCGCGCCCAGTACCACCCGCACGCCGACAGCCACGTCGACACCGAAGAGAACGTGTACCGATTCCTGGACGGCACCGACGGCGAGTTCGTCAACCTCTGCCTGGACACCGGGCACATCAGCTACTGCGGCGGCGACAATATCGCCATCATCGAGCGCGCCCCCGAACGCATCGGTTACCTGCACCTCAAACAGGTCGACCCCGAGGTGCGCGACAAGGTCGAGGCCGAGGACCTGCCGTTCGGCGAGGCCGTCAAACTCGGTGCGATGACCGAGCCGCCGCGCGGAATCCCTGATATGCCACCGCTTTTGGCTGCAGTCGAGAAGCTGGGTATCGATGTCTTCGCGATCGTCGAACAGGATATGTATCCCTGTGCGGTCGAGGCTCCCCTGCCCATCGCGCAGCGCACCCGTAAGTACCTCGGGTCCTGCGGCATTCCTTCGGTGAAGTTCAGCTAGGAGAATCATGTCTGACCTACGTGTGGCAGTACTGGGTGTCGGCATCATGGGTGCCGACCACGTCGCGCGCATCAGCTCGAAGATCTCCGGTGCCCGGGTGGCCGCGGTCAACGACTATGTGATCGAGAAGGCCGAGCAGATCGCCGCTGGGATCCCCGGGTGCCGGGCCATCTCCGACCCGCTGGACGCCATCGCCGATCCCGATATCGACGCCGTGGTGCTCGCGACCCCGGGACCCACTCATGACAAGCAGCTGCTGGCCTGCCTGGAGTACGGCAAGCCGGTGCTGTGTGAGAAGCCGCTGACCACCGATGCCGAGAGTTCCCTCGACGTCGTCCGCCGGGAAGCCGACCTCGGCAAGCGGCTGATCCAGGTCGGCTTCATGCGGCGTTTCGATCACGAGTACGCCCAGCTGAAGGCGTTGATGGATGCCGGCGAGTTCGGCCGCCCGCTGGTGCTGCACTGCGTGCACCGCAACCCCGCGGTTCCCCCGACTTTCGATTCGGCGATGGTCGTACGCGATTCACTGGTACACGAGGTGGATGTCACCCGTTTCCTGTTCGACGAGGAGATCAGCTCGATCCAGATCGTCCGCCCGGCAACCAATCCCGGAGCGCCCGAAGGTATCCAGGACCCACAGATCGCCATCCTGCGCACTGCGTCGGGTAAGCACGTGGATGTCGAGTTGTTCGTCACGACCGGGGTGGCCTACGAGGTACGCACCGAGTTGGTAGGCGAAAAAGGTTCGGCGTTCATCGGTCTCGACGTCGGCCTGGTCCGCAAGACGTCCACCGGTATGTGGGGCGGGCAGATCACCCCCGGCTTCCGGGAGCGGTTCGGGCAGGCCTATGACACCGAAATCCAACGCTGGGTCGATGCCGTGCACGCCGGGGCCAAGACCGGCGACTACACCGACGGTCCGGTGGCGTGGGACGGTTACGCCGCGGCCGCCGTCTGCGAAGCGGGTGTGCTGTCACTGAACAGCGGCGAACCTGTCGACGTCAGCATGGTCAGCCGCGATTCCATCACGGGGGCCTGACTCCGCGAGCGCGCGTGTCTGTACGGGACACGCCGTGTCTATCCGTACAAACACGCGCGCTCGCGGAGTAGGAACGCCCGGACGGTGCTCAGCGGATGAATACCGTGTCGAACAGCACGTAGGCCGCGACGGCGAACACCAGGTAGGCGAATCCGTGCTGCAACCGCCGGGTGTCGAGTTTCGTACCGTAGTACCCGGCGATGAGCGAGCCGACGATCGCGGTGCCGACGAATGCCGCGGTCGTCGGCCAGTCGATACTGGTCGCACTCAGATGTGACAGCACACCCGCTGCCGAGTTGGCGACGATGATCAGCAGTGACGTGCCGATCGCGATCGGCATCTCGACGCCGAGCATCAGCACCAGTGCGGGGATGATGAGGAACCCGCCGCCGACACCGAACAGCCCGGTCATCAGACCGACAAGGATTCCGGCCGGGATCGACCTCGGGGCGCAGCGGCGCCAGTTGATGCCCGAATCACCGACCTTGCAGGCGGTTCCGGTGTTCGCATTGTCTTGTAGCATCCGGATCCCGGCGAGCACCATGACCACGGCGAAGCCGATCAACAGGACCGACTGCGGCAGTTGTCTGCCGATGGCACTGCCGACGAATGTCGCCGGGATACCCGCCAGTGCGAAGACCGCCGCGAGCCGCCACTGGACTTGTCCCGCGCGGATCTTGGGCAGAGCCCCGACGGCGGAGGCGATACCGACGACGAAAAGCGACATCGGGATGGCCTGTTCGATATTCAGCCCCAGCACATACACCAGGGCCGGCACCGCCAGGATGGATCCGCCGCCCCCGAGCAGGCCCAGCAAGGCGCCGATGACAGCGCCGAGGGCAAGTGCGAGGGCGATGTTCATGGTCGTGTTACTCGGAACCCGCCGACAGCGCGTCGATGGCCGCACGCAGCTTGGCGGCAGCATCGTCGGCAACCTCACGGATGCCGGGTAGGTCAGCCACCTGGACCATGATCTGCGGGTCCATCGCGTCGACGATCACGGTGCCTGCGTCGTCAGGATCCGACCGCACCACGACATTGCACGGCAGCAGCAGGCCGATCTGCCGGTCCACGTTGACGGCCCGGTTCGCCAGGCCCGGGTTGCAGGCCCCGAGAATGAGGTAGTCCTCCATGTCCACGTCGAGTTTGGCCTTGAGCGTGGCTTTGAAGTCGATCTCTGTGAGGACTCCGAAACCCTGTTCGGACAGCGCTTTTCGAGTCCTCTCGACTGCGTCGTCGAACGATGTCCGCAGCTTGGTGGATATGGCCAGTGTCATTGCAATCTCCTCGTTGAGCAGCGACGGAATATAAAGGCCCTGCTAGGCCAGGCCCTTGAGCATCAGATTCCAGTACATGAATGGCAACCCGTACTTCTTCAGGTACCAGTACGCCTTGTGCGGCGAGGCCGGATCCAGCAGCGGGAAGGACGGTTTGAGCTTCAGGTCGTAGTCGAACTCGGCGAGCAACATGGCGTGTGAGGACGTCACGATCGGACAGGACGAATAGCCGTCGTAGGAGGCACGCAGCGGCTGGTTCTTCAGGAAAGATTCGACATTCGCCACGACGACAGGTGCCTGTTTGCGGATTGCCGCACCGGTTTTGGAGTTCGGCGTCGAACCGGCGTCGCCCAGGCTGAACACGTTCGGATACCGCACATGCTGCATGGTGTGTCGGTCGATGTCGACGTACCCGTTGGCGTCACCCGTCGACAACGGACTGGACTTGACCCAGTCCGGTGCCGACTGTTGCGGCACCACGTGCAGCATGTCGTAGGGCAACATGGCGTCGGTTCCGCCGGGAGCAACGGCCGCGATGCCGACCTTGCGCGACGCCGAGTCGACCGATTTCAGCTCCGAGTTGGCGTGCAGGGTGATGCCGTAGTCGGCGATGACGGTGTCCAGACTGTCGGCGATCGCCGGTATGCCGAATGGTCGCGCACCCGGCATGACGAGATGGATGTCGATGTCTTTGAGCACACCTTCTCGTCGCCAATGGTCCGCGGCAAGGTAGGCGATCTTCTGCGGTGCTCCCGCACACTTGATGGCCCCGGACGGCACGGTGAACACCGCGGTGCCCGAGCGCATGGAACGAACCAGGTCCCAGGTGCGCGGCGCGAGGTCGAACCGATAGTTCGACGACACCCCGTCACGACCGAGGGCGTCTTCGAGGCCCTCCGTCCGGTTCCAGTCGAGCTGGATACCGGGACAGATGACGAGTACGTCGTATGCGTAGCTGGTGCCGTCCGTGCAGGTGAGGGTGTTGTTATCCGGATCGAAGGTGTTGGCGGCCTTCTTGATCCAGGTGGCGCCCTTCGGCATGACGCTGGATTCGTCGCGCTCGGTTGTCGCAGCCTTCGCCTGCCCACCGCCGACCAGCGTCCACAGCGGTTGGTAATAGTGCTTGCTCGACGGCTCGATGACGGCGACATCGGTGAAACCGTTGCGCAGCATCCGGGCCGCGACGGTGATGCCGGCGGTACCCCCGCCGACGATCACGATCTGGTGTTTGGCTGTCACAGTCATGTTTTCGTCCCTTTCGAGTCGATCAGGCGTTCTGATGTGATTCCTCCCAGGCGCCGAAGCCGCCCAGGATGTCACTCACATCGCGGAAACCGTTCTGGCGCAGCAGGCTCGCCGCAACCGAGGACCGGTAGCCGCCCGCGCAATACACGACGGTCGGCTTGGCGGGATCGAGTTCGCCGAGCCGGGCGGGCAGCTGGCCCACCGGGATCGAGATCGCGTCGGGGATCATGCCGGCCTCGACCTCGCCGGGGTTGCGCACATCGATGATCTGCAGATCCGGCACCGCCGCGGCTCGTTCGTCGAATGCCTGAGCGGTCAACCGGGACGCGATCTCGACATCGTCGCGATGAGTGAACATCACCTCGAAGGGCCGGTCGACGTATCCGATCACCCGGTCGAAACCGATGCGGGCGAGACGGGTCTTGCCTTCCAGTTCCTGACCGGGCTCGGTGAACAGCACGATGTCGGCGTCGGACGGCACGACGGAACCGGCGAACTCGGCATAACGGCCTTCCATTCCGATGTTGATCGCGCGACGCAGATGCCCCAGCGCGAACTCATCCGGACTGCGTCCGTCGATCAGCACCGCACCACGCTCGATGGCAGCGACGACCTCGTCATAGGCCATCGCCTCCGGCATCTTTGCCTCGTCGAGCAGTTCGCGGTCCTTGCGGTTGAGGATCGCGTCGTAGACGAAATATCCGGGCGCGGGAGGTTGCCCCTCGGTGACCAGGCGCATGAAAGTGGCCTTGTCGGGTGCACGCAACGCGTAGTTGGTGGCCTTCTGGTCGCCGATCGTCGACCACAGCTCGGTCGACAGGTTCTTGCCGCACGCCGAGCCCGCTCCGTGCGCGGGGTACACCCGCGTCGCGTCGGGCAGCGTCATGAGTTTGTCGTGCAGCGAGTCGTACAGCTTGTCGGCAAGCTCTTCGCGGGTGAAGCCGATCGAGGCCAGCAGGTCCGGCCGGCCGACATCACCGATGAACAGGGTGTCGCCCGTCATCACTCCGTAGGGAACGGCGTCGTGTGCATGCTCGTAGACGACAATGCTCATCGACTCCGGGGTGTGTCCGGGGGTGTGGCGGAATTCCAGCGTCACATCGCCGAGCGAGTAGCGCTCGCCATCGGCCACGCCCATCGATTCGAACTCGGTGTCGGCGACCGAGGAGTACACGATCCTCGCACCGGCCGCCTTCGCCAGCTCCAGATGCCCCGACAGAAAGTCGGCGTGGAAATGGGTCTCGATGACGAGTTCGATGCGCAGACCCAGTTTCTCGGCATCGGCAACGTACTCGGCAACATCGCGCTGCGGATCGATCACCACGGCCCGACCGCTGGTTTGATCGCCGACCAGATAGGAAGCATGTGACAGACAGTCCAGGTAGTACTGCTGCAGGATCATCGTCGTCTTCTCTCTTTCGAAGCTTTGGTAACGCCAGTCTGGCATATACCCCTATGGGTATGTCAAGTACCCTGGGGGGTATCTTATTCCCGGTGCTGTCCCCCGAGGCGAGTTCCACATTCGCCCGGCAGCGGCGGGTATCAGCCCTTCGGCCTCCGGAACCAACTCTTGCGCGGGGCCGACGGGGCCTCCGCCTCGGTGTGGCCGGCGCACCACCGACCCGCGGGCACCGTCCGCCTCACGGCGTCGACGTGCATACCGCAACCCGACCAGGTCGTCTTACCGCAGGTACGGCATCGGACAGCACGGCACATGAAATTTCCTTTCGGTACGAGCCGGGGCTCAAGCCAGGCTCAGAAACAGTTTTTCCAACTCTTCGACCGTCAACGCCTCCGGGTTGTCGACGCGGCCTTCGGCAGCGTCCATGCAGTCCCGCAGCCCAGAGGCGATGATGGTGAAGCCGGCGCGGTCCAACGCTTTTGACACCGCGGCCAGCTGAGTCACGACATCCTTGCAGCCGCGCCCCTGCTCGATCATGGAGATCACCCCACCGAGCTGACCCTGCACCCGGCGCAGCCGGTTGAGCGTGGCGGCCATGTCCGCGTCACACCGCGATCGCTGCTCATTCATATCCGCCACACTTCCCTCGGCCGTCGCACCCATGCTCGATTTATACCATACCCCCTATGGTATTTTCGCTACATTCCCTGCTGACCGTTCGATTTGATTTCTATACCCCCATGGGTATTGTTCGGGCAATGACGTCCGGTCGCAGAAATCGATCGGTCCGTACCTCTGAGATAGGGCACAACTGATGACGTTGCAGTCGATACCCGGCTTGCTGAAACGGTTTTGGGTGGTCTTGGTCGTTCTTGTCGCGCTGGTGGCCGCAGTAGCCGTCGTCGGCAGGCTGCGGACGTTCTTCGACACCGATCAGCCACTGTCCCCCGAAGCCGGCCACGCCGACGCCATCGTGCCGTTCAACACCAAACAGGTGACATACGAGATTGTCGGGCCCCAGGCGGCGTCCGGCCAGATCAGCTATCTCGACGTGAACGGACGTACGGTCGAAGCCACCTTCACCGGCCTGCCCTGGTCGGTGACATTGACCACCACCGATCCCGGGATGTTGGCCAACGTGGTCGCCCAAGGCGACACCGACGGTCTCGGCTGTCGAATCCTGGTCAACAACAAAGTAGTTCACGAGAGCAGCGCTGTGGGTCGCGACGCCCAAGCCTTCTGTCTGGACAAAGCGGCATGAGCGTCACCGACAAGCGCCCCTTCATCCCGCGGGCCATGCGGGTGGCCGCGGTTCCGATCATCCTGATCTGGGTGGCCATCACCGCGGCGTTGAATCTGACGCTGCCCCAGGTTGAAGTCGTCGGCAAGCACAACGCCGTGTCGATGTCACCGCAAGATGCGCCTTCGGTGATCGCGGCCAAGCGAATCGGCGAGAAGTTCCAGGAATCCACGTCGGACAGCGTGGCGATGGTTGTGCTGGTCGGAGAGGAGAAACTCGGCGATACCGCCCACCAGTACTACGACACCCTGATCGACAAGTTCGAACGAGACACTACCCACGTTCAGCACGTCCACAACTTCTGGGGCGATCTGATCACCGCCGCCGGTGTGCAGAGCAGCGACGGCAAGGCCACCTACGTCCAGCTCAATCTCGCCGGCGATCAGGGCAGCACCCAGGGCAACGAATCGGTGGAGGCGATCCGCGACATCGTGCACGGCACACCGGCGCCGCCCGGCATGCACGTCTACGTCACCGGGCCGGCACCGCTGAACACCGACACGCTCGAAGCCGGCGACAAGAGCATGATCAAGATGACGGTGGCCACCATGCTGGTCATCACGGTCATGCTGCTGTTGGTCTACCGCTCGATCAGCACCGTCCTGCTGATCCTGGCCATCGTCGGCATCGAAATGGGTTCTGCGCGTGGCGCGGTGGCCCTGCTCGGGCATTTCCGACTCATCGAGTTCTCCACGTTCTCGGTGCCACTGCTCACGGCACTGGCGATCGCCGCGGGCACCGACTACGCAATATTTCTCATCGGCCGCTATCAGGAAGCACGCCAGCACGGGGAAGATCCAGAATCGGCCTATTACAGCGCATTTCACGGTGTCGGTCACGTCATACTCGGCTCGGGGCTGACCATCGTCGGCGCGGTGCTGTGCCTCCGCTTGACGCGACTGGCCTATTTCAAATCGCTGGCATACCCGTCGGCGATCGGGTTGATCGTCGTCGTCGCGGCCGCGCTCACCGTGGTGCCCGCCATCCTGGTGGTGGCAACCCGTTTCGGTCTGCTCGAGCCGAAGCGCAAGATGAAGACCAAGGGGTGGCGACGGGTCGGCACCGCTGCGGTCCGTTGGCCCAAGCCGATTCTGGCGGCCGCCACCACCGTCATCTTATTGGGGATGCTCGCCACAGTCGGCTACAAGACGAGCTATAACGACCGGTTCTACGTGCCTGACGACGTGCCGGCGAACATCGGATACGCCGCAGCCGAAAAGCACTTCAGCCCGGCACGGCTGAACCCCGACATCATGATGATCGAATCCGATCACGATATGCGCAACCCCACCGATATGATCGTCCTGGACCGGATCGCCAAGGCGCTGTTCCGCATTCGGGGCCTTGCCATGGTGCAGAGCATCACCCGCCCCCTGGGCTCGCCGATCGCGCACAGTTCGATCCCGTATCAGGTCAGCATGCAGTCGGTGCCGATCACCCAGAACCTGCAGTTCCTCAAGCAGCGGGTCGGCGACATCGGCAAGATGTCGGACGATCTCGGCGCGATGATCGCGTCCATGGGGCAGATGTACGACCTCATGCGCCAGCTGTCCGACGCCACCCACCGCACCGTCGACGCCGCCCACCGCACCGTCGGCGATGCGAACACACTCAAGGCCTCGGTCGACACGATGCGCGATCACCTCGCCGACTTCGATGATGAGGTGCGGCCCATCCGCAACTATTTCTACTGGGAGCCAAACTGTTTCAACATCCCGGCATGCTGGGGTGTCCGGTCGGCGTTCGACGCCATCGACGGCGTGCCCACCCTCAGCGACAATATGGGTGCGCTGCTCACGAGCATGACCGAGATGACGAACGGCATGGACGACGTCGACGGCCTGACACCACGGCTCGTCGCGCAGTTCCCGCCGATCATCGCCGCGGCCACCGCGATGCAGCAGACCCTGCAGACCGTGCACAGCAGCTTCGACGGTCTCATCACCCAGATGCAGCAGATGACGGACACCGCAACGGCCATGGGAGAGGCTTTCGACGCCTCCAAGAGCGACGACTACTTCTATCTACCGCCAGAAGTCTTCGCCAACCCCGATTTCCAGAAGGGGCTCAAGCTGTTCATGTCCCCCGACGGCAAGGCAGCGCGCCTGATCATCACCCATGATGTCGATCCGGCCACCGAGGAAGGCATCTCGACCGTCGACGCGGAGGTCGTCGCCGCACACGAGGCGGTCAAGGGCACCTCGCTGGCCACCTCGAAGGTGTACCTGACCGGTACCGCGGCGACCTACCGCGATATCCAGGCGGGTGCGAAATACGACACCATGATCGCCGCGTTCGCCGCGCTGACCCTGATCTTCCTGGTCATGCTCATCATCACCCGGGCGTTCATCGCGTCCCTGGTGATAGTCGGCACCATCGTGATGTCGCTGGGAGCCGCGTTCGGTATCTCGGTGCTGGTCTTCGAACGCATCCTGGGCATCGAACTGAACTGGATCGTCCTGGCATTCGCGGTGATCATCCTGCTGGCCGTCGGCAGCGACTACAACCTGCTGTTGGTTTCGCGGTTCAAGGAAGAGATAGGCGCGGGCATCAACACCGGCATCATCCGGTCGATGGGCAGCACCGGCAGTGTCGTGACAGCGGCCGGACTGGTGTTCGCCGTGACCATGGGCTCGATGATCACGGGCGACCTGCTCAATGTCGGCCAGGGCGGCGCCACCATCGGCATCGGCCTGCTGGTGGACACCTTGATCGTGCGGTCGTTGATGACGCCGGCCATCGCGGCGCTGCTAGGACCGTGGTTCTGGTGGCCGCTGAGGGTCCGCTCGCGTCCGGCCCGCGCCGAGGCCGGCCCCGCCGCGCCGCCGGTCCCCGCGCAATGACATAGCCGGATATGCCACGAGGCACCTACCGCGGACCGGGTGCGGACCCGGCGGCGGTAGGTGCCTCGCGACGAGGTGACTCAGAGGATGTAGAGCATCTCCTGATAGGTCGGCAGCGGCCACAGGTCGTCGGCCACAACACCTTCCAGCGTGTCAGCGGCAGCACGGACCGCCTCCATCAGCGGCAGCAGGCTCTGCGCATGCGCAGCCTCCTCTGCGGCGGTGTCGCCACCGTGCTCTCCCATCGCGGTCTTCAGTGCGGTCAGCGCACTGGTGAGCTCCGAGATCGGCGTGCTGACGGCTTCCAGCAGCGTGAGGTCGGGTTCCAGACCGGCGGCCTTGAGCGTCGCGACATTGGAGGCCAGTTCGGTCTGGTAGCGAACCGCCGCGGGCAGGATCACCGTCGAACCGACTTCCAACGTCAGCTTGGCCTCCACCGCGATGGTCAAGGCGTACATCTCGTAGCGAACCTCGACGCGGCTCTCCAGCTCGCGGGCGTTGAACACGCCGTACTTCTCGAACACCTCGACCGCCTCGGGCTTCACCAGCTCCGGGATCGAATCGATGGTGGTCTTGAGGTTCGGCAGCCCACGCTCGGCGGCCTCGATCTGCCAGTTGTCCGAGTAGCCGTCACCGTTGAACACCACTGCGCCGTGCTCGGTGATGATCTCGGTGAGCAGCGTCTGCACAGCCTTGTCGAAGTCTTCCCCGGCGGCTACCGCCGTCTCCAGCTTCGTGGCCATGTAGTCCAGCGAGTCGGCCATGATCGTGTTGAGGATGATCATCGGCACGTTGATGGTCTGCCCGGAGCCCGGCGCGCGGAACTCGAAGCGGTTACCCGTGAAGGCGAAGGGGCTGGTGCGGTTGCGGTCGCCCGGATCGGTCGGCAGGACCGGCAGCGTGTCGACGCCGATGATCATGGAGCCCTTGCCCTTCGACGAGGTCGCCGCACCCTTGGCGATCTGCTCGAAGACATCGGCCAGCTGATCGCCGAGGAAGATCGAGATGATGGCGGGCGGGGCCTCGTTGGCACCGAGGCGGTGGTCGTTGGTGGCCGAGGCCACCGACACCCGCAGCAGGCCGGAGAATTTGTGCACCGCACGGATGACGGCCGCGCAGAACACCAGGAACTGGGCGTTCTCGTGCGGGGTGTCACCGGGCACCAGCAGGCTGCCGAACTGGGCGTTGCCCAGCGAGAAGTTGACGTGCTTGCCCGAACCGTTGACGCCGGCAAACGGCTTCTCGTGGAACAGGCATTCCATGCCGTGCTTCTTGGCGATGGCCTTGAACGTGGTCATCAGCAGCTGCTGATGGTCGGCGGCGATATTGGCCCGCTCGAACATCGGGGCAATCTCGAACTGACCGGGGGCGACCTCGTTGTGACGGGTCTTGGCCGGGATGCCGAGCTTGAACAGCTCACGCTCGGTGTCCATCATGAAGCCCAGCACGCGCTCCGGAATGGCGCCGAAGTAGTGGTCGTCGAACTCCTGGCCCTTGGGCGGCTTGGCGCCGAACAAGGTGCGCCCGGCGTTGATCAGGTCGGGCCGCGCCAGGAAGAAGTGCCGGTCGACCAGGAAGTACTCCTGCTCGGGGCCGCAGAAGGACACGATATGGTCGAAATCCTTGTGGCCGAACAGTTTCAGGATGCGCTCGGCCTGTGCGCCCATGGCCTGCTGGCTGCGCAGCAG
Organism: Mycobacterium sp.; assembly: GCA_016197405.1. Lineage (GTDB taxonomy): Bacteria > Actinomycetota > Actinomycetes > Mycobacteriales > Mycobacteriaceae > Mycobacterium. The sequence goes on from JACPVR010000032.1 coordinate 20,673, forward strand.
CGGTGTCTTGTAGTCCAGCGCCTCACCGGTCATCGAGACGAAGACCGTCGGGATGCACAGCGTGTTGCCGTTCGGGTTCTCCAGGATGTAGGCCGGGCTGGTGACATCCCAGCCGGTGTAACCGCGCGCCTCGAAGGTGCTGCGGAGGCCGCCGGACGGGAAGCTGGAGGCGTCCGGCTCGCCCTGGATCAGGGTCTTGCCGGCGAACTCGGCCAGCGTCTGGCCGTCGGAGACCGGCTCAAGGAAGCTGTCGTGCTTCTCGGCCGTCAGACCGGTCATCGGGTAGAAGACGTGGGCGTAGTGCGTCGCACCCTTGGACAGCGCCCAGTCCTTCATCACCGAGGCGACGGAGTCGGCGACGGCCGGATCGAGCTTGGCGCCCTTCTCGATGGTGGCGACCACGGACTTGTAGACCGACTTGGGCAACCGCAGCCGCATCTCGGCCAGGGTGAAGACGTTCGCGCCGAAGATCTCTCCGGGCTCTTCGGCTGGGTCGAAGCTGATGGCAGGCGGGACATACGCCTCGACGTTGTTGATGGCCTGCAGTCGGGCCGCGTTTCCGCTCAATGGAGTTCCTAACGGTGCGTTGTCCGCATCTTCTTGACGGACGGGAGCTGACCGGCCCACGCTAAATAGTCCGCATTCCAATCCTGTTACGCCTGCGTCAACGGCGTAGTTCGCGCGTTACGCGATCACAAAAACCTCGACCCCGTCGAATCCCAGCAAACAACCGCGAGATAACTCGGACCACCCGGACCCGACATAAAGTATGACGTGAGTCACAAACAGGGTCATATGTGACATAAGCCGCGGTACCCGTGACCACGCGCGCTAACCCAGAGGTCAGAACCGCCCACCGCACGGGCCGCTGGATAGCCGATCGGCACGTCGTCCACCGCATGGTCGCTTCGCAACTCTGTTATATGGTCTAATCTGTCCGTTGAACGGGCTGATCTGCGTCGTAACGAACGTCAAGGAGTCGGGGGTGCACATGCGTAAGCAGCGCAATCACCTCCCGGTGACGGTCCTCATCGCGACGACCGAGTCGATCCGGTAGCGAGGATCCGATGTTCACATTTCTCAGGCGGGCCTGGATCCCACTGGTGATCGTTATCGTGGTCGTCATCGCCGGGTTCACCGTGAGCCGCATCCGGACCTTCTTCGGCGCGGGCGACGCCTACTCCTCCCCGAGCGCACCCGCGGACGACACCAAACCTTTCGACCCCAAGGTCGTCAAGTACGAGATCTTCGGCGAGCCCGGCGCCACCGCCGACGTCAACTACCTCGACCTGGACGCCCAGCCGCAGCGCGTCGACGGTGTCACCCTGCCGTGGAGCCTCACACTGCAGAGCACGGCGCCGTCGGTCTTCCCCAATATCGTCGCGCAAGGCAATGGCAGCACCATCACCTGCCGCATCACCGTCGACGATGAAGTCAAAGACGAACGGACCAACACCGGAGTGAACGCCCAGACCTTCTGCTTGGTGAAGTCCGCATGACCTCACCCCACAGCGACGCCGCCACCGAAGCCATTCCGGTCGTCGAACACAATCGCGGCGGCATCGCCAAGTGGATCCGCACGTTGGCGGTGCCGGTGATCCTGGCCTGGCTCGGCATCATCGTGGTGCTCAACGTCGCCGCGCCACAGCTCGAGGTCGTCGGGCAGATGCGCTCGGTGTCGATGGCACCCACCGACGCGCCGTCGATGATCGCCATGCAGCGCGTCGGCAAGGTCTTCGACGAGTTCCACTCCAACAGCTCGGTGATGATCGTGCTGGAGGCCAACCGGCCGCTCGGCGATCAGGACCACACCTTCTACGACGACATGGTCCGCAAGCTCGAAGCCGACAACAAGCATGTCGAGCACGTCCAGGATTTCTGGGGCGACCCGCTCACCGCCTCGGGCGCGCAGAGCGCCGACGGTAAGGCCACCTACGTCCAGGTGTACCTGTCCGGTAACCAGGGCGAGGCGCTGGCCAACGAATCGGTGGCATCGGTCCAGAACCTGATCGCGGGCCTGAAGCCACCCGACGGCCTCAAGGTGTTCGTCACCGGCCCGGCGGCGCTGTCCGCCGATCAGCACATCGCCGGCGATCGAAGCATGAAGCTCATCACCGGCCTGACGTTCACCGTCATCATCATCATGCTGTTGCTGGTCTACCGGTCCATCGTGACGGTGCTGATCGTGTTGTTGACCGTGGTGCTGGAGCTGACCGCGGCACGCGGGGTGGTCGCCTTCCTGGGCTATCACGAGATCATCGGGCTCTCCACCTTCGCGACGAACCTACTCGTGACGCTGGCGATCGCGGCAGCAACGGACTACGCCATCTTCCTGATAGGCCGATATCAGGAAGCACGAGCGGCCGGCGAGGACCCGGAATCCGCGTACTACACGATGTTCCACGGCACCGCGCATGTCATCCTGGGCTCCGGCCTGACCATCGCCGGCGCCACCTTCTGCCTGCACTTCACCCGGCTGCCGTACTTCCAGTCACTCGGTGTGCCCCTGGCGGTCGGCATGGTCGTCGTGGTGCTGGCCGCGCTGACGATGGGCTCGGCGGTCATCACCATCGCCAGCCGCTTCGGCCTGCTGGAGCCCAAGCGCGCCATGCGGGTGCGCGGCTGGCGCAAGCTGGGTGCCGCGGTGGTGCGCTGGCCCGGTCCGATCCTGGTCGCCACCATCGCGCTGTCGCTGGTCGGTCTGCTGACGCTGCCCGGTTACTCGACCAACTACAACGACCGCAACTACCTTCCGGCCGACCTGCCGGCCAACCTCGGCTACCAGGCCGCTGACCGGCACTTCTCGCAGGCCCGGATGAACCCCGAGTTGCTGATGATCGAAAGCGATCACGATCTGCGCAACTCGGCCGACTTCCTGGTCATCGACAAGGTCGCCAAGGCCATCTTCAAGGTGCCCGGCATCGGCCGGGTCCAGGCCATCACCAGGCCACAGGGCACACCCATCGAACACACGTCGATCCCCTTCCAGATCAGCATGCAGGGCACCACCCAGCAGATGAATCAGAAGTACATGGATGACCGCATGAAGGACATGCTCACCCAGGCCGACGATATGCAGACCACCATCGACACGATGACCAAGATGCAGAGCATCACCGAGCAGATGGCCGCCACCACGCACTCGATGGTCACCAAGATGAAGAACATGACGCTCGATATCGCGGAGCTGCGCGACAACATCGCCAACTTCGACGATTTCCTGCGCCCGCTGCGCAACTACCTCTACTGGGAACCGCACTGCTTCGACATCCCGGTGTGCTGGTCGATCCGGTCGGTATTCGACACCCTCGACGGTATCGACACCATGACCGACGACATCCAGAACCTGATGCCCGACATGGAGCGGCTCGACACGCTCATGCCCCAGATGGTCGCTTTGATGCCTTCGATGATCTCCACCATGGAGAACATGAAGAACATGATGCTCACCATGTACCAGACCCAGGGGGGCATGCAGGAGCAGATGAAGGCCATGCAGGAGAACTCGACTGCCATGGGTCAGGCCTTCGATGCGGCCAAGAACGACGACAGCTTCTATCTGCCGCCGGAGACGTTCGACAATCCGGATTTCAAGCGCGGTATGAAGATGTTCCTGTCCCCGGACGGCCACGCGGTGCGCTTCATCATCAGCCATGACGGCGACCCGATGACACCCGAGGGCATCAAGCACATCGATGCCATCAAGCAGGCCGCCAAGGAAGCCATCAAGGGCACCCCGTTGGAGGGTTCCAAGATCTTCCTCGGTGGTACGGCGGCAACCTTCAAAGATATGCAGGAAGGCTCGAACTACGACCTGCTGATCGCCGGAATCGCCTCGCTCGGACTGATTTTCATCATCATGCTGATCATCACCCGAAGCATCGTCGCCGCAGCCGTCATCGTCGGGACGGTGGTGCTCTCACTGGGCGCCTCGTTCGGCCTGTCGGTGCTGTTCTGGCAGCACATCGTCGGGATCCACCTGCACTGGATGGTGCTGGCGATGTCGGTGATCATCCTGCTGGCCGTCGGCGCCGACTACAACCTGCTACTGGTCTCCCGAATGAAAGAGGAGATACACGCGGGCCTCAACACCGGCATCATCCGGGCCATGGGCGGCTCGGGCTCGGTGGTGACCTCGGCGGGTCTGGTGTTCGCGTTCACCATGATGTCGATGTCGGTCAGCGATCTGACGGTCATCGGCCAGGTGGGTACCACCATCGGCCTCGGCCTGCTATTCGACACGTTGGTGATCCGGTCGTTCATGACGCCGTCCATTGCCGCATTGATGGGCAAGTGGTTCTGGTGGCCGCAGCACGTCCGGCAGCGTCCGGTGCCCGAGCCCTGGCCCGAGCCCATCCAGCGCGATCCCGAGCCGCAGCCCTCCAACTAGGGGTTCGGCGCCGAGTGTGGGCTTGTGACACGTGAATTCGCCATGACCGTGTCTTGAGTCCACACTCGCGACACGGGTACAGACAAAAAAGACACCCGGTGCGGATCGCACCGGGTGTCTTTGTCAGGTCAGAGGTGTTACGGCATAGGGGCGTTGGGGCCCCACACCCACACGCCGGGATCGGCGGCCGGGTAGTTCATGCAGACATCGGTCGCGTGCGCGACGACGCCCTTGTTGTTGAAGAACAGCTTGGCCCAGTTGCCCCAGTGCGTCGCCATCTGCTCGTAGTAGACGTTGGTGGCGGTGTCCTCGGAGTACTGACGGCGGCCGGCGTAGTTCAGCGAGAAGAACCAGTAGATCCGGTCCCGGGCGCCCTGCTGGATATCGAGCGGCCGGTTGTTGTAGTCGATCATGTAGCGCTGGTAGTAGATCGGGCTGGTGTCCCGGGCGGCAGCCATGTACTGGTCCACCGTGCACGTCGTCTTCAGCATCCGGTTGGGGATCGGGTAGTCGTCGGTGGCATCGGCCGATGCGATACCCGGCACGGCGGCCAGGCTTGCGCTGACCGCGACGGTGGCGACTCCGGCGCGAACCAGACCCTTGAGACGATTAGTCATGCTGCTCTCCCGCTCTTCGAAACTAGATGGGTCGTGCGCTCAGGTCCGGTCAGCGGCCTGTTGCAGTATGGGTTGCTTCTCCGGGCAGTACGTCGGAAGCGCCAGGCCGAGGAACTGCCAGGCCTGCTCGGTGGAGCTGCCCTTCGGCAACTGCATCGACACGAACTTGGCGGAATCGAACGCATCGTGGTCGACACCGCGGTAGAGCCGCTCGCAGGCGATCTTGGCGATCCAGGCGTTGTAGTCCTTCTGCCCGTAGATGCCGTAAATGTGCAAGGCGTTGCCGAAATCGGTATCCGGGTCGGCGTGCGCGGGGGCCGCCAGCCCGATGGCTGCTGCCGCGGCGAGAGCCAGTATTGCTCCCCGTTTCGGAAAGGTCATGCGGATTATCTTAGCTTGTCTAAGACAGTTCTGTGTACCCAGGTCACCGCGCCAAAGATCACATCTCCGTAGGCTGGACCCCATGGCTACCAGGCGCCGCCCCGATCGCGATATCGATGCCCGCTACGACGAGCACGCTGTGGTCACCACCGGCCGCGAAGGCGAAGCCGCCGGCATGAAGGCCGTGCTGGTGTCGTTGCGGCGCGGCTTCGAGCAGATGGGCCCGATCCGGACGACGACCGCGTTGTCGCGGCTCAATCAGCGCCACGGTTTCGACTGCCCGGGATGCGCCTGGCCCGAGGAGCACGGCGGGCGCAAGCTCGCCGAGTTCTGCGAGAACGGCGCCAAGGCGGTGGCCGAGGAGGCGACCAAACGCACCGTCACCCCGGAATTCTTCGCGCGGCACTCGGTGGCCGAACTGGCCGATCAGCCCGAGTACTGGCTCTCACAGCAGGGCCGTCTCACCCATCCGATGGTGCTGTCGCCCGGCGGCACGCACTACCAACCCATCGGCTGGGATGACGCCTACCGGCTGATCGCCGAACACCTCAATGCGTTGGCCTCCCCCGATGAGGCGCTGTTCTACACCTCCGGACGCACCAGTAACGAGGCCGCGTTCTGCTACCAACTGCTGGTGCGCAGTTTCGGCACCAACAACCTGCCGGACTGCTCGAACATGTGCCACGAGTCCTCGGGGACCGCTCTGGTCGAGTCGATCGGCATCGGTAAGGGTTCGGTCACCGTCGACGATCTCGAGCATGCCGACGTCATCCTGATCGCCGGGCAGAATCCGGGCACCAACCACCCCCGGATGCTCTCGGTGTTGGAGAAGGCAAAAGCCAACGGCGCCAGGATCATCGCGGTCAATCCCCTGCCCGAGGCCGGGCTGATCCGGTTCAAGGATCCGCAGAAGGTGCACGGTGTGGTGGGCCACGGCGTGGCGATCGCCGACGAGTTCGTGCAGATCCGCCTCGGCGGCGATATGGCGCTGTTCGCCGGATTGGGCCGCTTGCTGCTGGAAGCCGACGATGCAGCCCCGGGCACGGTGATCGACCGCGATTTCGTCGACACCCACTGCGCGGGCTTTGCCGCATATGAAACCCAAACTCGCGCTGTGGATCTCGACACCGTCACCGAGGCCAGCGGTATCGACCGCGAACAGCTGGAACGGGTCGCGCGCATGCTGATCGGCTCCAAGCGCACGGTGTTCTGCTGGGCGATGGGCCTGACCCAGCACCGCCACGCCGTCGCCACCATCGGCGAGGCCACCAACCTGCTGCTGATGCGCGGCATGATCGGCAAGCCCGGCGCCGGGGTGTGCCCGGTGCGTGGACATTCCAACGTCCAGGGCGACCGCACCATGGGTATCTGGGAGAAGATGCCCGAACAGTTCCACGCCGCGTTGGACAACCGATTCGGTATCAACACCCCGCGCAAGCACGGCTACGACACCGTCGACGCCATCCGCGCCATGCGGGACGGCCGCGCCTCGGTCTTCATCGGGATGGGCGGCAACTTCGTGTCCGCCACCCCCGACACCGAAGTCACCGAGGCAGCGCTGCGCAATTGCGCTCTCACCGTTCAGATCTCGACGAAACTGAACCGTAGCCACGTCGTGCACGGCAAGACCGCGTTGATCCTGCCGACGCTGGGCCGCACCGACCGGGACTTCCAGGCGGGCGGCAAACAGCTGGTGTCGGTGGAGGACTCGATGTCGATGGTGCACCTGTCGCGCGGAAGCCTGCACCCGCCCAGCCCGGAGTTGCGCAGCGAGGTCGCGATCGTCTGCCAGCTGGCGCGCGCCGTGCTGGGACCCGACCACCCCGTGCCGTGGGAGACCTTCAACGCCGACTACGACACCATCCGCGACGCCATCGCCGACGTGGTGCCGGGGTGTGCCGACTACAACTCCAAGGTGCGCCAGCCCGACGGTTTCGGCCTGCCGCACCCGCCGCGCGACTCTCGCGAATTCCCTACGCACACCGGCAAAGCCAACTTCTCGGTGGAGCCGCTGGAATGGGTCCCGGTACCCGAAGGCCGGCTGGTGCTGCAGACGTTGCGCAGCCACGACCAGTACAACACCACCATCTACGGTCTCGACGACCGCTACCGCGGGGTCAAGGGCGGCCGGCGGGTGGTCTTCGTCAACCCCGCCGATATCGCGGCCCTCGGTCTGCCCGCCGACGCCCGTGTCGACCTGATCTCGGAGTTCCCGACCGCCGACGGTGGTGTCGAGGAACGACGCGCCAAAGACTTTCTGGTGGTGCCGTATTCGACACCGGTCGGCAACGCCGCCGCCTACTACCCCGAGACCAATCCGCTGGTGCCACTGGACCACACCGCAGCCAAATCGAACACGCCGGTGTCCAAAGCCGTGGTGATCCGGTTGGAGCCGGTGGCATGGGCCGGGTAACAGCGCGCCGCCGCGCCGCCCATCTGAGCGGGACCGAGCTCACCCAGCGCCCGGAGACCCTGGTGGTCGAGGAGCCCTTGGAGATCCGGCTCAACGGCTCCGCGCTGACCGTGACCATGCGCACCCCGGGCTCCGATGTCGAACTGGCGCAAGGCTTTCTGCTCACCGAAGGTATCATCGCCGGGCGCGACGACGTCCTGACGGTGCGCTACTGCCAGGGTGCCGGGCCCGACGGCACCAACACCTACAACGTCCTCGATGTCACGCTTGCACCGGGCGTGCCGCTGCCCGAAGTGGACGTCCGGCGCAATTTCTACACCACCTCGTCCTGCGGCATCTGCGGTAAGGCCTCCCTGGACGCGGTCGCCACCATCAGCAAGCACTGCCCGGGTGACGACCCCACCCTGGTGGCCGCCGAGACCCTGACGGCGCTACCCGACCGGCTGCGCGCCGCGCAGAAGGTTTTCGCCAGCACCGGAGGACTGCACGCGGCGGCGCTTTTCACCACAGACGGCACTCTGCTGGCGGTGCGCGAGGACATCGGCAGGCACAACGCCGTCGACAAGGTCATCGGCTGGGCCACCGAACAGCACCGCGTCCCGCTGTCCGGCGCGGTACTGCTGGTCAGTGGACGCGCGTCATTCGAACTGACCCAGAAGGCCGTGATGGCCGGCATCCCGGTGATGGCCGCGGTGTCGGCGCCGTCGTCACTGGCCGTCGACCTGGCCACCCAATCCGGGCTGACCCTGGTGGCGTTCCTGCGCGGGGATTCGATGAACATCTACAGCCGACCGGACCGCATCAAACGCTGAGGGCACCAGCCCTATCCCTGCGGCGAGTTCTTGAGCGAGCCGACGATCATGTCGAGAATACGATCGGCCTGCAGCAGTCCGGCGTCGCCTTTGGGCACTCGCCACAGCGCACTCAGAAGTAGCAGGACGTCACCGGGATCCACGCCGGTTCGAATATCACCCCTGGCCTCCGCGGCTTCGAGCAACTGCCCTATCGCGGCGGTGACGGGCCCGTACGTCGCATCGATCACCGCCTGAGCGGACGGACTTGCCAGCGCCTCACCCAACCCGTGTTTGACCCGGGTGAGTTCTGCCAATTTCCTTGCCCAGCTGCAGAATGCGTCCAGCGGCGCCTGCTCGTCGAGTAGCCGGCCCACCGAACCGGCAAGGGAGTCGATCTCCTCGCGGTAAACCGCGAGCAGGAGCGCCTCCCGGGTCGGGAAATGTCGATAGAGGGTGCCGGGACCCACGCCGGCGCGTTTGGCGATGGCGTTCAGCGAGATATCCGGATCGTCGGCGAAGGCGGCAAAAGCGACCTGGAGTATGCGTGCCCGGTTGCGTTGAGCGTCGGCGCGCTGAGTGTCGGTCATCTACCTTCCCTTGCTAAGCGGAGAACTGTCCGCTACGGTCGGAATCGCCTAAGCGGAGACATCTCCACAAAGCCTTACTGAAGGGGACATTATGCAATACCGCAAGCTCGGCACCACCGGCCTCGACGTCTCACCCATCGCGATCGGCGCGATGACCTACGGCGATCCCGACCGCGGACACCCGGTGTGGTCACTGGGCGAAGACGACGCCCGCCCCCTCATCAAGCACGCACTGGAGGCCGGCCTGAACTTCTTCGACACCGCGAACATGTACTCGAACGGTTCGAGCGAGGAGATACTGGGCCGCACGCTCAAAGACTTCGCCGACCGCGACGACGTCGTGATCGCCACGAAGCTGCGCCACCCGATGCGACCCGGGCCCAACGGGCGCGGCCTGTCACGCAAAGCCATCCTCACCGAGGTCGAACATTCTCTGCGACGGCTCGGCACCGACTACATCGATCTCTATCAGGTGCATCGCAACGACCACGCCACGCCATTGGAGGAGACCCTGGAGACACTCAGCGACCTGGTGCGCGACGGCAAGGTCCGCTACCTCGGCGCCTCCTCGATGCACGCCTGGGAATTCGCGAAGGCACTGCACCTGCAGAAGCAGCACGGCTGGGCCCGATTCGTCACCATGCAGGACCACTACAACCTGCTCGCCCGCGAGGAGGAGCGCGAGATGATCCCGCTGTGCCTCGACGAGGGCGTCGGGACGATCATCTGGAGTCCCCTTGCCCGGGGGCGGCTCGCCCGCGACTGGGATAACGCGAATTCCACCGCCAGAGCACAGACCGACGGAGCGTTCGCCGACCACCTCTACTCGGCGGCCGACGAGAACGCGAACCGCGCCATCATCGACGCCGTCGGAAAGGTCGCCGCCGCGCACGGCGTCACCCGCGCGACGATCGCGCTGGCGTGGCTGCATCACCAGCCGGTGGTGACCGCACCGCTGGTGGGTGCCGGCTCGGTGAAACACATCGACGAGGCGATCGCCTCGCTGGCGGTCGAACTGACCGACGACGAGCTGCGCATGCTGCAGGCCCCGTACACCCCGCGGTACGACTTCCAGGGCATCTCCGACGAGGCCGAACTCGACGCGATCCGGGCGCGCATCCCCGGGATGGCGCTGACATAACCGGGCTTGTCCCCCATCCGGCCCGACAATGCATTGAGGGTCGTGACCCCCCTGGGATCACGACCCTCAATACAAACTGACGGGAGCTAGGCGCTCTTGTCGCGACGCTCGGTCCGCGGTGGCTTGCGCGGCACGATCGTCGGCAGCATGTTGTCCTGCACGGTCTCCTTGGTGACGACCACCTTGGCGACGTCGTCGCGGCTGGGGATGTCATACATCACCGGCAGCAGGACTTCCTCCATGATGGCGCGCAGACCACGGGCACCGGTGCCACGGTGGATGGCCTGATCGGCGATCGCATCGAGTGCCTCGGTGGTGAATTCCAGTTCCACACCGTCCATTTCGAACAACCTGGTGTACTGCTTGACCAAGGCGTTCTTCGGGGCCGACAGGATCTGGACGAGCGATTCCTTGTCCAGGTTGGTCACCGAGGCCACCACCGGCAGACGGCCGATGAACTCCGGGATCAGACCGAACTTGATCAGGTCCTCGGGCATCACCTCGGCGAAGTGGTCCTGGGTGTCGATCTCGGCCTTGGAGTGCACCTCGGCGCCGAAACCCAAGCCACGCTTGCCGACCCGGTCGGAGACGATCTTCTCCAAGCCGGCGAACGCACCCGCGACGATGAACAGCACGTTGGTGGTGTCGATCTGGATGAATTCCTGATGCGGGTGCTTGCGGCCGCCCTGCGGAGGAACCGAGGCCTGCGTGCCTTCCAGAATCTTCAGCAGTGCCTGCTGCACACCTTCACCGGAGACATCGCGGGTGATCGACGGGTTCTCGCTCTTGCGGGCGATCTTGTCGACCTCGTCGATGTAGATGATGCCGGTCTCGGCGCGCTTGACGTCGTAGTCGGCGGCCTGGATCAGCTTGAGCAGAATGTTCTCGACATCCTCGCCGACGTAACCGGCTTCGGTCAGCGCGGTGGCATCCGCGATCGCGAACGGGACATTGAGCATCTTGGCCAGCGTCTGCGCCAGGTAGGTCTTACCGCAGCCGGTCGGGCCGAGCATCAAGATATTGGATTTGGCCAGCTCAACAGGCTCGGCACGCGAGTCGCGCGACTTCTCCTGCGCCTGGATGCGCTTGTAGTGGTTGTAGACCGCGACAGCCAATGTGCGCTTGGCGGTGTCCTGCCCGATGACATAACCCTCGAGGAAATCCCGGATCTCCGAGGGCTTGGGCAGCTCGTCGAGTTTGACATCGTCAGCGTCGGCCAGCTCCTCCTCGATGATCTCGTTGCAGAGGTCGATGCACTCGTCGCAGATGTACACGCCAGGGCCGGCAATGAGTTTCTTGACCTGCTTTTGGCTCTTCCCGCAGAACGAGCACTTCAGCAGGTCACCGCCGTCTCCGATGCGTGCCATATTGCTGAGGTCCCTACTTCCCCTCTGGCCGGTGAATTCACCGGGGTGTCGGTCTTCGATTGCTGCTTGTTCCGACGCTACCCGCTTACTCCGTCAGGGGGCGAGCGATAGAGGTGAATAGCGTCGGTGGTATTCAGCTGTCGCAAAACATATCCCCTGCGGGGGCTGACGGCCCCCGCAACGCGCTGCCGTGTCTTTGGCGTGTCGTCCCGGTTATCGGACCGCGACGCCGGGGCCGGTCAGACCGGCCCCGATCAGAGCTTGGACGCCGACAACTTCCGGTACTCCAGCACGGTGTCGATGATCCCGTAATCCTTGGCCTCGGCGGCCGTCAGGATCTTGTCGCGATCGGTGTCCTTGCGGATCACCGCGGGTTCCTTGCCGGTGTGGCGCGCCAGCGTGGTGTCCATCAAGGTGCGCATGCGCTCGATCTCGGCGGCCTGGATCTCCAGGTCAGAGACCTGGCCCTGGATCGCCCCGCCGACCGCGGGCTGATGGATCAGCACGCGGGCGTTCGGCAGCGCCATGCGCTTGCCGGGGGTGCCGGCGGCCAGCAGCACCGCGGCGGCCGAGGCGGCCTGGCCCAGGCACACGGTCTGGATGTCGGCACGCACGTACTGCATGGTGTCGTAGATCGCCATCAGCGAGGTGAACGACCCACCCGGCGAGTTGATGTACATGGTGATGTCGCGATCGGGATCGAGCGACTCCAGCACCAGCAACTGCGCCATGATGTCGTTCGCCGACGCGTCGTCGACCTGCACGCCGAGGAAGATGATGCGCTCCTCGAAGAGCTTGTTGTACGGGTTGGACTCCTTGACACCGAAGCTGGAGTGCTCGATGAACGACGGCAGGATGTAGCGCGCGGAGATCGGATTCACGGCTTCGCCGTGCATGGGCTGGCTCATGAGGCACTCCCGTTGAGGTGGGCGCGGGTGATGATGTGGTCGACGAAGCCGTAGTCCAGCGCCTCCTGGGCGGTGAACCAGCGGTCGCGGTCGGCGTCGGCCTCGACCTTTTCCAACGACTGGCCGGTGAACTCGGCGTTGAGCCGGTTCATCTCCTTCTTCGTCAGGGCGAACTGCTCGGCCTGGATGGCGATATCCGCCGCCGAACCGCCGATACCCGCCGACGGCTGGTGCATCATGATCCGGGCGTGCGGCAGGGCATAACGCTTGCCCTTGGTCCCCGCCGCGAGCAGGAACTCACCCATCGAGGCGGCCATGCCCATGGCATAGGTCGCCACGTCACACGGCGCGAGCACCATGGTGTCGTAGATCGCCATGCCGGCAGTGACCGAACCACCCGGCGAGTTGATGTAGAGGTTGATGTCCTTGGTGGGGTCCTCGGCGGCCAGCAGGAGAATCTGCGCGCACAGCCGGTTGGCGATGTCATCGTCGACCTGGGTGCCCAGGAAGATGATCCGCTCAGCCAGCAAGCGCTCATAGACCGAGTCCGTGAGGTTCAGGCCCATGGACCCGGAACGCATGTCAGTCACGCTGGGTTACCTGCTTTCTCGTATGTGGTTCAACGACGACACTAACCAACCTGCAGCCGCGCGCACCCGCTAGGACGCGCGCTTTCGCTGTGGGCTTTATTTCGTCTCGTCGTCGGTGTCGGCGGAATCGTCGTCGTCATCGTCGTCGGCGGCCTCCAGCGCCTCGGCCACTGCGGCCTCGACATCGGCCTCGTCGGACGACCCGAAGAACTCGGTGGTGTCGACGACGTTGCCGTCGGTGTCGGTCACCGTCGCGGCCTCGACGACCGCGGCGACGGTCAGCCCGCGCCGCACATCGGCGAACATCGCGGGCAGCTGGTTGTTCTGCTGCAGCAGCTGGATGAGCTGCTGCGGCTCGATGCCGTACTGACGCGACATCAGCACCAGACGCTCGGTGATGTCGTTCTGACCCACCTGGATGTCCAGGTCGTCGGCGATGGCATCCATCAGCAGCTGGGTCTTGACGGCGCGCTCGGCACCGCTGCGGGTCTCGGCGTCGAACTCCTCGCGCGAGCTGCCCTGTTCCTTGAGCTGCTCTTCGAACTTGGCCTCGTCGTGGTCGAGTCCGTGGATCGCATTGTGCACGGTCTCGTCGACCTGGCCCTGCACGATGGCCTCGGGCAGCGGCACCTCGGTCTGCTCCAGCAGCGCCTCCAGGGTGGCGTCGCGGATCTTCTCGGCCTGCTGGATGCTCTTGAAGCGCTTGACCTGCTCGGCGAGGTTTTCCTTCAGCTCGTCGATGGTGTCGAATTCGCTGGCCAGCTGGGCGAAATCGTCGTCGACGGGCGGCAGCTCGCGTTCCTTGACCGAGCCGACGGTCACGGTGACGACGGCCTCGGCGCCGGCGTGCGGGCCGGCCACCAGCGTGGTGGTGAACTCCTTGGTCTCACCGGAGGACATCCCGACCAGGGCGTCGTCCAGTCCTTCGATCAGCTGCCCGGATCCGACCTCGTGGCTCAGGCCCTCGGTCTTGGCCTCCGGGACGTCCTCGCCGCCGACGGTGGCCGACAGGTCGATCGAGACGAAATCACCTTCGGCAACCGGACGCTCGACACCCTTGAGGGTGCCGAACCGGGCGCGCAGCGACTCCAGTTCCTTCTCGACGTCCTCGTCCTCGACCTTGATGGCGTCGACGGTGACGGTCAGCGCGCTCAGGTCGGGCAGGGTGATCTCGGGGCGGACGTCGACCTCGGCGGTGAACACCAGCTCCTGGCCGTCCTCGAGCTTGGTGACCTCGATCTCGGGCTGGCCCAGCGGCTGCAGCTCCGATGTGGTGACGGCCTGGCTGTAGCGGGTGGGCAGCGCGTCGTTGACGACCTGCTCGAGCACCGCGGTGCGCCCGACACGGGCCTCCAGCAGCTTGCGCGGTGCCTTGCCCGGGCGGAATCCGGGCAGCCGGACCTGCTTGGCCAGCTGCTTGAACGCGCGATCGAAGTCGGGTTCGAGTTCCTCGAAAGGCACCTCGACATTGATGCGAACCCGGGTGGGGCTCAGCTTCTCGACGGTGCTCTTCACTGGTGCTCCTTGATGTCTCTGTGTCAGTTGGTCGGTGGTCATAGGTCGGGGGTAGTGCTGGTCGGGGTGACAGGATTTGAACCTGCGGCCTTCCGCTCCCAAAGCGGATGCGCTACCAAGCTGCGCTACACCCCGATACGGGTGGGTTCGTGTGCGCGCTCCGGTATCGCGAAACGCTCAGCACAAGCCCACGGCATCCTACGGCCCGCGCGGCCATGACCGGGCATCGGTCCGAGTCAGTGCCACCGCGAGACGCCCGAGCGCGTGCCGTCATACCGGCGGGCCGGGTTGGATTTGATCGTGAACTGGCCGTACAGTCTGCGTCGAGCAATGCATGCGGGCGTAGCTCAATGGTAGAGCCCTAGTCTTCCAAACTAGCTACGCGGGTTCGATTCCCGTCGCCCGCTCCACGAGACCGACCCTTTCGGGTCGGTCTTTTGCTTTCCGCCGGGCCGCTCACCGTTCGACGGCACACCTCCAGCGAGTAACGCGCGTTTGCCGTGTTTGCGCCGCCGTGCCCCGCGAAGCGTTTAGCAGGAACAATTCCGAATTCTGGGAACATCCTGTTAATTGACTGTAGTGACGATAATTTGAATGTGCTGAGCGAATTCGTAATGAGTAATTGATCCGACGTTTTCAGCAGCTAGAACTCCAGTTAGACGCGCCGGGCGATATTTGTCAGCAACCATTGCAGAGGCCATTAGAGCACGGTATAAGTATGCAATGACCGCTCCGCCGCCACCGCTGACGGATCGTCAGTTAATTGAAGCCGGCGTCAACAAAAACGTTGCTGCCGCGAACTGGCGGGACCCGAAGCGCTATTTCTGGCTGCTGGTCCCGGTCACGCCGGGCATGGTCGGCCTGTCCTGGCTCCTGGTGTTCACGACCGGATGGTCCGGGTTCTGGTGGACCGGGGCGGTGCTCACGTTCATCGTCATGCCGGTGGCCGACCACCTGCTGGGCCGAGATGCCGGGCAACGCCCGCCCGAGAGTGCGCTACCGGACCTGGAGAGCGACCCGTTCTACCGGGCCGCCACCCACCTGTTCCTGCCCGCCCAATATCTGTCGCTGATCTTCGCCTGCTGGTTGTGGAGCGGCGGCGGCTGGCTCAGCATCTCCCCGCTGGGGAAGCTGGGTCTGATGGTGGCCACCGGCGTGGTGGGCGGAATCGCCAACAACGCCGCCCACGAGCTGGGGCACAAGCGTGACCGTGCCGAACGGTGGCTCAGCAAGCTGGCGCTGGCGCAGTCCTGCTACGGCCAGTTCTACGTCGAACACAATCGCGGGCATCACGTACGCGTCGCGACCGCCGAGGATCCGGCGAGTGCCCGATTCCGGGAGAACGTCTACGCCTTCGCCGTGCGCTCGGTGACCGGTAGCACGCGCTCGGCCTGGCGGCTGGAAGCCAAACGGCTCGCCCGCCGGGGCCGTAACCGCTGGTCGCTACGCAACGATGTGCTGAATGCCTGGCTGATGAGCGTGGCACTGTTCGCGGTGCTGGCCGTCTGGTTCGGCCCCGTCGACCTGCCGTGGCTGGTGGGCCAGGCCGTCATCGGGATGTTCCTGCTCGAGGCGATGAACTACGTGTCGCACTACGGGCTGCGCAGACGCAAGCTGCCGTCGGGACGCTACGAACGGCTGCGGCCATCGCACTGCTGGAACGGCAACGCCGTCATGACCAATGTCGTCCTGCTGCATCTGCAACGGCATTCCGATCACCACCTCAATCCGCTGCGGCGCTATCAGGCGGTCCGCGACACCGACGAGGCACCGCAGCTCCCGGCGGGATACATCGCGATGTTGGTGCTCGCGCTGTGTCCGCCGCTGTGGCGCCGTGCGATGGATCACCGCGTACTCGATGTCTACGGCGGCGATATCAGCCTGACCGCGCTGCGGCCGTGTGACGCGAAAAGGCTTGCCGGCGCGCGCTGATCACCGCGACCACGACTGTCGGCAGCCCACGGGCAAAGAGTAGGCCCGAGCGTTCAGCGGGTCAGCATTCGCAGCCGAGGCCGTCGCCGTCGCGATCGAGCTTGGCCTGGTACTTGTCCGAGGACGACGGGATGTTGCACGCACCGTCCGCTTTGGCCTCGGTGCAGTTGTTGTACGGCGCCGCAGCGGCAATCGGTGCCAGAACAGTGCCGGCCACGGCGACGGCGGCAGCGACGAAGAACATGCGAACAGACAACGGTCCCCCCAGATCTCGGTATCTACGACTGCGTAAGCAGACGGCGAGCATATCGCCGGATTCGACGCCGAGATGCGATTCGGGCAAACAACTGAAAGTCGATGTCCACTTTCGCCGAGTCGGCACCTGCCCCACCGGGTCGGCGCCGGTTCCACCGCCCGGGCGTCGTCGCCGATTCGCCAGCCCGGACCGCAGTTTTCTGTGGGTACCCTGGACGCCATGAACAGCGTGTTGGTTGTCCTGATCCTCCTCGTCGTCGCGGCAATCGGTCTCGCTGTGTACAGCTCGTCACGTGCCACGGGTAAGCGGACCGCGGCCACGCTGGCCGACGCCAAGGCCGACGCCCGGCGCACCATCGAACGTCTCGGCGGTCAGGTGCTGAACCTCTCCGGCACCGACGAGGCGTCCAAGCAGGCGATGGCCGACGCCTCCGAGCGCTACACCGCGGCGTCCTCGCAGATCGAGCAGGCCACCACCGCCAAGCAGGCGCTGCTGGCCAAAGAGAGTGCACTGGAAGGCCTGTACTACGTGCGGGCCGCGCGTCTGGCCATGGGCATGGATGTCGGCCCGGAGCTGGAGACCCTCGCCGGGCAGAAGTCCGCGGGCACCGTGACCGAAGACCGCCGGGTCCAGGTCGAGGGCCGCGAGATCGAGGCGTCGCCGACGCCGTCGGAGCGCACCCCCAACTACTACCCCGGCGGCCGGGTGGCCGGGCGCCCGGTGCCGGCCGGCTGGTATTCCGAACCGTGGTGGAAGCCGGCGTTGGTGGCAGGCGCCTGGGGTCTGGGCTCGGTGCTGCTGTTCGACGCGATGTTCTCCGGTATGCACGGAGTCGATTACGGCGCACAGGGTTTCGAGAACGGCTACGGCCAGGGCTTCGACCAGGGTTATGACCAGGGCCTGGAAGCCGGTGGCGGCGACGGCGGCGGCTGGGACGGCGGCGGTGATTCCGGTGGCGGCTGGGGTGGCGACTCCGGCGGCGGTGACGGCGGCGGCTGGGGCGATTTCGGTGGCGGTGGCGACTTCGGCGGCGGTGACTTCGGCGGGTTCGACTTCTAGGGCAGCGGCCCGGTCAGCACCGGCTCGGTCGCCGCGCGCAACCGGGCGACATCACGGCCCGGCGGTGCGCCGAAGAGTCTCCGGTATTCGCGATTGAACTGCGAGACGCTCTCATAGCCGACCAGGTGCCCGACGCCGGCCACGTCACCGGGGTGCGCGGCCAGCAGCGACCGGGCATGCTGCAGTCGGATACGTTTCTGGAATTGCAAGGGGCTCATCGCCGTAACGGCGCGGAAGTGCCGGTGAAAGGCCGACGAGCTCATCGCCGACAGCTGCGCCAGGTCGTCGACCCGCATCGGTTCGGCATAGTTTTCCCGGATCCAGCCGATGGCCCGGCTCACATGCGACAGGTCGCTGTCGGGCAGGCCGATCTGCCGGACAGACTCCCCGTGCGGGCCGGTCAGCAGCCGCCACAGGATCTCCCGTTCGAAAAGCGGCGCCAGCACCGCCGCATCGTCGGGCTGATCGAGCAACCGCAGCAGCCTTGTCACGGCATCGAGCAGATCCGGCTCGGCGGGGCCCGTCGCGATCGCGGGTAACGTTGCGGCACTGCGGGTTCGGCGTCGCATCGGGGTCTCCAGCACCAGCGCCGCGATCGCCGCCGGGCGCAGCACCAAACCCATCGACAACGAGGGTGCGCCCTCGGCAATATCGATGTAGTTGCCGGTCACCGGTATTTCGGCCGTCACGATCAGGCATTGGCCGGAGCGGTACTCCAGCACCTGATCGCCGACCAGGAGTCGCTTGCCGCCCTGGGCCATCACCACCAGCAGCGGAGTCGCCAGGGAGTAGTCGGGCTCGTCGCCGGCACGGGTCACCTTCGCCAGCAGCAGGCCGTCGATCGGTGTCCGCAGATCCGGTTGTGCGTGCCTGTCGATGAGCCGGCGTATGTCGTCGAGCATTTCCGCAGTCTTGCTGCTCATGACGTGATGATCGCGCTCCTAAGAGGATTAGGCAAGAGCCAGAGTGCATTGATCTAGGGTTCTTCTGCATCTCTGGGTTGAATGAGAGACATCATTCGAAACCGAGAAAGCAGGATCATGTCACTCGATCACTACCTCACCCTGGGCCGTTCCGGCCTGCGCGTCAGCCCGTTGGCGCTGGGCGCCATGACATTCGGCAGCGATCCCGGCGGCGCGGGTTGCAGCGTCGAGGACTCCGAGGCCATGGTGACGGCCTACCTGGAGTTGGGCGGCAACTTCATCGACACCGCCAACTTCTACACCAACGGGCACTCGGAGAAGATCCTCGGCGACTACTTCACCCAGCGTCCCGGCCGCCGCGAACACGTCGTGCTGGCGTCGAAGTTCTTCGCCAACATGTACCCCGGTGACCCCAACGGCGGCGGCGCCGGACGTTCGTCGATCATCGCCCAACTGGACCAGACGCTGCGCCGGCTCAACACCGACTACCTCGACCTGTACTGGCTGCACAACTGGGACCGCCACACCCCGATCGAAGAAACCATGCGGACACTCGATGACCTGGTGCGCGCCGGCAAGATTCGCTATATCGGGTTCTCCAACACCCCGGCCTGGGTGACCGCCACCGCGCACACCACCGCCCTGCTCAAAGACTGGACACCACTGATCGCCCTACAAGTCGAGTACTCCCTGCTGGAGCGCACCGTCGAGGGCGAAATCGCCCCGTTGGCAACCGATCGCGATATCGCGCTGGTGCCGTGGAGCCCACTGAAGAACGGCTTCCTGTCCGGCAAGTACCGACGCGGCACCGACGTCACCGACTCCGCGCGGGCGGCATTCGTCGGCGGCCCCACCGACGCGCAGTTCGAGGTCATCGAAGCCGTGGCCACGGTCGCCGAGAAGATCGGCGCCAAGCCGTCCGCTGTCGCGCTGGCGTGGTTGCGCGCTCGACAAGGAACCGTGGTGCCCATCGTCGGCGCCCGGCGGCTCTCGCAGCTGACCGACAACATCGCCGGCCTCGATGTCACCCTGAGCCCTCAGGACCTCGCGGTGCTCGACGCGGTCTCCGCGCCGACGCTGAACTATCCGGCGCCCATGCACGGCGCACAACGCGCCATGTTGCAGTTCGCGGGCGCCACCGTCGACGGTCAGCCCTCCGATGTGTACCCGCCGCTGCTGGCCAGCGACGTCCGGTACTGACTCACAACCGGCTCTCCAGGCGAGCCGAAACCCCGGCCTCCTGCAGGTCCAGGCGCTCCAGCATGGCGCGAACCGCCTCATCGTCGATCAGCCCGGAATCCCGTTCGCTGATGAGTGCGGCGCGCTGTGCGGAGAGCACATCGCGATAGAGCGCCGCGAACACTTCGGCGCGCAAGGTGTGCGCCTCGGGATCGGGCATCTCGTCGGCGTCCTGCGAGTGCCGGGCGATGGTGTTGCGGATATCGGCCAGCACCCGCGGATCGAGGCCGTCGGGCGGATTGGCCCGGAACTCGGCCAGTACCTCGTCGGCCGCGTCGTGTACCACCCGCTCGGCCTTGAGCGTCTCCTCGCGGTCATAGACCCGGTCGCCGTCGTCATGTGCCGACAACTTGAGGCGGCGGATGAGCAGCGGCAGTGTCCAGCCCTGGAGCAGCAGGGTGCCGACACTGACGACGAACGCGATGGCCTGGATGGTGGCGCGCTCGGGGAACGGCTCGCCGTCAACCGTGGTCATCGGGATACCGGCGGCCGCCGCCAACGTCACCACACCGCGCATCCCGGTCCAGGACACCACCACGTTCTCTTTCCAGCTCAGCGACCGGCGTTCGATCTTGCTGCGCCACTTGGATTCCGGCTTGGTGCGCCGCCGGGTTCCCAGCGCCCCGCGGCCTCCGCCGTCGGGTATCGGGACACTGAGCCTGCTCTCGACATGGCGGGACAGCACGCTGCGACCGAACATCGCGAAGACCGACAGTGGCCGGATCACCAGCACTATCAGCAGCACGATCGCCGAAGCGACCGCCACCTCCATCAGCGACTCGTGCGCCTCGTTGAGGTCTTCGAGCACGAAGCGCAGGTGCAGACCGATATAGGCGAAGACGAAGGCTTCCAGCAGCACGTCGACGGAGTTCCACACGTAGCGTTCCTGCAGCCGGGTCTGATAGCCGGCGCCGACGGTGCCGTTGCCGACGACGAAACCGGCCACCACCACGGCCAGCACACCGGAGGCATGCATCTCCTCGGCGGTGATGAAAGCCGCGAACGGCACCACCAGCCCCTGCACGGTCTCCAGGCCCGGGTTGGCCAGCCGTTTGCGGATCCACAACGTCACATAACCCAGCGCCGCCCCCACCACCGGTCCCAGCACCGAGCTGTAGCCGAACAGCAGGAACGGGTTCTCGATGAAGGTGTGGCTGCCGGCGACCTGCGCCACCGCGAAGGAGAACAGCGACAGCGCGGCGGCGTCGTTGATCAGGCTCTCGCCGGTCAGGATGGCCATCACGCGTTTGGGCAGGCCCAGTTTGCGCCCCACCGCCACGGCGGTGACGGCGTCCGGCGGAGCGACGATGGCACCGAGCACCAGGGCCGTCGCGAACGTCAGCGGCACCACCACCAGCCAGGACGACACCGCGGCGACGGTGAACGCGGTGACGATCACCAGGCCGACACCCAGGCCGAGGATCGGCTTGATGTTGCGCAGGAACGTCGGGAAGGAGAAGTCCAGCGCCGCCGAGTACAGCAGCGGTGGCAGCACCACACTCAGCAGGATGTGCGAATCCAGCTCGGGCGGCGTGAAGCCGGGCAGGAACGAGACCAGCGCGCCGATGACGACGATGATCAAGGCCGGTTCCAGGCCACGACGGTGTGCCATCGCAGTGACCACGATGGCACCGACGACCACGAGTATCAGTTCCACCCGGCGATTGTCCCGTCAAATGGCCCACGCTTCTTGTTGAGCCTGCGGTGAGCGTGGACTTTCCCGGCTTATCGACGCAGTGGGCGCAGTCTCACGCCTGGCAGCTGGGGCACCAGAACAGGTTGCGACCCTCCAGTTCGACGGTGCGCACGGTGGTCGAGCACACCCGACAGGGATCACCGGCGCGCCGGTACACATAGGTGCGGGGCCGGCCTTCGCGGTAGGACGGCGCGCCGTGGTCGTGCTCGGGTTCCACCACGACGATCTTTCCGCGCCGCACCCCCACCTTCATCAGCGCGACGAGATCGGTCCACATCGCTTCGAACTCGGCTTCGGTGATGGTGGTGCCGAGCCGGAACGGGTCGATGCGGTGCCGGAACAACAGTTCGCTGCGGTACACGTTGCCGACTCCGGCCAGCACCGACTGGTCCATCAGCAGCGCCGCGATGGGCCTGCGCGACTTGGTGATCCGCGCCCAGGCGCGTGCCGGGTCGGCGTCGGCGCGCAGCGGATCGGGCCCCAGCTTGGCGACGACATCACCGATCTCGGCCTCGGTGATGACTTCACAGACGGTCGGGCCGCGCAGGTCGGTCCCGTATTCGGCGCCGATCATCCGCATCCGCACCTGGCCGACGGGATCGGGGATATCGGCGGTCGTGAACTCACCGAAGCTGCCGTAGAGACCCAGGTGGATGTGAACCACACGAGCGCCGGCGTAGTGATGGAAGAGGTGCTTGCCCCAGGCGTCGGCCTTGCGCAGCACCTGCCCGTCGACCAGTGCCGCACCGTCGACGAAGCGACCCTGCGGGCTTCCGACGCGCACCGGGGCACGGCCGTAGCGGCGCTGGTGCAGCCGGGCCAGCCGGTGCAGGGTGTGACCTTCTGGCATGTGTCAGGCGCCGGGCACCGGGGGCGCGACGTGGTCCTTCTCGTATTCGGCGAGGATGTCGATACGCCGTTGGTGGCGTTCGGCTTTGGACCATTCGGTGCTCAGGAACGCGTCGACGAAGGACAACGCCTCCTCGACGGTGTGCATCCGGCCGCCGATACCGATCAGCTGGGCGTTGTTGTGCTGGCGCGCCAGCTGCGCGGTCTCCACGCTCCAGGCCAGCGCGCAGCGGGCGCCGGGGACCTTGTTGGCGGCGATCTGCTCACCGTTGCCGGACCCGCCGACGACGATGCCCAGGCTCTCCGGGTCGGCGACGGTCCGTACGGCGGCATCGATGCAGAAGGCCGGGTAGTCGTCCTCTGCGTCGTATGTGTAGGCCCCACAGTCGATCGGCTCGTGGCCGGTCTTGGTGAGGTGTTCGATGATGGCTTGCTTGAGTTCGTATCCGGCGTGGTCGGCACCGAGGTAGACGCGCATGGCGCTAACCCTAGCGGCCGACCGCCAGCCCGTCGGCGAGCAGATCGAGCAACCGTTGTGCCTGCTGTGGTGACGACGCGGTCAGGAGTGTGCCCAGCAGTGCCGCGACGACGTCTTCGGCGGCGATATCGGAACGCACGCTGCCGTCGGCGGCACCGGCCCGCAGAAGGGTCTGCACCGCGCCGACGATGCGGTCGCGGGTTTGGCTGGGTTGTACGACGCCGGCGGCCAGCAGCGCGCGCAGGGAGTCGGCCATCCCCTGCTTGGTCGCGACGAAGTCCGCATAGCGATTCATCCACTGCCGCAGTGCCACCACGGGTGGGTGACGGTCCAGCAGGTCGTCGGCCGAGGCCGAGACCTCGGCGAGTTCGGCACCGTAGACCGCTTCGACGAGCGCCTCACGCGTCGGGAAATGCCGGTAGAGGGTGCCGATGCCGACACCGGCTTCGCGGGCGATGCCCTCCAGTGACACGGGTCCGTCGGCGGCCGCGAAGGTCCGGGCGGCGATCTCGAGCAGGCGTTCGCGGTTTCGGCGTGCGTCGGCACGTATCGGCTCAGCCATAGCGGAGGTACCTCCGTTTCTGCTACCGTCGGATCAAGCGGAGGTCCCTCCGCCTTAGTCGAGTATGGCACCGAGGAGCAGCATGACCAACGCGACACGACCGGCGGGCAGAGGCGCGATCGGTGAACTACAGGTGGTCCGGATCGGCTTCGGGGCCATGCAACTCGACGAATCGGTCACCGCCGAGGACGCCGCCGCGGTGCTGCGCCGGGCCGTCGAACTGGGCGTCGACCACATCGACACCGCATCGTTCTACGCGGGCGGTGAGGTCAACCGCCGCATCAGGGCAGCGCTGGCGCCCTACCGCGACGATCTCGTCATCGTCAGCAAGGTCGGTGCGGTGCATTCCCCGGGTGGCGCGATCCCGCTGGCATCGGCCCAGAAACCGGCCGAGTTGCGCGCCGCCGTCGAAGCCGATCTGCGCCAGCTCGGGCTCGAACGCGTACCGGTGGTCAATCTGCGCCGCCTCGACCTCGGGCCCGGCCTCAAGGCCGAAGGTGACCAGATCGTCGACCTCGACGATCAACTCGCCGAGATGATCGCCCTGCGCGACGAAGGCAAGATCGGGGCGATCGGGCTCAGCGCCGTGCCCCGCGACATCGTCACCCGGGCAGCACCGGCGGGCATCGTATGTGTGCAGAACGCCTACAGCCTGGTCGATCGCTCGGCGGAGGCCACACTGCAGTTCTGCACCGACCATGGCATCGCCTGGGTGCCGTATTTCCCGCTGGGCTCGGCGTTTCCGGGTTTTCCGAAGGTCGCCGACAATGCCGTCGCGCGCCGCATCGCCGACGAGCTGGGCGCGACACCGTCGCAGATCGGGCTGGCCTGGCTGCTGGCACACGCACCCAATGTGCTGCTCATCCCGGGAACGCGCTCCATCGCGCATCTGCAGGAGAACCTCGGCGCCGCCGATATCACGTTGAGCGCCAACATGATCGCCGAACTCGACGCCGTGGAGACGGTACCGCTACCCCACGGTGATGGCGTCGAGGCGTTCCTTGATGAAATCGGCTGAGGTGACCGGCTCCAGGCCCGCCACCTTACCGATCGGTGGCTGCAGCGGTGCGACGACGGCATCGTGGTTGGCCTCGTAGAAGTAGATCAGCGAGACGAGGTCCTCCTCGGGGGCGTGCGGCTGCGGAGGCAGGACCCGATGCCGTCCCGACGGCCAGCGCCGCCCACTCCAATACTCCAGCAGGTCACCGATATTGACCGTGAGCGCCCCGGGCTCCCAGGGGGCGTCTTCCCAGCCCTCGGCATCGGAGTACACCTGCAACCCGCCGGCACCGGGTTCCCGGTCCAGCACGGTGACGGTGCCGAAATCGGTGTGCGGGCCGATCCGGAACTGCCCGGGCTCGGGCTCGCCCACCACACTGACCGGCGGGTAGTGGTTGATGTTCATGGTCCAGGTGGGGTGATCGGCGAGTGCGGCGAACGGATTCTCCGGCAGCCTCAGCGCATGGGCGAACAGGGCCAGCAGGTCATCGGAGATCCGGCGCATGGCGGCGGTGTATTCGTCGACCAGTGTCTGCAGTTCGGGCACCTCGGCCGGCCAGACGTTGGGCGCGAACCAGATTCGATCCACCTCCGGGTCGCCGACGGCGGTCTCGGCTCCCAGGCTGAAACTCTCCTTGAGATCGGGCGGGGTTTCGGTGCCCTCGGCGTACGCATTGGCCTCGGCGCCGGGACCGATCCAGCCGTGCCCGCCCACGGGTACCGAATAGCGCGCCTTCACCTCATGGGGCAGCGCGAAGAACTTCCGGCTGGCCGTGCGCACCCGGGCGGCCAGATCGGTGTCGACACCGTGCCCGGTCACCACGATGAACCCGGCACGTTGCAGGCCCTCGTCCACTTCGGTAGCGACCGCGTCGGCTTCGGCGCCGCCGGCGTACCAGCGGGAGATGTCAACTACTGCAATGGCACTCATCTAGAAGACTCCGATATCCTCGTTCCACAGGGCCGGATTGGCGGCGATGAACTCCGTCATCATCGTCACACAGCGCATATCGTCGAGCAGGGTGACGATCACGCCGTGCTCGGCGAGCCAGTCCTGGCCGCCGTGGAACGTCCGGTTCTCCCCGATGATCACCGCGCCGATGTTGAACTGGCGGATCAGACCGCTGCAGTACCAGCACGGCGACAACGTCGTCACCATCACCGTCGAGCGGTAGTCACGCTGACGGCCGGCATTGCGGAATGCGTCGGTCTCACCGTGCACCGACGGATCGTCGTTCTGCACGCGCCGGTTATGGCCGCTGCCCAACAGCTGGCCATCGGAGGTGAACAATGCCGCACCGATCGGAATGCCGCCCTCCGCCAACCCTTTCTGTGCTTCCGCGACGGCGACGTCGAGCATTTGTTCCGGTGTCACAGCGTGGTGCGCTCACTTTCGATCTTCGGTCGGCACAACAGCAGGTAGCTGGCGCCCGCGAGCAGGAAGCCGACGAAGAACGTGATATCGCCCAGTTCCGGTACGGCCTTGGCGATCACACCGACATAGATCTCCTGGTTGCAGAAGAGCGCGACGGACACGATCAAGCCCACCAGGAAGGACACTAACCCGCCCCAGTTGGCATACGAGCGGTCATAGAGAAATCCGGCGATGGCTTGTCCGCGCCGCAGGTACTGGTCGGCGAAGACCACACCGAGCCACGGACCGATCCAGTAGGCGATGATCAGCAGGAACGCCTCGTAGCTGTGCGCGGCATCCGGCAGCGCCAGGTACGCGATGATGAATCCGGCCACGCCGAAGAAGACCGTCACCAGTGCGCGCGCCACATGGACGGGAAGTTTGATACCGATCGTCACGAATGCCATTGCGCCCGAGTAGATGTTGATGGAGTTGGCCGCGATGGCGCCGATCGCGATGGCCAAAAGGGTGGCCTTGGCCAGCGGCGAGGCCAGCTCACTGGTGAACGATCCGGTGGGGTCGGCCAGCGACGCCTCACCGGTGGTGACCGACGCCGCACCCACGACCTCCAGCACGAAGCAGGAAAGGAACAGGCCCGCCGAGGCGAAAAGCCCGGTGCGCGCGGTGGATACCGTGGTCGGCAGATAACGGGTGTAGTCCGCCGCGTACGGGGTCCAGCCGGCCGCGTAACCGAACGACGTACCGACGGTGAGCAGGAAGCCGCCCAGTCCCCCGCCGCTTCCGCCGCCGATCGGCGACCCGATATCGGCATGGGCGAAGATCGCCACCGAGGCCGCCGCGAACACAATGGCCAGCACCGGGAACGAGTACTTCTCGAATGCCTGCACCAGGTTGTGGCCGAAGAAGGCGAACCCGGTCTGCAGCAGCACGATGATGATCAGGCCGATCACCGGGGCGAACCCGAACAGGGTCGACAACGCGAACGCACCGCTGACGCTGTTGGTGGCGAACCAGCCGACACCGGCGGTGACCGACATCAACAGCGAGGGCACCGCGTTACCGCGGAACCCGAACGCCATCCGGCCCAACACCATCTGCGGCACGCCGTGCAGCGGGCCGCGGGCCGACAGGAAGTAATGCGCGATGGCGCCCAGGCCGGTACCCAGAGCGATACCCGCGACCGCCTGCCAGAAGCTCATGCCGAATGCCAGTACCGCGAGCATGCCGACGAAGATCGTCGCGAACTCCAGGTTCGGTGACGTCCACGTCCAGAACAGCTGGCTGGGCTTGCCGTGCCGATCGGCTTCGGCGATGAATTCGTTGCCGCCGGGTTCGACTGCGACGATTCGATCGCGATAGGTGCCGTCGGTGGTGGGCTCAGCCGCTGTCATGCGAAGACTGTGGACCGGCATGCACCGGTCCGCAACCGGAGGGACCAAACCCGTTCGTTCGTCGGGGCCGAGAGCCCCGGCGCCGTCAGTCGAACTCAGGCGACTCGGTGCGGCTGCGCTTGAGCTCCCAGAAATGCGGGTACGACGCGAAGATCACCGAGGCGTCCCACAGCTTGCCGGCCTCTTCGCCACGCGGGATCCGGGAGAGCACCGGACCGAAGAAGGCGACGCCGTTGACATGGATGGTCGGCGTACCGACATCGTCACCGACCGCGTCCATCCCCTCGTGGTGGCTCTTGCGCAGCGCCTCGTCGAATTTCTCGGAGGTGGCGGCCTCGATCAGTTCGGCCGGCAATCCGACCTCGTCCAAGGCCTTGGCGATGACGGCGTCGAAGTCCTTGTTGCCGTTGTTGTGGATCTCGGTGCCCATCGCGGTGTAGAGCGGCGAGAGGATGTCCGGGCCTTTGGCGTGCTCGGCGGCGATCGCCACCCGCACCGGGCCCCACGCCTTCTTCATCATCTCCTGGTACTGCTCGGGCAGGTCGCGCCCCTCGTTGAGCACCGCAAGGCTCATCACGTGGAATGACACATCGATATCGCGGACCTTCTCCACTTCGAGGATCCAGCGCGAGGTGATCCAGCACCACGGGCACAGCGGGTCGAACCAGAAATCGGCGCGGGACTTCTCGGACATCGGGGGTCCTCTCTGTCGGACGTGATGGAATTCCGTAGAGCACAACTTATCGTCGGGCCCTGGTGTTCCCATTTCACCGTCGGCCACACACACCCTGCACAACCAGCGCATATGAAACCCATAGGGTGCATTTCTTGACCGAAGCGTGTTCGTCACGTTACCCGTGTGCCTGAAAGTTACCTGCGTTACCAAAGTGTCAAGCGACACCCGGAGAATTCAGGAGTTTTCATGCGATATCGCAGTTTTCAGATAGGTGCACTCACGGCCACTTTGGCCACCACCGCGGTGTTGTCGACCGCCACCGCGCACGCCGACACCAATGCAGACTTCCTGCGTCTGCTGTCCAACGCCAATATCGGCTACACCAATTCGGCCGACACCACAGCGCTGGGCAAGTCGGTCTGCGACATGCTGGTCGAACCGGGCAAGTCGTTCGCCTCGGCGGTCACCAAGGTGCGCAACAACGGTGTCTCGCCACAACTGGCCTCGTTCTTCACCGGTATCGCCATCCAGGCCTACTGCCCGTCGATGATGTCCTCGATCGCCGACGGCAGCGTGCTGAACCAACTGGGAAACCTGGACAATCTGACCGGTAGCAGCCTGCTCTCCGGCCTGAATATCCCCGGTCTGTAGCGCGCACCAGCTGCCGCGGCGGCTAGTGTTGGGCACCGTGGCACTTCCCAATCTGACCCAGGACCAAGCGGCCGAGCGGGCCGGTCTGGTGACCGTCGACAGCTACCAGATCGCCCTCGACCTCACCGACGGCGCGGGCTCGCCCAGCGAGCGGACCTTCCGATCGGTGACCACCGTCGAGTTCGACGCGACCGCCGGGGCGGACACCTATATCGACATCGCCGCCGCGACGGTGCGCAGCGCCACCCTCAACGGACGCGAGCTCGACGTCTCCGGTTACGACGAGTCGACCGGTGTCGCTTTGAGCGGCCTGGCCGAGCACAATCTGCTCGTCGTCGACGCCGACTGCCGCTACTCCAACACCGGCGAGGGTCTGCACCGTTTCGTCGACCCGGTCGACGATGAGGTCTACCTGTACTCGCAGTTCGAAACCGCCGATGCCAAGCGCATGTTCGCCTGCTTCGACCAGCCCGATATCAAGGCCGCCTTCGACATCACCGTTACCGCACCGGCGCACTGGGAGGTCATCTCCAACGGCGCGACGTCACTGGTGGAGGACGGCGACGGTAAAGCAAAGGTGCACACCTTCGCGACCACCGCGCGGATGAGTACCTATCTGGTCGCGTTGATCGCCGGGCCGTATGCGGTGTGGCGCGATGTCTACACCGACGAGCACGGTGATATCCCGCTGGGCATCTTCTGCCGCGGATCGCTGGCAGAGTTCATGGACGCCGACCGGCTCTTCACCGAGACCAAGCAGGGATTCGGCTTCTACCACAACAACTTCGGCACTCCGTACGCGTTCGGCAAGTACGACCAGCTGTTCGTGCCGGAGTTCAACGCTGGCGCGATGGAGAACGCGGGCGCGGTGACGTTCCTGGAGGACTATGTCTTCCGGTCCAAGGTCACCCGGTACTCCTATGAGCGGCGCGCCGAGACGGTGCTGCACGAGATGGCGCACATGTGGTTCGGCGACCTGGTCACCATGCGGTGGTGGGATGACCTGTGGCTCAACGAATCCTTCGCGACGTTCGCCTCGGTGCTGTGCCAGGCCGAGGCCACCGAGTACACCCAGGCGTGGACGACATTCGCCACCGTCGAGAAGTCCTGGGCCTACCGGCAGGATCAACTGCCCTCAACGCACCCGGTGGCCGCCGAGATCCCGGATCTGCACGCCGTCGAGGTCAACTTCGACGGCATCACCTACGCCAAGGGCGCCAGCGTGCTCAAGCAGCTGGTGGCCTACGTCGGCCTGGAGGCATTTCTGGCCGGGCTGCGCGACTACTTCCGCGATCACGCATATGACAATGCGACATTCTCGGATCTGCTTGGCGCACTCGAAAAGTCGTCAGGACGCGATCTGTCGCACTGGGGCAGGCAGTGGCTCAAGACCACGGGCCTGAACACGTTGCGGCCCGACTTCGACATCGATGACGAAGGCAATTTCACCCGGTTCAGCATCGAGCAGGGCGGCGCCGAGCCCGGCGCCGGGGAGACCCGCGTGCACCGGCTGGCCGTCGGCATCTACGACGACGACAACTCCGGAAAGCTGGTGCGGGTACACCGCGAGGAGCTCGACGTCGACGGAGCCAGCACCGATGTCCCTGCCCTACAAGGTGTTTCGCGGGGCAAGCTGATCCTGGTCAACGACGAGGACCTGACCTACTGCTCACTGCGCCTCGACGAGGGTTCGCTGGCGACCGCGCTGAGCCGGATCGCCGACATCGCCGATCCGCTGCCGCGCACCCTGGTGTGGTCGGCGGCCTGGGAGATGACCCGCGACGCCGAGCTCAAGGCCCGCGACTTCGTGGCACTGGTGATGAGCGGCCTGCACGCCGAGTCCGAAGTCGGTGTGGCACAACGCCTGCTGTTGCAGGCGCAGACCGCGCTGGGCTCCTACGCCGAGCCGGGGTGGGCCGCCGAGAACGGCTGGCCGGCGTTCGCCGACAAACTGCTGGACCTGGCGCGCGAGTCCGAGCCGGGTTCTGATCATCAGCTGGCGTATGTCAACGCGCTGTGCACCTCGGTGCTCTCCCCCAACCATGTCGCGGTACTGGCGACGCTGCTGGACAACGAGCCAGCCGCGGTCAACATGCCAGGTCTGGTGATCGACACCGATCTGCGCTGGCGCATCGTGACCAAGCTCGCCGCCTGCGGCGAACTCGACGCCGACGGGACGGCGACACCGTTCATCGACGCCGAAGCCGAGACCGACAAGACCGCCGCCGGTCGGCGCAGCGCGGCGGCGGCATCGGCCGCGCGCCCGCAGGCTGCCGTGAAGGAAGCGGCGTGGACGCAGGTGATCGAGGACGACACCCTGGCCAATATCACCGGCCGCGCCATCATCGGCGGCATCGTGCAGGCCGGGCAGGCGCAGCTGCTGGCACCGTTCACGCAGCGCTACTTCGACGTCATCGCCTCGGTGTGGGAGCGGCGGTCCAGCGAGGTCGCGCAGACCGTCGTCGTCGGGCTGTACCCGTCATGGGATATCAGCCAGGCGGCCGTCGACGCCGCCGATGCGTTCCTGGCCGACTCCGAACTGCCGCCGGCCCTGCGCCGACTGGTACTCGAAGGCCGCGCCGGCGTGGTCCGCTCGCTGAAGGCCCGGGAGTTCGACGCGAGCTGAGCTCACGCCCCCTCTTTTTTCCCGCGAGCGTGCGTGTCCCCGGCCGACGCGCCGAGATTTCCACGTAGTTTGCGCACGCTCGCGGGCATTTCAGAGTGACAGGTCTGGGCATCACGCGACGGCCTCGCTTGGGCCCGCCCTTGTGGGCACGCAAACAGCCACGCGCTTCGAACCTACGAGCCGAGGTGGCTTCCCGACGAAACTAAGGCCGGGCGATACCGGCCGACAGCACGCGAACCGCGCTGATCAGACCGTCGATGAGGTTGCCCTCCTGGAACGCCGAGGCTGCAGCCGCCACGCCGAGCGGGGCGGCAGATTCGGCACCCCGGCCCTGCAGAGCAGAACCGTAGACGACCTCGATGGCCTTCTGGTTCGGCGACACCGCGATCAGCACCGCGTCGTCGGGAGTGGGCACCTTGGCGAGGATCTCGCGCGCCCGTGCGGCGGTGTCACTGCCGAGGTCGCCGATGTAGACCGCGAACCGTGCCTTCGAGGCCCGCGAACCGTACTTCAGCGCGTCGTCGAGAGCGACACGATCCTTGATCGAGAACGGGTAGTCCTCCGAGAGTTCACCGGGTTCGGTGACACCGGAAACCCGGCCGCTGGACGTGACAGCCCAGCCGTAGGGCAGTGAGTCCGGGTCGACATGGACGACGCTGCCGTGATCACCACTTGCCACTTGCGCCACCTCCAACGGTGAACTCGGATGCACCATGACCGTGTCCGTGACCGCCACCGACCTTCTCACCGGTGGCCGCCCACAGGATCGGACCGTAGGTCCATTCCTCGGACAACGAGTAAGGCTTGGGGTGCGGGCTCTTCTTGCTGAGCGTCACTGCCGCGAGCAGCAACGCCACCAGCAGCGGGACCCCGCCGATCAGGGAATGGGTCAGTGCGGTACTCACGCGGTAAACCTATCCCACAGGCGTGGCGGCAGCACAGCAACCTGCCGCACGAACCTCGTTGCCCAACTCCTCACGCCTCGTACCTCGGCGCTTCGTCGTCAGGCTGATCCCCACTGCCCAACTCCTCACGCCTCGTACCTCGGCGCTTCGTCGTCAGGCTGATCCCCACTGCCCAACTCCTCACGCCTCGTACCTCGGCGCTTCGTCGTCAGGCTGCCCCTTCACCCAGATAGCGCACCCACGCCGGGTCGAGCTCCTTGACCGTCGACAACAGCCGCCAGTGCTGGCCTTTCGGCGGCAGCGGCGCATGGCGTAGCGACCAGCCCAGCTCGGAGAGCAGCTTGTCGGCCTTCTTGTGGTTGCACGTCGAACAGCACGCGACGCAGTTCTCCCAGGTGTGCTCGCCGCCGCGGCTGCGCGGCACCACATGGTCGACGGTGTCGGCCTTGCCACCGCAGTACGCGCAGCGGAAACGGTCCCGATGCATCAGCGCGGCGCGGGTCATCGGAATCCGGGCCCGATAAGGCACCCGGACGAATGTCCGCAGCCGGATCACCGACGGCACCGAGATCGCCCGCGTCGCGGAGTGGATGACCGGCCCGCCCGGGTCGTCGTGCACCACCTCGGCTTTACCGCACAGCAGCATCACGATTGCCCGGCGCATCGGCAGAGCGGTGAGTGGTTCGTAGGTCGAATTCAGCAGCAGCACCCGACGCCTACCCCATACCGAACCGGCGTCGTGCGGGGGTTCCACGCTGTGCAGGGCCGCAGTTCCCCCCGCCGCGACCAGACCCGTCGCGGCGCGGTGGCCAGCCCTATTTATCAGGTTGCGGTTGCGCTGCGCCATTCGCCCTCCGCGCACAGTCCACCATGAATCCGTATCGCGCGCACGACTATTTAATCGGTGTTCGCAGGTCAATCCCGTGAACAGCGGGTGACGTGGTCACCGGGACAGGCAACAATGATTTCGCCAGCGCACAGTGGGGGGACAATTGACGTACGGCTACGGACCGGGGCCGGGTGACCCGCAGTTCCCCTACGGCGCAGGCCCGGGCGGGCCGTACGGACCTCCGCCGGGTTATGGCCCGCCGCCGCTGAACTACCCCTCCGGTCCGACAAATCCGCTGGCCATCGCCTCCATCGTGCTGGCGTTGCTGTGCGCACCGGCGGGTGCCGTGACCGGTCATCTCGCCTTGCGTCAGATCCGCAGGCGCTTCCAGCGTGGCCGCGATCTTGCGGTGATCGGGCTGACGTTGTCCTACACCATGATCGTGCTGACGGTCGCGGCTCTGGTGTTCTGGACGGTCATGCAACGGCCGGACACCGACCAGCCACCGGTGGCGTCCCCGCAGGAGGCGCCGGCAGCGGGCACCTCGGCGACACCGCCGCCGCGACCCGATCTGTCGATGATCCTGCTGAGCGCCGCTGAGATCGGCACGCTCATCGGAGACCCCGATCTGGCCCCGCCGCCGGCACCGGTACCCGGATCGGGACCCGGTGCAGGCGGCCAGGGACCGTCGGGCCTGGACAGCTACGACCCGGTGGAATGCGCGGGCGCCGTGCTGCCCGGACTCGACACCGTCTACCGCGACAGCGGCAAGACCGAGGTCAAACGGGCGATGTTCCAGCACCTCGAAAAGGCCCTGATCATCGAGGAGCTGGCGGTGTCCTTCGCCTCACCGGCGCGCGGGCACGGCTGTTCCTGGACAAGAACGCCCAACAGTGGCAGAAGTGCGCCGGCACCTCGGTACGGCTCACGACACCGCCCAACAGCCTGATGTACGGAGTCGGCACACCGACGGTCACGCCCGATCGCATCGCCGTCAGCGACACCATCCCGGGCTACGCCGCGGCGTCGCAGCGACGCATCATGGCGGTCAAAGGGGCAGTGGTGATCGACCTCGGGATGATGTCGATCGGGCTCGGCGACAGCCTCGACAAGGTCGCCGATGAGCTGCTGGCCCGCGTCCCGGGGTGACGGGCCGGTGGCGCGATGGCCCACAATGGAATCGTGACCGATGTCCAGCAATCGTTTTACGACGCAGTAGGTGGTCACCAGACGTTCGCGACCATCGTGGCCCGTTTCTATCAGCAGGTAGCCGAGGACGAAATCCTGCGGCCCCTGTATCCCGACGACGATATGGACGGCGCCGAGGAGCGGCTGCGGATGTTCCTGGAGCAGTACTGGGGCGGGCCGCGTACCTATTCCGAGGAACGCGGCCATCCGCGGCTGCGGATGCGGCATTCGCCGTTCCGGATCGGCTATCTGGAGCGGGACGCCTGGCTGCGCTGCATGCATACCGCCGTCGCCGAGATCGACTCCGAAACCCTCGACGACGCGCACCGCAAGGCGCTGTTGGACTATCTGGAGATGGCCGCGCAGTCGATGGTCAACGCGCCGTTCTGATCCAGCGCCCAGATCGACGAAATGGCGGCTTCCACTCGGCCTTTTCCGCCGAAAGGTGCGTTTGGGCGAAAGAGGGTCAGCGCAGGACGACGGCCGGGTCGCCGCGGCGGCGGTACACCGAACCGAAGCGGGCGTCGATGCGCAGCCAGGACGGCAGCACCCGGACCCGGACGATCTCGTCGGCGTCCACCGACTCCGGGGCGAACTGATCCTCGGCGCTGGACTGTTGCAGGAAACCCATACCGGTCAACGCGAAAACGCACCGCATCGGGATACCGACGACCTGCTCCCCCGCGCTCACACTGATGACTTCCTGATCCAGCAGCGACACCGGCGGTCCCTGCCCGCTGCCGTGTTCGCGCGCCAGTGCCACGCCGCGCTGCGCCAGGTCGAGCATCACCCGGGCCGGCACGTCGTCGAGGTGGATGAAACCGGTCGACGGCGGCAGCACCCCGCGCCATGCCGAGTCCATGGCGTAGCCGGGTTCGACGAACCCGGACGCGTCGGCGGCGCCGACTGCCGCGGCGAGCGTGTCCGCCCCCACCGACAGGTCGTCGGGCCGGAGCCGGCCACCCACGGCGCGACTGGCGAGCACGTCGAAACCCGTTGCGACCCAAGCCTCGATGACCGCCGGCGAGCGGGTACGCAAGCGGATGACCGCGGCCTCGTCGAGCCGCAACGCCCGCTCGGCGAAGGTGGTCAGGTCCACGCGATCCGGCGGCTCGCCCAGCCAGATGCCGCGCTCGGCTATCGCAACCACCGCTGCAGGTAGGCCCGGTGATCCGGGGACAGCCGGACCAGTTTCTGTTCGTCGATGTCGAATGCCGCCAGTTGTGTCTCGGCGATCACCGCGGGCCGGGAGTCGGGATCGGCGTTGACCGAACGCACCTCGTAGCCCAGTGTGAAGTCGACCGCACGCAGCCGGTTGACCCAGATCGTCACCTGCAGAGGCGAATCCATCAGCCGCAGCTGTCCCTTGTAGGACACCTTGACCTCGGCGATGAGCAGCCCGGTGGTGGTGATGGTGGGCCCGAAGGCGTCAGCGAGGAACGGGACCCGCGCCTCTTCCAGGATGGTGACCATCGTGGCGTGGTTGACGTGCTGGTACATGTCGATATCCGACCAGCGCACACCTACCGGTGTGACGAACCGCTCGCTCAACCGTTGGTCCCCGTTCCACTCGTTCGTGTCATATTGCGGATCTGGCGCGCCGCGACCGACAGTGTCGCCAGGTCGTGCACCTCATCAGCGTAGATCTCATCCAGGGTGCGGCGCGCACGCTCCAGCCGTGAGGCGTTGGTGTGCTGCCATTCGGCGATCTTCTCCTCACCGGTTTCATCCGGCTCGCCGATGCCCAGCACATCGAAGGTCAGCGTCCGCAGCGACGCATAGATATCGTCACGGATCGCCAAGCGCGCCAAGGAATGCCACCGATCATCGCGCGGCAGCCCGGATACCGCCGTCAGCAGCCCGTCGGTGCCCAGATGATCCATCAACGCGAAGTAGGTGTCGGCGACCTCGGCTTCGTCGCGGTCGGCGATATCGGCCACGTCGATGATGTCGAGCAGGCTGTACTGGTACAGACCGCTGGACACCGCGAAAGCCAGTTCCTTGGGTGCGCCGTGCGCGGCGAACTCCTCGGCTTCGGAGAACACGATGGCGCGGTCGTCGCCGCGCAACCATTCCGGCATCCGCGGGGTGAGCGCGGCGACCTTGGCCGCGAACCGGTTGATCTCGGCTCCGACGGCCAGCGGCTGCGGCCGGTAGTTGAGCAGCCAGCGCCCGGCCCGATCGATGAGCCGACGCAGGTCTAGCGTCATCCGGTCCGAAACATGCACCGGCATACCGTTTTCCACACTCGCCGCGCGGATCTGGCGCCACACCTCACCGATCCCGAAGATCGCGTCGGTGGCGGCGTAGGTGCGTACCGCATCGACGGTGCCGACACCGACATCCTCGGTGATGCGGTAGGCGTAGCTGATACCGGCGGTGTCGACCAGATCGTTGACCAGCATGGTGGTGACGATCTCGCCACGCAGCTGGTGGGTGCGGATCTCCGGACCGAAGCGGTCGCGCAGCTGCGACGGGAAATAGGACGGCAGCCGGCCCGCGAAAACCTCGAGGTCGGGCAGGTCGCTGGCCAGCACATCATCCTTGAGCGCCAGCTTCACATGCGCCATGAGTGTCGCCAGCTCCGGTGAGGTCAGCCCGATACCCACTTCGGTACGCCGCCGGATCTCCTTGTCGCTGGGCAGGGCTTCGAGTTCGCGGTTGAGCCCGCGGGTCGCCTCGAGTTCGCGGATCTGGCGGGCGTGCACGTTGAACAGCGTGGCCGCGTTGGCACGGCTGGTGCCCATCAGGTCGTTCTGCTCGGCGTTGTCGGCCAGCACCAGCTCGCCGACCTCGTCGGTCATCGACTCCAGCAGCGGCGAACGCTCCTCGGCGCTGACCTTGCCGAGGCTGACCAGCGAGTCCACCAGGATCTTGATGTTGACCTCGTGATCGGAGCAGTCCACGCCCGCCGAGTTGTCCAGTGCGTCGGTGTTGATCCGGCCACCGGCCAGGTCGAATTCGATGCGGCCCAGTGATGTCACACCGAGGTTGCCACCTTCACCGACGACTTTGGCGCGCAACTGGTTTCCGTTGACACGGACCAGGTCGTTGGCACGGTCGCCGACATCGGCATCCGATTCGGTCTCGGCCTTGACGTAGGTGCCGATACCGCCGTTCCACAGCAGGTCGACGGGGGCTTTGATGATGGCCTTGACCAGGGCGGGCGGTGAGATCTCGGTGATCTCGTCGTCGAGACCCAGGGCGCGGCGCATCTCGGGGCTGACGGTGATCGACTTCTGATCACGACGGAAGATGCCGCCGCCCTTGGAGATCAGCGACGTGTCGTAGTCCTCCCAGGAGGAGCGCGGCAGGTCGAAGAGCCGCTGGCGCTCGGCCCAGGTGGAGGCCGGGTCCGGGTTGGGATCGACGAAGATGTGCAGGTGGTTGAACGCCGCCACCAATTTGATGTGCTTGGACAGCAGCATGCCGTTGCCGAACACGTCACCGCTCATATCGCCGATACCGACGACGGTGAAGTCCTGGGTCTGGGTGTCGACGCCCATCTCCCGGAAGTGCCGTTTGACGCTCTCCCACGCCCCCTTGGCGGTGATCCCCATGGCCTTGTGGTCGTAGCCCACCGAGCCGCCCGAGGCGAACGCGTCACCGAGCCAGAACCCGTAGGACTTGGCGACGTCGTTGGCGATATCGGAGAACGTCGCCGTGCCCTTGTCGGCGGCGACAACGAGATACGCGTCGTCGCCGTCGCGGCGGACGACCTGCTTGGGCGGGGTCACTCCGCCCGTGGTCCGGTCGACGTTGTCGGTGATGTCGAGCAGGCCCGCGATGAAAAGCCGGTAGCAGGACACACCTTCGGCGCGGGTCGCTTCGCGGTCGGTGGCGGCATCGCCGGTGGCCACCGGCGGGTTCTTGACGACGAAACCGCCCTTGGCGCCGACGGGGACGATGACGGCGTTCTTGACTGCCTGGGCCTTGACCAGGCCGAGGATTTCGGTCCGGAAGTCCTCACGACGATCCGACCAGCGCAGCCCGCCGCGGGCCACCGAGCCGAACCGCAGGTGCACGCCTTCGACCCGCGGTGAGTAGACGAAGATCTCGAACCGGGGTTTGGGCAGCGGCACCTCGTCGATCAGACCCGGATTGAGCTTGATCGACAACACACCTTGACTTCGCGCCGAATTCGGTTCGGTGACAAAGTAGTTGGTGCGCAAGGTGGCCTGCACCAGCGACGCGAACGCTCGGAGCACGCGGTCGGTGTCGAGGCTGACCAGCGCGTCGATATCGGCGGCGACCGCCGCGGCGGCGGCCTGGGCCCGCTGCGCCTTGTCGGTGTCGGATTCGCCGGTGGCGGGATCGAAGATCACCTCGAACAGTTCGACCAGCGAGCGCGCCGTACCCGCGTTGTCGTTGATGACCGTCTCGATGTGGGTCTGGCTGTAGGGAAAACCGGCCTGCCGCAGGTATTTTGCGTAGCTGCGCAGGATGACGACCTGGCGCCAGGTGAAACCGGCGCGCAGCACCAGTTCGTTGAATCGGTCGATCTCCATCTGGCCCTGCCAGATGGCGGTGACGGCGTCGGCGAACCGCTGCGCGACGTCGTCGCGGTTGGCTTCGGTGGCCGGTGGGATGGACGGTTTCGGCGACACCCGGAACTGGTAGATCCACACCGGCAGCCCGTCCGGGCGCGTCACCGTGAACGGCCGCTCTTCCAGCACGATCACGCCCATCGACTGCAGCATCGGCAGCAGTTCGCTCAGCGTCGCCGAACGGCCGCCGAGATACCAGGTGAGCTCGGCGTTACCGCCTCCGGCGGCCTCGGCGAAGACCAGCTTCACCGAATCTTCTTGCAGCTCTTCGATGATGGCGATATCGGCGATGGCATCGACGGGGTCGACGGCCTGCTTGTAGGACTCCGGGAACGCCGACGAGTAATGCTCGGCCTTGGCCTGGTCGATCGAACCAGTCTGCACCGCTCCCAGCAGCCGGTCGGCCCAGGTGCGCGCGGCCTCGGTCAGCAGGTGCTGGATCCGGGTCTCGTTGGCCAGTGAACCGTCGATGTCCTGCAGCCGGGTGCCGTCGGGCAGCTTGACGGTGAAATGCACCAGCGCCCAGGGGGATTCACTGACACGCGCGGAGTATTCGATGCTGACGCCGCCGAACTCGCGGACCAGGATGTCTTGCATCTCCAGCCGTACCGCGGTGGTGTAGCGGTCACGCGGCAGGTAGACCAGGCACGACACGAAATGGCCGAGCTGGTCGGGGCGGGCGAACAGCAGCGTGCGCCGCCGTGATCCCAGGTCGATGA
This sequence comes from Mycobacterium sp., assembly GCA_016197405.1. Lineage (GTDB taxonomy): Bacteria > Actinomycetota > Actinomycetes > Mycobacteriales > Mycobacteriaceae > Mycobacterium. Next base: position 60,276 of record JACPVR010000032.1, read on the forward strand.
CCGTCATCGCCATGTCGTGCAGTTCTTGTGCGCTCAGCGCGAAAAGCTCGGAGCGGGGCACGGTCTGGATGACGTCGAGCAGGAGCTGGCCGGGATGGCTGGGGTCCTTGTCGGCGATCGCCAGCGCATCGTGCACGCGCCGGGCCACCAACGGGATCTCCAGCACATTGGCGTTCATGGCGGCCACGGTGAACAGACCGACGAAGCGGTGCTCGATCGCGGTGCTGTCGGGGCTTTCGCGCACCACGACGATGTACGGGTAGGCGCCATAGCGCAGATAACTGGGCACGGTGGCCTGCGCCAGGACCAGCAGCTCGTCACCGGTGGTCAGCTGCGGCAGCACATCCTCGCGCAAGCGCAGCACGCCGAGGCGGCTGGCTTCGTCCACTGAGGACCGGCCGTCGCGCACCGGGCACCGTTGATAACCGAGCAGGATGAAGTGCCCGTCGGCCAGCCAGCGCAACAGGGCGGCGACATCGGTGCGGTCCGGCCCGGGGAACCGGCGCTCGGTGTCGTTGTCGACGGCAGCGGCCAACCGCATCAGCTCATCGCTCATCGCGGCCGCGTCGAGGGCGACCTGCCTGCCGTCGGCGAGCACCCGCGGGATCTGCTGCTCGGCGGTGGCCAGCGCGCGCTGGTCGACCGACGGTGCGAGCTGCACGGTGATCCAGGTCTCGACACCGTCGGTGCCGTCGGCTTCGGTGGCCGGCCGGATGTCGAGCAGTTCACCGTCGGCGCCGCGGTGCACCACGAACGACGGATTCATGATGGCGACGTAGGCGACGCCGAGCCGGTGCAGCAGGACCGTCACCGAATCCATCAGCATGGCGGCCTGATCGGTGACGACCTGCAGTGCCAGCCGAGAGCCGTCCAGGCCGCTGTCGGCGGCGACGACCGCGACGTTGGTCTGACCCGGCAGCCGGCGCGCGCCCAGTTCGAACTGCGCCGACATCAGCTCCGCCGACACGACGTCGCGGGCCGGGATGCGGCGCAGCGCGCCGGTGTCGGCGGAATCGGCATCGGTGTGCGGTGCGTCGCCGTGCGGGCCCCGGAAGGTCCCGAGGTAGGCGTCTCGTAAGACGTCGACGGCGTCCGGGGAGAGTTCGGCCCACGCAATGGGGCCTCTGGCACCGGGTTTCACCGTCATACGGATCACTCCTGACTAGGCTGCGGCCGACGTTGGTACGCAGCCGCCCACATTAGTCGCGTGTGAGCCGTCGGTGGGTCACCCTGTGCGGACGCGCTGCATCGGCTCCGAGTCGTTCCAGTTTGTTTTCCTCGTAGCCGCCGAAGTTGCCTTCGAACCAGAACCACTTGGCCTCGTTGTCCTCGTCACCTTCCCACGCCAGGATGTGCGTACACGTCCGGTCCAGGAACCAGCGATCGTGGGAGATGACCACGGCGCAGCCGGGGAACTGCTGCAGCGCGTTCTCCAGCGAACTCAGCGTCTCGACGTCGAGGTCGTTGGTGGGCTCGTCGAGCAGGATCAGGTTGCCGCCCTCCTTCAGGGTCAGCGCCAGGTTGAGCCGGTTGCGCTCACCACCGGACAGCACGCCGGCCGGCTTCTGCTGGTCAGGCCCCTTGAACCCGAATGCCGACACGTAGGCCCGGGACGGCACCTCGTTCTGACCGACCTCGATGTAGTCCAGTCCGTCGGAGACGACCTCCCAGACGTTCTTCTTGGGGTCGATGCCGCCGCGGTTCTGGTCGACGTAGCTGAGCTTGACCGTCTCACCGACCTTGACCGTGCCGCTGTCGGGCTTCTCCAGGCCGACGATGGTCTTGAACAGCGTCGTCTTACCGACACCGTTGGGGCCGATGACGCCGACGATGCCGTTGCGCGGCAGCGTGAAGGACAGGTCCTTGATCAGGATTCGTCCGTCGTAGCCCTTGTCGAGGTGATCGACCTCCACGACCAGGTTGCCCAGGCGCGGGCCGGTCGGGATCTGGATCTCCTCGAAGTCGAGCTTGCGGGTCTTCTCGGCCTCGGCGGCCATCTCCTCGTACCGGCCGAGGCGGGCCTTGTTCTTGGCCTGACGGGCCTTGGCGCCGGAGCGCACCCAGGCCAGCTCCTCCTGCAGCCGCTTGTGCAGTTTGGCGTCCTTGCGGCCCTGGACCGCGATGCGCTCGGCCTTCTTCTCCAGGTAGGTGGAGTAGTTACCCTCGTACGGGTAGGCGCGACCACGGTCGAGTTCGAGGATCCACTCGGCGACGTTGTCGAGGAAGTACCGGTCGTGCGTGACGGCCAGGATGGCGCCCGGATAGGCCGCCAGGTGCTGTTCGAGCCACAGCACGCTCTCGGCGTCGAGGTGGTTGGTCGGTTCGTCGAGCAGCAGCAGGTCGGGCTTGGACAACAGCAGCTTGCACAGTGCCACGCGTCGCTTCTCACCACCGGACAGGTGCGTCACCGGCTCGTCCGGCGGCGGGCAGCGCAACGCGTCCATCGCCTGTTCGAGCTGGGAGTCGATATCCCAGGCGTCGGCGGCGTCGAGCTCCTCCTGGAGCTGGCCCATCTCTTCCATCAGCTCGTCGGTGTAGTCGGTCGCCATCAATTCGGCGACCTCGTTGTACCGGTTGAGCTTGGCCTTGATCGGGACGCCCTCTTCGACGTTCTCGCGGACAGTCTTGGTCTCGTCCAGCTTGGGTTCCTGCATGAGGATGCCCACGGTGGCGCCGGCTGCCAGGAACGCGTCACCGTTGTTGGCCTTGTCCAAGCCGGCCATGATCCGCAAGACGCTCGACTTACCCGCCCCGTTGGGGCCGACGACGCCGATCTTGGCGCCCGGAAGGAAGTTCAGGGTGACGTCATCGAGGATGACCTTGTCGCCGTGCGCCTTGCGGACCTTTTTCATCGTGTAGATGAACTCAGCCATGCCGCTGTGTTGCCTTTCTGGTCTGCAAGTAATGCTTGCCGACCATCCTAGGCGTGCAGACACCTCACGCTGAAAGCGCCAGCCCCTCACCCTCGGGCTCGGAGTCGGTGGCCGCGGCCGGTCCGGCGACGTCGGCGTCGCCTGCGGGGCCGGCCTGCGATTGGCCGTGCTTCTCCAGTTTGGCGATATAGCGCGCGAGATCGGGACCGACGGCAACGGCCCGCAACTCCAACGACGAGCGGCGCACGCCCTCGCGGTCGTCGTACTCGTTGGTGTGCACATTGCCGACGGCGATGACGGCATCACCCTTCTTCAGGCTCGCCGCCACTCCGGTCACCAGGCGACCCCAGCAGTTGACGTTGACGAAAAGCGAGTCGCCCGGTTCCCAGTTGCCGTCGTCGGTGCGCCTGCGGGTATTGCTGGCCATCCGGAATTTCACGACGTCCTGATCGCCCACGGTGCGGCGCCGCGGGTCGGTGACGATGCGGCCGACGACGGTGATCGGTGTCTCGAACATGATGGTGTCCCTTCGGTGTGTTTGTCCGGCCGCACCCCTCGGTGCCGCCTGACCACATTCACCGCCCAAGCACCGACGCCCGGGACCCACAGCCGACCGCGACGGCGGCCACCTGTGGATCAGCGCGCCTCTGGGGATAACCGTCGGATGGGACTATCCGATCACCGCGAGCCCGGCCAGTGCCGCCGGCAGCTCCTCGGTGTGCAGCACGCCGAGCCGCTGGGTGGCGCGGGTCAAGGCGACATAGAGCTCGGCCGCTCCACGCGGTCCCTCGGCGAGGATCCGGTGCGGCTGCACCACCAGCACGGCATCGAATTCCAGCCCTTTGGTCTCGGCAGGCGGCACCGCACCCGGCACGTCGGCGGGGCCGATCACCACCCAAGTTCCCGGACGCGTGGCTTCGTCGGCGATGAATTCCTGTACAGCACCGGCGAGTTCGGCTTCGGTGACGCGGCGCGACCACGGCGGCACTCCACAGGCACGCACCGATTCCGGCGGCTGCACACCCGGGGCGAACTCGGCCAGCACCGCGGCGGCGACAGCCATGATCTCGGCGGGCGTGCGGTAGTTCACGGTCAGCGGCCGGTACACCCAGCGGTTCGGCACATAGGGCGCCATCATCTGCGCCCACGACTGGGCGCCCGCTGCCGACCGGCGCTGGGCCAGATCGCCGACGACGGTGAACGATTTGCCCGGGCAGCGCCGCATCAGCACCCGCCAATCCATCTCGGAGAGCTCCTGGGCCTCGTCGACGACGATGTGCCGGTAGGTCCAGTCACGGTCGGCGGCCGCGCGTTCGCCCAGCTCGCGCATATCGCGTTCCTCGAAGCGTTCGGCGAGGTCTTCGGCGTTGAGCATGTCCTGGGCCAGCAGTCGGTCCTCGTCGTCCATGAGGTCCTCGCGGCTGACCATGAGGTCGAGCACACCGGCGGCGTAGGCGGCTTCTTCCTGCTTCTCGCGTTCGGCGGCCGGGTCGGGTTTGACGCCCCCGATCAGGTCGATCAGTTCGTCGAGCAGCGGCACGTCCGAAACGGTCCAGGCCGTCCCGTCGGCGCGCCACAGCGCGGGGTCGGCGCCCGCGGCGGCCAACCGGTCCGGAGACTCGTACAGCGAGGACAACAAGGCCTGCGGGGTCAGCACCGGCCACAGGTCTTCGAGCAGTGCGTTGAACGCCGTGTGGTCGGCCAGCTCGTCGAGCAGTTCGGCGCGCAGGTGCTCCCAGGCAGCCTTGTCCTCCCGGGTCAGCCAGCCTCGGCCGATCTTGGCGATGGCCCGTTCGGTGAGCGCCCAGGTGAGCACATCGACGAAAACGTCACGAGCGTCGTTGTGCGGCAAGTCACTTGCGCGGGCTTCCTCGATCGCCCACCCGGCGGTGGGTCCGTCGATGTTGACGGTGACATCGGCGAGGTCGATGGACACCGGCTCCGGCGGCTGACGTTGGCGGTCGGCGATGGCGCCCGCCAGCACTTTCAGGATCTGCAGCGAGCCCTTGGCCCGCGCGACATCGGCAGCGTCCTCGGCGGTGACCTGCAGACCGGGCAGCAGATCACCCGGGGTCATGAACACCACATTGGATTCGCCGAGCGATGGCAGCACGCGGTCGACGTGCCGCAGGAATGCCGGGTTGGGTCCGATCACCAGGACACCGTGGCGTTCCATCTGCTTGCGCTGGGTGTAGAGCAGATAGGCCACGCGATGCAACGCGACGACGGTCTTGCCGGTGCCGGGACCGCCCTCGATCACCAGCACGCCGGAATGGTCGAGACGGATGATCTCGTCCTGCTCGGCCTGGATGGTGGCCACGATGTCGCGCATACCGTCACCGCGCGGCGCGTTGACCGCCGCGAGCAGCGCCGAGTCCGCGCTGACGCCGCCTTCGACCGCCGCCGCGGCGTCAGGACGGCCGAAGACCTCGTCGGTGAACTCGACGACTCGGCGCCCGCGGGAGTGGAACTGCCTGCGCCGCCGCATGCTTTCCGGGCTGGCTGCGGTGGCGACATAGAAGGCACGTGCCGCCGGTGCCCGCCAGTCCAGCAGCAGCTGTTCGTAGTCGTCCTCGCCGAAAAGCCCGATGCGGCCGATGTAGAGCCGTTCACCGGCAACCGAGTCCAGCCGGCCGAAGCACAACCCGTTGTCGGCGACGTCGAGCCGTTTCATCTCCCGGGCCAGGGCGCGGACCTCGGCGTCGCGGTGCACGAAAGTGCCGCCGTCCTGCGCGTCGACATCGCCACGTAGTGCGGCGTCGTAGCCGGCCTTGGCCTGTGCCCGTTCGGCGTCGAGACGCTCGTAGAGCGCGGCGACGTAGTCGGCTTCGGACCGCAGTTCCTCGTCATAACCCTGAATTGACATGTACTCCTTAGCTTTTCCTGCCCACCGGATGCCGGGGAAGGCGCACAGTCGCCTCCCCATTGTCGGTCATCGCTAGGTGTTGCGCCCGTCGCGGCGAGCCATCTCGGCCAGCATCGCGTTGTACGCGGCCAGATCGGCGTCATGGTCGCGGTCGGCGGCCCGGTCCATCCGCGTCGCGGTGCGCTTGTCGCTGCGGCTCCACTGGACCAGCAGGGCGATCATCACCACCACCAGTGGTACTTCACCTGCAGCCCAAGCGATTCCACCACCCAACCGTTGATCGCCGAGCAGGTCGGTGTGCCATGGCAACTGTAGCGACCGATAGAAGCTCTCGCCGAGCACCTGCTGGGTACCCATCAACACCACACCGAAGAAGGCGTGCATCGGCAGCGAGGCGAAAACCATCCCCAGCTTGGCCAGATGCGGTATCGGCCGCGGGGTGGGATCGATACCGATCACGACCCAGTAGAAGAGGTAACCCGAGGCCAGAAAGTGCAGGTTCATCGCGACATGTGCGGCATGGTTGTCCACCGCGGCGCTGAAGATCCCGCCGAAGTACAACCCGTAGAAGCCGACGATGAACAACGCGGTGGCGATGAACGGATTGGTGAAGAACTGCGAGACCCTGCTGTGCAGCGCGGCCAGTAGCCATTCCCGCATCCCGGGTGGGTCCAAGCGCCCGGCGGCGGGCAGCGCCCGCAGCGCCAGCGTCACCGGTGCGCCCAGCACCAGCAGGATCGGGATCAGCATCGACAGCAGCATGTGGGCGGCCATGTGCATGCTGAACATCGCCGGCATATACCGCCCGACCCCCGAGGACGTGGTGAACAGCAGCAGTGCGCACCCCAGCAGCCAGGCCAGCACGCGTCCGGCCGGCCAGGCGTCGCCACGGCGGCGTAGCCGTCGCACCCCGGCCAGATACACCAGCGCCAGCACCAGCGCCGCAGTGCCGAAGATCAGATCGAAACGCCAGTCGAACAGCACCCGCGCGACCGTCGGCGGCCCGGAGAAGTCGTAGCCGATCTCCACCTCCGGGATGCTCGGATTGACCACCCGCGGCGGTGGTGGCGGGGTGCGCCCCAGCGCGACCGCGACGCCGAAGGTCAGGCCGAAGATCGCCGCCTCGACCAGCGCGAGCCGGATCAGCGGGCCGCGGGCCTGCGGGTTGGCCTGCAGGGCGGCCACGCCTGACCGGCGCTGCCGCCACCCGAGGAACCCCAGCACGCACAACGCCACCATTTTCACGACCACCAACGCGCCGTACTGCGAGTTCACCAGGTCACCGACGCGAATCCGGACCAGCGCGTTGACCAGGCCCGACACCGCCATCGCCACGAAACACCACAGGGCGACGGCGGAGAACCGGCGCGCCGCCAGGTCGGCATGCTCACCCGCGCGCAGCGCGTGCGTGAGCAACGCCAGCAGACCGCCGGCCCACAACGCGGCCGCGAACAGGTGGATCAGCAGGCTGTTGGTGCCCAGGTCGTGCGCGCCGCCCGCCGACGAATGCCCCGTCAGACCCAGCGGGATGAGCGTCACCAGCGAAGCCGCGAACAACACCGGAGTCCAGGACCACCGCAACACCGGGATGCTCACGATCGTCACGGCCGCGGCCAAGAACGCCGTCCACCGCCAGGCGCCGGCGATGTCGACGAGGCTGGCGACCGACCAGATCGACGTCGGGCTCAGGTGCTCCAGCAGCGGTTGACCGGACACATCGGAGATGGTCAGCGGCACCAGCAGCGCAGCGCACACCGTCCAGACCCCCGCGGCGATGGTGCCGGTGCGCAGTGCGCGGTAGCCCGCCACATCGAGCACACCGGAGTCCTGCGGCGGCACGAAGAACGCCGCGAACAGAAACGATCCGACTGCCAGGACCGCGGCGATCTCCCCCGCGGCGCGCACGAAGGGCAGGCCGATGGTGGTGACCGGACCCGGGTCGGGCAGTCCGGTGGCAGTCAGCGCATCGGCGAGCGCCAGCGCGCCGAGGCCGGCGGCGGTGCAGCCGGCGAGCAGGCCTACGCCCAGCAGGACGGGCCACACCGACGCGCGCCGGTTGGTGGCAGGGGCAATCACCCGTCCAGCGTATGGCCCGCAGTCAGGAGGTCCGGCGGCCGGATCGCCGAGCTGCGGCTTCGCGCTCGAAGAACTGCTCGCGGGAGATCACGTTGATCCGGTCCATATCGGCCAGGATGCCCCGAAGCTCGGAAACGAATGCGCGGCGCCGATCGCCGAGATCGGGTGCGGGGGTCAGCAGAGCCTGGTCGGCGGCGACCTGACGGGCGGTGGCGAACAGCAGTGCCGACACCGACTCGTTGCTGCGGATCAGCGTCTGCGCGGCGTACTGGCGGCCCACGCCGAGCGCCCGTTCGGTGAGTTCCTTCTCACCGACTTCGGGCTCGGCGTCGCGCAGCACGTCGGCGACGATCTCATAGGCCTCGATGAACGGGCGCAGCATCGAGTGCGCCATCAGGGGGCGCTTGTCGTGCAGCAGCCGGCCGATGTCCTCGCCGCCCGCGACCTGGGTCTCCCAGTCCTGATGCCACGCCATCTCGTCGGCGATGTGCGCACGAAACGCCGCTGAATCGGCGAAGTAGAAGTCGAACTTCAGCAGATCACGCAGCCGCATCACCTGGTACCAGAAGGCCTCGATCCGGTCGCCGTCGGCGCGGTCGGCGTAGGCCAGTGCCAGTTCGACGATCGAGGTCTCCAGGAACGCGTGGATGAGGGTGTTGCGGTAGAACGCCGCCTCGTGTTCGTTTTCCGGGGCGATGCGCCAGACGGGTTGCCGGCCGCCGTCGATCCGGGTCACCGGATGCCCGCCCGACAGGGCGTCGAGCGCCGAACGGACCCCTTCTTCGGTCCGCAACCGCAGCAGGCTGTCGGTCATCGGCATCTGCTGGCGCTCAAGGTAATCCAACGAGTCCTGAACGGTGTGGTGCACTTGGCCCAGTGTCATTGCGGCACCGTTGGTGACCAGCAGCAGCGCCGACACCAGACCGGTGGCGTTGATCGGGGTGGCCTGCAGGATGCGCCAGGCCACTTCGAACGCCATCTTCTGCAGCGCTAGGCGTTTGGCGTCGGGGTTCTCCGACATCTCCCCGTGTGGCGACCCGAGATACTGGCGCATCGAGACCGCTTCGGGGAAGCGGACGTAGATCTTGCCGAAGTTGCGTTCACCCTGGGCTTTGATGAATTTGTACAACCACTTGGCACCCTCGGGTGTCTTCTGGCCGCCGCGCGCATAGGCCGCGTATTCGCGGGTTTCGTGCAGTTGGTCGAAGCTGATCGACACCGGCTGCAACAGGATGTCCTCACTGCGGCCGTCGAGGTAGGCGTCAGCGACGTAGCTGAGCAGACCGAGCTTGGGCGGCAACATCTTTCCGGTCCGCGAGCGGGTGCCCTCGATCGACCAGCTGAGGTTGAAGCGTTTCTGGACGATGTAGCCGACGAACTGCCGCAGCACGTACTTGTACAGCGGGTCGTCGAGCTTGCGGCGGATGAAGATGACGCCGGAGCGGCGCATCAGCGGACCCATGAAACCGAAGGACAGGTTGATGCCGGCGAAGGTGTGCACCGGCGGCAGCTTGTTCTCCTGCATCGCCACCGGGACGATCGCACCGTCGAGGTAGGAGCGGTGGCTGAACAACAGCACTGCCGGGTGGGTCTCCAGTGAATGCCGCATCGACTCGATCTCGATGGAGTCGTAGTCGATGTGCGGGTCGAATCCCCGGCTGAAGAGGGCCCGGCCCAGGTTGGGCATGAGGTCGACCGAGAAGCGGCTCCACCCGGTCGCCAGTTCGTCGAGCATGGCCTCGGCGGTTTCCGGGGTGGCGCCGGGGATCTTCTGCAGGCCTTCGATGAACCGCGACGACGCCATCAGCTCGTCGGTGATCAGCCGTGGCGATTTGTATTCCGGGCCGAGCAACCGCAGTTCGATGCGTTCGATCGCCAGGCTGGCCCGGCGGAGCACGAATCGGGCGAAGTCCCTTGGGCTTTCGCCGGTGGTGTGTTCCTGCCACTGTTGACGAAGCTCGGAGATCTTGGCGGGTTCACCGGCCACGACGCGGGCCCGCGACGGATCCTTCCGCAGGATCCGTCGCTGGATCAGCTCGGGAGGGCGGTAGGTTTCGCGACCCGATATCAGGCCGACGACCTTGACCCGGGTGGGCAGGCCGCCGGGCACCCAGAAAACGCGGACCGGGAACACCAGCCGGTCGTCACCGGTCTCGAGCTGTTCGACCAGCTGGGCGACCACGCCGGCGGGCGGTTCGGCGCCGGGCAGTTGCAGGACTTCGATATCGGCGTCGGGATGTTCGCGGCGCTGCCGGATCACCCAGTCGTTGAGCAGATCCAGTTCGGCCGGCGACGACACCGACGCGAGGACCAACGCGTCGCCGCTGATGGCGACCGCGGGCAGGTCGTCGGTCCGTCCGGTCATTGCCGTCCTCGCGGGGTCTGACGGGCCGGGTCGGTCGCGGCACCGTTGGTGTCGGCCTTGTTCACCGCTGTCTTCTTTGCGGCGGCCTTCTTCACCGGCGCTTTCTTGGCGGCGGCCTTCTTGGCGGGCGCTTTCTTCGCGGCGGCCTTCTTGGCGGGCGTCTTCTTGGCGGGCGCTTTCTTGGCCGGCGGCTTCACATAGGGCGCGGTGTCGGGCAGCTCGTCGACGGGCCAGTTCTTCAAGGTGTCCAGATACAGCTGGCGGATTCCCGCGATGCGTTCACCCAGATCGTCAACGGTCCACTCGTCGGTCGGAATCGGCGGGAACACAGCCACATCCACGGTCCCAGGATGGATGGTCGACGAATCCCTGGAGGCGATGACCTGCGCGTTGCGGATCACGACCGGCACGATCGGGATGCCCGCCGTCATGGCGATGCGGAACGGGCCCTTCTTGAACGGGCCCACCTCGGTGGTGTCGAGCCGGGTCCCTTCTGGCGCTATCACCACCGAAATGCCCTTCTTGGCAAGCTCTTCCACCTTGTGCAGGCTCTCCACCGCCGCCTTGCTGTCGTCGCGGTCGATGAACACCGCGTCCATCAGCTTGCCGAGCGTGCCGACGAACGGATCGCTTTCGAGCTCCTTCTTGCCGACGCCGGTGAAGTTGTCGCGCACCAGCGCACTGGTGATCACCGGGTCGATGTTGTTGCGGTGGTTGAAGATGAACACCGCAGGCCGTTGCGCTGTCAGATTCTCCTTGCCCAGCACGTTGAGGTTGACACCGCTGGCGGCCAGCAACGTGGGTCCCCAGTTGCCGGTGAAGAAGTTGACTCCGCGACGCCTGCTGCGGGTCAACAGCCCCCACCCGACGGCACCCGCGGCGATCGGCACCATCGACCCCACGCCGGCCAGGGTGCGCAGCGTTCCGGTCAGGCCGGGACCGCCGCGGCTGCTGAACCGGGTGACCGGCCAGCCGCGCTGTTTGGCCACGGCGGCCATCTTGCCCTCGGGGTTGGTGGGCCGCGGATTTCCGACGAGGTACATCAGCGCGACGTCCTCGTCGCCGTCGGCGTAGAAGTAGCTCTGCTTGAGGTCGATATCGCGTTCGGAGGCGAACCGCTGCACCGCGTTGGCCTTGCCCGGTCCCCACAGGATCGGTTTGAGCACCTTGCCGGTGAGCATGCCGTCGTCGTCGAGCTCGAAACGGTTGGTCAAGGTGTTGTCGATACCGAGGAAACGCGCGACCGGCTCCACCTGGATGGTCAACGCAGACGAGCTCAGGCACACGGTGTGACCGCGATCCATGTGCGCGCGCACCAGTTCCCGCATCTCGGGGTAGATCCGCGATTCGATCTTCTGCCGGAACAGCCGCTCCCCCATCTCGTCGAGATCGGACAGCGAACGACCGCGCATCGCGCCCGACGCGGCGTGGATCAGATCCTCGAATTCCGAGCGCCCCAGTTGGTGGTTGAGCCCGGCCTGGATCATGCCGATGAAGTCGCCGATACCCATCTGCCGGCTCAGGAACTGCTCCTGGGTGAGGATGACGCCGGTGAACCCGGCCACCAGGGTGCCGTCGAGGTCGAAGAACGCCCCGATGTGACTGCCCTCCGGGCTGGCCATGACCTCGGCGACCGATCCTGGCAGTCGCATTTCGCTGGGGGTGCTCATAGGCCCGTTTCCGTGGTCGCAGGGTCAGCTCCGGTGCTACCGGTATCGGTAAACGATGCCGGTACCGAACGCGGTGGTGGGTCGCCGCCGGCCAGTGCCAGCACTTCGTCGAAACCAGCACGCAGGCACTGCGCGAAGAGCACCTCGTCGGTGATGGATGCCCTGTCGTAGCGGGCGGTGACGGTGCAGTAGCCGCTGCGCGATACCAGCACCACCATCATGGCAACGCCCGGCAACGGCCCAAGGCCGTACTGCCGTAACACTTTCGCCCCCGATATGAAGGTGTCGGCCTGGAAAACCGGCACATTGCTGGCCTGCACGTCGGAGACCACCACCGAACCCGTCATCGCCTCCAGCGCGGCATCGGGCAGGAAAGACAGGATCGGGGCGAGCGAACCGAGGATGTCGATGGCGGCCTCGTCGCGACGCGCCGTCATCTGCGAACGGATCTTGCGGATCCGCGTCGCCGGGTCCGCGGTGCCTATCGGCGCCGCCAGGTTCACCCCGGCGAAACGGTTACCACCGGCCGGGTCGGAATCGGCGCGCAGGTTGACCGGTACGGCCATCGGCAGCGTCGCGATGGGCACCCCGAGCGCTTCGTGATAGCGGCGCAGCGCCCCACACAACCCGGCCAGGTAGGCGTCGTTGATGGACCCGCTGGCAGCCTTGGCGGCTTTGTGCAGGTCGGTGAGTTTGATATCGATGGCCTCGCTGCGGCTGGCCAGGCTACGCATGCTCAGCAGCGGCGACGGTTCGGCGGCCTGGCGGACCACCCGGGCACCGGAGGTGGCGTAGTCGACAACGCCGGTCAATGCCGATCCGGGCGCGCTGACCACCCGCCCGACCAGTCCGACGGCGTTGTTCAAGGCTCCACGCACCCCGCCGGCGATGGCGCCGGGCAATGCGTTCAGACCCAGGCGCATCAGATCGTTGGACGACAGCGTCTCCGGTATCGGCAACGGCGGGGCGGGCTGCTGCTCCGGATCGCGTTCCAGGTCATAGATTTCGGCGAACATCTCGACGCCACCGACCCCGTCGGTGACGGCATGGCTCAGGTGCAGCAATTGAGCGGCCCGCCCGTCGGCGAGACCTTCGATGAGCGTCGCGCTCCACAGCGGGCGGGAGATGTCGAGCGGTGACTGCAGCATCACTTCGGCCAGGTCGAACACATCGCGCATGGTTCCCGGTTCGGGCACCCGTACCCGCCGCACGTGGAAATCCAGGTTGAAGTCCGGGTCGACCACCCAGCGCGGCGCGGCGGTCGGCAGTGTCGGCATGACGACCTTCTGCCGCAGCCGCCGGATCTTGCGCGAGGCGTACTCGTAGTTGGTGCGATAGCGCTCCCAGTCCGGGGTCGCGTCCAACAGTTCCAGCGCCATGATTCCCGAACGGGTTCGCGGGTTCGCCTCGCCGCGATGCAGCAACTGGTCGACCGCCCCCAACTCGTCAGGCAGCCGGGTACCGGTTTCGCTGGTCACTCAACCTCCCGTGCGGATCTTTTGCGAGCACCACGCTAGTCCGACGGGAGCGAGCACGGCAGCTGATTGTCCGGATCGCGTGGCGTCAGATCACGGGGAAATCGCCTGCTCACCAAAGCGTATGGCATGCCGGGGAATTGACAGGTGTGGAAGGTTCGTCCGTTATCAGACCGCGGCTGTGGCGCGCCGCCCCAGCCGCTCACCGGCCAGTTGATGGCGGCCGTAGGTGATGCCGAGGAAGTCGGCGACCGCGTCGGCCGCCAGTTGCGATCGCACGGTCGCCAGGGTGTCGAATGCGTGGTGGGCGTTGGGCAGTTCGGCGTAGGAAACGGTGTCGGCGCCGCTGGCACGCAGGGCCTCGACGAACACCTGTGCCTGAACCCGCGGGATGACGGCGTCGTTGCGTCCGTGCAGCACGAAGAACGGCGGCGCGTCGGCGCTCACGTGCGATATCGGCGAGGCCGCCGCGAACAGCGACGGGTCCTTGTCCAGCGAGGTGCGCATCAGGAATCGTTCCAGGAACGGCAGCATCAGCGGGTGCATCCGCGCGGGATCGGTCAGGTCGTAGGCACCGTAGTAGGGCACGGCGGCGGCCACCGAGGTGTCGGCGTCCTCGAACCCGGGCTGCAGCTGTGGGTCGTTGGCCGTCAGCGCCGCCAGGGCTCCGACGTGGGCGCCGGCGGACCCGCCGGTGATGGCGATGAAGTCCGGATCTCCGCCGTAGTCGGCGATGTTCTCGCGGATCCAGGCGATGGCGCGCTTGATGTCGACGACGTGCGCCGGCCACGGGCTCGACGGGACGCGGCTGTAGTTGATCCGCACGCAGATCCAGCCGAGTGCGGTCATCCGGCTCAACAGGGGCACCCCCTGACCGCGTTTATCGCTGATCGCCCAGGCCCCTCCGGGGACCTGCAGCAAAACCGGCGCACGATGCTCGGGTGTCACGCCGGGCAGCCGCCAGATGTCCAGTAGGTGGTCGCGTCCGCGCGGTCCGTACGGGATGTCGGTCGTCGTCGCGGAGAACCGACGGCTGTGTTGGGTGGCCTGCCACAATGCCGCGACGCTGTGCCTGCGGCCCGGTAGGTCGTCGACCGGGTGGTGAACCTGCTCGGCGTAATCATCGCCGAATGTCTCGGTGAGCGATTCGCGCAGCACCCGATCGGCCCGTTGAGCCGCCAAACCGCTGGTCAGATGGTTGACCGGCGGGGCGTTGACGGCGGTGAGCGCGTGACCCGCGAGCACGTGCAGCGGGAACTCGGTGGTGGCCCAGCCGGCGAGCCAGCCGATCAGCGACGGGCACCCGCGCAGCAGGATGGAGGCGGCGCGCAGCGTTTCCTGCGGATCGGTGGCCATGCGCCAGGCATGCTCGCCGGCCCACGCACAACGCGCGGTCACGCTCATCCCTGTGCTCATTGCTATGCAACCTCGCATTTCAGGCGTGGGCAGCGTTGCCCGTCGCGGTCCCAGCGACCGTAAGTCGGCCTATGGTGCACATCACACAGTAGCCAATTTGTGGCCGCGTCAAAAGCTTCTGTTCTCCGCGCGCCGCGGCTTCGGTGACCTCGCACCGCGTTGGATACACTGACCTGCGCGTTGCCTCCGTAGCTCAGTCGGATAGAGCAAGGGCCTTCTAATCCCTAGGTCGCAGGTTCGATTCCTGCCGGGGGCGCTGGTCGGAGGGTATTGCTATCCCTCCTGAATAGCGTCAGTCGACGTTCATTCGTGGTTGATGGCGGACCTGAGATGCCGGTGACGGCCTCGTTGAGCAGTTCAGCCACCTGACCGTGGACCCTGCCGCGGCTCATGTAGCGGTCCTGCGTCATCGACACCTTGGCGTGCCCGAGGTGGTCGGCGCCGATGCGAGCGGACAGTCCCGCGTCGTCGATGAGCGTCGCCACCGTCTTGCGGAAGCTGTGCGAGCTGACGTCCGGGACGCCCAATTCGTCGCGGATTCTGCGCCACTGCCCAGCGAAGTTGTCGGGGTCGCGGGGCATTCCGTTAGTGGACGGGAAGATGACGGACTGCTGTCCGAGGTACGGCAGTTTCCGACGTTCGTTGAGGGCGGCGATCGCGAATGTAGGTAGTGGGATCACTCGTCGGCCCGCTGCGGTCTTAGTCTCGTCGACCCGGACTAGGCCCTTGGCCCTCTCTTGGATGACCTTGCCGGTGACCGAGATCGTCCCGGCGCCTGCGTCGAAGTCGGTCCACTGAAGCGCCAGCAGTTCGGAGTGGCGGAAACCGGTGGCGATCAAGAGGGTGATCGGGTCGGTCAGGTCGCGTTGACGGCACGTCTCGGAGGCGCTCAGCTTGGTCAGCAGGTCGCGCAGTTGGTCCGCGGTGAGCTCCTGGGCACCCTTGGGCTGTTCCTTGGACTTGATCGCTTGGACGTCGCGCACGGGGTTGGCACCAAGGACGTTGTTGAGGATTGCCAGTTGGAGCGCTCCGCGCAGCAGGGTCCTCGATTGGCGAGCCATGACGGCCCCGTGAGCGGTACGCATCGACCGCAGGGCCGCGTCCAGTCTGGCGGCCGACGCCTCCCCCACTTTTACGCCTGCCATGAACTTGGACAGCTTCGTCGCGGTGTAGCGGTAGGTGTCGAGGGTGCGGGGCGAGCGACCGTCTTCGGTTAGCTGTTCGATGTGTTGGTCCACCAACGTCATAACCAACGTTTCGAGGGTGATCGAGTCCGGCCCCGAGGGTGGCCGACGGTCAGCGAGAGCTTCAATCAACGCATCGGCGGCGAGCTTGCCGTACTTGTCATACTCATCGGGCGGTCCAAGCCGTTGAACCTTGCGCGTGACGCCGTCGGTGTCACGAAAGCGGCACTGCGCCAACCAAATCCCACCGCCAAGATGCTTGCGGGTGATGTTGCCGTGCTGGCCGATCCGCAACGATGGCCGGCCCGCCACGGGTTACTCCGGTCCTCGCGAGCGTTGCGGCGACCGCTTGAACTTCAAAACCGCGATCATCGACCCATGATACTCAGGCCGAGTCGCGCTTGCCCTCGGCGAATTGCTTTCTTTCCCAGTCAATTACGTCGCTGAGCAGGTATCGGACGTGGCGCCCGAACTTGGCATACCGCGGACCAGTCCCCTTCGACGCCCACTCGGCTGGGGTCTTGACTGGCAATCCGTACCGATCGGCGAGGTCTTGGCGGGTAAGCCACTTGTCGTCGGGGTTCTCATCCATGGCGGTCACTTCCTTCTCGATCCACCCCAGGTCGGGTAATTCAACTGTAAGTCGGCGCAGAGGCGTTATCTGCGGCGATTTTCCGTGGGAATTGGACTCAGCGCACTCGCCGTCCGCGAGGCGGCAGGCGCACTCGAGTGGTTTCAAATCTGCCGTTCTTATCGCTTCCGACCGCTTCTTATTTGGGCTCAACCCGCACATCTGGAGCCATGCTGCTGGCCCAATCACAACTAGCGCGGGGTGGCCAGGGTGGCTTATTTCCGCAGGATTTGTATTGCCGTGTATTCCCAAATCCTGCCCCCGTCCGCACATACTTCGGCCGTAATCGACGTCTAGAAACCAGACCCGCGGATTAAGAGGTAGTGCCTTTGCCGGGACTTTCCGCGTACCTGAACCGCTCGCCAACGCTCTCCCGGACTGTAAATCCGTCGGGCCGCGGGCCGCGGGCCGTGCAGTACATCTTGGGACACCAACGAACCGGTGTCCGACACGCGCCAGAGGAGATGCCGACCGACACGCCGGGAGGTGTCGGAGGCTCGCGCCACAATCGGTTCATGGCCACGAACAACGCCACTGCCCAGACGCCTCTAGTCATCCCCTCGGACGGCCCCCATTCAAAGTTCCTCCGCTACGCGCGCGCCGTGGCCAAGGAGCACCCGCAGCTATTCCCGGTCACCCCCGCGAACAGGCCTCTTGTGGTAGGGCTGGATCTAGCCACCCTAGGCCCGCAGCCCACCGACTACCCAGACCTGGTGCATGTCCTGCGCCGCGATGTGGTTACGCCCACGCTGCTGATGTTCTGCGACGACGATGCCGGTCTGGCCGAGGCATGGATGCAAGCGTGCGAGGTCGAGGAGCACTACGTCATCGACCTCACCGACCGGGCGAGTGCGGGCCGGTTCATGGACGCGATCGAATTTGGCGTCTCTAAGATGCGCGGCGAGGAGCGACGAGGTTATCGCAAGTGCCGCACCTTCGACATCTACTCCGAGATCGACGCCCATGACGCGCCGACGACCGACCTGACGGTCGAGGACCGGGTGCGCGCGGCCGTGCTCGCCGCCACCGGCTTCGGGCTGGGGACCGACGTCATCGTGTCGCTCGCCCCATCCGTGGGGCGAGCCGACGTAGGGGACAACGACATCGTCACCACGGTGACGCCCGATGACCTTCACCCGGTGTTCGGCCACTACTTGCGGATGACCGGAAACCGAACCGTTGCTGAATATCGTTACAGCGCAACCTTTGGCAATGTCACCGAGAAGATCGAACCACCGTCACTCACCAAGGTCTACGACATAGGACTGTCCAGCCTGCTCTCGTGGTTCGACGCCTTCCGCATGGTCACCGGCGGGCTCATCGGCGACGCCCAAGCGCTCGCCGAGATCGACACCATACAAATACGCATCCGACGGGCAGCTCGGGCGCTCGATGAGGTAATCGCGGCACTGAGCCGAACCAACGGACGCGACGCCGCGCCATCGACGGACACTATCGAGTTCGTCAGCGAAGCATTCGACCGCGAGTTGCTCTACCTGATGGCGGTGTTCGACGGGTACGGGCGCGCCTTCGTGCGCTGGCTCGACCCGACCACGGGCAGGGATGTCCGCAAGTCGCTGCACTCGTCCAAGACGCTCGATGACTACGTGGACACCAACTATCCCGGCGCACTGCAGCTCACCCGGCTGCATGAGTTGCAGCGGTTCGCCTTCACGTGCTCCCAGCTGCGCAACCGCATCCACGATGCCGTCCTGCCCACCGGGTCGTTCACCAACCGGACCTACGGCAACAGCCAGACGATCGCGATCGACCTCGGTCAGACCGACGTCGAACTTACCCAGGAGCTGGTCGACCGTCTTGGGGTCTGGCAAGGCCAGTCACCGACCATCTTTGGTCAGCCGACAACCGTAGCGGAGATCGCCACCGCCGCCGTCGAGCTGTTCTCCGCCAGCCTGGAGTACGTCGACCTGTTCACATACCTGATCATGTGCAACAAACCGGTCGACGCCCCCAACGCCGCCAAGCTGCTCGGCAGTGTCAACGACACGGGTTTCAGACCGCCCGAACCGCATCCGACCGAAGCGCTCTACCGCCAGCTGTTCCGCTGGGACTGAGTGCCGGAATGCCTATCCAGCCACGCGGGGTGAAGGTCGGCCACCCACCGTCGCAGCTCTCGCAGCCGTAGCTGCCGTTAAGCGGCTAGGTGGTCACCTCGATCGCGTGCGGTCTCCTAGGTTCGGCGTAGCGCGCCTTGACCACTCGTGGTAGGTCTCGTGTGGGCGGCGAAGCCCTCGACCGCGATCTCCGAAGTCGCAGCATGGCTCGGCCACGACCCAAGGTGCTGCTGTCGATTTACGCAGACGCCAAGGCCGAAGACTGCGGCCGGCGAGCGCATCGCTATTCGGGCAAGGCGACAAGCGGAGTGCTAGGCGGGCGTGTCGCTGCCAGGTTGCAGAATATGAGTGTGCCCAGTCCACCACGTGTCTTTATGTCCTATTCGCACGACGATGACGAGCACAGGGATTGGGTGCTGCAACTCGCATATAGATTGCGCGGGAACGGGGTTGACGTCTGCCTCGATCGTTGGGACGTCGCCCTGGGTGGCAACCTGACGCACTTCATGGAACGCGCCGCCGATGACGCGTACCGCGTGATCGCCGTCGTATCTGAGACGTATAGCAGGAAGTGCAATGACCGTAGTGGCGGGGCAGGGGTCGAAGCGCAGATGCTGTCAGCCCGGCTCTACGCCCAATTGGATTCCGACGCCGTCATACCCCTCATCAGGAACAACCCCGACGCGGAGTTGCCTGCTTTTCTTAGTGGACGGCTCTGGCAAGACTTCCGTGATGCCGCCACGCATGAGGCCGCGTATGAGCGGCTCCTACGCGTCATCCACGGCGTGGCTGTCGATGCCGCTCCGCCGATCGGGCCGAATCCGTTCGAGGGCCGTACCGAAATCGAGGCACGTCTCGCCATCAGGAACTCGTCAAGTCGGTGGCACAGCCCCGCGTTTAGCGGCGACGTGGAATTCGTGTTCTCCCAGAACAGCGGCCACTACAAGATCGGCAGCGAGACGTCGGTGTTCACACTCGACATCGATGCATTTGGACCGGGCGTCCGCGCATACCGGGATCCGGGCGACATAGCCAACATCGCCGTCATCAACAGGGTGCAGCAGCGCACCGAACTTTTGACAGATGTATCCCAGTTCGACACCAGCAGCCGCACTGCCCACGCTCAGCCTGGCGATGCGCTTGTGCTGCACAACCAGAACGGGTTCTGGGCACTGGTTTACATCGACAAGGTCTATTTGCGTCAAGCGCTGAACCGCGAATCGGTCGTCGAGTTCCGGTACGCGATTCAGCCCAATCGAACCGCAGACTTCAGCGACTTTGCCTTCCCAGGCACCGGAGGCGGGGGGACCGACGAGCCAGCGACAATCCAGTGACGTTCGGCCGGGACTGACTACCCCTTCGGACACTCTTGAGACACTGGCCCCTGACCGGCACCCGACGCGGTTCGCGACGGTCGCTGATTACCGCCGCTTACCTGCAATGATCTTCACGGGCGCGGAGGGTATCGAAGAGCCGACCGCTGGTGTGTAAACCAGACCCACGAAAAGCTGATGGCTACCGAAGTCTGTTCCTACTCATGGAGGCCGATATAAGTGCGGAAGCTAAACCGCCGATTAGGTACGTCAATCAGCAGCTCAGACAGATCATCGCGGTGGCTTTCAAAAATATTGCACCAGCTGTTGTGGTAATCCCGCAGCCACTCGTACTTCACCACAACGCTAGGGACTTTTTCGTAGGTAGCCAGGTTCTTGATTATCCACGCTCTGTGTGCGCGGATCTTCTGCCCATTGTCATCTGAGGCCGGCATAAAGTTGAGATAATCGAGAAAGAGGCGGCCGCTCTGATCATCTTTCATAACATATCCATGCTGGAAATGGGCTGCATTTATATGCTGGATGTCGGAATTTTTATAATTGTCAATAATGTATCCACGCAGGCGGTCTGAGACAACAACGCAGGGCGGAGTCGTCTTATTCTGTTCCAATTTGTATGCCTCTACCAACGCCTCACTAAAGATCATTTGGTCGTTTATGTAATGCCGGCCGACAGTGACAGCTCCACGCAAGGCGATGCCTGCCTGGAGGCACATCCATGACTGCAGGTATGCGATCTGCTGGAAGAACGCATCAATATTGATGGGGTCGGCAGCCACTGAAACGCAGATACAGTCCGAGAACATTTTTACTGCGAATTCGCCAGTCTCCCAGCTCCACCGCTCGGCGAACCGCGACCGGAGACCGAGCAGCGCCGCGTCAAACATCTCGATCGTCTTCTGCGCTTCGTCATCAGGTACGTCTCGGCTCACGAGCTCAGAGAATCCAAGGATGTCGAAGAATGCAACCAAATGCTGGCCGTAGGCAAGGGTCATCACGGCGCTCCTGACTTAGATGTCTCGGTCGCGTCGATCGTACGTCGACCCGCCTCCGACGGATACAGATGCAAACATCTTGCGACGCACATGGCATGATGAGCTAGGTGCAGTCTAGGTTGAGCTGTTAGGAGACGCTTATGTCAGAAATGATGAGGCGGCCACGAAGATACATTGTTGCGGGGGACTCCGATCATGTTTTCTCAGATCCAACATTCAAATTCCGACAACTCGAAACTATCCGAGATCGCATTCGAATTCACTATCCACACTTCAAGGCCGAGGTCGTGAGCACACCGGATGGCGATAATTATCGGTATCGCATAACGCTTACGAACGTGGAGCCTATTGACACGGCAACTTTGGACAGAATAACTCACGATCTCGAAATCCAAGGAATACAAGTAGATATCCGAGCCCTCTAACCTACTTCTCCGCAAACCTTTGCGAGAAGTGTCCCAAGAGTCACAAACTGTCGGGCTCGCCGGCTGGGGTTTTGACCGGGTCGTCCAACCGGATGAGGTGAGCCAACTCCATCTCTCTGAGAGCTTCGGCCAGTGCGTCGCTGGGAATTCCCCGGAAGAACGGGTCTCCGTTGGCTCCAGTATTGCCTCACCACGGTCGTTGCGGGTCAGAGACTGTGCCTAGCTGGGCTATCCGAGTGCCATGCAACTTACACGCAATTGGCAGCATCGTCGCGCCGTCGCACGGCAAGCCAAAATCGGTTTACGCCGCAATCGACAAATGACAGACTTGTCATTACCCGCGAGGACATGTACCCGCACCGTCCGTTGGAGGACTCCGTGAAGATTGAGCAACTTTTCGTTGAGACGCTCATCGACATCGCCCAAAAGCTGCAGAGCAATCCCAGCGAGTACGACCTGATCAAGGTCGCAGGCTTGCTGAGGCCGATCCTGCTGGAGAACTTGCTCGATGATGCAAGCTCTGCCGCATCAGTGGACGTACGGTTCCGCGTGGTCAAGCCTGCTCCGCCCGCGATTCCACCAGAACTCCAACGGCAGATGGACGAGGCGTGCGCGAAGATCAGCGCGACTCGACCGGACGTCAAACCAGTCACTGTGGCGGTCTCTGTCGGCGGAAATTCCCTCTCCGACGATCCAGCCTTCCCAGGTGACGTGGTGGTTGAGCTGTCACGAAAGGAGTTCCTAAACCTCGATCCACCGATGAATTGCCTGTGTAGGTGGGTGTCGATATAAGGAAAGTGCCCCTTGAGCTGGGAGGATTGGTGTTCTCTACGCATCAATCAGGCCAGTTAAGAAAGGCACTTCC
>JACPVR010000036.1 GCA_016197405.1 Mycobacterium sp.
CAACACGGCGTCGACGGCGTCGGTGCGGGCGAGGTGGCGGGCGATATCGAAAGCTGCGGGGTCCAGTTCCGCGCTGGCGGCGATGAGGACACGCGCACCGGATCGGCGTAGTAGTTCGGTGATGTGCTCCAGGGACAGTGCGCTGTTGATGGGCGCGGCGACGCCGGCGAGTTGGGCTGCCAGGGTGGCGGGGACGAGTTCCGCGCAGTTGGGTGCGATCAGTGCCACGGCGTCCTGGCGGCGCACGCCCAGATGCCGCAGTGCGTTGGCGATCCGGTGGACATCGGTGAGCAGTTCACCGAAACTGACCGAAACGGGCTGCTCCCAGTGCTCGGCGTCGGCAAGGACTTGGAACGCGGTGCGTTCGGGCCAGCGCGCGGCGGCCCGTTGAAGCAGCGCGTATGTGGAGTCGGGCAGTCCACGCATTTCCAGTGGTATCGCCTCGATTTCGGCAAGATCACCAGGACCGGTGTAGCTCGGCCACAGCGTTGCGTCGCTGTCTGTTCCGTTCAAGTTTCGATTCACGTTCGTCTCCGGAGCTTTCGAGTGGCACCGTGCTGATCGCGTTTCGGCCGCCGTGATTGACGAAATCGTCACATGCGATGCGATAGTCAGTCAAGGCGGAGGGGAAGGTTCGGTTTGATTGACTGACGTGGGAGTCGTATGTGACGATTTCCTCAGTTTGGGTAGGGAACGCGCTATGTCACATACATCGCGCGGAAGGAGGGGCTGGGCATGTCGCGTGAATCGCCTCAGTACGACGTCGCCATCGTCGGGTTCGGTCCGTCCGGGGCGGCCGCGGCCAACGCCGCAGGCGCATTCGGGCTACGCACCCTCGTCGTCGAGCGTGACCTCGCAATATTCGAGCGTCAGCGGGCAATCGCCCTCGATGACGAGGCGTTGCGCGTCATCCACGGACTCGGGCTCTACGACGAGGTCACCGCCCATATGCACCTGGGGATCACCGCCAGATTCATCGGACTGAACGGCAAGCCGTTCATGGCCACTCCCGCCGAACCGACCGCGTACACCGGATACTCGCTGGCTAACTTCTTTCATCAGCCGGCCCTGGAACATGCGCTACGCGACGGTTTGAAGCGTTATGCCGGCGTCGAGGTCCGCACCGGCTGGAATGCCGAGTTCGTCGAACAGGACGCCGACGGTGTGACGCTTCGACTGCGCAACGACGACGGTGACTCAAACGAGGTCCGCGCCCGCTACGTCCTGGCATGCGATGGCGGAAGTAGCTCTCTGCGAAAACAATTGGGTATCGCGTTCGCGGGTACGTCGTACTCGGAGCAATGGATGGACGTCCAGGCGCTCGTCAAACGCCCCCTGCATCGCGACCCGCATTTCGACTTCGTGTGTTCACCGGACCGGCCGGGCGTGCGATGCCCGTGCCCGGGCGGGTACTACCGCTGGGAGTGGCGGCTCAACCCGGGCGAGGATGCCGAAACAATGCTCGCCGAGGACAACGTGTGGAAGATGCTCGCCGCCGAAGGTGTCACTCCCGACGATGTCGATATCGCGCGCACCTGGTCCTACACCTTCCACGTCCGCAAGGCAGAGAAATGGCGGGTGGGACGGGTCCTCCTGCTGGGCGACGCCGCTCATGTCATGCCTCCGTTCGCCGGCCAGGGCATATCGGGAGCCTTCCGTGACGCCGCGAACGTCGTGTGGAAGCTCGAGTCGGTCATCCGCGGTCGAGCCAAGGACCGGCTGTTGGACAGTTACCAGAGTGAACGCGAACCCCACCATGACGCCATGACCCGACGCGCCGTCACATTCGGGCGCATCGTCATGACCTCCAACCGCACGGTCGCAAAGCTGCGTGACACGGTGCTCGGCACCTTCTCGAAGGTGCCTGCGATCAGGGGCGCGATTGTCCGACGTTTCGGCGCGCCGACGCCGCTGGGTCCGGGATGCCTGCCTGCGGTCCGGCGTAGCGCACTCGTCGGATATCTGGTCCCGCCGGCGCGGGTCGCCTCGCCGGGAACCCGCATCACCCATATCGACGACGCGCTGGGACCCGGGTGGGCCATCCTCGGTCTGGACGAAGATCCGCGAACCGCGCTACCCGCGGCTGTGGCCGAAGCCTGGGAACGCTACGGCGCGCGATTCCTGACCATTCGGCCCGGCACCTCCGTCGTCACCGGTGACGAACTCGGCGATCCCACGGGCCAGCTGTGGAACGCGATGACCGCGCACGGCGTCAAGTTCGTGGTGGTCAGGCCGGACCGCTATGTGTATGCCGCCACCGCCGATGCCCGCGCCATCGGGATGCCGATGCATGCCGCCGGGGTGCCCCGTTCGGTGGGCGTGGCCGGCTGATCGCGCCGGCGCGTTAGCCCTTGGGCGGCGTGAACTCGCTCAGCACGAATACCGCACCCTCCGGGTCGCGGATCGTCGCGGTCTTGCTCCACTCGTAATCGTCGCTGGATTCGATTGTGCCGCCCAAGGTTTCGGCCTCCGAGGCCGAGGTGTCACGATCGGCCACACTGAACGTCACCTGCCAGTGGTCGGGGTGTCCCTCGGTTATCAGCCCGATCCAGGCGACAGCGTCCTCGAATCCCGGCGGGATCATCGCCTGCGATTGACGCTCGCGGATACCCGGGTCGACGGTGGCGGCCAGATGATCGCCGTAGCCCGGCCGCCGGATCATCGACGCGAAGCCGATATCGTCGACCTCCCAGCCGAACACCTGCGAGTAGAAGTCGAGCGCCAGGTGCGGTTCCGAGGTTTGCAGGTCGCTGAAATTCCAGGTGCCCGGGACGTTGACCAGTTGGGCGCCCGGGCGATTTCTGGCCTGCCACAACCGGAAATCCGCGCCACGGGGTGACCGGATACCCGCCATCCGACCGCCCGGCCCGGCATCGACGGGTTCGATCGTCACCGTTGCGCCGCCGGCCGCCAGGGCCTTGGCCGCCGCGTCGGCGTCGTCGACCGCGATATAGGTGCGCCAGCTGATCTCCTCGTCCGGCTCGGCAGAACCGATGGCGGCGACGTCCTGGCCGTCCACAGTGGCGATCAGATAATTGCCCGGCGCCTCGGCCGGAATGGCGTCCTGAAAGGTCCAGTCGAACAGTCCGGCATAGAAGCGGCGTGCCACATCGAGGTCGTGAGCCACGGTGTCTATCCAGCTCGGCACGCCGTGGGGATACGTTCTTGGCTCAGTCATGCCCTCATGGTGCCCGCACCGTCCGACAGGTCAAACATGGGTGAGTCGGCTCAGAGCAGCAGGCCCATCTGCCGGTAGCGCGCCAGCCGACCCGTCATGCGCTGGGTATCGGGCTGACCGGCAAGGGCGTGCACCGCGGCGCCGATCGCCTGCCCGAGTCGCCGGCAGAACTCGACAGGCTCGTCGGCGGCGTCCGGGTGCTCGGCGACGATGGTGTCGACGATCCCGTGGCGCAGCAGATCCACCGACCGAACCCCTTGTGCTGCAGCAAGTTCGGGCGCGTGTTCGGTATCGCGGAAAACGATCGCGCTGGCCCCTTCCGGTGGCAGCGGTGCCAGCCAACCGTGTAATGCCGCCAGCACGCGGTCGGCGGGCACCATCGCCAGCGCCGGGCCTCCGCTGCCCTGACCGAGCAGCACCGACACCGTCGGAACGTCGAGTGTGACCAGTTCGGACAGACAGCGGGCGATCTCACCGGCCAGGCCGCCCTCCTCGGCCTCCTCGGACAGCGCAGGTCCCGCCGTGTCGATGACGAGCACCAGTGGCAGCTGTAGTCCGGCGGCCAACGCCATACCGCGGCGGGCCTCCCGCAGGGCAGCGGGTCCGGTGAGATGACCCCGCGCCGCGGCCGGATCCAGACCCGCCTCGTCGCGCTGCTGTCCCAGCATGACGACCGGCTGGCCGGCGAATCGGGCCAGTGCCAGCACCGTGGTGTCGGACTGTCCGCGCCCGGTACCGGACAGCAGCAGGCAGTCCGACGCACCATGGCGGAGCAGGTCGCCGACTCCGGGGCGATCCGGCCGGCGCGAGGCCAGTACCGAGTCCCATGCCGGGACCTCAGGTATCGGTTCGGTGGGCGGCGGCTCGGGTGCGGTGCTGGGACGGTCTGACACCACCGTCAATGCGCGGTCCAGGGTGTCGCGCAAACCTGTCACCGGCACCACGCCGTCGATGACACCGTGCCGGCGCAGATTCTCGGCGGTCTGCACACCGGACGGGAAGGGTTCGCCGTAGAGCTGTTCATAGACGCGCGGCCCCAGGAATCCGATCAGCGCGCCGGGCTCGGCGACGGTGATGTGTCCCAGCGAGCCCCAGGACGCGAAAACTCCGCCGGTGGTCGGATGCCGCAGATAGACCAGGTAGGGCAGATGCGCCTTCTTGTGCAGGGTGACCGCGGCGGCGATCTTGACCATCTGCAGGAACGCGACCGTGCCTTCCTGCATCCGGGTGCCCCCCGAACTCGGCGACGCCAACAGGGGCAGCCGCTGCTCGGTGGCACGTTCTATCGCGGCGGTGATGCGCTCGGCGGCCGCGACACCGATCGACCCGGCCAGAAAGTCGAACTCGCAGGCCACCACGGCGACCCGGCGGCCGAACACCGTGCCCTCACCGGTGAGCACCGACTCATCGAGACCGGTCGCGGCGCGGGCGGCGGCGAGCTCGTCGGCGTAGGCCCGCGACATCGGGACACCGACCGGCGGGGCGTCCCAGCTGACGAAGGATCCGGGGTCCAGTACGGCATCGCGCAGCTCGAAGGCGCTGATCCGGCTCACAGACTGAGGTTAGTCGCGCAAAGCCCGCGCAGCCGCGCCGCCGAGCCGACATTAGGGTGGGCCCATGATCGGAATCACCCGCGACGGCCATGTCATGACCATCGAGTTGCAGCGGTCCGAGCGCCGCAATGCCCTCAACAGTGCGCTCGCCGACCAGTTGCGCGAAGCCATCGAGCATGCCGCCGAGCAGGATGTCCGCGCCATCGTGCTGACCGGTCAGGGCACGGTGTTCTGCGCGGGCGCCGACCTCTCCGGTGACGTCTTCGCCGCCGACTTCCCGGACAAGGCCATCGCGTTGAACCTGGCGATCGACAAGGTGCCGGTCCCGGTGATCGCCGCCATCAACGGCCCGGCCATCGGTGCCGGAGTGCAGCTTGCGATGATCTGCGACCTGCGGGTGGTCGCGCCCGACGCCTACTTCCAGTTCCCGATCGCCAAATACGGTCTGGCCCTGGACAACTGGAGTATCCGGCGGTTGTCTTCGCTGGTCGGATACGGGCGGGCGCGGGGGATGCTGCTGGCCGCGGAGAGGCTGACCGCCGAGACCGCGCTGCAGACCGGTATGGCCAACAGGCTCGGCACGCTGGCCGATGCGCAGGCCTGGGCCGCCGAGATCGCCGGGTTCGCGCCGTTGTCGGTTCGGCACTCCAAACGCGTCCTCAATGACGACGGGGCCTATGAGGACCAGTGGCCGCTGCACAAGGAATGGTTCGACAAGGCGTGGGGGAGCCAGGACGTCATCGAAGGACAGGTGGCCCGCATCGAGAAGCGACCGCCCAACTTCCAGGGGGCCTGATGCTGGGGCGGGCGGTTCGGTTCGCCGGCGGCACTGCGACGCTGGCGGCAGGCGGCTGGGTGCTGCGAGCGTTGCACGGTGCCCCGGCCGCCTTGGGGGCGGGACCGGCCGATATCGCCCCCGTCGCGCAAGGATCGCCCAACTACCACGACGGCGTCTTCCACAATCTGGAACCGTCCTCGTCCGTCAGCCTCACCGTCGAAGAGCAGACGATGTTGATCCGGGATCTGCTGCTGGGCCGCAACGAGGGTCGCCCGTCGGGCACCATCCCGGTGGCCACGCCCGAGCTGGCCGGACCGGCCGCCGATATCGCGGTCAGCTGGTTGGGTCACTCCACTGCGCTGATCGAGGTCGACGGCTACCGAGTGCTGGCCGACCCGGTGTTCAGTGATCGCTGCTCGCCGTCGCACACCGTCGGACCGCAGCGTATGCATCCCGTCCCGACCCGGCTGGACGCACTGCCCGCACTCGACGCCGTCATCGTCAGCCACGATCACTACGACCACCTCGACATCGACACCATCACCGCGTTGGCACAGACCCAGCGGTGTGGTTTCTTCGTGCCGCTCGGCGTCGGAGCCCACCTGCGCCGCTGGGGTATCCCCGAAGACCGGATCGTCGAGCTGGATTGGAACGAGACCGGCCATATCGCCGACCTGTCCATCGTGTGCACACCGGCCCGGCACTTCTCCGGGCGGTTTTTGGCCCGCAACACCACCTTGTGGTCGTCCTGGGCGGTCATCGGACCGCGGCACCGGGCCTTCTTCGGTGGCGATACCGGCTACACCGCCGGCTTCGCCACCATCGGTGCCGATCACGGACCGTTCGACCTGACCCTGATGCCTGTCGGTGCATATCACCCGAGCTGGCCGGATATCCACATGAACCCCGAGGAAGCGGTGCGTGCGCACCTCGACGTCACCGACCCCGGGAAGGGACTGTTCGTCCCGATCCACTGGGCGACGTTCCGGCTGGCGCCGCATCCGTGGTCCGAACCCGTCGAGCGGATGCTGGTGGCCGCGGCTGCGGAGGGCGTCAGCGCAGCGGTACCGCGTCCCGGCCAGCGGGTCGATGCCGGTGTGACGGCGCCGGCGTCAGAACCCTGGTGGCGGCTCTAAGCCTCGATCCACCGATGAATTGCCTGTGTAGGTGGGTGTCGATATAAGGAAAGTGCCCCTTGAGCTGGGAGGATTGGTGTTCTCTACGCATCAATCAGGCCAGTTAAGAAAGGCACTTCCAGTGCAAGTGTCCCAC
>JACPVR010000025.1 GCA_016197405.1 Mycobacterium sp.
CCGTAGAGACCGAGCTGGCTACGGATGTTCTTCCCCCAGCGGGGTGGTACGTCGACCCCGGCGATCCGCGCTACTGGCGCTGGTGGGACGGCACGAACTGGACCGTCCACACCGGGGCTCGATAGCCCTCACCCACCTATAAATCCCGAGCATCCCTGCGGGCGTGGCTGCGCATGTAGGTTTCGTGGGCGAACTTCGCCGCGGGCGAACCGATGAGCCCGCATTCAGAATCGGTTTCCTCTAAACGTCTCGGCTGAGTCCATCGCCGCGTTGTGCGGCGTTCCACATCCGGGTGTGCAAGTCGTGGGCGGTGGTGTTGCGTTGGGTGGCTTTGTGGTGGCGTTGCAGCGCGTTGGCGATGGCGGGGGTGTGTTGGTCGGGGTGCAGGCCGGCGGCTTGGGTGAGGGCGGCGTCGGTGTCGGGGCTGGCGTCGTAGTGGTTGATACGGCCGGTGGCGGCGGTCAGCACTGGCGACCAGCGCAGCTCGGTGTGCAGCAGTTTGAGCAGCGGCGCCGCGGGCGGGGGCGGCCAGGTCTGTGCGGCGGTGTCGAGCAGGATGATCCGCGCGTTGGCGGCTGCCGCGTTCTCGGTGAGGTCTGCGATCGTCTCGGGGGGCAGGTGTTGGGCGCGGTCGATGACGACGATTGTTCCGGGTTGACTGTCGGTGAGGTCGATGGTGGTGGCGTCGATGACCGTGGGGTTGATCGGGGACAGGTCGGGGTTGTCCAGGACGGCGGGCGGGGCGGCCCAGATCAGTGGGCGGTCCGCATCGTGAGCGGCGCGATCGAGGTGTCCCATCATCGGCAGCAGCGCCGCGCGGTCGGTGGCATGGGCGACGGTCAGCACGAAGGGGATATCGGTGAGTCGTTGCAGGCGGCTGGTGTCGATGTCGGGGTCGGCGGCCGGGATGGGCAGCCGGTCTTGGAAGGCGTGTTGGCCGGCGATGTTGAGGACGCGCAGCTCGGTGGCGATGCGCGGCAGGAGATCGGTGATGTGGTCGGCGGTGCTGGTTTGGGCGTGCGCGAACGCTTGGGCGGCGGCGAGTTCGGTGCGGTGCAACTGTTCGCGTAGCGCGGCACGGTTGGCGCGGTGGCGGGCGACGAGCTTGTCGTCGTCGGCGCGGCACTGACGCAGCAAGGCGTCGGCGTCGGCGTGGGTGACGATGTGCTCGCTGCCGCCGGCAGCCTGCGCGCGGGCGGCAGTGGCTTCTTGGAACGCCGGGTGGAACTGTTCGGCGGGGCTGTGCGTGGGCAGGTGGTGGGTGGTCAGGAAGTTCCGGTGCTGGGCTGCCGAGGCGACATCGAGAGGGTCGGCGTCTGGGTCGGCGCGCAGGGCGTCGAGTTCGTTGCGGGCGTGCTCGATGAGCTCCAGTGCCGCGGTGTAGGTGGTGTCGGCCTCATGCCACTGGTCGAGCACGGCTTCGACCTGGGCGAGGAAGGGCCGGTCGGCGTCGGCGGCGTCGCGCATACGCCGGAGCTCATCGGCGGCGGCGAGCACGTGCGGGCCATTGCCGGCGACCACCTGGGCGGTGAGGGTTTGCAACTCGGCGTCGGCCTCGGCGTAGCGGGCGCGCAGGGCGTGCACGTCGGCGCGGTGAGCGGTCAGTGCGGCGGCGGGGCTGGGTCGGACGGTGCTCAGGCTGTCGAAATCCAGATGCGATTCGGGATCGAACAGGTCGTCGGCGTGCTCGGGTGGTGGGAGCTGATCGTCGGCGGCCGCGGCGTCGGCAAGGTCGCTGTCTTGGAGGCCGAGAGCGGCGGCGAGCATGTTGGGATCGGCCAAAACGTCATCGAGGGCGTCGTGCTGCCAATGCTGAGGTCCGTCGATATCGGGATGCTGGTGGGCGAGTTCTTCGTGTTCTTCCTCGGTCAGGGGTGCGGTGTCGGGCAGCGGGATGTCGTGGTCGTAGGGGTCGTCGGTGGTGAACAGGTCAATCGAGTAGGTGAGCAGGCGGGCGTACTCGTCGCCGCGCAGATGATGGGTCAGGTGGGCGTCGGCGTCGTAGAGGTGCTCGGCGGCGACGTGCAGTAGGTCCAGTGCGCTCCACCGGTCGGGGTCGGCATTGCCGATCGCGGACACCAGCGCCGGGAACGCGGGATCGGCGGCGATGGTCTCGGCCATCTCGGTGCCGAACACGGTGTGCAGATCGGGTAGCCAGTCCGGGCGCAAACCCCCGTTCGCGGTTTCCAGGGCGGCCGGGGACATGGTGCCGCACAGTCGCCACCACAGGGCGGCGGCGGGCAGTTCGTCGGGCAGCGGGCGCTGCGCAGCGACCTTGCCCACCAGTTGGGTGATGTTGACTCCGGTGCGCGAAGCCGAGGCCAGTTGGGAGGCCAGCTGTGGCCAGTAGGGGTCTTGCCGGATGTGCGGGTTGATGGAGTCGATGAGGTCGTCGTAGCGGTTGGTGGTGGTGTCGGCGCCGATGAGTTCGGCTGCTTGTTGTTCGAGGCGGCGCTGCGCGGCGCGGGTGCGGGCGGGGTATTGCTCGGGGCCGGCGATGCGGGTGTCGTTGTCATCGACGGCGGTCGCGGCGCGATACACCGCGAGCTCGGCGGCCAGCTCGGCATCGGTGTCGACCAGGGGCCGGGCCCACCGGGGTGCGGTCGCTGCGGTCCATTGGGCGCTGGTGGCGCGGACTTCTTCGGCCAGGGCGTCCACTCGCTGCGCCCGGGCCGCCAGGTAGGTACTCCAGTGCGGGTCGGCGGCCAGGCGTTCGGGGATGGCGGGCAGCCAGGGCAGCGGGCCGGCGCCACCGGAGTGCGCTCCGGTGGGGTCCAGCCGCCAGTCGATGACGGCGGCGGGGTCGGCGGCGTTGTCGAATCCGCCGGCGGCGACCACTTTGTCGAGACGTTTGAGCGGGTGGATTCCGGCGGCGGCGATCAACGCGAGGTGCTGGCGCAGCACCGGCCAGGCGGTCGCCGACGTGAGGCCGGGCACCAACTTTTCGGCGTGAGAATCCAACTCGGCATGCTGGGCGGCGCTCAGGCGTGACTCGGCCGCCGCGCCGACCGCATGGGCGTACATGGCTGTCGCAGCGGCCAGCCGGGCAGCCGGGTCGGCGGCGGCCCGGGCCGCGCTGGTGGCCGACACTTGCGCGGCGTCGCGGCCCAGCGCACGGGTCAAGACGTCCACGGCGGTGTCGGGGTGGGTCGCTTTCGGGGACAGCACACGGTGCGGGTCGTGCTCGGCGGTGGAGAAGTAGATGTGGTTACCGTGCACACCGCGGGTGAGTGCGGTGTAGACCTGCTGGCGGGTCAGTTGGTCGGAGCCCACGGTGTGGCAGCGGTAGCGGGCGGTCGCACCCTGGGTGGCATCAATGGTGCGGGCGTAGCCCAAGGTGACGTGGGCGCGTACATAGTCGGCGGGCAGGTGCAGGTGCGCCCCGGACTCCAAGTGCGCGACGGTGATCGAGCCTTCGGGGTCGACGTCGGTGACTTCCCAGCGGTAGCCGTTGCGCACGAAATCGGTGGCACCGAGCGCGAGGCTGCGGTCGTTGTGCTTGGTGAACACGAGGTCACCGACGCTGGCGCGGGCCCCGGCCATCAACACCGCTTCCAACGGTGGGGCGTGCTCACCGAGTTCGGTGAGCCGGTGCAGTCGGGCGCGGTCGTTGAGTTCGGACACCAGATCGTGGGTGGGCGCCAACAACAGCGAGTGCTTGTCGGTGGCGATATCGGATTGCCATGCCTCGAAGGCCATATCGGATGCGGCGGCCTGCGTGCCGACATGCACGCGCTGCTCATCGAGATAGAACGCGATCCCGGACGGGTCACCGTCGCGCAACGCCAGACCGGCCTGGGCTTCGGCCGCCGAAGCAAACCGCATCACTTGAGACAAGGTGATCGCCCCGTGCAGGTGTGCGAGGTCGCGCAGCACACCCCCGGCGCTGATCGAAGACAACTGTTTGTCGTCACCGACGAGGCGCACGCTAGCGCCCTTGGCCAACGCGACAGCGATCATGGAGGCCAACGCCAAAGTGCCGGCCTTGCCTGCCTCGTCCACGATGATCAACGTGTTCTCATCGATCGCGTCGTACCACTGGCGTGCTGGATCACCGGGCGAGATGTCGGGATTGTCGGTGAGCCAGTTGAACTTATCGAGGGTGTCTCCGACCTCGACTTCGATTTCTTCGCGCAGCAATTGCGCTGCACTGGCGCTCGGCGACAGCCCGATCACGCTGCCCCCGGCACCTTCCCAGGACCGTGCCAGCGCGGCCATCGCGGTGGTTTTTCCCGACCCGGCCGGGGCCAACGCGAGCATCACTCGCTGACCCCGGCAGGCCATCTCGCGGACCAGTTGTGCTTGGCCGGCGTTGAGTTCGCGCCGATGCGCGGCCTGGGCCAGCAGTTCGATCTCGACGTCGGCGGCGGGCACGGTGCGTCCATCGCGCAGGCTGGCCGCAGCCAGGATGCTCCGTTCGGCGGCCAGGATTTCGGTGCTGGTGTAGGTCTGCGATCCGACTTGGCGGTACACGCTGGACCCGTCGCGACGGCGCAACCTGGCGGGCTCACCGAGGTCGGTATCGGGGCTGGACGCGTGCCGGATGCTCAACGGTGCACTCAACGCGGCGTCGGTGATGAGTTCGGCGATCCCGTCGATCCCGGCGTGCCCGGTGACCCGCACGACGCGCAACGCCTCGGCCAACACATGGGTGCGGTTCCAGGTGGCGCGGTCGCCAGACACCGTGGCGATGACCTGGCGGGCGCGAGCTTTGATCCACCCTTCGGTGACCTCGGCCGGTGTCGCGGTGCGCCCGGCAAGGGAGCGCGCGATCATCGCGTTGACCGCCTCGTCACTGCCCAACAGACCGACCGCTTGGGCACGCCACTCTTGGCGTTGCTCGGCCAGCGAGCGGGGCTCGTGCTTGGCGTCGCGGGTGGCCAAGGTGGCCTGCTGGAACATCGCGATCGATTCCGGGGTGGTCGGCTCGCGGCCGTGGGCGGCCTGAAACGTCTTGGCCAGCACCGCATATTCGGCGTCGATCGCGGCGCGACGCGAGGACCACAGCTCGTTGAGCTCGCGGGTAACGCCGACGACCTCGCGGACCTCCCGCTTGCCTTCGCGGGCATCACCGCGCGCGGCGAACCGCATCCCCAACTCGTCGGCCAGGTAGGCCTCCAGCCGCGAGTTGTACAGCTCCGAGGCGGCCACGGTGGAGGCGTACAGCGGGCGGCCATCGAGGGCATACCACCGACTGATGCCGTCGGTGCCGCGTGCTCGAACCTTGTTGGAAATGGCGACATGGGTGTGCAGGCCGGGATCCGAAGCGCGGGTGTCGCGGTGCAGGAACGAGGCGGTGATGAAGCCTTCGGTGTCGACTTGGGCGATGCCTTGGGCCCCGATGCGTGTGTAGGCCGCCTGGTCTTGCAGGAAGTCCAGGGCATCTTGCACCGCGCGGCTGTGGCATTCCTCGATCTGTTTGGCGATCGGCTCGGGGCACAGCGCATACAGCGCGGACACGCTTTTGACCGGGGTGAAGGTCATGTCGTAGCCGGCCACCGATGTGGTCTGGTCGCGGGTGCCGCGGGCAATGAACCCGGTGAGTTCTCGCTCGTCCAGCGGTGCGCGGCGGTGCTGTTCTTCGAACATCTCGGTAGCGATCTGGGTACGCATCTGCGCCCGCAGGGACTCGTCTATGGCGGCGTTCCAGTGCGCACCGATCGACAGGTTGTGATCCCGGTAGGCCAACGCAAGGCGCTGCTGCAACTCGGTTTCACCGGCGTTGACCCGAAACGGTCGCCCCAGCGAGGTCGCCGTCAGTGCTGAGTTCTTGCGCGCCCCTTGGGCAATCAGTTGCTTGGTCAATGCCGCGGCGTTGGGATGGACCCCGAGCCCGAACAGGGCCTTCATCTGGTCCTCGGTGACCTCCGAGCCCTCTTCCAGCGACCACAGCCGGTCCCCGGAGTCGGTGCGCGTCCAGTTCTCTGATCCGGCGGCCAACCCGGCCAGTCCGCGCCCACCCCAACGGCCAGGAGTCTCGCCTTTGGAGGAGTAGTAGTCGCCGAGTGACTCCGGGCCATGCGTGCGGTCATGGGCAGCCACCTGCCGCACC
Organism: Mycobacterium sp.; assembly: GCA_016197405.1. Lineage (GTDB taxonomy): Bacteria > Actinomycetota > Actinomycetes > Mycobacteriales > Mycobacteriaceae > Mycobacterium. Next base: position 6,053 of record JACPVR010000025.1, read on the forward strand.
AGGTACAAGTACCCGGAGCCAGCAGTGAGCTTGTGGATGCCCGCATTCACCCCACCAGCGCACCGAGTTCTCACGACGAAACCAAGGCAGTTTTCCGCAACCCCCGAACGGCCCGTTACCAAACCGTGACCTAAGTGCAAGAGGTGTGTGGGTCAAAACCAGGCTGGAAATCAACGATGCAGGTCAACAGGGGTGAGACGGTGGTGAGGGTGCAACGAGGGGTGATTGGGTAGGTGGGGAGGAAAGCAGGCGTGATTGCGTCGTAAGTGATGGTTAGCATCCGGAACCATGGCGAATGCAACGACAAAAAATGCAGTGAAGCAACGAGTTCTGGAGGCGCGGCGGGCCGAAAATGCCGCGCGCGAGGCGCGGGAGGCGGCCATCGTGGATGGCCTTTCGCAGTTCCTCGCGGAAGTGGATCGTGCGGCGGCGGTCGGGACGAAGCTCGAAGAGCAGGTGGCTGCGGCGCGCGCGAAGGCAGCCGAGCGCGTGGAGCGCATCGAGCGCGAAACTGAGGAGCGGGTCGCGAAGCTGGCTGAGGCGGCGCGGGAGGAGGCCGCGCGGTGCGAACGGGCTGCTGGTGAGGCTGTGAGGCGGCTGCGGGAGCAGGGCGAGACGGTGGCGGCCATCGCCAGTCAGACCGGGCAGAGTCAGAACCGGGTGCGCGACTTGGGCAAGGTCGCGGTCACAGCGCACGGTGACGGTGACGGTGACGGTGACGGTGACGCGGCTGCACCAGCGGTGCGGGCGGGTGACGCTGGGATCTCCGTCGAGCCAGCCGAGGGCGCTGTGGAGGGTGGCAGTGAGGTGACTGCGCACGCAGAGAGCACCGGCACCGACAACGGCGAAGCGGCGACTGACGGTGAGCCGGCCGCAGGCACCGCCACGGCGCTGAGCGCGTAGCGGTACAGCAGTGGGCGCGTTGGCGCGGGAGCTGGCGGTCGATCCGGTGGCGGTGACAGTCTGATTCGGGACCAGTGTGACGGTCTGATTCGGGACCCACCCGGGCTTCGGCGTGGCGTCGTGACGGCTTGATCTGGACCCACTTCCGTGGCGTCAGGAGGACCCGCATCCAGCGGTCCTCGCGGCACCGGAAGTGGGTTTCGGGATGAGGGTGCGTGTGGAACTGTTCGCTGCGATCCGTCGGGACGCCCGGGTCGAGGGCATGTCGATCCGAGCGCTCGCACGCAAGCACCAAGTCGGACGCGGCACCGTTCGCCGGGCCCTCACGTCCGCGGAACCACCGCCGCGGAAGACCCCGGTGCGTTCCTCGCCCCGGTTGGATCCGTTCAAGTCGGCCATCGACGACATGCTCCGCGCCGACCTTGAGGCGCCGCGGAAGCAACGGCACACCGCCCGCCGGATCCACGTCCGCCTCATCGAGGAACACGACGCCATTGAGGTGTCGTACTCGACGGTTCGCGACTACGTCCGCATCCGCCGCACGCAGATCGGCCTCGAAGCTGGCCGCCGGGTCGAAGTCATGATCCCCCAGGAGCACGCGCCAGGCGCAGAAGCAGAAGTCGACTTCGGCGAGCTCTACGTCATCCTGGCCGGGGTGAAGACGAAGGTCTTCCTCTTCACATTCAGGTTGAGTTACTCCGGGAAGGCGGTGCACCGGATCTACGCCACCCAAGGCCAAGAGGCGTTCCTCGAGGGCCACATCGCCGCGTTCAACGAGATCGGCGGCATCCCCGCCCGGCACGTCCGGTACGACAACCTCACCGCCGCAGTCACCCGGGTCGTCAACGCGCGCGGTCGTGAGCGGGTAGAGAACGACCGCTGGGTGCTGTTCCGCTCTCACTTCGGGTTCGACGCGTTCTACTGCCAGCCGGGCATCGCCGGGGCACATGAGAAGGGCGGTGTGGAAGGCGACGTCGGCCGGTTCCGCCGCCAGCACCTCGTGCCCATGCCCGTCGTCGACTCGCTCGACGAGCTGAACGAGAAGGTCCGTGCCTTGGACGCCGCCGACGACCGCCGACGGATCTCGTCGCGGATCCGGACCGTCGGCGAGGACTTCGCGACCGAACGCGAGAACCTCGCGCCGCTCCCGGTCGAGGGGTTCGACCCCGGGCTGATGCTGAACCCGATGGTCGACCGCTCCGCGATGATCACCGTCCGCATGGCCCGGTACTCCGTCCCGGCGCGGTTCATCCACCGCCGCGTCCGCGTCTCCTTGCGCGCATCCGAGGTCGTCGTGTTCGACGGCCGACTCCAGATCGCCCGGCACGCCCGCGTCATCACAAGGGGTGGCCAGTCGGTGAACCTCGACCACTACCTCGAGGTGCTCAAGGGTAAGCCGGGCGCATTGCCAGGCTCCACCGCGTTGGCGCAGGCCCGCGAATCGGGGGCGTTCACGCCTGCGCATGAGGCGTTCTGGGCGAACGCCCGCAGGCGGCTCGGGGATGCGGTCGGCACCCGGGAACTGATCGACGTGCTCCTACTGCACCGCGCCATGGCCGCCGACGAAGTCGAAGCCGGGCTGCTCGCCGCAGTGAGCGTCGGTGCAGTCTCAGCTGATGTGGTCGCGGTCGAAGCACGCCTGCACACCACCCTCGCAGCGCCCACCGGGGCCAGTTCAGACCGTCATCCCGTTGCGCAGCCCAGCGATGGCGAACGACGAGATGGCGACGCCAAGCGCAGCCGGAAGGTCGTGTCCCTCACCGAACGCCTGCTGCTCGACCCGGCCGCGGTCATCGCCGGCCTCCCGCCCGACACCCGGCCGCTGCCGTCGATGGAGAAATACCAGCAACTGCTCGGCCGCCGCACCGGCACCGACCACCACCCCGACCCGATGAGTCCCGATGAGAGCGGAGCACCCCGATGAGCACAGTCACCAGCGTGACCACCACCTTGCGCCGCCGCCGCGGCCTGACCGAGGAAGCCGCCGTAGCGGCGGTCGACCAGGCCTGCCGGAGGCTCCGGCTCCCGACCATGCGGGCCCTGCTTGGCGACGCGGTCGCGGCGGCGAACAAGGACCAGTTGACCTACACCGGATTCCTCGCCGAGCTGCTCCTGGCCGAGTGCGACGACCGCGACCGTCGGTCCACCATCCGGCGCGTGAACGGCGCCGGGTTCCCGCGGAGCAAGTTCCTCGCGGACTTCGACTTCGACGCCAACTCGAACATCAACCCCGCCACCATCCACCATTTGGCGACCGGCGAGTGGGTGCGGAAGGGCCAGCCGCTGTGCCTGATCGGGGATTCCGGCACCGGCAAGTCTCACCTGCTCATCGGCATGGGGACCGCAGCCGCGGAAAAGGGATTCCGGGTAAAGTACACCCTCGCCACGAGGCTGGTGAACGAGCTTGTAGAAGCAGCCGATGAGAAGCAGTTGGCCCGCACGATCGCTCGTTACGGCCGCGTCGACCTGCTCTGCATTGACGAGCTCGGCTACATGGAACTGGACCGCCGCGGCGCCGAACTCCTCTTCCAGGTCCTCACCGAGCGAGAGGAGAAGAACAGCGTGGCAATCGCGTCCAACGAGGGCTTCGCCGGCTGGACCAAGACCTTCACGGACCCGCGCCTGTGCGCGGCCATCGTCGACCGCCTCACCTTCGGCGGCAACATCATCGAAACTGGTACCGACTCCTACCGGCTGGCGTCGACCCGGTCAGGGAACGCGTCGCGGTGACGCAATCAACCGAGCCTGTTTCGTGCGCACGCCGCACCCGGTGGGCTGTCACTGCGTGCTGTCCCGCGTGGTCATCGGGCGCCCCCGAAGGATCCGGCGGCGTCGCTGGAGAACCCCGAGCGCCAGCACTACCAGCGCAGACGCGGCAGCGAGCGCGCCGATGAGTGTCGCCCGTGTCTGGATCCAGCTGGAGACCACCGCGGAGACGTCAGTGAGTCCGCCACCACGGCCCGCGGCGACCGGGGCGTCGCTGGTGGCCGCCGGGTACCAGTACCAGGCCAGATAGGCGCCGGTGAGCAGCAGGACGACAGCGGTGACCCGTGGGCCATGGCGGGCCAATCGCGCGACGTGGCGGGTGAGTCCGCTGCCTGCCGCGGCGGTGGCCAGGGCGAGCAGCAGCAGGACGGTCGCCGAGCCAGCAGCGTAGACACCGAAGACGAGCAGGAGCCCGGCATAGCTGTAGGTGGCCTGCGCCTGCGCGATGACCGCGAGGATCACCCCGAACGTGCACGACAGCGAAGCCAGCGCGTAGCCGACCCCAAACGCAGCCATCCGGGCAGTGGGTGGGAGTCCCGCGGCTGCCCGGCCGGGGATCCGAGGCACCCGCACCGAGACCGAGCGTCCGGCTAGCATCCACAGGCCGAGAACCACCAGCAGGATGCCGACGGCCAGGCCAAGCGACGGCGCGGCGCGAATCAGCCCTCGGGCGCCGGCGCTGACTACCAGGCCAGCTGCCGCGAGGGTGCCGGCGAACCCCACCGCCAACACGAGACCGGCCCGCAGCGCCCGCAGCAGCCGCACCGGGACCGTTGAGGCATCGGTGTCGCCGAGGGTGTGGGTGATCCAGGCCGGGAGTAGCGCGAACCCGCACGGGTTCACGGGCGCGACCATGCCGGCCGCGAAGGCGAGGGTGAGCAGTCCGCCCATGGGTCAGGCTCCGGCCTTTGCCAGTTCGGCGGTGATCGTCGCGGCGTCGGGGTCGGTGGCGCGGAAGGTCACCGTGCCGTCGGCGTCGACGACGATCAGGGTGGACAGAGCGGCCACCTCGAATCGCCGGGAGAGTGCCGCGCCATCGTCGATTGCGGCCGGTACGTGTTCGGCGTCGACGGACTCCATGAAGTCGCCGATCAGGGCCTTGGATTCGCCGGGGTCCATGTCGACGGCGAGGAAGCTTGCCACGGTGCCGGCGTTCTCGGCGGTGGTGGCGGCCTCGCCGAGGGACCGGACGCCGTTGACGCATTCGCCGCACCCGACGGAGAAGAAGAACACCGCGGTGGGCTTCCCGTTGGCGGGCAGGCTGATCTGCTGGCCATCGACGCTGGTCACGGTGGCGGGTGAACCGGAACCGGCGGTCGCGGGGTCGGCACTGTTGCCGCAGGCGGTCAGGGTCAGCGATCCGGCGGCGAGTACGGCGGCGATCGAGAGCGCGGCGTGGTGGCGGCGGGTGATTCTCATCGGTTCTGCTCGTCCTTCGGGTCGACGTTTTCGTTGGTGGGCATGGGCGGGCAGCAGCCGTGGCCGGCGGTGCCGCCGCCGCGGCGGGAGATGGCAATCAGCGCGAGGATCGCCAGGGCGATCCCGGCGCCGATGACCCACGGGTTGCGGAGGAACGCGCCGATACCGGCGATCGCGCCACCGGCGATGAGGATGGGGAGCAAGGCGCAACAGGCGACCATGAGCAGCGCGGCGCCGGCTCCGAGGAGCAGGCCGCTGCCTCCCGGGCGATCGTCGTGGTTGGACATCATCGGTGTTCTCATTCCCTTCAGTGGGTATGGGTCAGCAGCAGCTGTGGCTGTCGTCGGCCGCGGCGGGCGCCTGGAGGCGGTTGAGCAGGCCGGTGGCGAGGGCGGCCCCGATCCGGCACGCCTCGGCCACCGGGACCACCTCCGCGCCGGGGTGCTCGGCCAGCCAGCCCGCGGCGTCCTCGGGGGAGGTGAAGTAGTGCACCTGGTTGCAGAAGGAGGAACGGATCGAGGTGATCTGCTCCGGGTTCACCAGCGACACCACCGCGGTGGGCGGATCGACGCTGGTTGCACCTTCTGTGGGGTCGACGTTGACCCGAACCGGCTCGCCGCTGACCGGGGAGGCCGACTCCACCTTTGCCGGGCGGTCCAGCAGGGCGGGGAAGATCAGCGTGTCCAGCGCACACCAGGTGTAGAGCTCCTCACCGGCCACGGTGAACCGGTGCGGGGTGGGGCGCAGGGTGAGGCCCTGGCCGATGATCCGGCCCTGATCGTCGTACTCGGTGTCCGGCACCGCCGCGAGACCGCGCCGTACGTCATCGAGGGTGCGGCTCGCAGCCGCGGCGAGTTGCTCGACGGTGACGGGGTCGCCGTCGACGAGCAGCCGCAGCAGCGGGATCAGCAGGCCGGCGTCAAGGCCGGTCTCCTCGGGTCGGGTGAGTCGTTGGGGCAGTTGGGTGCTGAGGTCCGACATCGCGGATGCCTCCTTCGTTGAGTGGGGTGGGTGCGGGTCAGGCGCAGCAGGAGAGCTTGGAGACGTCGGTGGTGAAGGCCTTCGCGACGATCCGGATGCCCTCGGTCATGGTCAGGTAAGGCGCCCAGGCGTCGGCGACCTCGGCGATGGTCTTGCCGATGATGTGGACGCCCGCGGCGGCCAGTTCGCCGGCGTCCTTGGCGACCGCGGTCAGGCCGAGGATCTCGCCGGTGTCGGCGTTGGCGACCATCTTGATGAAGCCGCGGGTGTCCCGGTTGACCAGCGTTCGCGGCACGTATTCCAGCGGGAGCACCCGGCAGTCGCAGCGGATCCCGGCCGCGAGGACTTGGGCCTCAGTCATCCCGACTGCGCCGATCGCGGGACTGGTGAACGTGACCCGGGGCAGCCGCATGTAGTCCACCGACCGCTCGGCGTCGGTGAAGGCGTTCTCGGCGACCACGGTGCCGTGGTGGGCGGCGACATAGACGAACTCGGGGTGCCCGGTCACGTCACCGGCCGCCCAGATCCGCGGGTTGGAGGACTGCAGCTGGTCGGTGACCACGATCTCGCCGACCTCGCCAGTCTTCACCTCGACCGCGTCGAGGTTGAGCCCGTCGGTCACCGGTCGGCGGCCGAGAGCGACCAGAACCTCGTCGGCGCGGAACTCCTGCGCGCCACCGGAGACGTCCGCGGTCACCACCACCTGGCCGGTGGCGGCGTCGCGGGTCACGCGGGTCGGGACCGCTCGGCGGACCACCCGGATGCCCTCATCGGCGAAGACCTCCTGCAGCGCCTTGGAGACCTCCGACTCCTCCTTCGACGCGAGCCGGGACCGAACCAGCAGGGTCACCGTCGACCCGAGCCGGGCGAACAGCTGCGCCTGCTCCAGGGCCACGTAGCCACCACCGAGCACCAGCAGCGAGTCGGGGACCTCGGTCAACTCCATCGCCGTAGTCGAGGTCAGGTACCCGGCCTCCTCCAACCCTTGGATCGGCGGGGCCCAGGGACGGGACCCGGTGGCCACCAGGTACTGCGCTGCCTCGATGGTCTCGACGCTGCCATCCGCCGCGGCGACCTCGAGCAGGGGCGAATCCGGAGTGCCGGCGAACGCGGCGTTGCCGCGGCGGACCTGCCAACCGTAGGAGTCGGCGACGTCGACGTACTTCTCACCCCGCAGGGCCTCGACGAGATCCTGCTTTCCGCCGATCAGGGCCGGCATGTCCACCGCGCCCGCGACGCTGGCGATGCCCGGGAACCGGGTCGGCGCGTCCGCGGCCACGTGCCGGGCCTCCGCGGCTGCGATCAGTGCCTTCGACGGCACGCAGCCGGTGTTCACACACGTGCCGCCGAACGTGCCACGCTCGACCATCACCACCGACTTGCCCAGAGAGGTCGCACGAATGGCCGCCGCGAACGCACCGCCGCCGGATCCGATGATCGCGAGGTCGTACCTGGTCTGCATCCCGATTCCTCCCAGAACTGTTGGGAAACGCTCCTGATGCAGCGATACTGGACCTTCCAGTAAAGGGGAAGGTCAAGCGAGACCTGCGACACGATGGAGGCCGGGATGCGGATCGGAGAACTCGCCGAGGCGGCAGGCACGACCACCAAGACTCTGCGGTTCTACGAAGAGCAAGGGCTGCTGCCCCCGGCCGAACGCACACCGGCCGGCTACCGCGACTACACCCCCGACGCGGTCAGCCGGATCGACTTCGTCCACCGCGGCCAAGCGGCCGGGCTCACCCTCGCCCAGATCAAGCAGATCCTCGACATCCGCGACCACGGCCAAGCTCCCTGCGGCCACGTACGTGACCTGCTGGACGCGCGCCTTGCCGACATCGACGCGCAGATCGCCGACCTCACAACACTTCGCGACAACGTGGCTGCGCTCCGCGACGATGCAGCCCTCCCAGAGCCCGAAACCTGTAGCCCCGATCAGGTCTGCAGATACCTATAGCCCTCGCCACTCGGCAGTGACCACCGAGACCAAGGGCGTGATTAGCCGGTGCCAGGTGGGTCCCAGTCAGGCCGTCATCGTGGTCCCAGATCGGGTTGACACAGCCAATCCGGAGTGCGACATCGCTGAGGTGGCGCGGTTCTTCAGCCGTGTGGTCGCTGGGCCGGGTCGACAGGACTGCTGGCTGTGGACCGGCGCGATCGGCGACGACGGCTACGGCCGGTTCGCGATTCGTCGCGAAGGCATGCTGCGGATGGTGCGGCCGCCGCGGTATGCCCTCGCGGTGGCCGCTGGCGGGCGCGAGCTCGACGGTCATCTGCGGGCGCTACACGGGTGCGATGTGCCGATGTGTGTCCGGGTGATCACCGCGCTGGAGCTGCGTAGCGGGGTGCGCCCTCATGTGGTTGCCGGAACGCAGCAGGAGAACATGGCGAGGATGGCGCGGGCCCGGCGAGGTGGGGGGACGCCTGCGGTGATCGCGCGCCACGCGGGAGTTAAGGCGCGGCGGGAGCAGGCCTTGGCGCTGCGGGCGGCCGTGCGTTCCGGTTGGGATGGCGCGGCGGTGGAGGCTGCACTGCTGGGTGGCCAGCCGCGTCTGTGGTGAGACGGTGGTCGCGGACCTGGGTGTCGCGCCGCGACGGCCTGCGGGACCCGGGTGGAGTCCCGCAGGCGGTGGCGCGGGGGTGGCTAGTGGTCGGCGGTGGCGGCGATGAAGGACTCGGCGTCGGTGAGGTAGTAGTCGGCGTGGCGAGTCTGGTCGGCAGTGGCGTCCCCTGCCAGCAGGACGGTGACGGCGTAGTCGCGTGCGGAGAGCGCGTACTGGCGGCGGCGGTGGGGGTCGTCGGCGGCGGCGACGGCGGCGTGGATGTCGGCGCGGGCGTAGGCCAGGACTGCGGTGGTGGTGGCGATGGTCATGGTGGTTCTCCGTTCGTCGTTTCGCTAGTGGTGCGCCGGTCAGCGCTGGGGTGCGGTCAATCGGGTGAGGGTGGGCGGTCAACCCCGAAGAGGCGGCGGCGGGTGGCGCAGGGTTTTCGGCCCGCGAGCGGCAGCGAGCTTGGTAGGGCCGAAAAGGTCACTCGGCCTGCGTAGGTCGGCGTCGGTGTGGGTTGACCGGTCGGGCCCCGGCCGATTAGGCTGCGCCCTCTGCTGACGGATTTGAAGGTGAGGGGCTACGGACGTGCCCGCCGCAGGCGGGCATCCGCGCCGTAGGCGCGCTGACGAGACGTTCGGTCGCGCGAGGAGCTGCGGCCATCAAGAGGCGGGCGCGCCGTCGGCGGCGCGGCGAGGTGTGAGGCCGCGCCGAGGAGTGCACGTTCGGGCTGCGGCATCGGGTAGCCGGGCAGGGCGCTGAGGAACTTGAGGTAGGTGTGGGTCGTCTCGGACAGGCACGTGGTCCAGCCGATGAGGTCGGGTGTGGAGGTGACCTCCAGCGAGGCCACGACGTGAGCGAGCAGGGCGCGTAGCGCGTCGGTGTCGTTGACCGGGGTGTGCGCGATATCGGCGGCATCGAGGAAGGCGGTCGCCAGCGTGGCGGCGGCGAGGCTTTCGGTGAGCAGGCCGGGGTCGGTCAGCAGCGTGGTGGCGATGAAGGTGGCGGTGCCTGGCGGGGGTGGTGTGTCGGCGAGTAGGTGGTTGGTCAGCCAGGCGCGGCGGGTGCGGGTGGAGGCGGCGGCGCGGTCCGGGTCGGCGTGCATCGGTGGTGACCTTTCGAGGTGGGCGGTAGGGCCCGGCGGGTGGGGGGATGTCCGCCGGGCCCTACCGGGCTTAGGTGGTGATGGCTGGTTCGCCGGTGAGGGTTTCCACGACGAGACCGACGAGATCGCGTGCAGCGGGCGGGGTGACGGCGTTGCCGGCCAGGCGTACCTGCTCGCGGCGAGTGCCGAGCATGCGGTAGTCGGTGGGGAAGTCCATCGCGGCGGTGATTTCGCGGGGCTCCAGCATCCGGAAGAACACATCGTTGATGTCGATGTGCTGAGGCGGCGCGGGGGCGGGGCCGCTGGTGACCAGGCTGTGACGCTCGACGGTGGTCACGGTGGGCAGTGCCTCGTCGGCCGGGGTGCTGCCGCCGTTGCCGTAGTAGCTCGTGATCAACGGGCGCGGATCGGTGGGGTTCCAGCGGCCGTGGAAGACATCGCCTCGCGTGACGGGGCTGTAGACCAGGCCGTGGTGGTTCCCGGACGCGGTGACCGTGGACAGCGCTTCGGTGGTGCAGCGGGCATCGCTGGAGCCGCCGCGTAGTTCGGCGATGAACGGTGCGAAGGCAATGCCGTCGTTCTCGCGGGTGGTGCGGGTGGCGATGGGTTGGTCGACGGCTACGGCCTCGCTGCGCCAGGTGCCTCCGGTGGGGACCAGGAGCGCGGTTTCGCTGCGCGTGGTCATGGTCCGTGTCGGCTGGTCGACGGGGGCGGCGGTCTTGCCGTCGCGTCCTTCGACCGGCGCCAGCATGGGCTGCCAGTAGCGTTGGATTCCGGCGGCGATGCGGGCCATGGTCTTGTCGGCCAGCGGGCGGGTGCGCTCACCGATGCGTGTGCCCATCAGCGACCAGTCGATGATGTCGGCGGCCGGGCGGTAGGTCGGCTCGATCACCTGGTTGCGGCAGGAGACGTTGGGGCAGCGGTAGACGTACTGGGCGCGGTACTTGCCCCACGGTGCGCGATCGGTGCGCTTGAAGCTCTGGACGGCGCGGACGGGTCCGCAGTCGGGGCACACTGCGTAGGGAGACACGACGCGCTTGACGTCGGGTCGGGGATCGCCTGCCCGGGTGAAGATGGCGTAGAACCGGTCTCGCGACTGTGGGGCACCGCGGCCGTAGAGCTGGGCGTGCATCGAGTTGAGGTAGACGAACTGCGCGGTGTAGCCGATGGATTCCATCGCCATGCGCCATGCCTGGAACGGCGGCCAGAACACGACATCGACGACGTTCTCCACGATCACTGCCCGGTACATGTGGTATTCGGCGAAGCGCACGACGTCCCACATGGTGGCGCGGGAGCGTTCGGCGGCGGCCTCGGGCAGGATCTCGCCGAACAGGTCTGGTTGGGCGTCTTGGCGTTTGCGGCCTTGGGCGATGCTGTGTTTGGTGCAGCTCGGGCTGGCCCAGAGCAGGTCGGTGGTGGGGAACAGGCGCGGGTCGATCTGGGATAGGTCGGCCTGAATGTGGTCGGTGTCGGGATGGTTGGCGCTGTGGGTTTCGATGGCCCTGTCCCAGTGGTTACTGGCGACGGTGGCGACGACGTTGTTGATCATTACAGCGCCAGCCGTGGAGCCTCCGGCGCCGCAGTAGAGGTCGCAGATCGTCAGCATGGGGGTGGTCCTCTCAACTTTGGATGATGGCTATAGCCTACCACATAATGGTATGTCATAGCCACCCACTTAGCGGGAGTTCTGCGTGGCGGCGGGGCCGGCGCGTCTGAGGGTTAGGGCGCCAGCAGCGTGGAACGGCGCGTCTCTTGCGCGGGGCCGCCGACCTCGAAGGGGATGACGTCGACTCCGAAGTACTTCCCGACCAACATGGGATCGTCGTAGCCCAAGTCGCCGTGCACGCTCTGCAGGTACTCCATGCCCTTCCCGCATGCCAGCCTGGCGGCTTGCTCAGCGGTGTGCGCGACGGCCGTGTACTCCACAGCGGTTCGGACGGTGGCGACGAACACGGTTGTCATCTCAGGACTCTCCACGAGCCGAGCGCGTGAACGGAGTGAGCTGGGCGGCGAACATGGCGGTGCGCCGTCCTGCGGCCGCGCCCGGCAGGGGTGGTCGTCCGCTGGTGCGATGACGACGGTGGCGACTCGTGTCGAGGGCGCAGGGCCGGTCCAGACGGCGTAGACGCCCTGCCCTTCGGCGACGATGCGATCCCCGGGTTGTGTTTCTGTGCGGCCTGGAGAGCGGCATCGACATCCGCGTGGCCGAACGACTCCCACATCGGCATGGCGTCAGCTTCGTGTGGGTCGGTAATGGTGGCCGAGTAGCTCATTGCTGGGGCGTCCTTTCAGGCTGCGTGATTGGGGTGGTCAGTGCAGGTGGTCGAACAGGTCGAGCTGCGCACCGGCGTCGAGGTCGAGGACACGGCGCAGGAGGGCATCTGTCTTGTCGTGCAGTTCGGCGCCGCGGCGGTAGTGCTCGTCGTCTTCCTCGTCGGAGGGGTGGTAGCGCGGGCACGGTCCGCTGTGGGCGTTGCGGGGGCTGTGGGCGTGCCCGCAGCGGCACCACTGCCACGTGCGTTCGCTTTCGGCCCGCTTGGCGGTGAGCAGTTCGGCGATCTCGTGGCGCAGCGCGGCGGGCAGGGCCTGGCCGAGGCGTTGAATCTGGGTGGCGGTGACCGTGGCGCGGGCGGGGCCGGTCCCAGGGGCCGGGCTGATGAACTTCGGGCCGACGGTCCAGTAGCTGGTCATCCAGTCGGGTGCGCCTGGGGGGGGCTTGCGGGCCGCTGGCACCACCTGCGCGGGCCAGGAGGGATCGCAGTGCGCGTTCCTCGAGGAATGCGTCAAGGAGCATGCTTCCCGATGACCTCCCGACGAAGGCCAGGAGGTGTCGTTGCTCGGGTGTCAGTGTGGGGCGCATGCCAGGTTGTCCTCGCGCAGGGCGCGGGCGGCGTCGGTGATGCGGTCGGGGCGGTGTCCTGCCCAGCGTTGGCCGTCGGGGGTGACGATGACGGGCACGCTGAGGTAGCCCCAGTCGGTGAGCATGGCGGCGGCGGCGGGGTCGGTGCTGACGTCGATGACGTCGATGGCGACACCGGCTTTGGCGAATCCTCGGGCGGTGGCGCGGCACTGCACGCAACCGGGCTTGCTGTACATGGTGATGGTGGACATGGCAGGGGCTCCGTTCTCGGTGGCGTGGGTGTCGGGGGTGGCGGTCGGTGTGCTCATGGCTTCGACCCGCGATCGATGTCGCCTTCGGTGTAGGTGAAGGTGTTGCCGTGGCTGTCGCACATCGCGTACCAGTAGCTGGCCTTGCTCCAGGTGGCCGTCCAGTCCGAGCGCTCTGAGGCCAGGACTTCCCACAGGTCACGGTCGGCGCCACCGGGGTGGAACGCTTCACCGCTGACGGCCGGGTAGGTGTCGTTGAGGATCGTGATCAGCGCGTCGACGGAATCGGCGTCGGCCGCGACGCGGTTCAGGCACCGGTGGTAGGTCAGCCAGTAGGAATCGGCGGTCGCCATGGTGCGCCCCTTTCGATTGGTGGATGGCTATAGCCTACTATGCGTTGGGGTGGGGTGTCTAGTCGTTTACGGTTCTGACCTGCTGTTTAGTCACGTTCATTGCCGTGGCGCACCCGACGTAAGGGGTGTGGCCGGGCCTGCGACCTTCTTCTTATCCAGGCGTAGTTCTACAGACGGGCGGGGGCTGGGACCGCCGGGTTGCTACCGAGACTGGCCGGGGCGTCCTAAGTGCATAACCGAGCCGTGAAATGGAACAGGAGCACAAGCGGGCCGTGGGTGCGTCAGGTCCGGCGCACGTGCCAGCCGTGAGCGGTGGGCACGATCTGATCGCGGGCGTACCGGATGGGCAAGACAGGGCTGCTGCGCCACTGGATCAGTACGGTGCGCGAGTCCACGGCCAGGATGTCGCCGGCCACGCGGCCGTGGCCGGACAGGATGCAGGAGACCGGCCGGCCGGGTGCCGGGGATGCGACAGCAGGGGCGTGCAACTCCTCGACGCTCTCTCCGGTGAGGGCGCATCGGGCGGCGACATCCGGGACGAACAGTGCGACGAGCTCGTCGGCGAGGTCGATGACGGCTTGCTGGGAAATCTGGGTGCCGACGTGGTGAGCGTCGCCTACGGCGGGGTGGGTGATCGCGTCGGCGGCTTCGGCGTCGTAGAGCTCGTCGCGGGCGATGAACCACGCGGTGAGCAGTTCTCGGAGAACATCGGCCGGCGGGGTGGGCAGCGTGGGCGTATGCGGTGTGGTGGACATGGGCGTCTCCTTAGCGAGAGTGGGCGGGCGGTTGGGGTGAGGTCATGGCTGGCCGGTGTCGTGGCGGCGGGCAGATGCAGAGGACAGCTCGGGCAGGGGCAGCCAGGTGCGCTCGGCGGTGCCGCGGGCTTCGGCGATGATGTCGGCCATCGACAGGTCGTTACGGAAGCGGTGGCCGATACGGGCCTCGACGTCGGCGTAGCGATCGGCCAGCTCTGGGTTGAGCCGCGCTGCGCACACGAGGTCGTCCCGAGACGCCAGGACGCAGAGGCGGCACGAAAGACGGCTCATCCCTTGGCTGTAGGCCGGATGAGGGCGGGTTCCCGCGGTGCGGATGCGTTGCCAGACAGCGGCGGTTGACCACTCGAATATGGGGTACCAGTCATCGACGTGACGGCGGCCGTTGGAGGCGGCGGCGTTGAATGCGTAGGGGCTCCGGCGGGCGCGGGCGGCGCTTTCCTCGGCGCGTAGTCCCATGATGTTGAGCACCCGAACCGGGCGACCCTGCACTCGGCCGGTGGCGCGCAGCTCGGAGACCAGGCGGGTGATGACCGTGCGGATCGGCCCGCGCTTGAAGTCCGAGGTGCACCAACGCTGTTGGGAGCTGGGCCACTTTCCGCGCGCCTCGGCGTGGTCGAGGATGGTGTAGTGCTGCCCGTCGCGCTCACGTCGGGTGAGTTCGAATCGGAGGCCGTAGTGGGCGGCGTGCTCGGCGGCCAGGTCGGGCACGCCTTCCCATTCGGCGTCACCGAGGTCGGCGTGCACGACGACGACGCGATCGAGGACATTGGCGGCGCGGGCAGCCGCGACAGTGACGTCGAGACTGGCTTGGGAGTCCTTACCTGCGGAGCTGCTGACCAACAACCAGTCATAGGCAGCGAGGTCGGGTGTCGCGGCGTCGGTCACGGTGCGTCCGGGCGGCGCAGCGACGGCGGCAGGGGCACGCACACCCAGATCGAGGGCGAGTTCCTGCTGGTAGTCCGCATGACTCGGCATCACGTCCCTCTCCCTAGTGGATGGCTATAACCTACCATAAAAATGGTAGGGTACGACCACCATTCCGGGGCATGTCCGGTCGCTGGTTACCGTGGCAGGGTGAGGCTTTGGTCGCTGCTGACGGTGGCGTTGCGGTGATGTGTGCCAGGGCGTGGCCACTGCTGCGGAGGACGGCGCAGGGGTGGGCAGAACCCCCACCTCCGGGCCAGTGCGTCAAGGGGCACGGTCTGGGGCCGGGAACGGTCACGATTGGCGTGAGCCATTGTCGGTGCGGCATTTTGCATCGCACGGCCACGTGCAACGAGTGTGGGTCGACGTATTACCTGCCAGCTCCTACCGCCGACTGCGAGGCGACGGCGCTCGATGGCCGCCACGCCAGCATGTGAGAAAGCCGGGTGCACCCGCCGGGCATGTGATCGGCGGGTGCACGTGTTGGGGCCATCATGCTGCGGCGCGGGATTCCCTTGCTGAGTTGTCGCTGGTTTTGGCGCCGGGCGCGGTGGACTCGGCGCGGTGGCGCCCAACCGAGGACGAAGAGGTTGATGTGGTGGCGCCCGAGGCATGGCGACCGTAGGTCTCAGAGCCTGAGTCAGGGCTGGTTGAGTCCTGGCGGTCTAGGCCGCCCGTCGGCGCCGACGTGTTGGCACGGCGGTCGCCCTTGGTGGCTGCCGGCCGCTTCTTGCTGGTCGTGGGCGCGGTTCTGAGTCGTTCGGCCTCGGCCGTCTCGGCTTGGGTGGTGTGCCCCGTCAGCGACGTGTCGTCGTCACCGTCTGCCTCGGCGGCCAGACCGTCGTCGGCCTCGGTGTCCGGGGTGTCGCTCGGTTCATCGAGCGCGTCGTCGTCGGCCTCGGTGTCCGGGGTGTCGCTCGGTTCATCGAGCACGTCGTCGTCGGCGTTGTCAGGGGCGGTCGCCGCGGCGGGATCCGGCTCAGCGCTACCGGCGGTGCCTTCCGGGTCGTCGGTGAGCGACTGAGTCAGCAGATCAGGGTCCGTGGTGACGGCGGTGTCGCTGGCGAGATCTGTTGTGGTGGAAATGGTGTCGGCCTGTCCGGCGTCCGATCGGGGCGTCAGTTCGGACCGGGTGTCGAGCGTGGCAGTGCGCTGGCCAGCGGTGGGCAGGGCGCTTGGTCCTGCCTCGATGGCTGAGGTGCGGGCAGTGAAGATGCCGCCGATGGCTTGGCCGATGTCAATCGTGGTGGCGATGGCGTTGAGAGCCGTCGATGTGGTGAAGGCGGCCAGGTTCACCGCCCCGGTGACGGCGGTGGCCAGAGCGTGGGGCAGCGCGCTGACAAAGGCGGGCAACCCGACGGCGTGGAGCAGTCCGCTGGCGGCGGTGGCCAGCCCGCTGGTGAACGAGGTGATCACGTCGGACGCGGTGACCGTGAGGTCTGCCCCGAGTCGGAAGGGCAACGATGCGAACGAGCTGGCGGTCCCGATGACGGTGTTGACGGTCGTGACTCCCGCGCCGATCAGAACGCCGAGGGCGTTGGTGTAGCTGGCAGGGCTCAGCGGCGCCGACGCGATGTCGATGAGGGCTTTCTGTAGCGCTCCGGGGGTGGTGTGGTCGCCCAGCCAGGTGTCAACGATGCCGGCCGCGCCTCCGGCGACCCGGCCGAGGGTGAAGGTGGTGGCGTCGGTGAGGGCTGCGGTGACTCCAGTGACGGCCCCGAGAGCGGCGGTGACCGGCGCGGAGACGATGCCTTGCAGCGCGGTCAGCGCACCGTCGATGAGAGCGATGTCGGTGAGAGTTTTGCCTGCTTTGAGGATGTCGTTGACCAGGGACAGACCGTTGCCGATCTGGTCGGTGACGCCGGTAACCAGGGCGCTGGCGAGGGTAACGCCTCCGGTGGCCAGCGTGGACACTGCAGTGATGCCGTTTTGCAGGGCGAGGCCGGCGATACCGAAAGGGGTCGCGAGCAGGCCGAGGTAGCTGGCCGCGGATAGGGGGTCGTTGATGACGCTGGTTACCGCCTGCATGGCGGCTCCGAGCGACCCGGTGACGGTGGTGGTGAGTAGCCCGGCGAGTTGACCGCTGGTCAGGCTGATGGCCTCGCCAGCGGCGTCGATGGTCTGTGCGAGTTCGGTGAGCCCACCGTTGGACGCGGCTTTGAGGGCGATGAGCACCGAGGCGAGGGTCGGGCTGGTCCCGGCGGCGCGGATCAGTCCGTCCCAGAGATTGGCATTGAGGCCGGCCGCGGTGTGCAGTGCACTGGACAAGGTGTGCGTGGAGCCGTCGAGTACACCGGTGACGGTGGAGGTGACCGATCCCATGGCGGTGGAGAGGTTGGCGACCAGCGCGGCGACGTCGGCGGGGTTGATGGCGGCGGCGAGGTGAACCTCGGCGGCAGTGACGCGAGGCAGGGAGATGTGGGGTTGAGCACTGGGCGACACTGCGACCGGCGCGAGCGCGATGGCGCTGGCGGCGGTGAGTGCGATACCGGCGTTCAGATAGGAGCGGACGGAAAGTTCCATGGCGGTCTCCAAAGGTGCTGGGCGAGTTTGAGTTGCGACTGTTCAGAGATGCGTGGACGCTGACGGTGGGTGAAACCTCCACCGTCAGCGTCCATCCAGGATGACGCTACGATATGATGCTACGGTATGATACGCCGTTGAACAACGGCGTTAAGAGGCGCTTTATTCGCGTTACAGGTGTGGTGCCATGAGTCTGTTCCTCTATGACAACGACCCGCCCCGCCGCCGCATGACCCGCCGCGTCCTGCGCGGCTTCGATGCCAGCGCTTTCGCCGAGTTACGACATCGCGCGGGGATCAGCGTGAGCGACTTGGCGCGCTTGTCGGGTGCCTCGTTGAGCACCATCCATCATTGGGAGGCCGGGCGGCGGACTCCCCAGGTCGACATCCTGGCCGCCGTGATGGCGGTGCTCAACGCTCCGATCGAGTCGGTGGTGCTCATCGCCGCGCAGGAACGCTACCCCGGTGACTGGCGAGTGCTGCGCGGGATGACCCAGCCGCAGCTCGGCGCGGCCGCGCATATCGCGACATCGATTGTCCAGCGTATTGAGCGAGGCGAGCATCCGTTGTCGGACAGCAACGCCGAAGTGCTCTCGGGTGTCCTGGGCATCCCGGCAGGCACCTACCGGGAGGCCTATCAGCGTGCACGTGATCGCCCGGCGGGAGCACCGAGCTAGGCCGCTGCTCTGCGTGAGCTAGCGGCTGAGGT
Source organism: Mycobacterium sp. (assembly GCA_016197405.1). GTDB lineage: Bacteria > Actinomycetota > Actinomycetes > Mycobacteriales > Mycobacteriaceae > Mycobacterium. The sequence goes on from JACPVR010000025.1 coordinate 24,168, forward strand.
CGTGGCTTGGGGGCCGGCGAGGGGGCGTGGTCGCGGTCAGTGATTCGGCCCAGTGGCGTTCTTGGTCGGTGACCTGTTCAGAGGCACGAGGTCCAACGGTGTCCAGGAGTAACGCTGTGAGCCGCCCGTAGTGTCCGGTGCCGTGCCCGTGGTAGCGGGCGCCGATGAATTCTTCGCGGCGGGCCAGGAGCTGCACGCCATCGAGGGCGTAGCCGTACTTGCGGCACACGATCGCCATCAGCATGGTTTGGCTGCGGGTGTTGCCTTCCCGAAAAGGGTGAACCTGGTCGAGTTGGCCCCAGTGTTGAGCAACCGTGGGGATAAAGGTCTGCGGGGCATGGCATTTCGGGTCACTTAGGGCGTGTTCGAGGTTGGAGAACACTGCGGTGGCCCGTTCCTCGACGTCGCGACCTGGTGCGTATCGGTAGGTGACCCACGGTGCGGTTCGGTCATCGGGGGCGAAGTTGACGACATCGCGCCACTGTTTGGCCATCGCCCCCTGCGGGACCACCCGGGTAGTCCCGGCCCAGGAATAGACGTCTTGGAACAGGCGGTGGTGCACTTGTCGGTAGTAGTCGAGGTCGACGGTCTCTGGCAGTGTTGAGGGGCTGTCGAGGATGATTCCGCGCATACGAGGCGCTACGGCGTGGGCTTCGGCAACCGCTAGGTCGGGGTAGTTCTTGATGCCGAATTTGTTCTTGAGCACCCCTGGTGCATCAGGCCAGAAGTAGCTGTCCCAGGTGTCGTAGGACGTCACACCTCAGGGAATCCCGGGCGGGTGAAGCGGGCGGCGACCTCGGCGGCGGCTTCGTCCTCGTTCAGTTCGCCGCGGTCCATGCGGGCCAGGAGGTCACGCACCGAGTCGCTGGCGGGAAAACCGGCGAGGCCGGCGGCGGCCACGGCAAGCGCTGAGGCTTCCTCCGGGGTGTAGGACACCGGCTGGCGTTGGAGCGGGCTCATGGTCAACATTGTAGATTCTCCAGTTCGACGGAGCCGAAGTTCTCCATGAACGCGAAAAGCGCCAGGATCGCCGCTGGCGATGTAGTTACCGACGAGGCGGCCATGACCGCTGGGCGAGAGTGCATATGTGTCCATGACTACGCCTCGTGGTGTCCGACTGGGGGGCTGGTGGCTGCCCGTAGGCCCGCTGGGGTCAGGACGTAGTCGATGGGTGAGTCGGGGTGCTCGTCGGTGAGGGTGTAGCCGATGGGGGAGTCAGCGGACGGGTATGTGGCCATGGGGGATAGAGCCTTTCGTGTCGGAGGTGGATCGAGGCAACCGCACGGAGCGGATGGCCATAGGCTACCATAGATGGTAGGCTATAGACACCCCCTCTAGAAAGGTGTCGCCTCGTATGACTGCCAGTGAGCCAACGGAATTGGACCTTCCCGGCGTGGGTGACGTGCAGCGTCCGTCGGTGGTGGTGTCCTACGGGCTGGGCCTGGATTCAACCTTTATGGTGACACTTCACTGCTGTCGCAGAGGTCCCTAGCCAACGCCAGCTTCGCTGTGTTTGGCGTGTTCAGATCCCGGAGGATCTCAACCTTGCTCATGTACAAGACGTCACCGGTGAGAGCGCTCGGCGCACCTGGGCTCGGCGGTGACGAAGCCCAGGTGCTGCGTCGTGCCGGTGTAGGCGACGGGCTGCCGTTCCTACTCGGCCCCGACGGCTCGTACGACCTGGAGTTGAACCGGTTCGTGCGCGAGTTGGACGGGTGGGGTGTGCGCTCGGAACACACGAGAGAGGCGTACGCGCGTGATCTGATGTTGTTCGGCCGCTTCCTCCACGAGCACCGTGGTGGACGGTCCATCTGGGACGCCGGCCAGGACGATCTGCGCGCCTACAAGCGGGCGCGGCGGCGGACCAAGGGCTTCACGGTGTCCGCGTCGACCTGGAACAGGTTCATCGCGGCGCTAGACAAGTGGGTCAAGTGGGCGATACACGAGGAGCTGATCGAGGCCCAGCCGTTCCGCATGGTGGAGAAGACGGTGTTGACGCCCCGCGGGCTGGTACGGGTGCTGTTCAATGCCGAGCGCGAGGTCGAGGACAGCGCCGGGCCGGTGCGGTTCCTGGCCTACGAGGACTACCTGGTGTGGCGGGACGTCGGGTTGCGTGGCCAACTACCCGACGGCTCGCCGGACCCGAGTTGGCGCGGTCGGCACGGCGAGCGCAACGCGGTGTTCGCCGACCTGTTGGTCTGCACCGGGATGCGGCTGAGAGAGGCGTCGAGCCTCCTGGTCACCGAGGTACCGCCGCTGGCGCAGCGGCGGCTGACCGGAGACCTGAACCTGCCCGCGACGATCACCAAGCGCAGCCGGCCGAGGACGGTTTTCGTGTCGCGCCGCGTGCTGCGCGACCTGCACCACTACGTCGACATCGAACGCGACGAACTGGTCGAGCGCCGCCGGGCGGCCGGGGCTTACGGGTGTACGGACGCCTGGATGGGAGTTCGCTCCGCCGGCAAGACTGCGCTGACGCTCGTCGAGGATGGCCGCTCGCGGCCGTACTCGCGGGTGACGATCGAGGAACGGCAGCGACTGTGCCGGGTCGGCGACGACGGTCCGGGTGGTCCGTTGTGGCTGTGGCTCGGTGAGGACGGCTTGCCGCTGTCGCGGTCGACGTGGCAGGCGGTGTTTCGGCGAGCCAACGAACGGTGCGCCCGGTTCGGCCTGGACCTGGTGGTCCATCCGCACGCCCTGCGTCACACATTCGCCGTGCACATGCTCGGGCTGCTGCTGCGCCAGACCGTCCGCGCGTTGCGCATGGAGCCCGGCGAGACCCTGATGAGCCAGCAGGTGAAACGGCTGCTGGTCGGCGACCCGCTGCGCAAGTTGCAGCTACTGCTCGGCCATCGCCAGCGCGAGACGGTCTTCGTCTACCTCGACGTCCTGGACGAGGCGCAGGAGATCGTGCTGTCCGCGCTGCGCGAATGGGATGAACAAGCCGAAGCGCTGAGCAGGGTCCGGCTTGAGGATGGTGCTGCCGCGTGAACCGCACCGAGGGTGCCGGCTCCGGTCGCCGTGGCCGCTGGGCGGCTTTCCCGACCGAGGAGCAGATGCCCGCGCAACCCGCTCCTGTCCCGGACATCGGTCCGCTGGTGCTCCGGCTGCACCTGGATGGCGCCGACCGCACGTTCGACATGTCCGCGTGGCCATGCCCGCGGTTGACCCGCCAGCTTGCCGCGACGCTGCGCACGGTGGCCGCCGACGGACCCGAATCGAGTTACCAGGCGTTCAAGGTGAACCTGTTCTCGGTGCGGAAGTTCGTGCGGTTCATCACTGGAGCCGAACCGCAGAACGCCACCGAGGTCGAGTTCAGTGACCTGGAGGCCGAGCACATCGACGCGTTCGAGCAGGCGCTGATCGCCGAGTACGGACCGGACAGTGACCAGCCGCGCATCAGCATCGGTGTGGTGGTCCGGCTGCTCCGCGTGGCGTTCGACGCCAGCCCCACGACGTTCGATCCCGACCTGGCTATCCGGCTGAGGTTCCTCGGACGGGAAACCCGTGCCCGTCAGACGAGACCCTTGGATGCCTACCCGCAGAACGTGTTCGAGGCGATCAGGAACGCCGCGCTGGCGGATGTCCGCGCGATCGCGCGCCGAATACAGGATGGCGAAGCCCGAGCCGCGACGGGCCAGGACCCGAACGTCGGCGGTTGGGATGTGATCGAGAACGTGCTGTGGCACATCGCCCGTCACGGGCCTGTCACGATGCAGTTCCTGCGGCCCCTGGTCGGCAAGAGGCTGGGCAACGGGCGCCCGCTCAACGCGGCGCTCATCCTCACTCGGGAGGACAACGTCGTGTTCCTGATCCTGCTGATCTGCATGACCGGGCTTGAGCCGGAGTGCGCCAAGCGGTTGCAGGCCGACTGCTTGACCAACCCGGCCCGCGGGTTCGTGAGTGTCAACTATGTCAAGCGGCGCGCGCACGGTCGCCGGATCTCTAAGTCCATGCGGGTCAGCGATGGCGGTGCCCTGCACCATCCCGGCGGTCTGATCCGACTGGCGCTGCGGCTCACCGCGCGAGCCCGCGAGTTTAGTGGCAGCACCGATTTGTGGGTCGACTACGGAGACAAGGGCCTGCGGGACTCCTTCCCGCTCGGCGGGCAGGGTCCTTGGGGTCACGTGGACAACTGGCAGAAACGACACGGCATCGACCAGATGACCGACGCTGACGGAACGCCGGTGCGGCTGGATCTGCGGCGGCTGCGCAAGACCTACAAGTCCCAGCAATACCTCAAAGCCACCGGCGTGCTCGCCGACTTCACCCAGGGCCACACCGCCGACGTCGCCGCAAACCACTACGCAAACATCCCCGCCCACGACGAGCTGCACGACCAAGCCGTGGAGAACGGCCTGCGCGAAGCGCTGGACGTCGCGCTGCCGCCGCCGGTGGTACTCGACGAGGACGGCACCCGCCTCGATGCCGGAGAAGGGGACCTGCCACCCGAGCAGGTGCAGGCGCTGCTGTCGCGCGAGAGCGACGTGTTCCTGGCCTCCTGCCGCGACTTCTACGACTCGCCTTTCGGGGCGAAGGGCAAGCCGTGCCCGGTGTCGTTGTGGGGCTGCCTGGAGTGCCCGAACGCGGTGTTCACCACCCGGCACCTGCCGCAGGTTCTGACCTTCCTGGACTTCATCGAGCGCCAGCGGGAGGAGTACCCCGTCAGCGAGTGGAACGTGCGCTACGGCCTGGCGTGGGACCGGATCGTGCGCGGCATCCGGGCCAAGTTCCGAGACGAGCAGATCACCACCGCCCAGACGATCGCCGAAAGCGGTGGGGCACGGTTGCTGCTGCCGCCCGAGTTCTGGGAGGCCGTCGCGTGACCCGCGCCCCCGCACCGCGCCCGTCCGCCGCGCCGGAGCCATCGGCCGATCCCTGGGTGCTGCCCGAGTCCTTGACCACCGAGACAACTGGCCGCGGCCCCCGGTTCAGCGACGACATCTGGGATTTCCGACCGTTCGCGCCCCGCAGCAACGGCTACCTCCGGCTGGACTTCACCGAGCTGCCCGACGAGATCGCGATGCTCACGGCCAAGGAGTTCATCTACTCCCGCATCCACCGCGTGGTCCCGCTGTCCTACGGATCGCGGACCGCCCGACCGATGAAAATCACCAACACCTACAAGGACTTCATCATCGTGCGTCAACTGTTTACCGAGCTCGGCAAGCAGGGCGTGACGCGCTTGGCGCAGGCCCGCCAATCCCACCTGGACGCGACCGCACGCGTCTGGCGTGAGACCTGTGTGCCAAACACGCTGGCTGTCCGGATCGGCGTCATCCAGCACCTGGAGGCGCACAGCCCGTACCTGACCGCGGACCGCCTCACCGTCGTGCCCTGGAAGGGCCGCCCGGCCACCCAGGTCGCCGGGCGGCGACCGGACGAGGAGAACAGCACCCCGCGCATCCCCGAGCCGATCATGGCTCCACTGCTGCGCGCCGCCCTGTTCTACGTCCAGACCGCCAGCCGGGACCTCCTGGCCGCCCAGCGGGAAATCGCCGACCTGGAGCAGGCCCGAGCAGGCGGCCGGTGCCGGCATGGCGAGGCTGTCACCAAGATCGAGGCGTTCCTGGACCGCCGCCGTCAGGAGGGGCGAGGTGTTCCCGCACTGCCGCTGTACTGCCTGGCCCAGCGCCCGACCGCGCCGGTTGTCGACGGCGTCGTGCAAGCCCCGAACGCCGCTCTCGTCGCCCTGATGAGCGGAACCAACAGCTTCCAGGGGCATCCGACACGGCTGATGGAGCAGATCGGCGCCGAGATCGGCTACGAAGAGGGTGGTCTGGACACGCCGATCTCGACGTGGCCGGACACCGGGCGACCCTGGCGAGGGCGGCTGAATCACCGCAGCCTGCATGACGAACTGCACCACCTGCGCACCGCCTGCTGGGTGCTGGTGGCTTACTTGTCAGGACTTCGGGACATGGAAGTCCTGGAGCTGGCGCGGGACTGCGCTGTCACCACCACCACCGCCGTTGACGGCCGGACCCGCTACAAGCTGCGCGGCCGGGTCTTCAAGGGCCGCAAGCTCACCGGTGACGAGGCCGAGTGGGTCGTGCTCGACGCCGTTCACGAGGCGATCGACGTCCTGCTGCAGATCAACGACGACCCCACGCATCTGTTCGGTTACCGGCTCTGGCCCGCCAGCAAGCCACGGCTGGCGAACAAGCTCACCGAGCGCCTCGGTGGTTTCCGGGACCACGTCAACGAGCTGTTCGGTACCCAATCGTCCGACGGGGTGGCCGAACCGTTCGTCCCCGCCGACGGGGAACAGCAGTGGGTGTTCACCACCCGGCAGTTCCGGCGGAGTCTGGCCTGGCATATCGCACACCAGCCCTTCGGTGTGGTCGCCGGTGCCCGGCAGTACCACCACGCCAAGGTGACCATGTTCGAGGGCTATGCCGGGACCTCAGCCTCTGGGTTCGCCGCCGAGGTCGCCGCCGAGGAGGCGGTCGCCATGCTCGACTACGTGGAGGATCTTTACCGGGATTGGAACACCGGCGCCCAGTCCGGCGGTGGGGCGGCCGAGCGGATCAACGCCGAGTTCCAGCGCATTCGGCGCGAGCTGGGTGATCTCCCCGGCGTCGTGTCCGACGAGCTGCGGCTGCGGACGATGCTTCGGCATCTCACCAAGACGCTGCATCCCGGCGTGCTCAACGACTGCTTCTTCAACGCGGCGACCGCGGTCTGTGTCAAGCGAGCCAAGGTCGTCGGGCAGCCCGTTCCGCAGCACAACATGTGCCTGCGCTGTCCGAACGCCCGACGGTCCACAGTGCACCGGCCCCGGCTGGCCGCCGCCCGCAATCAGGCCCTGGATCTCCAGGCGTCCTGCGAGAAAGCCGGTCCGGTCCCGAAACTCCAGCAGGTCGCGCTCACCGGCTACATCACCGAGCTCGACCAGCTCATCGGTGATCTCGACAGCGAGGAGGCGCAGGCGTGACCCGCGTCGCTACCCAAGTCCGCCTGGAGCAGGCGCTGACCCGGCTGCTCGCCGGTCAGCCGACTGTGACCGACGGCGAGCTGACGGTCTCCAACCTGTGCCGGGAAGCCGGTGTGGGCCGCGACTCGTTCTACCGCTCGCCTCCGGAGTTCAAGGACGCCGTTGTTGCGGCACAAGCGAATCGAGAAGCCCAGCAACCTGAACTCGTCGCGCTGCGCGAGGAGATCACCGCCCTCAAGCGGGAACGCAAACAGACCGCCAGCGACCACGCCGCCACCGTGCGGGAACTGGAGGAGACGATCAGGGTCTACGCCAACCAGATCCAGGTCCTCGCCCTGCGCAACTCGGAGTTGGAGGACCAGATCCGACATCTGGCGCACCACGATCCCGACGTGATCTCGCTTCACACCCGGAGGTGACCCCCGTCCACCGACGCTGTGACACCGAGAGCGGCCGGGCGGTTTCTAGATGGCGAGCTGTTCGAGGGCGGCGAGGTACGCCTCGGTGTAGGTCGGGAATTGGGCGACGCCGTCGAGCAGGGTGTCGATGGAGATCTGGGCGCGGATGGCGAGGGCGGCGGTGTGGATCCATTCCCCGGCTTGGGGTGCGATGGCCCAGGCCCCGATGAGCGTCCGCTGGGTGCGGTCGGCGATGAGACCGAGGGTGCCGTCGGGGTCGGTTTCGTAAGTCCAGGGTCGCGCGATCGAGTCGGCGAGGTCGAGTTCGGTGGTGGCGATGTCGAGGCCACGCTGGCGGGCTTGGTCGGTGGTCAGGCCGACAGCGGCGATCTCGGGTTGGGCGAACACGACGCGGGGGATGCCGCTGTAGGTGGTTTGGCGGGGTGTGCCGAGGATGTTGTCGGCCACGACCCGTCCTTGGTACATGGCGACGTGGGTGAACAGCGCGACCCCGGTGACGTCGCCGAGCGCCCAGAGGCCGGCGGTGACGCGGCAGTGCTCGTCGACCTCCAGCGCGCCGCGCGGGTCCGGTGTGACCCCGACAGTCTTCAGGCCGAGCCCGTGGGTGCGGGGGCGGCGTCCGGTGCCGAGCACGACGACGTCGGTGCGCACGGTGGTGCCGTCGTCGAGGTCGATCACCGTATCGGCGCCGTCGCGGCGCGCGGCGGTGGCCTGCCGGCCGAGACGGACGTCGATGCCGTCGGCGCGCAGGTGGGTGGCGACGATGTCCCCGACACGGGGGTCTTCCCGGTCCAGCAGCCGGTCGCCGCGCTGGATCAGGGTGACCCGAGCGCCCATGCGAGCGAGGAATTGGCCGAGTTCGATCCCGACGGCGCTGCCGCCGATCATCACGATCCGCTCGGGGATCTCGCGCAGGGTGGTAGCTTCCCGGTTGGTCCATACGCTGACCTCGTCCAGGCCCTCGATGGGTGGGTGGATCGCGTCGGAGCCGGTGGCGATCACCACGTGCTCGGCGGTGAGTTCCCGGCCACCGGCCCGTACCCGCCACGGGTCCCGGCCCACCAGGGCTGCGGTGGCCTTGATAACCGTGACGCCCTGCTTCTCGTATCCGGTGACCTGCTCTGTGTCGTCGAGGTGGCGGATCATGTAGTCGCGGTAGTCTCGCAGTGCCGCCCAGTTCTGCGCCGGAGTGGACAGGCCGGCCGCGTGGGCGGCTTCGGCGCGGGCCTCGGGTGGGCGCAGCAAGGTTTTGGACGGGATACACGCCCAGTAGGCGCACTCCCCGCCGATCAGTTCCTGCTCGATCAACGCGACCCGCCGTCCGCCCGCGTGCAGGCGCGAGGCGGCGGTCTCGCCGCCCGGTCCGGCGCCGATCACGATTACATCGAAGTCCGTACTCACAGTGGCTGTCCCTTCTCGGTGATGGCGGTTCGGGCGGCGCAGGTGGGCGTCAGCAGCACCCGCCGGGCTCGGGCTCCTCGGATTGAGCGGCGTCCAGCTGCCGGCCGAGTTGATAAGCGTCGGCGACTGGGAGGACCGATCCGCCGGGGTGCTCAGCGAGCCAGGGCGCCGCGGCGTCGGCGTCGGCGAAGAAGTGCACGTGGTTGCAGAAGGAAGCCCGTACGGAGACCAAGTCGTCAGGCGTGACGATGGAGACCATCGCGGTCTGGGGCTCGACATCCCTGACTCGGTCGGGCTCGACGGTGAGCCGTATCGGGGCACCGGTGCTGTGGCAGGGGGATTCAACCTGGGCGGATTGGCCGAGGGTGGCGGGGAAGATGAGGGTGTCCAGGGCACACCAGGTGTAGAGCTGGTGGCCGTCGACGGTGAAACGGTGCGGGGTCGGGCGCAGCGTGATGCCGTAGCCGACGATCCGTCCGGCGTCGTCGTATTCGGTGTCGCGCAGTCGGCCCACCGCCTGCGCAACCTCGTCACCGGCGCGGCCGGTGGCGGCCGCGAGGTCGGCAATCGTGAGGGGTTCGCCGCGGGCCAGTTGCCGCAACAGCGGCTGCCATAGCCATCCGGCCGGGCTGTCCTGGCGGGAGAAGACACTATCCATAGTGGACACCACGGTGTCCAGGTCATTCGTCATCGGGATTGTCCTTCCGAGAGCAGGGTTTCAGGAGGCGCAGCAGGAGAGTTTGGACACGTCGCGGGTGAAGGTTTGGGCGGCGAGTTTGATGCCCTCCGCCATCGTCAGATAGGGGCACCACAGGTCGGCCATCTCGTGCACCGTCATCTGGTTTGCCAGCGCATAGACAGCGGTGGCGATGACGTCCCCGGCGCCCGCGGCGAGCACGTGCGCGCCGAGCAGCCGCCCGGAGCCTTGTTCGGCGACGAGCTTGATCGCGCCGCGGGTGTCGCGGTTGACCAGCGCCCGCGGCACGTACTCCAGCGGCAGCACCCGGCACTTACAGGCGTAGCCCTGCTCCACCGCTTGGACGTCGGTCAGCCCGGCGGAGGCGAGACTGGGCGTGGTGAAGGTGACCGCGGGCAGGTGATGGTAGTCCAGGGTGCGCCCGGCGTCGCCGAAGGCGTTGTCGACCACGACGCTGCCATGGGCCCCGGCGACGTAGACGTACTGCGGGTGCCCGGTGACGTCCCCGGCCGCCCAGACGCGCGGGTTGTCGGTGCGCAGATACTCGTCGACGACCACCTCCCCGCGATGCCCGGTCTTCACGCCCACCGCGTCGAGATTGAGCCCGGCGGTGACCGGGTTCCGCCCAGTCGCGAGCAGCAGCCGCTGCCCAGTCACCCGCTGCCCACCGGCGGTGACGACGACGCCCGAACCATCGGCCTCAACCTCAGTGGCGCGCTCGGCGATCACGGCGATGCCGTCGTCAGCGAACACCCCGGCCAGCAGGCCGGCGAGTTCCGGTTCGGTGTGCGGGGCGAATCGGCCCACGATGCTCACTCGGACGCCGAGGTGGGCGAACAGTTGCGCCTGCTCCAGCCCGACGTAGCCGCCGCCGACGACGACCAACGACTCGGGCAGTTCGGTCTGCTCCATCGCGGTGGTCGAGGTCAGGTAGTCCACCCGGTCGGCTCCGTCGAGGCCGTCGGTACGCGGGGTGGAGCCGGTGGCGATCAGGTAGTGCTCGGCCTCGACCCGGACGTGGCCGCCGTCATGCAGGTTCACCTCCAGCGCCGGTCCCTCGATGAACCGGGCCTCGCCGGGCAGGATCTCCCACCCGTACTCGGCGGCCAGGTCGACGTACTTCTCCGCCCGCAACCCTGCCACCAGCGTGTCCTTGCCACCGATCAGCGCGGCGGCGTCCACCGGGCCCGCGCTGGTGGAAATCCCCGGAAAGTGCTGGTCCAGCGCCACATGGCGGGCCTCGGCCGCGGCCAGCAGTGCCTTCGACGGCACACAGCCGACGTTGACGCACGTCCCGCCAACGGTGCCGCGCTCGATCATCACCACGCTCTTGCCCTTGCCGCGGGCCGCGATCGCCGCCGCGAACGCACCCCCACCCGAACCGATCACCGCCAAGTCGTACCGCACCAGCGATCTCCTCCCACTGACATATTCGTCTTCCCGGATGCATAGATGCTAACCTAAGATTCGTACATCCGGATACGACAGACACTCGATGTGAGGACGGCGACCGTGGCCGACGCTTCCGAACGCAGCAGCACGCTGCTGCCCACCGAGCCGAACGGGGTGGAGATGATGGCGAAATTCTTCCGCGCCCTCGGCGACCCCGCCCGGCTGCGGCTGCTGGAGTTCCTGCTGCACGAGGAACACGCCGTGGGCGAATGCGTCACGCACATCGGCCTGTCCCAGGGCCGGGTGTCCAGTCACTTGGCCTGCCTGTCCGACTGCGGCTACGTGCAGCTGCGCCGCCAAGGCCGCTTCGCCTACTACCGGGTCACCGACCCCCGCGTCGCGGAACTGGTGCTGCTGGCGCGCTCGCTGGCCGCGGACAACGCCGCCGCCCTCGCCGCGTGCATGCGCATCACCGCCCCGAACGCCTGACCAGCCGAGGAGACCGCCTCCATGTCGACCAACCCCGGCTCCGAGAGCAAGCGCACCGCGCTCGCCGCCGCCGGTTTCCTCCTGGTCCCCATCGTGTGTTGCGGCCTGCCGGTGCTGATCGCCGCCGGAGCCCTTGGCGCGGTGGGCTCGGTACTGGGCAACCCCTGGGTCATCGGCACCGCCGTCGTGGTGGTCCTCGCCGCGGTGACGCGGTTCGCGCGCCGGCGCGTCACCCGACACGGCGCCACCCGAGACAACTCGTGCTGCCCGCCCGTGCCACCCGCCCGCGACCAGCCCGATCGGCCACACGAGTCCTCCCACCCCAACCAGGAGTCCTGACCCATGCCTGACGCACCCGCCCCGACCGGACCTGCCGCGCCGCGCTCTCGTCGACGACTCGTCACGATCGCGCTGACCGTTATCGCCGTCGTCGGGATCTCCGTCGTGCTGTATTCGGCGTTTTCCCCGTCGAGCAAGCAGACCGCGTCCCCACCCGCTGCCGACGGCAGCGCAAAGGCCGGGACCACTGCCGCTGCGGGAGCGTTCACCGCCCGAACCCTGCAGGGCGTGCAGGTCGCGGTGCCCGGCTCGCGGCCCAGCGTGCTGTTCTTCTTCTCCGTCGGGTGCGGCGGTTGCGGTCCGGCCACCCACACCCTCGCCCAGGTCCAGCAGGCGGTCGGCACGAAGGCGAACTTCGTCGCCGTCGACATCGGCCCCGGCGAAACCGAGCAGGACATCACAGACTTCCTCACCGCCAACCAGGCCACCAGCCTTGCCTACGCCAGCGACAGCAACGCCACCCTGATCAGCGCCTACCAGGTCACTCAGCTGTCCACCGCCGTCGTGCTGGACGCCTCCGGCAAACCGGTGTTCCGCGCTGTCGAGCCCACCGCCGATCAGATCCGTGCCGAACTGGCCAAGGTGAGCGCGTGATCGGCCCGCTGTTGGCGCTCGCCTTCGGCGCCGGGATGCTCGCCCCGGTCAACCCCTGCGGCTTCGCCGTACTGCCCGCCTTCCTCGCCTACGCCGTCGACACCGGCGACGGCCAGGCGGACGCGCGGCCCGGCGCTTTGTCCCGGCTGGCCGGTGGCCTGCGCGCCGGGCTCGCGCTGACCGCCGGGTTCGCCGGCACCTTCACCGCCATCGGACTACTACTGGCCCTCGGCTTGCGTTCCCTGACCGGTGTCATCCCGTGGCTGGCCGCCGCGCTCGGCGCGATCCTGGCCGTGGGCGGCCTGGCCATGGTCGCCGGCGGACACCTGCCGCTGCGGCTACCCACCCGCCGTTCCGGCACCCCGCGGCAGGGGCCCAGAGGCATGGTGGCCTTCGGCGCCGGGTACGCACTGGCCTCCGCCTCCTGCACGCTCGCGGTGCTGCTCGCGGTCGTCACCCAAGCCCTGGCCAGCACCAACATCTCCGGCGTCCTGGTCGTATTCGCCGCCTACGCCGCCGGCTCCGCCACCCTGCTGCTGTCCCTCGCGCTATTCGCCGCATTCGCCAGCGGCCTGATCAACCGGTTCCTCCGACGGCTGCTGCCCCACATGAACCGCATCACCGGCGCCGTGCTTGCCCTTTCCGGCGGCTACCTACTCCTTTACTGGCTGCCACAACTACTCGGCGGGCACCCCGGCATCGGCGCACTCACCGGCGTCGTCGGCACCGTGTCAGCCTGGATCACCGGACACCAACTTGCGATCGCCATCACCGCACTCGGCCTCATCCTCGTCACCGCGATCGCCACCCTCACCCGCCGCGAACGCCGCCACACCACCACCGACACCGCCGACGACTGCTGCGCACCCAGGCCACAGCCCGAAGAAAATGCGGACCAGGTAGGAGGACCCGGCAGCAGGTGACCTGCCTGCCGGGATCCAACTGGCACGCGGGCCTCTACGATGCGAGCCCGAGGCGGCCGGATTGTCCCCATGGGAGTCCGGCAGGCGGCAAAGCCTTGCTGTAGAAGCAAACCACCACAGTCGACGACGCAGGGCTGCGGACTCTGCATGCCTCCATCTTCACGGAGAATTGCGCAAGCATCGCCCCGCACCACGCCGCCGGTTGCTGAACCGTCGGCATCCGCGAACGCATCGCCCAGCGGGGCGGCGTCTGGCACAACACAGTCTTTTATCGAACGCCGCTCAGCCGTCCGATGATCGGTCGGCCCAGTCTGACTGGACATTTGCCGCAACGAGTGGCCATTCCGCAAAGGCTCGGCTACCGCCAGTTCGCAACGCGGCCATCAAGAGTTCAGTGAGACATGAGGGTCCTTGAGCGGCTACTTCACCGTTCGATGATCGGGCAGATCGATCTGTTCGGTTCCGACTCGGTATCGGCTGCCACGGCGGTGTCCCGACTGGCGGTGAGGCTCGCACGCAGCGCCAGCAATTCGGTAATGGTGTTGTCGATCTCCGCGATCCGGGCGTCGAGTAGATCCCGTACGGCTCCGCACGGGGTGGGACCGGCGCGGCGGAGGGTGAGGATGGTGCCTATGTCGTCCAGGGGGAGGTCCAGGGCGCGGGCGCGGCGGATGAAGGTGAGGGTGTCGACGTCGTCCTGGTTGTAAAGGCGGTACCCGGCCGCAGTGCGCTGGGCGGGCGGCAGCAGGCCGCGCTCCTCATACAAGCGCACGGCCTTACGGGTGAGCCCGGCCGCCTGGGCGGCCCGCCCGACGGTCATCGCCTGGGCCATCGTCTGCCTCCTTCGCGTCCCGGCCGCTCGCCTTGACCTTCACCTGGGGTGAAGGTTTTAGCGTCTCCAGTGTAGGACCGGAAACCGAAGGGAGGCGCAGGTCATGGCAATAGTCGAGTGCGAGGTGTACCGGCGCCCGGACCCGGAGCGCGGATGTGAGATGACCGTCACCAAGGGCGCCGTCCCAGGCCACGGTCGCGACCGCAACCCCACCTGTTGCTGCGGGCACACCATGGAGAAAGTCCGCTGAGCCGCGGCCAGCCAGGACGTGCGGGCACCGGGCTGCGCCAGGTGTTCTCCCATCCTGGTTACCGCCGGTTGTGGGCGGCGCGCACCGCTTCTGCCTGGGGTGACGCGTTCGCCACCGTGGCGTTGGGCCTGCTGGTGTGGGACCGCACCGGCTCCGGGCTCGGTGTGGCCGGGGTGATCGTCGCGGAGATCGTCCCGGTGCTGCTGCTGGCACCGTTCGCTGGGGTGGCAGTCGACTGGTTCTCGCCGGTGCGGGTCATGGTGGTTGCCGACTTGGCGCGCGTGCTGGTGGCTGCGGGGCTACCGCTGGTCGCCGGCTCGGTGCCGGGCATCTACGCGGTGGCGTTCGCCATGTCCGCAGCGTCGGCGTTGTTCAATCCGGCCGCCAGTGCCGCGCTGCCCGCGCTGGTGAACGAGGAGGAGTTGATCGCCGGGAACTCGGGGATCTGGACCGCCGCGGTGCTCTCCCAGATCGTGCTCGCCCCGGCTGCGGGTGCCGTGGTCGCGACCGTCGGCTATGGCCTGGCGTTCTGGGTGAACGCAGCGAGCTTCGCCGTCTCGGCGCTGCTGCTGTCCCGCCTGCACCTGCTGCGCCCGGCAGCCGATGCGGCCCGTGCCGCCTGGTGGCATCAGGCCCGAGACGGCATCAGGGTGCTGGCCGGGCACCGGGTGCTGCGAGCCTTGGCCGCTGGTCAGGCCCTGGCGGCGTTGTCGGCCGGAGCGACCAGTGCCCTGCTGGTTGTGTTGATCCGCGAGCGCCTGGGCAGGGGCCCCGCCGGATACGGAATCGCGCTGGCCTGCATCGGCGTGGGCGCCGCAGCAGGCCCGTTACTGCTGACCCGGCTGATCACCGATCCTCGCAAACCCGCGTTCATTTTCGGACCCTATCTGTTGCGCGCCGCCGTAGATGCCGTCCTTGCGAGTGTCCGCGTCCCGGTGGTGGCGTTGGGCAGCCTGGCCGGCTACGGCGGGGGCACCTCTGCCGGCGCAGTCACCTTCAACTCGCTGCTGCAGGCCGAAACCCCACCCGCCGCACGCGGCCGGGTCTTCGCCGCCTTCGATCTGATCTGGCAACTCGGCCGCCTGGCCTCCCTCGGGCTGGGTGGGTGGCTGGCTGATGCGGCAGGGATCACCGCCGTCTACGCCGCAGGGGCTGCACTGCTCGTCGCTGCCGCTCTGATCGGCCGAGCCGGTCTGACCGACCATCGCCACCACCAAGAGAAGAGGCGCTGACGCGAGGACTTCGGCGCCGGCGACGACGCTCGGCCACTGGCATCAGTCCGACGAACAGAGCTCCGACTCCGCAGCGATCACCAGGGGCCGGCTGGAAAATCGCCATTCACACCAGGCCCGCCCTTGGAGAATCCCGAGGTAGGTTCCACCGAGGCGCCGCCGCCCTGCGACACCGTTCCTTCTGCGACAGCTTGACTGTTTACATAAGCACCGGCCTGCTGCTGCGGTGGCTCCAGGAGCCCGCAACCCGCGACGTCGCGCTGGAGGAGATGGTTGTCGTAACGGCAATGGTGGGCGATGAATTCACGTCCACTGCTGTGGCAGTGGAGTCACTGATGCTGCCTCTGTTCCGCAAGTTTGGTGTTCGCTACGTCCAGTGCGCTCGGGACCAGCGGATCACGGGCGTCAGCGGGGATGGTGTTGTGGTGCTGGATGATTCGACGTGTCCACAGAAGCTCTACGCCGATGGCGCGTACCGACTCTCCGACGAAATGCTGTCCGCCGGAACGTTGCCTCAGCTCGGGGGAGCCAGAAAGTGCAGTATGCATGCCAAAGGGTGGGCACTCGACCCGGTGATTGCGAAAATCACTGGTGGCCAGCGGTATCGGCATGCGATTGGGTTCGAGGCAGGTGAGCAGCGCAGGGCCGACAAGGATCGCCTGTACAACACCGCCCAGCGCACCGGTTGGTATCCGCTGATAGAGGCGGGCTTTGACCGGCAAGCCTGCCATGATTACGTGGCCGCGGTGCTCGGTGTGTCGTGGGAAAAGTCGTGCTGCTCTTTCTGCGTCTTTGCACTGACCAGTGCCGCCGGGCGAGCCAATATGGTTGCCCGGTACCGGCAGGAGCCGGCGGCCGGGGCGCGGGCGATGCTGATCGAAGCGACTGCGCGGCGTCTCAATGAGCGCCAGACGTTGATCGCGGGGAGCAGCGTGGCACAGATGGTGCACGAGGCCGGGTTGACTGAGGTCGAAGCGGAGTTCCGGCGGCGCTTTGAGGCCTCGCTGTTCGCGGTCTACGAGGTCCGCCGGGTGACGCCGATGGGCGCTGGTGGTCGCCGCGGGGTCACCGCGCGGTCGGTCTGCAAATTGGCCGTCGGTTCACAAGGGGCGATGGACGCCTATCTTGCGGACGGGCCAGGCTCACGTGAGGTCGGGGCGGATCGGATCGTGCGCCATCGCATGCCTGCTGGTCCGCGATGCGAACACTTCCTGGTGGTGGCCCCGGCGGTAGTAGATAACAAGCAGCGCAAGGGATTTGATCACCTCTGGGCGCGGGCCAATGGTGCTGGGTTATTCTGAAAGCGACAGTGTGCCCGCGCCGCCGGTCCCCCCTCCGGCTGAGATGCGGGCACACTGCTGTTGAGCTGAGCGCAGCCTGAATCACGCGTAGAGCGTGGTCTTGGTCCCGCGAGGCCCCAGCCCCCCATACGATCTAGTTAGTCGCTGCGCAGGATGTCGGTGACGCGGTACTGCACGGCGGCCCAGTCCTCGGGTGGGAGGGCGGCAATAGCCGGGGTCCATCCGTTGTTGGGGTCGATGTGGTGGCGCAGCTCGGTGAAGCACATGACCTGGGGCACTGCTCCGGTGGCGGTGAGTTCGCGGATGCGGGCTACGACGTCACGGGCGTGCTGGTCGATGTGGATCCAGTAGGTGACTGGCCGGTGGGTGACATTGGCGAGGTCATCGTGGCGGACGTGGTGCCAACTGAGGTAGGTCAGACCGTTGGTGAGCCGTACTCGGGCAACCGGGTGGTGATCGTCGGCGCTGACCGCGTGGAACGGGCGCACGGCGGCCACGTAGGGGGCTGTGCTGGCGGGTACCTGGGTGCCGCCGTCTGGCGGGGGAGAGTCGAACGGGTCCATGTGTTGCTGCCCTTCGTTCGGGGACCGCGCGGGTGATGTCAGGAGTCCTGGGGGGGCATCGCCATCGCCTGCTCGATGCCCTTGGTCAACGCGGCGACGGTGGTCTGCAAGGGGGGCGCGATCTTGGCCAGAAAGACCACGGTGGGTGTGCGTTCGCCGGCTTCCACGCCGCGCAGGAAAATACGATCAACGCTGGCGTGTTCGCTGAGTGCCCGCTGGGACATACCCAGTGTCTCTCGCCGCTGTGCGATGTTGCGCCCGACAACGGGCATGATGCGCGCTAGGAGCGCGCGGTCGGCTTGAGCTTGCAGTTCACGGGCGGCCACACCGGCGCGTTTGCGTTCCTCGGCGGTGGTCATGGCCTGGGTAGGAGACATCGGCGGTGGTCCTTTCACTCGCGGTGGCGACGCCGCGACTTCTTGCCGACAGCGTACTCGCGGTGGTGGGTGAAAGGCTACCAGCGTGCGTGCGTGATCCACGGTGTTCACTTACTCCTGGCTAGCCCGTGCGTCGGCGGGGACCGGCTCGTCACGAACCGGGAATGGGCTGGCCTGCAAGGGGGCTCGGTCATACGCTGACGCGTAGTGCCCATCGCGGTCATAGCCCCATACATCGAATCCGTGCTCGTCAAACGTGTGGATAGCAGGTGTGCCGGTGTGGGTCAGTTCCGCACGGCAGACCAGGCCGTGGTGATCGACCCATTCAAGGTCGGTGTCGACCTCGGAGACCACCTGCGCGACGATGGCCGTCTCGTCGGGTTCTAGCGGTCGCGACCGTGCGTCGACACCGCCTAGATACCAGTTGGTGCGGTCCTGCCATTGAGCGTCGTGCTGGCGGTCGTCGCGGGCCTCGGAGGCCGCCCGCTTGGTGGTGTACCTGCCGGCTGTACGTGGTGTCCCGCGGACGTCGACCACGGCCCAGCATCGGTCGCCTTTCTTGGCCACACTCCAGGTGGCGGGCGGGTTGTTCAGATGATCGCGCAGGGACTCCTCGAAGGCGGCGAGCTGCCCGGCGCGGATACGGCGTCGGCGAGCCTCGGCGCTTTCGATCAGGTCGGGGTGGGTGTCCATGGTCCAACGGTTCCTCTCGCTGATTGGTGTGACGACCCGGTGCAACCGCAGCAGTTGCGCCAGGAACTCCACTCGTACATGATGGCGATAGCCTACCATTTATGGTGTGCTATAGACAACCGTCGGTGGGGTTGGGGGTCGGGTGGCCGGGCTTCGCCTGGCAGTTAGGTCGGGCAGGTCTCAGGTGACCACAGTCCACGGGATTCGTCGGCAGCAATGTTTTCGGTCGCGCGAAATACCGCCTGGTAGCGGTGTGGTGTCCTGTAGGTGTACTCGTTGGCGAAACCGCCGGCGATGAGGTCGAGGTTGACGAGGCGCTCGGCGGTGGTCCAGACGTAGGCGAGGTCGCGGCCGTAGCGGTCGGCACGGTCTTGTGTCGGGTCGTATTCGAGGTACACGGACTGGTCGGTGAGTAGCGACTTGGTGTACGCGGATGCCTCGCGTGAGAAGCACTGCACGGGCTTGCGTGGGTCGAGCAACTCGGGCGTATCGACTCCGATCAAGCGGACAGTCGTTGTCGCGCCGCCGTTTTCAACGACGATGGTGTCGCCGTCAACGACGCGCGCCACAGGAAACGGCCCGTCGAGCTCACTGAGGTCTGGCATCGGTGGATAGGGAGCGGCGGTGGCGGTGGTCGCGGTGGCCCCGGTCGTCGCGGTGTAGGGCGTCCACGACGCGGACTCTTGGCATCCGGTCAGCGCTAGCGCAGCCGTGCTGAGCAGTGTTGCAAGCGCCCGGCTCGATCGAGGCATGACGGTCATGGGGGCATGGTTGTTCATTCTCACGACGGATTCCAGCGTACGACTACCGTTGTCAATCACTGTGTCGCCTATGGCCGTAGCGTGGCGGCGGACGATTCGTCGTCGGATGTGGGCTAGTCGCATGTGATGCACCGCTGGCCATCGTTGGACGGTTGGCAGTTGTCGCCCCAGTCGTGCTCGTTGTGCAGCCGTTCCATCCGGTCGGCGCAGCCCCCACAGCATCCGGCCCAGCCCTGCCCGTCGCCTAGGGGCTCCCGGCAGTCTTCATTGAACGGGTCGCGGCACGCCGCGTCGTCGTCGCCGATCTCCAGTGCGTCGACCACGATCGTTGCGATGGCGTCAGGAATCGATGAATTTGGGATCGCCGCGGCGAGTCGTTCCAGCTGCTCATCGGTCAGCCTGACACCGGCCCATTCTTCTGCCTGGTCGCGTGAAATCAGTTGTGTAACTGTCGTTTCGGTCCGTGTTCCCATGTCTATTAGTGTAGTCGATAAAATGGTATGTCCGCCACGGTTTCTTGGTACCAGGACTGGACGCCGACCAGGACTGAAACCCGGCAGTTGAGCCGTCGGCGTATGCTCGGCCGTGTGGCCCTGGTGCTCCATAGTCTGAGGGGATTTCCCCACACCGATGTTGCTGCGCGCTTACCGCTCGAACTGTCGGTGGCGGGCAGGTTGCGTTCGGATGTGCCGGGCCGGTTCTGGTTTTGCCGTGTGCCCGCCGAAGTGTGGTGCCGATTGGACGAATCCAGCGAGCGGGGTCATATCGATGAGTCGCTGCTATCTGACGACGAGGGATCGTTGCGGCTGACCGCGGTGGTGATCACTCCAGCAGCGGCCAATCAGGTTCTGCAGCCCGGGATTTTTAACCTAGCTGTTCACGCCGCGGCGGTCCTTGACCCAAGGGTGGGGGAGTCCGGCGTTGTCAATGCTGCTCAGGTGGGCTACCTGGGCTGCGCGCTGTTGAACGACTCGACGGGGACGAGCGTCGGGTCGGGCGTGCGCGGTTCTGACCACAGTTGATCGCAGGACCAGGTGTAAAGCCGTTGCAGCGGCGACACTTTGGGATGATGCGCGTACTTACGACTACAGCTCGATGCCATAGTTGTTGCTGGAAGGGGCGCGACGCGTGGGCATGTGATCGGTGATCCAGCGCTCCTGCTCCGGGCTGAGCTCGCTGCGATTGTCGTGCTGCTGGGTGGGTGTTGCTCGCTCAAGCGGATTGTCCGCTAGTGGCACGGCTCGCAAGGTTTCGAGAACGACGTGCAGGTCAAGAACACCTGCGGCAGCGCTGCGCAGCTGGTCGACCGTCACGTGACCGGTGGATTCGAACTGCACCGCCACGTCTGGGAAACCGGCCTGGAGCTCGCGACGAGACGGTGCAATCACCACAATGCCTGAGTCGTTGCACGTGGCAAAGAATTCTTCGACATCTGCCGGAAAGTCTGCGCGAAACGAGAACACGTTGTGCGGCCGCGCCTTGTCGGCGGGATCGTTGTCTGTCACTTGTTCCCACTCCTGTGGCTTGTTATCCGGCGCGGTTCTTATCATGAGTGAGTTGACCACCAGGTGTAAAGCTGGGCCAGCGTTGGAAATTGGGGCGTGTCGGCGTTGATGGTTGCCAGGACCAGGGTTGATTCGGTGGTCCAGGCGACCGTCGGTTGGGCGGCTTGGTTGGTGCCGCACAGCAGTGTCCCTGCGACGAGTTCGGGACTAGCGTTTCGTCGCCAGGCCCCCGGGGATTGATAACCGCCAGGGCAGACCTGCGGTGCGGTGGCGGCTGTGACTGCGGTGAACGCGGTGTCAAGGTCTGTCGTGACCTCGTAGAGCGTGTAATGAGCGGTGTTCGCGGCGGGGATCGCGGGGTGGGATCCACATTGCAGAGCAGCCAAGGCAGGTACGCGGTGAGGGATCGGGGCGCAGGCCTGCGGGGGGTATCCGGGTGGCAGGCTACGTCGTAGACGCTCAACTTCGGCGGTCGTGGTGGGCTCGTGCGGGGAGGTAGTCATCGTTGTTGAGTCCGATGACGGCCAGAGCAGTATTGACCACAGAACAGCAGCGATCGTCGTGACTACGGCGAAGATAGACCACAGGACGACCGGAGGGCTCCCGACGCGCGGTTTGCGCCGCGTCGGGGTAGCGCCGGTCGCTTTGGTGACGCTCACGCCGAGCTTGGAACGTCTGGCCCTCACCGGTTCAACGCGTGGGGCGGCGCTTGTCTCGGGCAGCGCAGGGCGTTCGGTAAGCGATGTCGCTCCCGCCGCAACGGGGGGGATGTCGGTGGCTGGTGGCGGGTAGGGGGTCGGGTCGTCGGTGGGTGACCAGGTGAAGAACTGGCTCAGCTCGGGCAGCGGGGCTGTGGGAGCGTCGTCGGGCTGCACTCGAATCATCGGTGTCCGGTTCCGGTCGTCGTCGCTTCCGCGCAGGCCTGTTCGAGCAGGTCGGCCACACACTCATCGCCGCGCCGGCGAAGTATGTCCTCAGCGCTGGGCTGCGGATTGTCCAGTGCGGCAGCCATAGCGGCATTCGGGTTGCTTGTGTCGCGGCCGGTGAGTTGGGCGAGCTGCTGCGCGGCTGGAGCTGTGGTGTCGAGTTTAGCGATCGTGTAAGTGCGGCGGTGGGTGTTGAGGGCGATGATCAGGGTGTCGCCCAGGGTGGCGCCGAGGTCGTGGGCGTGGGTGCGTAGTGATCCGATGTGGGCGTTGTTGCTGGCGTTGGTAACCCAGGCGATGCGGATGGGCTTGTGCTCTGGATTGGTGAAGGTTTGTTGACTGCCGACCTTGATGTGTGCGGCGCGGGCGATGGCGACGGCGATGCTGCGGCCAGATCCGCGTTGAACGTCGTTGGTGACTGGCAGTGCGAGTCGGATCACTTGAGTGTTGGTGCGAAACACGCCGCGGGCATGGTGCAGCGGCCGTTGTCTCGGGCCGGGGTCGGTGGCGGTGCGGCGGCGGCTGTAGCCGTCGCGGGTGATGTACCGAGGCGTGGCGAGGTAGGTCTGTAGCGATCGTGCGCTGATGTCGGGGAATGCGGCCTGGATGTCGTTGAGCAATTGTGCTGTGGGGGCTTGGCCGCCATGGTTGTCGATGTATTGCCCTATCGCGGCATTGATGCTGGTGTAGTGGGGCAGGTCCCATGTGCGTAGCGCCCAGGTGGTGCGGCTCGCTCGTACGAATTCGTCTCGTGAGGATAGGGCGCTGGCCAGCGATCCGGGGAAGGCGGGGATGCCCATGTCGGTGTGGATCTGTTCGAGAGTGAGTGGGCGCTGGTGTGCATGCAGGACAGCGGCGATCGTCGTGGCGGTGGTGTCGGTGCTATGGGTGATGCGCTGGCCAGCGATGGTGCGGTGTAGGTATTTCTCTTCGAGATAGGTAGCGATGGCCTCTGGATGCATGCCGGCTCCCATCAGT
Organism: Mycobacterium sp.; assembly: GCA_016197405.1. Taxonomy (GTDB): domain Bacteria; phylum Actinomycetota; class Actinomycetes; order Mycobacteriales; family Mycobacteriaceae; genus Mycobacterium. Next base: position 46,777 of record JACPVR010000025.1, read on the forward strand.
AGGTCGGTGAGTTCGGCAGTCCTCAGCGCCCCGGCTGCCGCGGTGAGAGCTTGTGCCGCAGCGGTTTCGATGTGTTCGCGGCCTCGAATCCGGGAGTTCTCTAGCCAGTCTTGGTGGCGGCGGTAGGGGCCGGCGACGTGTAACAGCAGTGCTGCGGTGTCGCTATGGAGGTCTTGGCTGGTGAGGGCGAGTTCACGGCTGGCCAGCTCGGAGGGTAGGTACGGGCCGAGCTGGTGAGCAAGCAGGCGTGCGTGACGCTGCAGCGCTTGGTGCTCGGGGTGCTCAAGCAGTCCAGCAAGCTGACGTTCTGCGCGCCGGGCCCGGCGGGTGACACTCGCGCCTGCGCATCCCAGTGTCGCAGCGACCTGCCCCGTGGGTTGAGGGTCGAGGGGAATCACTCGGGCGGTGAGGATAGTGCGGATGTCGGGGTCGATCTGATCAAGCAGTTTGGCGGCGGCACCAGCGGGGGTGTCAGGGTAGCCGGCCATGGCGACTTGGATTGCGCGGCGGGCGGTATCGATGATGGTGTTGAGCGCACTGGGTCCGATTGCTGGTTGTGCCGTGAGGCTTTCGCATGTTTGAGCGCCGAGATCTCCCCACCGGGGATACTTCTCGGCATAACACGATAACCGTGGCGGAAGCTGACCGTAGGGGACGAGTTGGTCAGCGATAACCGCGAAGTCCCCAATGAGGTCTTTCAACGGCTGCGCAGTGTCGTCAGTCATGCGGGTCTGCCGGGATACCGTCGGGCGTAGCGATCGAGTGCCCACACCAGGACGCGGCGCCGGGCTGAGGGGTTCAGCATATTCACTCCAGTGCAACGGACCTGGGTTCTCGAACCTACGAATCGCGCTCGGAGCGCTCGGGCTTCCAGCCCATCGAGCGCCAGATACGTCGACCAATTGCCACCCAGAACACCGCGAGGTATACAACCAGCGCGGCGACCAGGACAAGTGGGTTCCAGTTGCCCTTTGTGCTGCCCACAAAGGCAACCGCAACGCCCAGCATCAACGCTAGAGTGACGAGAGCCCCTACGCGGGTGCCCATCCAACGCTGAGCGGTGCGTTCCATGTTGTCCAAGCCTCGTGCCAGTGAATTAGTAGCCATTTTCGACTAGATCCCCCTTTTCTCTGTTCGCGTGAATTTACTTCTGGTGACGGGCGTGACCGAGCGGCGAGCATGCGGTGCATATGCCGGTGTTGTCGCTCATGATGGCCTTTAGGTTTGGCGGACTGGCGCTACGTATGGTGCATCGGTGCCAAAGTTGTTGGGCACCAGGAAGTCGACCGGGATGCCGACGATCGTCCAGTACGGCGCTGACTGACCCTCGATGCTCGCTTGCGTGAATCCCATCAGGGTTCCGGGCGGATACGGTTGGGCGCTGGCAAAGGTGTGTCGCTTTCCGGCGGCGAATTCCACAGTTTGCACCGAGTGATACACCGGGTCGGTCGTGGTCACCGGAGGGTCATCCGTAACGACTGGATGCACCGGATGATCCGGATCAGCTTGTGTCATCACGTCTCCCGCTTCGTTCTACCGTCATTGCCGATTCAGCCCTCCGGGGGAGGAAGGTGCTGCAATGACCTTGTATGGATGTTTGCGGCCCTCCCTCACCAGATCGGCAAGGTCGTCGCGCACCGCTGAGCCGAGCTGCGCAGTCGGATCGAACCAGCCCAAGAAGCCCGGTTCTGAACTCACGCTCTCCAACGGCTGTTGCTGGCCCGAAACCAGCACCTTGCCATTGCCCAAGGACATCACCAGGTGGTCCTTGAACGCCCCGACGTCGCCGGCCTGCACGTCTGACGCCGGGATCGGGTGCGTGACCGGAGCACCCTCGGACGGCAACGTGATGCCCGCCTTCTGATATGCCTCGGAGACCGACGCGCCGTTGAACGCGGCCCGCACCGCCTCGGCAGCCACAGGCGACCGTGCTTCTGCCACTCCGCCGACCTCATGGGGGTGCACGACGTTATCGCTCATTGGATGGTCCTCTCCTTGTGTTGGTGTCCTGTAATGCATTCCACGCTTACCGCTACTGGCTCATCTGGGTGAGGCCGTCACTGCGTAGCAGGTCTTTGACCCCATCGTGCTCGCCGTAGATGTAGGCCCTCGCTAGGAGGTCGTTGAATGTTCTCGCGACTCCGGGGTCGTTGTCATTGACTGGGATCGTCAGGAGGATGCCTGCGCCGGAACCGATGAGCAGGCTGTTGGCGACGAAGACGGCGGTGCGTTTGTTGCCATCCTCGAACGGCTGGGCCGTGGCAAGTTCAACGAACAGGTCTAGCGCGTTCTCCTGGACCTGTGCGCTGCGGGTCGCACTGTCGAGCAGGGTCTGCAGTGCGTCCTCCGTCAGGGCGGCGGGGGTGTGGCGACCGTAGGCCGTGCTTACCCCGATGGCCTGTTCCTGGGTGCGCAGTTGGCCGGGATGCAGTGCACCGCTGCGGGTGAGAGTGGCGTTGACGGCACTGACGAACCCGGCGTCGATCGAACAGCCGGCGTGGTCGATGACGAACTGTGCTGCGTCGCGTAGATCTTCGAGAAGCGCGAGGTCGGCGCGCGATGCCACACCCTCAAGGCTGCCGGATCGTAGGAAATTCGCGGTGTCGAGACGGCCCGTGGACAGACCATCGAACACCTTGCCGGATGAATACACGACACCGGCAAGGTCGGTGACGGTGAGCGTGGTCGCGGTGTGTCCACGTTCCTCACGGTCGGCTGCGTTCATAACCCTTATCGTAGTCGATTAATGGCGAGTGGCGCCAGGGATTTGTCGTAGTCGCTTATCATTCTCGTATGCCGTCTCCGGGAAGACCGCCCTTGGAAGCGGGCCAGCGTCGAACTTCCCCAGTTCCGGTGCGCTTCACGGCAACTGAGCGTGAGGTGATCGAGGCCGCGGCCAAGGCCGATGGGCAGTCTGTGTCGGCGTGGGTGCGCGATCGCGCGCTTGCCGCCGCACGGAGGCGCACTCGCGATTAGTGCCGGCGTGATAGGTACTGCTGGGCGGCGGCCGGTGGGTACGGCAGCCCTGTATCGAGCATGCCGAGGAGCGCGTCGTCCTCCAGGTCGCGAGCCGCAGCCCCATGGTCGCCGTCGAGCTCGGGCTGAGCTGCGAGCGACCGTGCGAAGTTGTCGATGATCTGTCCGAGCCTGTAATCAGGGTATTGATGCCAGTACGCGGCGAGGGCAGTCAACACCTCGTCGATGCGCTCGGGGCGACGCCCGTCAGGGCCGCAGGGCGCGAAGGTCGGCAAATGCTGGTTACTGCTCATCGTGTGGAAGCCTTTCCCGTGGGGCTCTCGTTAGTGGGGGATGGTTGTCTGTGGGCCGTCGGGCTCGGTGTTCGCGGCGGCGAGGTGGCCGGCGGCTTCGTCGGCAAATAGTGCGGCGGCGTCGAGTTCAGAGGGTTGCGCATCGTCGGCCTCGTTGACCAGGACGTACATGGCGAAGGTCCAGGCTGTGCGGGCATGGGCGCTTCGGCGCTGCGGCTGGGACATCGCTTGCACCGCGGCGTGGAGATTCGCGCGGGCCTCGCCGAGCCAGATGCTGGGGAGCTGGTTCGGGATCATCATGTCGGTGGCGCGGCTTCCTGGCCTGGGCCTTGTTTTCCGCTCTCGCCCTCGCTCTCGCGCGAGGGCGAGGCTGGTGCCTTCCTCGCGCGGCTCGTACGTTTGCGGGACGTTTCGAGAGCCTGTCGCGCGTCGCTGAGTGCGTCGGTGAGTACTTGCACGCGGTCCTCTGCGCTGCGCCGAGCCAACGCGAGCTGCTCAGCATGGGCGGCTCGCAGGATCTCGCGCTCGGAGCGTTCGTCGGCGCGCACGCGGTCAAGCTCGGCGGCGAGGGTGGCCAACGCGGCGCGGTCACTGTCGGACTCCCGCCTTGCCGATTCGGCTAATGCCTGTGCTGTAGCGAGTTCGACGCGAAGTGCAGACGCATCGGCCGTAGCGTGGTGAGCTTCCTGCCGCGCGCTGTCGATTTGGCCTTGGAGGCGGGTGTGCTTTTCTTCGAAATCTCTTCGGGTCTGGTCAAGTTCGTCACGCAGTTGGGCTGCTGTGGCGCGCCCCCGTTCGGCTGATTCATTGGCCGCGACGAGGGCTGCGCTGGCTGCGCTGGTCTCGATCTGTGCGGTGGTGGCTGCCTCGCGGGCACTGTCTACCTCGCGGTCACGTTCTGCAATCTGTTCTGTGAAGCGAACTTGAGCCTGTGTGAGGGTGTCCTCGGCGGCCGCGACGGCAGCCGCGGCGCTGGAGCGGATCTGGGCTATGTCTGCGGCGGTGGCTGCACGTAGTCGCTCCATGTCGGCAAGGGTCTCCTCGGCGAGTGTGTCGGCCTCGTCTCGGTCCTGTTCTGCCTGTGCTTTTCCATCCTCGGCAGCACGCGCAGACCGCTCGGCGGTTGTGGCGCGGCGCTCGGCTTCGGTGACTTTGGTGAGGGCGTCTCGGTGGGCGTCCTCGACCTCAGCGCCGGCAGCCTCGACGTCGCCGGCAGCGCGGATTGCGGCGAGGACGTCATCGAGGTAGTGGCGGACCTCGGCCACTCTCTGAGGTAGTTCGGCGAGGCGCTGTTCGAGCGTGGCCCGCGCCATCGACACGGGGGCATCTGGGTTCTCGGCTCCCGGTGCATTATCGGCGGTCTGTCCAGCAGCGTGCGTGCGCCTTGCCTTCCAGGCGTTCGCGCGGTTGTGGATCGGGCCGCCGCTGTCGTCGGCGCATTCGCAGTATCGGGAAGGGCGTCCGGTGGCCGGGTCCGGGCGGCGCGAGCGAGTACAGCCTGGGTAGTGGCATCGGTCGGCCGCCGTCGCTGTGGCGCCGCTGGGTTCCGTCATGGGGCAAGCATACCAGTTTCGTATCCACCTGTGAGGCACGTAACGAAACATAACGAAACGAAACGAAACGAAACAAGTGGGTTGGCATATACGTATCTGGGGCGGCCCAAGGGGAAGCGCAGTGACGACACTTTTGAGCCCGACCGCGGCTACAAGCCGATAGCGCTGAGCGGGGGCTTTTGCCCGGTTGGGGTGCGTGTAGGGATTCCGGTGAAAAAGTGCCCCGCTGCTACTACACGCCTTCAGTCGGAGGCGGGCGCCGCGGCGGCCGCTGACCGTGCTCGGGTGGCATCGCGCCGCAAGGCCTGGGCTAACGCCTCGTTGTCGGTGAAGTCGGCGACGGTGGTCAAGGTCCGCGCGATCCGGGTGAAAAGCGGCGGGGGAGCGGCAATCGGACCTTGGGTGTGCTCGGCTTGAACCATGCCCGCAATCGACAGGAGTTGCGCCGTCTCGCGCTGACGGGCATCCCGTTCCGCCGTGCTGGTTGTCGTGCTGGTCTGGTAGAACAGCAGCGCCTCGGCCAGCCCGCTGACGAGGCGGCCGAATACCGAGACGCTGATATGCGCGGTGCGGGCAAGGGTGAACAGGTCTTCGCCTGGTTCCTCGTCGGTGAACGTGGCGACGATTTCGCCTGCGAGCGTGTCAATGGCGGCATCATCGAGCAGATGCTGAGCGGACTGCTCACTGACTCCCAGTTTGCGCGACACTGCCGCGTGACGCTCCGCGAGAAGTGTCCTGGCCGCGTCGTGCGAGAGCACCATGCCGCGGTCACTGATGCGTGCAACAAGCACCGCCGCACGCGCTTGCAGCCAAGCGTGAGCCGCTTTCTCCGGCACTGCTTTTCCGCCTTCCGGGTGTCTGGATTACCTGGCTAGGGCATGTCTCCTAAATGGCGGGTCCAGGTGATGCAGGCACTGAGGACGACGGCGGCGCGGTAGACGATGGCGAGTTTGGCGTATCGAGTGGCCAGGCCGCGCCATTGTTTGAGTAGGGCGAAGGATCGTTCGATGAGATTGCGCTGCTTGTGGCGGATTTCGTCGAATGCTGGTGGCCGACCACCGGCACTGCCGCGACGCTGTCGCGCGGCGATCTCGTCGCTCTTCTGGGGGATGACCGCGGTGATCTTGCGGCTACGCAACAGTCGGCGCGCGACACCGCTGGAGTAGGCGCGATCAG
>JACPVR010000030.1 GCA_016197405.1 Mycobacterium sp.
GAGTCCGACCCTGACCATCAACCAAGCTCAGCTCATTGTCCAAGCCCGCATGCGACGTGCCCGTGCTCGCGAACAACGCCGCAACCGCAGCGATGAGCGCCACCAGCACCCGAGTCATTGCCTTCATGTTCTCCCTAGCTGTACCTGCGGTGACCACTGGTTCACCGGCTCCGTTATGACTGAACTGCAAGAACAGCAAGATGTGACGGCACACAGGCTGCTCTTACCGTTTGTTAATCGTTGACGACCCCCAGGAACATAACGGGGGTGCATAAGCCCAGCAATGCCTACCCAATGGGCGCTTTGGGGCTTAAGCAAACCTGTACGTTTGCTGGGAGTCAGCGCACAGCAAGCCGGACGGCCATCAGGCTCGCCGTGCCAGCAAGGTCGCCACCGGGGCATCAGCGCAGGTGAGAGCGAAAACTATTTACCGACACGTCAAATGTCAGACGAGGGCTCGCAGATCAGAGGTGATGCGGGGGAATATTTTCGCGCAACCATTGTTCGCGCTCCCACTCGTCACGCGAGGCGTCCGGATCGCGTTCGTCGGACGACTCCACGGGCAGGTCCATCGGCCGCCTTTTGTTAGCTGAACCTGCATCCTCGGGAGTAACTCCTGCCACAGTTCCTCCTAGGTGTGACGAAGATCACATTTTTGTACTACTCGTTGTTTACCTGTTGTTAATCGCGACCCACCGACTGGGCCGGCAGAACCGCACATGCCAAGAGCCGCGGGGCCGATTCTAATCTTCGGCACCCGCGGCTCGGCGGTGAGAAAACCTGCGCTCAGATGTCCAGTCGAGACAACTGTCCGATGATCTGAGCTGCCAGCGGGTTCAGTGTCGCCATCCCGTCCCGGACGGCATACCGGGAGCCCGCGATGTTGACGACCAACGTGCTTCCCGAGATTCCCGCCAGACCGCGCGACAGCCCGGCGTCGGTGATACCTGCCGACAAGCCAGAGGCCCGCAGGGCCTCGGCGATACCCAGCAGCTCACGGTCGAGGATGTCGACGGTGGCCTCCGGGGTGACATCGCGCGGCGTCACGCCGGTGCCGCCCACCGAAACCACCAGGTCGACACCACCGATGACAGCGGTGTTCAGTGCGTTGCGAATCTCGACCTCGTCGGCCGCCACCACCACGACACCGTCCACCACGAACCCGGCCTCCGTCAGCAGCTCGGTGACCAGCGGGCCGCTGTGGTCCTCTTCGTCACCATGCGCCGTGCGATCGTCGACGACGACGACAAGCGCCCTACCCACCAGTTCGACAGGCTCTTCCATGGTTGTCACCGTATATGTGGCCACCGACTGGGGCGCAGCCAGTCTTATCACTGTGCCGCCTTTCCGAGTGTCACCTGGATCGTCTGCGGGTTACCGGACGCATCGAGATAGGTCAGCGTCACCTTGTCGCCCGGTGCCCGGGACCGGACCGCGGCGACCAGCGCATCGGAGGAGTTGATGGTGCGGTCGTCGACCTTGGTGACGATGACGCCCGACGGCAGCCCGGCCGAAGCCGCGGCACCGCCCGCGGTGACGTCGACGATCTTGGCGCCGTGCGTGGTGCTGTCATTGCTCACCTGAACACCCAGCGACGCGTGCGAAGCCGTGCCGCTGCTGATCAGCTCGTCGGCGATGCGCTTGGCCTGATCGACCGGGATCGCAAAGCCCAGACCGATGGAACCACTCTGGGTCTCCTGTGAATCGCCACCCATCGTCGCGATGGCCGAGTTGATGCCGATCAGCTCACCGTTCATGTTGACCAGCGCGCCGCCGGAGTTACCCGGGTTGATCGCCGCATCGGTCTGGATGGCGTCGAGCACGGTGTTCTGGTTCCCGGCGTCGCCGGCCGTCGACACCGGACGGTTGAGCGCGCTGACGATACCGGTCGTCACGGTGCCTTCCAGGCCCAGCGGCGAACCGATCGCCACGACGTCCTGGCCCACCCGCAGGCTTGCCGAGGAACCCAGGGTTATCGGGGTGAGGTCGGAGACGCCCTGCGCCTTGACGACCGCGATGTCACTGGCCGGATCCGCGCCGACGACGGTGAACGGCGCGGTGCGCCCGTCCGCGAACGTCACCGTGGTCACGGCCTTACCGGCGTCTCGGCCATCGGGACCACTGGGCGCGCCGGGCAACACCGGGCCGTCCGGTGCGCCACCGGGAGCACCGCCACCGTTGGCCGCCGCGATGACGTGGTTGTTGGTCAGGATCAGGCCGTCGGGCGACAGGATCACTCCCGAGCCCTCTTCGTTGGCCCGGCCGAGATCGGTCTCCAGCTTCACCACGCTGGGGACGACTTTGGCCGCCACCTGCTCGACCGAACCTGCAGGCAGGTTCGCCGCGGGCACGCCCGGGGTTGCGCCTCCCAGCGCGCTCGAGGAATGCGTCGGTGACGAGTCCGGACCGGCGAGAACCGCGACGCCGCCACCGATACCGGCGGAGACCACTGCGATCGCGAGCGCGCCGGCTGTCAAAGCGCCTGCGCGCGAACGTTTCTGAGGTGGCAACTGACCGGGGACCGGACCCATTCCGGAACCGGGTCCTTGCCCGGGTGCGCCGGGTGGCACAGGCCGGTAACCGCCGTAGGACTGCTGCGGGTGCGACTGGGTGGCGTAACGCCAGTCATAGGACTGCTGGCCCGGTCCGTACTGGCCGGGATAGCCCGGGGCGGGCGGCCGTTGCGGGTCGCCGTGATGCCCCGGATACGGCTGCTGGGGCGAGTACCTCGGGTCATTCGTCATGGGCGTCGCGTCACGTCCTTCAGTGCGTAGTGCCTGGCCCGACCGCGGTTGACGGCAGGTGACCAGGAAGAAGTGCTGCGCTTACTTTGCCCCGGCCGACTGAGAATCCACTGAGATAACACTCGGTGTAGACGATGTTTTTGTCGAGTCGGGATGTGACGACGACGACATCGGCCGGCCGGGGAGCAACACGAAGATAGAGGTACCCGGCGGCTGCCCACCTGTAACGGTGTCTTCGATACGCAGCGCCCCACCGTGTTTGAGCACGACCTGTTTCACGATCGCCAGGCCAAGGCCGGATCCCGGCATCGCCCGCGCGGCCGTGGAACGGTAGAAGCGCTCGAACACCAGGCCGCGCTCCTGCGGCGGGATACCGGGCCCGAGATCGGACACCACGAGCTCGGCATGCGACGGGTTGACCTGGGACAGCCGGACCGAGACACGGCCGCCGGGCGGGCTCCACTTCGCGGCGTTGTCCAGCAGATTGAGCACCGCACGCGACAACGCTGCGGCGTCGCCGTAGACCTGCCAGCCCACGACTGCGACGTCGAACTCAATATCGTTGCGGCGCCGCCGAACTCGCTCCATGCATCGTTCGACCAACTCGCCGACGTCCACCTGCTCGTGCACCACACCGCCGGCGTCGTCGCGGGCCAGGTCGACGAGATCGCCGACCAATGTCGAGAGCTCCTCGATCTGGCCTATGACATCGGCGCGCAACTCCGACATCTCGGTCTCGGGGATCCGGGGTGCTCCCGGTGCCATCGACGCCATCAGCAGCTCGACGTTGGTGCGCAGGGACGTCAGCGGGGTGCGCAGTTCGTGGCCGGCATCGGTGACCAGGCGAGCCTGGCGCTCACGTGATTCGGCAAGTGCCCTCAACATCATGTTGAACGCCTCGGTCAACCGGGCCAGCTCGTCGCTGCCGAATACCGGGATGGGGCGCAGATCATCGGTGCGGGCGACCCGTTCGGCGGCCTCGGTCAGCCGCGCCACCGGTCGCAGGCCGGTCCGGGTGACGGTGCCGCCGGCCACCGCGGCCACAGCCATGCCGATGCCGCCGACGATCAGCAGCACCCAGCGCAGTTTCGTCATGACGGCATCGGTGGGCGCCAGACTCTTGGAGATCAGCAGCGTGCTGCCGTTGCGCAGGTGGATGGCCAGCACCCGTTGGCCGGCGGCGGTGCGCCGCGTCATGAACAGATCACCGCGGATCACCGCCTTCTCGCTGGTACCGATCGGCAGCGTCTGGCCTTCCTGGTTGGCGGTGTAGATCGCGCGCCCAGGAATGATCAGCATGGCGTTGACGTCGGAGTACGCCGTGCCCTCGATGGCCTTACCGGGGTCGGCGGACAGCGAACCGCTGGCGATCAGCGACTGCGCCCGGCTCTGCAGCTGGTTGTCGATATCGGCGTAGAGCGCCCGGGCGATGCTGGCGTAGACCACGGTCGCCATCAGGACGACCACCATCGCCACCATGGACATCGCCAGCAACATCACCCGCCAGCGCAGCGACAGTGACGAGGTGGCCCGCAGTGGAGCCCGCCGTTGCGAACGCGACCGGAACCAGCCCATCAGGGCGGTGTCTCACGAAGGACGTAACCCACCCCGCGAACGGTGTGGATCAGCCGCGTCTCCCCTTCCGCCTCGGTCTTGCGGCGCAGGTATCCGACGTAGACCTCCAGCGCATTGCCCGAGGTGGGGAAGTCGAAGCCCCAGACCTCCTCGAGGATGCGGCTGCGGGTCAGGACGCGGCGCGGGTTGGCGATCAGCATCTCCAGCAGCGCGAATTCGGTGCGGGTGAGACTGATCTGCCGGGTACCCCGGGTGACCTCGCGGGTGGCGGGGTCCAGGGTCAGATCGGCGAAGGTCATGGCTGCCGATTCGGCCCGGTCGTCGAAGGTCCGGCGCAACAGCGCCCGCATCCGGGCCAGCAGCTCTTCGAGCGCGAAGGGCTTCGGCAGGTAATCGTCGGCCCCGGCATCCAGACCGGCGACCCGCTCGGACACCGAGTCCCGGGCGGTGAGCACCAGGATCGGCAGATCGTCACCGGTACTACGGAGCTGGCGGCAGACCTCCAGACCGTCCAACTTCGGCATCATCACGTCGAGTACCACCGCATCAGGGCGGTCGCTGGCGATCGAGTTGAGCGCTTCGACGCCGTCTTCGGCGAGGGAGACGGAGTAGCCGTTGAAGGAAAGGGACCTGCGCAGTGATTCGCGCACCGCGCGATCGTCGTCAACGACAAGTATTCGCACGGCCACCAGTGTTAACCCAACGCCTGAGACGCGCCTGAGAGGCGCGCGGTAGCACTATCCGCCGAACGGCGAAAATCAGCGCTTGTCGAGGTCGATCAGGCCGAGGCGGGCGGCCTTGAGGAGCCGGCGCGGGACCTTGTGCTGCTGGCCCGCGACGGTGACGTTGACCAGGCCAGTGGCCTCGGCCTTCCACTGCGCGCGCCGACTGCGGGTATTCGACCGCGACATTCTGCGCTTGGGCACAGCCATGACGTGCATCTCCTTGCTAGGGGTGTTGCCGCGCGAAGGAAAAAGCTGCAGAACACAGCCGGCGGCGACAGTTGCCCATCAGGATAGCCGGTGACCTGCGCACCCCCCAAATTGCGGACCGGACGGCGTCCGACGCGAGCTCCGCGGCTCAGTATCGGCAGCGAAAATCCTTGACGCGGTACCGGCGGTACGCAGTAACCTACCGGTTGGTTGGGCATCGATGCCCGGAGGCGAGGAGAGTGCGTGACGGCAGCGGTACGGATCGGCAACTGCTCGGGCTTCTACGGCGATCGCCATTCCGCCATGCGGGAGATGCTCACCGGCGGTGAACTGGACTTCCTCACCGGCGACTACCTCGCCGAATTGACCATGTTGATCCTCGGCCGCGATCGGATGCGTCATCCGGAACGCGGATACGCCAAGACCTTCCTGTCCCAGCTCGAAGAATGCCTCGGCATCGCCCAGCAGAAGAACGTCCGGATAGTCGCCAACGCCGGCGGTCTCAACCCGGCCGGTCTGGCCGCCGCGGTACGCGATCTGACCGACAGGCTGGGCCTCGACGTCGAGATCGCCCACGTCGAGGGCGACGACCTGCTCCCCCGCGCCGAAGAGCTCGGCCTGGGTGCGCCGCTGACCGCCAATGCCTACCTCGGCGCCTGGGGTATCGCGGACTGTCTGAACTCCGGTGCCGACATCGTCGTGACGGGCCGGGTCACCGATGCGTCGGTGATCGTCGGCCCCGCCGCCGCACACTTCGGCTGGCAGCGCACCGACTACGACGCACTGGCCGGCGCGGTTGTCGCCGGCCACGTCATCGAATGCGGCGTGCAGGCCAGCGGCGGCAACTATGCGTTCTTCACCGAACTCACCGGATCGGCCGACCTGCTGCACCCCGGCTTCCCGTTGGCCGAGATCAGTGCCGACGGGTCCGCGGTGATCACCAAACACCCCGGCACCGGCGGCCAGGTCAGTGTCGGGACGGTGACCGCACAGCTGCTCTACGAGATCACCGGCGCGCGCTATGCCAATCCCGATGTGACGGCACGGATGGACAGCATCCACCTGGACCAGGACGGAGCGGACCGGGTGCGCATCAGCGGTGTGCGCGGTGAGCCACCACCGCCGTCGCTGAAGGTGTCGTGCAACAGCATCGGCGGCTTCCGCAATGCGACGACGTTCATCCTCACCGGCCTGGATATCGACGCCAAGGCCGAGCTGGTGCGCCGCCAACTGGAAGCCGGCCTGACAGCGCGGCCCGCCGAGTTGGAGTGGACGCTGGCACGCACCGACCACAGCGACGCCGACACCGAAGAAGCCGCCAGCGCGTTGCTGCACTGTGTTGTCCGCGATCCGGAACCCGCCAAAGTCGGACGTCAATTCTCCAGCGCAGCAATCGAACTCGCCTTGGCCAGCTACCCCGGCTTCGCAGTGACCGCCCCACCCGGGGACGGCCAGGTGTACGGGATCTTCACGCCCGGCTACGTCGAGGCAGCCCAGGTGCCGCATATCGCCGTACACGCCGACGGTGCCCGCGTCGATATCGCGCCCGCCGAGCACACACAGCGACTGCTCCCGGCCGACGAACCCGCGCTGCCCGAACCGCTACCCGCCGGACCCACCAGGCGCGCGCCGCTGGGCCTGATCGCCGGGGCCCGCAGCGGCGACAAGGGCGGTTCGGCCAACGTCGGGCTGTGGGTACGCACCGACGCGCAATGGCGTTGGCTGGCGCATTTCCTGACCGTCGACAGGCTCGGGCAGCTGCTGCCCGAGGCCGCCGACCTGCCGGTCACGCGGTACCTGTTGCCCAATCTGCGCGCGGTCAACTTCGTCATCGACGGCATCCTCGGACAGGGGGTGGCCTATCAGGCGCGGTTCGATCCACAGGCCAAGGGTCTGGGCGAATGGCTGCGCAGCCGATACATCGACATCCCAGAGGAAGTGCTGCCGCGATGACACCCGAAGTCTGGAACACCCCCGAACGTGAGGCGCTGCGCAAGACGGTCCGCGGTTTCGTCGAGCGCGAGGTGCTGCCGCATATCGAGGACTGGGAGCGGGTCGGCGAACTCCCCCGCGACCTGCACCGTTCTGCCGCCGCGGCCGGCCTGCTCGGGGCGAACTTCCCCGAATCGGTCGGCGGGGGCGGGGGTGACAGTGCCGACGCGCTGATCATCTGCGAGCAGATGCACGAATCCGGTTCCCCCGGCGGCGTTTTCGCATCACTGTTCACCTGCGGTATCGCCGTCCCGCATATGGTGGCCTCCGGCGACCCGCACCTGATCGAGCGTTTCGTGCGGCCCACCCTGCACGGTGAGAAGATCGGCGCACTGGCCATCACCGAACCCGGCGGCGGCTCGGATGTCGGCCATCTGAACACCCGGGCGGATCGCGACGGTGACCACTACGTCGTCAACGGGGCCAAGACCTACATCACCTCCGGCGTGCGCGCCGACTTCGTCGTCACCGCGGTGCGCACCGGTGGCCCCGGCGCCGCAGGCGTCTCGTTACTGGTGATCGAGAAAGGCACACCGGGTTTCGAGGTGACCCGAAAGCTCGACAAGATGGGCTGGCGGTCCTCGGACACCGCAGAGTTGTCCTTCGTCGACGCCCGGGTGCCGGCCGCCAACCTGGTGGGGGCCGAGAACAGCGGCTTCTTCCAGATCGCCCAGGCCTTCGTCTCGGAGCGGATCGCCCTTGCCGCACAGGCATATTCCAGCGCCCAGCGCTGCCTCGACATCACGGTGCAGTGGTGCCGCGACCGCGAGACATTCGGCCGCCCGCTGATCTCACGGCAAGCCGTGCAGAACACCCTGGCCGAGATGGCCCGGCGCATCGACATCGCCCGGGTCTACAGCAGGTATGTCGTGCAACGGCAGTTGGCCGGCGACCCGAACCTGATCGCCGAGGTCTGCTTCGCCAAGAACACCGCCGTCGAAGCCGGCGAATGGGTGGCCCACCAAGCGGTGCAGTTGTTCGGCGGAATGGGCTACATGGCCGAATCCGAGGTCGAACGTCAGTACCGCGACATGAGAATCCTGGGGATCGGCGGCGGAACCACCGAAATCCTCACCGGACTGGCCGCCAAGACACTTGGATATCAAGCATGATTCAGCGCCCCCACACTCGTATCTCCGAGTCCCCCGCACTCTGCGTCGTCGGGCGGCCGGCATGACAGTGCTCACGTCGACCCTGCAGCCGACATCGGCCGCCTACACCGAGGCGGCGACGGCGGCACTGGTCAAACTGGCCGAGATCGAGACCGAGATGGCCAAGGCACTGGCCGGCGGCGGGCAGAAGTACGTCGAGCGCCACCACGCCCGGGGCAAGCTCACCGCCCGTGAACGCATCGAGGCACTCGTCGACCCCGACTCACCGTTCCTGGAGCTCTGCCCGCTCGCCGCGTACGGCAGCAACTACCAGGTGGGCGCCAGTGTGATCATCGGGATCGGCTCCGTCGAGGGCGTCGAGTGCATGATCATCGCCAACGACCCCACCGTCAAGGGTGGTACCAGCAATCCGTGGAGCGTGCGAAAGGGTTTCCGCGCCAACCAGATCGCGTTGGAGAATCGGCTGCCGGTGCTGTACCTGGTGGAATCCGGCGGTGCCGACCTGACCACCCAGAAGGACATCTTCATCCCCGGCGGGCGCCAGTTCCGCGATCTCACCCGACTCTCGGCCGCCGGCATCCCGACCATTGCACTGGTGTTCGGCAACTCCACCGCGGGCGGGGCCTACATCCCCGGCATGTCCGATCACATCGTGATGATCAAGGACCGTTCCAAGGTGTTCCTGGCCGGCCCGCCGCTGGTCAAGATGGCCACCGGTGAGGAATCCGACGACGAATCACTCGGCGGCGCCGAAATGCACGCCCGCACTTCAGGTCTGGCCGACTACTTCGCCGTCGACGAACTCGACGCGCTGCGCATCGGCCGACGGATCGTGGCACGGCTGAACTGGCGCAAACAGGGCCCGGCGCCGCATCCGGTGACCGAACCGCGCTACGACGCCGAAGAACTGATCGGCATCGTGCCGCCGGACCTGCGGATCCCGTTCGATCCGCGCGAGGTCATCGCCCGTATCGTCGACGATTCCGATTTCGACGAGTTCAAACCGCTCTACGGCGGCTCACTGGTGACCGGGTGGGCCAACCTGCACGGTTACCCGATCGGCATCCTGGCCAACGCCCGCGGTGTGCTGTTCAGCGCGGAATCGCAGAAGGCCACTCAGTTCATCCAGCTGGCGAATCGCTCCGACACGCCACTGTTGTTCCTACACAACACCACCGGATACATGGTCGGCAAAGCTTACGAGGAAGGCGGGATGATCAAACACGGCTCGATGATGATCAACGCCGTCTCCAACTCGACCGTGCCGCACATCTCCCTGCTGATCGGCGCCTCCTACGGCGCCGGGCATTACGGCATGTGCGGCCGGGCCTACGACCCCCGATTCCTGTTCGCGTGGCCGACCTCGAAGTCCGCGGTGATGGGCGGGGCGCAACTGGCCGGGGTGCTCTCGATCGTCAACCGCGCGGCGACCGAGGCGCGTGGCCAGCAATTCGACGAGGCCGCCGACTCCGCGCTGCGCGCCGCCATCGAAGGGCAGATCGAAGCGGAGTCGCTGCCGATGGTGCTGTCCGGGATGCTCTACGACGACGGCGTCATCGATCCTCGTGACACCCGCACCGTGCTGGGAATGTGCCTGTCCGCCATCGCCAACGGGCCGATCGAGGGGACGTCGAACTTCGGCGTCTTCCGGATGTGAGGGGCAGGCCATGATCACCCGTGTACTGGTCGCCAACCGCGGTGAGATCGCCCGCCGGGTTTTCGCCACCTGCCGCCGGCTGGGCCTGGGCACCGTCGCCGTCTACACCGACCCCGACGCGGGTGCCCCGCACGTCGCCGAGGCCGATCTCCGGGTCCGGTTGGCCGATCTGAACGGCTATCTGGACATCGACGCGATCCTGACCGCGGCCGCGGCCGCCGGTGCCGATGCCATCCACCCCGGCTACGGGTTCCTTTCGGAGAACGCCGATTTCGCCACCGCCGTGGCGGATGCCGGGCTGACCTGGATCGGACCGCCCGCGGCCGCAGTACGTGCGATGGGCTCGAAGATCGAATCCAAGAAGATGATGGCCGCTGCCGGGGTCCCGGTGCTCGACGAGCTCGACCCGGAGACCGTCACCGCCGATCAGCTGCCCGTCCTGGTGAAGGCCTCGGCAGGTGGCGGCGGTCGCGGTATGCGGGTGGTCACCACGCTGGCCGAGCTTGCCGGGCAGGTCGAGGCCGCCCGCCGTGAGGCCGGCAAGGCATTCGGTGACCCGACGGTGTTCTGCGAGCGCTATCTGCCCACCGGACATCACGTCGAGGTGCAGATCATGGCCGACACCCACGGCACGGTCTGGGCCGTCGGTGAACGGGAATGCTCCATCCAGCGACGCCACCAGAAGATCATCGAGGAAGCACCGTCCCCACTGGTCGAACGCACCCCCGGTATGCGGGACAAGCTTTTCCGAGCCGCGCGACTGGCCGCCCAGGCGATCGACTACACCGGCGCCGGGACCGTCGAGTTCCTGGCCGACGAGTCCGGTGCGTTCTTCTTCCTGGAGATGAACACCCGCCTTCAGGTGGAACACCCCGTCACCGAAGCCACCACGGGAACCGATTTGGTCGAGCTGCAGTTGCAGGTGGCCGACGGGCTGGCACTGCCGCCCGAGCCACCGGCCACACGCGGTCATTCCATCGAGGCCAGGCTCTACGCCGAGGACCCGGCCAAGGGCTGGCAGCCCCAGGCCGGCACCGTGTCGCACTTCGCGGTACCTACCGCGACAACGGAATTCACCGGTGGCGGGAGTTCGGGGATCCGGCTGGACTCGGGCATCGTCGACGGATCGGTGGTGTCCATCCATTACGACCCCATGCTGGCCAAGGTCATCTCCTACGCGCCGACCCGCAGGCAGTCCGGCGCGCTGCTGGCCGACGCCCTGGCGCGCACCCGGTTGCACGGTGTGCGCACCAACCGCGACCTGCTGGTCAATGTGTTGCGGCATCAGGCATTCGTCGACGGCGCCACCGACACCGCCTTCTTCGAGACCCACGGGCTGGCGGTACTGGCCGCGTCGCTGACCGACGACGCCATGCTGCGCTTGTCAGCGATCGCCGCAGCGCTCGCCGATGCAGCGCACAACCGCTCGACGGCAACCGTGTTCCCCGGCATCCGCAGCGGCTGGCGCAACCTACCGTCGGCAACCCAGGTCAAGACCTACCGGGGCGCCGACGGTGCCGAGCACCGGGTCGAATACCGCTACCGCCGGGACGGTCTGCTGCTGCCCGGCGACGACGGTGTGCGGCTGATCTCGGCGACGCCGACACAGGTCGTACTGGCGACCGCCGGGGCGGCCGAAACCCCCTTCGCCATAAGCCGATACGGTGAAACACGGTTTGTGGACTCCTCCACCGGCGGCGTCGAGCTCACCGTGGTGCCACGTTTCCCCGAACCCGGTTCGCAGGTCCAGGAGGGGTCGCTGTTGGCGCCCATGCCGGGTCTGGTGATCCGGGTCGGCGCCCAGCTCGGCGAGGCCGTCACCGCGGGCCAGCCGCTGGTCTGGCTGGAAGCCATGAAGATGGAGCACACCATCGCCGCGCCGGCCGCCGGTGTGCTCACCGAACTCAACGTCACCGCGGGCCAGCAGGTCGAAGTCGGTGCCGTCCTCGCCCGTGTCGAGAACCAAGCCCAACAGAACGGAACTGCGTCATGACCGAAAACGGCTTCATCGAGAATGAGGAACGGCGCGCACTGCGCAAGGCGGTGGCCGCCATGGCCGCCAACTACGGCCAGGATTACTACCTGGAGAAGGCCCGCGCCGGCGAGCACACCACCGAACTGTGGAACGAAGCCGGCAAGCTCGGCTTCATCGGCGTCAACCTGCCCGAGGAATACGGCGGCGGCGGGGCCGGGATGTACGAGCTGAGCCTGGTGATGGAGGAGATGTCGGCGGCCGGTGCGGCCCTGCTGATGATGGTGGTCTCCCCCGCCATCAACGGCACCATCATCGCCAAGTTCGGCACCGAGGAACAGAAGAAACGCTGGATCCCCGGTATCGCCGACGGCTCGATCACCATGGCGTTCGCCATCACCGAACCCGACGCGGGTTCCAACTCCCACAAGATCACCACCACCGCGCGCCGCGACGGCAGCGACTGGATCCTGTCGGGCCAGAAGGTCTACATCTCCGGTGTCGATCAGGCCCAGGCCGTGCTGGTGGTCGGGCGGATGGAAGACCACAAGACCGGCAACCTGAAACCCGCCCTGTTCGTGGTGCCGACCGACACCCCCGGATTCAGCTTCACCAAGATCCCGATGGAGATCGTCAGCCCGGAATTCCAGTTCCAGGTCTTCCTCGACGAGGTTCGGTTGCCCGCCGATGCGCTGGTGGGTTCCGAGGACGCCGCCATCGCGCAGCTCTTCGCGGGCCTGAATCCGGAACGGATCATGGGCGCGGCCAGCGCCGTCGGGATGGGCCGGTTCGCCATCAACAAGGCCACCGACTACGTCAAGACCCGGCAGGTCTGGAAGACCCCGATCGGCGCGCACCAGGGCATCTCGCATCCGCTGGCGCAGAACCATATCGAGGTCGAACTGGCCAAGCTGATGATGCAGAAGGCCGCGACGCTCTATGACAGCGGCGACGACTTCGGCGCCGCCGAAGCCGCGAACATGGCCAAGTACGCCGCGGGCGAGGCATCGGTGCGCGCCGTCGACCAGGCCGTCCAGTCGCTCGGCGGTAACGGTCTGACCAAGGAGTACGGCATCGCCTCGGTGCTCACCGCGTCGCGGCTGGCCCGCATCGCCCCGGTCTCCCGAGAGATGATCCTCAACTTCGTGGCGCAGACCTCCCTCGGCCTACCCCGCTCGTACTGATGGATGCGCCTCTCGTCGACTACCGGGTGGACGGCCGCGCCGCGCACCTGACGCTGAACTCACCGCACAACCGCAACGCGCTGTCGACGGCGTTGGTGACGCAGCTTCATGAGGGGCTGCGCTCGGCGGTCGCCGATCCACGGGTCCGGATGGTGGTGCTGGGCCACACCGGCGGCACCTTCTGCGCCGGTGCCGATCTGTCCGAGGCCACCGACGCCGGACCGCAGGATGCCGCGGCGGCGCGGGCGCGTGAGATGACGACACTGCTGCGCGCGATCGTGCAATGCCCGCTGCCGGTGATCGGTGTGGTCGACGGACATGTCCGCGCCGGCGGCATGGGCCTGGTCGGCGCGTGCGACATCGTCGTGGCCGGACCGAAGAGCACCTTCGCCCTGACCGAGGCCCGCATCGGTGTCGCGCCGGCCATCATCTCGCTGACCCTGCTGCCGAAGATGACCGCGCGCGCCGCGGGACGCTATTTCCTCACCGGTGAGACGCTGACCGCCGCGCACGCCGCCGATATCGGCCTGGTGACCGTTGCCGTCTCGGCCGCCTCGGACATGGCGAGCACCGTGGCCGACCTCGTCACCGCGCTGGGCAAAGGTTCGCCACAGGGGTTGGCGGCATCGAAGGCGCTGACCACGGCCTCGATCCTGCGAGCCTTCGATGCCGACGCCGAGGATCTCACCGTGGCGTCGGCGCGGTTGTTCACCTCGGACGAAGCGCGCGAAGGAATGCTCGCCTTTTTGCAGAAGCGGCCACCGGAGTGGGCGAAATCGGCCGACGAACCTGAGGAATGACACGCTTACCTTTGCGAAGGACAGCGATCGTCGTAGGCTCGTGGGCGATGAGCGAATCAGTGCAGCGGGACTCATCGCTTCGAGCCGCCGATACCGACCGGATACAGACCGCGCAGCTGCTGACAGACGCCGCCGCGCAGGGTCACTTGAACCTGCCGGAATACGAGCACCGACTGGCGCAGGCCTATGCCGCGAAGACCTACGGGGAGCTCAACGCCCTGTCCGCCGACCTTCCCGGTATCGCCAACACCCGTCGTGGCGCCTGCAAACCCGCGCCGTCGACGGTGCTGCTGGCGATCCTGTCCGGTTTCGAACGCCGGGGCCGCTGGAACGTACCGCGCAAACTCACCACATTCACCCTCTTCGGCGGCGGCGTCGTCGACTTGCGCTACGCCGACTTCACCTCGGCTGACGTCGTCATCAACGCGTACTCGATCATGGGGGGCCAGACGATCCTGTTGCCGCCCGAGGTCAACGTGGCGATCAAGGGTGTCGGGGTGATGGGCGGCTTCGACCACGGTATCGACCTCATCGGCACACCCGGCGCCCCGAACATCACCATCAAGGGTTTCGCCCTGTGGGGCGGTGTCGGCATCAAGCGCAAGAAGCGCCGCCCACACGCCGGCGAGGATTCACCGGAGTCCGGTCCGGCGCAACTGCCGATCTGAATTCAGCGACGCCGGCGCGAACGCAGATAGTCTCCCACCACCGCGGCGCCCAGGCCGTCCAGATCGGGTTCGATGACCCGGCCCTCCACGCGGCGTGCCACCTGATCGATGAAGCGGGCCAGCCCAGGATCGCTGCCCAGCCGGAAGATGGTGACCTGCGCGCCCAGCCGGGCGATCTCGTCGAAACCCTTCACGGTGTTGGCGATGGTGCGCGGATGCGGCGGGTAGCCGAAAAATACCTCGGCCCCGTCACCGCCGTAGTCCTCCAGGTGTGCCGTCGGCTCACCGTCGGTCACCACCAGCACCACCGGCTGCGCGTTGGGATGGCGGCGCAGGTGCCGGGAGGCCAGCGCCAGCGCGTGATGCAGATTGGTGCCCTGCTCGTACACGCCTTCCAGACCGGTCAGCTCGGCGGCGGTCACCGTGCGCGCATAGCGTCCGAAGGCGATGATCTGCAAGGCATCCGACCGGAACCGGGTACTGATCAGATGGTTGAGCGCGAGCGCGGTGCGTTTCATCGGCAGCCACCGGTTCTCCATGACCATCGAGAACGACGTGTCCACCAGCAGCGCGACCACCGACTGTGTGCGGGTCTCGGTCTCCGATATCTCGACGTCCTCAACGGTGATCTTGATGTTGGAGCCCGGCAGCTCTGATGGGTTCCCCGCCTCACGCAGTACGGCGTTGGTCAGAGTCCGGGTGACATTCCACGGCTCGGTGTCGCCGAACGCCCACGGCCTGGTCGCACCGGTCAGCTCACCCGCCGCACCGGCACGGCGGGTCTCCCGCTCACCGTGGCGACCCGAAAGTTGCTGTGCCACATCGCGTAACGCGGCCTGTCCGAGCTGGCGCATCGCCTTGGGCGACAATCGCCACGACCCGTCGGAGCTGCGATCCAGGAAACCCTGGTTCATCAGTGCACGTTCCAGCTCGGCAAGAGTGCGGGCGTTTACGGCCGCTTCGTCACCGAGTTGGCGGGCCAGCATGTCGAGGTCGACATCGTCCATGCTGGCGCCCGCGTAGCTCTGCGACAGCTGCTCGGCAAGCTGCTCGAGTTCACCGATATCGGCCAGCGCCTGCGCACCCTCGCCCATGCCCATCGGGTCGTCGCCGGAGAAACGCTGCGACCCGTCCCAATCCTCACCGGGCCGCGCGGACTGCAGGTGCGAATCGAGCCGGTTGAGCTGGTTCATCAACGACGGCGATCCGAATGCCTGCTGCGCCAACGCATCCAGTTCGGCACGCTGCTGCTCGGACAGGCTGTTGCGGAATCGCTGGGCGGCCGCCGATCGTTTGGCCAGCGAGTCCAGCAATTCCTCGACATTGCGCGGGTTCTCCGGGAAGAACTCACCGTGCTTGGCCATGAAGTCGTCGAAGTCTTGTTGCGAGTCCTCGCCTTTGGCATGTTTGTCCAGCAGACCGTTGAGGTCGTCGAGCATATCGGTGACGCGCTGGCGATCCTCGTCCGTGGCGTTCTGCAGCGCCTCCTTCATCCCGGCGAAACGCTGGTCCAGCATCTCGCGGCCCATCAGATCCTTGATCTGCTGGTATTTCTCGCGCGCCTCGTCGGAGCGCCAGTCGTATTCGGCGAGTTCGGAGACGGCCTTGGCCGGTGACGCCGGCAGCGCTTCCAGCTGCAGTTCACCGAACCGGGCGTCATCGTCGAGTGCGCGCGCCAGTTCCTTGCGCTCGGCCAGCACGGCCTCGTCGAGCAGCTTCTTGATCTCCTGCAGTGTTCCGTCGAGATTGTTGCGCTGCAACAGTTCCCGGCGTCTGCGGTTGGCTTCGGCGGCCAGCTTGTCGGCACCGGTCATGCTGGCCGTGCCACGGCGCAACATCTCCTGCAGGGCGCGCCGGGGCGACGCGCCCTCCATGACGTCCTCGCCGATCTGCTCGAGCGCTTCGCGCAGGTCGACCGGCGGGGCCAGCGGATCCGGGCCGCCGGTGTATCGGGAGTACCGCGCCTGTTTCATCTACCGCACTCCTCATCGCAGCTCGTCCCTCGCCGCTTGATCGTCGTCCGGAAGTGTTCAGCCATAGACGGTTTCACCGTCACCGGACACCTTGTCGATACGCTTGGCCAGATAGAGCGCCTCCAGCGCCAGTTCCACTGCCGCGGCCCGCTCACCGTCTGATTCCGCACCGAGCCGTTCGGCGATCTGCTCGATGACGGGCAGGTCTCCGACGGCGGCCAGCACGTCCTTGGCCGACACCCGCTCCCCGGTGGTCACCGGGGAGCCGCTCTCGACCGCGACGACCAGCGAGGCCACATCTAGTCCGCCCAGCACCCGGGACGCGGTGTCGGCGGTGGCACGGCGCAACATGTGCTCCAGCACGGCCTGCTCACGGCCCTCTTCACCGGATTCGAATTCCAGCTTGCCGCGCAACACGTCGATGACGGTGCCCAGATCGACCACCCGGGCGACGGGGTCCTGTTCACCGAGGATCGCGCCGCGATGCCGCGCCGATGCCGCCACCGTCTCCGCGGCGGCGATGGCGAATCGGGCCGACACCCCGGAACGCTGGTCGATCGAATTGGACTCACGCAGATAGCGCGCGAACCGTCCGATGATCTGCGTCAGGTAGTCGGGCACCGCCGCCGACAGGTGCGCCTCCTGGGTGATGACACCGACCTCGGCGTCGAGTTCCAGCGGGTAGTGCGTGCGGATCTCCGCGCCGAAGCGGTCCTTGAGCGGGGTGATGATGCGGCCGCGGTTGGTGTAGTCCTCGGGGTTGGCGCTGGCCACCACCAGCACGTCGAGCGGCAGGCGCAAGGTGTACCCGCGCACCTGGACATCGCGTTCCTCCATCACGTTGAGCATCGACACCTGGATCCGCTCGGCGAGGTCCGGTAGCTCGTTGACGGCGACGATGCCGCGGTGCGCCCGTGGGATGAGGCCGTAGGCGATGGTCTCGGGATCACCCAGGCTGCGTCCTTCGGCGACCTTGATGGGGTCGATGTCACCGACCAGGTCGGCGACACTGGTGTCCGGGGTGGCCAGTTTCTCGGTGTAGCGCTGTGAGCGGTGCCGCCATTCGATGGGCAGATCGTCACCGGATTCGGCCACTCGCCGGATCGACTCCGGGGTGATCGGACTGTAGGGGTGTTCACCCAGTTCCGCGCCGGCGATCACCGGGGTCCATTCGTCGAGCAGACCCGCGATCGAGCGCAGCAACCTGGTCTTGCCCTGTCCGCGCTCGCCCAACAGCACGAAATCGTGCCCGGCGATCAGGGCCCGCTCCAGCTGCGGCAACACGGTGTCGTCGAACCCGAGGATGCCGGGCCACACCGACTCTGCGGTCTCACCAGCGGCCAGCCGGGCCAGCAGATTCTCGCGGATCTCCTGCTTGATACCGCGCTCCTGATGGCCGGAGGCGCGCAGCTCGCCGAGGGTGCGGGGCAGATTGTTAGGTGATGTCACAACTCCACGCTACGACTGTCGGGCCGTCGGGGCATGGCCTCCCCGGGTATTGCGCCCTCAGCGGACGGTGGAATACCTGCCGAGTGTGCGGTTTCGTCCGCAACACGCCGCCCGGGGCGCACCCAGGCGCACACTCGCGCGCCGACCGACCTAGGTCGTACCGGACAGCCGCAGCACCAGCCGGCATCCGCCCATCGGGCTGGCTTCCAGACTGGCCGTGCCACCGTGCAATTCGGCCTGCTGGGCGACCAGCGCCAAACCCAGGCCGGAGCCCGACCGCGCCGCCGTCGAACCCCTGGTGAAACGTTCGAAAACCTCGGCGCGCTCGGCTTCGGGCACACCGCTGCCGTTGTCGTCGACCCGGATCTCCACACCGGTGGCCGAGCTGTCGGCGGACAGCAGGATCTCGGTCGCCCCGCCGTGTTTGACCGCGTTGGCGATGGCGTTGTCGATCACCAGCCGCAAACCGGCCGGCATCCCGAGCATCAGCACCGTCGTCGACGAGGCCAGCGCCACCTGCAGGTCCGGGTAGGACCGCATGGCATCGTGCGCCGCCCGGTCCAGCAATTCGGTGATGTCCACCGGGACGAAATCGTCGACGGTCGTCAGTTCGCCCTGCGCCAGCCGTTCCAGCGCCGTCAGCGTCGCCTCGATCCGGCTCTGCGTCCGCATCACGTCGCCGATCACCTCGCGTCGCTGGTCGTCGGGTAGGTCGAGGGTCGAGAGCACCTCCAGATTGGTGCGCATAGCGGTCAGCGGGGTGCGCAGTTCGTGGCTGGCGACGGCGGCGAAATCGCGTGCCGATTCCAGTGCGTCCCGGGTGCGCTGCTGCTCGTCACCGATGCGGCCGAGCATGCCTTCGACGGCGTCGCTGATCTCCACGGCCTCGCGCACGCCGCGCACGTGGACCTCGTCGGGATTGGACTGCGCGTTGATGGCGCGGGCCTGTTGGGCCAGCATCCGGAACGGGTTGACCATCACCAGCGATATCACCCAGCCGACCAGCAGCGTGCCGGCGATGAAGGTGCCGCAGATGATCAGCACCCGGGTGTGTTGGGCCTTGATCCGGCGTTCGGCCTCGGCCACCGGGGCGCCCAGCGCTATCGAGGCCTGCCCCGCCGAGAAGGTCCGGACGCGGTACTCCACACCGTTGATGGTGGTGTTGGCGTAACCGTCTTCCAGTTCGGGCAGCACCAGGTCCGACGGCACCGACAGCGTCAGGCCGGCGATGCGCGCGGTGCGCACCAGGCTGCCCTCCGGCGGCGGCTGGTCCGGTGCGACACCCGGCGATGTGCTCAGCAGCGCGCTGATGTCCCCGAGGCTGCTGACCGAGTCCAGCCGGCGGTCGAGCTGGGTGTACTGCTCGTTGGTGATGCCGACCCACACCCAGGTACCGATCAGGATCGCCACCGCGATGACCGAGAGTTCGGACACCACGACGATGGTCCGCAGCGACAGCATCTGCATCGGCCGCTGCAGCAGCCGATACATGCGATCGTTGATTTCGGTCATTCAGTGCGCGAAATGGCGCGCGCCGGTGAGATACAACGTGATTCCGGCCTTCGCTGCGGCCGCGGTGACCTCGTCGTCGCGCACCGAGCCGCCCGGATGCACCACCGCGCGGACGCCGGCGGCGATCAGCACCTCGAGGCCGTCGGGGAACGGGAAGAACGCATCCGACGACGCGACCGCACCGCGGGTGCGCTCACCGGCTCGCTCGACCGCCAGCCGGGCCGCATCGACCCGGTTGACCTGGCCCATCCCGACACCGACGGTGGCGCCGTCGCGGGCGATGACGATCGCATTGGATTTCACCGCGCGCCCGGCCCGCCAGGCGAAGACCAGCTCCGCCAGCAGCTCCGGGTCGGCCGGCTCACCGGTGGCCAGCGTCCAGTTGGCCGGGTCGTCACCGGTGGCGTCGAGCGCGTCGCGCGACTGCACCAGCAGTCCACCGCTGACCTGGCGGAATTCGGTCCCTCCGGGCTGCGGTTCGGATGCCACCAGGATCCGGATGTTCTTCTTGCGGCGAAGGATGTCCACGGCGCCGTCTTCGTAGGCCGGGGCGATGATCACCTCGGTGAAGATCTCCGACACCGTCTCGGCCATCTCGACGCTGACCGTGCTGTTGGTCGCGATGACACCGCCGAAGGCGCTCAGTGGATCGCATTCGTGCGCTTTGCGATGGGCATCGGCCACCGATACCGACGACACCGCGATACCGCACGGGTTGGCGTGTTTGATGATCGCGACGCAGGTCTGCTCGTAGTCGAAAGCCGCCCGCCAGGCCGCATCGGCATCGGTGAAGTTGTTGTACGACATCTCTTTTCCGTGCAGCTGCTCGGCCTGTGCGAGTCCCGGCCAGGCGGTCGCGTCGGTGTAGAGGGCGGCCTGCTGATGCGGGTTCTCGCCGTAGCGCAGCACCGCGGAGCGGTGCCACGTCCCGCCGAACCACTGCGGCAGACCGGCCGGCACGTCACCGTCCTCGGGTGCCAGCACCTCACCCATCCACGACGCGACGGCGACGTCGTACTCGGCGGTGTGCCGGAAAGCCAAGGACGCCAGCCTCTTACGCTCGGCGAGGGTGAACCCGCCGGAGCGCACGGCAGCCAGCACGCCGTCGTAGCCGATCGGGTCGACCACCACGGCGACGCTGGGATGGTTCTTGGCCGCCGCCCGCACCATCGACGGGCCGCCGATATCGATCTGCTCGACGCATTCGTCCTCGCTCGCGCCGGAGGACACCGTCTCGCTGAACGGGTAGAGGTTGACCACCACCAGGTCGAACGCTTCGATGCCGAGTTCGTCGAGAGCGGCAGCGTGTTCGGGTTTGCGCAGATCGGCCAGCAGGCCGGCGTGCACCTTGGGGTGCAGGGTTTTCACCCGGCCGTCGAGCACCTCGGGGAAACCGGTGACATCCTCGACCGGGGTGACCGGGATACCTTCGTCGGCAATCTTTTTCGCAGTCGACCCGGTCGAGACGATGGTCACACCGGCGGCGTCGAGACCGCGGGCCAGGTCCACCAGACCTGTCTTGTCGTAGACGCTGATCAACGCCCGCCGGATCGGCTTCTTCTCGCTCATCCTATGTATGCCTTTCGTCCGGTCCAGGTCATGCCGCGGGTGGCTATCGCGGCGAGCACATCCACCAGTAGTCGCCGTTCGACGACCTTGATGCGTTCGTGCAGGGTCTGTTCGTCGTCGTCGTCGAGCACTTCGACGGCGCGTTGCGCGAGGATCGGGCCGGTGTCCACACCGGCGTCGACGAGGTGCACCGTCGTGCCGGTGACGCGCACACCATAGGCCAGGGCGTCGGGCACGGCGTGCGCACCGGGGAACGACGGCAACAGCGCGGGGTGGGTGTTGAGCACCCGGCCGCCGAAGCGCGCCAGGAACTGCGGGCCCAGGATCTTCATGAAACCCGCCGAGACCACCAGATCGGGATTGTGGGCGGCGGTGGCCTCGGTGATCGCGGCGTCCCAGTCGGCGCGCTCGGCGTAGTCGCCGACCCGCACGGTGTAGGTCGGTATCGACGCGGCCGCGGCGATCTCAAGGGCTCGGCAGTCGCGGTCGACACCGACGGCCACGACGCTGCCCGGGAAGTCGCCGGCCGTCGCCTCCAACAGCGAATTCAGCAGCGAGCCGGTGCCCGATGCCAAAACCACCAGCCGGGACGGTGCGCTGGGGGGCACACGGAGCGGTTGCTGCACGGCTAGAGCCTAATCGGTGCCCCGGTCCCGCTCCCGCGACGTCTCTGGAGCATCGGCCGGGTAGTCGTTATCGGCCATCAGCAGGTCCTCCTCGTCGGGCAGACCGGCGAGGTACTCCCGGTCCGCCGCGGCCCGGGGAACCACCGGAGGTGGCTCGTACACCGGTTCGGGTTCGGGCTCAGGTTCCGGTTCGGGATCGACGGCGCCGGGGATGCGGTCTTCGGCATCCCGGTCGGGCTCGGGGTCGGGATCTCCGGGCAGGGTCCCCGGCGGCGGCGCCACGCCGCCCGGCAGGGCCAGCACCGGCACGGTCACGGCATCGTCGGGATCGGGTTCGCCGACGACGGCGGCCGGTGCGCGTCTGGGGCGACGGGTCAGACCGCCGGTCATGGCGACCGTGACGGCGCCGACGACGAAGAACCACAGGAAAACGGCGGGGCCGAAGGTGCGCTGGTCGACGCCGACGGCGCCGAAGTTGCCGAGTGCGCCGCCGCCGGCGTAGCCGAGCAGCATCATCACCAGAGCAGCCGTCAGTGATGCTGTCGCCAGCTTCGCCATCGCGGGTCCCAGCGGCAACGGCCGGCGCGCACATTGCTGTCCGACGGCCACCGCGGCCGCGGCACCGATGATCAACAGCGCGACCCAGACCGGACCCAACGGCGGGGTGGGGGCCGCCGCCAGGATCGGCAGTGCCGGGATGTCCCCGCCGAAAACCGTGAAGGAGCTGAACGTCGCGAAGCCGACGTGAGCGCTGGAGCCGACTGCCAGCGCGGTGGCGCCGATGACGATGTTCGGCACGTAGAGAACCGACAGCAGTGTCAGGCTGAGCTGACCGAACAGCGAGTCGGTGATCGAGTACAGCTCGTGCATCGTGGCCCAGTGCACCACCAGTGACCCGGCGGTGACGGCGGCCGACAATCCGAACAGCGCGAGCACACCGGCCATCGCGGCGCGCAGCGCATCGGGCGTCCAGGCCGGTAGCGGGCTGGCGGCCAGGGCGCGCCGCCCCACTTTGGATCCGACGCCGAGGACCGCTCCGATACCGTGCACCGTCAGCACGCTCAGGAACGCCCGCAGTGAACTCGGCGTCTGCAGCTCGGTCAGCACCGAGGACGCGTCGTGGATGACGGCCAGCGATATCGCGGCGATCAGCAGCGGCCCGCCCAGCGCCGAGCCGATCACCCAGCGGATGACGAACCACGACCCCCGCTCGGCGGTGGCGTGCGCAGTCGTGCGGGCGACACCCCACACCATGAGCAGCGGCGGCAGCAGCGGCATGATGCCGAGCGCCTGCCCGCCGATCGATATCGGCACCTGGTGCACACCAAGCCAGATACTGGCGATGGCACCGAAGGCGCCGGTCATATCGCTGTTCGCGATCAACAGCTGCAGCAGTACCACTGCCGCGATGATGACGAGCGCGACCGATGACGGGCCGAATGCGACCCGGACCAGGTCACGTGCCTGGCGTGCCCCCGCCGTGCGGTTCTCCTGCATTCACGTCAGATCGGTTGGACCCGTTGCCGGGGCCGACCGGGCCGGACTCAGGTCGGCGACGAACCGGACGTGGGACCCGAGGTCTGCGGGGACGACTGTCCCTGACCCGGGGCCGGCGTGGGGGCCGCGCCGCTCGCCTGGTGCTGTCCGGAGCCGACCGCGGGCGGTGGGCTGAAGCTCGGGAAGCCGGTCGGCGGTGTCGGCGGACCTTCGTTGGAACCGCCGAGCGGTGCCGTGGTGTTGTACGCACCCGCGCTCGGTCCCTGCTGGTAGCCGCCGTACTGCGGGGCCGGCGAGTAGTTCGGCCGCTGCGCCGACGGCGGGGCGGCGTGCTGTGGGGTGTGCTGGCCGGGCTGCTGCTGGCCGTAGTAACCGCCCTGGCCGCCGTACTGCTGACCATAGGAGCCGTACGAACCGTAGGGAGCTTCGTACCGCGGCGGCTTGGGGGCCGGCGGGGTGAGCACCCCGGTGTCGAACAGCAGCACGACGACGGCGGCCGCCGCCTGCAGCACCACGAACGCCAGCACCAGCCACAGCGCCCAGCCGATGGTGGCGGCCTGCGGCTTGTTGACGATCTGCTCGACCACGGCCAGCAGACCCAGCACCGCGAGCAGTGCGATGAGCGTCGGGTAGCCCTTGGTCTTGGGCAGCAGGCCGATCGCGGCGAGCAGCGCGGCCAGCACGGTGGCCAGGGTCAGCAGAATGCCACCGGTGCTGGTGGCCTCGACGCTGAACGGTCCGAGATTGGTGCTGGCGGTGAAAACCGGGCCGAACGCCGCCACATACGCGCCGATACCCAACAGCGCCACGGCGATGTTGAGGTATTCCGGCAGCTTGCTCGGTCCGGGCTCGGCGGGCGGGGTGTAAGAGGGCGCCGGGGCGGGCGAGCCGTAAGAGCCTGGCGACGGTGCGCCGTACGAGCCGGGCTGATATCCAGAATTACCGGGTGAACCGGGTGAGTAGGTCATGACCTCTCCTGTGTCGATGGGCGCCACCGTGGGCGGCGCTTACGTACCGAACACGTCCGGCACATCCGCACCGGTCAGTGCGAGAGCCGGGAACGTGATTCGCCTGTCAACGCTAGCGCACCAAGCTGGCGACGCAGTGCGCCCAGCCGCGTGTCCGGTGCCCCTCGACGGCGTCAGGAGGTTGCTCAGACTCCGATCAACTCCGGGCTGTACGCCGAATCGGCTTCCGCTGCTTCGATTTCGCGGACCAACGGCAGCACGCGGGCACCGAAATACTCGATCTCCTCTTGAAAGTGCAGGAAACCGCCCAGGATCAGGTCCACCCCACGCTTGCGGTAGGCCGCGATGCGTTCGGCGATCTGCTCGGGTGTTCCGATCAGCTGGGTGCGGAAACCGTCGTTGTACTGCACCAGATCTTCGAAAGTCGAGTCGGCCCACATGCCTTTCTTGTCGCCGGTGGAGTTGCCGGCCTGCTGCACGGCATCCCGGAAGCCTTCGACGGCGGGCTTGTTCGCCTTGGCGATGATCTCGCGGAGCGTCTCTTTCGCCTCTTTCTCCGTGTCGCGGGCGATGATGAATCCGTTCAGCCCGATCTTGACCTCGCGGGCGGCTTCGCGGGCATGCCTGCGGACGTCGACGATCTGTTCGGTGATGCCGTCGAAATCCTTGCCGTTGGAGAAGTACCAGTCCGAATAGAGGCCGCCGTTGCGGCGCGCGGCGGTCGAGTTGCCGCCCTGGAAGAGTTCCGGGTTGGGGCGTTCGGGCGTGTTGACCGGTTTGGGCTTCAGCGTGAAGTCGTGGATGCGGTAGAAATCGCCGCGGAAATCCACGTCGTCCTCGGTCCAGATCTTGCGCAACACCTGGAGGAACTCGGCGCTGCGACGATAGCGTTCGTCGTGCTCGAGCCAGGGTTCCCCCAGGTGGGTGAACTCGTCCTTGAACCATCCGGAGACCACGTTGACGGCGAACCGGCCGCCGGAGAGCTGGTCGGCGGTGGCGCCGAGTTTGGCCAGCACCGCCGGTTGCCATAGTCCGGGGTGCACCGCGGCGATGACCTTGAGCCGCTCGGTTGCCAGCAACAGCGCCAGCGAGAAGCTCGTCGATTCGTGCTGGTATTCGGCGCCGTAGCTGGCCTCGTAGCGGACCTGGGACAGCGCGTACTCGAAGCCGTTGTTCTCGGCGGTCTGGGCGAGTTTCTTGTTGTACTCGTAGTTCCAGTCGGTGCGCTGCTCGATGTCACTGGTGACCAGGCCTCCACTGACATTGGGCACCCAGTAGGCGAACGTGGTCTTCTCGGCGATGCGTTCGGTGGTCATGCAGGCCATCCCAGCAATACCGGGATGCTGCGTCACGGGTAAACATCTCGATGAACCGAACGAGCGCCGCCCGCGATCACCACCGGTGTCTCGGGGATGCCGTTGAACCGTGACGACGTCACCGATGTGTAGGCGCCCATCAGCGGCGACACCACGATGTCGCCGACGTCGAGCTGCGGCATCGGATAGTCGCGGGCGATGACGTCGACGCTGTCGCAGGTGGGCCCGGCAAGCGTCACCGGTTCGAGACCGGGCTGCCCCTCGTCGATGTCGACGTCGCCGACGAGTTCGGACAGCGCCAGGATCGGCGGGTGCACGTCCTCGGTGAGGATGTTCGAGTAACTGCCGTACAGGCCGTCGTCGAGGTAGTGCCAGGACTGCCCGGCCCTGGTGGCGCTGCCGACCACGCTGGTCAGCAGCGTCATGCAGTCGGCCACCAGGTATCTGCCCGGCTCGGCGAGCAGGCGGAAGTCGGCGCGGTCGGGCCCGAGGACCTCTTCGACGAGTCCGGCGATGGTCTCGATGGCCGGCATGGGTTCGCGGTAGGACACCGGGAACCCGCCGCCGATATCGACGGTCGATACCCGGACGTCCAGGCTGCGCTCGACGTGGCGGGTGAGTTCCAGGGTTGCGCGCAAGGCGTCGCGGTAGGGCTGTACCGACGAGCCCTGACTGCCGACATGGAAGCTGAAACCGGCGAATCGCACTCCTGCGGCGAGGACGTGTTTGACCAGTAGTTCGGCCTCGGCCGGGTCGGCGCCGAACTTGGCCGACAGGTCACATTTGGCCGACGGGTTGGGGAAGGCCAGTCGCACCAGGATCTCGACGTCGGGTGCGGCGCCGGCGAATTTCTGTGCCTCGACCGGGTTGTCGACGACGAACGTGCGTACCCCGCGCCGGTAGGCGTGGTCGATATCGCCGGGCTTCTTGATCGGATGGGTGTGGATGCAGCGGTCCATCGAAACGCCCAGCGATTCCACCAGGTCCACTTCGGCATTGGTCGCGACGTCGAAATTGCTGCCGCAGGCCGCCAGCACGGCCAACACGGCTCGGTGCGGCAACGCCTTGACCGCATAGTGCAGCCGGAACCCCGGCAGTTGCGCACGCAGTGCCGAGTACTGCCCGGCGACCCGGTGCGGGTCCAGCACCAGCAGCGGTGTGCCGTGTTCGGCGGCCAGTTGCTGCCACCGCGCGCCGTGGGTGCGCAGCTCGTCACGCAGTTGCGACCGTCGTGACAGTTCCATGTTCCACCTCCTCGACGGCACGGCGCACGGC
The DNA here is from genome assembly GCA_016197405.1 of Mycobacterium sp. GTDB lineage: Bacteria > Actinomycetota > Actinomycetes > Mycobacteriales > Mycobacteriaceae > Mycobacterium. The sequence continues at coordinate 26,822 of JACPVR010000030.1, forward strand.
CAGCAGACCCTTGAATCGTTCGTAGCTGAAGATGGCCAGGACGTAGAACCCGACGTCGGCGAGGAGCTTTGCGAAGAGCCAGCCGACGATCATGCCGCCGAACAGCACCGGCCCCAGGTAGAACGCGCATGGCCTGATCAGCAGGCTGTCGATCAGTTCGGCGGGGCCGAATTCGATGGCGATGCTGCGCATGGAGAGCCAGTTGGCGGTGATCATCCGCTTGACCCGAGGCAGGTGCGGGTGCGCGCGGTGGCTGTTGCGCACCGCGCTCGCGTAGGCCGTTGCGTAGTAGCCCACCGAGGCGCCGACGGTGGCGACGATCGCCGCCGCGGCCAGTGATCCGGTGTAGAGGTAGGCGATACCGGCGCCACCGAATTCACCGATCGTTCCTGCGATTTCCAAGGGAAGGTAGCGGCGCAGCCACTCTTTGAGCTTCTTAACTGTCGAGCGTTCGGTTTGCACGAATGGAACTGTCCCGCCCGCGGCGGTACCCGGACATGCGTAGCCGGCTACTCGGAATCTCCAGCGCGCTCACGCGCCCGAAGGCACCCCGCCTTGCGCCCGCAGACTAGAACACGTTCTAATTCTGGGCATGGACTACGGGCTTGTTCTTTTCACCAGTGATCGTGGCATCGCGCCGGCGGCGGCAGCCAAACTCGCCGACGAGCACGGATTCACCACGTTCTACGTCCCCGAACACACCCACATCCCGATCAAACGCAACGCCGCGCACCCCACCACCGGCGACGAAACCCTGCCTGACGACCGCTACATGCGCACGCTGGATCCCTGGGTCTCCCTCGGTGCGGCCGCCGCCGTCACGACCCGCGTGCGCCTGTCGACGGCCGTTGCCCTGCCCGTCGAACACGACCCCATCACCCTGGCCAAGTCCATTGCCACCCTCGACCACCTCTCCGGCGGCCGCGTCAGCCTCGGCGTGGGGTTCGGCTGGAACACCGACGAACTCGCCGATCACAACGTGCCTCCCGGCCGACGGCGCACCATGCTGCGCGAATACCTCGAGGCCATGCGCGCCCTGTGGACCCAGGAGGAAGCCGAATACGACGGCGAATTCGTCAACTTCGGCCCGTCGTGGGCCTGGCCCAAACCCGTGCAACCGCACATCCCCGTGCTCGTCGGCGCCGCAGGCACCGAGAAGAACTTCAAGTGGATCGCCAAATCCGCCGACGGCTGGATCACCACACCGCGCGATTTCGACATCGACACCCCGGTCAAACTCCTGCAGGACACCTGGGCCGCGGGCAACCGCGACGGCGCCCCGCAGATCGTGGCGCTGGATTTCAAACCCGACCCGGAAAAGCTCGCGCACTGGAAGGATCTCGGCGTCACCGAAGTCCTCTTCGGCCTGCCCGACAAACCCGAAGCCGAGGTCGGCGCCTACGTCGAACGACTGGCCGGAAAACTCAGCTCCTACGCCCTGTAGCCGGTTTCACGACGCCCCTCCAACTTCCCGCGAGCGTGCGGGTCCCCGGGCGACGCGCCGACAGATCGTCGTATTCAGCGCACGCTCGCGGCCGCTTCTCAGGCCAAGACGGCGCGGTTAATCCCGTCTTCGCCCGCGGTGACCGAGATTCCCGCACCCAGCGGGTCGCCGCCGGTCATCAATGCCACCAGGTCCTCGTCCTCGGTGATCGCCATGAAGCGGCTGCCGTCGGCGTCGAGCCGGCCGATGATGATGCCTGTCGTGACGGGCCAGTCGTAGCGCACCGAGTAGGTCTCGATGGTTCCGGCGCCCACGGCGTTACGGGTTACCGGCACCTTCGGCAGTGCGGCGATATCCTTTTGCAGCTCGGCGCTGCGGTCAGCAGTCCAGCCGACCGGCGTGGTGGAGTACACCCCGACCGAATACTTGCTCATCACACCGCCGTTGGCACCGACGAGGCCGAAAGTTCCCGGCTTGTCCCGCATCGCCGCGACAGTCTCGGCGATGGCGTGTAGCGAGTAACTGTTGCCGGGACCGCCGAAATAAGGCAGCCCGCCGGTGAGGGTGAGACCGCGCGGATCGTCGGACGCAAGCCCGAACTCGTCGCACACCGCGAAAACGGGATACGGAAAGCAGCTGTAGAGATCGAGGGTGGCGATATCGTCGAGGCTGACACCGGCCACCCGAAGTGCTTCGGCCACAGACTGTTTCGCCGAGATGCTGACGCCGAGGTCCTCACGGTCCAGCAGGTCCTGCTCGGTCTGGTTGGCGTGCCCGTGCAGGTACACCCATTTCTCTTCGGGCACACCGAGGCGCCGGGCCGCGTCGACGGACATCACGATGGCCGCTGCCCCCTGGTTGACGGTGTCACGCGCGACAAGCAGTCTCGGGTACGGATCGCAGATCATCCGGTTTTCGTCGGTCACGGTGACGATCTCGTCGACCGAACGTTCCACCGGTGACGACGAAAACGGGTTCTTGGCAGCGACTTTCGAGAATGGCGAGAACAGTTCTGCCATCTGTTGCCGGTAGTCGGCGACCGAAAGTCCCAGCCGGGCGCGGCGGGCATTGTCGAGCAGGCCGTACTGCACCGGCGCACCGGTGAGACCATGGTTGGCGGTGTACTCGCTCATGTACTGCTCGAACCCGTAACCACGGTCTTCGAGCTGACCGCCGACCTCTTCGGTGTAGTCCGGCTTGTCGTCGCGGCGTTCGAAGTACTTCAGGGTCGACCCGGCTTCGGAACCGAGAATCAGGACCACCTCGTGCTCACCGGTGGCGATCGCGCCGGCGAATTCCGTCATCAGTTTCTGCGGGCCGTTACCGCCGATGGGTTCGAGCACCGCTCGCGCGGGGTCGGCGCCGATCCGCTGTGCCACCGACCTCATGTAGTTGTCCGAGCAGCCCAGCGCCGGCTTGGCGAACGGTGTGCAGATCTCGAACTGACGCAGCCCGGCGAACACCTCGATTGCGCCCGCCACGGTGGCGGCGTCGGCTCCGGTGTCGGCGAGCGCGGCCCGGACCGCCTCGGTGGCCAGCTCGACTGCCGACATGCCGCGGTAATCGGCATCGTCGATGCGTTCGGTGAACTGCCCGACACCGACGACGACGGGTGTACGGGGATCGACCGGCATGACAAACCTCCTGGCAGCTGTTAATTCGTCAGGCTAATCGAAAACTAGAACGTGTTTCCAATCGGGCCGCCCGCAAGCCACCGGCGAGCAGACGTAAACGACCCCCATCTCCGCGGAAATGGGGGTCGTTACTGGGCGCACCCCCGCTTGCGGGGGACTGCTTGCGCAGGAAGAACTACAGGCTGGCCAGCAGCTCGCGGGCCTTGGCGGCGGTCTCCGACGGCGTCTTGCCGACCTTGACACCCGCTGCCTCCAGCGCCTCCTGCTTGCCGGCGGCCGTGCCGGCGCCGTCGGACACGATGGCGCCTGCGTGGCCCATGGTCTTGCCCTCCGGGGCGGTGAAGCCCGCGACGTAGCCGACGACCGGCTTGGAGACATTGGCCTTGATGTAGGCCGCGGCCTTCTCCTCGGCGTCGCCACCGATCTCACCGATCATGACGATGAGCTTGGTCTCGGGATCCTTCTCGAACGCCTCGATGGCGTCGATGTGGGTGGTGCCGATGACCGGGTCGCCGCCGATACCGATGGCGGTCGAGAAGCCGAGATCACGCAGCTCGTACATCATCTGGTAGGTCAGGGTTCCGGACTTGGAGACCAGCCCGATCGGGCCCTTGCCGGTGATGTTGTTGGGCGTGATGCCGACCAGCGATTCGCCGGGGGTGATGATGCCCGGGCAGTTGGGGCCGATGATCCGGGTCTTCTCGCCCTTTTCGACGTTGTAGGCCCACGCATAGGCGCTGTCCTGCACCGGGATGCCTTCGGTGATGACGACCAGCAGCGGGATCTCGGCGTCGATGGCCTCGATGATGGCGTCCTTGGCGAACGGCGGCGGCACGAAGGCGATCGACACGTCGGCGCCGGTCTCCTTGATGGCCTCGGCGACGCTGCCGAACACCGGCAGTTCGATGTCGTTGCCCTCTTTGTCCACATGCGAGACGGTGGTCCCGGCCTTGCGCGCATTGACGCCACCGACGACCTGGGTACCGGCCTTGAGCATCAGCTTGGTGTGCTTGGTGCCCTCACCACCGGTGATGCCCTGGACGATGACCTTGCTGTCCTTGTTCAGAAAAATCGACATTCGTTGCGTCCCTTACTTGTTGGCCAGTTCGGCGGCTTTGTCAGCGCCGGAGTCCATGGTTTCGGCCTGGATCACCAGGGGATGGTTGGCCTCGGCCAGGATGCGGCGGCCCTCTTCGACGTTGTTGCCGTCCAGGCGGACGACGAGCGGCTTGTTGGCTTCGTCGCCCAGGATCTTCAGCGCCTGCACGATGCCGTTGGCGACGGCGTCACATGCGGTGATACCGCCGAAGACGTTGACGAAAACGCTCTTCACCTGGCTGTCGTTCAGGATGACGTCCAGACCGTTGGCCATCACCTCGGCCGAGGCGCCACCACCGATGTCGAGGAAGTTGGCGGGCTTGACGCCGCCGTGGCGCTCACCGGCGTAGGCGACCACGTCGAGCGTCGACATGACCAGGCCCGCGCCGTTTCCGATGATCCCGACCTCGCCGTCGAGCTTGACGTAGTTGAGGTCGTTCTCCTTGGCCTTGAGCTCGAGCGGGTCGGTGGCGTCGCGGTCCTCGAACTCGGCGTGGCCGGGCTGCCGGAAATCGGCGTTGGCATCGAGGGTGACCTTGCCGTCCAGCGCCAGGATCTGGTCGTCGGGCGTGCGCACCAGCGGATTGACCTCCACCAGGGTGGCGTCTTCACCGACGAAGACCTCCCACAGCTTCTGGATGGTCACCGCGGCGGCGTCGAGCACCTCGGCGGGCAGGTGGCCCTGCTCGGCGATCGAGCGCGCGGTGGCCAGGTCGACACCCTTGACGGCGTTGACGGGCACCTTGGCCAGACGCTCGGGCTTGGTCGCGGCGACCTCTTCGATCTCCATACCGCCCTCGACCGAGCACATCGCCAGGTAGGTGCGGTTGGAACGATCGAGCAGGAAGGAGATGTAGTACTCCTCGGCGATATCACTGGCCTCGGCGACCAGCAGCTTCTTGACGACGTGGCCTTTGATGTCGAGGCCCAGGATGTTCTGTGCGTGAGTGAAGGCGTCCTCAGGGGTGGCGGCGTACTTCACACCACCGGCCTTACCGCGGCCACCAACCTTGACCTGCGCCTTCACCATGACGGGCTTGCCGATTTCCTCGGCGATCGCCTTGGCATCCTCAGCCGAATCGGTTACTCGGCCGGGCGTGGTCGGGACGTTGTGCTTGGCGAAGAGTTCCTTCGCCTGATACTCGAAAAGATCCATGTGCTCACTGTCTGTCTGTCGGTATTGACGGCGATGACGGCTTGGCGGGGACAACCCATGGGGACTGTATCGAGCCCGTTGGGACGCACTCGCACCGCCTACCACTCATGTGGTACAGGTCACGACGCAGATGTAGTGATACAAATCACAATCCGCCGTGGAATACCCGCTCGGGTTGCCATGCCCGTACGCCGTTCGTTACCGTCTCTGGGGTCTAGATAACGCTTTGGTCACGACTAGAGGGACGTTTCAGGTTGCCACCGCATCGATCGACATCAACTCCTGCTCAAGGTTTGTCGGCCGATGCCCGCCCCAACGCCCTCGAAGTGACCGATATCGTGCCGTTCAACGAGTTCGGCAGCCTGCACGATCTGGACTTCCGCGATAACGCCTTCGACGACGATGCCGCAGTCCTGACGGCACCCGAACTCGACGATCTGCTCGACACCGACAACCTGGTGCCACTGCGGCTCGAGTACCGCGACGACATCGACGAGCACGGCGTCAGCACCATCGACTCCGAAGCGCTGACCGATGTGATGCCGCGCATCGCCCAGCATCGCAAGACCACCCACAGCCCCACCAAGGGCCGCATCCTGGTCGCCGCCATGGCAGCCGGTGCGGCGGCAGCCGCGGCGCACGCGGCCATCAACCCGTCTGACACCGCGAAGGCACAGACCGTGCTGGCCGCCGACCACACCGCACTGCCCGCGGGTATCAGCGGCACGCCGCAGGGCATGCAGGTCGTGTCGGTGGTCCCCAGTGTCAGCACCGACGTGCACTCCGAGGAGTTCGCCAAGGGCGCGGCCTATGCGCAGGAGCGCGCCGAGCGCGAAGCCCGGCTGCAGCGGCCGTTGTTCGTCAAACCCACGCAGGGCATCTTCACCTCGGGCTTCGGCTACCGGTGGGGTGCACTGCACGCCGGTATCGACCTCGCCAACGCCATCGGCACTCCGATCTACGCGGTCGCCGACGGTGTCGTCATCGATGCGGGCCCGACGGCCGGCTACGGCGCGTGGGTCAAGTTGAAGCACGCCGACGGCACGGTCACGCTGTACGGCCACGTGAACACCTGGTTGGTCAGCGTCGGGCAGCGCGTCATGGCCGGGGATCAGATCGCCACCATCGGCAACCGCGGTAACTCCACCGGGCCGCACTGCCACTTCGAGGTCATGCCCAACGGCACAGACCGAATCGACCCGGTGCCGTGGTTGGCCCAGCGCGGAATCAGCGTCGGCGCCTACTCCGGCTGAGCCGTTGAGTAGCCCGTCGCACCCACCATCCGACGATCACACCCGGATCATCCGGCGCACCCCGACCGGCGCCACACCCGTGCCCGCCGAGAACACCCAGACCGGCATCATCCGGCGGGCTCCCACCGGGCCGATCCCCACCAGCGCCGCACCGACCGCTCGCGCCGATTCGGTGGATCCGCCGACCACTCAGGTGCCCGCCGCACCCACCGCCAAAGCGCCCGTCGCTCCAGCGGTGCGCGCCACCACACCGGACGCGCCGGCCACCGAACAGATTGCCCGGGCCAGCCGCACCGCCATCGACACCACGCCGCTGCCCACACCGACGACCGCGGTCGCCGCGTGCGTAACCGCGATGATCGGCGGCTGGGCCACCTCGGTGGTCGCCACCGATCTGATCACCGGATGGTGGAACACCGACCGGTTGTTCTGCGCCGCAGTCGGTTTCCTGGCGTTCGTGTTCGCCGCCAGCACGTTGTCCGGGGTCGTCGCGCTCCTGCTGCGGCGCCCCATCGGACGGTATTTGATCGCGGCCGGGGCCGGAGTTGCACTGCTGGCGTTCGGCGGCGTCTTCATTGCCGGTGCGCAACTGCCGTGGATCGTCTATGTGATGCCGATACTGCCGGTCGCCAGCGCCGCGCTCGCGCTGCTGCCGGCGACCAACCGTTGGACGTCGGTCGACTAGAGCTTGGCCACCGGAGCGTGGTTGTGCATCAGCTTGACCCGGCCGGCACTGCCGAAATCGATGAGCGACATGGCCGATTCGCCCATACCGGACACTTCTTCGACACGGCCGAGCCCGTATTTGTCGTGGGTGACGCGGTCGCCGGGTTCGAGCACCAACAGGGGACGCTTGTTGGTCGACCGTGCTGCCGGGGTGGGTCGCGGTGTTCCGAACCGGCCGGCACCGCTCACCGGCGCCGACAACGACGGTCCCGGATCGACGCGCCGCCAGTCGATCAGCTCCTGCGGAATCTCGCGCAGGAAACGCGATTCGGGGTTGAGCATGGGCTGGCCCCACGATGAGCGCACCTTGGCCCGGCTCACGTAGAGCCGCTGGCGCGCCCGGGTGATGCCGACGTAGGCCAGCCGGCGCTCCTCGGACAGCTCGGTCGGATCGCCCAGCGCCCGCATGTGCGGGAACATTCCGTCCTCCCAGCCGGTGACGAAAACGACCGGGAATTCGAGGCCTTTGGCGGTGTGCAGCGTCATCATGGTGACCACTCCCGCACCGTTCTCGGGGATGTCGTCGGTGTCGGCGACCAGCGACACCCGCTCCAGGAACTCGGCCAGGATGCCGGTTTCGGGGATGTCCTCGTCGATCGGCTCTTCCTCGGCGAGCGCCGCGGCATTGGCCCGGTCGATGCTGAATTCGTGTGCGACGCTGACGAGTTCGTTCAGGTTGTCCAGCCGCGCCAGGTCCTGCGGGTCGGTCGATGCTTCCAGCTCCCGGCGGTAACCGGTCTGCTCGAGCACCGCTTCGACGAGGTCACCGAGCTCACCGTCGAGCTTGGCGCGCAGCCTGTCGAGCAGTTCGGTGAACGCCGCGATCGCTTTCTCGGCGCGGGTGTTGAGCATCGGCACCCGGCCTTCGGCGGCGGCCTGCAGGGCGTCGTTGAAACTCGCGCCGGTGTTCTCGGCATATACCGCCACGCAGGCCTCGGCGCGGTCACCGATACCACGGCGGGGCGTGTTCAGGATGCGCCGCATGCTGACGGCGTCGCCGGGATTGTCCAGCACCCGCAGGTAGGCGACGATGTCACGGATCTCCCTGCGCTCGTAAAAGCGCACTCCCCCAACGACTTTGTACGGTATGCCGGCGCGAATGAAGACTTCTTCCAGCGCGCGCGACGAATTGTTGGTGCGGTAGAAGACCGCGACGTCGTTGTAGGTGATCTCACCGCGATCGGCCAGGGCGTCGATCTCCTGTGCGACGAACCGGGCCTCGTCGTGTTCGTTCTCGGCGACATAGCCGACGATCGGCTCGCCCTCGCCGGAATCGGTCCACAGCCGCTTGTCCCGGCGCCCGGCGTTGCGGGCGATCACGGAGTTGGCCGCCGACAGGATGGTCTGCGTCGAGCGGTAGTTCTGTTCGAGCAGGATCGTGGTGGCGTTGGGGTAGTCGCGTTCGAAGTCCTCGATATTGCGGATGGTGGCGCCGCGGAACGCATAGATCGACTGGTCGGCGTCACCGACGACGCACAGCTCGCCGGGCTCGACACCGTCTTCGGTGGGCTCCACTCCGACCAGCTCGCGCACCAGCACGTACTGGGCATGGTTGGTGTCCTGGTATTCGTCGACCAGGATGTGCCGGAACCGGCGCCGGTAGTACTGCGCGATCTGCGGGAAACTCTGCAGCACCGCGACCGTCTCACCGATGAGGTCGTCGAAATCGAGTGCGTTGGCGGTGCGCAGCCGGCGCTGGTACTCGCCGTACACACTGGCCACGGTGCGGACCAGGTCGTCGGACTCGTCGTTGAGCTCGGACAACGCCCGGTCCGGATCGATCAGTTCGTTCTTCAGGTTCGAGATCGAGGTGGCCAGCAGGCGCGGCGAGTAGCGCTTGACGTCAAGGCCCATGTCCTTGGCGATCATCATCAGCAGCCGACGGGAATCATCGGAGTCGTAGATGGAGAAATTCGAGTTCAGGCCCGGTAGCAGCGAGGCCTGGTTGCGCAGGATGCGCACACACGTCGAGTGGAACGTCGACACCCACATGGACTTGGCGCGCGGGCCCACCAACGACACCACCCGCTCACGCATCTCGGCGGCGGCCTTGTTGGTGAAGGTGATGGCCAGCACCTGGCCGACGCCGACATCGCGGGCCGCCAGCAGGTAGGCGATGCGACGGGTCAGCACCGCGGTCTTGCCCGATCCGGCGCCGGCGACGATGAGCAGCGGGGTGCCCTCGTGCAGCACCGCCTGGCGCTGCTGCGGGTTCAGGCCGTCCAGAAGTTGATCGGTGTCGCTCGTCGCGGAGGAGATGCTCATATCGTCTGCCAACCTACCGCCCTCCGGGGACACTTTGCGCTGGCACGACCGTTGATGGCACACTCGAAACGTGCTTAATGCGCAGTGGCGATTTTTCCACGGGTACCGGCCAGCGGTGCCCGTGGTGTAGCTGCTTCCCAGAGCCCCGCGGTCCGCATCGGATCCGGGGCTCGTCTCTTGTGTGAGGGCCGGAACCGATGCGGACAAATTCCACACAGAGAGAGAACGAGCGAATGACGGTAGAAACCGAACCGATGGCAGATATCGACGACCTGCGCCTCGAGATCGACCAACTCGACGCCACCATCCTCGCCGCGGTCAAACGCCGCACCGAGGTGTCCCAGACGATCGGCAAGGCCCGGATGGCCTCCGGCGGCACCCGGCTGGTGCACAGCCGGGAGATGAAGGTCATCGAGCGTTACAGCGAGCTGGGACCCGAGGGCAAAGACCTCGCGATGCTGCTGCTGCGCCTGGGCCGCGGCCGCCTCGGCCACTGACTCCACCCCCCTCTCCGCCCAAACGTGCGTTCGGGCGGAGAAGTGCGAGTGCGGCCCGCCGTTTTGTCGATCTCGGCGGGCGCGCCGCCTAGTTGGTCAATGCGATGTACTTGGTGTCGAGGTATTCCTCGATGCCCTCGGATCCGCCTTCGCGGCCGAAGCCGGACTCCTTGACACCGCCGAACGGTGCGGCCGGGTCGGAGATGACACCGCGGTTCACACCGACCATGCCGGCCTCGATCGCCTCGGCGACGCGCAGCGCGCGGTCCAGCCCCTGGGTGTAGATGTAGGCGGCCAGCCCGTATTCGGTGTCGTTGGCCGCGGCGATGCCCTCTTCCTCGGTGTCGAACCCGATGACCGGGGCGACGGGTCCGAAGACCTCCTCTTTGAGGATGCGGGCGTCGGCGGGCACCCCGGCGAGCACGGTGGCCGGGTAGAAATTGCCCGGTCCGTCCGGTGCGACGCCACCCACTTCGACGGTCGCCCCCTTGGACACCGCGTCCGAAACCAGGTCCTCGACGGTGGCGACCTGCTTGCCGTTGACCAGCGGGCCCAGTTTCGAGTTCTCGTCCAGCCCGTTGCCCAGGGTGTATTCACTCATCCGCTTGACGAGCTTGCGGGTGAACTCCTCGCGGACCGCATTGGCGACGTGGAACCTGTTCGAGGCGGTACAGGCCTCCCCGCCGTTGCGCATCTTGGCCAGCAGCGCACCCTCGACGGCCGCGTCGATGTCGGCGTCGTCGAAGACGATGAACGGTGCGTTGCCGCCGAGCTCCAGCGACAGCCGCAGCAGCTTGTCGCTGCTCTGCTTGGCCAGGGCCTTGCCGACACCGGTGGACCCGGTGAAGGTCAGTTTGCGCAGCCGGCCGTCGTCGATCAGCGCGGTCGTCAGGTCGCCGGGCTTGGATGTCGGCAGGATCGAGAGCACGCCCTTGGGCAGGCCGGCTTCGTCGATCAGCTTGGCCAGCAGCAGCATCGTCAGCGGCGTCTCCTGGGCCGGTTTGATGATCATCGTGCAGCCGGCGGCCAGTGCGGGCCCGATCTTGCGGGTGCCCATGGCCAGCGGGAAGTTCCACGGCGTGATGGCCAGGCACTGTCCCACCGGTGACTTCGTGACGATGATGCGGCCGCTGCCGGCCGGGCTCTTGGTATAGCGGCCGCCGATGCGCACCGCTTCTTCGGCGAACCAGCGGAAGAACTCGGCGCCGTATTTCACCTCGCCCATGCTCTCGGCGTACACCTTGCCCATCTCCAGGGTCATCAGTGTCGCGAAGTCCTCGGCGCGGTCGATGATGGCTTCGAACACCGAGCGCAGGATCTCGCCGCGCTCGCGTGCCGGGGTCGCGGCCCATTCCTTCTCGACGGCCGAAGCCGCATCCAGCGCCGCGATCCCGTCTTCCGGGCGGGCATCGGCGATGCTGATCAAAACCTCGTCGGTCGCGGGGTTGAGCACATCGAAGGTCGAGGAGCTCGAGCGTTCCTCGCCCCCGATCCACAGTCCGGTGGGTACGGAGGCCAACAAAGTTTTGGGATCGGAGTGAGCGTCCATACATCCATCATTTACACCTTCGATTCCATCGCCGCACTAGGGTCGGTGGAATGACCGCTGAACCGGACATTGCCGCTACCGCCCCGTGGAATGCACTGGCCCGCCATTACGACCAGATCGGCGCCAAACACCTGCGGGAGTTCTTCGACGAAGACCCCGATCGCGGTCGCGATATGACGCTGACCGTCGGTGACCTCTACATCGACTACAGCAAGCACCGCATCACCGCCGAGACCGTAGAACTGCTCATCGCGCTGGCCGAGGCGGCCGGTCTTGAGGCCCGGCGCGATGCGATGTTCGCCGGTGAGCACATCAACACCTCCGAGGACCGTGCGGTGCTGCACACCGCGCTGCGGTTGCCGCGCGATGCGTCGTTGACCGTCGACGGCCAGGACGTGGTCGCCGACGTGCACGCAGTGCTCGACGCGATGGGTGACTTCACCGACAAGCTGCGCTCCGGCGAGTGGAAGGGCGCCACCGGCGAGCGCATCAAGACCGTCGTCAACATCGGTATCGGCGGCTCCGACCTCGGTCCGGTGATGGTGTACGACGCACTGCGCCATTACGCCGACGCCGGTATCTCGGCGCGGTTCGTGTCGAATGTCGATCCCGCCGACCTGGTCGCCAAGTTGGACGGACTCGACCCTGCCACAACACTTTTCATCGTCGCATCGAAGACCTTCTCGACGCTGGAGACGTTGACGAACGCGACGGCCGCGCGACGCTGGCTCACCGACACCCTCGGCGATGCCGCCGTCAGCAAGCATTTCGTCGCGGTGTCGACCAACAAGCGGCTGGTCGACGAATTCGGGATCAACACCGACAACATGTTCGGCTTCTGGGACTGGGTCGGTGGGCGTTACTCGGTCGACTCGGCGATCGGGTTGTCGGTGATGGCGGTGATCGGCCGCGAGGCATTCGCCGATTTCCTGTCGGGTTTCCATCTAGTCGACGAGCACTTCCGTACCGCACCACTGGCCCAGAACGCGCCGGCGCTGCTCGGCCTGATCGGGTTGTGGTACTCGAATTTCTTCGGTGCGCAGTCGCGGGCGGTGCTGCCCTACTCCAACGACCTGTCCCGGTTCGCGGCATACCTGCAGCAGCTGACAATGGAATCCAACGGAAAGTCCGTGCGCGCAGATGGTTCGGCGGTGAGCACCGATACCGGCGAGATCTTCTGGGGTGAGCCGGGCACCAATGGCCAGCACGCGTTCTATCAGTTGTTGCATCAGGGCACCCGGCTGGTGCCTGCTGATTTCATCGGCTTCTCCCAGCCCACCGACGACCTTCCCACCGCGGATGGGACGGGCAGTATGCACGATCTTCTGATGAGCAACTTCTTCGCGCAGACCCAGGTGCTGGCTTTCGGCAAGACCGCCGAAGAGATTGCCGCAGAAGGCACTCCGGAGAAGGTGGTGCCGCACAAGGTGATGCCGGGCAACCGGCCGTCGACGTCGATCCTGGCGACCCGACTGACGCCGTCGGTGGTCGGCCAGCTCATTGCGCTCTACGAACACCAGGTCTTCACCGAAGGGGTGATCTGGGGTATCGACTCGTTCGATCAGTGGGGTGTGGAATTGGGCAAGACCCAGGCCAAGGCCCTGTTGCCGGTGCTCATCGGCGACGATTCGCCTGCCGACCAGAGTGACAGTTCGACTGACGCGCTGGTGCGCCGCTACCGGGTGGAACGCGGCCGGGCGGGCTGAGCCGGGCTACACGCGAAAACGCCACCGCGGTCACCTCGATATGAGGTGCGCCGCGATGGCGTTTTACGTCAGAGACCCGCGTTAGCCGACGCCGGGGATGGTGGCGCAGCCGACGTTCGGGATGCAGCCGGTGGCTCCACCGGGTCCGGCCGTTCCGCTGGGACCGACGGGTGACAGCGAACCGCTGGCGCCGTCGGGGCCGGCGACACCGCCGGGGCCGTCAGGGATCTGGCCCGCGGCACCGCCGGGGCCGGCTGTGCCGGCCGGACCGACGGGTGACAGCGAACCGCTGGCGCCGCCCGGGGTGGCTTCACCGCCGGGGCCGAACGGAATCTGGCCCGCGGCGCCGCCGCCGTCGGCGGTGCCCACCGGGCCGTTGGGGATGTTCACCGTGGCGCCGCCGGGGGTGATGTTGGCGGTGTTGGCGCAGGGTGTGCCGTCAGCATTGACGCACGGCGGCGGGGCCGGCGGCTCGGCGAGCGCGGCGGGAGCAAAGGCCACCGACATCGCGGCAGCTGCGGCAAATATCGCGGGAGTCAGCTTCGTCAGTTTGGCGTTCATGCAGAGGTGGCTACCACCTTGGCAGCGCGCCTAAACAAACTTTTTCAGCCGAACAGCCTTCCCAACCGCACCGGCGTGAGCTTCATGAGCGCCACCAGCGCCGTCCATGGCCAGGCCGGAACGACGGCCCGCCCGCGCTCACGTTCGATGGCGTCGACCATTGCGCGGACCCCGGTTTCGTTGTCCACCATCAGCGTCGTCGTCTGCGATTTCGCCGTCATCTCCGATTCGATGTAGCCGGGCTCTAGCACGGTGACGCTGATCGGACCCTTGGTGTACTCGGCTCGCAACGACTCCCCCAGTGATGACACACCGGCCTTGCTGGCGGCGTAGGCGGCCTTCACACCGGGGACACCCTTGTTCGCCAGCACCGACGACACCAACACCAAATGTCCTGAGCCAGAAGCTTTGAACAGTTCCAGTGCGGTCTCGATTTGCACCAGTGCGGCGACCAGGTTGGTTTCCAGCGTCGCCTTGTTGGCCCACAATTTGCCCGATCCCAGCGGTGCACCCTTGCCGACGCCGGCGTTGACGATGACGCGGTCGATACCGCCCAGTTCGGCGGCGAGGGCTGCGAAGACCTCCGGCACGCGGTCGTGATCGTTGACGTCGAGGGCGGCGACGACGACCTTTACGCCCGGGTACTGGGCCTGCAGTTCGGCTTTGAGCTCTTCGAGCCGGTCGGTGCGGCGCGCGCATAAAGCAAGGTCACGACCTTTGGCAGCGAAAGCCCTGGCCATTCCCGCGCCGAGACCTGAGCTTGCGCCGGTGATGAGGATTCTTTGCCGCGTCATCGGGGCAGGATAACCAACGGTATCGGGCCTTTCCCGCCCGAGTCGTGGCAGCATCATCGGTTGAGCCATCCAGCACTGCGAGTATGAGGAGATGACGTGACCCATCAGGGCATCCGAGTGGCCGCCGCTGTCGCGCTGTGCGTGCTGGCTGGCGGCACACCAACCGCTGCCGCCGAACCCGGCGATGCCCTGCATCGGCTGGTCGACGTTGCGGCCCAACGGTTGTCGACGGCGGATCCGGTGGCGGCGTACAAGTGGATCAACGGTGGCCCGATCACCGATCCGGCCCGGGTCACCCAGGTCCTCGACGCCGTCAGTGCGGACGCGGTGGGCCGCGGCATCAAGGCGCCGTACGTGCAACGGGTCTTCACCAAGCAGATCGATGCCACCGAGGGCATCCAGTACACCCGATTCGCCCAGTGGAAGTTCGATCCGGCGCTGGCGCCCACCACCGCCCCGGATCTGTCTGAATCACGTTCTGCGATCGACGGATACAACCAGACCATGGTCGATGAGATTGCGCTGCACTGGGACTCGCTGAGTGGCCCGCAGTGCCGTTCGGATGTGGACGAGGCGGTGGCCACGGTCATCGCCGAACGCACCCTCGATCCGCTCTACCAGCAGGCGCTGACGGCGGCGACGAGTTCCTACTGCGACACTATTTGAGCAGCTTGGACATCCGTCGGTCGGCGAGAACCTTGCCGCCGGTCTGACAGGTCGCGCAATATTGGAAAGACTTGTCGGCGAACGACACTTCCCGGACGATGTCACCGCACACCGGGCACGGTAATCCGGTGCGGGCATGCACGCGCAGTCCGGACCGCTTCTCGCCCTTCAAGGTTGCCGCTTTCTGTCCGACGGACCTGCTGACGGCATCGGTGAGCACCGTGATCATCGCGTCGTGCAGTGCCGAGAGCTGGGCGGCGGTGAGCTTGCCCGCGGTGGCGAACGGCGAGAGCTTTGCGACGTGCAGGATCTCGTCACTGTAGGCGTTGCCGATACCGGCGATGACCTTCTGGTCGGTGATGACGGTCTTGATCCGGCCGGTGTTACCGCGTAGCACCGCAGCCAGGGCGTCGGGGTCCAGGGACAGCGCGTCGGGGCCCAGAGTGGCGATACCGGGCACCTTTTCGGGATCGTCGACCAGCCACACCGCAAGCCGCTTCTGGGTACCGGCCTCGGTGAGGTCGAAGCCAGGGGCTTCGCCGGGCGGGCCGAGATGCACCCGGAGCGCGATCGGCCCCTTACCGGGTTTGAGCGGCACACCCGAGAGCTTGTCCGACCAGCGCAGCCAGCCGGCTCGCGACAGGTGGGTTATCAGGTGCAGATCGCCGACGTCGAGGCCCAGGTACTTACCCCAGCGGCTGGCGCCGGTCACGGTCTGGCCGTGCAGGACGCTCAGCGGCGGGTCGAAGGTCTTGAGCACCGAGAGTGCCGCGACATCGATGCGGCCGACCGGTAGCCCGACGGCATGCTGGCGCAGGTAGTCGGCCAGCGCTTCGACCTCGGGGAGTTCAGGCATGCATTCAGTGTGCCGAGCGAAGCAGATAGGTGTCCATGATCCAGCCGTGCCGGGCGCGCGCGTGCGCCCGCAGCGCGGCGATATCGTCGCCCACCTCACCCACGGTGCCCGCTACCAGCAGTTCGTCCGGCGTGCCCAGATAGGCGCCCCACCAGATGCGGGTCGACGGCGGGCAGGCCAGAAACGAGCATTCCGCGTCGAGCATCACCACCGCGGTGCCGTCCAGGCTGGCGGAGCGCAGTTGACGCCCGGTGGTGATCAGGACCGGCTCGCCGACGTCGTTGAGTGGTATCCGATGCCGGGCGGTCAGTGCCTGGATGGCGGTGATGCCGGGGATGACGTCGTAGTCGATGTCGATATGCCCGCTCACCAGTTCCAGGATGCGCAGCGTGCTGTCGTAGAGCGAGGGATCACCCCAGGCCAAGAAGGCGCCGACACCGTCGGGGCCGAGTTCGGTCTCGATCGCGCGGGCCCAGATCTGGGCGCGCGCGTCGTGCCAGTCGGCCACCGCCTGCAAGTAGTCGCCGTCGGCGGCCCGTTTGGGGTCGGCCAGCTCGACGAATCGGTAGTCCGGCTTTTCGATGAACCGTCGGCAGATCTCGCGCCGCAATCCGACGAGGTCACTTTTGGCCGCGCCCTTGTCCATGGCGAAGAAGACCTCGGTGTCGTTGAGCGCCGTGATCGCCTGAGCGGTGACGTAATCGGGATCGCCGGCCCCGATACCGATGACGTGGATGGACCGCATCGGAGAAGACTAGCGAGTGCCCGTCGGGGCACTGCCGGAAAGTATCCGGTACCGCGGGTATTGACATTGGCCAATGGCAGCTTTACGTTCACTGTCACGAACGTCAATGAAGGGACGCCGCCCGGATGACTCTGTCGCTGTCACCATCTGACGCACCCGGCTCCGCCGCGGGCCCAACCCGTGAGGAGTTCGCCGAGCGGTTGTTGCGAGGCTCGGTCAAAAAGTCCTACGAACCCGTCGTCGACATCGACTGGGACGCCCCCCTGGTTCCCGACAAGTTCTTCCTTCCACCATCGGTCGTCACGCTGTACGGCACCGAACAGTGGGATGCGATGACGCGCGAGCAGCAGATCGAACTGTCGCGTCAGGAATTGGTGAACATCCTGTCTGCGGGCATCTGGTTCGAGAACATCCTCAACCAGGCCCTGCTGCGCGATCTGATGCACAAGAATCCCACCGCGAGCAGCACCCATTACGCGCTCACCGAACTGGGCGACGAGACCAGGCACATGGTGATGTTCGGCAAGACCATCGCCCGCGTCGACGGAATACCGGTACGTCCCAAGCTTTTCCAGCGCATCATCATCAACGCATTGCCGTTCACCTTCCGCGGCAGCGTGCTGTGGACGGCGGCACTGGTGGGCGAGGAGATCTTCGATGCGCTACAGCGCCAGATCATGGAAGACGATGATCTGCAGCCGATAGTGCGGCGGCTCATGCGTATTCACGTCACCGAGGAGGCGCGGCACATCCAGTTCGCCCGCGACGGGTTGCGCAAGCAGGTGCCGACGATGCCGCGTTACCGCAGGATGCTGCTGGCCAACCTGCACGGGGCCGGTGGGCCGTTTTACCGGATGCTCTTCACATTGCCGGTGCAGTACAGCCGGACCGGACTGCCGGGCCGCGAGTCCACGCGCGTGGCGCGCGCCAACCCGCACTTCCAGCAGATGTGCGTGACGTCGTTCGAGTCGCTGGCCGCATTCTTCGAGGAGACCGGCCTGATGGGCCGGCTGGGCCGGCGGATGTGGCGGCGGGCCGGATTCCTGTGAGCGTCTTCGTCATTCGTGACGGCGGCGCCACCACCCGATTCGACATCGAGACCGACACCTGGACCGTCACCACCGCCGACGGCCACACCGAGACCGCGCGTGTTCTGCTCGACACCCGGCCCTCGGGTGACGGCATCATCGCGGTGCACGGACTGCCCAACTATTTCCGCATCCCGGGGCCTGATACCCCGCGCCAACGGGCCTATGTGGACCGGTGCCTGGATCTGCTGGACCGCAGTGGTGCCGGCCGCATCGAAGCCCGGTCGCGCATCGTGTGGCGGCGCTGGGGGCCACACCCGGTGGCGGGCCGGTTCTATCTGACCGGTTCGGCACCGCACGCCGACGACCTCTACGACGGTCCGGCGACGGTGACCCTGCCGGCAGGCGACGTCGAAGTGCGGGCGCGGTTGACCGGGCACCTGACCGCGATCGACGGTCAGTACCACTGGCGCGGAACCTTGAGCGGAAGCCTCACCGACGATGTGCTCAAGGGCCGCAACGCCGTCGCGTTGACGATCGGCGGTCAGCAGGTCAGCGCCCGGTTCGCCGAGCGCACCCCGTGGGGTGGCTACACCGTCACCGGTGTCGGGGTGCCGCCGTATCAGCTCACCTGACTCGACGCAGCGCCGATCCGCCGATCAGCGCGACGGCGAACACCGCGCCGACAAGACCCGAGATCAGCAGGGGCAGTTGGCCGTCGGCACCCCACAGCAGGCCGGCCCAGACCCCGGCCACGAGCACGGCCAGGCCGCTGAATCCCTGGAACACACCTTGGGCGCTGGACTGTAGCTCCGATCCCACCAGCGTCGAGATCCACGCTTTGCCGACACCGTCGGTGCACGCCGTGAAGATTCCGTACATACCGATCAGCACCCAAGCGGTCAGGGTGGTGGTGGTCAGTGCCAAGCCGATGTAGCCGATTGCGAAGAATGCCAACCCGATTCCGAAAACCACCGGACGCGCAACACGGTCGGCAAGTATTCCCGCGGGATAGCTCGCCGCGGCATAGACCACGTTGTAGCCCACATAAGCCAGGATCACCTCGGCGACCGAGAAGCCGATGTCGTTGAGCCGCAACAAGAGCAGTGCGTCCGGAAAATTGACCACGCCGAACGCCACCACCAGCGCCGTCACCCGCCAGTAGCGCGCCGGCAATCGGCGGACACCGTCGAGCACGGGCCGGCGTTCCCGCCGCACCGCGGAGCGGGTTTCGCGGACGAACAACACCAGGGCGACACTGCATACCGCGGGGATGATCGCGACGTAGAGCAGCGGTGCGATCTGATGGTCGAGTAGTTCGTAGCCGAGCAGACCCAGCAGCGGGCCCAGCACCGCACCGAGGGTGTCCATGGAGCGGTGGAAACCGAATACCCGCCCGCGTGATTCCGCCGCGACACCGTCGACCAGCAGCGCATCGCGGGGCGCCCCCCGAATGCCCTTGCCGAGGCGATCGACCACCCGCCCAACCAGGACAGCGGGCCAGGCAGCGCCCACCGCGATGATCACCTTGCCCAGCGCGGCCATACCGTATCCGGTGGCGATCAGGGGTCGCTTGGCGAACCGGTCACCGAGCGGGCCGGCGGCGAGCTTGGTCAACGAGGCGGCACCTTCGGCTGCCCCTTCGACGGCCCCGACCACCGACGGTGGTGCACCGAGGACGACGGTCAGGTAGATCGGCAGCAGCGGATAGAGCAGCTCACTGGCGGCGTCCTGCAGAAACGAGACCGCCGAGAGCACCTTGACGTTGCGAGTCAGCCAACCTTCGGTGCCGGATGCGTCGCTCACAGGTTCTATTACTACATGATATGTAGTATCTGGCTTCGACCAACCATCTCGCGGTGGCAACCGATCGAACAGGAGAACCGCGTGTCCACCTTCAACGGACTTCCCGCTCATGCGCTACTCGTCCACCTGATCGTGGTCCTGGCACCACTGACGGCACTACTGGCCATCACGTGTGCGGTATGGCCGGCGGCGCGGCAACGGCTGACCTGGCTCGTGCTCGCGCTGGCCGTGATCACCACCGTGGCGACCCCGCTGACCACCGAGGCGGGCGAATGGCTGGAGCACCGGGTGGGCGGCACACCGCAGTTGGAGGCCCACGCCGAACTCGGCGACACCATGATCTACTTCGCGCTGGCTCTTCTCATCGGCGCGATCCTGCTGGCGGTACTGCACGTGCGCGAATCCCGGGGCAAGGCGGTCAAACCGATCGCTGCGGTGGTGATCGCCGCTTTCATCATCGTGGCCGCCGTGTCGACGACGGTGCAGGTCTACCGGATCGGTGATTCCGGCGCGCAGTCGGTATGGGGTGGCGAAGTGTCGGCGGCCGACAGCGGAGGCGGCGACGGCGACTGATCTCCTCAGCCGATGAGTGCGCTCATCGGCTCACCGGGTTCGGGGACCAGGCGGTCTTGTGCGACATCGGCCAGCTCGCAGCAGTTTGCGATGAGCGCAAGCACCAGGCAGCCCGCCGCCAACAGTGTGGATGCGCGCTGGCGGCCGGGCTGCGGCGCCTGCAGCGCGCGGATACGTCGCACCGCATCGCCTTGCACGCCAACGATTCCCAGGGCGGCCATGCTCCGAGCCGGACCGCACAACACCGCGGCACGGGCCACCGCCAGGGCCGCGGTCTGACGATCGTGGCGGGCCGCTGATTCATCGGCATCGCGCTCGACGGCGAACCGCACCGCCGGGCACCACGGTCGCAGCAGCGGATTGACGCACGCGGCCAGTTCGACCAGCTGGGTGTAGAGGTGGTGTCGGCCGCGGATGTGCGCACGCTCATGACTGACGACGGCCGCCAGCTCCGACGGCGGAAGCGCGGCCGCCAACGCGGTGGTGATGACCACCACGCCGCGACGGCCGGGCACCGCGAAAGCATCGACGGTGGCGTCGTCGACAACCAGCACGTCGTCACCGAACTCGGTCGACGGCATTGCGCTGCAACGATATATCCGCGCCGCGC
The DNA here is from genome assembly GCA_016197405.1 of Mycobacterium sp. Classification (GTDB taxonomy): domain Bacteria; phylum Actinomycetota; class Actinomycetes; order Mycobacteriales; family Mycobacteriaceae; genus Mycobacterium. Next base: position 47,789 of record JACPVR010000030.1, read on the forward strand.
GGATCCTTCCGGCGATCCGCCAACCGTGCAGACCGGCCCGTGACCAACCGATCAGGAGCCAGGTCGCGAGCGCGGCCGCCAGCACACCACCGGGCAACGAGCGGGTGACAGCAGCAGCCACTGCGGCGGCCAACGCCGACGCCGATGTGGACAGCGCGAAGGCGATCGATGTCGCCGCGAGCGCACGCACCTGCCAGCGCGGTGTGAACAGTGCGGCAATGGGCTCCAGCCGAGCGGTGACGACCACCGCCACGATCCAGGAGGCCGACAGCGCCACCGCCAGCATCACCGTCACTGGCGTCGCTCGTCGTCGGACTTGGCGAGAAGTTTCAACAGCAGCGCCTCGTCCTCCGGGCCGAGGGCGGCGACGAAGTTCGTCAGTACGTCGGCGCGTTCCTGGCGGCTGTCCAGTTCGCGCCGCATCCGCAGGGCCGCTTGCAGCGCCGGCAGTTCGTCGGCGGCGGCGGCCAGGCTGTAGGTGTGCGACCGGCCGAGCTTCTCCCGCTTGACCAGTCCTTTCCGGGTGAGACGCACCAGCGCCGTCATAACGGTGGTGTGCGCGCGGTCTGCGCCGAGCGCCAAGCGCACCTCGGCAACGCTCATCGCCGCACCGGTGCCCAGCACACCGATGACCGCATCTTCGAGACCACCAGGTTCTCTGCGCACCGTGAAACCTCCCGACGCCAAGGATAACGAGCAATTATGTCCGAGGATGGCCCCAGAAATTAGAACGTGTTCTAGTATCGCCGTCATGCGGTTCACCTTTGCTGAAGCCATGACGGACCCGAAGTACTACATTCCGCTGGCGAAGGCCGCCGACGAGGCCGGCTATCACGCGATGACCATCCCGGACAGCGTCGCCTATCCCGAGGTGTCGGATTCGAAGTATCCCTACACCGAGGACGGCAACCGCGAGTTCCTCGACGGGAAGGCGTTCATCGAATCGTTCGCGTTGATCGGCGCCCTGTCAGCGGTCACCACGAACCTGCACTTCAACATCTTCGTGCTGAAGCTGCCGATCCGGCCACCCGCGCTGGTGGCCAAACAGGCCGGTTCGTTGGCGGCGATGTTCGACAACCGGCTGGGGCTCGGCGTCGGCACCAGCCCGTGGCCGGAGGACTACGAGATCATGGGCGTGCCGTTCGCCAAGCGCGGCAAGCGGATGGACGAGTGCATCGACGTGATCCGCGGACTCACCTCCGGCGACTACTTCGAGTACCACGGCGAGTTCTACGACATCCCGAGATTCAAGATGACACCGGCGCCCACCAAACCGGTGCCGATCCTGGTCGGCGGGCACGCCGATGCCGCGCTGCGCCGTGCCGCCCGCAACGACGGCTGGATGCACGGCGGCGGCGACCCGGCCGAACTCGACCCGCTGCTCAAGAAGCTGCAGCACTACCGCGAGACCGAGGAGCGGATCGGGCTCGCCGAGGAATTCGAGATCCACGTCATCTCGATCGACGGTTTCACGCTCGACGGCGTCAAGCGCCTCGAAGACAAGGGCGTCACCGACGTCATCGTCGGCTTCCGGATTCCCTACATCATGGGCCAGGACACCGAGCCGCTGGAGAACAAGATCCGCAACCTGGAATGGTTCGCCGAGAACGTCATCGCCAAGGTCTGACCGCAGGCGGCAATGCCGCTGACGAATCCGAACCCCAGGTTGTACGGTGCCGTCATGGGCGCATACAACGACGTGTTCGACGCCAGCATCGCTGACCCGGCCGCATTCTGGGCGGCCGCCGCCGAGGCCGTCACCTGGGACCGGGATCCGCAGCAGATCCTCGACGACACCAATCCGCCGTTCTACCGGTGGTTTCCCGATGCCGAACTCAACACCTGCTTCAACGCGCTCGACCGACATGTCGCCGCAGGCCGCGCCGACCAGCCGGCGCTCATCTACGACTCACCGGTGACCTCGACCAAGCGGGTGTACACCTACGCCGAGCTCCTCGACGAGACCGCCCGGTTCGCCGGTGCGCTGCGCGAACTCGGTGTCGACAAGGGCGATCGGGTCGTCATCTACATGCCGATGATCCCGGAGGCCGTCATCGCCATGCTGGCGTGCGCGCGGCTGGGCGCGGTGCACTCGGTGGTGTTCGGCGGTTTCGCACCACACGAGCTCGCCGTCCGGATCGACGATGTGCAGCCCAAGGTGGTGGTCACCGCGTCCTGCGGTATCGAGCCCACCCGGACCGTCGAATACAAGCCCATGATCGACACCGCCATCACGCTGTCGGAGTTCGCGCCATCGCATTGCGTGGTGGTGCAACGCGATCGGCACCGCGCGTCGATGATCGAGGGTCGCGACGTGGACTGGGCGGATGTGATGGCCACCGCGAAGCCCGTCGATCCGGTGCCGGTGGCGGCCACCGACCCGTTGTATGTGCTCTACACCTCGGGCACTACCGGCAAACCCAAAGGCATCGTGCGTGACAACGGCGGCCACGCCGTGGCGATGCTGTGGAGCATCCGCAACATCTACGACCTCGCACCGGGCGAAGTCTTCTGGGCCGCTTCGGATGTGGGCTGGGTGGTGGGCCATTCCTATATCGTCTACGCGCCGCTGCTGCTGGGCGCGACGACCGTGCTCTACGAGGGAAAGCCCGTCGGGACGCCCGACCCGGGTGCCTTCTGGCGCGTCGTCAGCGAACACGGCGTCAAGGCGTTGTTCACCGCACCCACCGCGATCCGGGTCATCCGTAAGGAGGATCCCGAGGGAACTCATCTGCAGCGCTACGACCTGTCGACGCTGAAATACCTCTTCGTCGCCGGCGAGCGGCTGGATCCGGACACCTACCACTGGGCGACCGAGAAACTCGGTGTGCCGGTCATCGACCACTGGTGGCAGACCGAGACGGGCTGGGCGATCGCCGCCAATCCGATGGGCGTGCAACAGCTTTCGCTCAAGCCCGGGTCGCCGACGGTACCGATGCCCGGTTACCACGTGCACATCCTGCACGAGGACGGCTCACCCTGTGCGCGCGGCGAGGAGGGCGCAATCTGCATCGCGCTGCCGTTGCCTCCCGGCACACTGCCCACCCTGTGGAACGCCGACGACCGCTACGAGGCGTCCTACCTGTGCGAGCACCCCGGCTATTACCTGACCGGTGACGGCGGCCGGTTCGACGAGGACGGCTACCTGTACGTGATGGGCCGCATCGACGATGTCATCAATGTCGCCGGCCATCGATTGTCCACCGGGGCAATAGAAGAGGTACTCGCGACGCATCCGTCGGTCGCCGAGTGCGCCGTCATAGGCGTACCCGACGAGATCAAGGGGCAGGCACCGCGCGGCCTGGTGGTCCTCAAGGCGGGCGCGTCCGGTGCCGGCCTGCCGGAGGAACTGGTGACACTGGTGCGCGACGAGATCGGCGCGGTGGCGGCCTTCCGTTTGGTCGATGTCGTTCCGGCGCTACCGAAAACCCGGTCCGGCAAGATCCTGCGCAAGACGCTGCGTGGTATCGCCGCCGGGCGCGACGAACCGGTGCCTTCGACCATCGAGGATCCTTCGGTGCTCGACGCGCTGCGGCCGATCCTGTCGGACTGACCGCCGCAGCCCTACTTCCAGGCGAAGACCGGCTGCTCCAACTCATCGACGCGGTCGGAACGGCCCTCCAGCGCCAACCAACGCAGCTGTAACAACACAGCGCCGGTCGGCGCATGGATCAGGTCGTTGCCCAACGGGATCTGCACGACCGGCCGCGGGCTCTCCGGAATCGTGATGAAACGCGGTGAATCAGCGCGCTGCAGCTGATGCAGCCCTACCCGGTAGGCCGCCACCACCTCCTCGGGCGCGGGCCGCAGATCCAGCCGGCCGCCACCCCAGATCACCACCGGCGTGATCACATAACCCGATCGGGTCGGGTAGTCGTCGAGCAGGCCCAGCACCGACGAATCCGGCAGTGCCACACCGACCTCCTCGTCGAGTTCTCGCAGTGCGGCCTGCACGACGGTCTCCCCCTCATCGATGCGCCCGCCCGGTAATGCCCACTGCGCGGCATGGGCACGCAGCCGGGATGCTCTGCGGCACAGCAGAAAGGCGGCGCCACCGGACACGTCGACCATACGACCGTCGAGGTCGTCGGGAATGGGGCGGCCGTCGATCCAGTCGTCGACCGGTGCCGGATCGGTTCGATCCTCGCCGACCTCCGAATCGACCAGGACCACCGCGACCGCGGCATGCCGCTTGGTCGGGTCGACCACGGCGCGCCGGTCGTGGCCCGCCAGGTGCGTCCGGATCTGCTCCCGCAGCGCATCGTCGTAGCTGATCGTCACCGCTCGACCATACGACCCAACCGGATCTACTCGGTCAGCCGCTCTAGCCAGCGCTGCACGCTTCGCGTCAGCGACTTGGGGACCTCGTCGGGATCCATCAGATCGTTCTCGGCCAGGGGATTGGCTTCGGCGGCAACCAACTCGCTGGTGAAACGGCTCAGCGACCGGCCGTCGCCGCGCAGCGCCTCCACGGCCCGCAGGAACGATCCGTTGTCGCGCAGTGCGCTATCGAACTCCCCGACAGTCACACCCAGATGCTCCGACACCAGACTGTGGCGCACCGAGGTGATGGTGCGGGCGACCTCCCCGTCGGCATCGTCGCCGCCGGCCTCGACGGCCACATCGCATTCGTTGTCGAAACCCATCGACCGGTTGTTGAAGTTCGATGATCCGATGCGCAGCAGGCGGTCGTCGATCACCAGAACCTTGGAATGCACGTAGATCGGCATCCCGGAATCGGTCACCGGCCAGTAGACGCCGAAGCGTTCGTGATGATCCGCGGCCCATAGCAGTTCGAGCAGCCGCTGCCGGGCACTGTCCATGGCCGTCTCCTCGAGGCGGCTCTCGGAGTTGCGGGGCATCACGATGACGACCTCGGGCCCGTCGGGTTCGGCTAGTCGGACCGCGAGTGCTTCGGCAATGGTCCGGGAAGCAAAGTACTGATTCTCCAGGTAGATGATGTCGCGCGCGTGGGCGATCGCGACGAGGTTGAGTGCCTCGACTTCGCGGATCTCGCTTCCCGGTTCCAGCTCCGGCATGGTGCGCGCAATGCCGACCCCCACCTCGCGCAGTGTCGGTTCCAAACCGCGGGGCCAGACGATGTGGGTGGTCTCGACCGGTTCGAGCTCGCGGCCGGTCGCGGCGCGCCAGCGGTCGCGCGCCAAGTCTCCCAGCGCCAGCGCGGCCTGACCGTCCACCGCCGCGGCCACCTCGTGGCGGGGACCGTAGCCGCGGCCGATATCTTGTCGTAACTTGTTGTGATCCAGGTGTTCTCGGGTGTCCCAGCGATCCACGGCGAAGTCGATACCACCGCACAACGCGAAAGTGTCATCGACGGCCACGATCTTCTGGTGCGGGACGGCACCGATCGGGTGCACACCATCGACGGCGAACTGCAGCCGATCGTTGCTCAGCCAGTTCAGTAGCGCGACCGGCGTCACGCGGCCCCACAGGCCTTCGAACGCCGGCAGCAGGCGCACATTCGACCGCAACAGGTAGATCTCGAGTCCGGGCCGCGCACGGACCAGCCACCGCAGGAAGAAGCCCAGTTGGTTGGGACCGGCCATCGTCTTGCCGCCCCGCTCGAAGGTTATCCGGGTGTCGAAGTCCCAACCGATCAGGACGATGCGGTGTTGTGCCCGCAGCATCGCGGCCTTGGCGAAGCGGAAATAGTCGGCAGCGTCAACGATGCAGGCGAACCGCTGCGCCTGCTCGACGCGCCAGCAGGTCTGGCCCGCGGTGAGCAGCCGGTGCTCGTCCTGGCTCCGCTCAGACATAGCGCCAAGTGTCTCCCAGAACCCAGGGGTAGGCCCAATACGGTGACTCCTGGCACCTGAGAGTGCTGCGAAACAGCACGTCAGGCAGGCTGGTGTACATCATGACCGCTGCTCCCCTGCTCGCCGACCCTGCTGACCTGTCGGCACTACGTGCGACGGGCGACGACCCGGACGGGTTGTTCAGCGCTTTCGCCGACTGGGCGCAGGGCAACGGCACGGTGTTGTACCCGGCGCAGGAGGAGGCGCTGATCGAGCTGGTCAGCGGTGCCAACGTGATCCTGGCGACGCCGACCGGATCGGGTAAGTCGCTGGTGGCCACCGGGGCGTTGTACGCCGCGCTGGCCGGTGGCCGGCGCGCCTACTACACCGCACCGATCAAGGCGCTCGTCAGCGAGAAGTTCTTCGCACTGTGCGAGGTGTTCGGCGCGGCCAATGTCGGGATGCTCACCGGCGACGCATCGGTCAACCACGAGGCGCCCATCATCACCTGCACCGCGGAGGTGCTGGCCAATGTGGCGCTGCGCGAGGGCGCGGACGCCGATATCGGTCTGGTGGTGATGGACGAGTTCCACTTCTACGGTGACCCGGACCGCGGCTGGGCTTGGCAGGTACCGCTGCTCGAATTACCGCATGCGCAGTTCCTGCTGATGTCGGCGACGCTGGGCGATGTCACGTTCTTGCGCGAGGACCTCACCCGACGCACCGGGAGAACGACGGCACTGGTGGCAAACGCCGAGCGGCCGGTGCCGTTGCATTACTACTACGCGACCACACCGATGCACGAGACCATCGGCGATCTGCTCGACACCAAGCAGGCGCCCATCTACGTCGTGCATTTCACCCAGGCGTCGGCGCTGGAACGGGCCCAGGCCCTGATGAGCGTCAACGTGTGCACCAAAGAGGAGAAGGCGGCGATCGCCGAGCACATCGGCGCCTTCCGTTTCTCGACGGCATTCGGCACCACATTGTCGCGTCTGGTCCGCCATGGCATCGGCGTTCATCACGCCGGGATGCTGCCCAAGTACCGGCGCCTCGTCGAACAGCTGGCCCAGGCGGGTCTGCTCAAGGTGATCTGCGGTACCGACACCCTCGGGGTCGGGATCAACGTGCCGATCCGCACCGTGGTCTTCTCGGCACTGTCGAAATACGACGGGGTCCGCACCCGGCTGCTCAATGCCCGCGAATTCCATCAGATCGCCGGCCGGGCCGGGCGGGCCGGTTACGACACCGCGGGCACGGTCGCCGTGCAGGCACCCGATCACGAGGTGGAAAACCTCAAGCAGTTCGCCAAGGTCGCCGACGATCCGAAGAAGCGCCGGAAGTTGGTGCGCCGCAAAGTGCCTGAGGGCATGGTGCCATGGAGTGAGTCGACGATGGACAGGTTGGTGACGGCTTCCCCGGAACCGTTGACCAGTAATATGCGGGTGTCGACGGCGATGCTGCTCGATGTCGTCGACCGGCCCGGTGACCCGTTCGCCGCGATGCGCCGCCTGCTGACCGACAATCACGAACCACGCAAACGCCAGCTTCGGCATATCCGCGAGGCGATCGGCATCGCCCGCTCACTGCTGCAGGCCGGTGTCATCGAGCGGCTCGCCGAACCCGAGGCCGATGGCAGGCGTTATCGGCTGACCGTTGACCTGCCGGCCGATTTCGCCCTCAACCAACCGTTGTCGACATTCGCGCTCGCCGCGATCGACGTGCTCGATCCGGCCTCGGACACCTATGCCCTCGATGTCGTCTCGGTCATCGAGTCCACGCTGGAAGACCCCCGTCAGATCTTGGCGGCGCAGCTCAACAAGGCCAGGGGTGAGGCCGTCGCACAGATGAAGGCCGACGGTATCGAGTACGACGAGCGCATCGAATTGCTCGACGACATCACCTATCCCCGTCCACTCGAAGAGCTGCTCTCCCATGTCTTCGAGGTCTATCAGCAGAGCAATCCGTGGGCCGCCGACGGTCACCTGTCACCGAAGTCCGTGGTGCGCGAGATGTGGGAGCGCGCGTTCACGTTCCGCGAGTTCATCAGCGTCTACGGTTTGACGCGTTCGGAGGGCGCGGTGCTGCGCTACCTCTCCGATGCCTTCAAGGCGCTGCGGTCCTCGGTGCCCGCGGCGGCCCGCACCGAGGAGATCACCGATATCGTCGAATGGCTCGGTGAGCTTGTGCGCCAGGTCGATTCGAGCCTGCTCGATGAATGGGAGCAGTTGACGAGTGCAGATCAGCCGCTTGACGCGCCGGTCTCGGTGCCCACCAGGCCGCGCCCGCTGACCGGTAATCAGCGGGCGTTCACCGCGATGGTCCGGAACGCCCTGTTCCGCCGGGTGGAGCTTTTCGCACGTCGCCGCTGGCCGGAACTGGCCGAATTGGACGCCGGCTCCGGATGGTCGGCCGACCGCTGGGCAGAGGTCGGGCTGGACTATTTCGACGAGCACGACGAGGTTCTCACCGGCGCCGACGCGCGCGGGCCGGCCTTGCTGATCATCGACCGGCAGCCGACGGTGTGGCGGGTGCGCCAGATCCTGGACGACCCTGCCGGTGACCATGATTGGGGTTTCGACGTGGAGGTGGATCTGGAGGCCTCCGACGAAGAGGGAGTCGCGGTGCTGCGGCTGATCGACGCCGGCCGGATGGGCTGACGGAACGATCAGGTTGCCTCGAAGCCGATCACCGGTTTGAGGACCGCACCCGCCGCGGCGTCGGCGAGGGCGTCGTTTATCGCGTCGAACGGATAGACCCGCACCAACTCGTCGAAGGGGAATTTTCCGGCCTGCCAGAGCCGGGTCAGTTCGGGGATGAAGGTGTGCGGGTCGGCATCACCTTCGATAACGCCCACCAGGGCGCGGCCCAGCAGCAGATGCCCCTGGTTGATGACGGTGTCGTTGCGCGGCCCCTGCAGGCCCAGGGTGGCGCAGGTGCCCGGTGACCGCAGGACCTCGACGGCCTGCTGCACCACCGAACTCAGGCCGACGGCGTCGACGCTGTGGTCGACACCGCGCGGGCTTGCCGCAAGCACGGCGGCCACCACGTCCTCGGCCTGGGCCGGGTTGATCACATGGGTGGCGCCGAATCCGGTTGCCACGGTGAGCCGTTCGGGGTTCATATCGATGGCGATGATCGTCTCGCAGTCCACCGCGCGGGCGGCCATGACCGCACTCAAACCGACCGCGCCGAGGCCGAACACGGCGATGCTGTCACCGGCTTGCGGTCGCAGCACGTTGAGAACGGCACCGGCACCGGTCTGCAGGCTGCATCCCAGTGGCCCGAGGAGCTCCAGCGGCAGGGCGGGGTCGACCTTCACGGCGTTGCGCTCGGTGGCGACCGCGTGGGTGCCGAACGACGACTGACCGAACCAGTTGCCGTGCAACGGCTCTCCGGCTCGCGTCATGGTGGTCGAGCCGTCTTTGCGGCTGCCGCGATAGTTCAGCGCCGCGAACCTGGCGCAGTAGGCCGGGTGTCCGGAGCGGCATTGCCGGCAATCCCGGCAGGACTCGAAGCTGACGACGACGTGGTCGCCCGGCGCCAGGGCGGAGGCCGCGGGGCCGGTCGCGGCCACCACGCCCGAGGCCTCGTGTCCGAGCACGGCCGGAAGCGGTAGCGGAACGGCGCCGTGGATCGCTGCCAGGTCGGTGTGACAGATCCCCACGCCGACGACCCTGATCAGGACTTCGTCACCGACCAGCGGCCCGTAGTCGACGTCGGCGATCTGCAGCGGCGTGTCCAGTGACTCCAGGACAGCGGCCCGGCCCGGTGTGCGGTCGTGGGACACAGGCATCTCCTCGGCGTTCTGCTGGACGACACCGAGAGGATGCCACGATTACCGACCCATGACCAAACACCCGGTTGGTTGGGAAGAATCAGGTTGTCTTCAACGCCACATCGTCGAGGTGAGGTTTTCCGGCACCCGGTCTACTCGGTGCCGCGTTCGCCGCCGCCGCGATGCACATTGCGGCGGTGACGAGGCAGACGACGGTGTAGAAGATGCTGCCGACGGGATCACCATGTGCGGTGACGCCGCCGACCGCGCCGACGTAGTCGGGCAGAGCACTGACCCACAAGCCCGCCATCACGACGAGGTAGATCCCGGCGTAGATCAGGATCGCCGGGTTGGCGTAGCCGCCGTTACCGCCGCGCAGACTGCGCCATTGCCTGAACAGCACCGGTACGGCAACCGCGATCAGCACGACCAACTCGGCGGCGTAGATGGCACCGGCCACCGTGTCACTCCCGGACAGCGAGGCGCCGAGCGTCGCGGGCAGCGGCAGTATCGCGGTGCCGATCGACGCCAAAATGCCCACCACGATGGTGCGCCAGAGCAGTCCGGCTCCCGAGAATGCCCTGCCGCCGTCGACATGCCTGCCGACGAAAAGCTGAACGCAGAACGCCAGGGACATCGGCCACAACGCGGCGAACACCACGACACTGGGCAGCGGCACCGATGCGAAGAACGGCTGGTTCATCGGGTGTTGCAGGGTCCACTCCCACCAGCGCAGCTGCGGGCCGAGGTGATCGAAGATCTCGTAGAAGGCGTGGTGGACGAAACCGACGCAGATCGCGCCGACCAGGACGCCGTAGCGACGGAAAACGCCCAGCATGCGGACGATTTCGAACGCGACGGTGGCCATCATCGGGTAGATCGCCACGATATACAGCGGCAGTCGGCCCCAGAGGAAATCCACCGTGAAGACATTGTGGGCGAACATGGTGTCGACGTAGTCGCTGATGCCGAACGCGCCGGGAAAATACAACGGCGGTTCGATGATCAACAGGTAGGCGATGGCACCGAACCACAACACGATATTGGTCGGATCGTTGTGTCGACGTAGCCGGATGATCGCGTACACCAGGGCCAGGATGGCACCGGCGATGACGGTGATTTCCAGGACGGGAAGTGTGAGGTTCTCCAGCGCGAAAGGGTTGCGGAATTCGACGAGACCACCAGCGGTCTCACACGAAAACCCGAGGCGGGAAGCGAGATCGGCGAACGTCGCCGTACACAGGTCAGACATCGGTGTCCTTACGCGTGTTGTTTGTCGGCCGCGGTGTACCACTGCGTGACGTCGTAGCCTGCCGCATAGCGATCGAACCACTTGTCGGCCAGGGCCGGAAGCTTCTCATGTGCGGGATTGTGACCGGGGATCTGACTGCGCACCACGCCGGCCAGTGCGACGAGCTGTTCGCGGAGCCCGAGATGGCTGAATGCGTTCTCGAACGGTCCGTCGTACGGGGCGTCGATGAACGGGAGACGTTGCAGCAGCGCCTTTTTGCGGCGGGCGATACGAAACGTCGAGATGGCGTCGATCTTGCGCTCCTCCAACGGAACGTGTTTGTTGAATCCTTCAGAGGCGAGCCGGATCATGTCCATGACGTGTTTGAAGATCGACGGCGCCACCCGCATCCGGTACCAGGGATCGTCGACCACTGCGTCATAGATGACCAGCGCCGAGCTGCGGTGTTCGACCTCTTCGACGAAGTGCCACAGGAACAATGACGCGACCCTGTCGTCCCCCGGCGCGAACAGCGTGTCGTCGTTGTCGAGCATGAGCTTGAAGACGGGCGTGAAGGTCGCCTCCAAGTCGGCGGTATAGGCGAGCCGGTACTGCAGCGAGGTGTTGGCGGTCATGTCGTCGAACGACGCAGTGACCTGATCCAGCGTCTCTTTCAGACCCGGGTAGCTCTTGATCAGGCCCTTGACGTGCTGGCGGTGTGCCATCGAGTGCTGGCCCTCCTGCCGAACGAAGGCCTGCGCCTCCTCGGCTATCGCGGGGTCGGTGATCAATGGCAGCGCTTCGGGGATCATCTGCCCGATCATCTTCTCGAATGCGATGGCGAGGATCGATACCGCGTTCGCCATACAGGAGAAGGCGGGGTTGGCCTCGTTCCACAGGAACGGGACGTGGTGCTCGGCGAACGCGAACCGCAGTTTGCGGACGATCAGATCCGTCATCAACAACTCCGTGGGGTCACGCCGGCGTCGGGATATTCGGCCGGGCAGTAAACATACAAACCGTGTATTCTGTGTATGATTACAGCACCGGGTCCGGCGCGTCAACGTCGGAGCGTCATCTCCAATGCCACAGCCCCCGACTCCCCGGGGTGGCGATATCCTTCCTGGATGTCGCCGGACGCAGTGTGCAACCGTGGCGCGTAGGCGCGGATGGGACGGTCATCCCCCCGGCAACGACGACGAAGCCCACGACCGAATCGTCGCCGCGGCGGTGAAATTGCTCGCCGAGACCGGTTCGGCGGTCAGCATCGCCGACGTGGCGGCCGAACTGGGCGTCATCAGACAGACCGTGTACCGCTACTTCCCCACCGCGGACAGTCTGCTGCACGCGGCCGCCATGGCGTCGGTCGACGGATTCTTCGACCGCCTCACCGAGGCCGTTCGGGGTATCACCGATCCTGCCGAGGCCATGACCGAAGGAGTGGTATTCACCCTCGAAGAGGTCGCCCGCACACCACATCTCAGGATTCTGCTGTCCGAGCCATATGCGCACGCCCACACCGGCGAGGTCGCCTCCGCGCAGGCGCAGGCGTTCGGTATGCGGATGATGGCTCGTTTCGACGTCGACTGGGAGCGCCACGGGTACGACGAATCGGCCCAACGCGAACTCGTGGAGTTCACCCTGCGCACCATGCTGTCGTTCTTCGTCGCCCCCAACGACCCGACTCGCACCCGGCAAGATCTACGCAGATTCCTCAAACGCTGGCTCGGCGGAGCCATCCTCGCCCAACAGAATTGGGGCACGCAGGGTTTCGACCAACACTAGCCGCGACCGGCAATCGATGGCGACAACGTCACGGCGGGCCGGACCACCTGCCAGCGTTGGCAGCCGGCCCGCAGCGCGTCGTCGACGGCGCACACCATCGACGTCAGATATCGCGACGAGTCGTCCAACCAGGCGTCGGCGGTTCCCCCGCTGAGCATGATCCGCTTGACCGGCGAACCGCAGGTCTTCAGAAGTGCCGTGCGGCACAGCAGCCGCTCCGCGACCGATCCCCATTCCACCGGTCCTGCGGAATCGTCGACATCGCTGTGCAAGCCGATGACGCGTAACCGGCGATCGGCGAGCACCAACGGCGAGTCTTCGTCGAGGTAGAGATACTTGGTTGCCTGCGCGAACTCGCGCAGACGGGCGATCTGCGCCGGAGTGCTGACGATGAAGCGGGCGACTCCCAGATTGACCGCCCGCCGCGTGGGGTCCGGGTTGGGACCGCACCGAAACACCACCTGGGTGGGACGGATAGCGTTGTGCTGCAACATATCCAGTTCATCATCGGCGCACGCGGTGACGCTGACGCCGTGCGCCCGAACCCACGCCGCGGTCCTCAGATCCGCCAGCGCCGCGGCGGGCATACCGCAGCCGGCATCGGGAATGACGCGGCGCAGGTGTGCGATCGAGGTGTCAAGTCCGGGAACGCTTTCCGTCACAGACGAAGCAGATGTCATGTCTTCAGATCTACGCCCGCCGCGCGTCGATCAGCTGGCCGGCTACGCACCTTTGACGCGTTGGCCGGGAATCTTTACGCATTCCTGACGGCGGCCCGTCGCCGACGGATATCAGGCCTCGCCGACGGCGAAGTGCTCCTCGACCAGCCGGGCCGACAGCGGGTAATCGCGCATGACCTCCGTGAGGTTGTCAGCAAGTTCGCGGATCATCAGCTCGTCGGCACCCCGGGTGCGCAGCAGATCGGCGATCCACCATGCCGTCTCCGGCAACACCCGGTGATCACCGGTGAGCAACGCGGCCGATATGGCATACAGGATCTGGTGCAGCACATCGTCGGCGATATCGATGACGCTGTGCAGGCAGTCGGCATCCGGGGTGGTGACGGCGGCGACCAGTGACCAGCGCTCCCGCAGCAGCGCGACCAGGCGTCGGTGGTCTGATGCCAGTGCCGCCTGTTCCGCGGCCGGCCCGGCAGGCAACCGTACGGCGGGACCCACCACGGCGGGCAGCTTGCTCACCGCTTCGATCGCCGTGTGCGCATCGGGCGCCCAAGCGGTCGCGCCGAGTGCACGGGCCCTTACCTCGTCCGGGCCGAAAGCGGGCCCGCCGACCAGGATCGGTATACCGGCTGCCGTTGTCGCCTCGATGAATCGCCGGCAGGTGGGCAATGACCCCAGCACCGAACAACTCACCGCGACGGCTTCCGGCCCCAGATCTTGCAGGTACTGATTGAGCCGCAGCGGGCTGGTCGATGCGCCCAGCAGTGTGGTGTCCCAGCCGTGGGCACGCAGCGCGCACTCGATGATCATGGCCGGCAGCGCATGCCATTCGCGCTCCGCACAGGCGACGAGCACACCTCCCCTGGACACCGGTGTCCGGCGGACGTGCTCGGCGACGACCTTGGTCGCGGATATCGCCATCGCGGTGGCCGCATGCTCCTCGGCAACCGACCATTCGCCGCGTTGCCAGCGTCTGCCGACCTCGCGCTGCGCCGCGGCCACGATATCGGTAAGTAGCGCAACGGGTTCCGAGCCCTGCGCCAGTAGGCGCCGCACGAGTTCGAGCACTGCCGCCGTGTCGCCGCGCCGCAGAGCGTCGTCGTAGATCTCGAGGGGGCCGGTCTGGGTCTCTACTTCCCGCATGTCACCGCGAGCAATGCGATGTCGTCATGTGGACGGCCGTCGAGATATTCGATGACATTGCGTTCGATCGCCTCGCAGATCACCTCGGGATCGGCGCCCGCATAGGAGGGCAGCCAGGAGAGCAGCCGCTCGACGCCGTATCGGCCGTCCGCGCCGAGCGCTTCGTCTATTCCGTCGGTGAACATCAGCATGGTGTCGCCCGGTCTGAGACCGACCGTCACCGGGCGGTACTCCACCTCGGCGACCATGCCTGCCGCGGTGCCATAGACGTCGACCTGTTCGGCGCGTCCCCCGGCGCGCAACACTATCGGCGCGGGATGGCCCGCGGAGGCCACGTCGGCTCGCACCCGGTCGCCGTCGCGGGTCAGGCGGGCACACACCACGGTGACGAACTGCCTGGTGCGCTCGTCGAACAGAACCTTGTTCAAGGCACCCAACAGCGCTTCCGGACGACGGTCGAAATAGCTTGCGGTACGCATGCTCTGGCGCGTCCGTCCGGTCAGTGCGGCCGCCTCGACACCCTTACCGCACACATCGCCGAGGGTGAACAGCCAGTCGTCGCCGGCGCCCTGCACGTCATAGAAATCACCACCGATGTCCAGGTGTTCGGCGGCCGGCCGATAACGCGCCGCCAACCGCACACCGTCGACCGTGGGCAGCGAGGGTGGACGCAGACTGCTCTGCAGCACGGTGGCGATTCGGCCGCGCTCCTCGTAGAGCCGGGCCGAATCCAGGGCCATGGCGGCACGCGCCGCGACGCGTTCGGCGACGGCGACGTCGGCCTCGTCGAATCCGCGGCCCTGGCTGCGGACCATCACCAGCGCACCGATGGTGGAGCCGCGGGCGGTGAGGCCCACCCCGAGCAGATCAGCAGGACGCATGGTGGCGGCCTCGGCAACCAAGCGGGGGTGCGGAATCATCTTGGCCAGGTCAGCCGCGGCTTCGTCGCCGTCCATCACGTGCAGCAGTTCGGTTCCGCCGGTTTTGAGGACACGACCCAATCCGAGCTCGTCGACCGATGCCTCCGCGATCAGAGCGTGGAATCCGGCATCGTCACCGCCGACCAGCGCTATGGCGCCGGGACTGTCGGCAGGCAGCACGACGAAACTCCAGTCGGCCAACCGGGGCCGGATCATGGTCAAAAGTCGTAGCGCCGTCCGTCGCAGATTCAGCGATCCGGACAGGCCGACACTGACCTCTTCGGCGAGATGCTCATTGCCGGCCGCGCCCCGCAGCGGGTCATATTGCAAGTCGCCAGTTGTCGAGTGAACGAACATTCCACCGATCTCTCCACCCATTCGGGTGTCGGTGCGCAGGTCAACGGATTATCGGCGCCGGACTCGCCCGCAGCTACTTCAACAGCCGGGCGGCCACACCACGGGGCTGGGATCTCAACCTGGTTCCCAATCTACCGACCGGTACCACTGAGCGCGAACGGGACCTCCTGGTGGCAGGAAGTACGCTGCGCGCATGTCCGTGACCGTCGACGCATTCGACGTCGCCGACGCAGCGAGCACCTGGGCGGCCGCCGGGTTCTGCGTCGACGCTGATGGCGTATGCCGCGTCGGCGGTGTCCGGGTCCGATTGGTCGGCGCAGAACGCGGGACCGGGATCGTGGGCTGGGCTTTGCGTGGCCTGCCTGCGGCGTCCTCGGGGCAGGACCTCGACGGCATCCCGACCACGACGTCGGACGCGGCCGCACCGACACCGGCTGTCCACGACAACGGTGTCTCTGCGATCGACCACGTCGTACTGCTGTCACCGGACCTGGGCCGCACCGTCGGGTCGCTGGCAGCGCTCGGTGTAGCGCCGCGTCGGGAACGCGACGCCGAGTTGGGCGGTCGGCCGATGCGCCAGATCTTCTTCCGGCTCGGGGAGCTGATCGTCGAGGTGGTGGGTTCACCGGAAGCCACGGGCACCGGCCCGTCAACGCTCTGGGGTGTCACCTACACCGTCTCCGACATCGATACGACTGCCGCGTTCTTCGGTGACCGGACCTCACCGGTCAAGGACGCGGTGCAGCCCGGTCGGCGGATCACCACGCTGCGGCATCAGGAGTTGGGGATGTCGGTTCGGACGGCGTTCATCTCAGCGAGTCGCTGAGCCGGATACCGGTTGCGATGCCTATCCTCTGCCCATGACCGACGTCATGATCATCCATACCGACGGCGGGTGCAGACCGAATCCCGGGCCCGGCGGCTGGGGTGCGGTACTGCGCCAGCGTGAACACGTCCGCGAAATGTGCGGCGGCGAGCCCGGCGAGACCAGCAACAACCGGATGGAGCTGACGGCGCCGATCATGGCGTTGGAGGCACTCACCCGACCGGTGGTGGTTCATCTGTACACCGACAGCACCTACGTCCGCAACGGGATCACCAAGTGGGTGCTGGGCTGGGAACGCAACGGCTGGATGACCGCCGCCAAGCAGCCGGTGAAGAACGTCGACCTCTGGAAACGACTTCAGAGCGTCTGCGCCAAACACCAGGTGGAGTGGTTCTGGGTCAAAGGTCATTCCGGTATCGCCGACAACGAGTTGGCCGATGTGCTGGCGACCCGCGGTATGCAGGAAGCGATCGCGGCTGGCGCACAGGCGCTTTGACGGGGTTGGACCGCGGAGCGCTCAGTGCCGGATCCCGGTGCCGGCCAGTTCCGGCACGATGTCCTCATGCTGCAGTAACGATCGGCAGCCCGTTCTGAATTGGGCGAGCTTGTCGATGACGGTCTGTCCCACCGGGGTGTGTCCCCAGATGCTGATGCCTTGGTGGGTGGTCGGTTCCCACGTCGCCTCGTCGACGACGATGGGATTCCAACCGACTTCCCATTCGAACCCCGACGGTGTCACGGCGTAGTAGGACAGTTCGCGGTCATTGGTGTGCTGGCCGATACCCAGCGCCATGTCGAAGCCGAGCGCAGTGACGCGTTGATAGGAGCCGACCATATCGTCGAGTTCGGCGGCCTGGATATTGAGATGTTGCACCCGGGTGCGGATCGGGTTGACGGGCAGGCCACGCACCGCGGCGATCGCGATGGAGTGATGGCGTTCGTTGACCCGCAGGAACCGGATCTTGAACTTCAGACCGCTGATGGTCTCGTCGATGAAATCCGACAACCTGGCATCGAAGACGGTGTCGTAGAAGCCGTGCAGTTGGGCCGGTTTGGTTGAGGTGATCGCGACGTGTCCCAAACCGGCTGCGCCGGTGACGAATCCAGCGTGGCGTAGGCGCAGCGGCGCGGCCGTGGTCTTCGCGGTGATGAAGATCTCCTGAACCAGACCCTTGGGTCCCGGAAAGCGCACGAGACGTTCCACGCCGCGCAGAGCAGCTTGTTCGTCCGTGCTTTCGGTGAAAGGTACTCCGGCGGTGCTGACGCGACGGATGATCTCATCGACAGTGTCATGATCGTCGATCTGCCAACCGATGGCGGCGACGTCCTCCGCAGGCCCGCGTTGCAGCAGGAACCGGCATTCACGGTCGTCGAGGCGGAACCGCATGTGTTGTGTGCTGAGTTCGTCGCAATGCATACCGATGGCGTCCTCGCCGAAACGTCGCCAGTCGGAGAACTTCTCGGTCTCGACCACCAGGTACCCGAGGTGCGCCTTGCCGAAGATGTTCATGAGCGCAGGAAGGCGTCGGTGATCGCGTTGAAGAACTCGGCGCGCTCCCACTGCACCCAGTGGCCGGTGTTGGCGGCCAGCACCAGATCGCAGTTGGGTATGGTGTCGGCCAACACCTGACCTCCGGCAGGCCGATTGACCTTGTCAGCACTACCCCACACCACCAGGGTCGGGGTTTGCAGATGCGCCAGCCGGCGGTCACAGGTGAAGTCCATCCGCCACAAGGTGCGCAGGGCGAAGGGACCCGACGGGCGGCGCAGCGGCGGATTGGCGACGACGTCGGGATCGATGCTCGACTCATATCGGGTGTCGATGACCTCGGCGGGAACTGAATTGCCTTCGTAGACCAGGTATTCGCGGATGAATGTCTCCAGCTTCTCGCGGGACGGACCGTCGCCGCCGTAGTAGCCGAACAGGCTCTGCAGTCCCGCGGTCGGCAGCGCCCTGGTGGTGCCGATGCCACCGGGGCCCATCAGGACCATCTTCGCGACGCGTTCGGGGGTGTCCAGCGCCAGACGCAGGGCGCAGGCTCCGCCATAGGAGTTACCGACCAGATGCGCGGTATCGATATCCAACTCGTTGCACAACCCGCGAATACCGTTGGCGAGATAACCGAACGGGTCGGAGCCGTCGACGCCTTTGGAGGAGCGTCCGTATCCGGGGAGATCGGGGACGATGACGCGGAAATTCTCGGCGAGGGCGTCGATGTTTCGCGCGAAGTTCGAGACACCCGATGCGCCGGGCCCACCACCGTGCAGGAGCACGACGGCCGGTCCGGCACCGGTTTCGGCGTAGAAGATCTGCTTGCCGCCGACGGTGACGGTGTTCTCGATCATGGTGGTGGTGCTCATGCGTTGACCTCGTTGCGGATCGGGGTGACGGCGGCGGGCACCATCGTGGCGACCAAGCCGGCGGGCGGACCGGGGAGGGCCTCACCGGGACCGGCTGCGGCATAGACGAATCCGTCGGGTCGCACCACGACGGCAAAGGCCTTCCGGTCGGTCATCCAGTCGATCAGGGTCGCACCGCAGTCCCGCACGCCGTGGTCGCCGGCGGCGGCATCGTGCGGGCCGGTCAGTCGGATCGCCGCCACCCCGATATCGCTCCACGCGTCGGCGCCGGCGGGAGGTGCGCCGGTGTGCAGCACCGTCCAGCGCGCGCCGAGCACGTCATCCAGGCGGACGGTCGCGCCCGTTGCGTCGATGACCCAAGGCTGCGGGATCTGCCAGCCGACGGCGCTGTGCCGACTAACGGCGAAGAAGCCGGCACCATAGCGGGCATCGGGGATCCACCACAGCCGCTGACCGCGCGCCACTGCGCCGGGCAGCCTGGTCAACGCCCGCACGATGTGATTGCGCAATACGACCAGCGCGCGCCTGCGTTCGGTGATGACCCGCCCGACAAGCACTGCGCGCCTGGTCACTTCGATGACATGCGGTTTGCGCTCGGCCTCATAGGAGTCCAGCAGCGATTCCGACGCCAGACGGCCCAATACGGTGGCGATCTTCCAGCACAGGTTCGCCACATCCCGGACACCGGCAGACATTCCCTGGCCTATCCACGGCGGCATGGCGTGCGCGGCGTCCCCGGCCAGAAAGACTCGCCCGATCCGCCATCTGTCCGCCACCCGGACGTGATGGCTGTAGATCACCGCGCGTAGGATCTCGACCTGCTCCTCGGTGACGCCATGCTCGTGCAGCACCGCCCACACGGCCTCGCCGGAGACGAGGTCGTTCTCGTCCGCGCCTTCGGGTACCGGGAACTCCCAGCGGTGATGGCCCAGTGGGGTCGGGCAGTCCACCGTCGGCCGATCAGGGTTGCAGTGAAATCTCAAGTAGTCGTGGCCGTCCCACTCGCGGAGCACTTTGGTGTCGATGACGAGCCAGCGCTCGCTGTACGTCCGGCCCGAGTAGCCGACGCCGAGCATTCCACGCGTCGGCGAGGAGCCGCCGTCGGCGGCGATGACGTAGGAGGCATGGACGCGGGTGAGGATGTCGGTGCGCAGGTCGGCGATCAGCAACTCGACATGGTCCCCGGAGTTCAGTGCCCGCAGACACTCGTGTTCCAGAAGCACCTCGACGTTGGGGAACCGCGCGACTCCTTGGCGCAGCACCTCGTCCACCGCGGGCTGGTAGATGAACTGCTGCGGCGGATGACTACACCCCCGGGGGACGATGGTGGTCTTCATGAACGGAAGCCCGGCAGCATCGACGAAGGCCACGGGACGATCGGGCAGCATGTCAGCCTGCAGGCGGTCGGCCAGTCCCACCGACTGCCAGATCCGCAACACCTCCTCGTCGGTGGAGATGGCGCGGGCCCGGCCGTATATGTCTGGATCACGCTCGATGACAACGACTTTCAGGCCGAGTCGGCCGAGCAGATTGGCGGCCGTCGCGCCGGTCGGACCGTATCCGATCACCGCGACGTCATACGTCGAGACCCCCGGGACTGAATCGCTCATCGTTGACCCCTCACCCCATCATTGCTTCTGTAGTGATCGATACGGTAATGTAGTGATCACTACAGCGTCAATAGTGGATATCCGAGGAGTGCCGTGATGGCCGAGAAGACGCCCAAGCCACGGCGACAGCGTGCCGATGGCGCACTGTCCCGTGAGCGAATCCTCGACGCCGCCACCGAGATCGCAGCCGAGCGCGGATACGAAGGCACCAGCATCGGCGCGGTCAGCGCCAAATGCGGGCTACCGGCCAGTTCGATCTACTGGCACTTCAAGGACAAGGACGATCTGCTCGCCGCGGTGATCGAGCGCAGTTTCGGGACCTGGCTGGCGGCCTGGAACTTCCCGGAAGACGGCCCGCCCGCCGAACGGCTCACCCGCGCGGCGGCGCAGATCGCCAAGGCGCTGGCCGATTCGCCCGACTTCATCCGGCTCGGCCTCATGCTGGCCCTGGAACGCCGCCCCGTGGAACCACGAGCGCGCGCCATGTTCATCGAAGCGCGCGACCAGGCGTTCCGCGTGCTGTCCACCGGTATCCGCGATCTGGTGCCCGGCCTCACGCAAGCGCAGGTCCACCAGGTCGCCACCTACGCCATTGCCGGCGCCGACGGCCTCTTCATCGCCAAGGAGATCGGCGGCGACAGTGTGGATCTCGTCGCGTTGTTCGAACTGCATGCCCACGCGCTCTTCGACATGGCGGTCCGGCTCAAGGGATAGGACGAGGCGCGCCTTTGCCGGCGAGGTGGTCGTCGAACAGTTCTAGGAAACGAGAAGAAGCGCGGATGTCACCAGCATGATGGCGGCGGTGACGCCGTGGACGCCGAACGCGACAGATTTCGATCCGCCGCTGCCGAGCACGATGGCAGCATCGGCGAGCGGAATGATGGTGGCGGCCAGGATCATCCAACCGAGCAGCTGGGTGGCGGCCGCCAACATCAGGATCAGGACTATCAGCCCTGACGCGACGTCACGAATGCCCTTGACCCGCAAATAGGCCGCAACGGATGGCTGGGTGGGGTCCGCTGGTACACCGTATCCGGTGGCGGCGATGCGCGGCGCGACGATGAATCGGACGCCGATGAAGATGATGCCCGCGGCGATGAGTCCGGCGAGCGAATAGCCAATGGTGGTGGCGGTCATATCGAGAACTCCAGGGTTCGCTGTTGTTTGGGAGACGAGGTCGGGTACGCGCAAAGTCGGTGGGTCAGATCATCGGCACCCCGCAGAGGTGCGCCGACCAAGTGCTAGCAACGCTAACCCCAGCCAAGACACTCGTCAATAGCATCGCTAGTTTTTCTAGCTCTGATATCTTCATGGACATGTCCGCCGAGGATCGCCGCACACGTGAACGGGCTGCCCGCCGTCAGCTGATCATTGCCACGGCCCGCAAGCTGGCCGAGGCCGAAGGCTGGGATGCCGTCACCACCCGTCGCCTCTCGACCGAGATCGAATACAGCCAACCCGTTCTGTACAAGCACTTCACCGGCATGGAACAGATCGTCGACGCGATAGCGATCGACGGGTTTGGGGAACTGGCCGAAGCGATTGGGGCCGCGGGCTCCGATGCCGACGTGGCCGGGGGCGCCCTGATCCGGATTGCCCAGGCCTATCTGGACTTCGCCCGTGACAACCCAGCGGTCTACGACGCGATGTTCACCCGCACAACCGGACTGCGTTTCGCCACCGACGACACGCCGCCTCAGCTGACGGCGGCCTTCGCCGCACTACGGCACGCGGTCGTCCCCGTCGCCGACCAACAGGATGCCGAAACACTCACCGAAGTCTTGTTCGCCGCACTGCATGGACTGGTCACCCTCGACCGCGCCGGCCGACTCCGCTCGGGCCACGAATCGAACCGTCTCGAATTGCTGGTCAGGCAGTTCGAGACGGGCAACGGACGCTAGCCGCACCCCATGTGACTCTCGATGTCGTGCGCGGTGCGGCGCACCTGCTCACCGAGTGAGCGGATATGAGCGCTGTCCACCGTCGTGAACACCGCCGCGGTCACCGACATGGTGACAGTGCCGCCGCTGTCGGCGATCGGGGCCGAGATGGTGGCGACGCTGTGCCTGGCCTCATGACCCAGCTCATCGGGCAGGACGTCGATGACGGTGAGGTCGGCGAAAGCACGCGCCAGTTGTGCGGTGATGGCATCGACTTCGCCATCACCGGTCAGTGCGCGCAGGGCGGTGTAGACCCGCAGATATTCCGGGGTCAGCCGCTCGACGGCGAATCCGCGAGTCCGAATCTCCTTGAAAACCGCTGTCATTCGGCGCCGCAACGCTTGGCTGGGCTGGCCGACGGCTTCCAACCACACCTTTTGTGTCTCGGCACCTGCCCAGGCCACATACTCCCGACCGAATGGCGCCACCAGCGGCGTGCGCAGCCCGGGTCCGATTCGGGGCCCGGTCAGGCAGGTCCCCGCGGTCTGATCGATGACGAGGGTCTGCCCGTGCCTCCGGCTGAGGTGCACCTGCGTCCCGGTCGCCGCGGCAAGTGCCTGCACCTCGTCACGGTAGCGGTGCGTACTGGCCGGGTCGGCCAAATCAGCCATCGCAGAACCCCAGAAGTAGGCGCCCGTGTCCGTTTCGCGGGTGACCCAGTTGTGTACGGCCAAGGTCGTGAGAATTGCGTGCCCCGTGGCGCGACTGATGTTCAAAGCGCGGCAGATCTCGGCCAGCGAGAACCCTTTGCCCGGAGTGGTTCCCAGTAGTTCCAGCACCGCAATGACCCGCTCGGTCGGCGGAGACACTCCTTGACGTCGAGGCGGCATGGGGTCTACCTTCGGCGTCACAATATCGAACACTATGTCGAATAGTCGACATCGGCAATAGTTCGGAGATGCCACGATGGCTGGACGGTTCGTCGGTAAGCGGGTTCTGGTCACCGGAGCGGCCGGCGGTGTTGGTCGCGCGACGGTCGAGCTGTTCGAGAGCGAAGGCGCCGCTGTGGTCGGCCTGGACCTGAACCCCGGCGAGGACGTGGTGACCTGCGACGTCGGCGACGAGGACTCGGTCCGCACCGCAGTCGATACCGCGACGGAACGCCTGAGTGGACTCGACATCGTGGCCAACGTCGCCGGCGTCGATCAATTCCGCAAGTTCGCAGACCTTGACGTCGGCACCTGGCAGCGCCACCTGAACGTGAATCTGACCGGCCCCATGTTGATCAGCCGCGCTGCCCTGCCACACCTGCGCGAGAGCAAGGGCAATATCGTCACCATCGCCTCGATCGCCGGACTGCGGGGTCAGCCCTACCAGGCCGCGTACTGCGCCTCCAAGGGCGGCGTCATCATGCTGATGAAGTCACTCGCGCTCGAGTTGGCGGCCGACGGCATCCGGGTCAACACCATATGCCCAGGAGGTGTGCAGACCGACTTGCCGGTCAACGCCGCCAGCGAGCACGCCGATTCTGACCTCGACTGGACCCTACTGATGGAAACCGCCGGAGCGCGTTACGGATTCATGCCGCCCAGCGACATCGCCGATGCGATCGCCTACCTGGCATCCGATGCCGCGGCATCGGTCACCGGCGCCGTACTGTCGGTCGACCGCGGCACCGCCTGCTGACACCCAAGGAAGGCCACACATGGCGAACACCGAGGACATCCTTCGCGAACTTCTCGATCGGGAGCAACTCAAGGAACTGCGCGCCAAGTACTTTCGCTGTCTGGACCTGCGAGACCACGACGGCTTCGCCTCGGTCTTCACCGAGGATGCCGTACTCGAAGTACCCGAGGTCGACCTCGTCTTGCGGGGGCGCGGGGAGATCGCTTCGAAGGTTCTCGCGTCCCTGACGGACGCGGTGAGCGCTCATCATGGGCACACCCCAGAGTTGACCTTCACCGGCCCCGACACCGCGACGGGGATCTGGGCGATGCAGGACATCGTCGAGTGGCCGCGCTCCGCGTCCGACGAGCGGGTCGGCATCACCGGGGTCGGTCATTACCACGACGAGTACGTCAAAGTAGACGGCCGATGGCACATCGCCAAGGTGCGGCTCGTACGCATCCGAGTGCAGAGCCTCAGTGAACTCTGACGACGCCGAACTCGCGGCGGTGCTGGCCCACCACCAGATCAGCCGAGCGCACGAAGATCAGTCACGCCACCATCGACAGCTTCGAGCGATGAGACCGAGCAAGAGCATTTGCATTTCTCCCGACAATCACTCCCGCACAACCTCGTCCGGTGATTTGTCGGGGCGCAAGCCGCGCCAGCTCGGCTGACGCAGACGGCCATCGGAGGTCCACTCGCTGTAGCGCACCTCGCCGACCAGCTCCGGCCGCACGAATGTGACGTTCTTGGCGTCCAGGCCGGTGAGCCGCTTGTTGAATGGCGTCTTGTCGGTCTTCAATTCGGCCAGAACGCTTTTCAGCTCGGCGAGCATCCGATCGGTGAAGCCGGTGCCGACTCGGCCGACGAAGTCGAGTCCACCCTCCCCCGGGATTCCCATCAGCAGGGCGCCGATCCCGCTGGATCGGCCACCCTCGCCCTGGCGCCAGCCGCCGATGACGACCTCCTGGGTGTTCCAGTTCTTGTCCTTGATCCAGGCGGCCGAGCGGCGGCCCGGCTGATAGGTGGAATCCCGCTTCTTGGCCACCACCCCTTCCCATCGTCGCTGTCGCGCATGCTCCAGCGCCTCGGCGCCCTCACCGGGAATCAGTTCCGGCAGAATCAAACTGGACCCCACGGCCAGCGCTTCGAGAAGTTTGCGCCGATCGGCGTACTTGACGTTGAGCAGGGAGCGACCGTCGAGGTAGAGCAGGTCGAAGGCCCAGAACTCGACGCGGGTCGAGCGCGCCCGGTTCTGCATCTCCCCGAAGCTCGGCACCCCGCACCCGTCCAGGGCCACCACCTCACCGTCGAGCAACACATGGTGATCGGCCAGGTCAGCGGCCACCGATTGCAGTTGTGGGTACTCAGCGGTGACGTCACGCCCGCTGCGCGAACGCAAAGTCATCGCGCCGTGGTCGGCATCCATCAACAAGCGGTAACCGTCCCACTTGCCTTCGAAAGACCATTGCGATGCCTTGAGTTTGGCCACCGAACCGTGTGTGGCCAGCATCGGCGCCAGGTCGGTGGGCGCGGGCTGCGGCTGCTCCTTGGTTCGGTGCGCCAGCCAGTTCTTGCCACCGGTCTGGATCAGTGCGTAACGCCCGCTGATCTTGCTGCCGTGCAGCGTGACGATCACTTCGCCCTTCTTGTCCGATTGCTCGCCATGCCCGCCGGAACCGTCAACCCCGGGGTCGCGGAACTTCTCGGTTTCATAGGTGCCCGAATCCCAGATGATGACCTTTCCCCCGCCGTACTCGCCCTTCGGTATGGAACCCTCGAAGCTCGCGTATTCCAGCGGATGGTCTTCGGTGTGCACCGCGAGGTGATTGACCGACGGGCTGTCCGGCAGGTTCTTCGGAATCGCCCATGACACCAGCACGCCGTCGCGCTCCAACCTGAAGTCGTAGTGCAGCCGACGGGCGTGATGCTCTTGGATGACGAAGGTGTTGTCGGATCCGGTGGCGGGTGTGGCCGATGGCACGGGTTCGGGTGTCTTGCCGGCATCTCGCATGCTGCGGTAGGTGGTCAACCGGTCCGGGCCGGGAAGTCCGTCGTCGAGGACGGCGATCAGATCACCGTCGCGCGCAACGCGCTCCAAGACCTCGTCGAAGCGCAACTGTTTGAGGTCCGGGTCTTCGAGTTCCTCCCAGGTGCGTGGCGCGGCGACCGTCGGTTCGGTGCGACCGCGTAGCGAGTACGGTGCGATGGTCGTCTTGGCGGCGTTGTTCTGACTCCAGTCGACCAGCACCCGGCCGGTGCGCACGCTTTTGGTCATCGATGACGTCACCAGGTCCGGCATCGCCTGTTCCAGCTGCTGCGCAACACGTTTGGCCAACACCGATGCGCCTCGCGAACTGACCGGGGTGTCGAATCGCGCGTAGAGGTGAATACCCTTGCTTCCGCTGGTGATCGGCATCGTCGCCAGGCCGACATCGTCCATCAATTCCCGGACCGCGCGGGCGACATCGCAGAGCTGGCTCATGCTGACATCCGGGCCGGGATCGAGGTCGAAGACCAGCCGGGTCGCGGGTCCTGGCGCCCCGCTGACGAAACGCCATTGCGGCACATGCACTTCCAGCGCGGCCTGCTGGGCGATCCAGGCCAGCGCGTCGGTGCTGTCGATTATCGGGTAGGTGGTGGTTCCCGATTTATGGGTGATGCTGGCGCGGTTGAGCCAGTCCGGCGCCGACGAGGCCAACTGCTTCTCGAAGAACGCCGGCTGTTCGACACCGTTGGGCCAGCGTTTGCGGGTCGCAGGCCGGTCGGCGATATGCGGCAGCATCACCTCGGCGATCGACGTGTAGTAATCGAAGACATCGGCTTTCGTGGTGCCTGTAGCGGGATACAGCACCTTGTCGGCATTGGTCAGCTTGACCTTCGGCGCGCTGGAAGCCATCCCTGCAAACGTATACCTTGCTACCGTTTGTCGATGGCACGCGCACGATGGGCGTTGGCGGCGGCGAGCTGCATCGTCACCGTCATTGTGGGTGCCCCGATGGCGACGGCCGATCCCCAGGATCTGGTGCCGTGGTGTTCCGGCGACCAGACACCCATGGACACCAACTGCCGGGTTGCGCCCACGCAGGAGTTCACCGACGCAGCTCCGGGTGCCAACCCCGATGTACCGCTGGGCGTGAACCCAGGCCAGGTTCCGGCGACCTGAACACCGGAAGGACCAGCTGGTCCATACTGGTTTCATGCGCTCCATCTGGAAAGGCTCGATTGCCTTCGGCCTGGTGAATGTCCCGGTCAAGGTGTACAGCGCCACCCAGGACCACGATCTGAAGTTCCACCAGGTGCACGAGAAGGACAACGGGCGCATCCGCTACAAGCGCGTGTGCGAGGTGTGCGGCGAGGTCGTCGAGTACGCCGATATCGCGCGCGCCTTCGAAGCCGACGACGGCCGCAGTGTGCTGATCACCGATGACGACATCGCCACCCTGCCCGAGGAACGTAGCCGTGAGATCGAGGTGCTGGAGTTTGTTCCGGCGAGCCAGATCGACCCGATCATGTATGACCGCAGTTACTTCTTGGAACCGGACACCAAGTCCACCAAGTCCTACGTGCTGCTGGCCAAGACACTCGCCGAGACCGACCGGGTTGCGATAGTGCATTTCGCGTTGCGCAACAAGACCCGGCTCGCCGCGTTGCGGGTCAAGGATTTCTCCAAGCGCGAGGTCATGGTGATCCACACGTTGCTGTGGCCTGACGAGATCCGCGACCCCGACTTCCCGGTGCTCGACACCAAGGTCGAGATCAAACCCGCCGAACTCAAAATGGCCGGCCAGGTGGTGGATTCGATGGCCGACGATTTCAATCCGGACCAGTTCCACGACGACTACCAGGAACAGCTGCGTGAACTCGTCGAGGCGAAACTCGAAGGCAGCGAGGCGTTCACCGTCGAGGAGCAACCCACCGAACTCGACGAGACCGACGATGTATCCGATCTGCTGGCGGCGTTGGAGGCCAGCGTGAAGAAACGCCGTGGCGGCTCGTCCGATGACACCGACGACGAGAAGCCGGCCGGCAAGGCTCCGGCCAAGAAGGCCGCCGCCAAGAAAGCTCCGGCCAAGAAGGCCGCGGCGAAGAAGGCTCCCGCGAAGAAGGCGGCGACCAAGAAATGACCAGCAAGGCACCTGGCCCGCGCGAGCGTCTGATCGCGACGGGGATCGCCATGGTGCGCGAGCGCGGCATACACGCGACAGGCCTGTCTGACCTGTTGAAGCGCAGTTCGGCGGCGCGCAACTCCATCTATCAGCACTTCCCCGGCGGCAAGACCGAGCTGATGGTCGCCGTCACCGAGACCGCGGCCGGCGTCATCGGTGCCCGCATCGACCGACTGGCAGCCGACGGCGATCCGCTCGCCGTGATCCACGGCTTGATCGACCGCTGGGTCGCCGATATGCAGGAGGCCGATTTCGCGACCGGCTGCCCGATCGCAGCGGCGTCGCTGGCCGGCCCCGACGAACCGCCGATCACCGAGGCCGCTGCCCGCGCTTTCACACTGATCAGCGACCGGGTGGCAGCGGCGCTCACGGCATCCGGTATGGATGACGAAACCGCCCGCAGCAGGGCGTCTTTCGCAGTCAGCGCCATCGAGGGCGCGCTGCTACAGGCACGTGCCCAGCGGTCGATCCAGCCGTTGCGCGACGTCGAATCGGAACTGGTCCGCTACTTCAGGTAGCCAGCGTATCGACGGCCCGGCCGAAAACTCCGGGCAATGCCGCACAGGCCGGGACGAGCGCCCGCCGGGTGACCCGGGGGGCGGTCGCCAGTACCAGTCCACGGGTCAACCACCGGTAGCGACGGGTGACCCGATTCCACGTCTGTTCGTAATCCGCCGGCCGGTCCTGGGCGATCGCCGCGACGGCGGCGCCGGCCTGCTTGACGGCCAGGCTCACGCCTTCACCAGTCAGCGCGTCCTCGTAACCGGCCGCGTCCCCGACCAGCAGCACCCGGCCGGCAACCCGTCGCGACACCACTTGGCGCAGCGGACCGCAGCCGCGCTCCGGTCCGGGTGCGGCCTCGGCGAGCCGTTCCTGAAGCCAGGGAAACCAGCCGAGGTCGTGCCGGTGGCGGCTCAGGATCGCCACGCCCACCAGATCTTCCTCGACCGGGGTCACATAGGCCTCACCCATCGGCGACCAGTGCACCTCGACGAATTCAGACCACGGCGCGATGCGGTAGTGCCGACGTAACCCGACGCGTCGTGGGCTGCCCACGGTGGACTCGATTCCGACGGCGCGCCGTACCGCCGAGTGCAATCCGTCGGCACCGATCAGGTAGCGCGCCCGTACCCCGCCGGCACTCACCCCGTCGGCGTCCTGCTCGACGGCATTGATCTTGGTCGAAACCCATTCGGTGTCAACTTCTTTGGCACGAGTAGCCAGCGCGGAGTGCAATGTGGTACGTCGCACACCGCGGCCCCGGCCGGCGCGGAAGCTGGCCTCGACGCGTCGTTGCCCGTCGACGTAGGCGATACCGCGGAACGGCACCCCGGCCGGGTCCACGCCGAGTGCCGCCAGTTCAGCCAGCCCACCCGGCATCAGTCCTTCGCCACAGGCCTTGTCGATGGGCGTTTCGCGTGGCTCGGCGATGACCACCGAAAGACCCTGCGCGCGTGCGTGTAACGCCGCGGCGAGGCCGCCGGGGCCGCCCCCGACGATTAGGATATCGACGTCATGGGTGGACATCGGCACCTGTGGCCGCCGGCGCCGCATCGGCGGTGTAGCCCAGTGCCGCGTTCTCCACCCGCAACCGGACCCGCAGCAGCAGAGCGTTGGCCACGGTGAAGCACAGCGATGTCAACCACGCGGTGTGCACGAGCGGCAATGCGACCCCCTCGGCAACGACCGCGACATAGTTGGGGTGCCGCAGCCAGCGGTACGGTCCGCCGGTGACCAACTCGTCGTCGGGCACGACGATCACCAGGGTGTTCCACTTCTTGCCCAGCGTGGTGATGCACCACCACCGCAACACCTGCGCGCCGAGGGCGATCGCGAACATCGGCCAGCCCAGCCGCGCGATGAACGGCCGCTTGAGCGCCCGCACCTCGGCGACAGAACCCACCAGCAGCGCCGAGTGGATGGCCACCATGACCGGATAATGGCCACGGCCGAACTCACGTCCACCGCGGGCGAATGCCAGCTTGGCATTTCGCCGCGAGACGATCAGCTCCACCAGGCGTTCGAGACCGACGGCGAGGATCAGCAGTCTGTACACGTCACCAGCCCAGCAGCACGAGCTCGGAGCAGAAGCCGGGGCCCATCGCGATCATCACGCCGTTGGCGCCCGCAGGCGCAGGTTCGGCCAGATTGGCCCGAAGTACGTCGAGAACCGACACCGACGACAGATTACCGTTGTCGCTCAACGATTTCCGTGTGCGATCCAGCGATCCGCCGGGCAGGTCGAGCACACACTCGACGGATTCGATCACCTTGGGGCCACCGGGATGGCAGATCCAGGTGGCGATATCGGTGGTCTGCAACCCGTGGTCGGACAGGAAGAGCCGGACGTCCTCGCCGAGGTACTTCTCGGTGATGTTGGGCACATCCGGTGACAGCACGATCTTGAAGCCTCCGCTGCCGATCTGCCACCCCATCACCTCACTGCTGTCGGGGTAGAGCCTGCTGCGCGATGCCCGGACCCTCGGCATCCGGCGGTCCGTGGCGTCTGCCCGCTGCGCGCCGACCGCCACGACTGCGGCGGCGCCGTCGCCGAACAGGCTGCTGGCCACCAGGTTCGCCACCGACACGTCGTCGCGCTGAATTGTCAGCGAGCACAGTTCAACCGCCAGTAGCACCGCCACCTGGTCGGGGTAGGCGCGCAGGTAGTCGTTCATCCGCGCCACCCCGGCAGCACCGGCGACGCAGCCCAGACCGAACAGCGGAACCCGCTTGACGTCCGGTCGCAGCCCGACCCGCGCCGCCAGACGCGCTTCCAGCGTCGGCACCACGGCACCGGTCACGGTGGTGGAGAACACGACGTCGACATCGGACGGTTGCAGACCCGCCGATTCGATGGCGGAGCGCAGCGCGCGCTCCCCGAGGTCCATTGCGACATCAAGGAATGCGCTGTTGGCTTCGGTGAATCCGCTCAATTCGGCGTAGCGGTGCAAAGGCAACGCCAGATGTCGCGACTGCACACCGGCGGCTTCGGCGAACCGCATGAACTCCGGTCCCGCGGCACTGACGAGGGCATCGATGACCTCGTGCTGACTGTGATAGTTGGCTGGAAATTCCACGGCGGCGGCAGCAATTGCCGGTGCCGATGTATCGACGCTCATCGCTCCAAGGCTACGGTGTGATCCGTTCATACAGAGGTCTACGTAAGCCGACTTCTGTTGGTTCACTTGCCCATAACTGTCACTTTCGGACCATTGAACTAGAACGTGTTCTAGAAACCTTGCCGAATGCGGTCCGCCGGCCGCTGTCGGCTTGTTACGGTGCCGCGGTGATCCTCGACAGATTCCGGCTCGACAACCAGGTGGCCATCGTGACGGGCGCGGGCCGCGGCCTCGGTGCCGCGATGGCCGTCGCCTTCGCCGAAGCAGGCGCCGACGTGGTGATAGCCGCACGCACGCAGTCCCAGCTCGACGAAGTCGCCGAGCAGATCCGCGCCACCGGCAGGCGCGCCCACGTGGTCACCGGCGACCTCGCACACCCGGAGGCCACCGCCGAGCTGGCCGCAGCCGCCGTCGACGCCTTCGGGAAACTAGACATCGTCGTCAACAATGTCGGGGGCACCATGCCCGCGCCGCTGCTGAACACCTCGACGAAAGATCTGCGCGACGCGTTCACCTTCAACGTCGTGACGGCACATGCGCTGGTGACCGCAGCCGTCCCGTTGATGCTCGAACACTCCGGCGGCGGCAGCATCATCAACATCACCTCGACGATGGGCCGGACGGCCGGGCGCGGCTTCGCCGCCTACGGAACCGCCAAGGCCGCGCTCGCGCACTACACCCGGCTCGCCGCGCTGGACCTGTGCCCGCGGATCCGGGTCAACGCCATCGCCCCAGGCTCGATCCTGACCTCAGCCCTGGATGTGGTGGCGTCCAATGACGAGCTGCGCGAGCCGATGGAGAAGGTCACCCCGATGCGCCGACTCGGCGATCCCGTCGACATCGCGGCCGCCGCAGTCTATCTCGCGTCGCCGGCGAGCAGCTATCTGACCGGAAAGACCCTCGAGGTGGACGGAGGCATCACGTTCCCCAACCTCGATCTGCCCATTCCCGACCTGTAGCGAAGGCTCGACATTTCAATGGCCGCGGATTCCGATGGCGGCGGGCAAAGAGTTGTAGGGTTCCCAGAGAACCCACGGGAAGGACACACCCAATATGAAGGCACGCTTGAGCACAATCGGCGGACTGTTGGTCGCGGCCGGCGCATCGTTGGCGATCGTCGCGGCCCCTGCGGCAGTCGCCGATCCACTGTTGCCGGATTGCACCACCACCGGTAGCGGCGGTGGCGGAATGCAGGGTGGCGCCACCACCGAGTGCGCGACCGAGGGCAATACCCAGATCGACGCCACCCCGCCCGCATACGCGTTCCCCTGGGAAGGTAACTACTGGGTCCTGTGACGGGCGGATCCGGAAACCCCGGCCCGGCCTGCAATCAGGGCTAGACTTGCACCAGCGATCGGAGCAGGTCATGACGGTAAAAACAGCTTTCGGCATCATCACCGCGGCGATGGCTGCCGGCGGGATCGCGATGCTCGGCGCGCCGGCGCCCGCGCAGGCGTTGCCGACATGCGTCACGGTCGGACAGTTGACCACGCAATGCCGCACCAGTGGCGGCAGCACGCAGATCATCACCTCACCGCCGATGCAGTACGCCGGTACCGGTTTCGGATACCCGTTGATCTTCGCGCCCGGCTGGGGTCCCGGCCTGAGCTGATCACCGGAAGTACTGGCGTGCAACACCATTGATCGTGGCAAGCACGCCCCCGTTTTCTCCGCGAGCAGACGCTTGCGACCCCCTTTTGACCCAAAACGGGGGTCGTACGCGTCTGCTCGACAGGTTTCGGCTACCCTAACTTTTTAATTCGATAGGCCGGATAGGGAGTGGGTGTGGTGACCGACGTCCGTAGGGTGCGACAACTGCCACCGGTCTACCTACTGGGCCCCGCCTTCGTCGCCGCGATCGCCTACGTCGACCCCGGCAACGTCGCCGCCAACGTCAGCGCCGGCTCACAATACGGATTCCTGCTGCTCTGGGTCATCGTGCTGGCCAACCTGATGGCCAGCCTGGTGCAGTACCTGTCCGCCAAGCTCGGCCTGGTGACCGGCATGTCGCTACCGGAAGCGGTTGCCGCCCACACCCGCACGCCGACCCGGATCGCCTACTGGCTGCAGGCCGAATTGGTGGCCATGGCGACCGATCTCGCCGAAGTCGTCGGCGGCGCCATCGCGCTGTACCTGTTGTTCGACCTTCCGCTGCTGCTCGGCGGCGTCATCACCGGCGCGGTCTCCCTCCTGCTGCTCACCGTGCAGAACCGGCGCGGCCAACGGACATTCGAGTACGTCATCACCGGGCTGCTCATGGTCATCGCGCTGGGCTTCCTGTCCAGCCTGTTCGTCGACCCGCCGTCCCCCGGCCAGGTCGTCTCCGGCCTACTGCCTCGATTCGACGGTGCCGAGAGCGTGCTACTGGCGACCGCCATGTTGGGCGCGACGGTCATGCCACATGCGGTCTACCTGCACTCCGGGCTGGCCCGTGACCGGCACGGCCATCCCGAGGCGGGCGCGCCGCGGCGCCGGCTGCTGATCGTCACCCGTTGGGACGTGGCCACCGCGATGCTGCTGGCCGGTGCCGTCAACATCGCGATGCTGCTGGTCGCGGCGACCCACCTGCAGGGGCGCCAGGACACCGACTCCATCGAGGGCGCCTACCACGCCGTGCAGGACAGCCTCGGACCCAATATCGCGTTGCTGTTCGCCATCGGCCTGCTGGCTTCCGGGCTGGCCTCGACCTCGGTCGGCGCCTATGCGGGCGCGATGATCATGGAGGGTCTGCTGAAGATCTCGGTGCCGCTGCTGTGGCGGCGCCTGGTCACGTTGATACCGGCATTGGTGATCCTCGGCATCGGGTTCGACCCCAGCCGCGCGCTGGTGCTCTCCCAGGTCGTGCTGTCCTTCGGCATCCCGTTCGCGCTGATACCGCTCATCCGGCTGACCAGTAAACCCGAGCTGATGGGTACCGACATCAACCACCGGGTGACCTCGATGTTGGGCTGGATCGCGGCGGCGGTGATTACTGTGCTCAATGTGGTGCTCATCTATCTGACCGTGACGGGCTGAGTGGCCGCACGTCATCTCTACTTCGCGTACGGGTCGAACCTGTGCGCGACGCAGATGGCGCGCCGATGCCCGGACGCGCGCGACCCCCGGCTGGCATCACTGGCCGGGCACGACTGGCTGATCAATCAGCGCGGCGTCGCCACCATCGAACCGTTCGCCGGCTCCGAGGTGCACGGCGTGCTGTGGCGGGTGTCCGACCCCGACCTGGCCGCACTCGACAGTGCCGAGGGCGTTCCGGTGCGCTACCGACGCGACCGGCTGACGGTACACACCGCCGACGGCCCTTGCGAGGCCTGGGTTTACATCGATCACCGCGTCGATCCAGGTCCGCCACGCGCCGGCTATCTGGAACGTGTGATCGACGGCGCGCTGCAGCACCAGCTTCCGGCGGGATGGATCGACTTCCTGCGCCGCTGGGACCCCAGCGGCTGGCCACGCCAGATCTCATCGACGCAAGGCGTTGCACCCCAGACACTTTCGGAGCTGCTCGCCGACCCCAAGATGCAGGAATCCACCGTCCTGCGGTCCCGGTTCGGCTTCCTGGCCATCCACGGCGGCGGCCTGGAGCAGATGACCGATGTGATCGCCGAGCGGGCGGCCGCGGCGGCCGACGCCTCGGTGTATGTACTGCGCCACCCTTCGGGCTATCCGCATCACCTGTCGTCGGCGCGGTACCTGCTCAGCGAGTCCGACCGGCTCGCCGAGTTCGTCGAGCACGTCGACGTCGCGGTGTCGCTGCACGGCTACGGCCGCATCGGGCGCAGCACGCAGCTGCTGGCCGGCGGCCGCAACCGTGCGCTGGCGGCACACCTGGCCGTGCACATCGCCGTGCCCGGCTATCAGGTCGTCACCGATCTGGACGATATTCCGCGTGAACTGCGCGGACTTCATCCGGACAACCCGGTGAACCGGGTCGGCGGCGGTGGCGCCCAGCTGGAGCTGAGCCCCCGGATCCGCGGCCTGAGCCCACGCAGTCCGGCACCCGGGCCCGACGGACTCTCACCGGTGACCTCGGCGCTGGTCGACGGACTGGTGGCCGCGGCGCGCAGCTGGCGATAGTCGAGGCGGAATTCTCGGCGTCCAGGCTGAAGCGTCGGCGGGTTTCGGGCCGCATTCCCGCCCAGGGTTACGCCTCAACCTCTTGAGCAGGCCACCCATCCGGCACACCCGCAGCATCGAATTGGGTATGTGCAGGAAATGATCCCGGGCCAGCGCTCGATCGCCGTCATCGGCAGCGGTGTTGCGGGCCTCACAGCCGGCTACGAGCTGGCCAAACGTGACCGCGTCACGTTGTTCGAGGCCGACACCCGCCTCGGCGGCCACGCCCACACCCATCAGCTCGACGACGGCACCGGAAACACCGTCAGCGTCGACAGTGCGTTCCTGGTGCACAACGACCGCACCTACCCCACGCTGTGCCGGCTGTTCGACGAACTCGGCGTTCGCACCCAGGACTCCGATATGTCGATGTCGGTGCGCTGCGATGCCAACGGCCTGGAATACGCCGGCGCCCGCGGCATAACCGGGCTGTTCCCCACCGCCGCCAACCTGCGCCGTCCGCGTTACCTGGCGATGCTGGCCGAGGTCAAGAAGTTCCACCGTGCCGCGACCCGGCTGCTGCGCGATGATGGCGACGCCGATACCACGCTGGCCGTCTTCGTCGCCCGCAACGGCTTCTCCCCCTACTTCGTCGATCATTTCCTCACACCGCTGGTGGCCGCGGTATGGTCCTGCCCGCCAGAATCGGCTTTGGAGTACCCGGCTCGCTATCTGTTCACCTTCCTCGACCATCACGGCATGCTGACGGTCTTCGGGTCACCGGTGTGGCGCACGGTCGTCGGCGGCTCGGCGACCTACGTCCGTGCCATCGCGGAAACCCTCGACGCAGTGCACACCGGGACTCCGGTGCGCTCGGTACGCCGCACCCCCGCCGGGGTACAGGTCATCCTCGACGACCAGACCCTGGACTTCGACGCCGCCGTCATCGCCACGCATTCCGACCAGGCGCTGACGCTGATGGCCGCACCCACCGACGCAGAGCGGCGAGTGTTGGGCGCGATTCGTTACTCGGCGAACCACACTCGGCTGCACACCGACGACTCGGTGCTGCCGCGGCACCGGCGGGCACGGGCATCGTGGAACTACCTGATCACCCCGAGACGCGACGAGGTCGTGGTGACCTACGACGTGACCCGGCTCATGCGGTTGAACACCGCGCGCCCGTTCCTGGTGACGTTGGGCGGCGAGGACCTCATCGATCCGGCGTCGGTGCTCGCCGAGATGACCTACCACCATCCGCTGTACACACCCGAGTCCCTGGCCGCTCAACGACAACTCGCCGGCCTCGATGACGACCGGGTGGTCTTCGCGGGCGCCTACCACGGCTGGGGTTTTCACGAGGACGGTGCCGCGGCCGGTCTACGCGCCGCCCAGCTGCTGCGCCGGGATCCTGACCGCGCCGGACCGATCGAGGTGCGGGCATGAGCGCCGGTGCACCCGCGATCTACCGAACCCGCATCGCGCACGTGCGCCGCGCGCCGGTTCGGCACGAATTCGAATACCGCAGTTACAGCTGGTATATCGACGTCGACAGGCCTCCGGTGCTGCCACGTTGGCTGCGGCCGTTCGCCCGGTTCGACGCTCGCGACCATTTCGACGGCCACGACGACGACACCCTGCGCAACCGCATCGATGCGTTCTTGGCCGACAACGGAATACGCCTTCCAGGTGGACACGTGACGGCCTTACTGTCCGCCCGGGTGCTCGGCTATGTGTTCAACCCGCTCAGTGTGTTCTGGTGCCACGACGCCGACGGCGTGCTGCGCGCGGTGATCGCCGAAGTGCACAACACCTACGGTCAGCGACACGCCTATCTGCTTCCGCCCGAACAGAGTCGACCGGTCGCGGTCGACAAATCGCTCTACGTCTCACCATTCAACGATGTCGACGGGTACTACCTGGTGCGCGCTCCGTTGCCGGGCGCGAAGGTCAATGTGTCGATATCCCTGCACCGCGACAACCAGCCACCGTTCGTCGCCACCTTGCAGGGCACCCGCCAGCGCGTCACCGCCGTGCAGGTGGCCCGACTGCAGCTTGCCGCGCCGTTGGCACCACTGATGGTGGCGCTGGCCATCCGCATCCAGGGCATCACGCTCTGGATGCGCCGGGTACCCGTCGTCCCTCGCGAGAAGAAGGTGGTTGCACATGAGCGTTGATACGCATGGAAGCCTCTTCGACACAATCGATTCCGCACGCTGGCCGGACGTCGCCAAGGTACCCGGCGGGCCCACCGGTGCGTTGGGGGCGACAGTCGCCTCCAGCTTGTTGCGGCGGGCCGCCCAGCGACTGCCGTTGCGCCTGCTCTACCCGGACGGTTCGACCGTGGGTGCCGCCGACCCCACCCTGCCCACGCTGGTGCTCACGCACCCCGACCGGTTGGCGCGGCGCGTGGGCCGCAGCGGATTGATCGGTTTCGGCGAGTCCTACATGGCCGGCGAGTGGTCGTCGAATGATCTGGCCGGGGTGCTGACGGCGTTCGCCACCTCGATGGCCGATCTGGTGCCGCGCTCGCTGCAACGGATGCGCCCGATCGCACTGGTACGCCAGCCCAGCACGCAGCACAACAGTCAGGATCAGGCGCGCCGCAACGTCTCCGAGCATTACGACCTGTCCAACGCGTTGTTCGCGAAGTTCCTCGACGAGACGATGACCTACTCCAGCGCTTTGTTCGACACGGTGGCACCCACGTTCGACAACCTCGCCGATGCGCAACGTCGCAAGATCGACCGACTGCTCGACGTGGCGAAGGTGGGCCCAGGATCGCGGGTGCTCGAAATCGGCACCGGCTGGGGCGAATTGTCTCTTCGCGCGGCAACCCGCGGTGCCACGGTGCGCTCGGTGACGCTTTCGGCCGAACAACAGCGGCTGGCCCAGCAGCGCGTCGCCGCGGCCGGCCTGAGCGACCGGGTGAGTATCGAACTGCGTGACTACCGCGACGACGCCATCGCATCCTCGGGCCGCTACGACGCCGTGGTCTCGATCGAGATGATCGAAGCGGTGGGCTACGAATTCTGGCCCACCTACTTCCAGACCTTGGACTCCCTGGTGACCTCCGGCGGCCGGGTGGTCATCCAGGCGATCACCATGCCGCACTCCCGAATGCTGGCCAGCCGCAACACCCACACCTGGATCCAGAAGTACATCTTCCCCGGCGGCATGCTGCCCTCGACCGAGGCGATCATGTCTATCACCGGACGGCACACCTCGCTGCGCACCGTCGACATGTTCTCACTGCGCCCGCACTACGCCCATACCTTGCGGCTGTGGCGCGAGCGCTTCACCCAGCAGCGTAAAGCGGTGTCGGAATTGGGTTTTGACGACGTGTTCCAGCGGATGTGGGAGCTCTACCTGGCCTACTCGGAGGCAGGCTTCCGTTCCGGTTACCTCGACGTGTACCAGTGGGCGTTCGCACCGACCGGAGGCCGTTGGTGAATTTCCTTGCCGTCTCCGCCACTTCACTGATCGCCGTCGTCGCGGTTTTCCTCGTGACATTCCTCGTCGGCAAGCGCATCGGCCGGTACAACGTCGTCGACGTCACCTGGGGCCTGGCCTTTTTGACGGTGGCAGCCGTGGCCGCGGTGGTGGGTACCGGTGACCTGACCCGGCGACTGCTGGTGCTGGCCCTGGTGGCCATCTGGGGTCTGCGGTTGGCATGGCACATGTACAACAAGTCGGCGGGCAAGGGTGAGGACCCGCGTTATGACGCGCTGCTGGGCGGGGACTTCAGCGCACCCACCGTGCTGCGCAAGATCTTCGCCACCCAGGCCTGCGCCGCCTGGTTCGTCTCGCTGCCGTTACAGGTATCGGCGGCGGCCGGGCCCACTCCGACGGTCTTGATCCCGGTATTGGCGCTCGGGGTGGTGCTGTGGCTGGCCGGGGTCGCATTCGAGGCGATCGGCGACCACCAACTCAAGGTGTTCAAGGCCGATCCCGCCCACAAGGGCGTCATCATGGACCGTGGACTGTGGTCGTGGACCCGTCATCCGAACTATTTCGGCGACGCCTGCGTGTGGTGGGGTCTGTGGCTGATCTGCCTGACCGGCTGGCCTGCCGCGTTGACCGTCGGCTCACCGCTGCTCATGACATACTTCCTGGTTTATGCCACCGGAGCCCGCCTGACCGAGAAGCAGATGGCAGGGCGCCCCGGATTCGATGAATACCGCTCCCGGACAGCATTTTTCGTACCATGGCCACCATAGCCTTGGGGGGTGCGGCTAGGCTCGCACTCATGACCGGGGATCTCGACGCTCTGCTGCGCAGAGTGGCGCGCCGTGACGCCGAGGCGTTCGCCGCGTTTTACGACGCCACCCGCTCCCGGGTGTACGGACTGGTGACGCGCGTGCTGCGTGACCGCGGCTACAGCGAAGAGACCACGCAGGAGGTATATCTGCAGGTCTGGCGGTCGGCGGACAACTTCGACCCGACAGCGGGCAGTGCACTGAGCTGGCTGATGACGTTGGCACACCGCCGGGCCGTCGACCGGGTGCGCTCCGAGCAGGCCGCTGGTCAGCGGGACTCCCGCTACGCCGCCGTCAGCGTGGTGCCGCCGATGGATCACGTGACCGATTCGGTGATCGCCAGCGATGAACGGCAACGAGTGGTCGCCTGCATCGACGGCCTGACCGACCTGCAACGCGAGTGCATCCAGCTGGCCTACTACGACGGCCTGACCTACGCGCAGGTCTCCGAGCGGCTGGCGGCGGGATTGCCGACCATCAAGTCACGGATGCGCGATGCGCTGCGTGGCCTGCGCAACTGCTTGGGGCTGCGATGAGCACGCCAACCGGCCCCGAGGGCAGCGACATGATGGATCTGGCAGTGCCGTATGCACTGCACGCCCTGACCGACGCCGAACGCGACGAGATCGACACTCGGCTCGCGGTCAGCGGCGAGGACGCCTGGCAGTTCTATGACGAGGTTCGCGCGATCCGGGAGGCGATGGCGGTTGCCTCTGCGGCCACCGCGCTCGAGCCGCCGGCCGCCCTGCGCAACCGCGTCCTGGCAGTGGCCCGCGACGCCGCGACCAGCCCCCCACCGGCCAGACGAAATTGGCGCCCGGCGCTGCTGGCCGCGGCGGCCGCGGTGGTCATCGGCGTCGGTGTGGCCGGAGTCGGGATCGCGCTGCGCCCCGAACAGCAGCCGTCGACCGCGCAGCAGGTTTTCGCCGCGCCCGACGTGCGCACCGTGTCCGGGCCGATACCCGGCGGTGGAACCGCGACCGTGGTGTTCTCGCATGACCGGGATGCCGGCGTGCTGGTGATGAACAATGTGACACCGCCGTCCGAGGGCACGGTCTATCAGATGTGGCTCATCGACAAGAACGGTCCCAAGTCGGCCGGTGTCATGGACGCCAAGGCCGTGGCGCCGTCCACCACCGCGGTGCTGCCCGATATCGGCGACTCGACCGAGCTGGCATTCACCGTCGAACCCGGAACCGGTTCCACGCAGCCCACCGGCGAGATTTTCGCCAAGCTGCCGTTGGTGTGATCGGCTAACGCAGCGTCGCATCGGCCACCTCGGCGAGCACATCGCTGACATCGCCGCGACGCTGCCAGGCCCGGCGCTGCCGGGATGCGCCGTTACCGTCGCGGCCGACCCGTTCCAGCTCGGCGACGGCGTAGTCGTAGTCGCCGATCCGGCGTAGGGCCGGGGCGATCTCGGCGACGAATGCACCCAGTTCGTCGAGGGTGCGGCGGTCTTCCAGGCCGTCCCGTGCGGCACGCCAGTATTTGGCCCGCAGCAGGTGCTCGGGAATTCGAGGTTTCGGGGCGCCCTCAGCGATATCAGTCAGCGCCGTCATCACCGCAGCGCGGGACAGCACCGCGAGTAGGACGGCGTCGGCGGCCGTCGCAGCCACATCGGCGACCCGCAGTTCCACGGTGGGGAATTTGGCCGATGGTCGCGCGTCCCAATAGACCATGCCGTCGTCGAGCACTGCGCCCATATCCTTGAATGCCTGGACGGCTTCGTCGTACTCGGCAGCCGATTCCAGATGCGGTGGTGGACCCGCGGTCGGCCAGCGGTGCCACAGGACACTGCGCCAGCTCGCGTGGCCGCTGTCGGCGCCGCGATAGATCGCCGAGTTCGCGCTCAGGGCAAGCAGTCCCGGCAACCACGGGCGCAGCCAGGTGCAGACGGCGACGGCCGTATCCCGGTCGGGTACCGAGACGTGCACATGACACGCGGAGATCCCCTGTTCATGCGCGATCATGCCGTAGCGGTCGGCGATCTCGCGATAGCGCGGATTGTCGGTGATCGGGAAGGCCTGCGGCACGGTGGGCGGCAGTGCGACGGCGAGCAGTTGCGCACCGGATTCGGCGGCGGCCTTGGCGGCGGTCTCGCGCAGATGCCGGATCTGCTCGAGCAGGTCCTGGTGGCGGTGGGCCGGTTCGGAGGCGGTCTCGACCTGGCAGGTCGTCAACTCCAGCTGCAGGTCGACATCATGGCGAGCGGCCACCTCGGCCACTTCGGCGTTCCGGGCGATGGGCGCTCCACCGTCGGGATCGACAAGCAGGAACTCCTCTTCGATGCCGATGGTTGGGAGCTCTGTCATGGCATGCAGAGTTACCGTTTGCTCCATCGCCAAACCCCGCCCCGCGTAGCATCGGCTCGGTGCACAGAGACTTCCGTTTCGGTGTCGGCACCTGGGGCGCCAAATCGCAGGACCGATTCACCGACGCCGCAAAGCGTTTCGAGGATTTCGGCTTCGATGTGCTCAACGTCGCCGACCATTTGCCTGCCCCGGCACCGTTCCCGATATTGGCGGCGGCCGCACAGGTGACCTCGACGATCAAGCTCGGGACCTATGTGCTCAACGCGGGCTTCTACAAGCCGGCGCTGTTGGGCCGAGACGCCGCCGAGGTCGATCTGCTCAGTTCCGGACGCCTCGAACTCGGCTTGGGCGCCGGCTACGTGCGGGAAGAATTCGAGGCCGCCGAGCTGCCGTACCCGAGCGCCGGGGCACGCGTCGACCACCTCGAACACGTCACGGCGTACTTCAACGAGCATCACCCGTCGATCCCCATCATGATCGCCGGCAACGGCGACCGGGTCCTGACCATCGCCGCCCGGCGCGCGAACACCGTGGGCCTGACCGGATCCGACGTCGGCAAGGGTGTCGACGATCCGCTGGCCGAACGGGTCGCATTCGTCAAGGACGCGGCCGGTGAACGGTTCGACTCCCTGGAACTCAACATCGCGATCACTGCGTCACCGACCGATGCCTCCGGAATGCCGGACTTGACGCTGACCCGGCGTTACGTCGGCGATATGCCCGAGGAGCAGGTGCTGGCGCTACCGGCGGTGCTGTCCGGCACGCCGCGCGATATCGCCGACAAGCTGCGCGGACTGCGCGACACCTATGGTTTGACGTCGTTCAGCGTGCAGCACCACCATGCCGAGTACTTCGCGAAAGTCATCGCCGAGCTGCGCTGACCCGGGTGGCATCGACCAGTGCCCCGGCCGAGTGTGGACTTGCTGCCGCGTTTCCCCAGGTGGACCCGTCAACAACCCCACTCTCGGCGCAGCGGGGACCAGGTAGACTGCGACGCGGTCCGCCCCCGTAGCTCAGGGGATAGAGCACGGCTCTCCTAAAGCCGGTGTCGCATGTTCGAATCATGCCGGGGGCACCACATTCTTGTATCGCGTCAGGTGATGGTGGACTTTCCGCTTCGGTTGGCCCTCGACGCGCCCTGGTAAGAGAGTCAGACGTGGCCGTGACCGGCGACAGTCCATGCCAATCAGCGATGGCCTCAGTTTGCGGTCAGTAGCTGCTCAGCAGCCGGTCGAAAACCCGCACACCGAAGTCCAGCGCGCTGGTGGGAACCCGTTCGTCGACCCCATGGAACAAGGCAGCGAAGTCCAGGTCATCGGGCAGCAGCATAGGCGCGAAGCCGTAACAGTCAATCCCCAGGGGCGCAAGCCATTTCGCATCGGTGAACGCAGTGCTGATGTACGGCAGCACGAACGCAGTCTCATCTTCGGCTCGAAGGCTGGATCCGATTGCTTCCAACAACACCGAGTCCAGCCGGGACTCGACAGCCGCCCCGCGATAGATCTCGTCGAAGCGGACGCGATCGCCGGCGAGTCGAGCGATCTCCTCGCGGAAGCAGTCTTCGGTTCCCGGAATGAAGCGACCGTCGATGGTGGCCTCGGCGGTTGCGGGCACGACGTTGGTCTTGTACCCGGCCTGCAGCTGGGTGAGGTTGACGGTGTTACGCATACCGGCGAGCATCATCTTCTTGAGCGGGCCAAGTCGATCGATGAGCTCCTCGGTGGTGGCGTCGGGCATGGCCAGGACAGCGCGCAGCCGCTCGAGCATCGCCGTGGTCGCCGCCGTCGGGGTGTCCTGTCCCACATGCCCGGCCACCCGCGCCAACGCCTGCACCAAGTGGTGGACAGGATTGTCCGGATTGATCATGCTGGCGTGCCCGGCACGGCCGTCGGCGACCATCCGAGTCCACCAGACACCCTTCTCGGCAGTGGCCACCAAGTACGCGCGGTGATCCTCGGAAAGAGTGTGACTGAATCCGCCCAC
Organism: Mycobacterium sp.; assembly: GCA_016197405.1. Taxonomy (GTDB): domain Bacteria; phylum Actinomycetota; class Actinomycetes; order Mycobacteriales; family Mycobacteriaceae; genus Mycobacterium. The sequence continues at coordinate 91,682 of JACPVR010000030.1, forward strand.
TTCGCCGATGGCTTCGGCACAGTCGGTGAACAGGTCTGGACGTTCGTGCGTCACGTAGCCGGCCCCGGCCTGTCCACCGGCTTCCTCGTCGGCAAAGAAGGCGACCACCAGATCCCGATTCGGCTTCTGGCCGCGTCTGTGCATGGCGGTCAGGGTGTCCACCATGATCGCCACGGTGCCCTTCATGTCAACCGCGCCCCGACCCCATAGGTAGCCTTCGACCAAATCACCGCCGAAGGGGTCACGCTGCCAGTCCGCCTCGATCGCCGGCACCACGTCGAGGTGGGCATGCAGGAGAAGCGCCGGCAGTTGTCGATGTTCGCCGGGGATCCTCGCCACGATGCTGGTGCGCCCAGGTTCGGGTTCGAACCACTCCACCGCGCACCCCAGCCCCGCCAGGTGATCGGCCACCAGCTCGGCGGCGGGCCGTTCCGCACGTCCGGGGTTGGTGGTATCGATGCGCAGCAGCTGCTGGGTCAGCTGCGCGACGGTGCTGGTGGGGGTCGGGTCGGCCAGGACCGTCATGAGGTGACAGTGAGTTGTCCGCTGCCGACGACCGCGATCGCTTCCACTTCGATGAGGAATCCGTCGTACATCAGTCCGGCGACACGCACCGCAGTGCCGGCAGGCCCAGGAGTGGGTAGGTACTGCAACCGCACCTGCGTCATCTTCTCCCAGAATTCTCTGACTGCGTCGCCCTTCTCCTCGCACACGTAGTAGGTGTTCATCTTGACGACGTCGCGCCATGTCGCCCCACCCTCGGCGAGCACGCGGGTCACGGCGTCGAAGACGTTGCGCGTCTGCACTTCGATGTCGCCTTCCCCAAGGACGTTGCCGTGTTCGTCGGCGGACAGCTGGCCGCCGACGAAAAGCAAGTTGTCCACCCGCCAACCCTGGGAGAAGGGCGTGGGAATGTGCCAGTCCCAGGATCCCTTCGGCATCAGCCGTTGGCGGGAGGTGGGTGCGAGTTCATGCGCAAGTTGTGTCATCGTCGGCCCTTCTCAAAAGCGTGGGGTGGGAGGTGAGTTCAGTCCTGGAACACCGCGACCGCACGGATGGGCGAACCCGTGCCATTTCGGATGAACAGCGGGAGCCCGAAGTAGAGGAATCGTTGATTGACGACCTGGTGCAGGTTGGCCAGCCCTTCGGTATTGACGATGCCGTATTCGCCGCACACCACGTGCCCGGAGAAGTCGATGTCGTCGGCATGGTCGATCGCGACGTTGTCGACGGCGATATTGACCACGCCCTTGTCTGCCAACCAGATCGCGGCGTCGCGGTTGAGCCCGGTGTGCTTCTCGGTGTAGGCCAGGTCGGGGTAGGTGGCGTCACCGTAACCGGTGTAGAGGATGACGGTGTCACCCTGGCGAATCTCCTGCCCGCTCGCGCTCAGCGCTGCCTCGAGGTCGGTCGGGGTGATGTAGTCGGGATAGTTCACCGACCTCAGGTCCAGGCAGATCGCTTCGCCGTAGTAGTACTCCAGCGGGGACTTGTCGATGGTGGGGCCCTTGGGGTCGTACTCGAAGACGGCATCGGTGTGGGTGCCGGCGTGCTCACTGATCAGCAGGTTGTGCGCCTCGAACCCGAGGTGGGTGTTGTACGTGGTCTTGAACTGTTCGTGGGTCTGGTTGGTGTTGATGAAAGTCTTCTGATGGCCGAACCACATCGGCATGCCCTCGAAAATCTCGCGGGTGAGGTCGACGACGCGCACGGGGCGCTTCATGATCTCGGGTCCGAATTTCGGGTAGCTGCGCTCGGTCGTCTCGTGTTCAGTCGTAGTCATGCTTTACTCCAATCATGTTATTTTAAAACGGATTTCGAATATCTCTGGTCACGTCAGGTCGGTGACAGGCATGGCGCTCGCAACCCCCATGCCTCGGTGGGAGGTGGCGCGTGCCGATTGCAGCAATCGGGCCAGTCTCTCGGTGTCGTCCTGCTCACTGACCTCGGTCGGCACGACGATGCTGCCGGGGATGAGTTTGACCAAAGCGACGTAGAGCAGACCACCGATCACTGCCGAGGAGACGAAGCTCAGGTCGACGCCGCCCAGAACGTTGGCCCACGGGCCGACGTAGAGCGTGGTGTTGACGAACATCATCCCGATGACGGCTGCCGGGACCCACGCCAGCATGGCCGCCACGTTCCATCCGTGGGTGAACCAATACGCACCGCCGGCGACACGCGGCTGCATGTTGAAGACCTGCAGGTCCTGGCTGTAGTACCGGCCGCGGGTAAGACGGTAGCCGATGAGATTGATGACCAGCCATGGCGCGGTGACCACCAGCAGGATGATGAGGAAGGCACTGGCTGCTGCGACGAGGTCGTAGAGGAACGCCCCGACGTAGACGAGGATCGTGCCGAGCGCACCAATGAGCAGCGTGGCGGGAACACGCTTGAGCGACGGAATGATCGAGGACGCGTCCAGACCGGTTCCGTAGACACACAGAGCGCCCTGCGCGCAGGAACCCACCAAGGCAATGAGGACGATTCCGGCGACGTAAGCAGTCGGCGAGGCGTCGACGAAACCGACTACCCAGTCCGTGACGCCCACCGGAAACGTCATGGCCACGTAGATGGCGAAGCACAGCGCCACCGCGGTGCCCACGAACATGCCGACGGCGGCGGCGGAGACCACCCGGCGGGTGGCCCACCGCTTCGCCGAGACGTAGCGCGTGTAGTCACCGACATAGGGAGAGTAGGAGATTGGCAGCGACGCGGCGGTCGTCGCGCTCAGCAACCAGGTGGCCGGGTAACTGCCGAGCAGCAGTCCGTCCGCAACGGGTGGTTGGGCACTGAACTTCGGCAGGAGCACGACGACCCCGATCAGGAGCAGCAGACCCATGGTGGGCACGAGGATCCGGTTGGCCAGTACCACGTTGGCGTGTCCGTAGATGGCCACGACCAGGGTGGCCAGTGCGATCAGGGCATAGGCGATCGCGAGTTCGGTTTTGCCGATGGGCATTCCGAACAATTTGTTCAGCCCGGCGACGAGGGCGGTTCCCCCCGTCCACACCGTCAACGCGTAGAAGCCGACCGCGGTGAAGACTCCGACCAGGGAGCCTACGATGCGGCCGACGACCCCAAAGTGGGCGCCGCTACTGACCGCGCTGTTGGTGCCGGTGCGTGTGCTGAGCAGAGCCAGCGGAGCGAACATCGATGATCCGACGGCCAATCCGACCAGCGTAGAGGTCACCGACCCCCACCACCCCAATCCGAACGAGACGGGAAGGTACCCCAATACGATGATGCCAAAGCACAATTGGGTGCCGAAGAAGACCGTGGTGAGCTCTCGCGGCTTCGAATGGCGTTCGGCTTCGGGGATGTAGTCGACGCCGCGGGTCTCGACGCGACCAACCGCGTCGATCCCCCCAGGGGGCAGGGGTGAATCGTTAGCCATGACGTGTTCTTCCTATCTGTGAGCTGATCAGCGGCTCGGCATGAGCGCACGTGCCGTGTTCGGTGTGGGCTGTGAAGTCGTCGGGAAACAACGAACGGGCGGATTCGACTGGCGGCGTAGGCATGTCGATCAGTGAACATTTGTGTGGCATGTCGGCGACGAATTCATCGACGACGCTGAGCTTTTGAAGCAGATCGCTGACTCCCTTCTGACGCAGGATTTGCTGCATGGTCCGGTGATATGTCTGGGTCTTCATGCGGCAGGGCGGGCATTGGCCGCACTGCTCGCGGCTGAAGAATCCGGTGATCTCTTCGCAGATCTCGACGATGCAGGTGTCGGTCGTGAGGACCCGTACCGCGAGGCATCCTGACTGAGACCCGGCGCTGCGAATCGCCGCATCGGAGATCGGGATATCGGCGCAGTCCGCAGAAAGGAATCGTGTCGACGGTCCGCCGGGTTGAAATGCCTTGAGGTGTCCCGATCCGGTCAAGCCACCGGCTCGTGCGAACAGGTCGGTAAATGTGTCGACGACGGGGTCGATCTCGAAGACGTCGGGGTTGGCGACGTCACCGCTGACCGTGGCCAGTCGAGTCCAGGCGGGTGGAGTTCCGCCCCAGGCGGCTCGCACGATTCGCGGGAGATTGGCAAGCGTCTCGCAGTTGGCGACCAACGTCGGCAGGCCCTCGACACCACTCTCGGTAGGGAAGGGTGGTTGTCCGGTGGGCTTACCGGCGCCGCCGTTGATGGCGTCGACGACCGCGGTTGCCTCACCGGAGACATACCGTGGATCCGCTCGCACGATCCGCACTGCGGCGGATGAAAAGCGTTCGCCGACTTCGTTCAGGGCGCGGGTGATGCTGTCGCACTCCTGCTCGGCGGTGTCACTGAGGTAGAGGATGACATCGCGGGCGTCGAGCGCGATCGCCGCGAGCAGCACCCCCTCGAGGACGACGTGCGGATTGCGCAGGAGCAATACTCGATCCTTACGGCTCCCCGGTTCGTCCTCGGCGGCGTTGCACACCACCACGCGCGGTCCGGCTGTAGCCAGCGCGGACTCGATCTTTCGGGCGAGTGGAAAGTGGGCGCCGCCCAGACCGGTCAGCGGCGTTGCAAGCAACGCTCGCCTGGCCCGGTCTGGCTCGGCCACTGCGTAGCGCAGGCCAAGGTAGCCGCCCCGGTCGAGATAACCGGGGTAATCCAAGTGGTGGGGCGGCAGCAGGCTCTCCGACGTCGGCATAGTGGGTCCTAGTCCGACAGGCTCAGGTCGCCGGGCTTGAAGCCGGCATCGAGCATGTTGAAGATCTTGCGCGCCAGGAACGAACTGCTGCGGTCGATCTCCATGACCGCGTCGCCCCCTTCCGCGTGGGCGACGATGCCCCTTGCGTGGTCGGGCTCGACTTCGCTGTAGAAGGCACGACAGTGCTCGATGAGCAGATTCGGTCCCTGCTCGCACGCGGCAAAGCAGACGTAGTCGTTGACCTCTAGGTCGGATCCGGTTTCGTCGACGATCTCACGTAACCGATCACGTAGTGCCTCGGATCCTCGCATGGCACAGTCCACATTCACGCAGACGTGGATGATGCGGTCCTCGGAGCGAACGTCCTCAAACACGGACATCATCTCCCGGATCCTCTGCGTTCCAACTCAATACGACTTGTTCGTCGTCCCAGCGCGTGAAGTAACCCCGGTAGGCCGATACCACCTGATTCAGGTCGCGGCTGTCCCAGTCGCGGCCGAGGAATTCGGAGACTGCGGAGGCGTGAATGACCATGCGGTCGGGTACGTCGAGCAGCACCATGCCCGGCATGTGCACCACCGACGCGTCGGGCACATCTTGGCAGACCGCGGCGACGATAGCGTCGCATTCCTCTCCGCCCATCATTTCGATGCCGACCACCGACCGGGTGACGTGTGCGGTCATGCCGTGACCTCCGTTTCCTTCAGTTGGATTGATGCGAGATCGATTCCGGACTCGGCGAACTGGGCGGTGATCCACGCCATGGTTTCGGTCAGCGCACTCTCGACGTCGAACTCGCCCAGAAGTTGCGCCGCCGCAGCGTGGGCCTGAGGCAGTACGGCGCTGACCCATGTCTCGACGAGATCGCGGTTGGCCCGGCCGAACGCGTCGTCACTGCAGACCAATCTGAGGAATGCTGCGGCACTTTCGCGGTGACGCAGCTTGTCATCCTCGATCGACCGGCAGACGAATGGGGTCAGCCCGTCGCCGGCTGCCAGGCTGCCCGTGGTCAGCAGAGCATGCGCGGCGCTGGTCAACAGCGGTTCCACGATGAGGTCGGCCAGCACGATGGTCTTGCCCCAGTCGAGGTTGGTCAACGTCTCCTCGATGAGGCGGCGGCACGATTGGAAGCGGGGCTCCTCCATCCAGTCCGGACGTGGATCTTCGAAGCCGTCGAAGTGTTCGCCGTAGGCGATTGCCAGGCGGCCGTATAGCTGAGCATGGCGCAGTTGGTCGAACATCATGAATGAAGTGGCGCCGGCGATCCAAGACGACAATGCAAAGCGGGTTGCGTTTTGGTGCGCAACGCACAGACCCCAGTCCGGGTATTGCAGCACCCCAATGACTTTGCGCAACAACTCCACCCGCGACGGGTCGACCGCCGCGAGCTGGCCATCGCGTTGGGCGAATTCGAACGCCGTAGCGACGCTGCGACCGGCGCGAGCCTGACGTGTGGTGTAGGTGCGGTAATACAACTTGTCGGGCGTGCGGTAAGACTCCCAGTCGCTGCAACGCAGCTCGGTGCTGTCGTCGGTCCACACCTTCTGCGACGGGCGCCCACCATCGATGTGGTACGGGCCGTGCCACTGCAGCAGTTGGGTGACCTCCTCGTATTCGTTGAGTCGGCGTCCGTTGGCGACGGGCGGACTCACGGCATCGAGGTCGAGCGATGGTCTCGGTGAGGGCGTGGTGTCGAATTTGGGCTCGCCGACCGCGCGCACCTCGACCAGGTCGCCGTCGGTGATGCCGACAGCGGCGAGCGGGGTGTCGTCAGTGCCGTCGACGTCGAGCTCCAGGACGCGACCTTGGGCCGAGCGAGCTCCGTTGATCAGTTTCATCAAGTCGGCCACGGTCGGGTCTCCGGCGCTGAGCACGAACGCCTCGGGCGCCGCTTCACCGAGTACCCGCGAATAAACAAGCATCGTGTGGATCTCCCTATAGCTCTTGGGGTTTGAGGTGTCAGAGGGTGACAGGGACCCGCATGGCGGGGAAATAACCGTCGGGGGCGTGAGTGCCGCCCAACGGGGTGCCGCCAGGAGTGATGTTGAGGAACTGTGCAACCCAGTTGGGGTCCTTGTCGGCCAACAGCAACGGGGAGGGTTCGATGGTGCGTGCGTACTTCGTGGCTTCCCGCTCGAAGATCCACTTGCAGCCCTCTGAGCAGAACCAGTACCGCTGACCGTCGTAGTCCACCGGCAGTGCCACCGGGTGGGCGGGTTCTGGGAATGTGCACGGGAATTTGCAGATGTCGCACGTCATCGGGAGCGTGTCGGAGTCAACGTTGGCGCCGCCGGCGACCGTCCGCCAGAACGGCGCATGGCTGTGTTCGAAGGCGGGGTACTTGTCCTGCAGCCAGGCCAGGTCGTCGGCGGTGGGCTGATGCACATCGAACCAGAGCTGGTCGCGCGAGCCATAGAGGCCACGCCAGATGCTGTGGGAGCCGTGTTCGATCTCGGCGAGCGCCTGGTCGAGATGGCGCGGTGGCTTCAGTCCGAACTGCGACAGTTCCGAGACGTAGCCCTGGATGAAGTCCTCCACGACATAGCGCTGAAACGCTTCCTTGTAGGAGATCGGCTTGTTCTTCGGGAAGTAGTCGAGAACGGGGCCCACGACCGCCAGCAATAGTCGGTGGCAACGCCAGAACCACTTGTCCATCCAGTCCTGAATCAAGGACAGGTTGGTGTCGTCGTTCTGCAGCAGGGCACGGGCTACGGACTGACCCAATGCCATGTGACGCGTTTCGTCGCTCTGGATCGTGAGGTGGGCTTGGCCGAATCCGAAATCGCCATTGGCGACTCCCGCAGCAGGCGCCGCGATGAACAGCAGATTGGTGAACGCCGTCTCGAAGACCAGGTTGGTCCCGATGATCCCCTCGATTGGGTCGGTGGTGATGAGGTCCTCGAAGAAGGACCGGTCGCCCTGGAAGTACCAATGCCGTTCGAAGAAGGCCAGCCGGTCCTTGGGCAGCAGGAAGCCACTCTCATGGTGCTTGACGTAATCCTTGGCCTGGTAGATGGCTTCTTCAGCGTGCCGGCGCTCGTCCATCGCCTGAACCATCGAGGCGATCCGGATGGCCGGCGCGGGTGCGAACCGCGCGATCCGGACATGCCCGCGGTAGTTGTAGTACTCGCTGTAGGTCAGGGCGGTGTTGAACGACTTCATGGCCTCCACCCACCGGGGATCGACTCGCCCGATATGGCCGAAGCGCGCGCCGGCGTCACGGACGGCGTGAAACTTGTCCTCCTTTTCGGCCTGGATGCGGATGTAGTCGTCGAACAGGATCTGGAACGGGTCGTTGAACTTCTTCCAGTCGGGCATGGTGCACGCAGTGCGCCATTCCTGGGGAACGTAGGCATCCTCGCCGACGTAGGTGGGATCCCAATGCAGTGAGTGAGTCAGTCGCTGATATTGCTCGCGAGTCTTCAAGGACCTTCCGATCTGTCGTGGAGGAGCTGTCGCCGATCCGACCGGTGTGCCCTAACCTTGCAAAATTGATTGAAGGTTTGGTGCGGGAGGATCGGCGCTTAGAGGTTGTTGGAATTCCTGAAGGTTAGAGCCCAATTACTACGCGGGAATGAACAACCATTACGAGTGTGTTTCGCCGATGGAAGCGAACGGGCCGTCGCCGCAATAACCCGCCGCGGAGCGGAATTGTTGGCGTCGATGCAGTTCAGCGACACTGCGGCGACTGCGGCGACGGCATACCGCCCCTATGACATTCGCGGCGATATCCTCTTAGGCATCAGAAATCTCATGGGGCCCGGCGGGGGGTGGGCGTGACAGCGACCACCACCGGCGACGGATCACGCCACGACGCCGCGCGCCGCGGCGCTCGACGTGCAGCTCGCGCCAGTTCTCCCGCTCCGGGGCACGGTCAAGTCCTGTACATCCAGCAGGCAGCCCAACTCGTCGGTGCCAGCGCCGTCCAATTGCGCCAATGGGAACAGCAGAACCTCATCCATCCGGCGCGCACGTCATCGGGATACCGCACCTATACCTCGGCCGACATCGAACGGATGCAACGTATTCAGTCGCTGATGGCCGGCGGCGTCAACGCCGAGGGCGTGCGGCGCATCCTCGACCAGCCCGGTGATACGACGCGCAACGGAGCCTCGCCACCAACGGAATCGGCGCACTCACGCCAGGCCGGCCAGACCATCCGTGACCTGCGCAAGGCCCGCAAACTCACGCTGCGCGACGTCGGCGCCATGACCGGACTCAGCGCGTCCTACATCAGTGCGGTCGAGCGTGGAACCGCCGTCCCGTCGATTGCCTCCCTACAGAAGATCGGCGCAGCCTTCGAGACCAACGTGCTTGGCCTCATGACCGAGGCTTACGAGCCGCCCAATCTCCTCGTGCGGGCACATGCGCGCCGGGTTCTCGACAGCAACAAAGGTGTCCGCATCGAGGACATGTCCACCGCGGGAAGCAATCTGGAGCCATTGCTGTTCACGTTCGAACCCGGCGGCGGCAGCGACGGCGCAATCTCCCACGAAGGTGAGGAGTTTTTGTTTGTCATGTCGGGGCAGCTGTACCTGAGGCTCGACGGCAGTGACGACTACCTCCTCGAAGTCGGTGACTCCATGGCGTTTCGCAGTGAACGCGCCCACGAGTTCGGCAATCCTTACGGTCCCGGACCCACCACCGTGCTGTGGATCAACACGCCCCGTACCTTCTGACCCCGACGGGCGACAAGTCAAACGCTCATTCGTTGTGCGATTGCACGATCCAGCCGCTTCCCAAACGTGCGCGGTCAGTCGATTGCGCGCATTACGCCGCAACGAAATTCAACTGACCACGAGTGGACAGTCCATCTGAATAGATGTTCCATATGACGTTCTTGCCAGCAGCCCTCGACGTTCTCCAACTAAGCAGTCGATGACGTTGCCACTCAGTGCTTCCCCTAGACCGGTACCGCCAACCGCGTCGGCTCATCATGCCCGCGCAACGTGACAGTCTCCCCCAAAGTCCAATGCGCGCTTTCAGTTTCACCGGCACGCTGCACAGTCACCGATGATGCCACCAGGTGCCCGTCGATCTCCTTGGACAACTCGCACAGCCGGGCGGCCTCGTTGACGGGTTCGCCGATCACGGTGTACTCGAAGCGTTCCTTGGCTCCGACATTGCCGGCCACCACCTGCCCGGCTGCCACCCCGATGCCGGCCTGACATTCGGGGACCTCGACGCGTAAGCGCTGCGCCATCGCACGCGCGGCGGCCAGCGCTTCTTCCTCGGGGTTCTGCAGTGACATCGGTGCCCCGAAGACCGCCAGGACGGCGTCGCCCTCGAACTTGTTGACCAGGCCGTGGTGGCGGTCTACCTCGTCGACGACGACGTCGAAAAACCGGTTGAGCAGCTCGACGACCTCGACGGCGGGACGACTGGTCACCAGCCGGGTCGATCCGATGATGTCGACGAAGATGACCGCGGCGTGGCGCTCTTCGCCGCCGAGTTTGGGCCGTTCCTTCTCGGCCAACTCGGCGACCTCACGTCCGACGTGCTGACCGAACAGCTGCCGCACCCGCTCGCGCTGGCGCAGGCCGGCGACCATGGAGTTGAACCCGCGCTGCAGCTGGCCCAGTTCGGTACCGTCGAAGACCACCAGGTTGGTGTCGAAGTCACCCTTCTCGACCCGGTTGAGTGCGGCGCGCACGCTGCGCACCGGGGTTGCGGTCAGCCAGGCCAGGATCCACATCAGGATGGCGCCGAACACCAACGCGAACAACGCCAGGATCATCACCGCGATGGTGAACTGGGTGGGTGTGACGATGCCCAGCGACAGCGTCAGGATGGCGGCCAGCAGGATGCCCAGGACCGGCACCCCGGACCCCAGCGCCCACACCAGCATGGTGCGGCCCATGACGCCTGGCGCGAACCGCCGCGGCGGCCGGCCCACCTCGAGCGCCTGCGCTGCCACCGGCCGCAGGGCGAACTCGGTGAACAGGTAACAGCTCGCCGAGACGACGATGCCCGGGAAGCTCACACCCAGCAACCACTTCGGGATGAACTGGGTGTCGACGAGCCCGTACAGCGTGGTCAGTACCACCGTGCCGATCCCCCACAGAATCAACAGCACGCGGGTCAGCCGCCACGGCGCCAGGAAGGTGTTGCGCTGGTCCTCCCTGGTGGGGGTGCGCTCCTCGATGGACCACCGGACGTTGTTCATCACACGATGGGTGGCCCAGAACACGCCGACGATCAGCGCGCCGAAGATGTAGACCGGCACCGCGATGAACGTGATCCAGCGGACCTCCGGCTCGAAGACACTCGGCTTCGGGAACGCCACGACCACCACCAGCGTGGCCACCGCGATGCCGATCAGGTTCGCCACCACCACGAACAACGTGAGGATTATCTGGATGCGGATCCGGCGGCGAGCCTGGCTTTCCGAGACCCGGCCCAGAATCCAGGAACCGTATTCCGGAGTTGCCGGACCCCGGCCGCTCTGATTGGTCAACCGTTCCAACACCCGGCCGAGCCGCTGCGCCGTACTCGTCTTCTGCGTCATCGTGACGTCAGCCTAGTGAGCCGTGCCCTCCCGCTACCGAGATATTGCTGACGCGTGGGCGTACACGTGCAGGCACCGGCGCGGCCGGGACCGCGGTCAGGGGCATGTCGATGGGGAATTCGTTTGTCAATGTGGTGATTTCGACCCGGGAGACGATGCTGGCGAGCACCAACGCGGCCTCCTGGATCGCGAAGTGGTCCCCCAGGCAGGCTCTTTTGCCACCGCCGAAGGGCAGATAGTGCCAGCGGCTGTGCGCGGCGAAGTTCTGCGGGCTGAACCGGTCGGGGTCGAAGGTCATCGGATCGGGCCAGACCTCGGGATCGTGGTGGATCGCGTTGACCGAAATCGCCGCGAAGTCACCGGCCTGCACCCGGAAACCGTCCACGGCGATGTCCTGCAACACCATTCGGCCCAGTACCAGCGACGGTGAACACATCCGCATCGATTCGCGCAGCACCTGGACCGTGTAGCCCAGGCGCATCACATCGGCGGCGCCCAACGGTTGCGACCCCAGCTCGCTGACTTCGACTGCCACGCGCTCCTGCAACTCGCGCCGGTGACCGAGCGCGAACAGGGTATAGGTCAGCGCGGTGGAGATGGTCTCGTGCCCGGCCAGCATGAAGAGCACCAGCTCATCGCAGATCGCCTTGTCGGGGAGGCGCTCGCCGGTGTCGGGGTCGACGGCCTCCATGAGCGCACGAACCAGCGGAGCATCCAGATCGGCGTCCGCTCGGCAGTCGCGCAGCACATCACGTGCGATTCGGTGCAGGGCTGCGCTCGCGGCGACCGCGCGACGGCGCCCGCGGGTCGGCAGCCACCGCGGCACGTTGACCGGTCGCATGGCCCGATCCACCGCCCACTGCACCGAATCGCGCAGCGCCGCGGCAACCACCGCTTCGTCACCGCGCAGGTCGGTGCCCAGGATCGAACGACCCAACGCGCGCAAGGTCAACGACCGGCACTCGGCATCGAGGTCGACCTGACCTTCGGCGATCCAGCGCTGCGCAGCTTCGGTGGCCAGATCCGCCACGTGCCCGGCGAACCGCGGCACATGCTTTCTGGTGAAGATCGGCTGCACCGCACGCCTACGCGGTAACCACACGTCCTGCGCGGTGGTCAGCAGATTGTCGCCGAGCAGCGAACTGAGTTCCTTGGACACCGAGGTGTCACCCCGTTCGACAACAGAGTCATTGCGCGCCAACACGTCGCGCGCACCCTGCGGTGAGGACACCAACACCATCGCCGGCATCAACGCCCGAGGCGCCAGCACCAGGCGGGTCACCGGGCCGCCGGCGGCACTCAGCAACGGCAGCCCGATGTCGAATTTCCTGATCGCGCGCAGCTGCTGCAGATACGGCAACGGATTATTCGGGGCCGGCGGCAGTGTTGCGACATCTGCGTATTCGCTCATGCGCCCCTTCCCGGACGGGACTGCCGCGCGCTCCGACGATGAGCGCCAACGGATATGCCCTCAGGATAGAGGGTCGCCGGACGGGGTGATCCAGTCCCCGCCCAACATCACACCGGCCACCGTCAACGTGTCGTCGAGGACCACCAGATCCGCGCGGGCCCCGACCGCGAGACCATCGGCGGACAACCCCAGCGCCCGGGCCGGATTGATCGAGGACTGCCGCACGGCCTGCAGCATCGCCTCATCGCGGGGCAGGCCGCTGTTGGCGACGGCGAAGCGGAACACATCGTCCATGGTGGCGGTGCTACCCGCGATGGTGTCGGTTCCGGCCACCCGGGCGACGCCGGCGACGACATCGACGGTCAGCGGCCCCAGGCGGTAGGCGCCGTCGGCCATGCCGGTGGCCGCCATCGCGTCGGTCACCAGCGAGACCCGGTCGGTGCCTGCGCTACGGGTGACGTGCCGGTAGATCGCGGCATCGACATGGACACCGTCGGTGATCAGCTCGACGGTCACCCGGTCGTCTTCGAGCAGTGCGATGATCGGGCCCGGTTCGCGCCGGTCGATGGGCCGCATGGCGTTGAACAGATGTGTGCCGACGCTGGCGCCTGCGTCGATCGCCGCGCGCGTCTGGTCATAGGTCGCCTCGGTATGGCCAACGGCGGCAACCACTCCCGCGGCCACGAACCGTTCGATGGCAGCCAGCGCGCCCGTACGTTCGGGTGCGACGGTGACCATGCGTACCGCACCGTCCCCGACGTCGAGCACCTGCTCGATCTCCCCCGGGTCGGGATCGCGCATCAGGGAGGGCTGATGAGCTCCGCACCGCTTGGTCGACAGCCACGGCCCTTCCAGGTGAATGCCGGACAGCAGACCGCCGCGAACGTCGACAGCCAATTCACCGACCTGGCGGAGCAATTCGGCCGGCGCGGCGGTCACCAGCGACGCGATGAGGCGAGTGGTTCCATGCGCGCGGTGCAAGGCCACCGCGGTGGCCGTCTCGGCCCGTGACGCTGTCGAGAAGTTCGCACCGCCGCCACCGTGCAGATGGGTGTCGACGAAACCCGGGACCACCGTCACCGCACCGAGGGTGTGATCGGCCGGCCGTGGCGGTGCCGCGCTGCCGACGGCGGCGACCACGCCGTCGACGATGTCAATCCAGCCCGGCCGCAGCAATTCTCGGCCGGTGAGTATGGTGTCCGCCGCCAACAGCACTCAGATGCCCTGCCAGTCGGGTTTGGCCCGGTAGGTCTCACGGTAATAATCCACGAGCTGCAGTCGGCGGGCCGCCGCGTCGTCGAGCAGAACTGTCACGTGCGGGTGGTGCTGCAGGATGGTGGCCGGCCACATGGCGCTGACGGGTCCTTCCACCATGTGGTGCACGGCTTCGGCTTTGCTTTGTCCGGTCGCCACCAGGATCACGTGCCGGGCCGCCATGATGGTCGCCAGACCCTGCGTCAGGCAGTGCGTGGGCACGGCGTCGACGTCACCGCCGAAGAACCGGGCGTTGTCGATGCGAGTCTGGCGGGTCAGGGTCTTGATCCGGGTGCGCGACGCCAACGACGACCCGGGTTCGTTGAAACCGATATGCCCGTCGGTCCCGATCCCGAGGATCTGCAGATCGACGCCGCCGGCGGCGGCGATGGCGTCTTCATAGGCCGCGCATGCCGCGGGAATATCGGCCGCCAGCCCGTCAGGACCCTGTACCGCGTCCGGGGCGAAATCGACCCGGGACACGAAGACGGTGTCGATGACGGTCCGGTACCGCTCAGGGTGGTCGGCCGGTAGACCGACGTATTCGTCCAGGGTGAAGCCGCGGGCCCGGTGAAACGAGATCGACCCGGCGTCGCAGCGCGCTGCCAGTTCGTCGTAGATGGTCAGCGGTGACGATCCGGTGGCCAGCCCGAGCACCGCGTCCGGTTTGCGTTCCAACAACGCGGCGATGGCATCGGCCGCGATCTCCCCGATCATCCGGGGGCCGTCGGTGATGATGACTTCCATTATTTGTTCGCGGTGAATAGTTCCGCGCCGGAGGCGATTTCAGAACCCGCGGCCACGGCGGCAGACGGCACGACGTTGTCCGGCTCGCGTTCGTCCATCACCACCACCGGGACAATGGGATTCAGGCCGGCCGCTTCGACGGACGGCACATCGTAGGTGGTGATCACCTGGCCCGCTGTGACGATGTCACCCTCGTTGACATGTGTGGTGAACCCGGCGCCGCCGAGCCCGACGGTGTCCAGACCGAGGTGCACCAGGACGCCGACATTGTCCGGGGTCATGATGATGTAGGCGTGCGGAAGCAGTTTCAGGATCCGGCCGCTGACCGGAGCGACGGCATCGACCGCCTCGCGCGGTGGGTCGATCGCCGCTCCGTGGCCGACCATGCCTTGAGAGAAGACGGGATCCGGGACATCGCGCAGCGCGACGGCACGACCCGCGACGGGGGCGAGCACCGGTGTGGTGGTCACATTCGACTCCTTCGTCCGATGATGCCTTCACAATATGTAGTCCGCTGCGGCCGGCGCGCCGGAAAGCCGGTCTTGACCACCATCTCGGATTAAGCTTCCGATCAACTTCAACTGCGGCGAGCACCGCTACGGGAAGGTAACCGGGAATGACCGATACCACGAAAACCCAAGGAGCGCAGGCCAAGTCTGGATTGCGGATTCCGGGATTCGCACAGCTGCAGCGTCTCGGCAAGAGTTTGATGCTGCCCATCGCGGTGCTGCCCGCGGCGGGCATCCTGCTGCGGTTGGGCCAGCCCGATGTGCTCGGCAGCGTCAAAGCTCCGGTCATCGGTCCGTTCTTCGGTGCCATGAGCGCCGCCGGCGGCGCGATCTTCGACAATCTTCCATTGTTGTTCGCCGTCGGCGTCGCGATCGGATTCGCCCGCAAGGCCGACGGATCGACGGCGCTGGCCGCCGTGGTGGGCTATCTGGTGGTGCAGGCGGTCTTCAAGACCATGTCGCCGATAGTGCTGGCCGGTGAAGTCGACAAGGCCGGGGATCAAGCGCTGATCAACTACAGCGTGTTCGCCGGAATAGTGGTCGGCCTGCTCACCGCGTGGCTCTTCGACCGCTACCACACCATCGAATTACCTTCGTATCTCGGGTTCTTCGGCGGCCGACGGTTCGTCCCGATCGTGGTGTCGGTGACGTGCCTGTTCCTGGGTTTCGCGATGAGTTACTTCTACCCGATCTTCGACGCCGGGCTGACCGGCCTCGGCAAGTTCATCGGCGGCTCGGGTGCTCTCGGCGCGTTCGTGTACGGCTTCGCCAACCGCATGCTCATCCCGCTGGGTCTGCACCATATTCCGAACTCGTATGTGTGGTTCCTCTACGGCGACTACCAGAAGCCCG
The DNA here is from genome assembly GCA_016197405.1 of Mycobacterium sp. GTDB lineage: Bacteria > Actinomycetota > Actinomycetes > Mycobacteriales > Mycobacteriaceae > Mycobacterium. The sequence continues at coordinate 107,597 of JACPVR010000030.1, forward strand.
ACGGCACCGTCGTCACCGGTGAACTCACCCGGTTCGCCGCAGGCGACCCGTCGGCCGGACTGCTGACGTCGGGCTTCTACCCGATCCTGATGTTCGGGTTGCCGGCTGCCGCGCTGGCCATGATCCTGGCCGCGAACAAGAAGCAGCGCAAAGTGGCCGTCGGCATCCTGTCGGCCGCCGCCCTGACCGCGTTCCTGACCGGCGTGACCGAACCGCTGGAGTTCGCGTTCATGTTCGTGGCCTTCCCGTTGTACGTGGTGCACGCGGTGCTGACCGGTCTCTCGCTGGCCATCGCCTACCTGCTCGACATCCACCTGGGTTTCTCGTTCTCGGCAGGGCTCATCGACCTGTTGCTCTACGGCACGGCGCCGGCCGCCAAGAACATCCCGCTGCTCATCGCCATGGGCGCGGGATTCTTCGTGGTGTATTTCCTGCTGTTCTGGTTCGCCATCACCAAGTGGAATATGCGCACCCCCGGCCGTGAGCCCGAATCGGAGTTCGAAGCCGAGCAGCACGCCAACCTCGGCGAGGGCAGTGACGCCGCGACGGCGGTCGTGGCACCTGCGGCGGCGCCGGCGGTCGCTGCCAGCAGGGCCGAGCAGATCATCGCGGCGTTCGGCGGCCGGGAAAATTTGGTCAACGTCGATGCCTGCATCACCCGGCTACGGATGGAGGTGGCCGACAAGTCCAAGGTCGACCAGGCCGCCCTGCGGGGGCTGGGCGCAGCAGGTGTCATCGAGGTCGGCAACAACGTGCAAGCGGTTTTCGGCACGCAGGCCGAAGCGCTCAAGAACGAGATCAACGACGCCCGCCAGGGCTAGCCCGGCGAATTGCGACGTTTGCGCACGCCCCCCGCAGCGATTCTGCGAGGATCCCAACAGCTGACAACGGCGTCGGCGAAAGGGGTGTGGGGGCATGCAAACACTGTTCCGATCGGCAGCGGTCGCTTTCCTGGGGATGCTGAGCGTTCTGGCGCTCGCCCTCGGTGCCACACTCGGCGCGGCTCCAGTGTTGGCCGAGTCCACGGCGCTGATCATGGGCGGTACCGGGCGTCCGAACCCTGACGACTTCCCGGGCTATGTCCCGAATGTCATGAACTACTACATCAACCCGCGGTCCTCGTGCGGAACCGTGGGCTGCACACCGGAGGCGGTCGAGACTCCGGAGACAGCGTGGCCGGTCTACGGCGGTTTGTCGGCGCTGACGTGGAAGCAGTCGATACTGCAGGGCTCGGAGCTCTTCCATACCGCGGTCCTGGAACGGCTGGCCTCCGATGACGAGAAGATCATTCTGTTCGGCTATTCGCAGAGCGGTGCGATCATCGCGCTGGAGAAGCAGAAGCTCGCCGCCGAGAACCTGGACACCAGCCGCCTGGAGATCGTGTTGATCGGCAATGTGTCGCGCCCCAACGGCGGCCTCAACGGGCGCCTGCCGATAACGATCCCCATAGTGCAGTTCCCCTACGGCCCAACCGTTCCCAAAGACCCGAGCATCCCCACCACCGATATCGCGTTCAAGTGGGACATCATCGCCGACGCACCCACCTACATCACCAACGCGGTCGCGCTGACCAACGCGCTGCTGGGCTTCTGGTACGTGCACGGCACCTACCCGGACCCCACCGAGGCCGACCCCAACTCCTGGCCGGGTGGCTACAGCCCCACCATCTGGCAGGACATGATGGACAACCCGCTGGAATATCCCGACGTCATCGACTTCCAGCAGGACGCTTCCAGCAACACCACCTACCTCACCGTGACCCCCACGGTGCTGCCGCTGGTGCGACCGCTCTACGACCTCGGCCTCAAGAGCGTCGCCGACCTCGTCGAACCGCTGCTGCGGGTCATCGTCGAGTGGGGGTATGACCGCAGCATTCCCTATGGCACCGCGACACCGTTCAAGCTCACCCCGTTCAACATCAACCCGATCAAGGCCACCAGTGATGTGATCGCCGCGATCGGTCAGGGTGTCCGCCAGTTCATCACCGATATCACCGGGGGCGGCTCGAACAACCGGACCGCCGGCAATGCGGTGTCGGCCACGAACCAGACAACGGCAGCGGCGAATGTCGTGTCGACGACGGAGACGGCGATCGACCAGCAGGACAGCACCGACGAATCGGACCAGGCCGAGCCCACGACGTTGTCGCGTATCGGCGCAGCCCACCAACCGGAGGGCACCGCCGACGACGCGACCGCCGCCGATCCGGGATCGTCGCCTTCCGAGACCGACGACGACGCCGGCACGATCACCGACATCACCGACGAATCCGGCGAAACCGAGACGACCCCGGCACAGGACGAGACCGACTCCGACGCGGCCAAGCAGGATGCGGCCGACCAGGATGCCACCGACACCGACACTGACACTGGGGATCAAGGCGCCGCGCAGGACACCGACACCGATCAGGCGGCATCGGCATCGGCATCGGCATCGGCATCAAACGGCACGACATCCTCACACGAGGAATCGTCGGCCGATACGTCCGCCGACAAGGCGGCCTAGCCGAAACGTCAGGGCGTGCCGCGGGTGTCCACGACGCGCTGGGCGACGGCGACGAGTTTGATGTTCTCGCCTTGGGACAGTTCACGCATCAGCTCGAAGGCCCTGACCGCGTCGACGTTGTAGCGCTCCATGATGATGCCCTTGGCCTGGCCGATGAGGTCCCTGCTGGACAACGCGGACTGCAACTGCTCACTTTGACGGCTGGCCACGATCGCCGCCGCGGCATGAGCTGCCAGTACCGAACCGGTGCTCTCGTCTTCCGGATCGAACGCATCGGGTTTGAACGAGAAGACGTTCAACGCTCCGGCATTGCGCGCCGAGGTGTACAGCTTGAACGACAACGCACTGCGCAGCCCCAGCTTGAGCACCTCGGCCGAGTAGTGGGGCCAGCGCTGCTCACGCTGGAAATCGGCGGTGCGCACGATCAGATCGTCGAGCGCGGCCTCGATGCACGGACCCTCGTTGTGTTCGACCTGCCGCCGGTCCAGTTCGAACATCAGGTCCGACGTGGGAGCCCTGGTCTCGAACTTTCCGGCCTTGGTCAGCAACAGGAAACCGGCGATATCGGCGCCGGGAATGAGCTCCAGTACCGCCTTGCTGACACCGGTCAGCACCTCTTCGACCGTCAACGGCACCGCGATCTGCCTGGCCAATTCGGCCATGCGTTTCGCGAGTGCCTCCCCTGACTCCAGCGTCACGATTGAGACTGTCGCACAAATCGGCTCAAGCAGTGAAGTTTGTGACTGCAGTGGCGGGGTAATGCAGGAGGCCAGGTGTGCGCGGCGGTCGACCTCCACGGACACCAGGTCTCGCCGGTTCAGACCCGCGAGCCGGCGGGGCCGCTTTTTCGAGGAGCAGATCGACCGAACCACGACGGTCGCTCTGCTAGCTGTAGTAGCGTCGGCCCGATGACGGGTGTGTGGATCGTCGACGGCTACCAAAGTGATTTCGCGCGCAATCTGAGCCGTCAGCACCTCGATTTCGCCGACCTGACCTCCGAGATCGTCGACAACACCCTGGATCGCTGCCGGCTGGACGGTGCCGATATCGGAGTCGTCCACGTGGCAAACGCGTTCGGCGAACTTTTCGCGCACCAGGGCCATCTCGGCGCGATGCCGGCCACCGTCCGAGACGACCTGTGGAACACGCCGTCGACCCGGCACGAGGCGGCCTGCGCCTCTGGCAGCGCGGCGACCCTGGCCGCGCTGGCCGACCTGCGGGCCGGTCACTACGACACCGCGCTGGTGATCGGCGTCGAGTTGGAGAAGACCGTGCCGGGCGACACCGCGGCGGGCTATCTGGGTACCGCGGCGTGGACCGGCCACGAAGGCTCCGAGGCCACGTACTTGTGGCCGTCGATGTTCGCCGCGGTCGCCGACGAATACGACCGGCGCTATGGCCTCGACGACACCCACCTGCGGGCCATCGCGGCACTGAACTTCGCCAACGCAAGGCGCAATCCCAACGCGCAGACCCGGGACTGGTCGGTGCCGGACCCGCTGACCGACGACGACACCGTCAACGGGAAAATCGAGGGCCGCCTGCGCCGCTTCGATTGCAGCCAGATGACGGACGGCGGCGCCGGCATCGTCCTGGTCACCGACGCCTACCTTCGCGAAAACCCTGATGTGCGTCCGCTGGCCCGGATCGACGGGTGGGGACACCGCACCGTGGGCCTGGGGTTGCGCCAGAAATTGGACCACGACGCCGGCGATCCGTATATCGCGCCACACGTCCGCGCCGCCGTCCAGCACGCCATGCATCGCGCCAAGGTGAACCTCGACGATGTCGACGGGTTCGAGGTGCACGACTGTTTCACTCCCAGCGAGTACCTGGCGATCGACCATATGGGCCTGACCGGCCCGGGTGAATCGTGGAAAGCCATCGAGAACGGCGAAATCGAGATCGGCGGCCGGTTACCGATCAATCCCAGCGGCGGCCTGATCGGGGGCGGGCACCCGGTGGGCGCGACGGGTATCCGGATGCTCGTCGACGCCGCCAAGCAGGTCAGCGGAACCGCCGGCGACTACCAGGTCGACGGCGCGCGCACGTTCGGCACCTTGAACATCGGCGGAAGTACCGCCACCACAATCAGTTTCGTCGTGAGCACGGCAGAAAAGGTTTGACATGGACTTCACCGACGTCGCGGTGGTGGGTAAGTACCTGTCCACGCTGCCCGAGGACGACGACCATCCGTACCGGACCGGACCCTGGCGCCCGCAGACCACGGAATGGGACAGCGACGACCTGGTGGTGCTCGAAGGCGAGATCCCGGTCGACCTGGACGGCGTCTACCTGCGCAATACCGAGAACCCACTGCACCCGTCGCTGAAGTTCTACCACCCGTTCGACGGTGACGGAATGATCCACATCGTCGGTTTCCGGGATGGAAAAGCGTTCTACCGCAACAGGTTCATCCAGACTGACGGATTCGTCGAGGAGAACGCCGCCGGCGGACCACTGTGGCCCGGGCTGGCCGAACCCGTGCAGTTGGCCCGGCGAGACCACGGCTGGGGCGCGCGCACCCTGATGAAGGATGCTTCGAGCACCGATGTGATCGTGCACCGCGGAACCGCGCTGACCAGCTTCTACCAATGTGGAGACCTGTATCGCGTCGATCCGTTGACCGCGCAGATGCTGGGCAAGGAGACGTTCAACGGCGGGTTCCCCAATCAGTGGGGTGTGTCGGCGCATCCCAAAGTGGACGAGGCGACCGGAGAGCTGCTGTTCTTCAACTACAGCAAGGAGGCGCCGTACATGTCCTACGGCGTGGTGGATGCCGACGACAATCTGGTGCACCACGTCGACATCCCGCTACCGGGTCCACGACTGCCGCACGATATGGCCTTCACCCCCAACTACGCCATCCTCAACGACTTCCCGCTGTTCTGGGATCCGGAATTGTTGAAAGCCGATATCCACCTGCCGGGCTTTCACCGTGATATGCCGTCGCGGTTCGCGGTTATCCCACGGCGCGGAAATACCGAGGACATCCGGTGGTTCGAGGCAGAGTCGACGTTTGTCCTGCATTTTGTCAACGCCTACGAGAATGGCGACGAAATCGTCCTGGACGGCTTCTATGAAGGCGACCCCAATCCGTCGGATCCCGGCGGCGGCGACAAGTGGCAGCGCGCCTTCCGTTTCCTGGCCCTGGACCGGTTGCAGACCCGGTTGCACCGCTGGCGCTTCAACCTGGTCACCGGGACCACCACCGAGGAACAACTGACCGACAGCATCACCGAATTCGGCATGATCAACTCCGGTTACGCCGGAACCGACTATCGCTACACCTACGCGGCCACCGGGAAGCCGGGCTGGTTCCTGTTCGACGGGCTTGTCAAACATGACGTCAAAACCGGTGCCGAACAACGGTATCGGTTCGCCGACGGTGTCTACGGCAGCGAGACGGCAATGGCACCACGGGTAGGCGCCGGCGCCGAGGATGACGGGTACCTCATCACCCTGACCACCGATATGAACGATGACGCGTCGCACTGCCTGGTGTTCGACGCCGCCCGGGTGTCCGACGGCCCGATCTGCAAACTTGCTCTGCCGGAACGTATCTCCAGTGGAACGCACTCCACGTGGGCGGCAGGTAGCGAACTGCGACGCTGGCGTGACAGCGATACCGCGGCAGGCGCGATCAGGCTTTGATGGACGACTCCGAAGACGTACCGACCGAACTGGCCCGCGGAAAGACCAATGCGGTGGGGCGTGCCCTGGGCCTATTGGGCGATGAGTGGTCGCTGCTGATCATCCAGCGGGCCGTCATAGGCGCCACCCGGTACGGCGACTTCTTGTCGCAACTGCCCATTTCCAATGCCGTACTCACCGGACGGTTACAGGCGCTCACCAAGGATGGCATCCTCGATCGAGTTGTCTACCAGACCAATCCGAAGCGGTCGGAATATCACCTGACGGCGCGCAGCCGATCGCTGTGGCCGTTGCTGGTGTCCATCTGGGATTGGGAACGCAACTGGGTGCCCCAGCACGCCCAGGTGGTACCCGCACTGCGGCACAGCGGGTGCGGGCAGGACTGCTCCCCGGTGCTGCAATGTGCCGCCTGCGGTGCCGTGACCACCAGCGCCGACCTCGACGCACGCTGGGGCCCGAGCGGGTCGTGGCCGCGGTCGGTTCCTGCATCGGCCAACCGCCGTCGACCGGGCACCGGCGAATCAGGCTCTGCCGCCGGCCTGTTCCCGCAGACGATGAGTGTCTTCGGCAACAAGTGGTCGGCGGCACTGCTCATCGCCGCGTTCCTCGGTGCCACCCGGTTCAACGAGTTCGAGTCCAACCTGCAGGCACCACCTGCCTCGATTGCCGAACGACTCAAGGTATTCCGCGCCAACGGCATCCTGGAGGGAACCGGCGAATACCGGCTCACCGAGAAGGGCCGGGCGTTCCTGCCGGTGTTGATCTCCGCGCTGCAATGGGGTCAGCGCTGGTACCGGGCACCCGAGGGGGACGCCGTGGAGCTCACCCACCGGCCGTGCGGTGAACGGTTCACCGGTGTGCTGGCCTGCGACAAGTGCGGGGACACACTGACCGGCGCACAGGTCAGTGGCGCGTCGCCAGAACCTGGAAGCCCTTGAGGATCTGCGTCGAATCCGACTCGTAGGTGGCATTTTTCGGATCCACCGTGCCGATCGTGATGGTGGCCAGATAGGTCTTGGCGTCGACTTCGGCGACCACACAGAGCACTGTCGAATGGTGCGCCGGCTGCTTACCCGTGGGCGGTGCCGTATAGGTGATGGTCTCGGCGGGAAATCCGCACTGTGTCCCGGACTGCGCGTTCAGTTCCGTTGCGCCGAGTTTGTTCTGCAGCTGATCCCGCTGGCGGTCCAGGATCTCCCCGGCCGAGCCCGAGCCGCTGGGTAGCGATTCCAGCGTCACCACCGCGTTGGGTGCGAATCCCTGCTCGCTGAGCGCCTTGTTGAACATCGCGAACCGGATGACCCGGGAGTCCAGTTTGGTACTGCGCTCCCAGCCTTCCGGCTTCGGGACACCGAGCTGGACGAAGTCGGTTGCCCCGTTCCCGAGTTCGGTCACCGGTACCCGCACCGGGCTGCAGGCGTGCACGTCACCGGCTCCGGGTCCTCCGCATCCGGTCAGTACCAACACCGCCGAGAGAGCCGCGCCGAGCAGTAGTCGCATCGCCATATCGCATCACGATCTCACGCCGAAATTTGTTAGCACTCTCTAGGCTCGAGTGCTAATCTCGGCGGTGCACAGTAATGCTCGACTCGCCGCAGTGGCGAGCTCGGAAGGATGATTGAGGAGGTGGATTGCTGTGCTCCGTTTCGATCCCTTCAGCGACCTCGATACCGTCACCCGCAGTCTGTTCGCCGGCCAGACCGGCTCCGACCGGAGTCCGCGGTTCATGCCGATGGATCTCTACAAAGTCGACGACCACTACGTCCTGACCGCCGATCTGCCCGGTGTCGATCCCGGCTCGGTGGACGTCAACGTCGACAACGGCAACCTGACCCTCACGGCGCATCGCTCGGCACGGTCAGAGGATTCGGTGCAGTGGCTGGCCAACGAGAGATTCTTCGGGACCTACCGCCGCCAGCTGGCCCTCGGCGACGGCGTCGACACCGAGAGAATCTCCGCTACCTACGAGAACGGTGTCCTCACGATCACCATCCCGTTGGCCGACCGCGCCAAACCGCGGCGCATCGAGGTCGCGCACTCCGATTCCACCAAGTCGATCGAGCCCACGACGGTGGACTCCGAATAAACCGAAGGCCCGGCCGTCCGCCGTTGCCGGCGCGCTACCCGGCGACGGCGGTACGACCGCGGGCGTCAATCATGGCGTGCCAGACGGTAATTCAAATTGGCACGCACCGCGGGCCATTCGATGTCGAGGATCGAATACACCGCGGTGTCCCGGCGTGACCCATTACTGAGCAGCTGGTGGCTGCGCAGGACACCGTCGAGCTTGGCGCCCAACCGCTCGATGGCGGCCCGGCTGGAGGTGTTGAAGTAGTGCGTCCGGAACTCCACGGCCACGCAGCCCAGCGTTTCGAAAGCGTGGGTGAGCAGCAGTAACTTCGCTTCGGTGTTGATGCCGGTGCGCTGGGCCGAACGGGAGTACCAGGTGTGCCCGATTTCCAGCCTGCGGTTGGGGGCATCGACATGAAACATGCTCGACGATCCGACCGGCATGTCGTCTGCCAGCCGTCGGACCACAAAGGTGACGCCGTTGTCGGCGGCCTGCATCGCCAACATCCGTCGTACCCAGGTTTCGGCGTCGGCGGGCGTCGGAGCGCTGGTGAACCACAGCGCGGCGTTATCGCTGTCGGCCGCGGCGGCCTCGATAGCAGGGATGTGATCGAGGGTCAGCGGCTCCAGCCGGGTCCAGCGCGTCCCGGCCAGCAGGACCGGTTCGACGAAGCGGCTCATGGCGTCCCCCGCATCGCGTCGATGACCGTCCACACCGAGGCCAGCACCGCCAGGCCCGCGGCGGCCGCACCTACATACCAGCCGTAGGCCGCGACCAGTGGCGGGTTGACGTTGAGGTAGTGGTACCAGGCGGTCAAGGCGCCGATGCTGACCGACAGACCCAGCGCGGCGCCGGACGCCCAGCGCGTCGAGATACCGCGCCCCGCCATCGCACCGGCGACCAGCAGCGTCGAGGTCAGCAAAACGATGAGCTGTCCCGCCCCGAACCGAGGGGGCAATTCCACCGCCCCGACCGTGCCGCCGATCGCCGTCGCGTGGCCGCCGCCGGCGGCCGATGTCGCCAACCATGGCAGCCAGACGCTGATGGCCAGGATCGCCGCGCACAGCGCGACCAGCCAACCGGGACGGAGGCGAATCACGTGCTGACCCTAGCGTGGCGACGAAGCACCGAGGTACGAGGTGTGAGGAGCCACGCAATCAGATCTAGCGTGGCGACGAAGCACCGAGGTACGAGGTGTGAGGAGCCACGCAGTCGAGGCGGGAGGTTGCGCTTAGTCTGAGCTGATGACTGAGCGCCCCGACTGGGTCACCCGACTCGACCTGGCCCCGCACCCCGAAGGGGGCTGGTTCCGCGAGACATGGCGCAGCGACCTGACGGTGCCCGCGTCGGCCCTTCCCTCTGACTACGCCGGCCCGCGGGACGCCGGTACCGCCATCCTGTTCGTGTTGATGCCCGGTCAGCAGTCGGCGTGGCACACGGTGCGCTCCGCCGAGCTGTGGATGTTCCACCGAGGCGGGCCGTTGGAGTTGCAGATCGGCGCTGAACAGGACACCGCGACAACGCATCTGCTGGGCAGCGACATCATGGCCGGCGAGCAGCCGCAGTTGATCGTGCCGCCCGGGCACTGGCAGCGGGCCCGCCCGGTGGCCGATGAACCCTGCCTGGTCACGTGTGTGGTGGTTCCGGGATTCGACTTCGCCGACTTCACCATGCACGCCTAGCTGAGCAGCGCCACCGCCGCCGCGACCAGATCGCCATTACCCGTCGCCCGGGAACCGTCGGGCAGCAGCAAGGTGTCCTCCATCCCGATGCGGGTCTGGACTCCCACCCGGCCGGCGTGTTCCAGCAGCGGCCAGCAGCTTTCGTCCAGACCGTGCAAAAGGATCGGAGCGGGCGAGTCCGCGGCACGTATCAGGTCGAGTAGTTCGTCGGCGAGGTCGGTGTCGGCGTCGCCCTGCAGCTCGATCATCACCCGCATACACCGTTTGGCGATATCAGAGGCCGCCCAGGACTGCGCGGCCTCGGCGTGGAAGATGCCGACCTCGACGCCGAGACCACGGCTCAACAACAGCTCGGCCAGTTCGGGCGAACCGGGCTCATGCCAGTTCAGCGACGTGAAATCGGGCAAAACCTCCCATGCGCGGACCGCAGCCAGCCGCTCCTCGGCATCGGGTAACGCCCAGAACCCCGTCGTCACGCCCAACGGCAGGCCGGGCGCGGCCTGCCGGACAGCGCTGACCGCGGCGCCGACCGGCCCGGGCAACAGCGAATCGACACCGTCGGCAGTCTTGGGGTGCAGGTGCACGGCCTGGGCGCCGGCTCGTTGCGCGGCGAGGGTCTCGGCCGCCAGCTGTTCGGGGGTGACCGGAAGGTTGGGGTGCTGGTCTGGCGTACGCGCACCGTTGATACAGGCCTTCAGGAAAATCCGGGGTCCGGTCATGAATACATCTTGGCCTGTGCCCGGCTATCCAGCAGCCGGGGGCGAGCAGAAGTAGCCTCACGACATGAGCGGGCACACCATTGTCTGCGGCGACGACGCGCTGGCGATGCGAATAGTCGAAGAGCTGCAGAGCGCGGGAACCGACGTCGTGGTGATCGACAGCGCGACGGCGCTGGCCGACGCCGGGGTCGCCGATGCCACCGCCGTCGTCTGCGCCGACGACGACGATGCCCTGAACCTCGAAATCGCGCTTCTGGCACGCGAACTCAGCCCGAACGTGCGTATCGTCGCGCGGCTCGCCAACAGTGTGTTGCGCGAAGCGGTGGCACTGGGCAACGGGCCGGGCGCGGTACTCGACGTCGCCGACCTGGCGGCCCCCTCGGTCGTGGAGGCCTGCCTGGCCCGGACCACCCACACCCTGCCGGTGGCGGGCGTCGAATTCGTGGTCTCCGGGGCGACCGCCGACCGGGACGGAACTCTGCGGGAAATACACGGCGATCTGGCCCCGGTGGCCGTGGTGCGCGGCGAGCATTCGGCGGCCCCGGGTGATGTGGTGGCCTGTCCGGGTCGTGACCTGAGTGTGCGTCACGGTGACTGGACCGCGATGATCGGCACGCGTGACGAGCTGGAGACCGAGGGCATCGCGGTGGCGTCCTCGACCGCAGTCCCGCGCGGTGGTCACTCTCTACCGCGACGTGCACTGGACGGCCTGCGGGCCTTCCGGGACGACGTCAACCCGCTGTTCTTCCGCGCGCTGGCCGTGTCAGGGACATTGTTGTTCGGCTCGACACTGCTCCTGCGGTTCACCTACGACAGACCCGGGATGAGCTGGGTCGACGCGCTCTATTTCTCCACCGAGACGATCGCCACGGTCGGCTACGGCGACTTCAGCTTTCAAGACCAACCCACCTGGTTGCGTCTGTTCGGCATAGTGCTGATGTTCGCCGGTGTCACCACCACGGCTGTGGTGATGGCCTTCGTTGCCGACCTGCTGCTGTCGCGCCGGATCGGCCGAAACGCCGGCCGGCGCAAAGTGCGCGAGCTCCGCGAGCACGTGGTGGTGGTCGGTCTCGGCTCGTTCGGCATCCGGGTGGTCGCCGACCTCAAGGCCGCCGGCCACGACGTCGTCGTCGTCGAACGCAACGAGACCAACAGGTATCTGGCTACCGCAGCCGACCTTGATGTGCCCGTCATCTTCGGTGACGCCACCCTGCGCCAGACGCTGGAGGCGGCACGAATCCACGAGGCACGCGCGGTCGCGGTGTTGACGCCCGACGACATGGTCAACATCGAGACGGGCATCGTGCTGCGTGAACTGCTGGGCGTGCGGTGGATGAAAACGGCCGAGAGTCCGGGTGTGCCGGTGGTGTTGCGCGTCTACGACCGGGCCCTCGGTGCAGCGGTCGCCCATCGTTTCGGATTCGAGAATGTCCGCTCGACAGTCGAACTGGGTGCGCCGTGGTTCATCGGCGCGTCGATGGGCCTGCAGGTGATCGGTACCTTCTCGGTCGGACAGCGGTCGTTCATGGTCGGCGGTGTGCAGGTCGAGACCGGAAGTGAACTCGACGGCATCCGGATGGTCGACATCTCGACGCAGACCCGCGTCATCGCGATAACACGCGGCGGGCAGCCCACGACGCTTCATCCACGCCGCGACACCAAACTTGTCGCCGGCGATACCGCCTATCTGGTCGGCCCGTACCGCGAACTGCTCGACACGCTGCGTAAGGGCCAGCGCGTCGAGCGGTCCGACAACGCCACTACTGCGGACGCGGGATCGACGACAGGTTGAACGCCGCGCCGGTCGGGTCGGCAACCGCGGCGAGTCGCCCGTACGGAGTGTCCTCGGCGGCACGCAGCACGGCGCCACCGTTGTCGGTGACCAACTGCACTGTCTTGTCGACATCGTCGGCACCGAGGAAGAAGTTCCACTGCGAAGGGCCGCCGAACGCTGCGCCGTCCATCACCCCCAACAACGGCTCTCCATCGAAAAATGCATTGCTGTAGCGGAACTCGGGTGTATCGGCTTCGGTTCGGATATCCCAGCCGAACACTGTGCGGTAGAAGTGCAGCGCGCCGGTGTAGTCGGCGGTGGTCAGCTGATGCCAGTCCGGCGCCCCGGCCGCGTTGACGATTTCGAAACCGTTGTGACCGGCCGGCTGCCAGACCCCGAACACGGCACCGGCCGGGTCGGTGAGCATCGCCATCCTGCCCTTGCCGGGAATGTCCATCGTCGCGCCGCACGACGTGCCGCCCGCCGCGGTCGCCGCCGCGACGGTGGCCTCGGCATCGGCGGTGTGCAGGTAGGTGCTCCATCCGTCCGGGGCGTTCCACTGCGGGTCGTTGGGCATCAGCCCTGCCACCGGGTGGCCGTCGAGGCGAGCGGTGACATAGCCACCGTATTCCGGGCCGGTGTCTTCGAAAGTCCAGCCGAAAACCGTGCTGTAGAACCCTTTCGCACTGTCCAGGTCGGAAGTGGCCAGGTCGATCCAGGTGGGGGCGCCCAGCGGGGCGATGCTGCGAACGGGCATGAGATCTCCTCGGTGATCGGGGTGTCACACATACCGACCGAGCGAGGCGGCCAAACTCATCGCGGCCGCGTCAGGCCAGCCCGAGCACCCGTAGAGCGTTGTCTTTGTAGACCGCCTGGGCGATATCTGGACCCAGATCCAACGCCGCGAAGTCGGCCCGCCACCGGTCGATACCGATATAGGGGAAATCGGTCCCGAACAGCACCTTGGTGCGCAGTTGGCGGCCGACGGCCCGAACCAATTGCGGCGGAAAGTACTTGGGGCTGTAGCCCGACAGGTCGATGTAGACGTTGCTCTTGTGCGCGGCGATGGCGATCTGCGCGTCCACCCAGGGCACCGCGGGGTGGGCCATCACGATCGTCAGATCGGCAAAATCGGCGGCGACGTCGTCGAGCAACAGCGGGTCGGAGAACCGCATCTTGATGCCGTGACCGCCGGGTAGTCCCGAACCGATACCGGTTTGTCCGGTGTGGAACAACGCGGGTACGCCCGCCGCGGCGATCGCCTCGTAGATCGGATAGAACCGCCGGTCGTTGGGTTCGAAGGCCTGCATGCTGGGATGAAATTTGAAGCCGCGCACACCGTAGTCCTCGACGAGTTCGCGCACGCGCGCCACCGCTTCGGGCTTCCACGGGTCGACGGTGCCGAACGGGATCAGCACATCGTTGTTGCGCACCGCACCGGCGATCAGATCCTCCACCGAGTTGGGTGCATGTCCCATCGCGGTCTCGGCGTCGATGGTGAAGACCACGGCGGCGGCGTTGTTGGTGCGGTAGTGCGCTGCGAGATCGTCGACGGACGCGGCCTGCGTGTCACCCATCTTGAAGTAGTTGCGGGTCGCGTCGACGAGCTCGTCGTCATAAGCCTGATGCCCGTGGCAGTCGATCTCTACATGGGTGTGAATGTCGATGGCATCGACGGAACTGAAATCGATGCCGCACGAGTATTTTTCGATCAAGCTGAGCCGGCCTTCTTCTTGATGATCAACATCGGCAACAACAGGGTCGCCAACGCCGTGGCCAGCCACACCACCACCGTGGCCGCTATCCAGGAGCCGATACCTCGGATCGACAGGCCATTGGTGAATACCGAGGCCAGCAGCAGGGCCACGAAGGTCGAGACCAGGCCGATACCGCCGAGGAACGCCGATGCGTACCTGCTGGCCATCTTGAGGAAGAAGGGCGAGAGGATGGCCTGCGCCGCCGCGAAGATCACCACCGCGACGATGAAGCCGGCAATGCGCAGCTGCACTCCGGGCACCAGCCACCCCGCGACGAGCAAACCGATCGCGGCAGACCCCAGGAATACCGCGGTACTCAACAACAACCTGATCACGCGGTGAGCTTACTGCGCCGGGAAAGCCCTGGCGGGCACGCAGCGCCGACGTGATTCTTGTCTTCCAAGGACCAAAGGCCCTAGCCAGCAGGGGTACCGGTGAACACTAATGTTGAATCTTGTGATCACTGTTTTCCTTGTTGACGACCATGAGGTGGTTCGGCGCGGTTTGGTCGACCTGCTCGGCAGCGATCCGGAGCTGTCGGTCGTCGGCGAAGCGGGTTCGGTGGCCGAGGCCAAAGCCCGCATCCCGGCAGCCCGGCCCGATGTCGCCGTGCTCGACGTCCGGTTGCCCGACGGCAACGGCATCGACCTGTGCCGCGACCTGCTGGCGACGCACGACGAGTTGCGCTGCCTGATCCTCACCTCGTTCACCGACGAGCAGTCGATGCTGGACGCGATCCTCGCCGGGGCCAGTGGCTATGTCGTCAAGGACATCCGCGGGATGGAGTTGGCCCAAGCCATCAAGGAAGTCGGCTCGGGCAAATCGCTGCTGGACAACCGGGCGGCCGCGGCGCTGATGTCCAAACTGCGCCAGGACACCCACACCGCCGACGGCGAGGATCCGCGGCTGCATGATCTGTCGGCGACCGAGCGGACGCTGCTGGAGTTGTTGGGCGAAGGCCTGACCAACCGGGAGATCGGGCAGCGGATGTTCTTGGCGGAGAAGACCGTGAAGAACTACGTATCCCGGTTGCTGGCCAAACTGGGGTTGCACCGTCGCACGCAGGCGGCGCTGCTGGCAGCCGAACTGCGCCAGAAGCCGTGACCGGTTCCAGCGGCACCGCCGACGTCCGCGACGGCCTGATCGATGCGATGCTGGCCGTCACCACCGGCCTCGATCTCGAGCAGACGCTGCAGACCATCGTGCACACCGCGATGCGGCTCGTCGACGCGCGTTACGGAGCTCTCGGGGTGCGTGCCCCCGAACCCGCGCGCACCTTGGAGCGGTTCGTCCACGAGGGTATCGACGATGCGACACGGGACCAGATCGGCCCGCTACCCGAAGGGCACGGTGTTCTCGGCCTCCTCTTCGAGACGCCGAAACCCGTTCGTATCGATGATCTTTCCCGTCATCCGGCCTCCGTCGGCTTTCCCGCGCATCATCCGCCGATGCGAACCTTTCTCGGCGTACCGATCCGGATTCGCGATCAGGTCTACGGCAATCTGTACCTGACCGAGAAAGCCGGCGGGGCGGGGTTCAGCTCCGACGACGAGGTGCTGGTACTTGCGCTGGCGGGGGCGGCCGGCATCGCGATCGACAACGCCCGGCTGTATCAGGCCGCGCACACCCGGCAGATCTGGATTGAAGCCACCCGGGACATCAGCACCAGCCTGCTGGCCGGGGCGGAGCCCGCGCTCGTGCATGCCCAGATCGCCGAGAAGGCAACGGGACTGACCAACAGCTCCTACAGCGCGCTGCTGATGCCTGCCGACTCCGAGGATGACGAACTGTCCGTGACGGCGGCATCTTCGGCCGAGGTCGCCGGCCGACGGGTGCCGATCGACGGCAGTGTCATCGGGCAGGTGTACACCGAGGGAATACCGCTGCTGGTCAAGGATTTCGACGAGCTGGGCACCGGCACAGCAGCTGCGTTGGTATTACCACTGCGCGAGCCGGAGATGGTCTCGGGCGTTCTGGTGTGCGTCGCGGGTGACGAGGACGGCTACACCAACGAGCAGTTGTCCATGATGGCGGCATTCGCCGACCAGTCCGGCCTGGCACTGCAATTGGCGGCGACGCAGGCCGATACCGTGGCGACTCTGCGTGAACTCGACGTCCTCACCGACCGCGATCGCATCGCACGAGACCTGCACGACCATGTCATCCAGCGGCTGTTCGCGGTGGGGCTTTCACTGCAGGGCGCGCTGGGGGCCGACCCGCCGGTCGCGACACCGCGGATATCCCGCGCGCTCGACGATCTCCAAGACGTCGTACAGGAGATCCGGACCGCGATATTCGATCTGCACGGCGGCAGCGTCACCCGACTGCGCCAGCGCCTGGAGCAGGCCGTGGCGCAGATGACCGCCGATTCGCCGGTGCGCCCGTCACTGCACGTCAGCGGACCGCTCTCGGTGGTCGACGCTTCGCTTGCCGATCATGCCGAGGCCGTGGTGCGCGAGGCGGTCAGCAATGTGGTCCGGCACGCAGGCGCGGCCACGGTGTCGGTGACGGTGGCCGTCGACGACGACCTGACCATCACCGTGACCGATGACGGCGGTGGCTTCTCACCCGACACCACCCGCAGCGGACTGTCCAACCTCGCCAGCCGGGCCCGGCAGTGCGGCGGCGGGCTCGATATCGGCTCCGCCGGTACGAGCGGCACCCGGCTGGTGTGGTCGGTGCCGCTGCCCTGAGCCCGGCCCGCCGGATCGTGAGGGCAGAGCGAGTAGTGGCGGATCTGCCCGTCCGGTAGCTCACAAGTCAAGCCTGGGCGCTCGCAGTCTGCACGAGCATCGGCGATTCAGTCGGACAGGGTGACCAGGTCAACCCGTTGACTGACCAGCGCGGCCGCTGCGTCTGCGCGTTGATCCTTCGGCACGTCGACCACCACCAGCGATGCCGTGGCACGCCGCACACGTTCGGCGAAATCGAAGCGGTTGAGCAGGGATTCGCGATCTGCCGGCCCGACGAGCAAGTAGATCTCGGCCGGCGGCAACCCACCGAGCAGCCGGTCCGCGCCGTCCCCCCAAGCTGCGGCGGCCCCGACGTCGATGCGACGCGTGGTGGGCTCGGTGCCGATCATGTGGGGAACTACTCGGCCGTCGAACCGACCTGAGCCATGAATTAACGGCCGTTCGAGGATCCAGTCGACCAGGTCGCTCGACGGGGGAACATCGTCCTCGCTGACGCCGGCATAGGCGGCCACTCCCCTGCGCGCGATGCGCGGAGCCGATTCGGCGAAGCGTTCCAGGCTGACCTTGCCGGCGCGTGTCATGTACGCGATCATCAACTGCTCGACCGGCATCTCGGTCATGCGGTCGGGGAACGAATCCCACCACAGCATCGAGCGTAAGGCGATCGACTGCAAATGGTCGACTGCGGGACGACGATCCTGTTCATAGGCGTCGAACGCCTCGTCGAGGGTGCCCGCGGCCACGATCGCGCGGTCGAGCGCGATGGCGTCCTCCATCGCCAATTTGGTTCCCGAGCCGATGGAGTAGTGGGCGGTGTGGGCCGCGTCTCCGAGCAGTACCACGTTGCCGGTGTGCCAAGTGCCGCAGTGCACGGTGCGAAACCGCATCCAGCGCGTGCGGTTGCCGATCAACCGATGCCCGTGCAGTGCCTCGGAGAAGGCCTCCTGGAGGTAGTTGAGCGAGGCCTGGTCGGTCTGCGTCACCGGCGTGTCACGGGTGGTTCGATCGAATCCTGCTCGTCGCCAGGTTGATTCGTCGGTCTCGATCAAAAAGGTGCTGCGGTCGGCGGCGTACGGGTAAGCGTGGGCGACGAATGACCCGTGCTCGGTGGTGACCGGGGTGAATACCGCACTCGGCAAAGCGAATTCAGTGCCACACCAGAGGTACAAACCCTGCCCCTCGGCAATATCGGGCTTGAAGTCGTCGGCCAGTTCAGTGCGGGTGGTGCTGTTGATCCCGTCGGCGGCGACGATCAGATCGGCGTCGAGGTCGGCCACAGAGCGTCGCTCGTCGAACCGCAGTTGAACCCCGACGTCGTGCGCGAAGCGTTGCAGCACGCCCAGTAGGGTGGCTCGTCCGATGGCAAGCAACTCGCCGTGAGCAAGCTGTGCGTGCTGATTGCCGACCCGCATGGACATGTCGTGCGGATGCGATGCGGCGACGATCGCGTCGAGCGACGCGGTGTCGGCCAATCGCAGGTTGCGTTGGGTGCGCGAGGCCAAACCGACACCGAACCCGAATGTCTTCTCCGGCACTCCCTGGTCATACAAGGTCACCTGGGCGTCAGGATGGCTCAGCTTGAGTAACCGTGCCGCGTACAGACCGCCAGGGCCACCCCCCAGGACGGCGATCGTCTTCAACTTCATGCGTGATGCCTTTCGTGTGCCAACGCGCCGCTATCGACCGAATCAATTACTCGCGCAACTGATCTCGAAGCCTCGTCTTCCAGCAGTCCCGCGATGTCGGCTCGCAACCGTTTCTTGTCGATCTTTCCGACGTTGGTCAGCGGCAGGGCTTCGGTCCACTGCAACCGTTCGGGCCATTTGTACTTGGCGACTCCGAGATCGTCGAGGTGCGACTGCACCTGCGGCATGGTCAGCTCGGTACCGTCGGCCGAGACCAGGTAGGCACAGGCGCGCTCACCGAGGCGCAGATCCGGCATGGCGACCACTGCGGCAGCGGCGATACGGGGATCCCGAAGCAGCAGTACCTCGATCTCCTCGGCGTTGATCTTCTCCCCGCCGCGGTTGATCAGGTCCTTGATTCGCCCCTCGATGCACACATAGCCGCGTCCGTCGATATCGCGGATCGATGCCAGATCGCCCGTGCGGTAGAAGCCGTCCGAGGTGAAGGCGATCGCGTTGTGCTCGGCCGCATCGAAGTAGCCCGGGATCGTGTACGGCCCGCGGCAACACAATTCGCCGACCATGCCGGCGGGAACTTCCCGCTCACTGGATGGATCGAGGATCTTCACCTCATCCGACGGGGCGACGGGCACCCCCACGGTCTCCCTGCGGGCGACCTCCGGGGCATCGAGCGGCGTGACCGTGAACAGGCCCTCGGACATGCCGAAGAGCTGTCCCGCCCAACGGTGCTCGCCGTCGTCGACGCGGCGGAACAGGTCCTGGCTGACCTTGGCGCCGGACAGGATGGCCCTGCGTAGCGTGCGGCGGACTTTGTCGAACTCGGACCGCTGCACCGCCTGGTAGTGGCCGTGTCCGAACAGTGCATCGGTCACCTCATAACGGGCCATCAAGTCGAATGCCGACGGTGCATCCGGTGTCGCCACCACCAGGGTGGCGCCGACGGCGTGGGCCGCGTGCAGGGCGCAGGAGATGCCGGCGTTGTGGATGAGCGGAATCAGGTGCGCCACTTTGGTTTCGGGGGTCCAGCCCAGGGCTTGGGCGTAGAACAACGCGTTGTTCCAGTACTCCGCGTGGATTCGTGGGATGACCTTGGGCACACCCGTGGTCCCGCCCGAGAGTTGGAAGACCGCGACGTCACCAGGATCGGTGCGGGCTTCGACCGATTCGACCAGAGCGCGAGCGGTGGCCGGGTCGACCTCGACTCCCAGGTCCTCGATGCGGGTGGTGCCGGCGGTGGCCACCGGCGCCTCGATGGTCAGAACGTGGCGAAGGGTGGCATGCTCCCGGGCGACGTCGTGGGCAAAGGCGACCAGATCGAACTTCAATCCGGCCTCGACGATATGGGCCACCGCGCCGACCTTGGCGCTGATGTGCCCGATTTCGTGGGCGCGGTGCGCGGCGAGGGTGGCCACCGGGATGAGGCCCGCCTTCAGACATCCGTACCAGGCGATCACCGCTTGGGCCTTGTTGGTGACCTGGAACAGGACGGGATCCAGGCGGCGCAGCCCCAGGCTCGCGAGCGCAGCGGCGACCTGGTCGGTGCGCTCGTCGAGTTGGCGGTAGGTCAAGGTGGCCTCGGCGGTGACGAGCGCTACCCGCTCGCCGTGGCTCAGCGCGGTCTCGTGGAGGCGCGCGCTGGTCGGGGCGTCACTCCATTGACCGGTCTGGCGGTAGTGGTGGGCTCGATCGGCGGGATAGGGCACGAGTCGGCCGTCCCAGTCATACGGCGTCGTGACTCTGTGCGCTGGCATCACTGGGTTCACTCGGCGACCGCCGGGAGCAGTCGGGCCAGGTCTGAGAGGTGGTCGGGGTGATCGGCGGGAACGATGCCGGAATAGACGGCGGTCCAGCAGCCCGGGCAGCACAGTTGCCGGAAAACAACGGGCGTGTCGACGTATTCGGCCGGGTCGGAGGTGACCTGAGGTCCGGCGTCGGTGGAAGGGCCCTCGTAGCGGGCCAGATCGAGTCGGCCGGTCTTGCTGTCGCCGAGCAGGCGGCCGCAGTGCGCACAGGCGATCACGCGGGCATCTCCGATGGTGATCTCGGCGAGGTTGTCGTCGATGCGCCGGCCGGTCTCGGGATGGACGTTCGCCTGCTGGGCCTGGGGGATGTCGGACCGGCTGCGTCGCTCTGCGCGGATGTCGTCACGCAGCGCGGTGGTGGCCGCGGTGTCGACGTCGCCCCCGGCGACGACAACGCCGTAGTTGATGCGGGCACCTTCGGCGCTGACCTTGCCGTTGACGACGTCGCGGGCGACGGCAGCGGGTTCACGGCGCAACGGGTCGCCGTAGCCGCCGCCTCCTTGCCAGTGCATGTAGAGCACTTCGCCTGGGGCGAGGTAACTTTCGGCGTAGCAGGCGCCTATCTCACGGGTGCCCCCCAAATCGGCGAGGTCGCCCGGCAGCCGGCCTTGGGCGAGCATCTCGGCGATACCGGCATCACGGGCGAGGATTTCCAATCCGGTGTTGCCGGGCTGGCCGCCTGCCAGACCGCCGTTCTGGGCCACGGCCTTGCCTGCGGAGGCGAAGACCAGCCCCATGGGCAGGCTGCTGCCATAGGGGGTGACGGCCACCGAGGCGCTCACCCCGCCCCGCATACGGCCGGGACCCCCGGAGTCGGGCTCCTCGCGACGCCACAGTGTGAGCAGCGGATACAGGAACTCGGTCATCTCGGTGTCGGGGATTCGTCCCATCGGGATGCAGAACAGGCCGCCGGTGTCCATGCCGTCGGCGACGGGGCGAGCACCGTATCCGCCGGCCATGGGTTCCATCATGATGTTGAGGAAGGGAACGCTCTGATCGTTGCGTTCGTCGAGGCCGGCGATGACCGCGGTGTCCCAGGTGCCGCAGCAGGACGCCTGAACACTCTTGCCGAGTTCGATGCGCTGGTCCAGCATTTGGGCCAGGCACTCGGCGATGAGGTTGCCGGTCAGCCAGGCCGGGCCGATGGGGCCGCGGCTGACCGCGGCGGGGAAGGTGGCGTTGTTGATGGTGCCTTCCTCAGAGACGAGGTCGAAGCACCGCATCAGGCCCCCGGCCGACCAGGGGATGTCTCCGGCCAGTATCGGCAGCAAAGCCAGCATCACCCCGCCTCGCATGCCGGCATAGGTGCAGTTGATGACGCCGGTTTGGGGGTCTGTGCCGGTGAAATCGAAGGTGAGGTGATCGTGGTTCTTGGTCATGGCGACGGTGATCTTGTGGACCGCGCGGTCCCCGACGGAGCTTTGATCCTGATAACCGGTGGCTCGCCATGTGCCGTCGGGGAGGTCGGTGAGCTTGTGACGCAGGCGTGTCTCGGCATCGTTCATCATTCGCTTCATGACCGCTTTGACGGTGTCGGCACCGTACTGCTCGATGACCGACGTCAACCGGGTACGTCCCACGGTGTTGGCGCCGATCTTGGCCCGCAGGTCGAGGCCGACCAGCATCGGTACTCGGGAGCGTCGGATCCAGGCGTCGGCGACATCGCGTTGGATTTCGTGGTTGCGCATCACCTTGATGGGCGGGGTGGGCAGGGACTCGGAGAACACATCCTTGGCCGATGGGTCGAAGGATCCCAGGCCCGACCCTCCGAGGTCGGGCTCGTGGCAGATGGCGCTGGTCCAGGCGAACAACTTGCCATCGTGGAAGACCGGTTGATAGACGATGACGTCGCTTTGGTGCAGCCCGCCGCCTACCCACGGGTCGTTGCACAGGAACATGTCGCCCTCGGCGATCCCGGGGTTCTCGGAACGGTGGCGCAGGGTCCAGTAGATCGCGAGGTCCACCGCGCCGACGAGCATGGTGTTGTACAGCCCGACCTGCACCTCTTGGCCGAGTTCGTCGCTGATGGCGAAGTCGAAGTCGTTGGCGTCGGTGACGATGGGTGAACCGGACATGCGCTTGAGCGCTTCGCCCATCTCGTCGGTCACCGACCACAGGCGGTGCCGGATCACCTCGTAGGTGAGCGGGTCGACGGCGTCGATCTGCTCCTGGGTGACTGTGTGGGTGGGTACCGTCGCGCCGATCATGCGGGAGAGGGTGTCGGGGTCGATCGGTCGGCTGGAGAAGATCTCGGAGCCGGGAATGGGGGCAGTCATGGTGGCTTCTCCTCTGATTCAGGTCTGGTCGACAGCGATGTGCAGGTTGCCGAGCCGGTCGACGGTGCCAGTCGTGCCGGCGGGCACCACGACGGTGGTGGTGGGCACCTCGATCACCGCGGGCCCTCGCAGGACGTGCCCGGCGCGCAGCTTGGTGTACTCGTAGATGTCGGTGTCGACGTAGCCACCACGCCCGCCCAGACACACCTTGCGGGTGCCGGTCAGGGCCGCGGACGCATCGTCGGAGTCAGCCTGCTTGACCTCGGGCAGGGTGGGCGAGAACGGCAGCACGCCGGTGCCGCGCACCCGGTAGGTGATGGCTTGGATGCCGGCCTCGCGGAATCCGCTGTCCTTGCCGTAGAGGTCGGCGTAACGCTGCTCGAACACCTCGACGCTGGCGGCCACGTCGTCGGCGGTCAGGCTGTCGTTGGGGACGGGGGTGGCAACTTCGGCGAGCTGCATCGAGTAGCGCATGTCGATCTCCCGCTCGATCTCGACGGAAGAGAACCTCAACCCCTGCCGGGCCAGCATCTCCCGGACCTGGGCCTCCAGACCCTCGAAATTGCGTTGCACGCGGGCGGGATCCAGCGGCATCGCAGCCGGATCCGACAGCTCCTTGGCCAGCACTATGTCCGAGGACGCCAGACCGTAGGCGGAGAACGCCGATGCCACCTGCCCGAGCGGCACCACGACGTCGGTGACCCCGATCTCCTGGGCGTAGAACCCACAGTGCGCGGGGCCCGAACCGCCGAACGCGTAGACGATGAACTCGCGCGGGTCGTGGCCGGCTTCGACGACGGTCTTGCGTAGCAGGTCACCTGTTTGGGCGTTTTGGACTTCGTAAATCGCGGCCGCGGCCTCTTCGACCGTCAACCCCAGGGGTTCGGCGATCCGGGTGCGGATCGCCTCGCGGGCCAGCCCCATGTCGAGGGTCCGTCGCCCGCCGAGCAGGCCGCGCTCGGGGATGATGCCCAACACCAGGTTGGCGTCGGTGTTGGTGGGTTCGGTCCCGCCGTTGCCATAGCACGCCGGCCCAGGGACGGCCTGCGCACTGTGCGGACCGATCTGCAGATTGCCGCCGGCGTCGAGCCAGGCGATCGCCCCACCGCCGGAACCGATGGCGTGCACCTGCAGGGTGGGGACGTTGATCGGGTGATGGTTGATCACGGTGGTCGAGGAGCGGACCGGTTCACCGTCGACGATGAGGCCGGCCAGGAACGTGGTACCACCGGCATCGGTGGCGATGATGTTGCGGTGTCCGAGTTGACGGCCCAGCGACACCGCCCCGACCACCCCGCCGGTCAGTACCGATCCGACCGTGGAGATGGCATTGCCCGGCGCCTCCGACGCCGCGACGGCGCCGCCATTGCTCTGCATCACCAGTAGGGGCCCGGTCATGCCCAGCTCGCGAAGTCTGCTCTCCAGCTGACCGAGGTAATCGCGCAGGCCCGGTCCGATCTGCGTGCTCATGATGGTGGTGGCGTTGCGCGCGAATTCCCTGATACGGGGCGATACTTCGCTGGAGATGGCCACGAACAGCTCTGGGTCGATCTCGTGGGCGATCTCGCGGATGCGTTGCTCGTGTGCCGGGTTGCGGAATGACCACAGCAGCGACACCGCGATCGCGGAGATACCGTCGGCGACCAGGGTGGCGACCGCGTTGCGGACCTCGTCCTCGTTGAGTGCCACCACGACTCGGCCGTCACGGTCCAACCGTTCGGTGACCTCCAGTGCGTGCCGCTGGCGTACCAGGCCGTGAGACTTGCTCTGCCAGAGCGGGTTCTGCAGTTCCTCGGTGGAGCGGCCGAGGTAGCGACCTTCGACGTTCATGATGAAGATGGAGTCGCGGTGCCCCTTGGTGGTGATGAACCCAATGTCGGGGACGCGGTTCATCACCAGCGCGTTCAGCGAGGACGTCGTCCCGTGCGCAATGTGATGGGTGGCGGAAAGCATGGCCTCGACCGGCTGGTCCAGCTGTTGGGCCAACACACCGAGGACGTCGATGACGCCAGTCGAGTAGTCCGGTGGTGTCGACGGAGCCTTGCCCGCGATCACCATGCCGTTGCCGTCGTCGAGTACGGCGTCGGTGAACGTTCCGCCGACGTCCACGCCGATCACGTATGCCATCTGTCGATGTCCCTCCACTTGAATGGCCCGACTGCTCCAACGGAGTCAACGCCTGTGTCGAGTATTAGACGCGAGTGGTGCCTGTGTCAACAGTCACACCATTCCCCATTATCCAGTTCGTGAGCACGCGACTGACCATGGTTGACGAAACGGCGCAAAACTCGCACACTCAGAGGTGTTGAATAATCGTCATAAACGTCAAGTAGTTGTACCGGGAAGGCCCACACCGACATGACCACGCCGCATCGAATCGGACTGGTGGTACCGAGTTCCAACGTCACCGTCGAAACCGAGATGCCCGCCCTGCTGGCGCGGCATCCGCTGTCGAGCTTTTCGTTTCACTCCACCCGAATGCGCATGCACACGGTCTCTCCCGAGCAGCTCGCGGCGATGAATGCCCAGCGAGAGCGCTGCATCATGGAGATCGCCGACGCCGACCCGGCCGTGCTGCTCTACGCCTGCCTGGTGGCAGTGATGGTGGGCGGGCCGGGTGAGCACCGGCGCGTCGAGGCTGCCGTTGCCGAACAACTCGCGACTGGTGGCTCCCACACCCGAGTCAGATCCAGCGCCGGCGCCCTGGTCGAGGCACTCGACGTGCTCGACGCCAAGCGGATCGCGCTGGTGACCCCCTACGTGAAGCCCCTGGCGCAGCAGGTCGTGGACTACCTGGTCGCCGAGGGCTTCGACGTCGTCGACTGGCGCGCGCTGGAAGTCGCCGACAACGCCGACGTCGGCTGCATCCCCGGCGAGCAGGTGATGGCGGCGGCCCGGTCGATGGAGCTGGCCGGCGCCGATGCGCTGGTGCTGAGCTGCTGTGTGCAAATGCCGTCCCTGGACCTGATCGAACCGGCAGAACGTGAATTCGGGCTGCCTGTGCTCTCGGCTGCCACCGCCGGCGCGTACAGCCTGCTGCGCAGCCTGGACCTGCCGGTCACCATCGAGGGCGCCGGCAGTCTGCTGCGAGCCGATCTCGCCTCCATCCCCGCCTGACGATCGTCCCGTCGCGCCACCCCACCCAAGGAGGACCGCATGTCCGATTCGCAACATTTAGTCCGCGGCGTCGACCACGTCGCCTACCCCACCTTCGATCCTGCGGCGACAGTCCGTTTCTACCGCGACACACTGGGATTCCCGGTGGTGCATTCCATCTGCGCCGCCGGGTGGGGTCCGGACAAACACCCCGACTTCATCCACTTCTTCTTCGACATCGGCAACGACGACCGGCTCGCGTTCTTCTACTATTTCGGGCTCGAACCGTTCGCCGGAGGCCCCCAGGGCGACGCCTACTCCCGGTTCGACGAAACCGTGCCCGTGTGGTTCATTCGCTCACGCCACCTCGCCATTCACGTCGACAGCGAACAGCACCTGCTCGACTACAGGCGCCGACTCGACGCCAGCGAATGGCCCGTGGAGATGCAGGTCCAGCACGAAACCATCGAATCGATCTACACCCACGACCCCAACGGCTACATGATCGAGATCACGCGCGCGTTGCGACAGGTCACCCCGCAGGAAGACCTCGACGCCAACCTCACCATCGACGCCCTGATCGACGTCGCCTCCGGTCCGGCACCCTCGATGGACGCGCTTCTGGTCCGCAAGGCCGAACTCATCGTCGAGCGCGCCGATCAATGGCAGCGCCAACACGCCACGACCACCACGACCGGGGGCGTCTCGTGACCGCGCTTTTCGTGCTCGACGTTCCGGAGAACATCCCCGTCATGGTGGAGGCAGGGAAGAGTCCCGCCGTCACCGTCGATCGCGTCGGACCGTACTTCAAGATCAGTGCGCCCGGACCGATCGTCATCGACCGCCGCGCCACGGGATGCCGACATGCCGTCTGGTACAGCAGCGTCGCCGGGTTGATCGACGCGGTGATCACCCAGTGGGACAAGGACGCGATGCGACTGGAGGCCCGGTGAACACACCCGCCCCCACCACCCGGCTCGGCGCGGGCCGCTACCTCACCGCCGCCGGGTTGCCCACCGACACCATCACCACGGCACACGAACTGACGACCTCCGACGGAGCCACGGTGAGCGGTGTACTGCGGATGCTGCCGGGAAGCGACACCGTCGTCACGCTGATGCATCCCCGGCAAGACCTCACCCACCACGTCCTGGTCCCCGAACTGGTGGCACGCGGCTACGCCGTGTGGACCCAAGGCACCCGGTCGACCAACAACGACGTCAATCTCATCCACGAGCAGGCCCTCCTCGACGTCGCCGCCGGCCAGGTATTCCTGCGCGACAGAGGATTTGGCCACCGCATCACCCTCGGCCATTCAGGTGGCGGCACGCTGTTGGCGTTCTATCACCAGCAAGCCGGCCTGTCACCAGAGCAACGGCTGACCGCGTCACCGTCGGGACGCCCCGTCGATCTGCCGTCCGCCGATATGCCGGTACCCCATGGTGCTGTATTCATGGCGCCACACCCCGGGCAGGGACAGCTCCTCGCACGCCTCATCGACCCGTCGCTCAGCGACGAAACCGACCCCCTGAGCGTCGATCCGACGCTGGATCCTTTCTCCGAAGCCAACGGTTATCGTCCGGCCCCAACTCCCTCGGCGTACCCGGCCGAATTCGTGGACCGCTACCGGGCGGCGCAGCGGGCCCGCATCGCCCGCATCGACGCCGAGGCACGGACCCGGGCCGCCGACGCCGATGCGGCGCGTCGGCGATTCAAGTCCTCGGCCGACCCCGCCGACCGCCGCGCCGCGCTCGCGCCGCGCGTGTTGACGGTCTACCGCACCGACGCGGACCTGCGCTTCACCGACCTGTCGCTGGACCCCAACGACCGGCCCTACGGGTCGCTGTTCGGGCGACGTCCCGATCTGACGAACTACGGCCTGATCGGCTTCGGCCGGTTCGCCACCCCGGACGCGTGGTTGTCCACCTGGTCGGCCAATACCTCCAACGCCGACTTCCTGCGATGCGCGCCTGGCGTTCGTGCCCCGACGCTGTTCGTCGAACTCACCGGCGACCAGGCGTGCTTCCCACATGACGCTCGCGCGATGGTCGGTGCACTCGGCGCCACCGACAAAACGCACACCCAGGTGGCCGGTACCCACTTCGGCGGGTCGCTGCATCCGGGCGAACCCACCGGCGCGTCACTCGCCGCGGTCGACATCGGCAACTGGCTCGCCGCGAGGTACTGAGCCGCCTGGCGGACGGTCGGCTGCGAGACTTACCCCTTTGATCCTCCGCCGAATTGGCGCTCGAGATAGTCCAGGTTGTTCCGCAGCGCGGCAATGGCGCGCAGAGGGCCGCTGTCGTAATGGGTGCCGTCCCGTTCGTGCAGGACGCTGTGGACTGCCATGTCGGCGAGTTGCTCGATTACCCGGTCACCGTCGGTCGCACTCGGGTGGTGCCACCACGCGATCCAGTTCAGCATCCCGATCACGCCGAGGGCTGCGATGCGAGGGTCCACCGGCCGAAACACGCCAGCGGCGATACCGTCGTCGATGACGCGCACGAATTCTTGCAGGACGTTGCGTCGGCTCTGTTGATACACCTCGGAAATCTGTTCGGGTAGTTCAGCTTCCGAGCGAACCAACAGTCGAAACCGCGCGGGGGATTGTGTTTGGCCGCGGGCGATCTCGGTGGCCATGGTCCTCAACTTCTCGGTGGGGCCCAGGTCGGTGCGCTCGTTGATGAGGCGCAGCAGGATCGCGGGCTCCTCGGTCTTCTCGTGGACCAGTCGCGCCAGCAGTTCGTCCTTGTTGGCGACGTAGTGGTAGATCGCGGGGCGGGTCAGTCCGGCGGCCTCGGCGACGTCTCCCAGGCTGGTCGCGGCGAACCCGCGCTCGGCGAACAGCTGAGTGGCCTCTTCCATGATCCGCTGCTCGACCAGTTCACGCCGGGTGGTGCTGGGTTTCGCCGTGACGACATGCGGGACAGGTTCGGCTTCGGGCGCGGCATCGCGCGGCTTGCGTGGTTGGCTCCGTGCCCGGCCGTCGGCCTGTCGGGAGCTGCGCGCAGAGGGCATACCCGCAGAATAGCCGCAACAGGCCTGGTCGAAGGTCATGCTGGGCGCCCCACGCCGAGGACGCAGCAGTCCCCGTCGACCGTCGGAACCCTCACTCCGTCACAGATCGCCGCAGTTCGGGGCGGTGGGCACGCCGTTGAACCGGTCGGTCACCCACGCCATGCTTCGTTCGCCGTCGACGAAGACCGGCAGCATGGCGTTGACGTCCAGTTTGTTGAACAACGGTGGTTGCTCGTTGGTCCAGAACGTGACGTCGGCGCCCATGGCGCAGTAGGCGCGGGCCGTGTTCAGCGCCGACTGATAAGGACCGAACGGATCCCACCTGTTGTGGGTGAAGTACACCGGCCCGGTGGGCTTTTCGTTGCCGAGCTGCTGTGCGCCCAGAATGGTCTTGAACGGGTCGTTCTTCGCCATCTCGAAGACATCGCCTTTGAACCAGAATTGCAGATGGCGGAACATGTAGTCGATTCCGGTCTGCATCAGGCATTGACGGCCGGTGTTGTCGAGCATCTCCAACCCCCGTGGCGTGAGGACGTCACGAATGGGTTGTTCGGTTTCGGGGTAGGACGCCATGATCCCGCGCAGGACGAACCCGGTCGCGCCGGCCAGGAAATTGCCGTCGATTCCAGGCAGCATGTCAGCGAGATTGGTCGGGGTGGCCGCAGCGTAGGTGCCCACGACATTCAGTTCTGGTCCGTATCCGGCGGCCAACTCGGCCGCGGACAGTGCAGCGTGTCCGCCGGCCAGCCAGCCCCAGAATGCGACCGGGCCGTGCGGATCCAGGGAGGTGCCGGGTAATTTCATCGCGGCGCGGGCTGCGTCGATGAGGGCGTGCCCGCCTGCCATCCGGTTCAGAAACTGCGGCGATTGGGGTCCGTGCACCCCTGAACCGACACCATCGGTGACAACGATGGCGAACCCGCGGGCCAGCAGGGTCGCGATGAAGCCCTCCTCGACGTTGAACATCAGGTCGAATCCGGTTTGCAGGGATGCATGAATCCCCTGGTTGAACAGTCGCGACGGCGCGCATTGTTCTCCCATCCCGTAGGGGGCGGTCGCGTAGGCCAGCAGCGGTCGCGGCCCGTTTCCGGGCCACGGTACGTCGGGCTCGATGTAGGTGCCGGTGACCGCGACCGGATTGCCCTGCGCATCGGTACTGCGGTACATGATCCGGGTCCCGGTACCGACGAAGGCGCCCAGTTGGCCCGAGGGCTCTAGCACCAAACGCGAAGGCTCGCTCCGTATTACATCTCCGGGCTGACCCGCCGGCAGTGGATCGGGCGGAGTATAGAACTCCAGATATCGACTCTCGTCCGCCTGCGCACGAGGTTCGTCGACGAACGTCGACGCCATCCCGAGAACGACCGCGAGAACCATCCCGAGGGCGATCACCCACACGGGGTGTCGTCGTGCCGCGGACGGCTCGACGAGCAACCGCCGCAATGTGCGGGTCCCAGACGACAAGTGCCTCACGATGTTCTCCGTCTCTTGGTGGGTGCGCCGTGGGTGCTCATGAGAGCTTTCGGGCGACAGGCCATCGGTCACGGGCGACCCGCGACAACTGCGCAACGACTGACATGGACACCCCCGACACGTTGTTTGACGTATACGACAGATATCCGACGTACGCGTTGAGTATTTGATGTGAGTGCCCTCACTGTCAAGCCCTAGTTGTGTGCGGTGTCACGTCCTATCGGCGCTCCACGACTTGCGACCCTCCCCGGTGTGGGGTTGTCCGCCGAAATGCGGTGCCCGATGGAAAAGGCGAGGACCGGAGGTGGAGTCGGCGGCTTGGATCGGTCGGGATGCGTGCCGGATCTGGATTCGGCCGCGATGCGCTCGACCGGCGCCCCCTGTCGCCCGGACATTTCCGAGCACCGAAATGTTCAGCGGCTTAGACCAAAACGATCTGATCTCGATATGCGCCGTATCGCCCGATCGTCACGAACGACCTGGCGAACAGTGCAGTGACATACCGCCTCGAGGACGCCCGACGGATACGATTCAACCCTGGCACCCTTCCCGTCCACCCCTTGGCCGGGTGCGTGAAAATCCGTCGCCAGGTTGCGCGGCCGCACGGGGCGCTGGGACCGGCCAGGCCCAGCAGGGTCGATCGAAGATCGCGTCGGTTATTCGACGCTGACGCCGACTCGGGCGCATCGCACCGATTTCGACAGCACGGTCGTGACCGATTTCGCGCTGATTACGCCGAGATCCGAATTCGAACGCGCACTTGCCTTCTCGAATGAGATCGAAACAATGAGCCGTCACCGTCTGTGCTGTCACCGCATCGTTGCGGATCGACGGGATCGACCGGCCCGCACCCTCGGGTCCGCAATATGGCCAGGCGTTCCCCGGACCCGACTCGCACGGTCAACGGCTTTGGCCGAGCACTACCGCACGCTCGCGGAGTTGTTTTCGAGCAGGTGCGTCAGTCTGCGGGGTGGGCAGCCAAAATCTGGTCGACACCCATCCGGCCCTGCTCGAATGCGAGTCCGCCGCCGACCAGGTAGAGCCGCCATACCCGGGCAACCTCTTCACCGACCAGCGCGACGAACTGGTCGTAGCGCTCCTCGAAGGTCGCCAGCCAGCCGTCGACGGTGCGCACGTAGTGCTCGCGCATCGCCTCCACGCCGAGGATCTCGAAGCCGGCGTTCTGCAGATACCGCATGGTCTGCCACAGCGGCCGCATGTGCATATCCGGCGCGATATAGCGCTCGATGAACGCTCCCCCGCCCGGCGCGGTACCCAGTGGACGCGACATCTGTTGCAGGAGAAGCCTGCCTGCCGGTTTGAGGGCGCCGAACATTATCGAGGCGTAGACCGGATAGTGTTCCTCGCCGACGTGCTCACCCATCTCGATAGAACTCACCGCGTCGAAACTTCCTGCGAATTCGGGTGATTCACCGAACTCTCGGTAGTCGCGCAGATGTACCTCGACAGACTCGGTCAGCCCGCGTTCGGCGACCCGCTCGGCGATGAAAGCTCGTTGCTCGGCGGCCAGCGTGATCCCGGTGGCGTGCACGCCGTAATTGGCTGCCGCGTAAAGGATCAGTGCACCCCACCCACAACCGACGTCGAGCAGTCGCATCCCCGGCCGCAGCCGCAGTTTTCGGCAGATCAGATCCAGTTTGGCGGTCTGCGCCTCGTGCAGCGTCTCGGTATCCGAGTCGAGGTCGTGATAGCCCGACGAGTACGCCATGTGCTCGTCGAGCAGCAGGTGATAGAACTCGTTGGACAGGTCGTAATGGTGCGATATGGCGGCCCGGTCACGGCCCCGGGTGTGCAGCCGCCCGGACAACCGGGCCTCGGACATGGGTGGGGCGGGCGGCGGCCCGACGGCCCCGAGCCGCAGGGCCACCGCGGCGGCCCGGACCCGCTCACCGGCTCCCAGCGCCACCCGGGCTCGCGGCGCAGCCCGCCAGGCCCGCCGGAAACCGTCCGCCAGATCACCCTCGACGTCGAGATCGC
The DNA here is from genome assembly GCA_016197405.1 of Mycobacterium sp. Classification (GTDB taxonomy): domain Bacteria; phylum Actinomycetota; class Actinomycetes; order Mycobacteriales; family Mycobacteriaceae; genus Mycobacterium. The sequence goes on from JACPVR010000030.1 coordinate 139,761, forward strand.
CCGTGACATACGCCCGGGCCAGCCCGAGTTCACCCGGCGCCCAGAGCAATCGGCGCAGAGCCCGGCGGTTGCGCAGCACCAGCACGGGCCCGTCGGGCGGACCGGCTGCACTACCGTCCCAGGCGCGCAGCCCAACTGGCAGATCGACACCCGCGATATCGCGGATCAGGGATTCGAGCCGGCCTGCGACACCTGGCATCAGGCAGGCGCGAAAGTGCTGACGAAGTTGTCCAGCGACTGCCGGATATCACCCTTGAGCGCACCGGCCACCACCATGCCGATGGGGCCGAACAGCGCCGGCCCGCCGAGGTGGGTGTCGAAGGTCACCTTGCTGCCGTCGCCCTTGGGCTCGACCTTGGCGATCAACTTGATCTTCACGCCGCCGCGACCGTCACCGTTGAGCGTCATGGCGTGCGGGGGCTTGAAGTGCACGATGGTCCACTGCACCCGGTTGAGCATGCCTTTGACCTCGACGATGGAGTCGATGGTGGTGCCCTTGTCCAGGGTCTCGGGGAGCGGACTGCGCCACACACGGTGAATCGTCAGCCACTCCTTGAACCGGGACAGATCGGATGCGTGCGCCCAGGCCTGTTCCGGGGGCAGCGGTACATCCACCGAAAGAGATAACTTCGCCATGGCTAGAAATTAGATCAGGTCGGCGGATTGCCCTTGTCGACCGCCTTCTTGGCAGCCTCTTGCACCTTGTCGACGGTGTCGGCGTATTTGCCCGCGGTCTTCTGGTCAACGATATCGCCGGCCTTGTCGATGATCTGCTCGACCTTGTCGGCGTTCTTGGCCGCCAGATCCTTGGCCTTGTCCAGGAATGACATATCCCCACCTCTCGTCGGTGACAACCCCGAACCCCTTCATACCATCGCCGGGTGACCGCGCTGGCGATCTTGTCAGGTTCGCCACAACCGTTTGGGCTCGCCGGTGAACCGGCCCTGCAGCCACCACAGGGCTTCGATCGCGGCCGCCGCGACCAGACCGATGACCAGCGCCGTCAGCACGGCCGGGGTGTTGGACACATCGAGCATGAACTTCTGCCGGGCCAGCGGGATGGCGAAGATCACGACGTAGGCCAGGGCGGAGACAGCCACCAGCGCGATCCGCCACCACTGATAGGGACGTGCGACGGTGGCCAACACCCACAGGGCACCCATCAGCAGCGTTATCAGTGCCGCAGTGGACGCCTGGTTCTGCTCTGGGACCGGGGCGTCATGGCCCTCGTAGGCCAGCAGATACGACACGAATGTCGCGATGCCGATCACCAGACCCGACGGCAGCGCGGCGAACATCACCCGACGTACGAAACCGGTGTGCGCACGTTCGTTGTTGGGCGCCAGTGACAACACGAATGCCGGTATGCCGATGGTGAACCAGGCGGCGATGGTCACGTGGATCGGCTGAAACGGGAACAGCAGCGGGTCGTAGTGGAAGATCTTCGACCCCACACCGGCGATACCGACGAGCAGCGCCAGCAGCACCGAATAGACGGTCTTGGTCAGGAACAGATTCGATACCCGCTCGATATTGCCGATGACCCGGCGTCCCTCGCCGACCACGTACGGCAGAGTGGCGAACTTGTTGTCCAACAACACGATCTGAGCGACCGCACGAGAGGCCGCGCTACCCGAGCCCATTGCGACCCCGATATCGGCGTCCTTGAGTGCCAACACATCGTTGACACCGTCACCGGTCATCGCCACGGTGTGACCGCGCGACTGCAGTGCATGCACCATCGAGCGTTTCTGATCGGGGCGCACCCGCCCGAACGTGGTGTATTCCGCGAGTGTGTCGGCAAGCGCTTCCGGCTCGGCCGGCAGCTCACGGGCATCCATGGTCTCACCGTGCAAACCGAGCGATCCGGCCACCGCGCCCACCGACACCGCATTGTCACCGGAGATCACTTTGACCGAAACCTGCTGTTCGGCAAAGTATTCCAGAGTATCGCGAGCATCGGGGCGGACCTTCTGCTCCAACACCACCAGCGCCACCGGGGTGAGGTCGCCCGGCGCGTCGGGTGCGTCGACGGAGCGATCCGAGGAGCCCAGCAGCAACACCCGAAGTCCGCGGGATCCGATCCGTTCGGCTTCGGCGGCCGCCGCGGAGCCGGGATCGAGCAACACGTCCGGGGCGCCGATAACCCAGTTGCCATGCTCGCCATAGGAGATGCCACTCCACTTGGTCGCCGATTTGAACGGTGCGACGGCCGTCGTGGTCCATCCCGGCGAGGTGTCGTAGCTCTCGGCGATGGCCTGTATCGAGGCGTTGGGCCGGGGATCGTCGGCGGCCAACGCCGCCAGCGCATCGGTGACGAGCTGGGGGTCTGGTTCGGCGGCAAGCGCTTTGAGCTCGGAGAACCGCATTCCGTTCTCGGTCAGTGTGCCGGTCTTGTCGGCACACACCACGTCGACGCGGGCCAGTCCCTCGATGGCGGGCAATTCGTTGACGAGGCATTGACGCCGGCCGAGGCGCACCACGCCGACCGCGAATGCCAGCGAGGTCATCAGGACCAGCCCTTCGGGCACCATCGGCACCAGGGCCCCGACCATTCGCAGCACCGACTCGCGCCAGCCGACCCCGGTGGTGAACAGCTGGGTGTAGATCGTGAGCAGTCCGGCGGGCCACAGCAGGTAGGTGATGAAGCGCAGGATCTGGTTGATACCGCTGCGCAGTTCGGATTTCACCAGGGTGAACTTGCTGGCCTCCTCCGCCAGCTTGGCGGCGTAGGCCTCCCGGCCCACCTTGGTGGCCCGGTACGCGCCGGTGCCGGCCACCACGAAACTGCCCGACATGACCTGAGCGCCAGTGGTTTTGTCGATCGGGTCGGCCTCACCGGTCAGCAAGGATTCGTCGACTTCGAGGTTGCTCTCCTCGACCACTTCACCGTCGACGACGATCTGATCACCGGGGCCGAGTTCGATGATGTCGTCGAGCACCACCTCGTTCGGCGGGAGCGCCCGGGTTCCGGACTGGCGCCGCACACTCGGTTTGGCCTGCCCGACGATCGCCAACTTGTCCAGTGTCTGTTTGGCGCGCAGCTCCTGGATAATGCCGATACCGCTGTTGGCGATGATGAGCAGCCCGAACAGACCGTTGATCAGTGAACCGGTGGCCAGCACGATGAGGAACAGCACACCGAGGATGGCATTGATGCGGGTGAAGATATTGCCCCGGATGATCTCGGAGACACTGCGCGCCGCCCGGGTGGGTACGTCATTGGTCTTGCCCTCGGCGACCCGCTGTGCCACCTCGGCATCGGTCAACCCGGTCACCAGCGCCACGCTCATCGGAAGAATGCTCCCTTTCCGTCGGCGTCGTAGTACTCCAGCGTCACCTTGTCCCCGTCGAACCTAGCCGTGGAGACCGATCCGGGCGGGGCGTTCTCGCTGATGAAGCTGAAGGTGAAGGTGTTTCCGTCCCAATGCGTCAGCGGCCAGAACTCGGCTTTGGGGCCCAATGCGATGCCCAGCCGGCCATCCCGCTCGCTGACGGTGACCGGGCCCCAGAAGTCGTTGCGATAGGTGCCGACGTAGGTGGGCAGTGGTGCCGCAGGTGCCGGATCAGCTGGAGGCGCCTTGCCGACCAGCGCGCCCACCGGGGCATCCATCGATTCGAAGGCGTTGCGGTACAACGTGCGCCAGTCCTCACGCACCTTGCCGAACTGCACCAGATCGGCGAACTCCGCGGTCAGCGTCTCCGGGATGCCGGACGGGGTGGCGTTGGTGAGCGCCACGATCGCGACATCGGCCGAAGGGATGACGACGAAGTTGGTCCCGGCACCCAGTTCGAACGCGCCGGAGTGGCTGAGTTGGGTCCGGGCCGCCGACGTGGTGCCGACGTTGAATCCGAAGCCGTAGAACCCGGAGCGCATCGCCGGCTCCGTCGGTGGACTCGACACGATCTGCGGGCTCAGCGCGGGTAACAGCGCCTTGGCGTCGACGACCTGGTGACCGCCGTAGCCGCCGTTGGCCAACAGCATCGTCAACCAGTGCGTCATATCGTCGACCGAGGAGCTCACCCCGCCTGCCGGTGCCTCCGGGTCGGCATCGCGCTCGAAGAGCGGTTCGTACTTGCCGTCGATGCGGATATGACCCACCGCCCGGTCGGGGCGTCCCCGGAAGTCGGCGAAGCGCGAACTCGTCGACGTCATCTGCAGCGGACCGTAGAGCACGTCGTCACTGAGCTGTTCCCACGTCTTGCCGGCTGCGGCAGCGACCGCCTCTGCGCCCGCGGTGAGCCCGAAGTTGGTGTAGGCATAGGAGATCCGGAACGGGTCAAGCGGCAGCTGGCGCAGGCGGTCCAGTACGTAGCGGCGATCGAAGCCGAGGTCTTCGAGCTTGTCGCCGGCGTGGTCGGGCAATCCGGAGCGGTGGGAGAACATGTCGCCGACGGTCACCATCTTCGTCACCGCCGGATCTGACAGCGCGAACCACGGCAGTTTCTCGACCAGCGGGGTGTCCCAGCTGATGGCGCCGACGCCGACCTGATGGGCCACCACCGAGGCCGCAAGCGGTTTCGACAACGAGGCCAGTTGGAATACCGTGTCGGTATCGACCTTGTTGGTCGCCTCGTCGCCGGCACGGACATCTTTGACGCCGAACCCCTTGGCGTAGACCGTCTTTCCGCCGTGAACCACGGCGACCGCCATACCGGGGATGCCGGAGGACTTCATGAGCTCCTCGGCGATACCGTCGAGCTTGGCGACCGCGTTGTCGACGGCGTTGTCCGGCAGCGGCAGTGCCGGAACGAGCGGCGGCGGCTGGTCGGAGACCGGAGGGGCGGCGCTGTGGTCAGCCGATTGGCAGCCGGCCACCAGCGCGAGCAGGACGGCCAGCGCCGCAGTCTTCTTCACAGCCTGACCGTAGCTGTTCTTAGCCTCAATCCGTGGACTGACTTGAGTGGTGTGGTTCGACGGTGATTCTGACGGCGGTTTGTGGGGTGGGCAGGATGTAGCCGCTGGTCTGCCCAGCTTTTCCTGTGTGCTTCGGTGGGGCCTGTTCGGCGACGGTTA